>JBEHYT010000004.1:0-232494 GCA_048498035.1 Bacteroidota bacterium | reverse complement strand
CCAACTCACACCTATACCAACCAGGGAACTTATACCGTCCGGCTGGTTATTACCACCAGCACGGGATGTAATGATACTTTATTACTGCCCAACAACGTAAGGGTGGGCACCAAACCTCATGCGGATTTTACCGGCGCTCCCAACCCGGTGTGTGCGCGGCAGCCCGTTAGCTTTATAGATCTCACACCACCGCCAACAGATGAATGGCATTGGG
The DNA here is from genome assembly GCA_048498035.1 of Bacteroidota bacterium. Classification (GTDB taxonomy): domain Bacteria; phylum Bacteroidota; class Bacteroidia; order Chitinophagales; family Chitinophagaceae; genus CADEDV01. The sequence goes on along the minus strand of JBEHYT010000004.1, from coordinate 232,280 downwards.
ACTTTGGAGACGGAAGCACGTCGCCACTACAAAATCCAACCCATGTTTATAACGACACCGGTTATGTTGATGTAACGCTGATAGCTGTAAACAATGGCTGCCCAGACACTATTACAAAAACGAATTTCCTCTATATAAAACCACCCATCGCCCGCTTTACGCCCACACCGGATTGTAGTAACCGTTATTTCTTCTCTTTTACAGATCAGTCTGTTGGCCCGCTTACCTGGGAGTGGGATTTTGGTGATGGCACACCCGTGAACACCACGCAAAATCCAACTCATACCTATGCAGCGCTGGGTGTTTACACCGTGCGGCTGGTGGTAACCAATAATGGTTGTTCAGACACAACCACGCGCATTGTAAGGGCCATTCATGAATTTCCTGATTTTTCAGTACTCAATCCATCCGGTTGCAAAGCGGCTACATTTAATTTTGCAGCGATGGGTATTAATGCTGCCAATCTCACAGATTATGAATGGGACTTTGGCGATGGACCTCCCGTTCACACAAACAGCCCGTCTATTCTTCATACATATACAGTATCCGGCACCTATTCAGTGACATTTATCATTACCGATCTGAACGGCTGTAAAGACACTATCACGAAGCCAAACTATATCCGTATCAACGGACCGCAGGCCGCGTTCAGTGCAACAAATACTATGGGTTGCACAGGACTTACTACCACTTTTACGGATCTTTCTGTTTCTGATGGTCAACACCCGATCACCAACTGGTTTTTTGATTTTGGGGATGGCAATTCACAGTCCTACACAGCGGGGCCATTCAGCCATACATACAATATTGCCGGTACATTCAATGTAAAGCTGATTGTAACGGATGCCATTGGATGCCGGGATAGCATTACGCTGGTTAACCTGGTGTCCACCAGCCAGCCGGTTGCTGATTTTGTTTCAGCAGATACGCTCTCCTGCCCCGGGGCGATAGTGGCATTTTCCAATACATCAACTGCACTTGCGGGGTATAGCAGTGAGTGGGATTTTGGAGATGGAAATACATCTGTTGCCAATTCACCCACGCATAGTTATACCACCACCGGTTTTTATGATGTAACGTTGAAAGTAACGGATGTAAACGGGTGCCCCGCCTCCATCACTAAACCGCGTTATATTCACGTAAGTACGCCAACCGCGTCATTTGTGCCGAGTGATACGGCTGGCGGCTGTCTTCCCATCAAGATCGACTTCACCAATACATCCACTTTCTATAACAGTTCGTCGTGGGATTTTGGAACCGGCGAGGGTAGTTCTAACCTGGATAGTCCCACGCATTTTTTTGCGACGCCCGGCGTGTTCACCGTTCGCCTGGTGGTAACCAGCCCCGGCGGGTGTATGGATACAACCTACCGCACCATTACGGTATATGATACAAGCGGCTCGCGGATCACCTATACGCCTATAGCAGGATGCAAACCGCTGGATGTAGCTTTTAACGTTGTTAGCAATGAGCCCGGCGATTATTTCTGGGATTTTGGAGATGGAAATACATTGGCAGGCACTGCTCCCACTGCCAATCATACCTATATCACGTTTGGAAATTTTTTGCCGAAGCTTATCCTTCGGGATCCATCGGGCTGTTTGATCCCGCTGGAGGGTGCCGATACCGTGTACGTTACCGGTGCCAATGCCAAATTCGGGCTTACGCCACGGCTTTTGTGTGACAGTGGCTATGTTTCTTTCACCGACTCCACCCGTTTTAATGATCCCGTTATTTCTTTTAATTGGGATTTTGGAGATGGAGGAACCAGCAGTTTGCAAAATCCGCAACATCAGTATATCGGCCCTGGATTTTATGACGTATACCTGGCTACAGAAACGCAATTAGGCTGTAAAGACACGGCTCGAATACCGCAGGCGGTAAAAGTAGTGCAGAGCCCGCTTGTTGATATTGTTGGACCAAATGAAATTTGTGTAAATCAATTGATGATCGACCGGGGTATCTTTTTGCGCCAGGATACATCTGCTGTTACCTGGCGTTGGAATTTTCCCAATGGGCATAGCGCCAATGTGCAGAACCCGCCCGCACAAATCTACACCGTAGCAGGAAATTTCAATATCAACCTTGTAGCTACCAATTCCAGCGGGTGTATCGATTCTGTTGGCAAACCGATTGTGGTAAATCCGCTGCCTACCGTGACCATGCCGGGGCAAATGACTGTGCAACCCGGCTTCCCGGTTACCATCCCGGCCACCTATTCTCCCAATACTATACAATGGACCTGGCGACCGCCGGCAGGACTGAGTTGTACAGATTGTGCCACGCCGGATATTGGACCCAAATTCAATACTACCTATACCGTTACGTTTACAGATGATAAAGGTTGCAGCAACCAGGGTTCTGTGGAAGTGATCGTGATCTGCAAGAATGCAAACATATTTATCCCGAACACGTTTTCGCCGAATGGCGATGGTAGTAACGATGTGTTTTATCCGCGTGGCAAGGGATTATACAATATTAGAACCCTGCGGGTATTTAACCGCTGGGGAGAAGTTGTTTTTGAACGGCAGAATTTCCCGCCAAATGATCCATTGTCGGGATGGAATGGTATGGTAAACGGGCGGAAGCCGCAGGCGGATGTGTACGTGTACCAGGCGGAAATAGAATGCGATAACGGGGATGTGATCAAACTAAATGGTAACATTTCATTGATCCTGTGATTATGAAAACAATACGAAATTTTTTGTGCTGGATATTCCTGCTGCTGGCGGGCAACACTGCCATGGGCCAGGATATTCATTTCTCCCAATTCTTTGAAGCGCCGTTGCTGCGCAACCCCGCGCTGGCCGGTATCTATACGGGCGATATTCGTGTGCAGGCTGTGTACCGGGATCAATGGAACAGCGTTACTGATGCGTATCGTACAGGTTCTCTCAATGCGGAATTTCGGATGCCAATTGGCAAGGGCGATGATTTTATCACTACCGGGATGGAATTACTGGTTGACCGCGCCGGTACTATCGGTTGGACCTCCACCCATGTAATGCCGGTGATCAACTATCATAAGTCTGTTAGCGCCGATCATAACCAGTACCTGTCGCTTGGATTTATGGGTGGTTGGGTGCATCGCTATTTTGACCGGTCTAAAATAACCACCAATACGCAGTATGACGGTGGTGGAGATGGTGAAACGATGGCACAAACCTCCTATAGCTATTTGGATGGCGGCGTGGGACTTAGTTTTAATTCGACCCTTAACGATAACCCGGAAAATAATTTTTATATCGGCGCAGCCTATCATCACTTCAATCGACCGTCGTATTCGTTTTATCGCAATCCTGCTATCGAGTTGTATCCGAAATGGGTTTTTTCCGGAGGTGTCCGCTTTGGTGTAAATGATTATTCCTATGTTACCATCATGGCGGATCATTCCCGACAGGGTGGTTTTAAAGAAACAGTGGCCGGGGGGATGTATGGTTTGAAAATTGGCGTTGATCCCGACAACCCGGATTACACAGTACACGGAGGCTTTTTTATGCGGGCCAATGATGCGGTGATTCCCGTGATCAAGATCGACTATTCACCATTTTCCGTTGCGCTGAGCTATGATATCAATATTTCTAAACTGAAACCTTCGAGTTACGGACGTGGCGGCGTAGAACTTTCAATAACTTACATTGGCTTTTCCAACCGCATGAGCCGTTCTGCACAAAATTCCACGCGTTGCCCTAAATTTTGATATTTTCCAGCGTTGCATTGAACTATCGTGGTGGCAAATTGTTTGAAGTTCATCAATAAAATTTATCAGCTATGGCATTACTGGTTGGACAACCCGCACCGGATTTTAAACTTTTCAGCAGCGAAAAAAAAGAGGTAAGTCTTGCTGAGCAACGCGGCAGGAATGTCGTTTTACTTTTCTTTCCCCTTGCTTTTACCAGTGTTTGTACGGCTGAACTATGTAGCGTGCGGGATTCGATTGGGGATTACAACAACATGGATGCGAATGTTTTCGGGATATCTGTGGATTCACCGCAAACCCTGGAACGTTTTAAGCAGGAACAGGGTCTTAATTTCACGCTTTTAAGCGATTTTAATAAGGAAGCGTCCCGTGCGTACGACAGCATTTATGAAACCTTTGCCATGGGAATGAAGGGCGTGTCTAAACGGGCTGCCTTTGTGATTGACCGCGAAGGTGTGATAAAATATGCGGAAGTACTGGAAAATGCCGGTGAGCAGCCCAACTTCGACGAGATCCGCAAAACGCTGGTGGAATTGCACTAAAATATCGTTAAAACCCGCGCTTATTTAAGAAATAATACTTTGATTTTCAATCAATAGTAATTTTTCCGGCAAATCGTTTGCATATCTTATAAAAAGAAACTATTATTGGAAAAATAAAAGTAAATTTGTTTCGTTGAAGCGAATTCTACTCATAGCATCCATTATTCTGTCGATAGCCACCGTTTCCAATGCCCAGGTGGCTCGTCCCAGCGAAGGGGGGGATAAGTCTGTAAAGCTTTATCCTAATCCAGCGACTACTTATATCACCTTCGATTTCCAGAAAAGTTACGAGAAAGGTCTTTCCCTGCAGGTATTCAATTTCCTGGGTAGAAAGATGTATGAAACGCAGACCGTAACTGAAAAAACGACACTGGATCTGAATGAATACAATCGTGGTGTATACATCTATCACATCCGGGATTATTCAGGCCGTATTGTAGAATCGGGCAAGTTCCAGGTATCGAAGTAATTTTCCTTTTTTATTGCAGTTCTCGGTAGTGATCCATCCCGAAATTCAACTATTTAGGTTACGTATTCTGATGACAACGGGCTTATTACAATTCGTATTTGTCGGAATCCATTAAATAGTACTACTTTTATCCTGTTATACCTCGGTAAAGCCTCTGCGAAAGCACGTAACCGGGGTTTTGTCTTTTGTAACTCAGCCCCCTTTTAATTTACAACTCCCGCTTTTTTGAGGGTAATCTTATGCTAAGTTAGCAATATCTTTTATCGCCAGCAGTCTTTTGGATAACCTGTTCTGAATTGCAGTAGTAATACGCAGGAGCTAATAAATTTTACAAAAGTTTCCGTCTTTTCAACAACAAAAATATTCAGCGGAACTACTTTTTGATTGTTGATTTGTTCCTAAGCCACTATTTATAGATTTTAACGATTAGTGCATACGTTTCAAACTGAGACGATACCCATCGCTACTATTGCACCTGTACAATCAGGAATTTAAGGTATTGCGTATTCTCCATTCCCCAGATAATGGGATGATCAGGCGCCTGCGCCTGGAAGGTTACCTGGCGAAGTTTACGTTTTGCATCGCGTGCGGCCATATCAATAATTTGAAGAAATAGCTCAGGCTGTACCAGGTTGGTACAGGAAGAAGTAACCAGGAACCCGCCCGGTTTCACCAGCTTCATTCCCCGAAGATTGATCTCCTTGTAGCCCGTAATTGCTTTCTGAATAGTTTCCCGGCTTTTTGTAAATGCAGGTGGATCCAGCATCACAACATCATATTGCCTACCCTCTTTACCCCATTGTTTTAATACATCGAATGCATTCGCGGTTTCAAATTTGCAGGTGGTTTCGAGGCCATTAAGAGCGGCGTTCCTGTTGGCCTGCTGTACTGCATTCTCCGAAATATCAAGACCCAGAACGGATTTGGCGCCATAATGCGCAGCATGGATCTCAAACGTTCCGGTATAAGTAAATGCGCCCAATACATCTGCACCTTTTACAATATGCTGAATAGCACGCCGGTTATCCTGCTGATCAAGGAAGTAACCGGTTTTCTGACCGTTTTCCAGATCAACATGAAATTGCAAACCGTTTTCCCGTATGATGATCTTTGTATCAAAAGGAGCTGATAAAAATCCCTTTTGCTGGGTAAGGCCTTCCAGTTCACGAACAGGGACATCATTCCGCTCATAAATTCCTTTGGGATTAAACAGTTGCTGCAACGCCTGCACGATAGCCGGTTTCCAGATATCGATGCCCAGCGCAAGTGTTTGGATCACAAAATAATCATTGAACTTGTCGATGATCAATTGAGGAAGCCCGTCGGCTTCGCCAAAAACCAGGCGGCAGTTTTCGGTATAGCCCAGTTTCTGCCGGTACTGCCAGCAGGAGGAAATGCGGTCGAAAAAGAACTGGTCATTGATCATCGTATTGCGGTCACGCGTAAGGATACGGGCGATGATCTGCGATTTGGGGTTTACATAGGCTTTGCCGATAAACTTCCTGTCGTGCGTAAGCACCTCCACAATGCCCCCTGCGGTCAGTTCTCCGTCCACCTTATCTACTTCGTTAGCAAACACCCAGGGGTGGCCGTTTTGGATACGCGGGGCAATTTTTCGCTTCAGGTAAATCGTGCTCATAAGGGCGCAAAGATACTGGCATTCCTGCCGTGACTGCAAATTGATCACGACTTACTGGCTTTCAATTCAGTAGAATCCCGTCATTTTGTCTTTTTACTTCCCTTGGCAGAATTATTGACTCCCTTACCTTTGCAAACAATTTGTACAAAATGGCAGAAAAAGACATGAGAGATGAATCCCTGGAGAATGGGGATTTGAATATCAATACGGATGAAAATCAAAGCGGAACCACGCACCTGAATGATCCGTTGCAGGAGGGTTCAGAACTGGATCGCCTGCAGGCGGAGTTGGATGATGCGAAGGATAAGCATTTGCGTGCGGTAGCGGAGCTGGATAATATCCGGCGCCGGACGGCGAAGGAACGCATTGAATTAATACAAACCGCTGGTAAAGAGGTGATTGTAGACCTGCTGGGCGTATTGGATGATATGGATCGTGCACAAAAGCAAATGGAAACCAGCAATGATGCGGATGCCATAAAAGAGGGTGTAATGTTGGTATTCAACAAGTTGCGAACCTCGTTGTATAATCGCGGTTTAAAGCCAATGGATGCCCGCAATACGGAGTTTAATCCTGATCTGCACGAGGCGATTACCGAGGTTGCTGTGCCATCTGAAGAGCTGAAGGGAAAGGTGGTTGATGAAATTACCAAAGGCTATTACCTGAATGATAAGATCATCCGACACGCCAAAGTGGTAGTTGGAAAATAAAAAGTGAACACCGCTATGGCAAAACGAGATTTTTACGAGGTATTGGGAGTTGGTAAATCTGCTTCCACGGATGAGATAAAGAAAGCTTACCGCAAAGTAGCGATGCAGTTTCACCCGGACCGCAATCCGGGCGACAAAGCAGCGGAGGAAAAATTCAAGGAAGCGGCTGAAGCCTACGAAGTGTTGAGTGATGCGGAAAAGAAAGCGCAGTACGACCGTTTTGGCCATGCAGGTGTTGGGAATGGTCGCGCTGGCGGTCATCCCGGTGGCATGAATATGGAAGACATCTTCAGCCAGTTTGGAGACATCTTTGGCGAAGACCTGTTTGGAAGTTTTTTTGGCGGAGGTCAGCGTGGCGGCAGTCGTGGTGGTCAGCGTAGCCGGGGAGTGCGTGGCAGTAACCTTCGCATCAAGCTTAAACTTACGTATGAAGAAATTGCAAAGGGCGTAACCAAGAATATCAAGGTTAAAAAATATGTCCCCTGTGCTACCTGTGGTGGCAGTGGTGCCAAAGACAAGGGAAGCATCCAAACCTGCGGCACCTGTGGTGGCAGTGGCCAGGTACGACGGGTGCAAAATACATTCCTGGGACAAATGCAAACCGTAACAACCTGCCCTACCTGTAATGGTGAGGGCACAACGGTTACCGCCAAATGTTCCAGTTGCAAGGGTGAGGGTCGTGTGTATGCAGAAGAATCGCTGAGTATTGATATCCCGCCGGGCGTCCAGGAAGGAATGCAATTAAATATCAGTGGAAAGGGAAATGCGGGAGAACGCGGCGGTATGCCGGGTGATCTGATCATCCTTATTGAAGAGGAGCAACATAAAGATCTTCATCGTGATGGACTGAATGTGGCTTATGACCTGTATGTTTCCTTTACAGATGCTGTGTTTGGTGTGCAGGTGGAAGTGCCTACTATCGATGGCCGTGCCAAGATCAAGATTCCGGCCGGTACCCAAAGCGGGAAAATTTTCAGGTTAAAAGGAAAAGGCTTTCCCGCAGTAAACTCATACGAAAAAGGTGATCAGTTAGTGCAGGTAAATGTATGGACTCCTCAACATGTATCTGCAGATGAAAAAGCAATGCTGGAGAAAATGAGCCAGTCGGGTAATTTTAAACCCCATCCTGATAAGAACGAGAAGGGCTTTTTCGATAAGATACGCGAGATGTTTTCCTAATTATGTTATCTTCTTTTTTTTGTTTTGGAATACAACAGGTGGGCCTGTTGCACCAGCGTCGAAAATTCTTCCTGTAAAGGATCTCCAGGTTCTGCGGATGATGCAGCCAGCGCTTTCAGGTTATCCCATTCGTTTTCGCCTACATATTGCGATGATCGCAGCAGTGAGCCAAACATGACTACAGCGGTATAAAACCTGTAGCCCCTTGCTACGTTGTTGAAAGACTGGTAATTTACCGGGAAATGGTAACTGGCATTTTTCATTGCCGTGTCGTTCGGCAATTGATATTGAATATTAACAGTGGCGAGTTGATTGCTGGACGATGTTTTTGTGATCGCTTTTAAGTTAGCCTGTGTGGGTACCAGTTCAAATACGGCAAGAGTAGATCTCCCGGAGCCAATTTCCCCTCCTTCTATGGCAGATAGCGTATCGCGCATAGCGCCAACTTTATTGTCAAATCCAATCAGTCTATACTGGTCTACATATTGGGGGTTGAAGGAAACGTTCATATAAACATTATCGGCAACGGAATAAAGTGTTTGTGTAAATTCTTTCATCAGCACTTTTTCTGCTTCCTGGAAGTTGTCGAGATAGGCAAAATTGCCGTTTCCTTTTCGCGCCAGCGTTTGAATTTTTGAATCTTTGTAGTTCCCCATTCCAACACCAAGGCAGGTAAGATAAATGCCGGATTCCCGCTGCTGACTGATCAGTTCGTCCAGGTCAGATTCAGAACGCATCCCTACGTTAAAATCGCCGTCTGTTGCCAGGATCACACGGTTATTTCCTCCATTTATAAAATGATTGCGTGCAACACTGTAGGCTAATTTGATACCGGATTCACCCGGCGTTGCTCCTCCGGGTTCCAGGTCGTCAATGGCTTTAATGATCTTGTCCTTCTCCGCTCCGCTGGTGGTGTTGAGCATTACGCCGGTTGTGCCGCCATAGGCTACAATTGCTACCGAATCTTTTGCCCGGAGATTACTGACCAGCAGGCGAAACGCCGATTTTAGCAACGGCAGCCGGTTGGCCATATCCATTGACCCGGAAATATCAATAAGAAATATAAGGTTGCTGGCCGGTAGCGTGTCCAGATCAAGCTTTTTTGAAAACAGGTTTACATAATACAGTTGATGTCCTGGAGCCCAGGGACAATCGGTCAGGGCGGTTCTAGCATGGAAAACCTCGTTACCTGCGGGCTGTTCGTAGTCCAGGTTAAAATAGTTCAGCATTTCTTCAATGCGCACTGCATCTGGCGGTACAATTGATTTGAGGGTAATGAATCTACGGATATTACTGTACGAAGCCATGTCAACGTTCAGCGAAACACCAGTACTTGGGAAACGCTGTGCTTCCACGAAATGATTTTCAATGAGGCTGGCGTATGTTTCTTCACCTGCAAACCATTTGCGCTGTTCATCCCGTGCCAGGTCTTTTGTAAGAGAGGCCAGTTTATCACGTCTTACATTGCTGGCGTTTGCCGGCAACAATTTGAGGCGGATAGACAGGAAATGATCTGCGCTCAGCGCAAGACGTTCTGTTTTGTAGCCGCTGAATGAAAACTCAAGTGTGTCCGGTTGCCGGTGGGTCGTAATTCCGAAATCACCATAGGTGCCGGTCCGGTACACATAGCCGGTGGACGGTTGAAGAATGACGACATTTTGAAGCGCGTTGCCGGCTTCGTCCCTGACTTCGCCCCGCAAATAGTATTGCTGCGCCTGCAAAAAGTAGGTGGTAAACAGGAATAGTATGAGGCAAGCGGTCTTCAAGTGGCTGTTTGAACAGAAAAAGTACAAAAAAACCGCAGCAGGTGCAATTACACCAACTGGTAAATTTCTTTGAAATTTCGTCCTAATCCGTCATAATCCAGGCCGTAGCCCACCACAAATTTGTTTGGAATGTCGAAGCCGATATAATCTAGTTTCAGGGGAAACTCTGTTGCTTCCGATTTATGCAGCAGTGTGGCTATGCGGAGCGATTTTGGCTGCTGGTGTTCCAGCCGCGGCAAAAACTGGTGCAAGGTTTTGCCGGTATCTACAATATCTTCTACAATTACCACATCTTTTCCAAACAGATCATCATCCAGGCCGATAGTGGTAACGACCTTACCTGTGGATTCCATGCCCTTGTAAGAGGCCAACTTGATAAAACAGATATCTGCATCAATGGTAAGACGTTTGAACAGGTCAGCGGCAAACATGAATGATCCATTCAGGATGGCGATAAAAAACGGGCGTTTGCCTGCATAGTCGGAATTGATCTGGCCCGCCAGTGCTGCAATACGCTGCTGGATCAGGTTTTCATCAAGGTAGGTTTCAAATTCTTTGTCGTGCACCCGTATACGAGACATGCAATTAGTTTTTGGTGTTGATAATATCAGCCGGTTTTACAGAAAAATTATTTTTCAGTGCCAGCCTGGGCATTGATGTTGATTTTGATTTCAGGCTTAATCGTTCGCCAATTGCCGGCATATCGCCATCCCGCAGCCAGTTTAATTCCATCAATGCGTCCACCCGGATGGCTTCTTCCTGGGCAATATCGTGTAAATTCTCGTTAAAGCGTACCACGTGAAATTCATTCAATCCTGTTTTCCGTTTACGCTGCAGGTACAGCAGTTGATCTGCTGGTGCGGCTTCTGCCTGTGAAAGCTCATTAAATTCAAACAGCTTTCCAAGTGAAATATTGTGTTGCTGCGCAACAACGAGATATGGCGTTCCTTTTTTTACAAAAATAACTTTGGTGTCGTTCAGTTGAAAAACACCGGGCGGATAGGTTACAACGGGAGAAACCTGCAGGTCGTCCTCCGCTTGTGGGGCCGCGGGGAGATCATTGGTACGCGCGGTGCCGTCAGCATTTTCATGCCCGGGGATGGCAGGTGATTGTTGCGGGTGATCTGCAGCAATTGTTCCATCCGGGCTTTCATTTAGCGCAAACAATGTGTATTGCTGAAGATCATAGTCTTCAATCAATTTAATCAGTACTTGCGGATAGCGCGGGTTTGTGGCGTATCCCGCCTTTTTTAAGCCATTAGCCCAACCGGAGTAATCCTTGGGATCAAGTGAAAAAAGTGATGCGTAACGGCTGGAGTTTCGTAGAAAATCAGAATGATCTCTGTAAGAATCTTCAGCTTTGGAATATTTCCGGAAGCATTCGCCCCGGGCATCATCGTCATGAAAAACAGTTTCGCCGGTCCAGTTGGCCTTGCACTTGATACCAAAATGGTTATTGGACCGGAGAACGAGATCCGAAGTGCCTGCCAGCGTTTCGTGGATACCCTGTGCCAGGGTGATGGATGCGGGTACACCGGTTCTCCGCATTTCCGCAATCGCGAGGTCTTTATATGTATCGATATAATTGCGGATAATATCCGGCTTCTGTGCAAAAGCCGTAATTGCACTCATCAGTACGGCAATTATCAATATAACCGGTCGGTTCGGTTTCATACTGCGAAATTATAATTTCCGGAGCAGGTAAAGACCATCGCGTACAGAAAGTATTGTTTTTTCAATATCCTGCCGTTCGCGGATCATATCATTAAACGCCTGTATCCCAATTGCGCTTTTGCCTTTCACCGGGCTCTCAAATACCTGGCCGTGAAAAAAGATATTATCGGCTAAAATAAACCCGTTTGTGCGAAGACGTGGAAAAACCTGGTTAAAATAGCCAACATATCCAGGTTTATCGGCATCAATAAAAACCAGGTCCCAGGTCTCGTTCAGCGCTGGGATGATATCATTAGCTGATCCGACATGTGAAATGATCTGCTGCGCCTGTGGTGACCGGCTGAAGAAATGTTGAGCCCGCGCTGCATCTTCCTCGCGCAATTCAATGGTATGTAACTGTCCGCCATCAGCAAGGCCTTTAGCCAGGCACAATGCGCTATAACCGGTAAACGTCCCGATTTCGAGGATGCGTTTCGGGCGAATCATCCAACTGATCATTTCCAGCAGTTTTCCCTGCAGGTGTCCACTAAGCATGTGGTGGTGCGGGTGATTTGCCAGCGTAAAAGCTGCCACTTCTGCAAGAAGTGCATCTTCCGGCGATGAATAAGCAGCTGCATATTGCTCTGCAAGCGGGTGTACGAGATCCACGTTTTATTTTTTACAAAGATACTTCTTTGCTCCAGGGGAAGGCTCGCTTTTAGTCGGCCAACAGCACCGGTTCCTGTACCTGCTTCTGCGAAATAAGCATCAATCCAACAAAGGTCAGCACACCATTGATCAGGATCAACTCATTCCCGATCTGGTAACCGTGAAAAATGGAGTTGGACAGCGGCGTAAGACCAAGTGTTGTGTGTAACTTTTGCTCGTACCAAACCGGGTTGCTTAGCATATCTGCCACCAGGGCTACCAGCGGCGCAATAATGCAAACTGTCCAGATCATTGATTGCTTGAGTGTTCTTTTGGTAAGAATACCAAAGGCAAACAGTCCCAGCAGCGGTCCATAGGTAACACCGGCAAATTTCAGGATGAAGTCGATGATTGATTTATCATTGATCGCTTTAAAGATCAGCAACATGATGAAGAAAATCACGGCAAATGAAAAATGGACTATCAGCCGAATCCTTTTTTTCTCACGTTCCGTTTTAGGTTTTTTATTCAACCCGATGATATCAATACAATAGCAGGATGTAAGGGAGGTGATGGCGCCATCCACGCTTGGGAAAAGAGCCGAAATAAGTGCGATCACGAAAATAATACTCAGGCCCTGTCCAAATGCACCGCTTAGCGCAATGGTTGGGAACAGATCATCGGCCGGTACATTCGTAACACCCTGGGATGATGCATACAGGTACAGTACACCACCGAGGAAAAGAAACAGGAAATTCACAATTGTCATTACGACAGTAAACGTCATGATATTTTTTTGTGAATCTTTCAACGTTTTTACGCTGATATTCTTTTGCATCATTTCCTGGTCGAGACCGGTCATGGCGATGGCAATAAACATTCCACCCAGAATATGTTTAAATGCATATCCACCGGATTTTACATCCCAGTTAAAGATGCGGGTGTAGCCTTTGGCTTCCATGGCGGAGAGTGCACTTCCAAAGTCCATGTGCAGGGCTTTGATGATAAAGATCACAAAAACAACGAGGCCTACCAGCATCCCGGTTGTTTGGAGGGTGTCTGTATAAATAATTGTTTTAACACCTCCTTCAAATGTATACAGCAGGATCAGCAGCAGGATAACGAGGCCAGTAACCCAGAATGGGATACCAACGGTATGCAGGAATGGAATTTCAATAGTATTAAAGATAAATGTTTGCAGTACACTGATCACCAGGTACAGCCTTGCTGTTGCACCTACGATTCGGGAGAGAATGAAGAAGAATGCGCCGGCCTTGTGTGCACTGATGCCCAGTCTTCGTTCAAGATAGGTATAGATGCTGGTCAGGTTCATGCGGTAGTATAATGGAATCAGCACAAACGCGATGATCATATAACCGAAAATGTACCCGATAACAACCTGGAAATAATTAAATCCGCTGCTACCTACAAGGCCCGGAACACTTACAAACGTAACGCCTGAAAGCGAAGTACCGATCATGCCGAATGCAACCAGCATCCAGTTACTGTTACGGTTGCCGATGAAAAACGATTCATTGTCTGAATTACGTGATGTAAGCCAGGCAACACCTAATAACAGAACAAAATATCCGAAAACAAAAGAGAGCAGCACTACAGGTGACATAAGCGTTTCTTTTCCGTTAATCAATCGTTAGCCGAATGCAGGAGAATACAGATTTTGAAGATAGCCAAAATTACACTCCCTTTGCGTCAAATATAACGCAATCATGGCGATTCATTCTCTTGCCGTTTTTTGCGGCTCACATGCCGGCAAAAATCCGCTTCATCAACAGGCCGCAGCGGAGTTGGGAACACTTCTCGCAACTCAGCAGGTACAGCTTATATACGGCGGCGGCAATGTTGGCATCATGGGTACTATTGCAAATACAGTAATGGAAAAAGGCGGAAAAGTTACCGGTGTTATTCCACGGATATTATTGGAATGGGAGCGCCAGCACACCGGCCTTACAGAACTCATTATCTCGGAAGATATGCATGAACGCAAACGTACAATGTACAGTCTGTGTGACGCAGCATTGATACTGGCGGGTGGTTTTGGCACACTGGATGAACTGTTTGAAATGCTTACCTGGAATCAATTATCCATTCACGATAAAGCCATTTTCATCCTTAACACCGCCGGTTTTTATGATCACCTGGTGGCACACATCAGGCATATGCAGGAGGAAGAATTTCTATATGAAAAAGCGGCGTCACGCATTACGGTATTAAATACGCCGGCAGAATTATCTGCCTTCTTATAGTTAGTAGCCACGCCGTTGAAACAGGGGAATCTGGATACTTCCTCTTAAAATAGGAATGGTTTGCCCCGCAGCATTTTTATAGGGTGAGTAATCATCGTTCATTACATCAAACAATACAGAAAGGGAAAAGAACATGTTGCCTTTTGGCATGCGGCCGCTGGTATAGCCCGCGCCAATCAGGAAACTGTTGGCATTTACATTTGCTTTCTCGGTCATATTGCCACCGGTATAAATATATTTCTGGCTTATCCAGTTGTGTTCAAACTGCGCTTGTGCGAATAAGAAATGTGCAGGATAAATTTTCATAAACCCGCCACCACCGTAAGTCTTCTGCCGAAGTTTATCCTGGTAGTCGTACACATTGCGATATGAAGAGTAGTTGTAATTGACCACGATACCTGCGTCCAGCCAATTGGTAACATTATAGCCAAAAACAGGGCTTGCGCCCAGCAATACGCTATTGTTGGAAAATCCAAGCGAAATGGAACCGCCGGTAAAGAGATTATCTGCCCTGAATCCTTTGTGTTCACTTTCTTCACGTTGCGCAGCTGCGCTAAGAACCAATAGTGTCGAGAGGATGGCGAGACTGATTTGTTTTTTCATTTTAGTTCGTTTAAAGTTGCTCCATCTCCTGCTGGCTAAGATTCAGTTCACTTCCCAATTTTTGCCGGCTAGGTATAATACGTAGTAATGCCAGGGCACCAACAGCCAGCGGGATGAAGAGCCTGAAATCCGCGGTCAGCGCAAATAAAAGGATACAAAAAACAGCGGCCAAATCGCAGATCCCGGTGTATTTGATAAAAGCAGAACGGTAAACGTTTAACCGTTCGTGTAAAGGACCTGTTAATAGTGCCGCAGCAGCAACACCTTTTCGATAAATACGATTGGCAGCCAGTACTGCAACAAGCATTGCAATAACCGCCAGCGCCAGGGTGATTGTTCTGGTATTTGTGTCCTGGAAGCGCGAGGCTATTTTACCAGACCTGACAAAAACGGTTACGATTACGAGAAAAGCGCCCACGAACATCAAAATGGCTCCCAGAAAGATTCGAAGTCCGCGAACGAATCCTGTAGTGTTGTTAGCCTGGTTATCCGCAGAGGGCTCAGTCGAAGATTTTTCCTGCATTTAAAATATTATTGGGATCAAAAGCTTTTTTAATGGCCCGCATTATTTCAAGATTAGCCGGGGCAAATACAATGTCGGTATAGCTTTTCTGTATCAGTCCTACACCGTGTTCGCCGCTAATGGTTCCGCCCAGGCGGTGCACGAGTTCAAAAAGTTCGCGAAGCACTTTGTTCATTTCTTCACTACCATAACTGTTGGGAATGCCTTGTTTGCGAATGCGGATGTGCAGGTTACCATCTCCGGCATGTCCGTAACAAACCACTTCAAAATCATGTTTACGTCCCAGGTCTTTCACGCCCCGGATGAGGGCCGGCAGTTCTGCACGCGGCACCACCGTATCTTCTTCTATTGTAAATCCAATAAGTTTTACCGCTTCCGCCACGCGACGGCGCAATTTCCAGAGCTCCGTTTTCTGACGTTCATCATCGGCAAAATAAATTTCACCAATATCATAACCGGAAAGCAACGTGCCGATCGCTTCCATTTCAGCCATCAGCACGTCCATGTTATTTCCGTCCACTTCAATGATCAGGTGAGCGGCCGTATCATCTGTAACAGGCACGGCATTGCTGTCTACAAAGCTACTCACGATTTTCAGCGCGTCAATTTCCACGAGCTCCATGGCGCTGGGCACAAACCCTGCACGGAAAATGGCGCTTACTGCTTCCCCGGCCTGTTCAAGGTTGCGAAACGGAACCAGCATCAGCAGGTCGTATTGTGGTAATGGGATTAGTTTTAAAACAATCCGGGTAACGATCCCGAGCGTTCCCTCGCTTCCAACGGCGAGTTGGGTTAGATTATAACCGGTAGAATTTTTTAATACATTGGCACCGGTCCAGATTATATCGCCATTGGCCAGCACCATTTCCAGGTTCAGCACATAGTCTTTTACAACACCATATTTTACGGCTTTGGGGCCACCGCTGTTTTCAGCGATATTTCCACCGATAAAGCAGGAGCCGCGGCTACTGGGGTCTGGCGGATAAAACAATTTTTTCTCTTTTACGGCATTCTGAAGCACTTCGGTAATAACGCCGGGCTCTGTTGTTACCTGAAGGTTGCGCTCATCAATTTCAAGAATGGAATTCATCCGTTCTGTTGATAGTAATACGCCGCCCAGGTGCGCGAGTGCGCCACCGCTAAGTCCGGTGCCGGCCCCGCGCGGGGTAACCGGGATCTTATGTTGATTACAAATTTTTAGAATAGCACTGATTTCCGCTGCCGTGCGTGGTTTCAGTACCACCTCCGGCGGATAATGCAGGTTTTCGGTTTCATCGTGCGCGTAGTGGTTTACGGATTCTTCATCCACAAGTACATATGCATCACCTACTATATTTTTAAATGCCGCGATGTGTTCTGCCGTAAGCGATGGCTTCACCAATGTGTCCATACTTTCATTTTGTTACTGGGCTGTAAAATTCGGAATAATCAGTGAAATAGAACAAAAATGAACATTAGTTCCGGAATGACGGACACATACTTTGCCTGCGGTCACCCTTGTATTGATCAAAAAGCCCTTGTTTTACGAGGGAGAACTCAAATGCGCCGCGGCCAGCATTATAGGTTTTTAACGAAGACATGGTTGCATCGTAGGTAAATGTGAATATATAATCACTCAGCCCAATCCCGATCATGGGAATAACAGCATCTTTAACGCGGTAATAGAGCCCGCCGACCAGTATCTTTTCTCCATCGCCGGAGAGATTATAGTGTGCATTTATACCTGCCACTGCTTCCCAGGATTTTGCCTGGTAGGAAAAATAGACATTGGGATTTACGATCCACTGATCATTCAATTTAAAACTGCCGTTTATAAAAGCGTTATGACGGAGGGAAATGCGGTTGTCAACACCAGGTTGTGCATCAAAGAATGACTCGCGGGGTCGGTTAACATGCATTACAGAATATCCGAGGTTGATATAGGTCTGGTCATCGGGGAAATAAGCGTAATTAGCACCTGCCTGTATATCAAGGTAATTGATGCTGGTGCGGTCGAGATTTACAGAAGTGGGCAGTTTGCTATCGAAGAAGGAACCGTCAAACTGGTCGGGGAATTTCAAATTTGTCACATTGATATTCTTATTCGCCCAGCCCACATTGAATCCGAGCGTTACAAGGCTTCCCGCATCTATCATCTGGTGATAGGCTACGGATCCGTATACTTTTGTAGAGGTCAGGTTTCCGCTGCCCGCAACATCCCGCAGAATCAATCCACCAACGCCAAGCCAGCCGGTATTGTCTTCTTTATTCAGTGTTTGAAAATCGCCATAAACGCTCATCGTTTTATATGGCACCGCCATTACTGAAGACCACTGGTTCCTGTAATTAACGCCAAGGCGGTAGTCGCCATCCGGGATAAAACCGGTATTGGCAGGATTGGTCAGCAATGGTGAGTTCATAAACTGAGAAAAATGAAGATCCTGGGCAAAAGAGCCCTGGTGACATGCAATGGTCACCACCATCAGCACAAGTATTCGGTATCGCTTCATATATCGGTCTCCTTTCTACTTTTTCTACCTTATTAACGTAATGTCACCCTTCCTGGTTGTTTTAGTGCCATCAAAAAACTCTACCGACAACGTATAGGCATACACATCCATCGGTTGTAACTGGCCTTTATAACGTCCGTCCCAACCTTCAAGCCGGTTTTCGGTTTCAAATACTTTTTGACCCCACCGGTTCCAGATTGTAAACTTGATCTTGGCTATACCAAAACCGCGCACCATTACTTTGCTGTTCACATCGCCACTCATTGGCGTAAATGCATTCGGCACGTCCAGCAGCGGGTTGATGATTACGTCTACGGTTTTGCACACGGTGGATGCACATCCTGCTGCATTGTAGGCAGTGAGGCATGCATTAAATGTGCCGGTTGAATTATATTGATGTTCAATTGGCGCACGGGATGCGGTAAGAACAGAATCTCCGTCTCCCCATACCCATTTATACCGAACGGCATCCGGGGATGAAAGATTTGTAAATACATTGGGCGTATTGGCAATCGGAGAAGTTGGCGTATAGGAAAAATCAGCAACCGGCGCGTCCAAAACAGTTATCGTAAAGGTTGCTACATCCGTCAGGTTGCAGGTATTTGGATTATTGGCAGTAAGTGTTACTGTATAGGTTCCCGCGGTGGCATATAAATGTGTTGGCTCAAAATCGGTAGACGTAGTGCCATCTCCAAAATCCCAGACAAAATCCTGACCCGCTACAGATGTATTGGTAAATACGGCGTTATATGGAGTACATCCCGTAGCTGGTGTTGTAAAGCCCGCTTTCACGTTGGCATCCACACGAAGCTGCAGGGTATCTGCTTCCGGGTAATTACAATAAGCGGTATCCCGCAGCGTCAGGATCACGTTGTAAGTGCCTGGTGCGGGGTAGGTATGTGTAACAGGTGCTGTTCCGGCAATGATAACAGGGCTGCCATCTCCAAAATTCCACGAAAATGAAGTATCCGTAAAAGGACGGGCAGGCGGCGCAAGCGAGAGATTATTAAACTGGTATTGAAATGCGGTGCATGGGCCAATCTTAGCAACGTTAAAATCAACCAAAGCCTTTAGATCGCCCACTTTTACATTGGCGTAGGAAGTATCCATTACATTGCAACTGGCGGGATCTATTGCAATCAGCATTACTCTGAATGTACCTACAGAAGTATAAGTGTGTGTCTGTGTATAGCCGGTGGATGCCGGCAGCGGTCCTACCTGTGGAGTGCCATCTCCAAAATCCCAGATATAACTTTCCGCGTTCCGCACCTGATCAGTAAAAACAACCTGCAGCGGAAGACATCCTGCGGTATCCCGAACACCATCAATAGTAGCCTGTACATCGGAACCCACACCGGCCAGGTTAAACGCAATTTTTACCATCGCCAGGTTGCACCCATTAGAGCGGTTGGCCGTAGCCCAAGCTCCTGGTGTAGTAGGGAAAACAGCAGCGCCGCCCTGCTTACAGTTGGCACAAATTCCCTGGTAGATAACACCATTTTGATCAAATCGGCTGGTTCCGCCGTCTACGTGATCCGGCTCGCCACCATCCTGGCCAAAAAAACTTCCATACAATAAGCCGGTTGCATCCCGCTTCATCACGAAGAAGTAAAAATCGGCATTATCTGCTGTGGTGGATTTAATCGCATCGGGTGTTACGGGCAATCCGCGCGGACCTGCGCTTGGATATGAATTGAGACCAATATCACCGCCCCAGCCTGAAACATAAACATTTTCACAGCGATCTACCAGGAAGGCAGTAGGAGAAATATTGGGATTGGCAGAGCCTGCGGTTCCAAATGCAGTTGAATAGATAACATTGGAAAGATCCGGCTCCATTTTTTGAATGAACTGCTTTCCCGATGGCACATTATAAACAGCATTTTTGATAGGCCAGGTGCCGGTTGTTTGCCCGGTAACGTACAAAAATCCTTTCCGGTCAAATTGCATACCGTATATCTGATCAATGCCGGCGGTTCCAACATAGGCAGATCTCACACAGGTGGCGCCATTGGGCGTAAATTCCGCGATAAAACCATCAATAGAACCACCGTAGGTAGGACCAAAGGTACCGGCATGATTGCCGGGCAAATTGTCGCTGGCAGTTCCTCCCGCCATAAAAATATTTCCATTGGGGCCTATTCCCAACACATACCCGGCATCATCCCCCCTTCCTCCGTAGTAGGTAGAAAATATCCGGTTCTGAACGGTAGGATCAAATTTGATCAATACGGCGTCCTGGCCACCATCTAATGTGTCTTGTATCGCATTACTGCTTACGGGAAACTTACGTGATTGCGTACACGAAGCAACAATAACATTACCGCTTCCATCCAGGATCACCTCACTTCGTCCATCGTCCCCGTAGTTCTGTTCTAACGAAGAGGCCCCACCTCTTCTATATTTTATATTTACGCCATCGTCTTCATCACCGCCTATTTTCTGGGATCCAATAAGCGTGGTCCCATCGGCGCTCAATTTTGAGACCACAATGTCAAAACCCCGCCCGCTGTAATTGGTAGTCCCTTTCACCGGGTAGTCAGGAGAATTACTTCTCCCGGCCATGACCAATTCACCCTGCGGGTCAACAACAAGACTGTGCGGCTGTTCATTCTGGGAACCGCCGATATAGGTTGCCCAAATGCGCTGCGAGCCATCCGGTGATAATTTTATTAACCCGATATCTGATGGCCCGCTGTCTCCAGTTGCACCATTTCCACCGGCAAAAGTGGTTTGAAACGCTCCCGCACTAACCGGAAACCCACCACCGCGTTCCAGGCTTCCGCCGTACATAGACCCATCCGGACCATACGTGGCCGTGTAGCCCCAGTTATCTTGTGTACTGCCGGAGAAAGAACAAAATATCAACGATGGATCAATGATAAGCGTCACGGCAGGATCATACTGCTTCAATGAAAAACGCACAATATTGCCAGTAACATTGTATTTGCACGAAATTTCTTTCTTGATCTTATTAATAAACTGGTAACTGTATGGAGCCGCTTCCCGGCGCTCACCGATAGAAGTAGAAATAACGAGTTGCCGGTTCTCAACACTTAATTTATCTACCCCGGTGTACTTCAGCGCAATACGACTGATATCCCCGCCGGGGTTTACGATAATGTCATATTTAAGTGTGCCATTATCGGTATAATACCGGACATCGATATTAGGATAAACGTTCTTAAATGTTACGGTTTGAAAAATGCGACAGCGGGATGCCCATTTGGAAGGATCATTCCCGATCATGTAATTATTATAGGTTGTAATAGGCTTTTCTCCATAAACCTGGTGTGAAAAATCAGCATCCTGGAAATCCACATCCCAGGCTTGTGAATGAACCGTTACCGGTGCATCGCGTTCAGCCGGTGGCAGCTTGAGCGCTTCCAGGTGACTGTGATTAGCCAGGTTTTGCAGATCTGCGGGGTTGTGCTGTACCACGGTAAATCCACCCTGGCGAATCAGGAACGACCCGTTACTGACTTCCCCGGCAAAACGATACCGGCTGTTCCACTGCCCTTTGTTTTCAATAAATTCAATATTACTATAATCCTGGGCCGTTGCAAAAAGCGCCAGCACAAGTGCGATGGAGACGAGGATTGTACGTTTCAGGGTAGACTTATTTTCTATAAAATAACAAAAATTCATGGGATGTCCTATCAAAACTTCTGTTAAGAAATACGGCTCCAGGCCGTTTTACCTTTTTGTGACAACAAAAACTCTTTTAGCCGCAAATTGTCTGCCGAAACAAGATCGGGATCCTTCTCCAGCACACTGGCGGCAAGATTTCTTGCCAGATTAACCATTTCACGATCCTGTACAATGTCGGCCAACCGGAAATTAAGTGCGCCGCTTTGCCTGGTTCCTTCAATTTCACCCGGACCGCGCAACTCCAGGTCTTTTTCAGCAATCTCGAACCCGTTATTGGTGGCCGTCATAATATGGATGCGCTGACGAGCCTCATTACCTAATTTCGGTCCGGTTAATAATATACAATAGCTCTTTTCTGCACCGCGGCCGACCCGCCCCCTAAGCTGGTGAAGCTGGGAAAGACCGAATTTTTCAGCACTTTCAATCACCATTACCGATGCATTGGGTACGTTTACGCCTACTTCAATTACAGTGGTTGAAACCATGATCTGTGTATCTCCCGTTACAAACCGTCGCATATTCAATTCTTTCTGATCTGCCGGCTGGCGCCCATGCACCATACTGATCCAGTATTTCGGTTCCGGGAAATAGGTCTTCACCGTTTCATATCCCTTCATCAGGTTTTCATAGTCGAGTTTGTCGCTTTCTTCAATTAGCGGAAAGATGATATAAACCTGTCTTCCTTTGTCAATTTCGGCCCGTAAGAAGTTCATCACCCTGCTACGCTGTGATTCTAAACAATGTACCGTGGGAATGGGTGGCCGCCCGGGCGGCAATTCATCCAACACGCTGTAATCAAGATCGCCGTAAGCAGTCATTGCGAGAGTTCTGGGGATCGGCGTTGCTGTCATGACAAGAATATGGGGGGGTACCGTTGCTTTGCTCCATAATTTTGCCCGTTGGGCCACCCCAAACCGGTGTTGTTCATCAATAACTACCATCCCAATTCGGTCAAACTGCACCGTTTCTTCAATTACGGCATGCGTGCCTACTAAGATTTGTATAGTGCCATCTTTTAACCCGGCAAGGATTTTCTTACGTGCGGCACCTTTTACAGAACCTGTAAGCAGCGCAACCGATATGTCCATCTTAGAAAGCAGGGCAGACAAGGTTGTAAAATGCTGTTGGGCAAGGATTTCTGTTGGCGCCATCAGGCACGACTGGTAGCCATTGTCTGCAGCCAGGAGCATCAGCAGCACTGCAACAATTGTTTTCCCGCTCCCAACATCGCCTTGCAGAAGCCGGTTCATCTGTAATCCCCGGGCTGTGTCCGCCCGTACTTCGCGGATCACCCGTTTTTGGGCGCCGGTAAGTTCAAAAGGCAGGTGATCGCGGTAAAACACATTAAAAAAATCACCCACTTTGTCAAAAACCACTCCTTTGGAAAACCGGTGTCTTTCAGAACGCAGAAGTGCCATGCGCAATTGTGCAAGGAATAATTCTTCGAATTTCAGCCGCTTCAGCGCCTCTTCATAGGCCGCTGCATTGGGCGGAAAATGAATATTACGGATAGCCTGGAAACGCGGCACCAGGTTCAACTGCTGGCAAATAGACGGAGGTAAATTTTCGGGAAAATCCTTTTCGTGCAACATCCCCAGCAGCGCCTGGGTTAATTTCCCAAGTTGCCGGCCACCCAATCCGCGGGCCTTCAATTTCTCGGTTGCGGGATATACCGGTTCCAGGAATGGCTTGCCATCGTGAGCGCCCGATTGAAAGGCTTCCAGCTCAGGATGTACTAACTGTGGTTTGCCATTAAAAAAAGAAACGCGCCCATAGATCACAAAAGGAAGTCCGGGCTGTATCATCTTTTGCACCCACGAAATTCCCTGGAACCAGGTCAACTCAATGGTGCCAGACTTGTCCCGCGCCTGCGCTACCAGTCGACGCCCGGCCTTTTGCCCTGCCACTTCTACCTGCGAAATAGTAACGATGAGCTGGATGAATTCCGTCTGGGGATTGATATCACTGATAAGATCAACACGCGTTCTATCGATATGCCGAAAAGGAAAATGATGCAATAAATCGCTGAACGTAAAAATGCCTAACTCTTTTTTTAATACATCAGCACGCTGGGGCCCCACCCCTTTCAGGTATTCAATCGGGTTAGCCAGTATTGAAGTATTAACAGCGATAGAATTGTTTTGCACAAAAATAACGCATCACCACTATTCAATCACAGGCGGAAGCGTTGGTTCATAACGGGATGCTGTTTGCCGCAGCGATTTCTCCCAGGCTACTGATTGCTGACGGCGGAACCAGCGCACCATACCAACCAGCAGGCAGTAGTTCATAAACAGGAAGTAGAAGGGAACGGTTGCCCACCTGCTGCGCTGTCCGCGTAGTATGCGTATCCATCCCATAGCAGCTACAATGTAAAAGAATAGTTGTGCCGCCAAAAGAATTTTAAAAATAGCATCGTTGCCCGCGGATGTATTAGCCAATACAACATTGAGCGGTAACAGCATCACCAGTAGTAACGGGCAGAGCGTCCATCGCAATAAACGCCGCACCAGATACTGGAAAAACAGGAATGGTTGTTTCCACAATGCGGATTGGGAAAGCATCCCGGGAATAGACTGAAAAGCGCCTGCGCCAATGCGTATCTTACGTTTTGCTTCTTCGCCTATGGTTAGCGATGGCAACTCCATGGCATACGCATTTTTCTCATAGGCAATTCGATACCCTTGCAGGCATACCTGCATGGAAAGCCAGAAATCATCCAGCACCACTGCATCAGCAGGTTCACGGAAAAGGTCGCTCCTGAGTGAAAATAGTTCTCCTGCTGCGCCAACTACAGTATAAAAAGCAGCATCGCATTGCTTCAACGTGGATTCATAACGCCAGTAAAGTCCTTCACCTTCACCAACAACAGAACTATTTTTTGATTGAATGATCTTTTTTTCACCCGCAACGCCGCCTGTTTGCGGGTCCCGGTAATGCGGCATCATCGCCTTCAGGCAACCGGGGTTAAGTAGTGTATTGGCATCACTAAATACTGTAACCGGGGTTTCCACCAGGCGCATGGCGCGGCAAATAGCTGCCATTTTCCCCAGCCGTTCCGGCTGATGAAGCAGGTGTAAGGATGGATGACTACGCACCAATTCTTCGGAGCCATCTGAAGTGCCATCTGTTACAAAAATGATGTGCAGCAGCTGCGGAGGATAGTCGATGGCCAGCGTATTGGCGATCTTTTGTTCCAGTACCTCCTTTTCATTAAAGGCACAGATAATAAGCGTTACAGGAAGCAGATCGGCTGCAGGCATTTGTTGCCGCCCTTTACCAAAAAGGCGTAGTTTTTGGCTGGTCCAGATAAGACCGCCATAGCCGATATAACAGAAAAAAAGGATACCGGTGCAACACCAGAATATTGCTTGTAAGGCCTGCATAGGATGATTTGATGCGGAAATTACGGCATTTTGCCCTGATTTTACCTATTCTGTTAACGCCTGGCGCCTTAAAATATTTTTTTGTTCCACACAATAATTTGCGGGTTGCAGTTTCCGGGTTTTCAGTCTATTTTTATCAGGAATCCAATCGCCACCAACGAAATATCCTTCTGATGAAGAACCTGTTTGATTTCATGCAGCTGACCCTGCATTTTGGCAGTTATAAATTTTCACTGCTTTCCTTCCTTACTGCGTTCATCGTTACCTTACTGTGCATACCTCCCGTTATTGTACTTATACGCCGTTACCGTTTGTATGATCAACCCAATGAACGCAAAGAACACCGGATGCCCGTTCCCACACTGGGTGGTGTAGCCATTGCGGCAGGATTTATTGCAGCATTGCTGTTATGGTTTCCTTTTTCAGGCGATCTGTCATTTGCCTGCTTCTTCTTTTCCATCATTGCCTTGCTGCTCCTGGGTGTCATGGACGATCTTCGCGATCTTTCTGCCCGGTATAAATTTATCATCCAGATAGCGTTGGCCTCACTGGTTGCCGTTGGCGGCACCCGCATCCAGTCGTTCAATGGATTTCTCGGACTACATGAACTACCATTGGGTGCACAATATTTTTTCACGGTGCTGGTGATCGTAGCATTCACCAATGCCTTTAACCTGATTGACGGTATTGACGGACTCGCCGGTGGCATTGCATTTATGAGCCTTGTATCGCTTGGCTTTTTCTTAACCATGAGTAAAGATGAAACAAGCGCCCAGGTGGCGTTTGCCCTGGCCGGAGCTATCCTCGCTTTTTTATACTTCAATTTCAACCCCGCCCGTATTTTCATGGGCGATACCGGTTCACTGGTAATTGGCTTCGTTATTTCTATACTATCTATCCGCCTGCTGCAGGCGGGAAGCCATACTGCCCCAACTGTTTTCCCCAATCTTCTTATTCCGGTAACGGGAATTGCCTTTATCCCCTTATTTGACACGCTGCGTGTATTTGTAATGCGTACCTGGAAAGGCGGATCTCCGTTTATGGCAGACCGAACTCATATTCATCACCTGCTTACCAACCAGGGATTCAGTCATGCTTTTGCTGCCAAGCTGATTTGCGGCCTGCACGGTTTTATGTTGATGGAAGTATATTGGCTGCGCTATACACGTCCGGAGCTCGTTCTGTTAATACTCGCAGGATTTATGCTGGCAGCCACAATTGTGTTTCGACACCTGCGCAAAATAATGGCGAAAGTAAAAATGCTTATCCCCGGAAAAATAAGCACGTCCAAAAGCTGACCGGTTCAGTCTTTTTTTAAGGAACGATATTTTTTGGGCGACATCCCAATAATGGTTCGAAACCGTTTGGAAAAATAGTAGGGATCATCAAAACCCATACTAAAGGCAATGTCTTTTACAGAACGATCGGTGAAGTCGAGCTGCTGACAGGCTTTCTGCATTTTCATCTGTACAAAATAATCGATCGGTGCGTAGCCTGTTTTCTGTTTAAAGAGATTGGAAAACCGCGATACCGAATAATTATATTGTTTACTCAACTCATTGAGCGAAATATTCTCATTAATATGTTCCTGCATGTGAAGGATGGCGCTATCCACACAATCCGGTTTATCGCTGGAAGCAGGAAGCGCATAGTGCCGGGAATTATATACAAATAAAGTAAGAAAATGCGCCAAGCTCATGTTGGCAAAAAGCAGGTTGTCTATGCTATATCCCAACTCCAGTGTTTTATAGATCCTGGTGAAAAGGGGAATAACATCACCATTATTTTTTACATAATACGGCTTAAAATGACGCTGCACGGCCTGCATTTCATTTAACTGTGGCAGGGAGTCTCCTCCAAAATGAACCCAGTAGATACTCCAGGGATGTTCTGTGCTGCTACCGTATGAATGCTCTTCATTCTGTGGTAAAATAAAAAATTCATTGGGGCCTACCTCGTATCGCTGTTGTCCTACCTGGTACCAGCCATATCCATCCACGCAGTAAAACAGGAAATTTTCAGGCAATCCTTTTTTTCGATATGTAAAATGATCTTTTGCTTTGGGATAATAACCGATTGAGCAGATATGAAGATGGCGCAGAAGCGGGTTGGCCTGTACACGGGCCTTAAGGATCGTTTTTGGAATTTCAATCCGCTGCCGGCCAATACCGTACCATATATTCTTATGGGAACCTTCCTTGTTTTCTTTCATAAAGCGAGCCTGTGACAGGGGAAAGTTAAGAAAAATAAGCCCGATCGGAAAATGCGGCCGTTGAAGTTGACAACTAACAGAAAAAATGAATAATTAAAAATGATAGGTTAATCCGAAGCATTCGTTTACAGGTGTAAATGACAGCAATGGAGAAATGATTATTCCTGCCCGCTTGGTTCTTATCGAATTATTGAATCGCAGAATCATTAGTGTCCGGGGAAACTTTAGCATATCCCACGAAGTGGGGCACTTGCATTGCTTGCGGCTTCTTTGCCTCCACGGCCGGCGGGCCGAGTTGCAGCTCCGGCGCTGTTTTCTGTGCTTGGCAGCGCCATTCCGCTGCGCGGAACCGCACAAAAAGAAGGCGCCTCTGCCGCAACTGGTAGGTTAAAATACAATTCAATACCTACAAATCGCCGACAATAAGGGAGACTTTTACCGGACAGCCGAAGTAAGTGAATGCTTTAGAATAGTGAGAACGATTTGCGGAGAAAGGTCTTTCTCTTGCGGCCCTTGCGAAACCTTTGCGGCCTTCGCGTTACAAAAAATAGCTCAATAAACCCTTATTGATTTGACGGTCCTTAAAGCCCGGATAAAACTTTACCGGACAGCCAAAAATCAACCTTGTTTTTGCATAAGGGGCTTGCTTTTCATTTTGGACAACAGGCTGAGTAAATAAGCCTTGACATTCAATTTAGTAAAACAGAACCGGTTTGAATTTTCATTTTTTCCGGACAGCAATGATCGCCGAATCAGCGAATCATCCTCTGGCCGCGGGAGGCAAAAAAGCCGCAGGCAAAGACAGATACCCCAGTCGATAATGTCCGCGAACATTTTCCCCGGATACTAGTGTTCCGCTAACACCTGTTTATAATCAACAGTACCTGACAGCAGTTTGGATGCAATGCGCTATTTTCGATTTCATCAATTGCAATCTGTATGATAAAAAAGTATCACCTGTTTTTTTTCATCGCCATTTTTGTTCCGGCCTCCCTGCTGGCATCTATACATCTTCCGTCTTTTTTTGGAAATAATATGGTATTGCAGCAGCAAACCAATGCCGCTATCTGGGGCTGGGCTACTCCTTCAAAAACAGTTACTGTTACCACTTCGTGGAATCATAAAAAATATTCGGTAAAAGCCGATGGCAACGGCTATTGGAAACTGGCAGTTGCAACACCCGTGGCTGGCGGCCCGTACAATGTTGTAATAAGCGATGGAACACCGCTTGAGCTTTCCAATGTGTTGATTGGAGAAGTTTGGCTTTGCAGCGGGCAATCCAATATGGAAATGCCAATGAAAGGATTCAGGGATCAACCAATTCTCGGCTCCAATGAAGCGATCTTTAATTCCGACAATGACCAGCTTCGCCTGTATACTGTTCCGCGCTCCATTAAATTATCACCACAGGATTCAAGTAAAAATTCCGACTGGAAAATTTCCGGGCCGGAAGCCGTGAGCAATTTCAGCGCTACAGCGTATTATTTTGGAAAAATGCTGCAACAAAAGCTTCATGTTCCGGTTGGTTTGGTAAATATCAGTTATGGCGGCACACCTGCAGAAGCCTGGATGAGCGCTGAAGCATTAAAATCATTCCCGGAAATTAAAGTGCCCACCGCCGCCGATTCCGCCACCGTCAACTGGCGCTCACCAAACGTTCTGTACAATGGTATGCTACATCCCTTTGCAGGCTTCACTATCAAGGGCTGTATCTGGTACCAGGGCGAAACAAATAATGGGCGACCCGATGAATATGAGCAGTTATTTCCTGCCATGGTAGCGCAATGGAGACAGGAATTTGGCCAGGGCAATTTTCCCTTCTATTTTGCACAGATCGCTCCTTTTAAATATTCTTCATTGCCTGCAACCGGCGCTACTGAAAAAGAAAACTCAGCTTACCTGCGCGATGCCCAGCGAAAATCGCTGGATAAAATCCCAAACAGCGGTATGGTGGTATTAATGGACATAGGCGAAGAAAACAGCATCCATCCCAAACATAAAGAAACCGGTGGTAACCGCTTTGCTTACCTGGCATTGGCCCAAACCTATGGATTGAAGGGATTTGGCTACGCAAGCCCCGTTTTTGATACCATGAGCGTGAAAGGCAATGTAGTTACGGTAAAACTTACCAATACGCACAATGGACTCACTACGTATGGACAACCATTGGTCAATTTTGAAATTGCCGGCGCCGACAAAGTTTTTTATCCCGCGCAGGCAGTTATTTACCGCGCCGCGGTGCTGGTGTCGTCACCACAGGTCCCGAACCCGGTGGCCGTTAGGTATGCGTTTAAAGATTTTGTGATGGGTGAACTGTTTAATACGGAGGGATTCCCGGTATCGTCTTTTCGTACAGACAACTGGTAGGTTATTGTTGAGGCAGCATCAATTTTACATCACTCCTTCGTGATGCGGGTGTTACTTCAAGTTGTACCAGTTTTCCGTTTACAAGATTAGCTTCAATGATCGTGTTAAAAGGGGCGTGCAATTTAAAATGCACGTCCTTTTTTTTATCCCAGGCGGGAAACAGTAAAATGCGTTTCCCGTCCGTTTGCAGCAGCATTTCCTGTAAACCGATCATACCACTGGCGCCCCAATTGTGGTCTGGCAACCAGTCGTACCCGGGTCCCCAAAATGCGGGAAACCGTACATTTCCATTGGCGAGTTTTGCCGCTGTAAGTTCCCACGCCTCGTCTGCAAGGCCCAGTTTTGCCGCCCAGATATTATCCTGCTTCCAGCCCACATGGCTGCGAAAGCGAATGGCAAACGTGTCATAGCGATACGTGTTCCGTGCCAGTTCCAGGTCGTTCTTTCCTACGCCATATAATCCCCAGGGAAAAACGGGATATAATTGCATGGTTTCCGTATTGTTTACCCGCTCCCAATGTAGTGCAGGCGCCAATGTGGGATGTCCGTCGTATTCCATAGTGGAAAGCGGAGGAATACGTTGTAAAAATTGGTTCCATTTTATCCGTGTGGAATCATCCAGGTATTGGCTTGGCAGATCAAGCAGGCGTTGCGTTACCACCCGGAGGGCTGCGATGGTTGAGTTGGCATTATATGCCATTTTGAATGTTTCCCCTGCTGATCCGGGATATAACACGAGATGCCCGTTTTCATCCAGCGGTTTTACACCACGCTGTCGCGCCAGGTATTGATAATGCTCATCAAAAAAACGAAGACAACTTTCTACCAGTGGAATGTACCTGGAAATATCTTCATTGCAGTATTGCCGTTGTTGGAGCGCTAAAAAACAAAATTCAAGTGCGGCTTCCCAATCATATTCCAGCCATGCATTGTGTTCAACTCCCGGGATGGCTGTTGCAGGTCGGCGGGCGCCGTATTCCGCAAAATTCGGAAGGCCAAAATTTTCAAGCTGCTCGGAAAAACAGGCACCGTCATGGCCCCAATAAAATTTCGAGCGAAGCTCGGCAACCGGAAGCAAACGCAGGTAGAAATCAAGCTGTGGCTTCATCAGGTCAAAGTCGCCGTTTTTCAGCATCGGATAGCAAAGCAACCGCTGGTTTTGTGCCGTATAAATATTCGCCCATTTCCTGAAATCGGGCGTAAGCCCTTTATGAACGGTATCGGCAAAAACAGGATCCACTGTAAACAATCCACCGTTGAATTTCGTCGGCCATTCGCCGGTGGCATTGCAAGCCATCATATAGCGAAACAACTGGTAATTTCTTCCTATTTCCCAGTCGGCAGCATCATGCTTTGTACCATCGATTTCGATAAAACTCCGTTGCCAGAAAGCATTCCACCATTGTATCGTTAGCGCATGCGCACGACGGGGTTTTTCCACCGCTGTCAGCAAATCATGTTGCCAGTTGCTGGCGGAGGCTGTTTGTTTTGTATAAAACACCAGCAGCGCATCCTGCTTTTTTACTGCTTTCGCAGAACGGATGGTCCAACTACGAAAATCAGTACCCGCGTATTCTCCATCACTGGTCGCACCACGCCGGAAATTTTTTCCATACATCCGTCCTCCGGCAATTCGATTTGCCAGCGGGTTAGGAATTTGTTGCTTCACAGTATTAAGTCCCTGCTGCGTTACAGTGGTGTCAAAAATGGTGCGATCACCATTGTGGTGATAAAATTCCACCGCGTTGCCCTGGAATTGAATACTGTCTTTTTTCAGTACCGTATTTTTAGGCGCTGTCCACTTCCATGAATTCGCATTATTTTCCCACGATGTCAAAATGCGATCCCGGTATCGCCAGTTTTCATAGGCGAGTTGTGCAGTAGTATTCTGGTTGCTTTCAATTTCCAGGTGAACAACAGGTTCCCACACGTCCACCCACACTGAAACCGTGGTATTGAGTTTTCCATTTTTCCCCGATACAGTGATAAATCCCTGATCCAGGTGCAGAGTTTGTTCAAACGAGCCGCCCATAAACGGATTTGGTGACAACCGTAGACGTAATCGG
The DNA here is from genome assembly GCA_048498035.1 of Bacteroidota bacterium. Taxonomy (GTDB): domain Bacteria; phylum Bacteroidota; class Bacteroidia; order Chitinophagales; family Chitinophagaceae; genus CADEDV01. The sequence goes on along the minus strand of JBEHYT010000004.1, from coordinate 200,413 downwards.
CCCGCCTTCAGCAGCGTATTATTTTCATCCAGGATGCCGGTGCGCGCCAGATATATTAGCAACTCGCCTTTTTCTACCCACACATTTAACCCAATATCACCACCGCCACAGGGCATGGAACCAGCTGCATTCTCACTGGGGCTTTTCCATGACAATGAATAATTTGATACGGGCGAAGGAGTTTGCCCACACAGTGAGCCTGTTAGCAAGGCAACCAATATTATTATAAATGCAATTCTTCGCATGTTATCTTGGGTATGGGTAATATAGGACAACATTTCCAATTAAACCCGCGGGATGCACTTCGTTGCCAGCCCTGAATGGCGCAATAGTCCAGGTAAGGCGTTGCTTTTCTGTTTTGAAATGATCCCCGATTAAGCGGTTTGCCCAGGTATTGGTTACCCTGACTGAAATAGTATTGTTAAAGGGTTTCAGTATCCCACCCGGAATTTTCAATTGATAGGGATAGGTCCAGATTGTTCCACAGTCTACTCCATTGACGATAACAGTAGCGATATTCTGGATGCGGTCAAAGCCTATTATGAGTGAATTTTTACCAATTGCAGGATTGTTGAATGTTGTGGTATAGGTGGCAGTTCCTGAATAATATTTCAGACTTGTATCCGCCAGTTGTGTCCAACTCACCAGGCTATCCAACTGAAGTGGTTGCTCAGGTCCCCCGCGTAATGTGTCGAACTGCAGGTTCCAGTTTGAAAGAAGCATAGTTCTATCCGTATGAAAATAAGCAGCAGAGTCGGTAAAGCCGGGGATATGCCTATTTTCAAAAACAAGCAGGGCAGATCCACCGGGCGGCAATGTTACAGGCAATAGCATTTTACCTTCTTTACGGGTTGCATTTACGGGGTAGGCCCGTCCACTTACAGCATCAAACCATGTTACGTACTGTCGCCGGGTGCGAAAAAGAATCGTATCCTGCAACGCGCCGGAAGATTGATTGCAAATAAAATAAAGATCAGCATCTTTTACAGCGCGATGAGTCCATGCCACCTGGTGAGGGTGCTGAACTACAGTTACATCCGGCTGCACACCAAACTCCCTTAGTGAAGTACCGTTAAGTGGCAAACGATTTGTTATTTTATACAATTCCCGCAGTAATACTTGTAGCTTTTTGTCATTGTCGCCAAGCCCAATTCCGCGGGAAAACGAAGTATCCATTAGAATAGTTGCACCCGCTTTTGCAAGCTGTAATAGCTTGGCGGCTACTGCTGCAGACATCACCTGTGCATTGGGTTGCATAGGATGGCGACCCGGAATAACGAGCACACGGTATTTTGCACCCCCGGGAAATTGCACTGCACCATTGTTAAAAGTTGCACGCAACAAAGCATCGGGGTTAAAGCTATCATATTGATAACCGTTCAACACATTAATGTATAATTCAGGATCAGCCATATTGGCTGAATGTGTTACTCCCGCGGGTTTCACGCGCAACGGTTCATTTTTGTTTGCCCGGCGGATGGCTTCCTGCTTTACTTTTTCGGATCCAAAAAGTCCAGGCAATATGTCAACCAACCGATCCGGGAGAACTGACCTGCGCGGTACTTCTTCTCCCGTAAATACGGCGATATCCGTTACAGGGCTTCCCTGTTGCAGCATCCACTGCGTTCGAGACAGGTAACTGATCCAGGCCTTGCTTTGTTCAAACCAGGTTTGATCGCGCTGAAAATAAAGCCCCACGCCATCCAGCGTCATCCCCGGCTTCCTGTTGAGCCAGGGATTTTGTACAAATACATGCAACACGATTTTATTAATGCCCAATGCAAAATTCCTGTCGCCAAGTGTCTTCAACATCCCGGGATATTCATTCCAGTTCATGCGGACTGTTGTAAAAGATTCAGCCCAGATATTTTTCTTCCCATAAATATGTGCACCGCTGATGGCGTCGCTCATATCGTTGGGTTTGTCGTGCGTTGGACTATTCAGCCAAAATTCACCCATTGGTATATCCGCATCCTGGTAATGAAGCAATCCATCACTTACCATGGTGGGCGCAACGGATTCGGCAGTAAGCCGGCAGCCCTTTGATGCAGCCAGGCGGTGAAGGGTTTTATAGAACACATCATCCACCAGTTCCGCCAATGTTTCCCGAACATCATGCAAAAACCTTTCGGAGACATTAATGCTCCCAATGGGTACACCCGTCATAGCCAGCAAATACGGTTTGCAATCATAGCCGCGGCGTTTTTTAAACTCCCTTGGGAATATGGAACTCCAATTCTGGCTGCCGGCCTCCCAACTATCAACATGCAATATTTTCAAAACTGCTGCTGCCAGCTTAGGGTCGGTTTGAGAAAATGCTTTTCCAAACCAATTGTCAAATTGCAGCTTGATGGCGGCAGGATTAAATTTATCGCACTCAAGTCCCTGCCCTGCCCCACCGGTGGCGTTGGTATGCCCGGTGGACGTGTGGCCAATGCGAACAATAATCCAGTTGCCACGCGGCGCTTTCCATTGCAGGCGTCCGGACTTATCAACTTTTGAAGTTAGGTCGATGATCTGCGCCAGGGGAACGGCTTCATCGGGACCAATTTCACTCGTGTTTCCCGGTTCACCGACGCGCCACATGGAACCATTTTTTCCTTCAAACTGGTTGATCACGGGCTCATCTGAAAGATAGATCCCCGCTATCTTAAGAGAAGGTTTCCATTTAGCAGCATCCAGGTCTTCCGCTCCCGGTTCCGAGCCGGTTTTATCATATACAAAACGGTAATAGGATGCGGTGACGGGAACAATGGAATGCGTTACGTCTTCATCTACATCCTGCCAGCCATGACGCGGCGCAACGAGTTTTGCATGCTCCCGGAAATTCTTCCCGTCATCACTTACTAAAATTGTTAAGCGTTGTGCCTGGTAACTATTCCCGCCGGTACGGATGCGAACAGACCGGCAGGTGAATGGAGCCGGGTAATGATATTCAATCCAGCAGGCGGAATCGGACTTAAATGTCTTTCCACCGCCGTCGGCGGCGAGGAAAGATGCGTTTACGCCATTGCTGGTGTGTACTGAAGGAATGAGTTGGGTTGCCGCAAACGCCTGGCGATTGCCGACCGGGTAAGCAAAGGTTGCAATATCCTGGTAGAAGCCCTGTACTGTTTCAGGCTGTTGCAGTTCACGGTCAATTTCTTCTCCACCCGTGCAATAAGTTTTGGACCACACCAGCTTTTGCATGGATAATTCAGGGGTGATCCAGGGACCTCCCGCAAGCGCAAATCCGTCGCTAACATGCATAGCTAACCGTAAATTGAGGCGTTTTGCTTCTTCCATCGCAAACTGTACCAGCGCCCACCATTCCGGCGAAAGTTGCCGTGCCGCAGGTGTTATCAATGGCGGTGATGTAGTATCCTTGATGGGCATCAAAAAGGCGCCTGCTATTCCGACGCGCTTCATTGCTTCCAGGTCGGCTGTTATTCCCTCGCGGGAAACGGCGTCCTGCATCCAGTACCAAAATACCCAGGGGCGGGCAGATGCCGGGGGCTGAGCAAAATTTTTCAACGCCTTTCCGGTAAAAAACTGTGCATTGGTTAGATCGCCAACTGCCAGTAGTACCAGCAGGCATATATATAGTTTACAATTCCTCATTCTTCAAAAGCAAGCGGGCTTTTCCCTTTATCTACCGAGGTAGCGACTGCAATACCACGATGATCTTTATTATCTACGGCGCAGTAAAAATGGTAAACCACGCCTTTATATTTTAATACAAAACTTTTGTGTGCAAACCGTTGGTCAAAGGGTTCGGAAGAATGAATAAGATCATCCCCCGTCCAGTCGGTCCAGTGCACCAGGTCATAGGAGCAGGCAAAGCGATTAAAGGCGTCTTTTCTTCCTTCCCAAAAGGCTCCAAAATAAAACATCACCCAAAGATCGCCCATCTTTTGCAAAACGGCATCGCCGGTGATCCCGATACGATGACGCATCACGGGATCTTCCTGGTAGCGTTCCCAATGTTGCATATCATCTGAAACAGCCATGCCAATCCGTTCAAACCAGCGCCATTTGGGTGTGTTATTGCTGGTATCTCCATTAGCATTGTAATACATCACAAACGGGTGCCCGGTAAGTTTGGCGCTATCCCAGATTACCGTGCTTTTGAATAATTTTTTATTTTCCCACCAGCGCACATCCTTATCAGCTGCGGCGAGCACCGGCGTGGCGCTATGGCTCCATTCTTTTGCTTTAAATGGCTTTTTCTTCGTAGAGGCGATGCCTATGGCCAACGGTCCCATTTCATAGCCACGTTCGCTTCCTCCAAAAAAAGACATCCAGTACTTACCGTTAAAAGATGCAGGCTTGTAGCTGCCACCCCAGGTGGGATCTTCCAACGCTATATAACCGGCTTTCTGGTTAGATGCCCAATCTGCAGTGTCTGAAAAAGAAAGCAGCCTTCCTTTTGTTTTCCAATGCAAGAGGTCCTTGCTCTCTGCCAGCCACGTTTCATAGCCGCGCCCGTCAAACCGGATATAGGTCATGTACCAGCAATTTCCCCAGCGAAAAACGGTTGGACAATCTATCTTCTTTGTAGCATCCTCAGGTGCTATTACCAGGCCGTATTTATAAGGTGTATTTACCTCCTCATATACCCGCTGCATCCTGTCGGCCGGCACTTCCTGTGCAAACAACCGACATATCGCTGCTGTCAATACTATCGTTACAATGTATTTCTTCATTTTTTGCTCGTCCGGGTCAATTTACCCAATTCGGCGGCAGGCGCCAGGTAAAAGGAATAATGATAGTTACCTGCAGGAACCTGGTATTGGGGTAATGGTGCCGCCACATCACTCCAGCTGTCATTACCACCTACACCCATTTGCACAAGATCAATATTAACGGTGATAAATCCTGCATTTACCAGTTTATTCGTGTGTTTGGCGCTATTGATATTCTGTTCCGTATAAGGCCAGGCGCTCATACTCAGCAGGCTGTCGGCTACTACAAGCAGACCGCTTTTATCTGCGGCGGAAAATGCCATCCAGCGGATATCGGTACGATTGCCATTTTCTTGCGGCACCACATACGGCTCCATGAAGTTCATCAGCGAACTATGATAAATCCCTACATCAGCGCCATAGCGCTTATCAATATAATTTTCGAATGGTCCGCGCCCGTACCAGCTTAGCGAATCGAATGAAGCAGCAAGCATGCCCTGCAATCCGATTTTTGGTAAATTGGGCAATGCAGGATTTGCTTGTAATGAATAATCAACATGAACAAATCCATTCGCGCCGATCGTATAGTTCAATTGAACATCGGCGCTGTCAGGGATTACTTCATATTCACAGTTTACGCTGATACTGTTTTCACCCGACTGTTTCCACTGCATAGCAGTTATTTTGGGTGAATGTGTAAACCATGGTTTCAACTTCCTATCAGCCTTCCATCCACGCCGGTCATTATCTGTTAGTGGGCGCGTAAAATGGGGTAATAACGGGCCATTTATTAATTGTTTTCCGTTCCATTTATAGCTGACCAATCCGCCCAACAATTTATCGAAGATCAATTCAAAATTTTTCCCCGATATCGTTACCCGGTTGGGATCGGTTGCCGTTGCTTTTGGCGGGGCACCTTTTGCAGCAGCCAACTTAAACGTTGCTGGCTGCAACAATAACTGGTTGGCGGCCACTTCAAATCCCTTGGGCGCCCAGGGTGTTTGCCTGGAAAGTAAAAACTGTATCGATACAAAACATTCACTGCCCTGTTTCAACTGGGGCAGGTAACGGGCAATAGATATAATAGTATCTGTCAATGGCGACACACTTAATGGATCAAGAAACACTTCTTTCACCACCACGCCATTATTCATTACTACCAGCTTTGGAGTATATACGGCTGCATTATTGACGCTGCTTCGATTAGTGATTTTTATTTCGCGCGCAACGCTATCATACCATTTTGTCTCCAACGGTTGAAATACGCGTTTACATTCATACATAGCACCCTTAGGCCGGCCGTCTGCCGTTACCAGTCCTTTGATCGTAAAATTGTCGTAATATTTTTCTCCAAAATCACCACCATAGGCGTAATAGGAAACGCCGTTTGAATCCGTTTTCACGAGCGCCTGGTCTTTAAATTCCCAGATGCAACCGCCAATTACACGTGGCAAACTTCTCCATTGTTCCCAAAACTCATGGATATTACCAACGCTGTTGCCCATGGCATGTGCGTATTCACAAAAGAAAATCGGGCGATGATCTCCATTTTGCTGGTTCACCAGCAATGGTGCGGTGTACAATGCCGGGTACATCCTGCTCACCACATCCACGTAATATTGGTCCAGCGGATTTTGCAGGCGATGCGAATGATCATTTGGCTTCAGGTAGCGCGGATCAGAAGGATCAATATAGCCGGGTTCCCGCGGACTGCCCATGGCAGGTTCATAATGTACGGGTCTTGTGATGTCAAAGTCATGCACCCAGGCCGCCATTGCGGCGTGATTGGGTCCGCGGCCTGCTTCGTTGCCGAGACTCCAGAAAATAATAGAAGGATGATTTTTATCGCGCTGCACCATTCTTGTTACCCGGTCCATGTAGGCGCCCGTCCACTCGGCATCGTTACTCAGCTTACCACCGAGCCCATGCGTTTCCAGGTTTGCTTCATCAATTACCAGGATCCCGTATTCGTCACAGAGATCCAGCAGATAAGGATCCGATGGATAATGACTGAGGCGAATGCAATTAAAATTAAATTGTTTGATAGTGGTAACATCCCGTTTAATATCATCGCGCGTAAGCGCTTTTCCGCGCAGCGGATCATGATCAGGCCGGTTTACGCCATAGAGATAAGTCAGTTTGCCATTGATCAGTAATTTGCTGTCGGTCTTTGAAAATGAAATTTCACGAAAGCCCACCCTACAGCTTTTTGCTTCCAACACATTACCAACGCTGTCTTCAAGCGAAAGAACGAGTGTATATAAATTGGGATCATCAGGGCTCCATTGTTTAGGCTGATGAATAGTTGCTTCCAGCAGTCCGAATTTCACGTTGTCGAGCCGCGGATAAATCTCATTGATAATAGATGATGCACTTCGTTCCAATGGCTGTGCCAACACAGGATGCTGACCGGCATCAAACAACTGAGCTTTGAGCATATAACCGGGTATCTCCGCACCACTGAGGTTCTCAATCTTTGGGCGAATGCTCAATGTGGCATCACGATAATCACTGTCGAATTTCGTCTGGTAAAAGAAATCGGCAATTCTCACTGGTGGTTCTGCCAGCAGGTACACTTCACGATGAATACCACTCAATCGCCATTGATCCTGGTCTTCCAAAAATGAGCCATCGCTCCACCGGAGCACCCATACAGAAATAACATTCTCTCCATCCTGCAGGTAAGGAGTGATATTAAATTCCGAAGGCAAAAAACTGTCTTCGCCATATCCAACAAATTTTCCGTTGATCCATACCTTGAATGCGGAACTCACGCCGCCAAAATGAAGCGTAATGTTCATATTCCGCCAGTTGGCGGGAATAGAAAAACTGCGTTGATAACATCCCGTGCCATTATAATCCTGCGGAACGTGTGGCGGATTAACCGGTCGAAACGGATATACGGCGCTCTTGTAAATTGGTTTATCATATCCCTGCAATTCCCAACTTGAAGGAACGATAATCTTCTTCCAGCCGTTTACTTTTTTTGTGTAAAAATCGGACACAGCGTCAGATGGCTTAAGTGCAAAAGAAAAGTCCCATAGTCCATTCAGTGAAAGATAGCGATCTGTTTTTTCGCGGTCGCCGGTAAGGGCAGCTGCTACTGTAGCAAACGAGTAAGCCGTGGCATGTGCCGGTTGCCGGTTGATGCCGCTGGTATGCGGATCTTCATACGGCACTTCCTGGTAGATGGATGGACGCGCGGGAATGGCTGCCGGTGTCTTATCTACCAATTGCGCCTTGCACATTACTGTAACAGCAAGACTGAAAAAGAGAACGCAATATTTTTTTATTCGCATCATGTGTCTAGCTCCTTTTTAGGTTCGGCTGCGAACTCATCTTCCCCAGGTACAGGCGCTGCGGGGTGTTTTCGCCAAAAATTGGCAAGAATGGAACCACTGATATTCATCCATGGACTAAAAACTGCCGCTGGTAATCCCACCGTACCCAGCTTTCCCATTCCGGCCGCCAGGCCGGAAGCCATACCGCCATTTTGCAAGCCCACTTCAAACGCAATCGTACGTGCCGAGTTTTTATCTAACCGGAACAACCGGCTGAGCCAATAGCCGAAGAAATAACCGGCCCCGTTGTGCAAGATCGAAGCAGCCACCAGCAACAGCCCTACTTTCAGCAAGTTATCATGACCTGCGGCCGTGGTGACCGTTGTAAAATAAACGATCCCGAACATGGAAAAATAGGGCATTACTTTATCAATACGCGGATTGCGCCTCCAGGCGCTGTGGTATAAAATGCCAGCAAGTACTGCACTGAACAGAAAACCAAGTATTTCAATGGATTGTAAAAAAGAGACGTTCTGAATAGTTTGTTTCCAAAAATTCCACGCCCCCAGCGGAAGTGAAAGGAGCCATATTACGGCAACAAGCCCAATGTATAAGACGATACGCCGGCCGCGTGGCGTTGCATGTTTCAGGTAGTCGTGCAGCAGCGCTGCGCCAATCGGAACGATCACAATTTTGATGATCTCCATCATCATACTGATCACGTTTACTTCAATCAACGTACCGGCGAGCCAGCGCATCAGGAGTGGTGTAAAAAAGGGTGCTGCCAGCGTGGCCATTGCTGTTACAATTACGGACAATACCAAATTAGCGCGGGCCAGGTACACCATTACATTAGATGCCAGTCCGCTGGAGCAGGAACCGATTAAAATAATACCTGCGGCAATTTCGGGTTCAAAATGAAATATCCTTGTCAATAACCATCCCATCAATGGCATGATGGAAAAATGACAGAGCAAACCGATTGCTACTCCTTTGCCGGTTTGAGCAAGACCGGAAAAATCGCGGAGGCTCATCTGGATGCCCATGCCAAACATCACCAGTTGAACAATCACGAGCATCAACCATTTATCGCGCAGGTTAATAGCGCCCCAATGAGAAAATGCATCCGGGTACATCATACCTGCCACTACCGCGCTAATGATCCAGGCCGTATATCGATATCCTTTTAAGACGGAAACAGAACCGATACCGATGGAAAAAGCGACCGCTGCAATTACAGCCAACAGTCTCCAGGCAGGTTCATTGTGCAACAAAATGAACAACAGCAACCCGATAGCTGCAGCAAGTGAGATCCAAAGCGCTATGCGGTACATTAACTTCATAACATGTTTGCAATATGTTGAATGGCGATTGCAGGACTGGCAAGGATTGGTACTTTACGATCCGCCAGCGAAAGCGTATCCACTACCCTGGCCATCGAAGCCTGGGCAAGAACGATAACGTCTGTTTCGTTTGAAAGCTTCTTCAGCGCGGCTGCCACCATCTCGTCGTGTTGCGTCGCATTTCCACTCATCAGCGCTTCAAAAGCACCTTCGCAGAGCACGGCATTGATATCAACGAGTTGTCCTGCAAATGATGCACGTCGCTGTACCAGGTCCCGTGTGGGTTCAAGCGTAGTGGGCAGTGTGGCAATAACGCCGATGCGCGTACCTGTTTTCACTGCCTGGTCGGCCATTGGCTGATCTACACGCAGTACCGGCACATCGGTCAATGCAGCTGCTGCTTCTACCGCTGCGCCAATGGATGAACAGGTAACGAGAATAATATCAGCGCCGGCTGTTTGTGCAGATCCAACATAGTTTACCACGCGCCGCGCTGTTACCGGTAATAGCTTTCCGTTGCTGATCACATGTTTGATCAAACTATCATCCACGATATTGAATGTATTTACCTGCGGTAAAAATTGTGCACAAAGTTGTTGAAACACCGGCACGAGGGTGGCCGATGTATGAATTAGTCCCAGCGTTTTCTTTTGCATACTCATTATTTTGTTGTTCCAAGAAGCAGGTGCTCAAAAAAATATTCATCGCCTACCTGTCCTCCTTTAAAACTGATTTCTTTTTGATCAACCGGTGATCCCGGCGCTACTACCCGGCATAGTGGTGCACCTTTTACAATCGGCGCAATCATTTCTACTGCTTCTATACCCATTGCTCTTGCCGCGTAGCTGCTGGTATCACCGCCTGCTACCACCAGGCGCCGCAAGTCAAATTGCATGGCAATTTGCAATACCGCTTTTCCCAACATTGTTCCCAGGTGCTCCGCGCTTATTTCCCGGGTTGCCGTTTCCTGTGTTCCATTGGTATGAATGATCACACTCTTATCATGTTGCATGGCCACCAAAGCACGCTTCACCAATTGTTCCAGCATGGCAGCATTTCCCGGCAAGCAGGTGTCGGGAGTCGCAATTATTTCTTCAAAGCCTATTTGTTTTGCACGTGCAATTTGCCGACCGGTTACCGGGGAGCAGGATCCCGAGATGACCAGCAGTGGAGTTGCTTTTCCGGGGTTGGGCCAACTCATCGCGGAGGGAAGTTCTCCCGCCTGCTGCCAACAGGCACCAAGCGCAGATTCTATTCCTGAAGACCCCACACTGAACAGTGGCCCGTTGTTGTTCTTCGCCCAGGTATCAAGACATTGACCAATGGGAAGCAGTTGCGATTCCTCCAACGCATCCAGTAAGATAATTTCTTTGCCCTCAACAAGATTATGTTGCAACGATTGGGAAATTTGAGTTATCCCGGCACTCACCGCCTGGATATCGATCAACCCGATCAGCTTTCTTGTTTGCCTGCCAAGATGAATACGCAAGTCGCTTTCCGTGGCTGGCGTGACGGGATGCTTACGCATGGATGGATGACGATCCAGCCGGTATACTTCTGCTGAAGGCTGTGTGCCCATTCGGGCGAAATGATTTCCAAATACGGTAAATCGCCCCAAACCAGGCGCAGCCACGAGCAGCGGGACAAAAGAACTTTGAAATACATTCATCCCTGTGTCGATGGCCTTACCAATGCTTCCAATTGCAGGCGATGAATCAAATGTAGAGCAAACTTTATAGTGAATGTGCCGGGGCGCCAGTTTCAGCAGTGAACGAAATGCCGGTTCTAATATCTCCGCCATTTGTGCAGGCGGCATGGAGCGGGTAAGCCCTGCCACACCTACAACCTGTGCTTGCGGGTATTTCTCTAACTTTTCCACCGTAGGTGGTTCAATAAAAAGCACGGCCTTTGCTCCCATGCAGGAAACAGATTCCAATGCATCTGTAGAACCGGTAAAATCATCTCCAAAAAAAGCGAGTAATATGTTTTTAGCCGGCGTCATTTCCTTTTTGCTCCAAATTTTTTAACGGAAGCTCCGAATTCATCAAATCCTGCTGCCGCATCTTCCCGCGTTAATCCATCCATGGCCGCCTGCCATGCCTGCTGCAAGGCAAGAACACCGGCCGCAGCACCCATGGGATGAGCCATAATTCCCCCACCCGCCATATACAATAGATCCGGCGTGTGTGTTCTTCGCCAGGTTTCAAAGGCTTGTCCGCCCCATTGACCAGAAGAAACCACAGGCAACGGATTGTGCTGAACACCCAACGCCGTTCTGCAGGATTCAATGGACTCCACTACAGAATCATCGCTCTCCCAGAATTTATTATCAATGCCATTTACATGCAGTTGATCAATGCCTGCCAGTCGCCAGATCTTCTGGTAGGCGCGGAAGGCAATGCCAAGTAATGGATGTCTTGTCATCATACCCCATCCATTGCGATGCCCATGTATAGCCAGCGCACCGATATCCGCTATTTTTTTTGCAGCGGCCAGTCCAACACTATTGACGCTGATCATAGCGCAGGTGCCACCATGTTCGAGTATGTACTCGTAGCGTTGTAACATTTCATCCAGCTCACCGCTGAGATTAAAAGCATACATCACTTTTTTTCCGGATGCTTGTGCAAATTCATTGATCACGTTCATCACGGCATCCACCCGTTTTTCAAAAGGCGAATTAGCGGTGGCAGAGAGCAGTTCATCATCCTTAATAAAATCGATACCCGCTTCGCAAAGCGTTTTCACCATCGCCGCTGTTTGCTCCGGTGTAAGTCCAACCGAAGGCTTGATGATGGTGCCGATCAACGGCCTGTTCTCCACGGCCGTTAATTCCCGACAACCGGAGACGCCCCACGCGGGTCCGCGAAAATGTTCAATATAGGATGCCGGGAAATCAATATCCATTAACTTAAGTCCTGTAAATTGTCGCAGTTCATATAGATTGCCCTGCAATGTAGAAACGAGCACCGGCAGGTTGAAGCCAAAATTTTCAATATTCCAGGAAACGCGAACGCTTGCGCGGGGATAACGATCGCTGTTTGACGCACCGGGAAGCGATGGCGTATCAACAGTTTCCAGGGCTTCAATTGACTCCACTCTTGCAGCAAAACGTTGGCGCAGTTCATCCGTTTCCCCAGGCACCGCCACAAACGTACCTGATGATTGCTCACCGGCAAGCACAGCGGCCGCATCTTCCGGCGGAAGCGGCGTTTCAATAAAATAAGTTGCAGTTATTCGTTCCATGATCTGTTTTATCGCGCCAGCGGCAACCAAACCGACATATCGGTTTGCCCGCGGTTGGCCCAGGCATAGTAAGGAATTAATTTAAGCTGAACAGGGGCAGTGCTGGTATTTATTTCCCTGTACAAAGTATTGCCCCAATTATTATTTACAAGACGTGTTGCCTGTCCCTGCAGGCTCATAAAGTGACTATTGCCAATCGTCATCGGCACAGGTTTAAAGGCTTGACCAAGCTGTAGCACGATGTCCCGCACTTTAACACCTGTGGCAAGATCGGCCGATTCAAGACAATACACCACAGGCCCGCGTTTTACGGTTACACGTCCATTGGTTTCTTCCACCAGCGGGTTTGATTCCACCAGGGTAACCGGCATATCCAGGTTGAGTTGAATGTGATCACCCTTTTTCCATTTGCGATTGATAACAAGATATCCTTTATCAAGATCCTGGAAATTAACAACCATCATCTTGCCATTCAACGACCATGTCGCTTTTTTACACCAGCCCGGTATGCGCAGGTGAATGGCAAATGAAGACGTTGGCGCCTCATCTACTGCCAGGTCGATAGCGCCTTTCCATGGATAATCTGTTTGTTGACGAACCGAAATCATTTCACCGGATTCCAGCTTTGTCCGCAGGCTATTTCCACTGTATAAATTTATAAACAGCCCATCCCTGGAAAGATCATACATATAGTCGGCCACTTCCGCAATGGTACGCACGGTATTGGGCGGGCAGCAATTGGATAATTTAATATAGGGTTGACGCCCGCCTTCCCAGCGCAGGTGGTAGGGAAACGACTGATCTTCTGCCAGCGGGTTGGTATAGAAAAAGGAAGTGCCATCGAGGCTTACGCCACTGAGAACGCTGTTGTATAATGCAAGTTCAACTACGTCTGCATACCGCGCTTCGCCGGTTAATTGCAACATTCGCCAGTTCCACAGTACATTGCCGATATTGGCGCAGGTTTCATTATGAGCGGTAAGATTGGGGAGCTGGTAGTCTCTGCCATACGCCTGGTGAATACGTTGTACTGTATCTGGCTTATAAGAAATACCATCCACAGAAATTCCATCGTACAAAGCGCCGCAGCCACCGGTTACATACATTTTACGGTTAACCACATCATCCCATAATTTATCCAGCGCGTCCAGCAGCGTGGTGTCTCCGGTTTCCGCATACACATCGGCTACGCCGGCAAATAAATAATTGGCACGCACTGCGTGCCCGGCAACATGGTCCATTTCCCGAAATGGCTCCCGGTCGGAATTATCGTCGGTTCCTTCCACGGTGCCCCGTATATCGATCAGCTTTTTCGCCAGTTGTAAATAGGCCGGATCATGGAGCGTGCGGTACATTTCAATGATGCCCATATAATGAGATGGGCAAATAGCATTGCGCGCCTGCTCCGGTGTTGCGGTGGCGTAAAATTTTTCGAGAAAGTCGGTTGCCTTTCGGGCAATGTCCAGCAGCGTTGTTTTTCCCGTGGCGCGATAGTGAACACAAGCCGCCGTCATCAAATGCCCGAAATTATACGCTTCAAAACTGAGCTTGTCATCAAACATCCGCGTAGCGCCAGTCTTTTTTTGTTCAATAATCGATTTGGTATAAATATATCCATCTGGCAATTGCGCTTTGGCAATAACGGCTATCGCGGTGTCCATCCATCGGTCTAATTGCGGATCATGCGTGGCGGCATACATACCGGCCATTGCTTCAAGTGTTTTATAGAAGTCGCCATCATGAAAAGATGGTCCTTTAAATTTCCCGGTATCCAGGCCGGCGGCAATCTCAAAATTTTTAAAGGAATGACAAAGCTGTGCATCGGTATAGGTTTTCCAAAGCCGCGGCACCATGGAATCCCGGCACACCGCGAAACGTTCCGCCCAAAACCCCTTTGTAAATTGTACATCGCCCATATTCACAGCGTTCAGCCGCGCATAGTTGCTATTAGCGGTATTGGTGATACCGCTTTGTGCATTCACCAGCGTTGTCGCTAATAATAATGGAAATATCCAAACCAATCTTTTTCTCATTTTCATAGCGCTGTATATTCAATAGTATAATCGGTTCCAGGCTCAATTGTAAGTTCGTAGGTATTGGCGGCCACCTGTTGGATTGAAGTTGATCCCGCGCGTGGAGTTGTTTTACTTTGAAAATGTAAAATTCCGCGGCCTTCATCTCCCCTTACTTTGATGGAATTAGTACTGCAATAAACGCTTACTTCCCCGTGCGGTGTTGGCACTTTGCCCTGCATCCATTTTAATCCGCCCAACAGGGGCGAAACGCGATAGGTTTGATAACCGGGCGCAGTTGGCGCTACGCCTAGATAATATTTTCCCAGCAGGTAAATCGGGCTGGCACCCCAGGCATGGCAAAGACTTTTTCCAAATTCCCGGCCATACATAGCAAGATGTTCTGTTCCTTTTTTTGATGGATTGTATTCTTCCCAGAAGGTAGTTGCGCCCAATTTTAACATTCCGCCCCAATAATCCTTCATTTCATTGAGTACATAGCTTTGTTCACCCATCGCGCAAAGCGCTTCCAATTCATAAAAACGCATATAAGGCGTAGTAATTTTCTGTACGCTATCGTTGAGCAATACAGATCTTTTTACCGCCTGCTTTTGTGCATCAGAAAAATAATTGAAAAAAATGGAAAACATATTGGCATAGCGCGTCACGTTATTCGTAGGCTGTCCATCCACCCGGCTGTGTACCAATGCATTCTTTTCGGGATTCCAATAATAAGTAAATAGCTTTTTTCGCAGTTCTGCCGACAATCCCTGGTATTTCTCACTACCGGTATTATCGCCTGCAATTTTTGCGCAAATGGTCATTGTTTCAAGGCTGCGACAAAGCAGTAGTTGTTCAAAGCTCACTTCACCTTTTTTGCTCAATCCTGCCGCCCAGTCGATAAAAATCCAATCGCCCGGCATTCCCTGCATTAGTCCGTCTTTATCTCTTCGCCCCAGGCAATATTCCATCAGTGATTGCATGCGTGGGTAGAACTGCCGGATAAACGAATCATCGCCGGTATAGAGATAGTAATCATAGATACCCAAAAACCAATAGAACGTGTAATCCATGATGGTGTTGATATGCGAGGTAACCGGATCCTTTCCGCGGAGCGCCATCAGTGTACGGGTAACGGTTGGGCTATCGAAAAACAGGTAATAATTCATAAGGTAGCTCTGGTATGCATCTCCGCTCCACACCCAGCGATCGCGCTTGATGCCGTCGATGAAAAATTCCCTGGTATTCAGGTGAAACGTATATTTCGCAACGTCGTAGATCTGGTTAATTTCTTCGTCGTTACACTGGAACGAGCCGCGTTCTTTCACATCGGCATATTCATACCACATAGAGGCGGAATCGAGCGTTACATTATTCCCCGGCACAATGCGCACATAGCGAAAGGCCTTAGAGAGCGGAAAACGATATTCCTTTTTAGTGGCATTGTTCACCTCAAGGCGATCGAGTGTTTCGCAATGTTCTTCAGACAGTGCTTCTTCTTTGGATTCACCATAGTAGACCGACAATTTCCCTTTTCCCTTTAATCCGTGCAACTGCAAAAACCCAAAAGTCTCTTTTCCAAAATCGAGTAGAAATGTGTTGCCGCTTCGCGATGCGGACTGTGCCGACTGGCGACGCACTGGCAAAGCAAATTGAGAGGGACGCTGCGCGGGTGTGTTAAAATTCCAATACCCGGCATTAAGCCATTTGGTGGCTGATACGTCTGAGGTTTTACCAGTTTCATCAATCCACTCCTTATCTTCAAACGTTACTAACCAGGATGAATCTGTAACAATGGTATTGCCTTTGAGATAGATGGCTGGAACCTGCGCCTGGTTATATACTTTTACATTGATCTTGTGTTGGCCGGCAGGCACGGTGATTTCTGCCGGGCTTCCTTCAACAGGCTTGCCGTCTATTTTTATATTGTAAATACCTTCTACAAAAACAGCTACGCGTTCGGGTTTGGCCAGGTTTACTATTTTATGAAAATCCATCAGTGGATAATGGCTGTCGATTTTCCAGAAAACAGGAAAAAATGTTCCGCGTTCCGTGCGACGGTTTTGCATGGCATTAGCCAATTCTATTTCAAAATCGCCCGGGTACCAAATCCAGGTGGCCTGTTGTGCCTGCACGTTGAGCTCTAACATAAGTAGCAACACCAACAGTATCGGCCCACGGAAAAAATTTCTTTTTGTGTTTTTTAGAATAATTCTTCTCATAATCATAATTAAAACCCGTTAAAGAAAATATACAGGCTGATCATCACAATGATCAACGCAATCCAGACCCTCCATACTATTTTGTCTGTTTTTGGCAACAATGATCTGTCCATTTCAACTGCTCGTCCTGCTGCTCCCGATCCGAGTGAAATAATTATCGCTATTACGAGGAGCAGCGCAAAAATGAAAAAGGAAAGCAACAGGTAATGTGGCCAGAATGTATAGGTTGATGCCGGCAACACCCACAGGTATAATATGCCAATACCGAGACTAATACCAGAGCCCCACGAAAGCGTAAAGTTGACCGCCTGTCGCGTGGTTTTTTTCCAGAATACAGCCAGCAGGAAAACCACTGATAATGGGGGTGCGATAAATCCTAATACGGCCTGGAAAACGTCAAACAAATTCAAACCACGGATCTGGTCAATGGCAATCGCCATCGCGACGGCAAAAAAACATCCGGCCAGCACTGACCATCTTCCTACTTTGATGACCTGTGCGTTGGTGGCAGCAGGATTTATCTTTTTTACATAAATATCAGTAGTGAATACGGTACTGAGGGCGTTGAGCGATGAGCCGATAGTACCTACCAATACTGCTATCAGCACTACGATCACAAGACCGTTCAAACCGGCTGGGAAGAGATTTGTCACCAGCGTCATATAGGCTTCGTCGGGGCTTTTCAGGTTGGGAAAAAGTTCAAAGCAAATGATACCTGGAATAATGAACAGCGGCAATGACAATATTTTCAACCAACCAATAAAACTTACGCCCAGTTGTCCCTGTTTCAGGTTTTTCGCGCCCAACACAGACTGCACCATCGCCTGGTCTGTACAGAAAAAAGCAACCGCAGCCACCGGGTAACCTAATAGAATTGCCGGCCAGGGATAACTTTTATCATTTGCAGGATGAATAAGATTCCAGTAGGAGCGCGGGGTATTATGAAACAGCGCGCTGATCCCTCCTACTTTGTGCAGCCCGATAAAAGTAAGCAGGAAGGACACCACGATCAATAGGATCATCTGGAACGTATTTACCCGTGCAATTGCTTTCAGTCCCCCGGCAAATGCAAACAATCCCGCAAATAACACCAGTACAACAACAGATTGCGCCATGGGAATATGCAGGATTTGTCGCACCAGGAATCCACCCGCAAAAAGACCAAGTGAAAGCCAGGAAATGAGAATTTTTACCAGTGCATACCACGCCAGTATGGTTCGCGTGTCATCTCCATATCGTTGCCCCATAAACTCGGGCATGGTGGTAACTTTACTGGCGAGATAGCGGGGCGCAAATACCATGGCCAGCAGGAAAAGAAAAACAAAGGCATACCATTCAAAGTTTCCTGCAACGATGCCTGTTGTATAACCAATACTCGCAAAAGCGAGTAACATGGAAGGTCCCACATTGGTACCCCACATATTAAAGCCGATATTATACCATTTGAGCGATTTACCCGCAAGAAAGAGATTCTCATCTTTTTTTCGCTTTGCAAAACTTGCCCGGTAACCGATATACAATAACACCAGCAGGTAAAGCGCTACGATGAGGTAATCAACCCATTGCAATCGTGATAAAATATCGTTCACCTTGTTCTGACGTTTTAATATTAAAGTCCAAATTCATTACGAATAGCTGAAAGGCTCACCGGCTTTCCCGTTGCCAGGCTGCGATCCATACTTTGCAGTAACACGATGGTCCCGATTCCTTCCTGCAGATCCGGATACGCCGTTGTATCATTTTCTACTGCATCAGCGAAATATTCCAGGTAATTCTGGTATTCACCGGCATGGTGGCTCTTGCCTTCAAACCGGAAATAATGTTTCAGTTTATGCTCCCAGGTCAGCATTCGTTCTTCCCCGGTCTTATCTGTAATGGCGTACCGTAAATCCATATAATCACCCTGGCTGCATCCTTCCGTGCCGCGCAGGATGCAACTCATTTCACTGTCTCTTGTTACCGGCTGCACAGGGCCGGTGTAGCATCCACTTACACGTGCAACACGTCCATCCCTTGCACGCATGATAAAATGCATCGTATCCGGGTTTTGCAAACCACCTTTTTTCCCATTGCTGCTGAGCATACCATAACCCATTACTTCTTCTATTTCGGGGAGATACCAACGGATAAAATCCACCGGGTGACTAAGTCCACCATACAGCCATTTAAACGATTGTTGCAGCGACCAGGGTTTATCCAAAAACCAGCGATGGTCTGCATGGTAGTAAGATTCCACGGTGATCAGTTCACCAATAAGTCCGGCTTCATAGTCGGCACGTTGCTTGCGCATCGGTTCAAAGAAGCGGGAGCTTTGTCCTACAAACACCTTTTTCCCGGAAGCTTTTTGAAGATTGATCAGTTCTTTGGCTTTTGACAAATCGTCAATAAATGGTTTGGTACAAACCACGTGCTTGTCGTGCTCCAGCGCCATTTTTACATGTGACGCGTGCAAGTGATCCGGCGTATAAATGGCGATAATATCAATAGCCGGATCATTCAACATATCTTCATACCGCGTTGTATAGTTTTCAAACCCAAATTCCTGGCAACGTTGTTTACACAAATTTTCATTTGAATCACAGATCGTTCGCAGTGAAAGTTTTTCACTTTGCAGTGCGGCCGACATCGTGCTACGGCCTTCTCCCAATCCCAGTATTCCAACGTTTAGCATGTATTAATGATTGATGGGCCAGTTGTTATTGATCGCTGGCACAGTAGATAATAAATATTGATAAGCCGGCTCCAGGCCCGCATTTCGTTTAATACTGTCGGCAACCTGCGGACCATTGTTTTCCCAAACATTTCCAGGGCCGTTGGAGTTGCGCATTACTTTTTCAGATGGGCTCCAGTTATTTTTGATCGTGATATAAGAAGAGCCTTCGTCGAGGTAATAATAGAACCAGTGGTTGGGATCATGTGGGTACGGCGCTTTGTAAATGGAATCGATATAATTGTCGCTGATCACGGTGCCCGGCATTGCAGACAATGTGTAAAGCCCGCCTACATCATACATTTCACGTGCGTAGTGATGCACTTTATTGGCAAAAACAATGTTATTACGCATCGCATTCACGGTGCGCGTCCATCCCCAACCTATGCATATACCGGAATAGGTTATATCACGCACTTCGTTGTGGGCGATGTAACTGTTTCGCACATAACCGGCACCAATGCCAACGCAACCCCAGTCTTCATTGCATGCGTTGGAAACCAGATTGTTGGTAATACGGTTTCCCGTACAAAGGTCACGCAGGTCGGCGGGGTCATAGGGAATGTGCGTTTCCCACGCTTCTTCGCTAAACATTCCTTCCTGGATGCCGGTGCCGCCTACATCATAAAAGACGGATCCATTTATAATGGAATTGCTTACCCCTTTTACGAGATCAAGACCAGTAGCCGCCAGGTGGGCAAAGCGGCATTGGTCAAATTGAATATTATCCGCAAAGCGGACAATGGCAGCAGCCGGTTGTCGGCCAATCCAGGCCTGGTTTTCGAGGCCCTTTTTATCCGGTGTTCCCGGAATTTTCAATTTATAGGCATCCAGCAGATACATGCCCGCCTGCAGTGGTACGTGACCTTTCTCCGATGGTCGAAGCCAACCGGCGTATTCAAATGAGATATTGCGAAACCGGAAGTTGCGCACTGGCGCATCAGCAGTTCCTTCTGCGCGAACAATAGTTTCCAGTGCCGGAACGATTGCAACAGCACTGTTCATATTTTCACCCGGGCGGGGCCAGTAGTAAATTTTACGCGCAGCGATATCCAGGTACCACTCTCCCGGCTCATCAATAAATTGCAGTGCATTGCTAAGATAAAAAGCTGAGTTGCCGGTTTTCTCCGAAAGCCATGGCGCCGGCCAGGGATGTTCATTTTGAATATGACTTTCCGGCTCAAAAAACTGGAGCCGGGTACTGTCGCCATGTACTTCAAGATTTTTTACCCGAAGCACCGCTGTGGCCCACCACTGGTGAATAAAAAATTCAAGTCCCCGAATATTTTCCAGGCCTTTTTGCGGTGGCGTCGGTATCCAGCATTCGGCACGTTGATGATCCCAGTTCAGGATGCGGTTCATACTATCGCCATTTCTATCACGTGCGCGAATTGCCTTGGTATTATTAACCCACAGCTGACGCGTATTGCTGATACCTTCCGGCAGGTCGGCTACCCATAATTTCCCCCGGGCTGCTGGTGCCATTACCGGGGATGAAGTTTTGAGAAGGCTCCAATTCGCTATAGGCAGTCCGCCGTTTAAAACGGGTTGCTGGCCGGGCATGGCCTCGATGGTTGTGGGCGAATCTGGCGTACCGCTGTCTTCCGGCCGCACAAAAATTGACTCTGCGAGAAAATAATTGCCGCCGGCCAAAAAAATGTGAATACCATGTTGGATTGCGGGATCCCGTAACCTGCGCATTTCCCGTGCCATCCGGAGGGCTGCTGAAACGGAAGCGAGTGGATGTTGGCGGCTACCATCATTGCTATCATTGCCACCGGGAGCAACGAAGATCTCGGCGCTGTGGGCAGGAAAAAAAAGCAGCAACTGGAGTACCAGCAGGCAGGTAGGCAATCGTTTCATTTTTCGGTCAATTGTGTCTGTGAAACAGGCAATTAGTGTTTAAATGTACCAAGCTGTTGCAGCCTGAAAAATGCACGGAATCGCTAAAAAGATGGAGGATTTTACTATTTCGGACACGATTTACCATCCAGCCTGTCCTGTAGTATTTCCGCATCCCGAAAGGCTGTTTTTTCGTGGATCGGTTTGGCGGGCTAATTTTGCATCCACTAATCCTTTTGCATGATCTCTACAAGCAGTTCAGTTTCCGGGGAACGTCCCGTTACTACCATTTACCCGATCCTCTTCGCGATCAGTTTTTCGCATATGCTCAATGACACGATCCAGTCGTTAATCCCTTCTATTTACCCAATGGTAAAAACGAATTACGGATTGAGTTTTGCGCAGATCGGCATCATCACGCTCACGTTCCAGTTATCCGCATCGTTGCTGCAACCCTTTGTTGGCTTTTATACCGACAAAAAGCCGCAGCCGTACTCGTTAGCGGCAGGCATGAGTGTTTCATTGATCGGTTTAGTGGTATTGGCATTGGCAAATCATTATGGTGTGCTGCTGATAGCGGTGGGATTGATTGGCATGGGCTCGTCCATTTTTCACCCGGAGGCGTCGAAGGTGGCTTATATGGCCTCGGGCGGAAAGAGAGGATTGGCGCAATCCATTTTTCAGGTGGGAGGAAATGCCGGAAGCGCAATAGGGCCCTTGCTGGCAGCAATTATTATTGTGCCACACGGCCAGCAAAACGTGCTTTGGTTTTCGTTGCTGGCGCTGCTGGCGATTGTTGTTCTGTTTACCATTGGAAAATGGTATATGGGCAATATGCACCTGATTAGGCCGAAGAAGAAAAAAGAGGAAACAGGCCATCTCATTTTATCAAAACGGAAGATCAAAATGGCCATCGGTATACTGCTGGTGCTGATCTTCTCCAAATATTTCTACCTGGCAAGCATGACCAGCTATTATACATTTTTCCTGATTGATAAATTTCATCTGAGTGTGCAGAATGCACAATTTCACCTGTTTATTTTCCTGGCGGCAGTAGCTGCGGGCACGCTGTTAGGCGGACCAATCGGCGACCGGTTTGGAAGAAAATATGTGATATGGTTTTCGATCCTGGGTGCGGCGCCATTTACATTGTTGTTGCCACACGTGCCGTTGCTGGCAGTTACGATCCTGACGGTATTCATCGGGTTTATCCTGGCATCGGCCTTTTCTGCCATATTGGTATATGCGCAGGAATTGTTGCCCGGTAAAATCGGGATGGTTTCCGGTTTGTTTTTTGGATTTGCGTTTGGAATGGGTGGCTTGGGATCCGCGCTGCTTGGCATTCTGGCAGACCATTGGGGCGTGCAGAACATGTTCCTGGTCTGTTCGTTTCTCCCGCTTATTGGCCTTTTCACAAGTTTTCTTCCTGATTTAAAAAAGGTATAAGCAAGGGTATAGATGTTGCGGATTTCTGATCTTCCCGATAAACCTGACAGGTTTCACTGAAAGATGCTTTTCAGGTAAGCCACATTCGCACTAAAGTTGTATTTCACATCGCGCGGACGTGTAGCATCCCGGCTCCGCTCCACTACCAGCCAACCGCGCCATTTCATTTTATCGAGCGTCTTCTTCACTTTTCCCATATCGATCTGCGTATCATTCTGCAACCACACACCGTCTTTGTTGGTGGCATGAATCATACAGATACGTTTCCTGCCCAGGATCTTTAATTCACTGATCAAATCCCTGCCTTCTTTCAAGGGATTAGAGAAGTTAAAATAAATCCTGATGTTCTTTGATCCAATTTCCTTCAGCAATGCTACTTCTCCCTTTGCATCCAATGCCGTTTCTATACCAATTACTACGCCGGCCTCTTTCGCCATCTTTCCCACCACCTTCAACCGCGCTACTACCGAATCACGGACCGCCGGATTTTTCCTCAAATCACACTGCACACCCAGCGGCAAAAATGCAGTTTTGATATGCATCAACTGCATCGTTTTAATACAGTCCTCAATCGACCTGATATATTCCTCGCGTTCACAGAACGACTGTGCATAATAACCGGTCATTCCCAATGAAAAAAGTTCAATATGCTGCTCCTCTGCCTTTTTTAAAAATGCTTCTCGAATGCTGTCATTTAATAATTGATTCTCGAACGTAGGTCGGTTTCCCAAACCACCCATATCCACCTCCAACCCATCTGCGTCAACCTCTCGCGCAAGGGGAATGGCGCCCAATTTTTGTCGTTTTAACAACATCAGGTCAATTACACCAACCTTATATCGTTGCGCCTGTAAAATTCCTGCATTTAGAATTAAAACAGCAATCAATAAAATCAAAAATAATTTACGTGTGCGCATTCCTGTTATTTTATCGCTTCTTCAAACACTTTTTCCAGGTTGGAAAAACCATGAATGGCCCAGGAAGGCAACAGTTGACCCTTATCACCAAACACATACAGCGCTTCTTCTTTCTCTATGGTGATTGACGATTCATCAATTGTGCCGTTCTTATCCTGGATAGATTTGAGATTTAATCCCAGGTTTCTAGCCATAAATTCATAAACAGCTATTCGCTTGTTAATCCCAAAGTCGTGCTTTTCCAATGGCAGATGCACATTGCTCACATTCTCCTTTTTCCCATACCAACTGTATATTTTCTGCAAGTAGGGAAAATCATGTTCCGGCATGTGATCCGTCCAGTCGCCGCCATCACTTACCAATAATTGTGGCCGCGGCGCAGCCATTGCTGCAATTTCCACATTATCGGTTCCACCTCCGCATTCATGGATGGGCATACCGCTTTCACAGGGACAACCACCATAGAAATAGGAAGAAACTGCCACCACCGGTGCCGACACTTTGATCCGGTCATCAATAGCAGTCATTAACACGGTATGACTACCCGCGCCCGATCCGCCCGTAATGCCTACCCTACTGGTATCGGCATCTTTCAGCGCCAGCAGGTAATCAAGAATTCGAATACTTCCCAACACCTGGATCGTCATAGCCAGGCTGCGGCGATGGTCTTCAACGTTAAACTGCAACAACGATTCTCCCCAGGCAAACAGGTCATAACTAAATGCCATTGCTCCCATTTTTGCCAGCGCAGCACAGCGATATTGACAATCCGGCCGGTAACGCTGTTTTTCCCAGTGACCATCGGGATTCAGAATAACAGGAATCTTTCCTTTGTAATGGGCAGGTTTGTACAGCGATCCATTAATCCAGCAGCCGGGTAAAATTTCGATCGCAATGTTTTGCACGGTGTAGCCGTCAAATTTTCTAACCGATGTCATAATAGGTGCGTGACCGGGCGATGCTGGCAACTTGTTCAATCGAAGCGCCGCCAGCAGGCAGGGCTTCAGCAGTTCCTTTCTTTTTTCCCATTGCGCGATATTGCCGTATTGCGCAGCAATGCGGTCCAATTCTGCCCACCCTTCTGCCACCGGCCACCGATAGTATTCATAATAGCTCAGCTTATATTTCCGGGGCTTCCCGTTTTCATTAGTTCCGTCTGGCTTTACCTTCATATCCAGCGGCGTCAATACATTATCCAGCGTTTCTTCCACGCCAGTCCGATAGCGCCATTGCGCATAGTCAACCCATTTTCCATCCACCATCGAATCGGCATAGCGGATGCGCACGTCATATCGCTTTTCAATATCGGCCAGCACTTCGCGGAGCGACTGCCGATAGTTATTATCAGAATTTGATTGCGCACAAATCTTCTCTGCACATCCAAGCGATAGCACGCAAATTATGATTGTAGAAAAAAGGTTACGCATGACTGGTTTCTTTTTTTCGTTCACGAAAACCGCGATACAACAGGTTTGATTCCACCTGCGGAGCCGGGAAAAACAGGCTGGCCAGGTAGCCAACAATAATTACAACCAGGTGACTGTAAACACCCAGCATCAGCTTATCATGTGTAAAGTTAAATCGTCCCAGGTCCAGTATCAGCTTTTTTTCATGCACGCCTACCGGCGTAGATGTTAAAAATGCCCAGGCGGTAAAAAGAATACATACGATGATGGCAATATTCATTCCCTGCCGGTTAGCACGTGTGCTAAAAAAGCCCAGCAGGAAAATTCCCACAATCCCACCGGAGAAAATTGCGTACAACGTAAAGATGACGCCCAGGATACCCTCGTTACCAATAGCCAGGTAAAGTTTACCAATTAAAATTGCAGTTATACCCGTTATCACTACCATCCACCGCCCTGCGCGGAGATATTCGCGGTCGGGGCGATTTTTTCGAATTTTTTTATAGTAATCTTCCACGCCCACCGCCGCCATCGAATTCATATCGGCGCTCAGGCTGCAAACCGCCGCCGAAAGTAATGCAGCAATAATTAATCCCATTACCCCCACTGGCAATTCCGTCATCATAAAATACGGAAAGACTTCTTCGGGTTTTGTTCCCTGCGGCAAACTATGCTGCTGGTAAAAAACAAAAAGAAGGGTACCGATGAACATAAAAAGTGTCCACACCGGAATGGTGAGCAGGATGCCCATGAGCGACGCGCGAATCGCGGATTTATCTGTTCTCGCCGTGAGGTATCGCTGCACCACGGTTTGATCTGTACCATATTTCTGTATGGCATAAAATGCGCCATTGATGATCATTACCCAAATGGTAAGCCTTGTAAAACTTAAATCATACGGACCAAAGCCAGATCTGCCGCCTTCATGCGCAATCTTTAGTGCTTCGGGAACACCGCCTTTTATACCGAATAATAGAATACAGAAACAGATGATACCGCTGGCAAAAAGCATAAATCCCTGGAATACATCCAGCCAGATCACCGCCTGTATACCACCCAGCAGGTTTACGAGCACCAAAATAGACCCAACAATCAACAACACATAAAATGCGTCAAACCCCGTGATCTTGTTGATGGCCACCGCAACTAAAAACAGCACTGTGCCCATGCCTCCAAATTGCCGCAGGATAAATGATGACGAACTATAGTAGCGTGCAAAACCTCCAAAACGTTTTTCAAAATATTCATACGTACTAAGCCCGATCACGCGGCGATAGAGTGGTACAATAAACCATATACAACCAATTAACACCACGGGAACCATCAACCCCTGCACCAGGTAAATCCAGTTGCTGGTATAGCCCTGCGACGGGTAACCAAGGAAGGTAACACTGCTGATTAACGTGGAAAGAAGTGAAAGCCCCAGCGCCCAGGAAGGAAAATTTCCTTTTGATAAAAAGAAATTTTCGGTTGTCCGCTGACGGCGGGCAAATCGAAAGCCAAGAAATAGTGTGGTGCCAAGCACCAACATAATAATGGCATAATCAAGAATATGCAACTGCTTCATACCTGCAATCGTTATTTAATTTCCAGCAACTGCCGGATATGCGAAGGCAGCGGATAGCTGCCCGGTTTCAATGTAAAATTCCATTTGCTACCCCGCACGGTTACCACACCCCGCTCCCATTCGTACTCCGTTTGAAGCGTACGAATATTCAACGCCGCCAACAAACTGGCCGCAGACGATCCGCCTTCCACCAGCAAATCGTTTACCTGGTAAACCATCAATAGTTTTCTTACCAGCGATGCCATTCGTTGACGAAGCTCAAATGCATTAAAACCCAACGCATTTACCGCAGCTCCATCAAATCCGATAATTGCAATCCCATAACGCAAAAGCGTTTCACCTACCTGCTCCACCCATTCATTTACCGCATCTACATCACCTTGCAACTGCTTTACGCCAATCAACACTGCCTGCTGCTGCGCGCGGATAAATGCCACCCGGTCCAGGAATGCTGTTCCACTGATATACAATAATGGCAATTGAACATTACCCGAACTTGTATCCCGGCGTACAAATTCCTTTTTCAACAGGGCTTCAAAAAAATCACCGGCACCAGCCAGTGTCCAACCAGTCCAGTCACACCCTGCCCAGGCTTCCATATCCTGAACTGTTTCCATTTTTCCGGTCATCCATCCCGAAGCAGGCATCCGGTCAGGCTTATCCGCATAAAAAAAGTCCCCGGCATGAAGTCCCAGCACTTCGCGGATATTCGAACTACGTACCGGAAAATCCGGGTCCAATGAAAAAGGCGTTTCAGCAAGCGGAACACCTTGAACAAAGTATTGCTGTTTGCTTATCGTGCGACCCAACGATGGATTGGCCGGAGCGATAAAAACCCGCGTTGGTTGTCCGGGCTCTAATTGAGCCGCCAGTTCAGCTTCCACATGTCCCCTGCCTACCGAATCGATTTTTTTGTAAAAAACAGCTTGATGTTGCGCTGCAAGTTCTTGTACCAGTTTGCGGGTACAACTAACAGCAGTGGCCTCATTGGCAGAACGAGTATCTGTGCAAATAATCAATACATCCGATGCAATATCCTCCCAAGCTCCCATTGCGATAGCACTGGACAGTCCATAGCGATAACAAAGCCCGGCTATTTCAGCCGCACCCGTCAAATCATCCGCTATTACAATTTTCTGCCCATCCATATTCTTCAATGCATTTCTTCCCTAATTCCTATTCATAAACTGTTATCTATTATCTATCACCTATTATCTATTACCTGTTATCTATTATCTGTTACCTATCATCTATTTCTACTTAGCTTCACCGCACTTTCAATCGCTAATATCATCGCATCTGCACTGGCAATTCCTTTTCCAGCAATTTCAAATGCTGTTCCGTGATCAACCGACGTGCGGATGATTGGAAGTCCCATCGTAATGTTTACGCCTTTCACCGAGTCCATCTGCTTTTTTTCCGCATTCCATTTGAAACCCGCCAGCTTAAAGGGGATATGACCCTGATCGTGGTACATTGCTACTACACCCCCATAAGCACCCGTATTCGCCTTTGCAAAAAGTGTATCGGGCGGCACCGGTCCCTCCACGTCGTACCCCATTGCCCTTGCCTGTTCTACAGCCGGCAAAATCTCTTCATTATCCTCCGTTCCGAATAATCCATTATCCCCGGCGTGTGGATTTAATCCTGCAACACCAATCTTGCGTTTTGTGTCACCCAACTGTTCCATTCCCTGCTGTAAAAGTTCAATCACTTCAAGAATGCGTTCTTTTTTTACCAGGTCGCAGGCTTGCCGCAACGATACATGCGTAGAAACATGAATTACTTTCAT
Organism: Bacteroidota bacterium; assembly: GCA_048498035.1. Classification (GTDB taxonomy): domain Bacteria; phylum Bacteroidota; class Bacteroidia; order Chitinophagales; family Chitinophagaceae; genus CADEDV01. The sequence goes on along the minus strand of JBEHYT010000004.1, from coordinate 171,965 downwards.
ATTCTCCTCCACCAGCAACATGGCATATTTCTTCGTGTTGGTGAAATGCGCGTAGATCTCTGTATGCCCGGCAAAATGATGCCCCGCTTCATTAATTGATTTTTTATTTATAGGCCCGGTTACCGTCGCGTCAACGGCACCACTCATCGCCAACTCAATGGTTTTCTTTACCGCCTGGAACGAAGCTTCCCCGGCTGCTGCCGAGATCTCTCCAAATTTTACCTGTGAAAGATCCGTGTGTACGAGGTTAAGAACGTCTATAGTACCCGGTTCAAAAAGTGCATCGGCAACATTGATAATACCGTGAATGCGTGCCTGCAAATGAAGCAGGTCTGCTATTTGTTGAAATACTGCAACATCTCCCACTAAAACCGGTTTGCACCAATCATACATACCAGGCGTTAGCAGGGCTTTAACGGCAATTTCCGGTCCTATACTCGCCGGGTCACCCATTGTAATTGCCACCACGGGTTTCGCATCTTTCTTCATGATCTGCTTTTCTTTTGCTTCCATTGTTGAATTACTAGTTTTGCTTCCTCCCCAGTTCCTGGTTGCAGCGGCGGCATTACGATCGGCCTGCATAGCTTCTCTTCATGCAACAGCACTTTCAAAGCCCATAATGATTGGCCAAGTGTGCGGCCACCCTGGTACAGGTTGCCGTACCAGTCGGATTCTTCCTGTAGCGACAATGCCTTTTCCCGATCTCCTTTTTCAACGGCCTTTTCCATTTCGGAATAAATTCCAGGAAGCAGGTTTCCCGTACTGGGAATAAGTCCATCACTCCCTTCCAGCAGCGCATTGGCAGAACGGGCTGCCCAGCCAAGAAAATGGCTGAAATCCATCCTGTTTTTCCATAATGAAATGGACTGTAACAACCGCTCTTCACTACGTTCAGAATCCTTGGTGCCAACAATAAATGGATGATGGCTCAGTTCATCAATCAGGCCAACAGGAATGCTCATGTGCGTAGTAGCCGGGATATTATAAATGATCAGCGGTCCTTTGATTTCCTCTGCAAGACCAAGAAAATAGTCTCTCATCTGGCTTTCTGTCAAACTATAATACGATGGCAGTGTGGCAGCCACCGCATCTACGCCCTGGTCAAATGCATATTTCGCCAGATCCACCGATTCACGAATACAATTGGATCCAATACCAGCGTATAGAAAACTATTCTTCTTCTTCCTTATCACCGCCGCTTTCCGGATATATTTTTTCCTCATCTGTTGCGACAGCGAACTGGACTCACCCGTAGTTCCCAATATAAACGGCGCAACACCGTGGTCATAAAAATTTTCAAACAAACGCTCTACAGCGCCCTCATCCAATCTAAAACCACGGGTAAGCGGCGTTACAGCCGGGATGATCACTCCCCGATATTTCTTTTTCAACCTGTCCATCAGTAAGCTGCTTTATAAATAGAGATCGCATCCTTCTTTTCAATCGGGCGCGGATTATTCTTTAACAGGCGCTGTATCTTCAGCGCATCATCTGCCATTTGCTCAAATGCTGTTTCCGGAATATCAACCGCCCGCAATCCTGGCGGAACTCCGCAAGCCGTCGACAACTGCCGGATAATATCAACGCCCGCCAGTGCGGTCTTTTCTGCCGAGTCCAAACGCGTAGCTCCCATCGCAACGGCTATATCTGCATAGCGTTCCGGCGCAGCCGGGATATTAAACTCCATCACTGCAGGCAACAACAACGCATTGGACAATCCGTGCGCCAGGTGAAACATACTACCCAGTGGATATGACAAAGCATGAACACCAGCCGTATTTACCGGCCCCAGGCAAAAACCTCCCAATAAACTGCCCAGCGCTACTTGCTCACGCGCCTGCCTGTTGTTTCCATTGGTTACAGCCTCCACAATATTTGCTGAAATAAGTCGCACCCCTTCCAATGCAAACATATCGATGAACGGTTGTGCAAACCTGTTGGTATACGCTTCCAGGCAATGCGTAAGTGCATCAATACCTGTAACCGCCGTAATCGAAGGCGGCACTGAAAACGTTAATCCAGGATCGAGAAATACAAGATCCGGAACCAGGTGCGGACTAATAATTCCCTTTTTCTGATTTTCTTCATCTACCAAAATGGCATTGGGCGACACTTCACTTCCTGTGCCTGCAGTGGCTGGAACGGCAATGAGGGTGCGGCTTCGACCTTTTAGTAAACCAATACCAACATAATCTTCCAGTTGCTGACTGTTGCCCAGTTGCGCTGCAACCAGTTTGGCCACATCCAACACGCTCCCGCCACCAATTCCAATGATAAGATCCGGATCAAATGCCGTTGTATGTACCATTATTTTCCTGAAATCGGAAAATGCCGGTTCATTTACAACAGAAGTATCTATTTGTACTGCTATACCTGCAGCTTCCAGGTCCCCGGCAATGCTGAGCATCACTTCTCGAAGCGGCTCTATACCCACGATAAATACACGGGACGGCTGAAAAGAAAGCACTTCAGTTGCTAACTGGCCCACCGTTCCACTACCGATCACCAGTTTACGGGGAAAAAATATAGTTGTTGTAGGCGACATCAATCGTTAAATAGCCGGATCAAGCGGCACATTAGGCGTCATCAACTCTTCTACATTCACAGGCTTTATATCCAATTGCGCGCACCAATGCAGAAAACTGTTATGAATTTCATCCAGCGTCTGCTTTTGTTGCGGCGTAAGCTCCAGGGAATGCGCCCTGCTAATAGTGCGGATCGGCAAACCGCGTTTCCGCAGGAAATATTTGGCGCTCATGGGGTATGCTACATGAATGAGTGGATCTACGCGGCTGATCTCCGACTGCAACCATTTTACCTGTTCCTGCTTTCGCGGATCATTGGCGTTATTGACCATCCACACTAATATTTCCGGGTAAAAATTCCCGGAAATAGATGACATGCCGCGGGCGCCCATCTGCAGGCTGTACATAGCATTGGGTGAATGCGCGTCATAAAATTCCAGCTTTGTATTTCCCGTTTCATTCAATACATCCAGCTTCTCACGCACTTTTTCCAAGTCAATGGATGTGTCTTTGTGATACACAAGACGATCCGCTTCCAGCAATCGCCGAAACGTTTCGGTACCAATAATACGCTTATAGGGAGCCGGGCATTCATAAATGCCAAGCGGAATATTTCCCGTCATGCGAAAAAGCTGGTCAAAATTGCGCAGCAGGATGTCATCACTGTCTTCAATATTGGCAAAATGACCGGTAATCAGGATTACCGCATCAATACCCGTATCGTAAATCTTCTTTGTAAATGCAGCCTTATCAGCAATTGTCAACCCAAATGAGCCCGTGGCTACCACCGGCACGCGACCGGCCACCTGTTTCACCACATGACGCGTCAATTCAATACGCTCATCTTCACTGATGCTATACATTTCACTGCTGAGGCAGTTGGCAAAAAAGCCTTTTACGCCTGCGGCGAGATAAAACTCAACCAGCGTGGACACTACGTCCAGGTCAACCTTTGCCTTCAGGTTGAACGGAGTAATCATTACCGGCACAAATTTCTTTTCTACAGATTGCATAGCCAGGAGTTTATCAGTTGTTCAAATCTAAATCTTGCAGCCGGGTTAACAGTCCTGTACGTTCCTGCCCCGAAGCCGGGCCAGCAAAACGCCCACCAGGAAGATCGTTAGCGTGCCCACCACGATGATCATGCTCTTGTGTAAGGGTGAGCGTAGAAATGCCCAGGGACCGGAAAGCCGGTCAGAAAAGGTCATCCAGAGTATAACAATAATACCCACCGCCGTTGCCGTAATTGCCTCCGTATTCCCGGCGCGGCGGCTGATGAGACCCAGCAGGAAAAGCCCCAGCATACCACCGGCAAAGATGCCTGATAGCTCCCACCAGGTGTCCAGCAGGCTTTGGGCACCAATCATGGCCAGGCCGGCAGCCAGTCCTATCAACCCAAAAATCACGGTAGCAATATGCAATAGCCGCAATTGTTGCCGATCAGTCATTTCTTTCCTGAAATAACGCTGCACTACGTCTTTCGAAAAAACAGTTGCCGATGAATTCATATTAGAACTGATCGTGCTCATCGCGGCCGAGAGAATGGCAGACACCAGCAGGCCCAAAACGCCCGTCGGCACATTCTGTACCATAAAAAATGGAAGTACTTTATCGGCATATTGCGCGGGTTGCAACGACATCGCCAACTGACTTACCTGCGGATCCGCTATTGGCAAATGAAGTTGTGCTGCAGCAACCTGCAACCGGACAGGATCAATGGCATGTGGCTGTACCTGGTAATAGGCATAAAGCGCTGTGCCGATAATAAAAAACAACAGTGAAGCGGGAACATACATGGCCACGCAAACCCACAGTGATCGCGCCGCCTGTTTGGTGTTGCGCGCAGTATGGTATCGCTGGATGTAGTTTTGGTCCATCCCAAAATTGTTCAGGTTGATAAAAAGACCATACATCAATACCACCCAGAATGTAGATTGGGAAAGATTAGAAGAAAAGCCTCCGAGACTGAGCTTATGATCTGACTTTGCAATTTTGAGTACCGCGCCGGCACCGCCGGGTATTTCACGAATTACAAGAAACAGGATCAGCAAAGCTCCGATTGTTTTAATAACACCCTGCGCTACTTCCGTCCAGATCACCGCCTCCATACCACCGAGTACCGTATAGATAATAATACAAATGCCCATCACCACCATAATAGAGGCCATGGAAAAACCCGTCAATGCCTGTAGACTAAGCGCCATTCCAAAGAATATAGAACCCATCCTGGCAAACTGTGTTAGCAGAAAACAAACCACCGCATAAGTGCGGGCCCAGGGCCCAAAACGTTTTTCCAGGTGCGTGTAAGCAGATATTTCGCCGGTACGGCGATAAAACGGAACAAAATAACGTGCCGCTACCCATGCGGCCATCGGCATGGATAAACTGAATACAAATGCATTCCAGTTGCCGCCGAATGCTTTTCCGGGAACACCAAGGAACGTGTTGCTGGAAAGAAAAGTGGCATAGATAGACAACCCAATGGCCCAGCCAGGGATTTTACCCGCCGCTCTCGTAAATTGTTCAGTGCTTTTATTCCTGCGGGAAAAATATAGCCCAATTCCTACCATCGCGGCGAGATAAAAAAAGATGATCGCAAGATCAGGAATGGGCAAGCTGGACATGAAAATAGTTGTTTGAAAAATGAGCGTCTCAATCGGCCGTTACGGTTCCCGCCGTAGCAGGCTTCCCCGGCCATTCACCATTTTTGATTGGCGTTGTTTTTAATTTTTTCGGATCTATTACCACAAATTTGATACGTTCACGCCGCCAGGTGTATACGATATACACAAGACCATCCTTTCCCTGGATCACGGAAGGATAGGAGTACTGGCTGATGGGCGAATCTTCCAGCACCAGCGCCGCCTCCCAGTTTATCCCATCTTTAGAAACAGCTACATTCAACGGCGTACGCGGACCCTTTCCATTGGGCAATGAATCTGCCGGTCGCACGTGGTTATATACCAGCAACTGCCAGCCATTTTTTAACGTTACTGCATCTGTACCAGAATTATTATTCGGCAGACCGGACGGTTGCATCGGGCTCCATGTTGCTCCGCCATCATGGCTCCACGACGTATTAAGTGTCCGGTTCTTACTCCGGCATAATACCTGCAGCGATCCATCCCGGTAGCGGAGAATACTCGGCTGTATGGCCGTTATCGTTTTACCGTCATTAATGTCTTCCGTCTTTGTCCAGGTATGCCCCCAATCCTTTGTCATTTCAAAATGCACTTTCCAACCAGTTTTCTCCGTACTGGAAGGACAGATCAATACGCCGTTCACCAGTTCAGGCTTATTCTTGATGGGGCCCAGGAAACCTTCGGGCAGCGCTTCACGTTCCGTCCAGGTATTTCCATTATCGTGCGAACGTTTCATCCAGCCCGTCCAGCCGGCAACATTGGGACCAATTTTATAAAACAACAACAGATCGCCTCCCGGCACCTGGTAAAGCACAGGGTTATAACAGGCATATCTAGTAGAATCATTTAACACTCCATCCGCAACCATTACAGGGGCCGACCAGCGGCCATTTTGCCTGTGACTGGTCCAGATACAAACATCCTTATTCCCTTCTTTGGTGCCACCAAACCAGGCAGCAATAAGACCAGCCGGTGTTTCGGCAATAGTAGACGCATGGCTTTGCGGAAAAGATGCCTTTTCAAAAATAAATTCATCAACCAGTATGCCCTTTCTCCACCGGTCTGCCTGCGCCGACACGTTAATGCAAATAGAACAAACTACGGCTGTGCATAGTAGTGAAAATATAACCTTCTTCATCCTTTTGTCTTTTTCGCCTTATCGGCTTCTTTTTGTGCTTTTACTTTATCTACATAGGCTTTAAAAAGAGCCCGCCAGTTCCGGCCGTTGCTATTCAGGTATTGTTCGCACTTGGTTTTGTAGATTTCAAACACAGCTGAAATCAGCTTCATGCTTTTATAATCAATAGCCTGTTCCCTCGCCTGCTCCAGGAAACCGCGCAGCTTTGCTTCTTCTTCCGCAGTAAGATCAGGCACAATGGAATGATACCCATTCATTGTAAAATCAACCTTTCCTACCGTGTACCGGTCCAGGATCGTATCTACCTGCGAGGGCGAAAGATTAGCACGTAACGCGCTCATCAGGTTGCTGTGTACTTCTGCCGGGATGGTGGAACACGCGATAAATTGCCGATCCAGGTCCGACAGCTTGTTCCCCGTTGCCGGATTAATACCTGCCGGCACCAGGGATGCGGGATGTGTATTATTCCAGTTCCGAACAGCCATTAAATGAGTAGCAATAGCGTTTTCAGCAGCCTGTTTCTTTGCGTCGCCAGCAATAGTCAGCGCACCCACCCATTCAGCTGCTTTTTTATTCATTTCGTCCAAGGCCTTTGCCTGCGCTTCCAACGATTCACCTGAAATGGGAGGATCAGCCTGTGCATACACGCAACAACTGATGATCAACAAAACAAAAAGGGAGGTTATTTTTTTCATGGTTGCAAATTTTAGTTGAGTTGAAATGAAAAATGATACGTTCCGCTTCCAATTTCCTGAACAACACCTTCAACCCTGGAACCATCCTGTTCTACTTGCTGTGCGTCCGGAGGAAAGAGCAAACTGGCACTTGCATTAGCAGGAATGACAATCGTCCATTCAATCGTTCTACCCTCCTTTTTCCAGCTACTTTCTATCAATCCATATACAGAGCGATAAGATGCGTTCACATGATCAAGCCCGCAATTAAAATCAGGCTTCATCAGGATATGTTTAAACCCGGGGTCCGCAGCATCACTCTTAATTCCCGCAAGATCTTCGTACAACCAGATCAACAAATCACCCAACAGCATTACGTGATTTTGTGAATTCATTTGCGGACTCGCCGTGTTTCCGTTCCACAATTCCCAAATGGTGGTGGCACCATGCGTAGTCATATAACCCCAACCGGGGTACGATGTTGTTGAAGCAAGTCGGTAGGCGATATCCGCCCTGCCCATCCGGCTTAGCATCCGCATCAGCCATTGTGTGCCGATAACGCCGGTACTAATATGATAGTCATCCTGCCCGGTAATGCGTTGCACGATCTTTGCAAAAACAGCATCGCGGTATTCATCTTCCACCAGTCCAAATTGCAATGGAAGCAGGTTGGCAGTAATGGTATTATTATCATATTTACGTGCAAGCGGATCAAAGAATTTTTGATTGAACGCTACACGGATCTTCCCGGCCAATTCATTATACGCCACTGAATCTGCAGCATGACCAGCCAGTTGCGCAAATTCTTTCATGTATCCCAGGAATTGATAATAATACGCTGTTGCTATCAATGCGCCATTCGTATTCCGCAGGCTATCGCGTGAACGGATCAGTTCCAACGATTCCGGTGGCACACACCAGTCTCCATATTTATCCTTGGTAAGAATATTGTCTTTCAAATAATGCACCCGCATATACTCCATCCATTTCTTCATAGACGCATAATGTTGCCGGATCGGCGCTGCATCTCCGTATTGATGGTATAACATGCGAGCAACCAGCAAATAAGTACCCGGCCAGGTTACATTGTCGGTATAATAATTCCAGAACGCCGGCGCCACATCAGGAATAGCTCCCTCCGCCGTTTGTGCATCCTCGATGTCATTCAGCCATTTGGCATACAGGGCATGATTATTAAAAACAAAAGCCTCACCGCCAGACCCGGTTGCACGGTCGCCCAGCCAGGGCTGACGTTCATTTCGCTGCGGACAATCAACCGGCATTCCCTTGTAATTGGAAGCAATCCCCCACCATGCATTGCGGTAAATTTTATTGATCACGGAATCCGAACAGGAAAAACTTCCCGTCGTTTCCATCTCATCCGTAAATAACTTCCCCTCGAATGCATCAACCTGCGGCACACCCGGGTAATTCGTAATTTCCACATACCTGAAGCCGTGATACACAAAAGATGGCTCCCAGGTTTCTTCCCCACCACCGCGTAACGTATAGCGATCCGTTACACGTGCATCTCTCAGGTTGGCAGTATATAAACTTCCATCTGCCTGCAAACTTTCCGCAAACCGAAGTTGCACCTGCCTTCCCCGATCTCCCGCTACTTTCATTTGTACCCAACCTGAAAAGTTCTGACCCATGTCCATGATATAGACATTTTCCCGCAACTTTTGGACAGACACCGGCTTCAGCAGTTTCGCCACGGTTACCGGTGGATTGGGCTGAGCCTTTAGTTCGCCGGCCGGACCTGCTACCAATTGCGGCTTCATCCACAAATGATCGTCAAAACCCGGCATTGACCAATCCTTCCATTCCTTTGTGGCATCATACTCTTCACCATCATATTCATTGTCTGTTCGTATAGGTCCATCCACATTCAATTTCCAACTGGCATCACTGGCAACGGTCACCTTCCTTCCATCACTATATTCAATTTCCAACTGGCAAAGCAATTTTGGAAAACCAAAGTTGTTGATCTTTTTAGGCTTGTAATTTTGACGCATGGTAAAATAACGACCATTGCCAACAACAATCCCAATGGCATTCGCACCATTGTTCAACATCCCGGCCACATCATACACCGAATAAAAAACCCTTTTACGGTAATCCGTTGGTGCCGCCGCCACCCGTTCCTTGAATAGCTTCTTGCCATTGATATGGATTTGGCATAACCCAAGCCCTGATATATACAGCGTAGCGTTTTTTATTTGCGCTGTCGCGCGAAAATCCTTCCTGAAATATCTTGCAGAAAGCCTCGACCATGTGGTAATACTATCCCACGGCGATGCTTTATCATAGCCAATCCAATTCGCCTTCCAATTGGCCCGCGATAAACCCGTGCTCCAACTAGCAATAGCACTCCACGCTTCTCCATGATTTGTTTGCACACGCACACGCCAGTAATAACGCCTGCCCGTTTGTAAGGCCTTTCCGCCATAGTGGATATTTACTGACTTATCAGTGTTCACGTTGCCGGAACTCCACACATCACCTGCATATTGCTCAAGTTTAGCAGCCGAACTGCTTACCAGTATCTCGTACGCTTTTTGCCGGGTATTTCTTTGATCAGATTCCATCCGCCATCCCAGGCGCACACCGGAAGGGTTTACTCCCATCGGATTTTCCAGTTCATTGCAGGTAAGCGCGGTAATACGAACCTGCGCTTCTGAACAAATAGAAAACAAACTGGCAATAAGAAGTAAAAAAATCCGCATTTACTCTATAGTGTTTTATTCAAAATCAAATTGCAGGTTGATCCACAGCGCTCTCGCCGGATCTTTTTCGTAATCGTAAAATATATTCTTTGAACCCATCGGGCCCGTTGTTTCATTGCGTTGGGTTTTGGAACCAATGGAAGGGATGCCATTCATAAAGGAAATATCACCCTTCGGGAAAAGTGGCTCATAATTATGCCAGGCATCCGTTTTCCACGCAGCGCTATACAACCGCAGGAAAAGATCTTCGGTTGATGTGCTAACAGTGAACGATTGCCCGCGCATCTGAAAATTGCACCAATAAAGATTCCGGTAATAACCTTTAAACTCCGGGTATACCCAGGGAAATTCACCGGTTTCCGTATTATTGGCAACCTTCTGCCATACCGCCAGCTTACCACCAGCCATCCGGTTTTTCCAAACGCGGTAAGGCCCATAACCCATATATCGTACGCCCGAAAGACTATCCTGCGGAAAAGAAAAATTAATCCCGTCAAAATTGGTAAAGTAGGCGCCCGGGAAATAACGTACTTCCAGTTGAAGCGATCCATTCGGCAATACCTTCCAGGTAATTACATTGTAATGATCCTTTTTTTCAAATGAAGAAGCCAGCACCAGCGTGTCTCCTGTATAAGTGGCGCTAATCGCGCCGAAATTAGTAGCACCTTCCTCTACCACCGGACCGCCCGACAATGGAACAATTCCTTTTTTTGTTTGAAGAAAAAGTAAACTTCCGTTTCGCGCATCAATGCGCATCGTGTTCGTTCCGGCAGATACAGCATAAACGCTGTCCTTCAACTCAAACTGTGGTCTTTCCGCACCACGGATTGAGGAGGTCATAGCCGGGAGTTGTATCGGGAAACTCCAGGTAAACAATTCATGATGAACCGAGTCTGTTGCAGTAAGATATAAAACGCTAAACCGATTCCAGTCAGCAGGCAACTTTACCTGCAACTCGCCATGCGCGCCTGGCGCAATATTGGGTGAATCACAACTGCCTGAGATCAATTCAGCAGCCACAGTATCCCTGCCCACAAACCGGGCCAACTGCCAGGAAAACGAACATGATTTCAGGTTGGTGTAGAAATAACGATTTTCAACCGGGATCCTTCCATTAAACTGGCTGCTGATGTCTATCGCAGCCGGTTGCACTGGCGACCATATCTGGCGTATAGCCTCAAAACTACCCTCCCGTTCGTGCCAGGGGCCAACGATACCATCCGCGCCATGATTATTGTCAGTATCAATAGAATCACCGCGGTCTCTTCGCACCACACCCTCATCGGCAAAGTCCCATAAAAATCCACCAGCACCACGTGGGTGCAGCCACATCCAGTTCCAATAATCCTCGAGCCCTGCTCCATGCCCACCGTCAAACCAGCCATGTAAAAACTCTGTCGGCATTACAATAGAATGACCGTGATCATAATTGCCAATACCATAATTATATTCCCGGTAATGCTGCGTATCAAAGCCGCCAAAATCTTCCCACGGATGTACAACAGGACGCGCCTGTAAACAACCATTCGCAAGCATTGAATCAAAAGTTGTATTATGACCGCCTTCGTTTCCATTGGACCAGAAAATGATCGAAGGGTGTAATTTATCATGCGCCAGCATTTCCCCCACCAGTTTTACTCCCGTTGTATCATCATAATGTCCGTGCCAACCCGCCAGTTCATCCATCACAAACAAACCGAGTGAATCACAGGCATCCAGGAAATGTTCATCCGGGGGATAATGACTGGTACGAACTGCATTCATATTCATTTCCTTCATCAGCAACACATCCCGCACGCTTTGCGCTGCGCTGGTAGTTCTGCCGGAAGAAGGCCAGAAGGAATGATGATTTACACCCTTCATTTTCACCTTTACTCCATTTACATAAATGCCATCTCGCTGGCGCACCTCAATCGTTCGGAAACCAACTTTGCGTTCAATCCGATGCTGAAGGGTTTCAGCATTATAAAGATCCACGCGAAGCGTGTACATAAACGGAGATTCCGGCGTCCAGGGTCTTACCGATTGCATCGTTCCCGAAAAATGAACGACGCCCTGCCCATCTACCGGGGCGCTACCGGTATAAACTTCATGCCCGGATTGGTCATTTATGCTATAGCGAATTGATGTTGCATTTCCGACAGTAGAAACTAAGCCAGTAAATTTTCCATCGGCGAAGCCCGCAAAATCCATATCAGTAATATGGTTTAAAGGCATTACTTCAAGGTATACCGGTCTGAAGATGCCGCCGAATATCCAGTAATCCGCTTTTCGCTCCGCAGCATTTACCGAGTTGTTGGCAGAATGTTTGGCCACACGTACTTCCAGCAGGTTTGATGCACCATACTTCAACAACTTCGCCACCGGGTAGTTGAAACAATAAAAAGCGCCCTGGTGTACCGGCCCGGCTGATTTGCCATTGATCATTACTGTCGCATCCGTCATCACGCCTTCAAACACCAAATTGATCGGGCTTCCTTTCCAATTTTTCGGCACAGCAAACCGAAAACGGTATAGCCCCTCTTCCTTCCCCCGTTTATCATCCTTATCAAACCCATAGTTGTATGTTCCAAATCCCTGCAACTCCCAACAGGAAGGCACCGGTATTGTCGTCCATTTTTTTGAATGAGCGCCACCCGTGCAATAGAATTCCCAGTTCACCGTATCGTCACTACCGGTGCCCGACAGGTACACTTTCTGCGTTGTTTGCGCCAGCGTTGCGCAAGCGCAGCATACCATCAGTATAGTCAGGATTTGCTTCATTTTCAATTCATTGCTACTTGCAACCTTTCTAGCTCATTTATCGTCCTGAGCTTCTTCCCATTTACAAATACACTAAAGCCTTTCCCGCGCTTGTATTTTTCACCTGTTTTATCCCAAAGTATGGTGAGAATTTTTCCATGATACAATACATTGTCAAGGCAAAACCAATCCCATTTCCCGGCAGGCAATAATGGATTGATCTCAATAATATTATCAGCCCTCGGGCGAAGTCCTACCAGCCCCGTAATAATAAGATCATTGAAAGTGGAGTGATTATAATACCGGCTGCGTTCCTGGTCGCCTTTTAACCAATACCCTGTTTTTTCATCAAGGTATTCACCTACATAAGGACGGCCACGATAATACTGCGATTCCACATAGGTTTGTAGCAGCCGAAAATAATCCGTGTCTCCAACAACCGTATTCGGATACTTTTCCAACAGGTTGGCCATACCCGTCAGGGTTTGTGCCGTAGCAAACGGCCACACGGCACCATCCCACTCACAGTTGCAGCAACCATGCATTCGGAATTGCGGATGACTTCTGTCTGCTGTTGTAATTCCAAACGGCGCACAAAACGTACGCGTATCCGTTACATTTTTCCAGGCAATATTGTACTGGCTGTCGGGCAAATTAAAATACCAGGGAATAAATCCAATTTCTTCTTTCACATTCGCACTGCTATCATTTATTTTCCTTGTCTCAAAAAACTGGTCATTGCTGTTCCAGAGCTTTTCCTGCACATTTTCTTTAATCGTATCGGCCTTGGCGTTATACAGCGCTTCCATGTTGCGATCACCCGCCAACCCGGCAATGGCTGCAACAGCCTTTGCATTTCCATACATATAGCTGTTAATGGATGGACGCGCATTCTTTTCCTTTCTTCCCCCGCTGATTGTTTCTTCCATCGCATCGCGTACATCATATTGCCAGTATAATCCATTCGGCAAACGCTTTTCCTGTTCCCAGGCCGCATAGTCCTTCTCCAGGTCGGGCAACATATCTACCACAAATTTTTTATCTCCCGTTACCAGGTAGCGATTGTAAATGGCATCCATCGCCCAACTGCTGTAAAAACGAAGTTTTTTCATCGGCCCGCCATTATTGCCGCGGTACCAGATATGAATATCATCATCCAGGTATTTTGCATCATGCAGCCATCTTGCCTCATAAATATGATGCCCCAACGCACTTGCAATCAGGTTATATTTATCAGCATAGCTGCGCTGAATCAGGAATTCCGTAAAAGCATATCCCTTTTCTGTTTTCTTGATATGCTTTCGCAACGTCCACCAACGGAAATAAAATAATTCTTCAAAATTTTGTTGCGGACATTCAAATAGCGGAATGTTCTTCATCATCCATTGCCATGCACTGTCGTTAGGAACTGCCTGCCGGATATTTTCATCCTCCATGCCATTAAAATAGTCCACGTAATGTTTGAATGCAGACGCTTTTAACACGGCAGGTTGCCGGTAACTATGTTGTGCCCTGGCAGTACCCAATATCAGCACCAATACTGAAAAAAACAGCGTTCTCCTCATTTTACAAATACTCCTGTTTTAAGATAGTTGATATAATAAATAGCTTCCACATCCTGGTGACTGGGATCGGGAAGATCATAATCCTGGTCCGTTGGCGTATCCGCATCCGGGAACCGCCTTGTTGCACCGGTTCTGAAAACGATTCTATTAGCCGTACTAACCGGCGCAAAACAAAGATTCGTACTTTTCTTTCCATTGATTTCGCATGTGTAAAACCGGGTTTTGACATTCAAATCTATTCGCACATTCACGGGTTCACCTTTTTTATAATCCGCAAGCTTACGGTTGCGATAACCCGCTTTCGTGGATAAGGAACCGGTAGAATCAAACATCAGTCGCAAACAGGGCGTACCCTTACCATCCACAATCTCCACTTCCAGTTCTCCATGATCGGTTTGTGCGGGGGTGATGCTAAACGCAATCTGTAAATGATCCGTTTCCGGAAAAATGCGCTCGGCTTTGGCATAGTCAAACGGATCGCTATCGTGCAATGCAACTGCTGTTCCTCCAGGTGTTGATTCGGCAGCTACCCTGCACCAAACCGGGCTAAAAATATTCCAGCGATCCAGCAAATGCTCGCTGGCTTTCATAGCAGTAAAATCATCATTACAATCACCGGCCACCGTATCAGTTACCGGCACTGGAATCTTACTGATCCAGATATCTTCTTTGTTCATACTATACGTAACCCAAAGATTGCCATCCGGCGGCGTACCGTTCATCTCCTGTATGCCCCGCACGTATTGTGGTCCATAACTTTTATAAGCTCCACCGTATCGAAGGGAACTTATTTCACCGTTTACAAGAAGCAAATTGGTATAATGCAGTCCGTCCATGCTGGTACTGATAGCCAGCGGCCAGCGAAACTCAGACGGATTATACACCGTGGCATAACGACCATCACTGGTCCGTTGCCCCCATATCTTTGCATTGGCATTTACAAAACCCGGGGCGCGGGTTGGATTGTATTGCCAGGTCTTTCCTCCATTCGTTGTGATGCTCGTCAACGCATATTTCCAAAGCCCAACAATTTCACCATTGGGAAGCCGGTAATAGTTAAAAGCCTTAAAATCCTTTTTTAATGGAATTAACGGATCGTTTCTATCATTTTCTTCCACCATCTGTTGCATCAAGAGCGGGCTCGATAGGATTTCTTCACAAGCTGCTACTACATCCTTATCTTTTGATCTTTTGTAAAATGGGTACGATGTATTGGACGCATTAAAAGCGTGATTGTAGCGCAGGAAATAGATAGGTCCGTAAGTTCCGTCTTCTTTGACTTCGCGTATCACGCGACCGATTCCATTGCCATCATTGGGATCATCATGCGGGCCCATCACCATTCCATAAAATGCAAGTGCAAATAATTTTCCACTCTTAGCTGTATAAAATCCAATACGCTGGTGCATTACTGCCATCAGGTTATGAGCAACTTCCGTCCTTCCTTCCTTCGTTGTGCCATCCGGAATTTTATAGGGCGGGAAGATCACCACCGGATCACTCCAGTGGTACCCATCTACCGACGATTGCAGCAGCGTTTGCCCCGGGGGCACATGCTCGCCTACCGGGTTACTCAAATACTCCAGGTAAAACTTCCCCTTCCAATACGCCAGCATTGGCGCGTGATTGTAGGTCCAGTTATTGGTAGCGCTGGCGCGATTAGCACGATACGTCTGGATATTATGTACGCCCACCGCCGGCGACAATTGCCCGTGATGATAGTCAACATTCACCAACGTGCTCCCAGTGTAGCGAATCGTATCCTGCGCACGCAGTATCCCGGTTGCCAATACCAGCAGAATAGTTGTATAACCAAATGCTCTCATTTTTTCTGATACTGTTTTTTTAGTTTTCGAAGTACATGAGCGGGAGCTTTGAAGACGGTGCCATGCTTATGCCCCACTGGTATCGTAAATTTTCCTGTAGCGTTGCTGAAAGAAATGAAATCCCGTGTTTGCATTACTTCATAGGTCTTTTTTCGATAGGAATCATAAAAGATATACCAGTCTTTACCAAGATGCAATACAGACGGGCCCTCTGTAAACGATTCCGTAAACGCGGTAGACGCAGGTCCAAATGGCCCCGTTGGTTGTTTTCCAAAAGCAACTTTTATATCCCGCTCGTTTCGTGTGTTGTCTTTCAACACCAATACGTAATCATCTTTTTCCCTTTTTACAATCACAGCATCTATTACACTGAACCCGGGATCCAGGAAAAGCTTTGATGGCGTGAAGCAGTTGAAATCACGTGTGGTAGTATAATACAACCGGTGATTATTGCTGTCCTCTTCTATTCCCCGCGCAAACCGGCCCGGAATACAGGATGCCCATACAATAATGTAATCATTCGTTTCATCATCATAAAAAAGTTCCGGCGCCCACACATTTACCGTTGTCGGTTCATTTTCCATTACAGGTATAAACCGTTCGGCACTCCAGTGAATTAAATCTTTTGATGAAGCATAACCAAAACCTTTGTCGCCCCGCCAACTGCTGGTCCATACAAGGTGAAAAGTCCCATCCGGCCCACGCACAATTGAAGGATCGCGCATTACCTGCTGGTTACCCACCTTGGGCGCAAGTAATACTGTATCCAGGTCGCTCCAATGAAATCCGTCATAGCTGTACAACATCCGCAAGCCCCTGTCGGCCGGCTCATGAAAGGACGAAAACAGATACACCTGCTTCCCGCAGGACGCAAGCAACAGTACACAAGATGCTATAAACAGTATCCGTTTCATTTTTTTGTTTCAAGTATCAATATCCAGTCGTTTCCATCCTGGCAATAGCCCGGTGGGTCAAAAAATCTTGTGCCATAA
Organism: Bacteroidota bacterium; assembly: GCA_048498035.1. Classification (GTDB taxonomy): domain Bacteria; phylum Bacteroidota; class Bacteroidia; order Chitinophagales; family Chitinophagaceae; genus CADEDV01. The sequence goes on along the minus strand of JBEHYT010000004.1, from coordinate 155,132 downwards.
TTGGCAACAGTCATAGTTGCTTTTATGGCTCCCGTAGCGGGATTATACCAATTTGCTTTTACCCGGGCGCCCGGTAACTTGCCCATGCGCACATTGAAATTTCTGCCGTTATAGGTATAAAAAAGTTCAAAATCTTTGCCCCTGCCCGCGGCAACATAGTTATACCGTGTGCCATTATTTACCACCAGCGCAGTATCTGGCCTGTAACCCGTCATCAAATGCAATTCCATTAATTTCTTTACACATTGCATCTGCGTAGCTGCCGTATCAAAAAGCGCTTCGGTCCAAAATTCTTTTGCACCATAGGCACTCATGCCATGGTCTGCCGGCTGAAAAAATTGCATTACCGCATTATTGCCATAGGTAAATCCCGCCGCACCTGTCAGCACATTCCAATACGCGTAGCGTCGGATATCGGCCGCATACCAATAACGCTCCGTGGTATCATGAAGCCCCTGCGGAATTCCTTCATAGGAAGGTTCTCCATCCAGCGTGGGCTTTGCAGGTTTCAACGCAAGATCTTCGGCTACATAGCGCCAGTTATCCTCCCCATAATGTGTTTCGCCTGCAGATGTATCCTGCGCGTAGTTGCGGTGACCCGATTGAAACATATTAAAATCAAGCCAGTGCTGATCGTGGAACCAGCGGGAAGATGTGGTTCGTCCCCGCGGATGAAAAGAAACGAGGTGTTGCGGATCATATTTCTTTAGCGTATTGCCGATCGTATTCCATACTTCCGCGTGTTCATTGCCGGGAATATCACCACCATTGAGCCAAACAATATTGCTGTACTTTTTAAATCGCGTAGCAAGAAATTTTGCATAGGCTTCTGCCTGCTTCTCGGAAACATGCCCGCCTTTTATATTGCTGCCCCACACGGGCACCAGCGCCAGGTAAATATTCCGTTTGGCCGCCTCCTGTACAATAAACTCAGCATGATCCCAGAAATCGTATTGCTTCGCATCACGAAAATCGTTGCCGGGTGTTGTAATTGGTTGTGCCACATCACTATTCGAAATGGCAGTATCCCCATATTTATTAACGGCATGATCTACGTCATGTATCACCATGACCTGGATCATATTAAATCCCTGCTGCTGCCTAATATCCAGGTAATGCGTTGCTTCTTCACGGGTTGTTTTTACAAAAAGCAACCATCCCGTATCACCCATCCAGAAAAAAGGTTTGCCATTGGCTGTAGAAAAGTGACGATGATCTTTCGCAATCGAAAGTGCCGGCAGTTGCCCCTGCACGTTCGTCGTAAAAAGAACAACCGCCGCCAACAATATTTTATTTAAAAAACGATCTTTCATTCTGTTTTTACTAATATGCTATACTGCAACGCTGCATTTACTTTCTTTCGAGCCATAGTGCCCAATTGCCACCGCCAGGCATCGTAAACGCCAAAGCAGTTGATCCTTTAACAGTTCTTTTCTCGGTTTGCACCGTTCCGGTAGAAGTATTGATCCAGTGAACGACAAAAGAGGATTTTACATTTGGAAGCGAAGTGCTGATGTTCTTTCCATCACGTGTGTAAATAACAACTCCATCCTCACCTTGTAATTTCCAGGGGCCGTCTTTCGCATATACCGGTTGCATCCCCGCCAGCGCAGTCCAAAACGCGGGATCGTTTACAACCACATTCGCAAAAGAGCCACCGGCCATCAAAACAGCCCAGCCATTGCGGTCGCCGCTATCGCCTGAATACATCACCGCTTTGCCAGGAAAATGCTGCCGGTATTCAGCCACCGCGCGATACACCTGCTCCGGCGAAGAAGCCTTTGGCTTCAACAACCGTGCATGCTGACGCGGTGCAAGATTTTGTCCGCCCTGCGGTGCATAGGCTTCACCGTTTGCCTGGTAATGCCAGTATTTTATATCAATTACATTGATAAGCGAAGCATAATGCGGATCTTTCAGTATTGCATCCTGTACATCCTTTGTAACACTCAATCCAATCAATTCTCCACCCGGGTGCTCCTCCTTCCATTGCCGGATCGTGTTAAGCCAAAACTGTACAAAATAAAGCGGCCCGGTAAATTCTTCACCAATGAACTGTATCACATTTGTATTGTCGGAAAAATTTGAAAGACATTGGCGGATAAATTTCCGGTGCAGATCGGCACGCACCGGGTGGGTGGTGTCGTAGAATTGCTCAGCCATAAACACGCGCTTATCGCCCGCAAACGGAACCGGCTCCGGGAAACCAACATTGTTGATGTTGTTAGCTGTTCGCCAGGGAAAATCAACATAATGCGCACCGGCTTCAATGATGTTGTGCTGGAAATAATCCTGGTTGATCAATACCAGCCCTTTCTGTTCACCCAAATTTGCATATTGCTTCAGCCGGCTCCAATAAAAATAATTGTACGTCGTAAGATCGTATTTGCTTAGACCATCCCAGGCTGAACTGATGCCCGTACGGGCAAAGGGTAATTCGTAGAACGGCGTCCATACATCACCATCCATCCGGCGGATGCGTTCATGATCGTCGCGGCGACGCTCATACCACAACCCGTAATTCTGTTCCATGGCCACTTTATGTGTCGCTACCATCGAATCGGTCAACTCATCCAGGTCATCCGTTAACCCGCGACCGATTCTCCCGGGAACAAAGCGGGTCATAGCAGGTTGCATCGTTTTTGCTGCATAGGGACGGGCACTTCCGTTCCACCAGGGAACGCCATCCACCTCACCGGCCATTACATGATCGTTACCAACCAGCCAGCCATTGCTGACGTGAAGATTCAATTTTGTTTTGTTTGGCGATACTGCAGGCACGCCTATCTCATCTATTGTTTTAATCCCTGTTGTAGTAACCGGGATCGGATTTTTAGCAGTTGTTTCCTGTATAAATTCAACCAGTGTTTGCGCAGGCTTTACGGAAGCACGGATCAGTTCCTGCGCAGCTTCTACGGTTGGACTGCTGCTGGCTTCCGTTCCTATTTCCATTACCTGTGTGCGTTGGTCTGCCGTTTTCCCAATACGCTCGCGCAATTGCGTATAATAAAGACTTCGCGGTTCGATGTTGTTGTTAGATTCACCCCAGTAACCATCTCCTGCAAACTGGCTCCAGGAGCCCAGTGCCCAATTCATCGCGCCGGGAGGCGCATAACAGTCGATCCGCGCTGCGGAACAATTCCATAACAAGCTGTTGGCAATATTCCAGCCTGCGCCTTGCCCATCCTGGCCGCGATTTAGAAATGAAATGGCATTGCCATCTACCAGTACGGCATCAAACAAAACGCCCGACGACCAGCTATCGAGTCCACCGGAAAATGAATAGGGTTGAATAGACTGGCATTGCACAAATGCAGTGGGTCCGGGTGTGCAAAAGCCGGTTGCAAAATCATGAAATCCGTGATCGGCAACACAGCGTTGAAATAAAACCTGCTGGCCGGAAGTGTAAAACGTATTGCGACGTTCACCGCCAATTTCAGAAACCGGTTGTGTGGAAACACAGTCTTCAACAGTAACGCGGCTGGCATTATCATACACAGCCACTGCGCTTCCTGCAAAATGAGAAAAACGAACGCGGCGGACAAAACAATCATTGGCGTTGTCGATCGTTATAGCCATCCAGCGGTGATCTTCATCTTTTTCATTGGCGGCATTATAGGTGGATTGCAACTGTAGGTTTTCTATACCACAGTTGGAAATGCGTCCATTCCATTTATAGGGAGTAATATAGCCGCCGCCATAGGTAGTATCCAATGCCGTTGTAATGGGCGCATCAATGGTTATAGTGTTTCCGTTCACGGCAGTAACAACTCTTCTCCATTGAACCACGCGTTGGCCCGGCTTCCAGCCCAGCGCGCTGATACCGCCACCAAAGGTTACGGTACCAAGGGCGTTGATCCACTCCTGTGTACAGGGACGTGTTACCAGTATCTCGGAACCAACGGAAATCCCCTTACTGTTTGCGATGTTAAACTGTTGTGCATTCACCGGCACATAAGCATCGGTAATTGCAACCGGCGATCCGTTTGTTTGGTCGTTGGTGCCATTGATACGGATCAGCGTGGACCTGTCTTTGCCTTCACCGAGGATAATAGTGCCATTGCCGGCGGTGCCGGAACCACGCAGGATTACATTTGATGAGCGGATCAGCAGTGACCCGCTGATGGCGTAGGTTCCCGGCTCTAACAACACTACCGAAGGAAGGCCCGATTCATCCTGCGGCAACTTCGCCGCATAGTCAAGCGCAGCCTGGATGCGGGCTGTAGCATCACCGGCTTTTAGGGGCACTACAACGCGGATCACACCATTTGGAATGGGACTTTCACCGGCCTTATAACCAGCATATGAAAAATCAGGGATGCGGTTGCCTAAAGAATCTGGCTGATACTGCAGTTTTCCTTTCTGATAAGCGATTGGCGGAATCGGTCTTTCTACCTTTGCCTTCTGGGCATGGCCAGGCGTCGAAAAAAATCCCGTAAGAATACCGAGTGACAAGCTGAGTAAAAGCGGCTTCTTCATATATCTGGTTAAACAAACGGTGTTCTTATCCGGCGCACGGACAAGAACACCGTTTTGGTACAAGAAATTAATCAATTTTTATTAAAACCAGCGCTTTCCAACGGTAACGCCGGCAGCGGGCTCAACGTTTGCCAGCGGAACGATGCTATTCAGGTATTCTTCGATATTGGTATATCCGCTTTTCGATTTTGAATACTGGCTTGCATCCGCGGCGTTGTTTGGATTCAGTCCTTTTTTACGTTCGTATTCATCCGGCATTCCATCGCCATCGCTGTCTTTGTAAGGAGTTCCTTTGTAATCCGGGTAACCACCCACCTGGGATGGGTCTGTGATGATTCCTATTTTGTAAGAATCAGGCGGCAGCCTGCGGTATTTGAATTGTGTTTCCGGCAGTTTTACATTATCTGAGTAAACAATCTTACCGGTTCGTACCTGCTCAGTGATACGCTTATCTACCGCATCCCGAACGGGAAGTGTAGCGCCTGCGTTGTTGAGTACGTAGGTACGTGCAGCCGTGGCGCTAAGCATTTTTATGGGCGTCATGGGCAGCGGCTCATTCCACCGGATCTCGCTGGTGTATTCGCCGGTGTTGGGCAACTCTTCTACCTGCACACCTCCATTCCAGTTGTCTTTCGTGATCTCGGGATATCCTTCCATCACGTTGCCATTTACATAAGCGCGACCGTAAACTTTTTCTTTGAGTTTGCTTCTTCCGCTCTCAGGTTTCAGGATACGATGACCCACATTATTTTTCGGCGTAGCCGGACCCGGCTGGAAATAGTTATTGATGATATTAAACTGCGCGCGATAATCGCCTCCGTCAATGGAGCGGTGTACCCAGTTGAACACAACGTTGTTGACAAAATTGAAAATGCCATTCCAACCTACAGATGGATTACGACCGGAGTTGTTTGCCCAAAGATTCCGTACAAACGTACAATTCTCTCCACCCAGCGTGCTTCCAAAAGCGTGGTTCCAGGTATCAAGCGCTTCACCAAAAATGGAATTCTGTATGGTAATGTTAACGGTACCAAATTTATCTTCAATCTTACCGGTGCTGTCGTTATACATGTGCCGGTACATACTCATGTTTTCATCCAGTCCCCAGGTGGCAGACACGTGATCGATCATGATATTACCAACGGGGTTACCGCCAATAGCATCATCACGACGGCCCACCCAGGTTTCGCCTCTGCGGAAACGCATAAAGCGGATGATCACATCGTGGGTATTCAGCCACACGGTTTCACCGGCAATACAAACGCCATCGCCGGGAGCGGTTTGTCCTTCAATGGTAATATAAGGAGCGCGGATATCCAGTGGTGTTTTGAGATGGATAATTCCTGCCACATTGAATACTACGATGCGTGCACCGCCCTGCTCACAGGCCCAGCGAAAACTTCCGGGGCCATCATCATTCAGGTTAGTCACCACGATGACACGCCCGCCGCGTCCGCCAAAACTATATTTACCGCCGCCTTCTGCGCCGGGAAATGCCGGGATGGCGGCAAGTGGTAATTCGTCATAGCGTGAAGCCCAGGGAATATAGGGTTTTCCTTTAGCGGCTTCAGCTTTAATAATAGGGAGTGCAAGTGCCCACGCGGAATCAGAATGTGCCCGTGCGGCTTCCATCAGCGAATCTGAGCTGCGCTTTACATCCGGCTTAATTTCCGGGTATTGTGCAAAGGCTGCAATGGAAAAGCTGGTAACGATACAGAGCGTGATGATTTTTTGAAAACGACAATTCATGATGAAGGATTATGATATTAATTAGACGTTATTCTTTCAATAAATGGTTGTTTTTGTTAACATATTTTTTCTTTAAATGAGAAAGAGAAGATCGCTCTTCTCTTTCTCTGCCTATAACTAACTGCTGCTTGCTTATTCTGTTGCGTCAAATGTGCCAGGAACACCGCTGTAATCCTGCCATCCGATATTCTGCACCAGCCATGGATTATAAGATAAAACCGTTCCGCTTAAACCGGACAGATAATAGTTGGGACGGAATAAAATATTCACAGGCGTAGAACCATCTTTATCCATAGCCTGATCCAATGGGGTCATCACGAGCTTATTTCTATACAAACTCTTCAATTTTCCAATCTCTGTAGCAAAGGTTCCTGCATTATCGGGATCGACAAGAATAGCCTTGTCCGCAGCGGTAAGCGGGTCTGCAGTTCCCTGATATCCTACTACTTGCCAATAATAGCCGGTTCTATTTGTTCCGTTAATAGGCGTAATACCCAATTTAGCACAGGTATTTGCACTCATGTTATAGGAGGAAACACCGTCATAGAGGAGCCACCGCTGTATATCCCAATAACGTTTTCCTTCGTAAGCCAACTCCACTCTTCTTTCGTAAAGAACTGCTTCAATTGCTGCATATCTGCTGGCAAGTGCCCCGATACCATAGTTATTGGTGCTTGGTATACCAACACGCGCCCGGATTTTGCCCAGATAAATCAGGCAGTTTCCAATATCACCTTTAGCAGCATAACATTCCGCGATATTTAATAACAATTCGGCATAGCGATATTCAAAAATATCAGTACCAGAAAAAGCAAGAGCAGTAGTATCGGCTGAAGGATTAGAAAACTTTTTTACTACGGCTGGGCTGCTTGTCTGGTTGTTGCCGTAATAGGAATAGTTAGTCGCATCTTTTTTCCACCTGTACAGGAACGTTGTTCTGCTCGCATTAGTTTTGTGACCCCATTTTTCACCCGAAAATTCGAATGTCCGGTAAAACCGCGGATCACGGTTTTCAAAGAAAAAAGTATCTACATATCCATTGGCCGCCGTCGGACGAGCTCCATTTGCCAATGGAAAAAGATCCAACATGCCTTTCGGCGCGGAAATTCCTCCACCCCCATTATAATCCTTAGTCCTAATGGCATTCTCCCAAGAATTATTATATCCGCTGGACGAAGTTTGAGAAGTAGACAGAAGCATTACGATAATTCCTTCTTTATTACCGCCCGTGGTAGAATTATTAATACCATCATTGACGTATGTCATTTCTGCCCACTCTTTTGCCGTTGTTCCATAGAGGCCGTAACCAGATGATGTGAGGGCTGTTTCTGCCTGGAGGCCGGCATCGAGCGCCGCTTGCCATTTTGCGTTGCCCGGATTATCCCAATCTTTGTTAAAGAGAGGACTCGCTGCTGTAAGAAGTACGCGGCTTTTCATTGCCAGTGCAGCCCCGCTTGTCATTCTTCCATAGTTCGATGACAACGTTGGCCAAACAGCAGGCAAAAGTGAAGCGGCTGAATCCAGGTCCTTTGAAATCTGCGCGAAACATTCTGTTGCAGTAGCTCGCGGAATACGAATGGAGACATCGCTTGAGCTTGCATTTTGAACGTCTAACACGATGGGAACACCACCATAAACTCTTACCAAGTTAAAATATTGCCATGCGCGAAGGAAATACATCTGACCTTTTGCAGTGCGTCTGAAACTTTCCGAAAGTGCCTGACCCACGCCGTCTATTTTCTCAAGTAGAAAATTGCAGAGACGAATACGGGTATAGGGATTATTTGCAATACTTGACCCAAGCGGTGTGCCATAATAAGCATCAGCATCAGTGGCTAATTGGAGGTTCCGATTTGGATTTATCCAGTTTCCAACTGTTCCGCCAATCTCTTCAGTATTCTTTGTCTTGGAATCATCGAATGCGCCAGAATTCGCCTCCTGCTGAACCGGGCTCCGATAAGACGCGAAAAAATAATTATACAGCCGATCAATATACCAGCCCGTTTGAACTTCGTTTGTAAATACGCTCTCATCGTATTTATCATAGCTCTTCATATCTTCCAGGAACTTCTTTTTACACCCGGCAATAATTAATGCGAGGCAAGCCAGAAGATAAATTACTTTATTTTTCATACGCAATTGTTAAGATTAGTGATTAGAATCCAATATTTACTCCTAAAGACCAGGTACGCAGCGTTGGATAATTCACATTAATGCCGTCGTACATATTCCTGTATTTTCCAGGATAAGGATTATATAGATCCCAAAGATTATATCCGGACAACACAAATTTTGCATTGGCTATGCGAAGTTTGTCAAGCCATGCTTTAGGCAATGCGTAACCGATGCTCATTGATCGAACAACGCAGCGGAAGGTTGGTAACATCCAAAAATCCGAAGTTCGATAGGCATTGTCATAATAATAGATATTAGGATATTTTCCATTAGGATTATCGGTAGAATCATACATATCCGTAAGATAAACAACCGGCGACCACATTGCGTTTGTACTGCTCGTACCTTGTTTCACGCGGTCATACGTGTTAATACCACCCCAGCTCGTTGAAATTTGCGCGCTCAGACTAAATGATTTATAACCTACTCCGAGATTAGTTGTGAAACCAACCGAACGATTCTTGTTAACCAGCTTAACATAATCCTGATCATCCACTATCTGGCCATTTTGTCCTGCGATAGTTTTAGTATTAGCATCCAGAGCACCGGCAACATCCTGGTATGCGAGCATACCTTTCTTCATGCCAGCCCTTGTGGAAATGTTAGCACCGCCAGCATTATACAATGGAGTTGTTCCCGCTTTTGTGGCAAGATCAGACAAATAGGCCCAATAAGCGTCCAGATCAGCATCAGTTCTCAGAATTCCATCGCCTGTAGAAGTTCCACGCCATACCTGATATCCCCACACCGGACCTATAAGCGAATATCCTTCTCTTTTTACACCATTTGCTTCAATTACAGACGGATAGTTAAACGGAACATCCAGGTATTTTTTTACTTTATTATTTGAGAAACCAAAATTGACACCCACATTATAGTTCACTTTACCTATGTGATCATTCCAGCTGAGCATGAATTCAGAACCCCAAAAATTAACAGCACCGTAATTCATTTCTGCAAAAGCGCCTCCTACAGAAATCGGTACGTTGGCGGCAGTAGTCATTGACGTCAGCATGTCTGTAGAAGAATTATAATAGAAGTCACCGGTCAAGGAAAGACGGTTGTGCAGAAAAGCAGCATCAAATCCTATATTCCGCTGAAGTGTTTTATCCCATTTAATATCGCGGTTGGGTGTTACTTCCGGAGTCAGGCCATATGTATAATTTCCGCCAGATGTACCAAAGGCCATCCCTTTATCGGTTGCTGCTGTGTACAACTGCATCCACTTCCACGCTCTAACATTGTCGTTTCCGGTTTTACCTACCGAACCACGGATTTTCAGGAAATTGATCCACTTAACATTGAAAAATTTTTCGTCCGAGATAATCCATCCCAGCGAAACACTCGGGAAAAATCCCCAGTAGTTTTCCGGAGCAAACTTGCTTGACGCATCACTTCTGAATAAGGCCTGCAGAAGGTACCTGTTCTTATATGCATAACTTACGCGACCAAGGTAAGACATCGTACCACTTACTGATTTATTTGTAATCGTGTTCGATGTATTTAAAGTACCAGCAGATATGGAAGTTCCGTTATAGGCTCCAGGAATGGGGCTGTCATAAATCTGGTACCTGTCGTCATACGTGTTCTTCGAGCGCTCACCGGAAAAAACTGCCGAAATACTGTGATCGCCAAAATTTCTGTCGTAGTTGGCAAAGAAGTTGATCTGCTCCGTTGTACCCATCGTATTATCATAAGTAACACGAGAGTTGGATTTATTAGTTACTGGATTATTCCATGTGGTTGTGCTCGTGTACAGATGGTTATCTGCAGTGTTTGTATTATTTGCCAGAGACAATATTAATGGCATCATCACCTGTTCAGTATTTCCTGCAGAAGACTGGATTGCGTAACTTCCACGAAACGACAGACCGGCGATAAATGGAACATCATATTGGAGTGAGAAATTAGCATTGTAATTAAATGTCTTTGTTGTTGTTTTCGATCCGTTATTCAAGAGAGCATAATAGTTCCAGTTACCCAGCGAGTTATTGCCGCTTGCGGATCCGATTTTGTTCGGGCCCATTGCCGGCGATACATACCTGTCTACCCCGCCAATATTATAAACCCAGGGAATATACCTCGGCATATGAAGCAATATCGCGTAGTCGTTTTGCTCCCCGCCGCTGGCGTAGCCATCCGTAATATTTATTTTGGTAAAAGATTTCTCCAGGTTTGTATTCTGCGCTGCTATCGTAGCTGACAACTTAAATCCGGAACCTACTTTCACATCGGTTCCCGAACGAAAAGTCCAACGGCTGAAATCCTGAGATCCGAGGTTCGCACCCTGTGTATAATAGGATCCGCCAGTAAAGTAGGTTGCTTTGTCTGAACCTCCGCTAACATTTATCGAATGTTGCATGGCACCAGCGCCATTCCAATCATTTGCTAGCCAGTCATAGTTCAAAGAACCCATCGCGTCCAGTTCAGCCTGCGAGAAAAAATAATTTGAATTCCAATTGGCAGCTCTACCAAATCGATTAGCGTAAATACCATATTGTTGAGCGTTCATCACTTTGCTGTGGCTTACCGCATTATTTCTTTCGAACTTACCAGAATATGTTATTTTAGGAGGGCCTGCCTTACCACGTTTAGTTTTAATAACAATCGCGCCTTGGGATGCACGAGCACCATAAATTGCTGCACTCGCATCACGCAAGACTGTTACACTCTCCACTTCTGAAATATCAAGCATATTAAACCTATCCAGCGTAGGAAGGTTTGTAGCGGGATCAATTTGAACTACGTCGTCAATCACTATCAATGGTATTGTCCCGCCTCCATCTTTACCCCAGTTAAACTGCTGGCGAATACTTAAAGAAGCCATCGTTCCAGGCCGGGTGCTTCCACCAGTAACAGAAAGGCCTGGCACCTGCCCACGTAATGCTTCTGCGAGTGAAGCAACCGGAAGATCTTCCAACTTTTTTAAATTTACAGACACCACTGAACCTGTCACATTTCTTGCTTTCTGCGTACCATATCCAATTACCACCACATCATCCAGCTGCTTCATATCACGCTCCAGCGTAATTGGAAAATTCGTTTTTGTACCAACAATGATTTCCTGGTAGGCAAATGTAGCGCTGGAAATTTTTAGCACCGACTCATTTGCCGGAACAACAATGGAGAACGCACCGTTTTCATCGGTAAGCGTTACGGTGTTGTTCCCTTTGATACCAACCGTAGCGCCGGCAACCGGCTTACCGTCGGGATCAACGATTTTACCCGTTACTGTCCTTTGTTGCGCAAACAAGCAGCAGCTCAGCAGTAAAAGGATTGGAAGGAGCAGCGCCTTCCGCAAGAAATGCTTCATACAGCTTTTAGTTTTAGTATTAAAATATATAAGCAATCAATTAACAAAAGAATGTTTAGCCCTCGGCCTTCTTCGCATCCTGCCGCTCCTTAATTCGCTTCTGCCACTCTTCCCCCGCTTTCTTCATATCATAACCAGCAGCAGACAAATAGTTGTTGATCTTCCCCTTGTATTTTCCAAACACCGCATGCTTTTTTTCTGATGATTCAGCATCCATCGCTTTTTCCCGCGCCTCTTTCAGCCAGGAATAAATTTGTAACTTCTGCTCCTCCGTCAATTGCGGAAGCTCATCCTGGTAAGCCGCATACGTAATTGGAAAAACGCGATACGTCATCCCATCCTTTACCTGGTCTACCTGCTCCACCGTAAGCGACTGCGCTAACCGGTCAATAAACTGATCGTGCAGATGCTGTATCTCAGTTGCCTTTTTTTCATCATCCTGCTTCAACTGGGCAGCTAATTCATCAGCAGAAAGATTTTTTGATTTCGCAGAAGTGGTAAATTGTTTGTGCTGCTCATATACATCATTCAAACCACTATACTGGTTTACGAGCAACTGCACCGTAGCATTATATTTTACTGAATCAGTAATGCCAAGGGTGTTTACAATTTTTGCAGAACGTTCAGTGATCGTTCTGATATAATCAGCATTGGAGCTTTGTGCAAAAGAATGGTTACACGCAGAGAGAACTGCTACAAGAAAAAAACCGGACAGAAACAGCGAGGCACACTGCTTCTTCATTATAAGACCGCTACCGGCAAGCAAGAACCTTTTCATTCCGCAATTCGTTTAATCGTTAGACCGAAGAGATTTACTTTACAGTATTTCTCACCCGGCAACTAAAGGTACTTGGCCACTATACCCTTAACAATGTAAGGTTTTGCTATAATGATGGAATATTTTACTATTTAGTAACGTAAATACTCCATTCATTTTACTGTCATTTACTGTCCTGCTCCCTCGTAATAAACGAGAAACGCGCAGGAGGCAATCCAGGCGATTCCACGATTAATGTACTATTTCCCTGTTTCTGCCCGGCCTTCACCACCACCAGCGCCAACCCCTGCCAGGTCACCCGTTCCGGCTTTACCAAAGATACTGTGTCTGCCGGGTAGCCATTATCAGAGTACGCAATCGTTCCCGGACCTTCCAGCCGAAACCGCAACGGAAACCGCGCATCCTGTACCGTCCTGCCCGCAGCATCCACTATACTGACCGTCACAAACAACAAATCGCGGCTGCCAGCCTGCACTTTATTACGGTCAGCTTTCAATTCCATCGCAGCCGGTGGCCCCGTTGTTTCAATCTTACGCTCCAATACCACCACAGCATTTTTCCTGCTCACCGCCTTTATTGTCCCAGGCTCATAAGGCACCCGCCACATTACATGCAACTCATCCCCCTCCTTACGCCTCGTTCCCAGCGACTTGCCATTCAACCACAACTCCACCTCATCAGCACGGTTATAATACGCCCAAACATCCACCGTATCACCCCGTGTCCAGTTCCAATGGGGAAACACATGCAGCACGGGTTTGCTGGTCCATTCCGACTGGTACATATAATACACATCCTTGGGAAAACCAGCCAGGTCAATGATTCCGAAATAGGAACTGCGTGCCGGCCAGGGATAAGGCGTCGGCTCACCCAGGTAATCAAAACCAGTCCACACAAACTCACCCGCCAGAAAATCATATTTCTTAATCACCTTCCAGGTTTCCTCGTGCGTGGATCCCCAATACGCCGACACCTGGTCGTATGCAGAAACAGAATAGTCGGCATGACCATTCTCCACAAATTTCTGTCCCTTCAAAGGCCACCGCTTAATAGAATCAGATGGCCAGTCGTATGTACCACGCGTTGCAAGTGCAGATACATTTTCCGATCCAAGGAAAATAGTACCTGCAGGGTACTTAGTCCGAATATCTCCATATTGACCATGGTTATAATTCATGCCGACGACATCCAATGCTTTCGACTGAAAAATGAAATTGGTCGAAGGATTTAATTCTGTAAGTGCCGATGTAATTGGGCGCGTCGTGTCTAACAAATGAATAATGCCTGCCAACTCCCGCGCAATTGCAATACCCGAACTGTCAAATTGTTCCCGTATCTCGTTCCCGATGCTCCACATAAATACAGAAGGATGATTCCTGTCACGCAATATCATATCCTGCAGATCCCGCACATGCCACTCTTTAAAATTTGCAGCATAATCATATTTATTCTTCTTCTTTGCCCACATGTCAAACGCTTCGTCCATTACTAAAAAACCCATCTTATCACAGAGCGCTAACAATTCCGGCGCAGGCGGATTATGAGCAGTACGGATTGCGTTACAGCCCATCTCCTTCAACAGTTTCAATTGACGCGTCAACGCATCCTCATTTACAGCGGCTCCCAAACCTCCCAGGTCATGATGATCACAGACGCCGTGAATCTTAAAATGCTGACCATTCAGAAAAAAACCTTGCGTTGCATCAAATCGGAATGTCCGGATGCCAAACCACTGCACATAGCTGTCGATACGTTTACCATTACTATATACATTTGTAACCAGCCGGTAACGATGCGGATGGTCCACCGACCACAATTTTGGATTCGCCACCTGCAACCGGGTTGTGATCTCCTGCTTCTCGTTTTTCCAGCCATCAGCGGTTAATGACAGTCGTGCCAGTCCTGCCACCAGCTTCCCATTCCCATCAAAAACCTGCTGGGAAATCCAATAGTTAGCTTGCTGATTGTTTGTCCTGACAAACGATGTTTGCACCTCAATTTCCGCACTACCCGCACTTACAACCGGCGTTGTGATAAATTGTCCCCAATGTGCAACTGCCACGCTACCGGTAATAACCAGCCGCGTATTACGATAGATGCCTGAGCCGCTGTACCAGCGGGAATTAGGCTGTGCGCTGTTATCAACGCGTACCGCGATATAATTCTTTTGTGGATAGGGCGCCAGGAACGACTGAAGTTCATACGCAAATGAACTGTAGCCATAAGGCCTCGTTCCCAGCCGGTGACCGTTGATCCAAACCGTACTGTTTCGATAAATCCCGTCAAACTCGATTCGCACATTCTTTCCTGTCGCATTCGGCGGGAGAATAAAAGTTTTACGATACCAGCCAATGCCACCCGGTAAGGCACCACCGGCAGTTGTTGCGGCAGCAGTTGCACTGAAATCGGATTCTATACTCCAATCATGCGGAAGATCCAGGCTCCGCCAACCGGCATCATCCCAACCCGGCTCACTGAATTGGGCACTATCTCCCAATACAAACTTCCAGCCTTTATTGAAATCAAGGTCCTGTCGCTGCGCAACTACACACAACGATAAAAACACTGACATCGCAAAAAAACAAAATCGCTTCACATCTATTTTTTTTATGCGCCCGGGGCGCGATGGATTACCATTCCATTTCCCTGTTGCCGGAACCTATGTTAATCCGTCTTCCTTTTCCATCCATCACCACCGCCGTTGTATTAACAGGAATAGATAACCGTAATTTTATTTTTCCATCTTCCCGATTCCATGCAACACGAATCCAGCCGTACATACAATGATACGCCGCTTCCGCCGCATCAATGCCATCTACCACCTGCGGACGAATTTCAATTTCCTTAAAGCCAACCGAGTGTGCCGACTGATTAATGCCGCACAGTCCGCCATAAAACCATTGCATCAGGTGACCCAGCATAAAATGGTTGTTGGATACCGATGGATACGCCTGCCAGGATTCCGTTAAAGCGGTTGCTCCTTTTTTTATTTGATAACCGTAACCAGGCACATCATCGCGATTATTCATTTTAAAAATAATGTCAGACCGGCCCGCCTGTTGCAATGCCTCCAACACATAGCGGTACCCGATATCACCCGCTGTGAGCGCATAGTTTCGGTTTACAATGTCCTTTACCAAATTATCTTCCACCCGATGCCGTTGTGCAGCAGGAACAAGCCCCATATATAACGCGATTGCATTGGCCGCCTGGCTGTTGGTGCCATACCATCCATTTACCTCATCAAAAAAACGAGCATTGAATGCATTTTTTACGCGTAGCGCCATTGCTTCAAATTTCGCCGCATCCATTTTTTTCTCCAGGACTGAAGCAATTTGCTGCATCGTAACGAGATCATAATAATAAAATGCAGTAGCAGTTAGCCCTTTTGGCGTAAGCTGTGAAAATCCCGGCCGGTTTGGCCCAATGTCGTACCAGTCGCCAAGACCCTGCATTAATAATAAACTATCTCCTGCATTAGCAGATAAATAGTTTACGTATTTCAACATAGCAGGATAGGCTTCACGCAACACCTGTTCATTACCATACCATTTATAAAGACTCCAGGGTACCAGCAACATTGCACTGCCCCATTCGGGGGAATCGCGAAACGGTTCACCAAATTGCACATACTCCGGCGCTATTTCCGGGATCAGGCCATCAGCCGTTTGCGCTTCCATCATATCCGTTACAACTTTCCCATATAAGGTTTCCACATCATAATTATATTGTACAGACGGCCCCATCAGGTGTGTCTGTTCTAACCAACCCAGTTTTTCACGATGCGGGCAATCCGTGAAGACGCTCATCATATTACTGCGTATTGCCCAGTTAATAAGACGATAGGTTTTAGTAAACAGTGAATCCGAACAGGAAAAATTGCCGGCAACCGGCGCAGCATTGCGTATATGCAAACCAGTAATGGAATTTACCTGCGGCAGTTCCCGGTGGTTTAACCCGGCAATGCATTCCACCTGCAGGTATCGAAATCCGTAATAAGTAAATCGCGGTTCCCAGCTTTCATCGCCGCTCCCTTTTAAAATATAGGTGAAATAAAAAGGACCGCCAGATCCTTTCTGGCTCACTGTTCCGTCAGCAGCCAATAATTCGCCCGGCGTTATACGCACTGTATCACCTGCGCTGCCGCTTACATGTATAGCAGGAATGCCGGAGAAATTCTGCCCAAGGTCATATACGGAATTACCCGCCTGCAATAGTTTTACATCAACAGGTGAAAAGCGTTCCGCAACTGAAATTGCACCAGCCTGCTGCACCCGCAACAGTGCAGGCCCATCCACCCATTTCGCGGTGCGCCACCGGCTATCATTAAACCCTGGTGCATCCCACCCATTCATTTCCAATTGCGCATCATAATCCTCGCCTCCATAAATACTGGAAAAAAGAACGGGCGATGGAGCCGTTTTCCAGGATGAATTGCTGACAATATTTTCGACCGAACCGTCTTTATATTCGATAGCCACTCTTGCAATTAGTTTGGGATAACCATATCCTCCTGTCAGCTTCCGATACCGTTCACCGGGTATATAATAAAATCCGTTTCCAAGCATAACGCCAATCGCGTTAGCTCCCTGCTTTAGTTGCTTTGTAATATCAAAGTTGACATACAAGGCAGACTTACTATACTGTGTCCATCCCGGATCAAGAAAATGATCACCAATCTTTTCACCATTGACATGCATTTCAAATTGTCCTAACCCGGAAATAAATACCGTAGCGCGACGAACCGCCTTTTTTATATTAAACTCTCTTCGAAACAATGGCAAGATATCTTCGCGACTGCCCCATTCTTTTTTTCCTTTTCCATGCGCAAAAGGAACAATTTGCTGAGCATCGGGCAGGCGCTCATAGCCAATCCACTGTGCCTGCTTCCAGTCACCGGAAGTAAGTAAGCCTTCCTGCCAGCTTGCCGCATCACTCCAGGAAGAAACATTTCCCTTGTTGTCCCACACCATCACGCGCCAATAATAAGTTTGACCACCCTGCAATGCCCGTCCTTTATAACTTACCTGTATTGAAGTATTGCTGTTTACTTTGCGGGAATCCCAACAATTTGGGTTATTGGTATACAGAAAGACGGGATCATCCGCCACCATGATCCTGTAGGCTGTTTGCACCACATCCTGTTGTGTTGAATTGATCTCCCAGCTAAAACGCGGCAATGGACTATTGATTCCTGCCACAGTAGTTCTGCCTTCGCAGCGAAGCTGGTTCACGGTAATTGTTTGCGCACGGAGCAATACCGTCGCAAAAAAGGAAATAATCAGCACACAGCACTGCTTCAGCATAATTAATAATTATTGAATGTCTATTCCCTGCACAAAGAGTCCGTTCGCCTGCTCCGTTATAAATCTTATTTCGTACTCACCCGCGTTGATCATTGTTCGGGTTTGTATCGTAACCTGGTTCCATTTTCCCGGCTTGGTAAAAGTAAGATGTATCGGTTCTTCCTGCATCATGGCGCCTCCTGTAGCCAGTAAACGAAGTTTACCGTTGAGGGGGCGGTCAAATGGCCAGTTGTATTTAAAGGTGATAGAGTAATAGTCGCCCACACCCGTATTGATCTTCCATCCGATATCTGTTGCTGCATCGCTTTGAACGAGGATCACCGGCTTGCCATTCAATTCAGCAACACCAGCATTTTTTCCAGCCATCGCGGTAGCGGCCCGGTAACTGTTCACCGGTTTGAGATCATACGCTGGAGCCAGTGTAGAAACCGGTTGTACAGCCACCAGCCCAATGGCATTTTCTGCTCCAAGCACGAAGAGCGAATCACGCTGTACCCGCTTGCGATACCAAAAATATCCCACGCCATCCGTTGCATCCGTTTCCAGGCTGTTTCCCGTGCTTTCAAATTTGTCCATCCACACGGGCAATTTCGCATTGCTGTCATACGCAACATACAAATCTACCTGTCGCGCTGCGCGGTAAATTGTTGGCGTTACCCGTGAAGGTACCAGCCAATCCGCACCATACAACCCAGGCGGTAATGCGTGAATGGTGATATGACGTTCCCTGTCAATTGTATCCCCGGTTGACAACCAGGTAGCAAAAGGAACAGATCTGCCTGCCCTCGTGTACAGGTTAGGCGGAGCGGGTGTTACCGGCTTTTCCGCAGCGATAGCAATGGCATTGATGATGGCCTGACCTGCACGTATATTGCCGAAAGAAATATCCAGACCCTTGTTCTTCACCGTTACCATTAACACTTTTTTCAGCATTGTATTCCAGCCGGCCTCCGCCGCAATATCCAACTTTGATAAAACAGGTTGTCCATTTGCCAGCACATCAAACTGCCGCATACCCTGTTCCCGCACCCAGGGCTCCATAAAATAAAGCTCAACGCGGTAGTTGCCCGCCGGTAGCGGGAAATGATATTGCAGTTCCTCACGTCCGTACCGGAACGTTTGTCCCAACTTCCAGTCACGAATGGCATGCACCGGTTGGGAGGTAAATCGCTGGCTGGCTAAAAATGGAGGAAGATCTGCAAATTGATTTGTCCATGATGTGGATCCCCAATGTCTACGGTCGGTGGCCGACCACAACGGACGATCCGCCTGCCATTGTTGTCCAAATTCATCCGTACTGGCAGGTCCGCCGCAATTGATGCGATACATATAATGATAGTCTTCCGCGCCTTTCAAAACAGTGGTTGCGTCTGCATACAATTTTTCAAAATGCGGCGCCTTCGGCAAATGAAAAAGCAGTACCGTATCACATGCAACGCGCTTACCCCCAAGGTAACCAACTGCGTACAGCACATTATATCGAACCGGTACATTGTTCCAGGTAAAATGATTGCCGGGTTGTGAAATTCGCTTCTGCTTTCCCAGGGAAACGCTGTCTATATCATTAAACAATTCCACTTCATCACAATTGGAATAAACGACGATACCTGATTTTATGCCGGGTTCGGTCCACCGTTCCGGCCAGGTATGGGAAGCGATATAGACCATCGGTGATTTAGATGCAGGCACATAATTCGACCGGAACATATAATAAACATCAGTCGGCTCTTCCCAGGGTGTAAGCATTCCCTTGTAGTTTACCGGGCCAATCCGGTCCAACTCCCGCCAACCCTCACCTCCCTGCACACGCCCGGGATTGTCGTGTGAACTAAGCAACCAGAAAAACTGGCCTGCCGCACTGTCTTTGGCTTTTTCGCCCAATTTCACTTTTTGTTCCATTAATGCCGTCATCCGGTCTTCGCTGAGCGGACCGTTTTGTACAAATCCGCCTTCAGTATGTAAGCCGAGGCTCCGCCAGGCGCCGTATTCACCAACCAATACCTGTTTTTTCAAATCGGCCGTATAGGTGGCAGGATCACCACCATAGGTGCCGGTCCAGTTTTGCGGCACATCCCAGTCGGTACCTGTACCGCCGTTGCAGGTGGTTACCAACCGCTGTGTAGAGGCAGTGGGGTCCAGTTGCCGGATCAATTCAGTACATTCTTTTGCAAAATCTTCAGGAAGTTTGCTTTCATTTTGTAAACCCCATAAGATAACCGCCGGATCATTTCGTCGCTCTATTACCCATTCTTTTAACAACCGTTTGAAATTCTCCCGGAATACGGGCGTATCAAACCAGATATGCGCTGAGAACTGTGTCCACCAAAGAATGCCGTCCTCATCACAACGTTCGCCATACAGTAAGTTATGTGGCTGGTGCGCATCGCGCAATGCATTAAAACCAGCCAACTCTATCCATCTTATGCGGGACGCGATTTCTTCCTTTGTAAATGCATGGCTATTGCCTAGCTGATGTTCATATTCGGCCACACCATTGATAAAAACGGGCTTGCCGTTGAGCAGGAACTGATGTGTATCAGTGTGCCATTCGATAGTTCTGAAACCGAAAAAAGTTCGAACACTATCCAGCAATACACCATCTTTTGTCAACAATGAAACAATGGAATAGAGATAAGGCGTTTCAAGATTCCACCGAAAAGGGTTTTCGACCAAAATTTTAAATTGGTCGAAAACGATTGAATCATTGCTACTGACTTTTTGTTCGTTCACAATGCTTCGCACCAGTTTCCCTTGTGGATCCAGCAGCCTGCTTTCCAACACCAGTTTACCTGCAACAGCGTTATAGCTTCTTGCTGTAGTTTGTAATTGCAGATAGGTATGGCCATTTTCTTCCGTACTCCAGGCATGCACGCCAAATGGTTCAATACGTGTATCACCGGTAATCACCAGGTGTACGGGCCTGAAGATTCCCATTGGTTGTGAACCCTCAGAGAAACCACGCTCATCGCTACACCCGCCACACACCCAGGGCAGATCTTCAATATGCGCGGGATGATAGGCACGCACGGCAACGGTATTGATGCTGCCGTCTGTTTTTATGTACTCAGTAATATCGACCGTAAAACTGGTGCGTCCGCCTGCATGCTCTCCAACTTTTTTTCCATTACAATACACGGTGGCATAAGAACCCACACCTTCAAAAAAAAGAAAGTATCGTTTACCATTTCGGTTTTGCTTCCAGGTAAACTGGTGCCTGTACCAACTATCGCCATGCCGGTTGCCGTGGAGTAATCTCCGGTACCCTTCATATCGATCCCAGTTATGTGGAAGATTTACAGAGATCCATCCACTTTCGCGCTCTATTTTTTTACCGCTAAAGTTGCCAGTCAACACCTGGTCGGTTTTGCTGGCAATGGTTTGCCAGTTATCATTCAACAGCACATCCTGCCTTGCCAACGGCTGCGCACGGAGGCTCACTGTTAACAACAGCATTACCCAAAGCGCCGTTGCTCTTTTTCTATTTGAATTTAGAAAGATCAATCTCGTATGTTTTTCCTTTTTTCGTGTCAAACCCGTACACTTTACCTGCATAGCGAAGCCTGCACGGCAAACCTGCTAAAGATTGTACACGCAACGATTTCAACAAACCGTTTCGCCAGCTAAAATCCAGCATAAAACCTCCACGTGCACAGATACCTTTGATTGTTCCCTCCGGCCATTCCACAGGAAGCGCGGGCAGGAGATCAATAAACGCGGTATGGCTTTGCAGCAACATTTCCGCGATCCCGGCTGCGCCGCCAAAATTTCCATCAATCTGGAAAGGTGGATGGGCATCAAAAAGGTTAGGATAACTTCCTGAACCATTTTCGGCGGGGCTCAACAGCATTTTTACCAACAGGTAGGCATGTTCTGCATCGCGAAAGCGGGCCCAGCAATTCATTTTCCATCCAATGCTCCAGCCTGTTGCCTCATCACCGCGGTAAATAAGCGATTGTCGCGCAGCCCTCATCAGTGCCGGTGTTTCATCCCAATTTATTTCATTGCCTGGATATTCACCCCAAAGATGTGAAATATGCCGATGCTTGTTGGCCGTATCATCTTTATCCTGCAGCCACTCCTGCAACTGCCCATATTTCCCAATTTGGTCCGGTGCAATTTGCGGATATTTTAAACGCAGCGTATCACGAAATGCGGCATCTACCTGGAGTACTTCCGAAGCGGCAATCACATTCTTAAAAAGATCGCGGATGATCTGGTGGTCCATAGTGGGCCCTGCAACGAGACCGCCCTGCTCAGGTGAGTTAGAAGGAGTACTGATCAGCCAACCCGTTGCCGGATCGCGAACCAGGAATGCATTAAAAAATGTTGCAGCTGATTTCATGATCGGGTATGCCTTATCACGAAGAAATTGTTTGTCCTGTGTAAAAAGATAATGTTCCCAAAGCTGGTGGCATAGCCATCCACCGCCAGACACCCAGATGCCGTGGTTAGAGGCGTTGATAGGTGCCGTGCCCCGCCATAAATCAGTATTGTGATGCAATACCCAGCCCGGCGCATGATAATATTCCCAGGCCGTTTCATGACCACGCGCTGCCAGTTCAGCGATCATATCAAACAAAGGCGCATCCATGGGAGCAAGATTGAGCAACTCCGCCGGCCAATAATTCATCTCCAAATTGATATTGGTGGTGTACTTACTACCCCAGGGTGGCGTTAATAAATTATTCCAGATGCCCTGCAGGTTCGCCGGTCTTGTACCGGGGCGTGAAGAAGAGATGAGCAGGTAACGGCCATACTGCGTGTACAGCGCTACAAAAGCAGGGTCTGTTGCGGTCGCAAATTGCCGGCTCCTCTCATCGGTCGGCAGGTTCGTATACCGGTCTGCGCCAAGCGCGAAAGAAAACCGGTTGTAATATTGCTGGTACTCTTTGATATGCCGCGCCTGCACCTGGTTAAAATTATATTTGGCGAGCTTTGTAAAAACGTCACGGCACAATGCTGTTGCATCCGCACTCACATCATCATATCTCTTATAATTGGTAGCCGCTGTTAAATAGATCGTCACCTCATCCGCATGAGTTACATGAATGCCCAAACTGTCAGCGCTAACATTACCACCCGGCGCCAGCAACTGTAGCCAGCTTTCGCCATGTAATGCGCCATTTTTTACCTGTACAAAAAGAGATAATGTATTGCCATTGATCTTTTGCACATGATTTATCTTATGAATGCTGCCCAATAGCGCCGTTAGTGAAATGGCGCCGCGCTTACTCGCCGTAAGATGCACCGCAAGCACCTGGTCGGGCGCACTGGCAAAATAGCTACGTTTATACGCAACGCCGTTGCTTGTATAGGAAACACTGGCGGTGGCAGTGGCAAGATCCAGTTGCCGGCGGTACGATGAAAATGATTGACTTGGAAATTGCAGCCATAGATCGCCAAAAGGCTGGTAATCGGCTTCGTATTTCCCAACCGGCGGTGGATCATCATCCACGATATTATACCGCCAGTTTCCACTGAGTGCTATTTTTTTTAATGGTTCACGGGGATCATAAACACCAATAACGCGCGTGGTGTCTTTATACCCCGCTATCCCACCCTTGTTGTCATAATTCAGCACAAGGATTGCAATACTGTTTTTGCCCGCATGCAACAGGTTGGCCGGAATTGCATATCGTCTTGCATCCTGCGAGTTGGTTTCTCCAACCAGGGCGCCATTGACATAAGTCCGATCCCTGTCCCGCACGCGATTCAGGTCCAGCACCAATGCCTTACCCAGCCAGTCTTGCGGTATTTCAAAATCCTTTCTAAGCCATACCGCTCCATCCAGGCCTTCCAGTCCAACGGATTCCCAACCATCATAAGCAGGAACCGGCATTTGCTTCCAATCCTGATCATTGAAATTTTCGGACAGCGGGCCTTTTGGATTTGCCGTTGCATCCAGTATCTTCTGCGTCCATGCATCCTGGTCGCCCTCTTTTGATTTAAGTCCCATGAAATTTGCTTCCGCAAGCGCTTCCGCTTCCTGTTGCCTTCCGGCAAATAGCAACTGCCGGATGGAATCCAGGTACATCCAGGCGCCTTTACGATTATAATCACGGGGCTCTCCGGTCCACAATGTTTCTTCATTAAACTGCAAATGATCCTGTTCAACACCGCCAAAGACCATTGCACCCAACCGCCCGTTTCCAATCGGAAGTGCTTCGTTCCAGTTTGATGCAGGCTGGCGATACCATAATACCTGCGCATCTAACGCAGGCGTCATTATCATTACTAAAAATGAAAGAAACAGGATTTGTCGCATCAGCACATTACTTTAGTAAGTTATTCAAAAAGCCAGTCCACCTCCCGCACTACGCCATACCCGGTAAGGCCGGCATCGTATTCGTGAATTGGCTCATCATCATTAACAAAACCAAGAACAAGACAAATTCCGCGCGGCAATTCCAGTACATTGGAGCCAGCAGGGAACGAATAGCTATGAATATTTACCGTGGGCATTCCTTTAACTACCGCGGCGCGGGCAATTTTTGTATCCGCTTCGCCGTGATCATTTGCGCCGGCATTGGTTTCCAGTTCCGGCGCCTTCAGGAACCGTTCTTCCTTTGCATTGAAAAAACCAACCAACACATTTACCGGCCTGCTGCTGGTAAATTCAAGACGGGTGCCGGATTTTTGTTGCTCACCGGAAGACAAAACAATACCATTCAGTTGCTGAAGATCCACGGCAACCTTTTCCAGTTGCAATGTTTTTTCATTATCCAGCCAGGTGCCGGGAGCAATGTTGTAGCGCGCATAATTGCCGGTTATCCGTACGTTCGCTTCCTGTAGCGGTATCGCTTCCCTGCTTCCTTCCGGGTTTTGTTTTAATGAATCGATCGCATGCCGGAAATGCGTTAATTCCTTTTCAAACGGCACCAGCACTTCTGTCCAGGTTTTAAAAGTGCCATCCACACCCCTGAATGGAATTTTCCGCTGCTGCGTTTGCATGCTATTGGCATAGCGATAGGTTCCTTTTGTTAATGCAACCAGTCTTCGGTATGTCTCCACGCTTTTATCCAGCAGCAGGTAAGCACTGTCCAGGTCCCGCAGGTCTGAGGAATATTTGTAGCGCAATACATCCAGCGCAGCTGCTGCTTTAAATGCGTAGTGTTGAGCAAGCGCCTGGTAGCAGTACATATCGTTTTTTAAACGTGCGAATTCTTCCTTGTTTCTGCTCACTTTTTTTACGGCATCGATGGCATTCACCGCCTTCGCGCCATGCGCGCGTACTTCTGCAATAACAATTGGTGGCGTTTCACCCACATGAGGCAAATGGTTCCATTCCCGGCCTGCATATTCTCCCAGCATTTCACCCACGGGGCTCTCGCTGGTATATAGTAATGTAAAAAGACCATATCGCTCCGGGTTGATCAGCTGGGTCATTTGCATACCCAGCGTAAGCGTTTGTCGGTTACCATCTGTTATACCAAAGCGACGAAGCAACTTCGGCGCAATTTGCCCGGATTGCTCGTACGCTTCCAGGATATTGGCACCGTCTGCATCCGAACAACCGTAGTGAATAGCAAGCTGGTGTGCCCAATACTTTTTCTCTGCTTCCGGATCACGATTGCAGTTCCAGGCATAGCGTGCCCATGCTTTATACCAGATCCAGTCGCGCTCAATTTGCAATAGGTGACCGTTTGCCGTACTATCAGCGCTATAAGGCCAATCCCAATACGATGCCTGCGGGTAAAGATGCAGTCCATTGCCGCCCATAATAGCGTGCATACCCTGCACGCAGCGTTGAATAAACCCGGCAGCGCCATAGCGAAATGGCTCCAGGTTGGCCATGATGTGTACATTTTCAATTTGTACACTGCCCAATTCACTTAGCTGCCGATGCAATGCCGCCCATTCACCACGGGGCTGATCGGTAGTAAGTGCCTCGCCATTGAATTTTGCTTCAGTATATAAATTTTTATACAGTGGAAGCGCCGCATGCATCACGCTGGGCGCGTCTGTATCATGCGCACGTAAAACGATCGGCGGTTCTTCGGTTCTTCCCAACGCTTTCAATCCATCCTGCACACCGGGGATAATCGTTTTTGTAAACCATTCTATATCGTCCGGACCCGTGCCCTGCATGGCTTCGCCCAGGCACACCATCAATCCTACGTTGGGATATTTTTCTACAAAGGCCGCAATAGATTTACGGGTATAATCAGCAATGATGGGAATAATGGGCCGGTTGCGGTCCTGCGTTTTCAGGTGATTGTGTTCTGCAAAAGGTTTGGACACGATAATATTATAAAACATCTGGATCACCCAGATGCCACGTTTATCGGCTTCTTTTGTTAAGAACGAAAAGATCTCCTCATTTTTCTTAAATGTCGCATCATCCACCTCCACTGCATACGGATAGTCTTTCAGTTTGACCAGCGATGCAAATGGATGGCCATTCCAGAGATACAATGAGTTCATCCGGTTGGCAACCATGGAGTCCAGCACCTGCAACCAGAGTTGCTTGTTATAAAACCATGGAAAGGTTTCGGGTGTATACGGGTATTCATACACACCGTGCCCGGGCAGGTATGTCGGCTTTTGCATACCGATGCAGGAACCGCGCAATTTCATCTGCGGCTGATCCTGCACCTGCAAAACAGCAGGGATTCCGTGTTGCTGGCGAATCCGTGCGGCCAATTCCAGGCAGCCATACAACACACCAGATGCATCGGCACCGGAAACGAACAGGTTGTTCGCTGCGCGATACAATAAAAATCCTTCCGCGCCGGGCGTGCCAACCGTTGCTGGTAGTTGAAAAGCAGACATCTCCTGACTACCCTGTACACCTACCCGGATATGAATGGCGTTGGAAGCATTTCCGCTTACGACAGTATAACCGTTTTCGCGAAGCGCCTGTTCCAGGTTAGTAATACCAAATGTTTCCCGTGGCGCAGGCGTACCGGGTCCTGTCCATAGTACATTGGCCTTTTTTTGTGCGAACAATGTAATTGTACAAAGTACCAGGGCTAAAGTGAATAGTAAGAGCTTCTGGCCACGTCGATATGTTTGTTGCTTGATCATCATGAAATAAAAAAAGGGAACGGAGAACCGTCCCCCGGGATTGCTATATGCTTGCTATTAAAATACGTTATTCAATTACCGGTTTAACGCCGCCCTGTTCAGACGACAAATACGCAGCTTCTACACAGGCCATGGTATGAATGGCATCTTCCACCGAATTATCCGGCTCTTCGATCTGTTCCGCTGCGGCCATCATCACCTGTTGCATACTTCCTGCAAAGGCATGAGGAAACCAACTACCCGTAATTTCTTTTTCGTTCCAACCACTCCACGCATCGTTCGTAATTACATTATATCGAAACCTGTCTTCTAATCCTGTCGGATAATTTTTCAACAAACCAAGGTCTATCCGCACCACACCCTTTGTTCCTTCAAAACGGATATAAGATTGCTGTTCCTCCACGCCAAACACATTGCAATGATTGGTGAGAATAGTAGCCCGAATCATGTTGCCATAATCCATAATAACAGACGTCTTTACAGATGCTAACTGTTGCATGGAAGGATGCTGGATTGTTTTAGCGTATATAGACAACGGGTTTCCAAAAAAACTTCTTACCAGGTCGATATAGTGAATGCTGTGGTAAAGGATCTCCACGCGACGGGCATCAAACAGGAAATCCCAGATATGCCAGGGCGTAAATACATTTACATTGATTTCAATATCCAGCAATTTCCCGAGTGCACCGGCGCGTAGCATGGACCGCACTTCGTTAATGAACGGCGCATAGCGCAACTGGAAATTAACACCCGCGTTCATTTTCTTTGCGCGCGTTGTTTCAAGTATTTTTTTCGCCTGCGCATAATCTTCACCCATCGGCTTTTGCATGAGCACATTGGCGCCTGCGGGCAATGCTTCCAGTACCTGCAACAACGCTGCCCCGGGAACGGCTACATCAAATACACATTCCGTACCGGCGGCTGCAAGCATTTTTTGCAGATCAGTATAATGTGGTACAGAAAACCGGCTGGCAGTAGCGGCCGCACGTGCTTCATCAATATCATAAATACCCTTCACATCAAATCCGGCAAACAAATATGCGGGCAAATGAGCATCATTCACAATACTGCCTGCGCCAATCAAATAGATGGGCAGTTTGCCAGAGTTGATATGTTGCTGTTCACTCATTTAACCGGTTGCCAGTTTATTTCCATACATGATAAAAAGTACTGCTATCACCAATACCAGTAACGCCAGCACCAATATTTGTACCGTTCTTGGCCGTGTTCCTTTCCACTCTTTCAGTACTACACCAATTAAAGAGCTTAACAATACCAATAAGATCATGTGCAATGCCCAACTGGTGTACTCACGACTGATACGAACGGTTCCTAATCCATAAAAGAAGAATTGTCCATACCAAAGCAATCCTGTCAGCGTAGCCATGGCATAATTCATTGCCAGGCTGCCCTTCTTTTGCGTTGTGCCAAATTCCTGAAACGATTTTTGCCGGGTATGCAGGTAAAGACAGTATAGCAAGGTTGTTAAAAAGGCTCCTGTATTGGAAAAAAGGTAAATCACATTCGTGCGCAACTCGCCGGCCCCGTGTGCCCGGGCAATTTCAGCAATGGGTTGTCCCTGTGCAATTGAAAAACCATATAACGCGGAAAGTATACCGGCCAGCAGGCAAAGAGGTAATCCTTTTGCAAGGGAAAACGAAGCGTTCACTGTTCCACTGGTTGCAATGTCCTGCTCTTTTAAAAAACCAGCGCGCCCGCACAGTGATATGCCAACAACGCCCATTACTATTCCCGTGGTGAGAAAATTACCGCCGTTGCCGTGCAGCAATTCACCAAGCGTACCATTTACCCATGGCGGCAGGATCGTGCCGAGTACACAACTGATACCTACAGAAATGGCATAGGTTAGCGAGAAGCCCACATAGCGAATAGCCATTCCAAATGCAGTTCCACCAATGCCGTAGGCCATACCCAGTAAAAAAGAATTACGCATGGCAGCGCCGGGCGCTTCTTTTAATACCAGTGCCAGTTCCGGGATGGTTATCCATGCTACTATTACCGGCAACAGGAACCAGCACACAAAAGCCTGCGTGATCCAATATGTTTGCCACGACCAACCACGCACTTTTTTCTCGGGTGTGTAGCAAAGCGCCGCGCTGGAAGCGCCCGCCGTATGATATAAAAGTCCGTTGATCAGCTCCATGCAAACAACCTGTTAGTATAAAGAATAAAAAGCGATCGCGTTATCATGCAGCACCTGTTGCTGATGCTTTTCCGAAAGTAAATTTTCCAACGCCTCCCGGTAATTGCTCCAGGCATTTGTATAGCTGCCCGCCAGTGTGGCTACAGGCCAGTCACCCCCACAAAAACAACGTGCAACACCAAATCGTTCCAAAATAAAACCCAGGTAGGGTTCAATATCGGCAGCCGTCCATGTAAAGAAACGCCCCGACGTGGTGCCAAGACCAGAGATCTTCACATAAAACTGCTGGTGCGCCGCCGCTGCTTTCATTAGTTCACCCCACAAACCAAATCGTTCGCCCGATGCGATGGGTGGCTGGTTCATATGATCAAGCACCATCTTTAAACCAGGTACCCGCACAGCCACCTCCAGCGCTGTTTCCAGGTGTTCGGGATGAATGCCCACTACATCGTAAGGAATTTTCTTTTCCGCCAGGTAAGCAAGGCTTTCCAACACACCAGGTTGCAATAACCATTTTGGATCTGCCTCATCGTGTATCTGGTGCCGCACTCCTTTGAACAATGGGTCTTGTAAATAAAGATCCAGCATTTGCTGCGCCTGATCAGGATGCTCAAGTGGCAACCAGCCCACCACGCCTTTAATCCAACTGGAATGCCGTGCCGCTTCCAGCATCAGTTCTGTATCTGCAACATTGCCCCCAGCCTGTACCAACACACCACCTACAACACCGGCAGCCTTGCGCTCCGGTTCAAGTTCTGCAAGATCCCAGTTCCTATTCAATACAGCCGGGGCAGCATCCAGCCAGTTATAACGAACCCGCTGCGGATTCCATATATGTACATGCGTATCGATAATCTCTATCATCTGCCAAAACATTGTCCAGGCACCAGCTAACCGCGTGCCTGCAGTTCATTTACAAGATGAAATTCCTGCTCTATCTGTTCATTATGCTCACCCAGCAACGGCGCTCCTCTTCGTGACGTAAGTAACTGTCCATCTATCCTAAGGGGGCAACGCGTCGTTTTTACCTGCAGTCCGTTTGTTGTTTCTACAAGCAATTCCATATTCAACGCGCGATAACCTTCTGTTTCGCGCAAACCGTCGTAATCCAATACCGGCGCACACCATACATCCGCTGTTTCCAGCACATTCAGCCATTGAGTGGTGGTGCCCGACAACAAATGCGCCGCTAATATTTGTTTGATCTCATCACGGCGAACAAACCAGTCCCTGCTTTCTGTAAAGATTTCCAGTTCACGACAGCCAAGTAACTGTGCCAGCCGCGGAATGTCTGTCATAGCTAATGCAAGATAACTATCCTGCGTTCTATAAATTCCATAAGGAGCAGCGATATAGGCATGAGCACTGTTGACGGCGCCTCTTACCGGCAACTGGTTGCCATCATTATAATAGCAGGTCAATACTTCAAATTGAAAATCGAGAATACTTTCCAGCATACTCACCTGCACCAGCGCACCGGTGCCGGCAACCGCCCGGCGATAAAGCGCCGCCAATACTCCCTGGCCAAGATGCGTACCGGCCAGTATATCTACAACCGCAACTCCCATTGGTGTTGGACCTTCATCATTATTATTGCTTAACCATGACAACCCAGATACGGCCTGTAACAACAGATCCTGTCCCGGCAGATCCTTCCAGGGTCCGGTTGGGCCATATCCACTCACTTCACCATATACTATACCCGGGTTTATTTTTTTTACGCTGTTATAATCCAGGCCAAGCCGCTCCATTACGCCGGGCCGGAAATTGTGCAACATGACATCTGCCTTCAGCAGCAACTGCCTGATCTTCTCCAGGTCGTCCGGGTTTTTTAGATCAGCGGCATAGCTCTCTTTGTTGCGGTTGATAGCATGAAAGATCGTGGATTCACCTTCCACCATCACATCGGACACATACAACTGGCGACAAATATCACCGGTGCCCGGTTTTTCAATTTTTATCACACGCGCGCCCATATCTGCCAGTCGCAGACTGGCCGATGGTCCCGACAGGAACTGGCTGAAATCCAGGACAAGAATATCATTCAATAATTCCATTGACACATTAATTAAAATCGGCCATCACTTTTGTTGTATGTTCACCTACGGCTGGTGCGGGCCGTGGGGCAAATAATTTTTTTCCGTTATAGCGGATCGGGCAGCGTGTTGTTACAAACTGGCCATCTCCCGCCTGTATCGTTTGTTCCATTTCCAAACAATGATAGGATTCCTGTTCCATCATCTGCGCCCAGTCCAGCACTTCCATCGCCCATAAACCCGCTTCCTGGAGACGGTTTAGCCAGTAAGAAGTTGTTTGTGTTGACAAATGCGATGCGATCACGGATTTTATTTCATCTCTCGACGTAAAAAAGTCACCTCTTGAAAACCGAAGCAATGGCTCACATCCGGTAGCATTAGCCAGCAGCCCAATATCCATCATCGCCAGCGCAAGATATCCATCTGCCGTTGCATATAATCCGTAGGGTGCACTTAATAATGGCTGTCCGTTGCTGATCTCGCTTCGGCGTGGTTGTTTGCCGTTGGCATAGTAGGTTGTTAACAATTCAAATTGCAGGTCTAGTAGAGATTCCATCAGGCTGATCTCTACCAACGCGCCTTTGCCGGTTTTATGCCTGCGGATCAGCGCTGCCAGTATGCCCTGCACCAGTTGTGCTCCGCTCAGGATATCAGCCACGGAAATGCCAAATGGCACTGGATTATTACCCGCGTTTCCCGTGGTGTAAGTAAGCCCCGTAATGGATTGTAGCAGCAAATCCTGGCCCGGCTTGTCTTTCCATGGACCTTCCTTTCCGTAACCTGAAATGCTTGCATAAATCAATTGGGGATTAATCGCCTTTGCGGCTTCATGATCCAGCCCGTTTTTTTCCATAACGCCGGGTCTGAAATTATGAATCAACACATCGGCATGCCGAATTATTTTTTTGACCAGTTCAAGATCATCTGCTTTTTTAAGATCGGCGGCAACGCTTTCCTTATTCCGGTTAATGGTGTGAAAAAGCAGCGAACTATCACCGATCCAAAGATTTTTGATCGCCAGTTTACGACCGGCATCACCCACAGCGGGACGTTCAATTTTTATCACCCGCGCACCAAGGTCCGCAAGCCGCAACGCAGCCGAAGGCCCTGATAAATACTGGCTAAAGTCAACAACTACCAATCCCGCAAGGGGTAATTCCATCATACAATAAGGTTTGAAGAATGACCGGCATATTGTTGCCGGTAAATATCATTGATCTGTTCCAGCGTGGCGGCTGCATCCCCTCCATGCTGAAGAAACTGCTGCAACGGACTACCCGCGTGATCCTGGAAATGTAAATATCCATGGTAACGCGGCCGAAGGTAACCGTCTTCCATCACCGGCAGCAGGTTCCTGAAAAAATTGTTAGTGAGGCGGTTGGCATTATCATCCTCCCACGCCATTCTATGGCCAGGCTGCCCGCCATGCTCCATATATAGCGTCCGCTGGCATTCACCAGAAACCACCCAGGCTGCAAAGTCCAGCGCTTCCTGTTTAAATTTACTAAACGCTGAAATAGCGAGGCCTGTTCCGCCAATCGTCGTTTTTAACCGCGCTCCATTACAAACTACCACGTTGGTATAATGCAGTACATGCTTTGCAAAACCCTGCCTGGAATAATTGGAATAGCAATAGGCAAATGGACAATACCAATAATCATCGGTGCTGCTCATCAGTTCTGCCACCGCAATCGGGTTGCAGGAAAAAAACCGCGGATCGATCAGCGCATACAATTCCCGCATCATCTCCAGCGCTGCCACACCCGTTTCGCGATCCACAACTTCATCTTCGCCTGTAAAAGGCGCAGCGCCGCGGGCAATGCAAAAACTGTAGAAATTCATCAAAAGGTCAATCGGGATCGCAGGTACGGCAACGCGACCCTTTCGGGCCAATGCAAGTACATCATTCCACAAGTGGGGCAGTGCGCAATCGTTTTTTGACAACAGGTCTGCCCGGTAACTGGCCGCGGGAGTAGCGGCATCAATGGCTAACGCCCATTGGTGACCTTTATAAAAATAACTTTCATGCGAACCACCCACGCTGTGCGCAGCCTGGTCTTGCAGGTAAGCAGGATCCAGGTATTCATCCAGCGGTAATACACAACCTGTGTGTGCGGCTGTACCTACCCACGGATGGTCGATGATAAGAAGATCGTAATGCGGAGTCAACGCTTCAATCGGGTAGTCGGCAAATTCCTGCAAACTGCGGATCTTCCAGTGTATCTCTACGCCGGGATGCAATTCTGTCCACCGTTGAGATGCGGCCAGCAGTGGTGTTATGCCCCTGCTATGGCCCCAGGTTATTCCGTTTAATACCAGCGCAGCCATGTCAGGATGTCGTTTGTTTATGCACCATAAGAATATGCTCACACACCATCACCAGCTCCTGCCGCTGGTTCATCACTTCCACCAGTTCCGTCACCAGTCCATATCCTGGCTTTTTATGCTCCTTTGTTTCTTTTATCGTTACCACTACGTGAATTGTGTCTCCAATAAATACTGGTTTGGTAAACCGCAAGCGCTCATAGCCATAGGTCATGGACACTTCATTAATATGATCGGCAGTAAGTCCTACCGCCACCGTAAAAATGAGCGTGCCATGGGCAATCCGCTTGCCGAAAGGTTGGGTTTTACACCATTCTTCATCCATGTGATGAGGGAAAAAATCGCCCGATTGCCCCGCGTGTAAAACAATATCTGTTTCAGTGATTGTTCTACCATGCGTGCGGCGAACATGACCGGCTTCAAACTCCTCGAAATACTTTTTAATAAACATAGCAGGGTTCTGGTGTAACAGCTTTTCTTAACTGGAGCGGAAACCCGGCAAATGAGAAGCAACGGCAGAACCGGAGATGGGGAATCTCCCTGGAAAATGATCGTTTCATACAGTGCTTTTTGCAATCGCCGGTCTTCCTGCCAACAGGCAGAAAAAACCTTGTTAATCAAAACATTAAATTATAATGATGGGCACGCGGTTCCAATGTCAGGTTTTACTGAAATGATGGAATATTTTCCTACCCCCGGGACACCAACCGCATTTATCAGTTAAAACCCTTAGATTTGTAACCATTCGGTTACATAAATTTTTCTGTTATGGCAACAGTTTCTCCATTAATAGTAGAACGTGTATATGATGCGCCGGTTGATAAGGTATGGAAAGCACTAACTGATGTTGAACAAATCAGGAAATGGTATTTCAACCTGGAAGAATTTCGCGCAGAAAAAGATTTTCAGTTTGAATTTTATGGCGGTGCAGAAGACCGCCAGTACCTGCACCGTTGCAAAATAATTGACGTACTACCCGGAAAATTATTACGCTATAGCTGGGTCTACGTGGGGGAGCCCGGCTATTCAGAAGTGTCTTTTGAGTTGATGCCCGAAGGCGACAAAACGAGAGTGCGGCTGACACATACCGGCCTGGAAAGCTTTCCGCATCAAGAGGATAAGAATTTTGCTGTTGAAAGTTTTACAGCAGGATGGAACTACATTCTTGGTCAATCACTGGAACAATTCCTCGCTGGCAAATAATGCCGTTGGTTAAAAACAAAAAGCCCCCAACTACTAATCGGGGACCTTTGATGGTAGCCTATATCCAAAAAAATCGCTACGGCGTGTTTTGGTTCCATCTGCTGGGAACGGGTGTTAAAGCGCACTGTATTTTCTTCAACATTCCGTTGGTGGTCCCGGCAACTGGCAGGGGCTGTGCCTTTTCAGGCTCCAACTTAAAATAACGCAGAATCCCGTGGATTTCCGCTAAAACCGCATAAAGCCGCAAATTCAAAAATGACAATTTCCTGACACAGCAACTTTCATTCTATCTACTTGAAAAAGAATTATTTAGATTTAAAAAGGTTTAGTGTTTACCCTTAATTTTAAGAGTAAACACTTAGTTCAATTTTTGACCGATTTGGAGAGTTTTTTAAGGTAATTCGCTCATTTTTTTGCGGACTCTGCTCAGCGTTTCGATGGTAATCCCGAGAAAAGACGCAATATATTTTAATGGAATACGATTCACCAGGTCCTGGTAGCGATCCAGGAAATGCCGGTATTTAGTTTCGGCATTGGTGAGCCGGGCAATGAATGCCCGTCGCTCCGCATCCCCATAATAGCGCTGCAACAGTTTTCGTCCTACGCTGTTGAAACCGGGATACCGGTCGTACAGCGCATTTAAGTGATCATAGTGCAGTGCAAACAATTCACTGTCTTCAATCATCTGTATATTTTCCCGCGATGGCGCCTGCACGTCAAGACTTGCGATAGCGGTGATCATTTCGTTCTCTACCGTAATCCAGGTAGTAATGTCTTTAAGCCCTTCTTTGATAAACCCGCGGGCCGCACCTTTATAGATAAAATATACGTGGTCGCAGAAAGTGCCTTCACGAAGTAACAATTTCTTTTTTCGCACTTTCATTTTAACAAGATGCTGTAGCAGGTAGGAAGCCGCTTCTTTTTCAAGCGGATGAAAGCTATTCAAGGCGTGCAATAATGCGGTATGGCCAGGCTCCGGCGCCCCGGCAGCTTTTGGTTCGGTTCTACGCGATGGCATGATGGATGGTTAATGCTTAAAAGTAACCATTCTATCGCAAGCTGCCTTCACCCACCATTGCATTTACCGATTTATAATTTCCCGCCCGGGCAAGCGTTCGTCTTCTCTCTGCGGTAGGTGCCCCTGCTACCCCTGGTAGGCCGGTAATTCAAAGCAAAATGTACTGCCTCCGCCGCGTTCACTTTCCACCCAGATCCTCCCGTGTTGCGCATCGATAAACTCGCGGGAAATAGAAAGACCGATGCCTGTACCGCCTTTTGAGCCAGGGACTGTAAAGAACCGATCAAATATCCGTTCCCTGTATATGGGCGGTATGCCGGGCCCATGATCCGTTACAAAAAATACCAGCATTTTCCCCGATAAACGAACGCCCATTTCCACCACTCCCCCTGCCTCGGAATATTTGATAGCATTGGTTAAGAGATTTGTCAACACCCAACTCGTTTTCTCGGCATCGGTCAGCAGTGTAGTTGCATCGTCCAGCATCACAAGCTGTATGGTTACCATCTTCTCCAGCGCAACCGTTCGTACCGCCGTCAGCGCCTTATTGATCAGTTCACCGGCACGCACTACCGTACTATCCAGTTTGATGCGACCCGATTCTGCCTGGGCCATATCCATCAGTTCACTCAGTATACGCAACATCCGCTGGTTATCCGCACGCAAATTAGACGTCAACTCCCGTTGCGCATCATTGAGTGTACCTGTACGCTCATCCGCCAGTAATTTCAAACTAAAGTCAGAAGAAGCCAACGGTGTTTTTAACTCATGGGAAATAGTTGCGATAAAATTCGTCCGTGCCACATCCAGTTCCTTGAACGAAGTAATATTCTTCACCACTATCAACAAACCTCCTGCCGGCGCCGGCAGTTCAATGAGGTCTTTTATAAAATAGTTCTCATGTTCATCCAACACCACCTTAAAAGGAACGGTATCCTGGTCATCTACAAGAAAGCGGAACAGATCATTTTTCTTTTTTACAACCGCGACTGCTTCACCCGCTAACTGTTTCTCGTCCATATTGAGCAACTGCAGTGCCTGCCGGTTGGCAAAAAGTATTTTACCCTCGCTGTCGATACCAATACTGGCGTCGTGAAGCGAATTGATGACCGCTTCCGCCCGTTGTTTTTCAAAAAGAATACGTGCCAGGTTGCTGTGTTCATATTCATCCAACCGCTCCGCCATACTATTGAAGGCTGCGGCGAGCTCGCCAAATTCATCGGATCGGTCCAGGAAAATACGCTTGCTATAATCCCTGTTTGCTATCGCACGTATAGCATCTGTAAATTTCGAAACCGGCCCGGCAATGAGTGAGGGAAAATTGTAAAGGAATGTAATACCAAAAAGAAAACAAAATGTCAGTATAATCGTAATCACTGTCTTCGCATTGGCGGCGGTTAGCTGCGCGCCCAGGTTCTTTTTATCGATTGCCGCCAGGTTGAGTTCCATAATCTTTACCAGGGTACCCCGAACCCGTATAGCAATGCTGTCATTGTTTGGCTGTAACTTTAACTGCTCAAATAAATGCCGTAATTGCACAGTTACATCGGCCTCACCCGGCTCTGTGATATTTTTTTCCTGCGCCAGCAGGTTTGACTCAAACCGTGGCAACCAGCTACTATCGCTCCTGTTGTCACTCAGCCGCAACATTTCCCTCGAATAATTGAGCGTTTCATAGTTATCCCTCACTATGCGACGGGCGTCACCACTAACCCGGTTGAGATAAAAAAAACCGGAAACCGCAACCAGCGCCAGGAGCAGAAAAAGAAAAATTCCACCCAGCGCCACTTTTGTTTTTAATCGTATTGCCATTATGAAAGAATTATAAGGTCAATATCATTCCTTGACATCGCTTTCAGCAGTTGGTTAAAGAGGTGGGTCCTTAAAATAACCTGGAACAAATTTAGGTGAGGTTTGCCAATGCAAACAGTCGTCACCTGCCGTTCGATGGCCACCTCCAGAATGGCACGCCCCACGCGGTCGCTCTGTAAACGGATCACTTCGGCACCCAGTTCCGTCGCGGTTTTAAAATTATTGATCAGGTGTCGCTGTGCAGCCAGCGGAATACGGTCTGCCCCCTCTGCAGGTGTCTGCACGTACAGCACATACCATTTGCTATTATAATAAGACGCCAGTCGCGCTGTTTTACGAATGATCTGACGTGCCGTTTCATGATTTGATGAGATACAGGCAAGAAACCGTTCATGCCGCCAGCTTCCCGGCCTGGTGATTTCATAGTCAACTTTTCGCTCTACCTGGCCCGCCACCTCTTTCAGGGCCAGTTCCCGCAACTGGAGTATCTTTTCAGGTTTAAAAAAATGCTGAAGCGCCGTCTGTACCTTTACAGGATCATAGATTTTGCCGTCTTTTAAGCGTGTGATTAGTTCATCTGCGGTGAGATCAATATTAACCACTTCATCGGCCAGCTGCAATATCCTGTCGGGCACCCGTTCTGCTACTTCCACGCCGGTAATTTCTTTTACATCCTGGTTAATGCTTTCGATATGCTGAATGTTTACCGCGGTAATGACGTCTATGCCTGCATCCAGCAAATCCATCACATCCTGCCAGCGCTTTTCATTTTTACTTCCCGGAATATTGCTATGCGCCAACTCATCCACAATTACGATAGTCGGCTGTAATAACAGGATCGCCTGCAGATCCATTTCTTCCAATTCCTTTCCCCTGTAAAACACGATACGACGGGGAATAACCGGCAAATCCGCCAATTGGGCCATCGTTTCCTTGCGGCCATGTGTTTCAACATAGCCGATCTTTATATTCACACCAGTGTGCAGCAATGTCCGCGCCTCCTGCAGCATGCGGTATGTTTTACCCACACCAGCACTCATTCCGATATAGATTTTCAACTTCCCCCGCCTGAGGGCCGTACCTGTTACGCTATCGTATAATCCATTGATCATTTCAAAAACCAACTGCCAGTGATGCCGTTATTGTAGTCTGATGCCTGCGCAATTGCTCTCCCTCTTCGAACACAGGATCTGTACTTCGCAGTTGCCGAACTTCGAATCGAACACTTGCGTTTTTTGCCGGGTGATAATCCAGGTTACAGGAATACCCGGCTGCACAAAATCCACCTGCTGAAGATGTAGTAACCAGTACCTGCGCAGGATCGTGATAATATTCACCCCTTGCAGCAATTGCAAACTGGTCATTTACGGTTAACCGTACAATAGCTACCGGTGTATACCATGTATTCATCCTGCCGCTACCGGGGGTACGCTGTTCCACACCAACATCAAAACCGGTTGTAACAGCCCAATGCTCATTTATGGTGAATACACCATAGACATCGTTAAAAAACCGATCAAGCCTGGCGCTGTCCGGTTTATCTGTTCCGGCAAATCCGCTGTAATTTAATAGTAGCTTTTGCGAGGGATGAAACTGTACCTGTGCGCCCCAACTTACTGCTGAATTGCCGTCAACCCGTTGGATCCGTTGCCAGCCGTTAAGGGCCAACAAAGCAACCGACCATCGCTCCCGGTTATCTGTGAATGATAGCCGGGCACCCGTTTCATAATAAGGAGAATTTTCGGCGCCAATACTGCGCGTAAGCGTCCGGCAATCCTGGCCAACGGCGCTCTCAAACCCGATATGAGAAGGCAGCACACCGGCATCCAGCCAGCAGTTTTTTTTCCCAATACGCACACCTGCATTCGCTTCCATTATATTCTTCAATACACCGGGCTCTGCAGCATAATTTGCATTCATATATGATCCCGCCGCAATGGCCAGGTTAGCCCGCACCTTTTCGGCTGTGTAGGCAGCTTTCAGAAACGAAAGATTAACTGAAAATTCATTATGCCTGTTATAATTGTACAGGAAAGAAGCTTTGTTGTGGTCAGCCGGCCTGTTGAGATCATAGCTGTAATACACTTCCACATAGCCGCTCAGCGATAGTTTCGGCAACGAATCCTGGCCGTATACATGAGCAACCTGCACAGACAACAATACAGCAACAAAAAGATATTTCATCGTCTACTTTTTAGCGTTCGAAAGTTCATCCAGGGCAATATTCAATTCAAGTACATTGATATGGTCAGGGCCGAAATAGGGCCTTCGCGTTTGTTCTTCCACCAATTGAAAAATAGCTTCTTCTGATAAGTGTCGCACGGTCGCTATGCGTTTTACCTGCACACGTGCCGCAGCCGGGCTAATGTCCGGATCTAATCCGCTTCCGCTCGCCGTTACCAGCTCTGCAGGTATGTCGACGCGTTGAACACCGGGGTTATGCGCCAGGAACGAATCAATACGATCCCGAACCATTTGGAGA
Source organism: Bacteroidota bacterium (assembly GCA_048498035.1). Classification (GTDB taxonomy): domain Bacteria; phylum Bacteroidota; class Bacteroidia; order Chitinophagales; family Chitinophagaceae; genus CADEDV01. The sequence continues at coordinate 115,265 of JBEHYT010000004.1, read as the reverse complement.
TAGGCTGGATTTGAGGGCCCTTTATTGGATCCTCCGGAGGCCGCCGCATTGTAATTAACCGCCGATGGTCTGCCGGAAAAGTAACGGTCATCCGCAAATCGCTGGCCAATCAGTCGATAACCTACCACATTGCCCTTTACAACCACCTTCTCACCATTTCCACCACCAGGCGCCGCCATTCCTGCAAAGGCCACCAGCAACGGGTAAAGCACGCAACAGATCACCACCAGCACTACTGTAAGGCGAATAGATATCAGCAGATTTTTTTTCATCGCTTTTAAATTTTAAATAAATAATCCGACCAGCATATCTATCAACTTTATCCCGATAAATGGAACAATTACACCACCCAGTCCATAGATCAGCAGGTTTCTGCGCAAAAGCGCAGAAGCGCCAACCGGCCGGTATCGAACACCCCGCAATGCCAGCGGGATCAATAGCGGAATAATGATAGCATTGAAAATAACAGCCGAAAGAATCGCTGAAGACGGACTTTTAAGATTCATAATATTCAGCGCCTGTAGCGCAGGGATAGAACTGATGAAAAGTGCAGGCACAATGGCAAAATATTTCGCCACATCGTTTGCAATTGAAAAAGTAGTGAGCGTACCCCTTGTGATCAATAGCTGCTTCCCGATCTCGACTATTTCAATAAGTTTCGTAGGGTCATTGTCCAGGTCCACCATATTACCGGCTTCCCGTGCAGCCTGTGTACCGCTGTTCATGGCAACCCCAACATCAGCCTGTGCCAGTGCAGGAGCATCATTTGTACCATCGCCCATCATAGCTACCAACTTGCCATTTTGCTGTTCCTGCCGGATGTAATTCATTTTGTCCTCGGGCTTTGCCTCGGCAATAAAATCATCTACCCCGGCTTTGTCCGCAATGAATTTTGCAGTCAGGGGATTATCTCCTGTTACCATCACTGTTTTTACGCCCATTTTCCGAAGGCGTTCAAATCGCTCGGTGATACCAGGTTTTATAATATCCTGCAGTTCAATTACGCCTTTTACAACATTATTCACTGCCACTATTAACGGTGTACCACCTTTGGAAGAAATATGCTCCACTTCCTCAACACATTCCCGGGGCATTGGATTCCCCGCTGCAATAACCCTGTCGCGAATTGCATCAAAAGCCCCTTTTAGGATCTGTTCACCTTTCCTGTCAATACCGCTGCTGCGTGTTTCAGCTGTAAATGAGATGAATGCGATACCTTCTTCCTCCAGCACCAATGGCACCGCCGCGCCCAGGTTTCTCGCCAACTCAACGATGGATTTCCCTTCAGGTGTTTCATCCGCAACAGAACTCAATACCGCAACCTGTATAAATGTTTCAATGTCTACACCGGGAGCGGGGTAAAATTGGGTAGCCTTCCTGTTGCCAATGGTGATGGTTCCGGTTTTATCCAGCAGCAGCACATCTATGTCCCCGGCGGTTTCAACTGCTTTTCCGCTCTTGGCAATAACATTCGCGCGCAGCGCACGATCCATACCGGCAATACCAATGGCAGAAAGCAATCCACCGATAGTGGTGGGAATCAGGCAAACAAACAGGGAAATAAAAGCTGCAATCGTAATAGGTGTTTGCGCATAATCAGCAAAAGGCTTCAATGTAACGCAAACGATGATAAAAATGAGCGTGAACGTTGCCAGCAAGATCGTCAGCGCAATCTCATTGGGCGTTTTTTGACGCGATGCGCCTTCCACCAACGCGATCATTTTATCCAGGAACGATTCTCCCGCATTTGTAGTTACCCGCACCACAATGCGATCACTCAATACGCGGGTACCGCCGGTTACTGAAGATTTATCACCGCCCGCCTCGCGGATGACCGGTGCCGACTCACCGGTAATAGCAGATTCATCAATTGTTGCGATACCTTCCGCGATTTCTCCATCCATAGGAATAATATCCCCGGCTTCGCAAATAAAAAGGTCACCCTTCACCAGTGTAGCCGAAGAAACCACAATTATTTCGCCGCTACGATGGAGATCAGTTATGACCAGTTTCTTTGCCGGCGTTTCTTCCCGCGTTTTGCGCAAGCTTTCTGCCTGCGCTTTTCCCCTTGCCTCCGCCAGCGCCTCCGCAAAATTGGCAAATAGCACCGTCAGCAATAAAACTATAAAAATAGATATGTTATAGCCCAGGCTTCCCTGCGTACTATCCCCGGAAAAAAACTGGTACATACAAAACAGTAACATCACCGCGGTACCAATTTCCACCGTAAACATTACCGGGTTCCGCACCATTACCGACGGCTTTAATTTGATAAAGGAGGCGCGCAAGGCATCCGACAATAATTCAGTGGCAAACAGCCTGCTTTTTCTACTTTCTTGCTTCATATACCAGGAGATTAATACAGTGAAAAATATTCTGCGAGTGGACCAAGCGCCAGCGCAGGAAAGAATGAAAGGGCATTGATAATAACAATTACAGCAAACGTCATAATACCGAATGTTACTGAATCTGTGCGCAGCGTTCCCGGTGACTCGGGGATAAATTTCTTATTGGCAATAAGTCCTACAATCGCAACCGGGCCGATAATGGGCAGAAAACGACCCAGCAACAACACAATACCGGTAGTTACATTCCAGAAAATGGAATTATCCGACAATCCCTCCATTCCACTGCCGTTGTTAGCATTGGCAGAAGTAAACTCGTACAGCAATTCAGAAAATCCATGGTAGGAAGGGTTGTTTGGCCAGCTTCCCGGCGGAACTGACCAGGCCAGTTGTGGATGATGCGCCAGCAGATAAGCGCCCAGCGCTGTAAAAGCTTTTACCAGAAACGTAGATAGCAGCGTTACCAGCATCGCGATCTTCACCTCGCGCGCTTCTATCTTATGTCCCATGAATTCCGGCGTTCGCCCTACCATTAAGCCTGCCATAAAAACAGCGATGATCACGTATAGCAGGTAGTTAAGAATACCAACACCGCAGCCCCCATAAAATGCATTCACCATCATCCCCAACAACTGCATCAGCCCCGTAAGCGGCATGGCGCTATCGTGCATGGAATTAACAGATCCGGTAGAAATGATCGTGGTAACGGTGCTCCAATAGGCGGACTGTGCCGCACCAAAACGCACTTCCTTTCCTTCCATGGCCCCTGATTGCGCTATTCCCATTTTTGAAATGGCGGGATTACCACCTGTTTCCGCCACAAGACTTGGTATTAAGAGACATAACATACCTACGGTCATCACTACAAAAATGACAATCGCCAGTTTTCGCCGGCGGAGGTAATAGCCCATGGCGAATAATAATGCCAGTGGTATTAAAACCTGGGCCACCAATTCTAACATGCTGGTGAAATACGAAGGATTTTCAAAAGGGTGGGCTGAGTTGGTACCAAACCATCCACCCCCGTTTGTACCCAGGTGCTTGATTGCAATCATTCCTGCGGCGGGTCCGCGAGACACCTGCACCGTATCTCCCTGCAGCGTTGTGATAGTATCTTTGCCAGCAAAGCCGGCAGGTGTGCCGCTAAGTGCCAGTACAATGGCTACCACCAGCGAAAGAGGTAATAAAACCCGCGTAATGGTCTTGATAAAAATGACCCAAAAGTTCCCAAGATTCTTCGTGGTTTTTTCACGGAGTCCGTTCAACACCCCAACAAGTACAGCAATACCAGTGGCAGCACTTACAAACTGCAGAAAAGTGATCACAAATAACTGGGTCAGGTACGTGAGACCAGTTTCACCGGAATAATGCTGCAGGTTGCAATTCACTAAAAAACTAATGGCTGTGTTAAAAGCAAGATCCGGCGACTGATCCGGGTTTCCATCCGGGTTAAAAGGCAGATGCCCCTGGAAGAGTAACAGAACAAATGCATACAGCAGCCAGAGCATATTAATGGTCAGCATCGCTTTTAAAAACTGCTTCCAGTTCATCTGCTGCGCAGGGTTAATCCCGGTAATGCGATACAACAGTCGCTCCGCTGGTTGCAGAAAGTCGAGCACCGTCCGTTCCCCCGAATACATCCTGGCCAGGTAGCGCCCAAAGGGAATTGCGAGTAACAGCGTAATAATAAATGTTACTGCCACCCCGGTTATTTCACTTGTCATAGCCATTAAAATTTTTCGGGTTTAAGAAGTACATACAGCAGGTACACAAATACCAGTACCGATAGCACAAAAAGAAAATTCATCATCAGGAATCATTTTAGGTCAGATATGCTCAAACCATTCAACGCACTTAAAAAAAATCCAGAAGCAACAAAGCGCTGCCGAGAGCAATAATGCGATCATCGTCATGTTAATTTAATTGAACAGTAAACGGGCTTTATAAACAAGGGCTGCCAGCAGTATGACCGTTACCAGCCAGATAACCGAAACCACCAGTATATCCCTGATCTTTTCACGTTGCATTGCAGCATGTTTGTCAAAACATTGCCAGTAGAATGCCTGTTTTGGAAACGCCGCCACGGGCATTTTCAACCTGAAGATTGACAGCGACTTAGAAAAAATGAGATTAAAAAAATAAGGATTGAGACCAGTTTATACCGTCTCATTTTGAGAAAGACTGTTTCATTTTGAGAGATCGTACTCCTGCATTTTGCGGTACAGGGTAGCTAAACCGATACCCAGGAGTTGGGCCGCTTTTGTTTTGTTCCCACCTGAGGCATCGAGCATCTTTAAGATATGCCGCTTTTCCACTTCGGAAAGTGAGAGATGGTCGGAATGTTCCTGGTGCAGTTGCACGTCAAAGGGGAAATGCTCAGGTCGCAGCATATTATCGTCTGCCAGGATCATCGCGCGGAACAGCACGTTTTTTAATTCGCGGATATTTCCCGGCCAGTCATATTGTTGCAGCAGTTGTTTTATTTCCGCAGCAAGCGGGGAAAACGAACGATTTTCCTGTTGGTTAAATTGACGAAGAAAGAAATCGGCCAGCAACGGTATATCTTCCCTCCGTTCCCGCAGGGGCGGAATGTGCACTGCAACAACGTTGAGCCGGTAATAGAGGTCTTCCCGAAATCGATGTTGCTCCATTTCCTGTTGCAGGTCCCGGTTGGTGGCGGCTACAATTCTTACATCGGCTTTTGACACTCGCGAATCACCCACTTTGAAGAATTCCCCGTTTTCCAGGAAACGCAGCAGCTTCGCCTGCAGATCCAGGTTCAATTCGCCAATCTCATCCAGGAACAACGTACCTCCTTCAGCAGCCTCTACCAATCCTTTTTTATCGCGTATTGCACCTGTAAATGCACCTGCCCTATGGCCAAATAACTCACCCTCCAATAAGTCCCGGCTAAACGCGCTGCAATTGATGGCAACAAAAGCTTTGCGGCTACGCGTACTATTTTGGTGAATGGCATTTGCAAAAACTTCCTTTCCAACACCTGTTTCACCCAATAGCAATACCGGCACATTGCTGGTGGCAGCCCGGGAAGCAATAGTAACAGCTTGTTTAATGGCTGCGCTGGTACCAATTACCGAAGAGAATTGCTGGTCGGGTTTCACCTGCATCGATACAGCACACTGGCGGGCATGGTTGGATATCTCCACCGCCTGGTGAAGCAATGGCAAGATGCGATCATTGTCGTCACCTTTCATGATATAATCAAACGCGCCATTTTTCATGGCACGCACACCATCATTGATCGTGGCAAAGGCAGTAAGTAGTATTACTTCCGTAAGCGGATATTGCTTTCGCACGGTAGCCGTAAAATCAACTCCGTTTCCGTCTGGCAATTTTACATCGCAGAGAATAACGTCAACCGTTTCTCGTTTTAAAAAAACTTCCGCGGCCTGGAGTGTGGCAACGCCGTTAACAGTAAATCCTTCCAATGACAGAATGCGTTCCAGCAATTTCCGCAGCTGCTCTTCATCATCAACAATTAGGATATTGCCAGCCATAGTTCATTTTTTTACCATTCTTCACCAAGTATCCTGCGCAATTTTACCTTCTGCGTTTCGCCAATTACCAGCGGGAATTTTTCAACCACCACACTGCTTGGATCCAGGCCAAATCCTTTTTCTTCGGAAAGACTGATCGCCTTTAACCAGAAGTGAAGCCGCATAATCACTTTCTCCATAAATGGCAACTCAGCATCCTGGCTAATGTATTTTTCCATCACCACAAATTGAAAATCGCCCACCATCTGGCTGCCAGCGAGGCTTTCATACCGACTGTTAATATTTACTTCATTATTCACCACCAGGTCTTCCACCACCTTCCGAAACATCAGGTTGATACGGGGTTGTATCCGGAAACCGAGCCGGAAATCAATCCGGATAATGTCGTTCGGAATTATATGTTCCACCTTATATTCACAGGTATAAGGATCATCCAGTGTGTCTACATGCACAAACCAGTAAATATCTGCCCGTTTGGGCTTTTTGTTTAATATCGAGTAAATGATCTTGTGTTCAATTTCTTTCGCATTATCAGCACTGGTAAGATATACCAGGTGCGTAGCATATTTAGGCACTGATCTGTCGTTGCTCAGCTCCTGCAGTTTTGGGATATAATGTTCCAGGCGTACAAACTCCACATAGCGGTTTTTGATCTTCCGCGCTTTGAACCAGGTAAACATTACCAGGAATAATAAGCCACCGGCAATCAGCGCCACATAACCGCCATGCGGAAATTTCTGAACGTTGGCAAACAGGAAGCTGACTTCTATCGTCAGGAATACTACCAGGTAGATATAGATCAACAATCGATGCGCCCGCTTCAGTACCAGGTAATTTGCAAATAAAATGGACGTAGCGATCATGCAAAGGGTAATGGCAAGTCCATACGCCGCCTCCATACTGGATGCTTTCTGGAAAAATGCCACAATGCCCAGGCATCCCGCAAACAATAATAAATTGACTGCAGGAATAAACAATTGACCGCGCGCTTCCGTGGGATATACAATCTTCAGTTTGGGCCACAGGTTGAGCCGCATTGCTTCACTTACCAATGTAAATGACCCGGAGATAAGCGCCTGGCTGGCAATAATAGCCGCCACGGTGGCGATGGCAATACCAAAATAAAGAAACCAGGCTGGGATCATTCCATAGAAAGGATTAAACCCGGAATTGATCATATCCTGCGTAATTACCTGCCCGGAATAATGAGACAGCAACCAGCCGCCCTGCCCCAGGTAATTGATGATAAGACAACTTTTTACAAAAATCCACGAGTACCGAATATTCCATTTTCCGCAGTGCCCAAGATCTGAATACAACGCTTCGGCACCGGTAGTACATAAGAATACACCTCCCAGGATAAAAAATCCATGCGGATAGTGGATCAGCAAATTAATGCCATAATACGGGTTGAGCGCTTTAAATATCTGCCAGTCGTCAGCGATATGTCCAATCCCCACCACAGCCAGCATCAGGAACCAGCAGGTCATAATGGGTCCAAAAAACTTCCCGATAAATGCGGTGCCGAACTGCTGGATGAAAAACAGGAAACTGAGAATACCTACTACAATGTAGACGATCGTATTTTGAGAGATCGACGACAATACCGGAACCTGTTTAAGGCCTTCAACTGCAGAGGTCACGGAAATAGGCGGGGTTATCATTCCGTCTGCCAATAGCGCGGCGCCACCTACCATCGCAGCAATTACCAGCCACTTCCTGCGCCTGCGCACGAGCGCAAACAATGAAAAAATACCGCCCTCGCCACGGTTATCGGCATTCAGGGTCAGTACTACATACTTAATGGTGGTTTGCAGGGTAAGCGTCCAGATGATCAGCGAGAGGGCGCCAAGCACCAGCTCATCCGTGATCATCCTGCCATTGGTAATCGCATTGAGTACGTACAGCGGAGACGTTCCGATATCGCCATAAATAATGCCGAGTGCGATCAGTAACCCGGCAGCGGAGGCTTTGTTGTGAGAAGACATGGACATTTTGTGGTTACGGATATCAAAAGTAGAACGGGAACAACAGATTCCCGGCGAAACGCGGCTTTTAGGATCAAATCTTTATAAAATCTTTACACGCCGCCTGGGCCGGTGGTTTTGACCAGCCGGTATAATACCTTTGTCATCCAGATGGGCAATAAGCGTCAATACCTGATTAGCCTGGCCGCCGTATTACTTATTTCTGCGGCTTGCTATACTATTTCGCCATATCTCGGCTATCGCGTTGTTGCGCTCCTGCTACTGCTAACGGTCTCGCTACTGGCTATTTCATTCGATATTCTTCCCGTATTGCTGAGTGCAGCGCTCAGTGCTTTTATCTGGGATTTCTTTTTTATCCCACCCCGGTTTAATTTCCATGTAAACGCCACGGAAGATGTTATCCTGCTGATCATGTACTTCCTGATTGCGCTGATCAATGGTGTGCTGACCTATAAGATCCGGCAAGTAGAAAAAGCTGCGCGGAAAAAAGAAGAACGCGCTAAAACACTCAAGCTCTATGATACGCTGCTCAATTCCTTCTCCCATGAATTGCGTACGCCCATTGCAACCATCATTGCGGCTACCGACAATATCCGCTCCCCGGCTACCCGTCTTTCTGAAGAAAACAGGAAGGAACTGATTGAACAAATAGCACAGGCTTCGTTCCGGCTAAACCAACAGGTGGAGAACCTGCTGAATATGTCACGACTGGAAACCGGGTTCATCAAGCCGCGGATCGACTGGTGTGATATTAGTGAAATGGTGTATGACACTATTCGCAAAGTAGAGGAAGACGGTCCGTCGCAAAAAATTGTGGTGAATATTAACCCTGATTTACCATTGGTAAAAACAGACAAGATGCTGCTGGGTCAGGCCTTGTACAACCTGCTCAACAATGCAACTATCTATACGCCGCCAAACAGCAGGGTTAACGTGGATGCAGTGATCCATACCGATATTCTTCAACTGGTGGTGGAAGACAATGGAAATGGATTTCCACCCGATGAGATCGACAGCGTTTTTGATAAATTTTACCGATTAAAATCATCGCAAACCGGCGGAACGGGACTTGGCCTTTCCATTGTAAAAGGATTTATAGAGGCGCTGGGCGGCTCCATCCAACTTGAAAATAAAATGGAAGGAGGCGCAAGGTTTACGATTGAACTTCCCTGTAAAACCTCCTACCTAAAATCGTGAGTATGAATAAAGCAGAGATACTGGTGATTGACGACGAAGAACAGATCCGGAAAACCCTGGCCATCACATTGTCTGTCAACAACTACTCAGTGGCAGAAGCCGCCACCGCACAGGAAGGATTGATACGGGCCTCCAACCATCCGCCCGACCTGATCCTGCTGGATCTGGGTTTGCCAGACAAAGACGGGATTACGGTACTGGAAGAACTTCGCCAATGGCATACTGGCCCCGTAATTATACTCTCGGTACAAAGCAGCGAAGAAATGATCATTCGTGCGCTGGATAGAGGAGCCAACGATTATCTCTCCAAACCTTTTCGCACGGGTGAGCTGCTGGCACGAATCCGTTCTGCATTGCGGAGCGCAGCCAGCGAAGAAAATGATCCCGTGATCAATACCGACGAATTACAGGTGGATCTACTTTCCCGCACCGTTAAAAAAAGAGGGGAACTGGTAAAACTGACTAATACCGAATATCACTTGCTTGCTTTGCTTGTAAAGAATGAAGGGAAAGTGCTTACGCATCAATATTTGCTGCGTGCCATCTGGGGCCCGGGATTTATCAACCAATCGCAATACCTGCGTGTCTTTATCGCGCAACTGCGAAAAAAAATCGAGGATGATCCCAACCGGCCGCGTTTCCTGTTAACGGAATCGGGAGTTGGCTATCGCTTTATACTGCCGGGAAATGGTGAAGCCCTGGCGGAGGAATAACGACCTTCTTCTTATCCACTAATGTGTCTTTACACAAATAACGTAAGTTGTTTTTCCTCTAAAGCACCTTCGAGTGTCAGCAGGTATGACTTCGCTGCCAGTCCACCCGCAAAGCCGGTGAGTGAACCTGAAGAGCCAATAACGCGGTGGCACGGAAGGATGATCGACAGGGGATTTTTTCCATTGGCCGCTCCAACTGCCCGCACTGCTTTTGGATTGTCTAATGCATCTGCCAGTTGCTGGTAGGTACGTGTTTCACCAAAAGGAATGGCCGCCAGCAGTTGCCACACTGCCTTTTGAAAAGGAGTGCCGTGCAGCTCCAAGGGCAACGAAAAAGCCGTTCGTTTTTTGTCAAAATAATCACGCAATTGAATAGCCGTTTCGAGCAACACCGGGTGTTGCTCCGCACGGATATCCGGGGTACAATGCACCCGGGCGGGGTTATCATTTTCCCATAATACCGCGGCCAGCCCGGTTTCTCCGGCTACCAGGGTAAGCTGCCCTACGGGCGAATCCATATAGTTGAAGAAGAATGCCAAGTCTGTTTACGATACAAACATACAACATACCCGGCAGGCATTGTGAAACATTGTGCAACTGCAGAACATACTGATGCAGGTCATATTTTTTTTTACGATTTTATAGTATATTGGTTTATGGACCGTTCTGCATCTACACACGAAGAAAAACATTTCCAGGGCTCTGAATTTGTAACCGATGTTGTTATTGGCATGAGTGACGGGCTCACCGTTCCCTTTGCTCTTGCAGCTGGCGTAAGCACTGCCGTTGCCACCAACAGTATCGTTACTACCGCTGGCATTGCCGAAGTGATTGCCGGTTCCATTGCCATGGGACTGGGCGGTTATCTCGCGGGCCGCACGGAAATGGATCATTACAATTCTGAGCTGGCGCGGGAATACTGGGAAGTGGACCATCTGCCGGAGAAAGAAAAAAAAGAAATCCGCGATATTTTCGCGGAATATGGATTTAGTGAATCCAGCCAGGCATTACTGGCAGATGAACTGGCGAAGGATAAAGATAAATGGGTGAAGTTTATGATGAAGTATGAACTTGGCCTGGATGAACCGCATCCACGCCGGGCCACTTCAAGCGCGCTTACCATCGGGCTGAGCTATGTAGTAGGAGGCCTGATCCCCCTTTCACCATATTTCTTCACGCAAACACCAATGGAAGGATTGAAGATTTCCTCCGTTGTAACGTTGATATGTCTTTTCCTGTTTGGCTACTTCAAGAGTAAAGTAACCGGGCAATCGCCATTTGCCGGCGCATTAAAAGTGATGGTGATCGGGGCATTAGCCGCAGGCGCCGCGTTTGCTGTTGCAAAACTCTTCGGCGCCTGAGCCGATGCGATTATTTAAATTTCAAATTGAGGGATACAATATTTGAATTCAGGCCATTGCTGCGGTTATAATGCCCATACCGTATCTCCAACATATTGATATGCGGGTTTCCAAACACCCCCTTCTCCGGCACAAACCGGAAACCGGCTCCCACAAAATTGGAATTGAATTTTGACAGATCGTAACTGCTGGTATAATAAGTATCAGCGGCCGTGTGTTCACGATAGGGTGCAAAATAATCGGCTGCCGACTGCGTATAATACCTGTAGAATGGACTGATGGAAAAGAAAGGCGTGATCTTAATCGGTAACTCCAATTCAGCCGTGTGCGATAACACGCCCCAGTTGTCTTTGTAAAAACGATAGTAAGTACGCACTATCACACGGTCTCCCGCAAAATAATTGGCTCTAAATCCCAGTGGAAGTTTGAAGCGTTTGTCGGGCAGGCTCTCCTGGTGTACCGACGCGTCGGCAAAATATACCCGGTGAAAAGGTAATCCCAGGTAACCGGTTTGCTGAATCGCATCGGCCATAAACATCAGTTGCAACCGCTGGTTGACGATTTGGGAATAGGATAGCGATCCAACAAACGTATTACGTGGTGTGCTTGCGTAATCATCCTCTTCCCCGCCGCCACCGCCACCGCCGCCCGGTCGCAGTTCAACGGGAAGCACCAGTTTTACACGGTCGAGATAGGTCTGAACTTTTGCCGTAAACTCCCCGTTCCTGTTTCTTGTTTTCTGCGCAAAACTCAGGTAAGCGCCAAACGACTGGTAATCGAATTCAGCAGAAGCAGAAAGACCGGCGCCAAGTGTTGATCCCTTTTTTTCATTTTCCATGCTCCAGGTAAATGACGGGTAGATTCGTGTATCTGCATGCGACGCGGAGGAATTGGCTTTCAGATCAATCCGGTCAGACGAGGCCGATGTATAGTGATCAATGCCCAGCTCAGCGCCAAGTGTATGCTTCCTCCATTTTTTATCATACGTGATCAATTTTACATCAATCACATTGGCGAGATCTGTCAGCTTTTCTGTACCGATGCCACCCGTTACCGCAGAATTGTTTCCATTCTGCGAATAATAGCTGGACACCAGGTTTACTTCTTCCAGCTGTAATTTGCGGCTTTTAAATGCCGAACTATCCACCGGCGACTGTGCTTTGCCATGCAGTATCGCAGCCAGCATTGTTAAGCTCAAAAAAATCCTTTTCATGATGTGCTTGCTTAATATTATTAAATCCGGCCTGTTTTAGTTACAGCCGCAACCTCCACCCGTTTTGCCTCCATTGGCTCCTGATGAACCCTCCCGGTAGGTTTGAAAACTGATCTCTGTTTTCTCCACTTTTCGGGGAGACAGTACCATTTCACCATCATTCAAACGGTTCTTTTGATACTCCTTCACGGTCTGACAGGATGCGAGCGCAAGCAAAGCTCCTCCTGCTACCACGCAGCAGGCTGTCAGCCTGTGCGGCGGATGATGTCGTTTTTTCATCGGAGACGTATGTTTTTAGATGTATAAATAGAATTATCGTCTGCAATAATAATACAGCCCAATCCCTTCACCTGGTTTACCAGGTTTAAACCGGCACGGATGCCCATGATCGTAACCGGCGTTGCCATCGCATCTGCAATCTCCGCATTGGGACAAATAATCGTAACACTTTTAATGCCGGTTACAGGAAGACCTGTTTTAGGGTTGATCGTATGTGAATATTTTACGCCGTCAATCACTACAAATTTTTCATAATTGCCTGAAGTGGCAATTGCCATATCACTAATCTCCAGGAATGAAAACGCATTATTTGCGCGATCGGGATCGACTATACCAACGGTCCATGGTTTGCCACTGGCCTGCAAACCCCAGGCGGTAAGATCACCAGATGCATTTACGATGCCGCTTTCCACTCCTTCGTGCTTCAATAACTGCTTCGCCATTTCTGCTGCATAGCCTTTACCAATTCCGCCAAAACCAATCCGCATGCCCGCCTCACGAAGAAATACAGTACCGGCATCCCGGTCGAGTATGATATTTTGATAGTTGATCAGTCGTACCATCTGCTGCGCTGTTTCAGGATCGGGTAATGATTTCATTTCCCGGTCAAAATTCCACAGGCGTTTATCTACTGATCCATAGCTAAGATCAAACGCTCCATCAGTAAGCCGCGAGATCCGGAGCGATCGCTCCACGAGGTTGAAAAATTCGGGGCTCACCTTCACCGGCGCAATACCCGCATTCCCGTTTACCAGATTTGTTTCGCTATCATCACTAAACGTGGTCAGCAACTTTTCAATACGCCTGATCTCTGCAATAGCGAGTGCAATTTTTTCCTGCGCCCAACTTTCATCCTCAGCCACCACGGTTATCTCAAACTGGTTGCCCATGAGGCGGCATTGCTGCCGAAATTCCCGTTGCATGCAGGTGTCAGTGACGGGCATCACAAATTTCCTTTACCTGGTTAATGAATGCTTCTTCACCGGCTTTTGGATAGCCATCCCAGGATTGTATCACGTTGCCATCTGCATCCAGCAATAATGTGTAGGGAAATTTTCCTTCCGGATTATAGCGATCTGCCAGCGCGTCATTTGCTTTCTGAACCGATTTTTCCAACTGGTTTTTCTTTTGCCTTGGAAAATCAGCATTCACCATGGCCAGCCTGGTTTCCGCCATTTGTAAGAACGCGGGACTGTCAAAAATATCCTTGTGCATGCGAATGCAGGGCACACACCAGTCTGATCCCGAAAAATTCAAAAGGATTAAACGATGTTCCTCCTTCGCCAGCTTTTTGGCTGACGCAAAATCCGGTTGCCAAATGGAAAAAGAGGATAAAACAGCCGCCAGTACAAAACCCCCGATGAATTTCATATACAACTATATTTAGAAGAGCTTTGTAGTAAAACAACTACAAGACATTGAAAATCATTATAAAATATAAATATCGCAGAACTAATGCAAATATTGCCCCGTTAATTCTAAGGCAGTGTTAAAGAAAAGCGGAAGTGCCTTCCATTAACCAGTTGTTTACAAAACCTGCTGTTGAACAAGTTTGGGTAAATTGCCTTCGTTTCCTCCAACAACACTTAAGTATGTATTCAAAAACCGGCCCGTTTACTGCCAAAAGCAAAAAATTAAGACTGGTTGCCGCGTTTTTTATCTTTTCCTGTTCCTGTACCAATTCCCCTGATCAACGCACTTCCGCGGGTCATATTAACAAGGAGGCTGATTCAAATCATTCCTGTATGCAAACGCCACAGCGCTTTGTCCAGGATACATCAACAGGCTATATCAGGTTCAATGGCGATACCTCCAACGCCGGCATGGTCTTTATACCCGGCGGCGATTTTGATATGGGTGGCGATAATAGCCAGGCTCAGCCCGATGAACTTCCCAAACACCGCGTGCGTGTATCAGCATTCTGGATAGATAAAACGGAAGTCACCAACGCACAGTTTAAAAAATTTACAGACGCTACCGGTTATATTACTACTGCAGAACGAAAACCCGACTGGAATGAACTGAAAAAAACGCTGCCGCCAGGCACTCCCCAACCGGCCGACAGTTTGCTGGTAGCTGCTTCCCTGGTATTTACACCAACCAGCGGACCGGTTGATCTGAATGATTACAGCCAATGGTGGAGCTGGGTAAAAGGCGCCAGCTGGAAACACCCGGAAGGGCCTGCAAGTTCTATTCGTGGACGTGAAAATGATCCTGTTGTACAAGTAAGTTGGGACGATGCCATGGCCTATTGCAAATGGGCCGGCAAACGACTTCCCACAGAAGCAGAATGGGAATTTGCAGCGAGAGGTGGTCTCATCAACCAAATTTATCCCTGGGGCAATGAACCGGTGGAAACCGGGAAACCAAAAGCAAATAGCTGGAATGGCGCATTTCCTTACCTCAACAATAAACGCGATGGATTTGTAAAACTTGCGCCCGTTGGATCGTTCGCACCCAATGGTTATGGGCTTTACGACATGGCCGGGAATGTATGGGAATGGTGCAGCGATCTTTACAATGCCGATTATTACAAAGAACTACAAGGTAAAATCAGCATTGATCCCAAAGGGCCTGCACGTTCGTTTGATCCGCAGGAGCCGTATATGGAAAAACGAAGCCTCCGTGGCGGAAGCTTTCTTTGCAACGACAGTTACTGCAGCGGCTATCGCGTAGCGCGAAGAATGAAAAGCAGTCATGATACCGGCCTTGAACACACCGGTTTTCGTTGCGTACGCTAAGCAGCCAGTATCCTATATCCGGCCATTCGCCTTTTGGGCATCGCGCAGGCGCACCAGGTAAACGCAGAATAACAACACACCTACCAGGCAGGCTACAGCAAACAGGTACACTCCAAAAAATGGATAATCGTGAATGCTTAATGGCAGGTAACCATCCGGCTTACGAGTGGGCTTTTCAAATGGAGCCGCTACTACGCCCGTTTTTGCCTCTGCTTTTATGTAATCGACGATCGATTTGATTTGCGCTTCGGAAAGATCAGGATGTTCGGGCATTGACACACGATTAAACTGATCGAACAATTTAACCGCCGCTGTATCGCCACTGGCAATTACAGTTTTTGAAGAATGAACAAACCGGATGATCCAGTCAATAGAACGCCGCTCATCTACACCCGCCAGCGCAGGTCCCGTCATTCTCCGGTTTACATTATGGCAACTTGCACAACGCGCCGTAAAGATCGCTTTCCCTTCATCCGGCGGAGCTGCATGCAAACGCCCGGGAAGAATCAATATACAAGCAATAATGACTTTTAATATCGCAGACTTCTTATTCATGAAGCAGTTTTTTTATGTCGTGTAATAATTGATCCGTCTCATCTTTTTCCGTACCGGTATAAAACCCGCGAATATGCTGCTGCCGGTCGAGCAGGATGATCTTGTCGCTGTGAATAAAATCCATCGGCCCGCCATCTCCCTCGCTTGCCACCAGCTTAAATCCATTACGCGCCAGCTTATAAATAACCGGTTTCTCACCGGTTACCAGTTTCCAGTCCCGATAAGCAATGCCAAACAAGTCGGCAAAATGTTGCAGTTGCGTAGCCGAATCATGTTCCGGGTCAACCGAAAAAGAAGTAAATATCAATCCTTTCTCCCCGCGTAATTCCCTCTCCACATCGCTCATATTCTTCATCATCTTTGGACATACCACCGGGCAATGTGTAAAGAAGAAGTTAACCACGGCAATATTTCCCTTCCAGCTTTCCATCGAAAAACGATTCGCCTGTTGATCGGTGAATGCACCTGGAGATCCCGAAAGGCTATCAATTGCCACCACACCATAATCAGGCAATGCAGCTACCCGGTTGTTATACCATCGCGTAGCGTAAATGGTTACGAATGGAACCAGGAACACCAGCACGCCAAAAAGAACAAGTTGTTTACGGTTGCTCATTTTTTTGCGTTGCAGTTACAGATACAGGACTATTTGCATCAAAGGCAGGTGCACCAGGTCCGCTATTCTTCTCCACGTTCCACAGTGCAGGCACGTAGGCCAGCAGGATGATCACCGCCATTGCAATAATCCAGGGTTTGAATTTGTCGAACAATGCCACACGGGGTTCATCATGATACGCCTCACTTACCGGGATCTCCAACCGACCTTCTTCTGTCTTTTTACCAAACACGGTTCCGAAAAACACGATCACAAACAGCATTGCTGCGATAAACATGACTATGCCTCCCAGCAGTGCCAACAACGTAGTTGGCACCCAATCACTACGGAACAATTCGCTGTCAGGATTGAGGTAAGAAATACCAAGATTGGTACGGCGGGGTTCACCACGCAATCCACCCCAGCTCATCCCAAAAGAAAATACCAGCATGCCAATCATCCACAGGTAGGGAACGATGGTAGCCACGGAGCGCATATAAACCTTTTTGCCACTCATGGTAGAGTATAGATAAAGGCTCATGCCTACAATACCCAGGAAAACAGGACCGGCAACCGTCATGTGAAAGTGACCAGGCAACCAGGCAGTATTATGCACAACCGTATTCAGCGAATAAGATGCGTTGACAATACCGGTGAGTCCGCCGAATACAAAGAGGATCAGCCCGCAGATAAAATAACCAAAGAGGTAGCGCTTCTCATCAAAATAGGGCAGCTTCTTCATCCAGCCAAACCAGCCTTTTGCGCCATTTTTTCGCCCTGCATATTCCAGTGATGCAGCGAGTGTGAATGCAGTGATAAAACTTGGGATGGCAACGCCATAGGTGAGCATCCCATGAAAGAATTTTACACCCTGTGCAATGGTAGGATCACTGTATTGGTGGTGCACACCCACGGGGATGGAAAAGATCAGGAACAGGAAAAGCGCAATTCTTCCCGCAAGGTCTGAATACAATTTGCCACCCGCCACTTTTGGTAAAATAGTATAGAACATGATGTAGGCAGGCAGCAACCAGAAGTACACCAGGGCATGGCCAAAAAACCAGAAGAGTGTACGGGCCAGGTTTACGTTTACCGTATGCGTCCATCCCATTGACCAGGGAATGAGTAGCACAAGTACTTCATACGCTACAGCCAGCGTACATACAAACCAGATAATAAAATTGATCAGCGTACCCAATACGGCCAGCGGTGTTTTTGTTTTGGGATTGGCTTTTTTCCATCGCAGGTACATGCCGGTCCAACTGATCAGCGGCACCCATGAACCAACGATCAATAATGCGGCGCCGAGGTAAAATAAAGGATGGGCACGCAATGGCGGATAAAAGGTGTAGAGTACGGAGGCTTTGCCGGCCAGCATAGCCCAGGCGGCCATCAGTGTGCCTACCACCTTGAGCCAGAATCCCAGCCACATTAACCGCTTGTTGGGTTCTTCTTTAAAATAATAGGCCATCGTTACATTGCCAAAGGCAACGGCAAAAAAAGTGGTGAGAACGATGGCATTGATCACCCCGTGAAGTGTAAGCCCCTGGTAGTAATCCAATTTTGCAAAAGAGGCATCGTGAAGAATACCCGCCCGGTAGATCGTTTGCATCAACCCGTGATAGATGCCGATAATGAGCAATACCACCGGGATGATGAGCTCCAGGAAAATGATCCGTTTAAAAGTCTTCGTTACTTGCATAGCCATTCATTTATTTCTCGGGATAGTTTACAATTACCTGGGCACGCATATTCTGGTGGCCCACGCCACAGTATTCGTGGCAAACGATATTATAGGTGCCGGGTTTATCAAATCGTACGGTTGTTTTGTTGATGGCACCATACACGGCCATCATGTTTACATTCTTGTCGCTAATGTCGAACCCGTGAACAACATCTTTGGAGGTAAGGAAAAAATCTACCTCACTTCCTACGGGAATATAGATTTCAGAAGGCTCAAACTGCCACATGGAAGCCACGCAAAAAACGCGATAAGTATGTGCATCAATGGTATCTATACGCGGTTCCGTATAGGCCTTGTTATAGGGCAAACATTCGGGCACATCTGATTTATAACGGCCTTTTGCATAAAGCAGGGAAAAAACAAACAGCCCCATCAACAATAGCGAGGCTACGATGATCCGTTTTTCAATTTTCTCAATTACCATAAAAATTAGATTAGGAGCGTTCAATCATCAGGAAATAGATACCGTACCAGAAGAGCAGTGCCATCACCACCAGCAATACGAAAAATGCAATGGCCCCGGCGGGGAAAAACGGCTTTTCTGTCTTGTCCGGCTCGCCGCTAAGCGGCTTTTCCTGCGAAGATGTTTCAACGTGCATGTGATTTACTTTTCGGACCCAAAAGTAGCTGGCAGCCACAGGGTTAGAGCTGATACCGGGTAGCCGGCCACCTGATTATCGTCAGGCAGAAACATGACTTTCGTCATGCCACGGCTTTTGAGCGCCATTTACATTTGCCGTTTATAATTGATTGAATCACTTTCCGCTATGTTCCTATTACCATTTGAGATCCATCCCAACCTTACGGCACGTGATATTGTATCCCGTGATGCGCGAACAGCCGATGTATTCCGGCGTTATGGCATTGAATATTGCTGCGGTGGCCGGTGGCCATTGGAAATGGTGTGCAACAGTCAATCCATCAATTGGGATTCGCTGAAGAGTGATCTGGAACGGGCATTGCAATCCATCACCATTAGTAACCAGTTGCCATTTGAAAGCTGGAGCACTGACTTCCTGGTGGACTATATCATTAATGTACATCATGCCTATCTCCGCGAAACGCTGCCCGCGTTTTTCCCGGCACTGGCTCATTTTACAGAGGAACACCGGAAAAAATACCCGGCGCTGGAACAACTTACTGAGGATTATCAACAGCTTGAGCAAGTGGCGACGAAGCGAATGCAACAACAGGAAACGGAATTATTTCCTTATTTGAAACACCTGGCACATGCCGCCGAAGACAATGACCCGTATGGCAAATTACTGGTAAGGACCATGGGCAAACCGTTTACAGAACTGGTAACGCAGGAAGATCATCTTCGCCTGTTGCATAGTTTCCGGACCATTACCAACAACTATACGCCACCACCCAGTTCCTGCAGCAGCCACCAGGTTGTTTTTGCAAAATTGCGCGAAATAGACCAGGATATGGCCCAGCATTACTACCTGGAAAACAAAATCCTCTTTCCCAGGGCTGTAGAAATGGAAAAAAAACTTCTTAACCGTCAGGAGTAAAGCGTTTCCCCTCTTTTCGTAAATTCGAAGGTAACACGCACCTATGCATAGAGATATTACGCACCTGACTTCGCTGTTTGAAAATGCAACCGAAGGCATTATTCTTACAAATGCCGCAGGCAATATGGTGCTCGTTAACCCCGCAGCCGAGCGGATGTTTGGCTATCCAGCCGATGAATTAGTGAATCGTCCGATTGAAGTATTACTGCCAGATTCCGTCCGGCCCCATCACCATAAATTAAGAGAAGGATTTTATAAACAACCTTCCAATCGCGTTATGGGGCGTGGACGTGATTTGTATGGCAGGAAAAAAGACGGCAGCAACCTGCCGGTTGAAGTTAGCCTTAGTTACTATAAAAAAGAAAATGAACCGTTTGTTATTGCATTTATAGTTGATATTACGCTGCGCAAAAAAATAGAACAGGATATCCTGAACCAGCAAAAAGAACTGGAAAATATGGCGCGGGATATGCGCAAACTGAATATGCAACTGGAAGCCAAGGTGGAAGAGCGGACGAATATTCTTAAAGAGGCTTTGCAAAAGCTGGAGCACTCCCAGGAAGAATTGAGCGAAGCACTCGATAAGGAAAAACAACTGAGTGAGATGAAAGGGCGTTTCGTTTCCATGGCGTCACACGAATTTCGAACGCCACTGAGTACTGTCCTCTCCTCTGCTTCCCTGTTGGCAAAATACACCACTACCGATGAGCAGGACAAGCGAATGCGCCATGTGGACAAGATCAAAAATTCAGTAAAACACCTTAACGACATTCTTGAGGATTTCCTTTCCCTTGGCAAGTTGAATGAAGGACGGGTAGATGTACAATGCAATGAATTTGAAATGGCGCCTTTCATGGAAGAAATTGTGGAGGAAATGAAAGGAATTGCCAAACCGGGACAGGAACTTATTTTTACACATCATGGCAACCCGCTGGCATATACCGATAAAAAACTGGTCAAGAATATTGTACTGAACCTGGTGGGTAATGCCGTAAAATTTTCCGCGGAGAATCAGCAGGTTGAGATTTCGAGCAGCATAACGGACCGGGAGATCACGATCACCGTTGCTGACCACGGCATTGGTATTCCCGAAGATGATCTGCCACACCTGTACGCCAGTTTTCACCGCGCCAAAAATGCAACCAATATCCAGGGGACGGGGCTCGGACTGCATATCGTAAGCCGGTTTTTGGATTTGTTGCAGGGGTATATTGAAGTGCGCAGTGAGCTTGGAAAAGGCACCACATTTACCATTCATATTCCTAACCAGACTAACTAACAACCATGAAATCGATCCTGGTAATAGACGACAATCCCGATATCCGGGAAAACACAGCTGAAATACTTGAACTGGCCGGGTATAAGGTATTTGTGGCAGACAATGGGAAAAAAGGCGTTGAACTGGCGCTGAAAGAAAAACCGGATGTGATCATTTGTGATATTATGATGCCTGAGCTGGATGGTTACGGCGTACTTCACCTGTTGCGAAAAAACAATGACACGCAGCATATTCCCTTTATTTTCCTGACGGCAAAAACGGAGCGCAGTGATTTCAGGAAGGGAATGGAAATGGGCGCCGACGATTATATTACCAAACCTTTTGATGATATTGAACTGCTGAAAGCAGTTGAAATACGCTTGCGCAAATCAGAAATTCTTACTCAACCCTATGCCGAAGGGCCGGCAGGTGTCAACCGCTTTTTGCAGGATGTAAAAGATTCCGGCGTGCTGGCACAATTGGCCGATCGCTATGATACACAGGCGCTGGCTAAAAAGAATACGCTATACCAGGAAGGTAAAAGACCCCGTTATCTCTATTATGTGCTGTCGGGAAAAGTGAAGGGTTACAAGATCAACGAAGATGGCAAGGAATATATTACCGACCTGTATCATGCCGGCGATTTTGTAGGATATGCGGCAATTATTACAGACCAGGTATATGATGATAACACCGAAGTGCTGGAAAATGCAGAGCTGCTGCAAATACCCAAGGAGGATTTTTTGCAGATGATCTATACCGACATCAATATCGCAACCAAATTTATCCGGCTCATCACGCAGAACGTGCGTGAGAAAGAAGACCGGTTGCTGAGCCTTGCCTACAGCTCCCTTCGCCGCCGTGTAGCCAAGGCGCTGCTGGACATACATGAAAAATTCAATGCCACCGGGACCACTGCGGCCATCTCCATCTCCCGGGAGGATATTGCAAACTATGTAGGCACGGCAACAGAATCATTGATTCGTACGCTCAGCGATTTTAAAGCGGAAAAATTAATTGAGATCAAAGAAGGACGGATCACCATCCCCGATCCGGAGAAATTACGCAGTATGTTGTATTAGTGAATGTTAGGGATATGACAAGGATCATCCTGTCCGTTGACGCACATCATTGCCTTGTCCACGTGCGAAACAGACCTTTGCTCTAAATGAGCAACCATGCAAAGCATATCACATCCCATTGAGCATTCCTATACAGTTTCCTCCAGTAAAACATCCCTGTTCCGCCGTTTTATCAACTGGTGTGGCACGCAGGAAGAAAACAGGTTTATGTGGTTGGCGGGTAGCCTTGTGCTATACGGATGTGTGTTATCTCCCATTACTGTTTTTGCAGTGTTTCTTGCCGGCAATGGAATGTTGTTGTGGGCGCTTACCATTGGCAGCATGGCCGTGGTGTTGATCAGTCACCTGGCTGCACTGCCCACCCGTATCACCATCCCGATCTTCTTTGCCGGAGTGCTGGTGAACGCTGCTGTTATTCTCACTGGAATTATAAACTGGTTAGTAACCATAAACGCCTGATCCTCGTTTCGTTTTTCGTTGCACTGCAGTGCTCCGGGGGGAGGCTGCAGTGTTTTTAAACCTACTATTATGAACCCTTCCGGGCCAACCGTTACCGCCTTTCAACTACTACGGGATGAACACCGGGATGGGCTGCTTTTTGCCGACCGCCTTCACTCCTACGCACGGAAAGTATCGGCAGAACGCCTGGCGGATTATACCCGCTGGTATTGGGTTCATCATATCCGTCCACATTTTTTTCATGAAGAGAAAATCCTGTTGCCATTTCTCCCTGCTGGCAGTTTGCTTGCCAAACGCCTGAAGGATGAACATGCTGATATACGCGACCTGATCCTGCTGCTGGACAGGGAGCAGGATGCGCATGATTTTCGCTTGCTTGCCAAATTACTCGAACATCATATCCGCTTTGAAGAGACGGAACTTTTTCCCTGGCTGGAAAAAAATCTGTCGGCAACTGAACTGGAACAAATTCATGTTGCTATTATCGCTTCTGCTGTTCACGGCTCTCACTGGACGGATCCTTTTTGGAAAGCAGCAGACTGAGGCTTTTTCTTCTTTCTTCTCCCCCACCAGATCATAAACCCTGTAACCGGAAGTGAAGCGGCCACAAGACTGGCGCAAAAAACGAGTATTTTACCCGGAAGTCCCAGGATAGCGCCTACATGGATATCATAGTTCATTCGTGCTATCCGGTCGGCTATTGTGGCATCACTGTAATACCCCTGGTAGGTGCTGTTGGCATCAATACGCTTACCGCTGTATTGATCAAAATAAAGATTGTCGGTTTTATAGTAGGTGCCTGGGCGGTGGTTGATGGTCAGTTGCACTGCATCGGCCGGCGAGGCCGGAAAATAAATGGCAATACTTTCATTGCTATGCAAGGTTGACAATTGATTGTAGAATATTTGGTCCTGCTGATTTTTATTTTCTTTTGTTGATGTGTCTGAACTCACGGCCTGGTAAAGCGGTAGCTGTTGTCCGCCGCTGCTGGTCCAATACACGGTACGGGCAAACCATTGAAATCCCATCACAAGTCCGGAGAGTGCAAGAAAAATCCCGATCCAACTGGCGTAGAAGCCGAGCACATTGTGAAGATCATAATTTTTTCTTCTCCATCGTGCTGACCATTTGATACTAAACCGTTGTCGCGCGGCAGCGCGATTTTTGGGCCACCACAGTATAATGCCGCTGATGAGCATTACCAGGAATACAAGAGTAGCAGATGCTACAATGGGCTGCCCGACAGATGGTGGCAACCAGAGATAATAATGCCCGTTGATGATGGTCCTGAAAAAATCACGATTCATATTACGATGTTTCAGGAATTGGCCAGTATAGGGATCCATGAAAACAATCTCGTAATGATCAGCATCGTAGTAGGAGGCGATGGCGGCTTTGTTGCGACCGGGATATTCAATGGTGATGGCATTTTTTGATGCCAGGTGTTGTTCTGCGATTTTTTTCAACACCGCTGGTGACAGAACCATTGTTCCCCGCGGTTGCACGTTGCGATAGGATTCTGTAAAATTCCGGATTTCAATTTCAAAAGCTAAAAGGCAGCCGGTAATACCGAGAAAAAAAACGAGTAGCCCGGACAGTAGTCCGAGCCACAGGTGTATTGATCGTACTATTTTTTTAATCCTCATCCGGCACAATTAAAAGCGGTAGCTGATACCGATGCGCAGGTTTCGTGGCGGATCAGCCTGCCAGTAATAGGCGCCCAGGTAAGAATAATAGGAACCGCTATACAGGTATTTGTTCAGCAGGTTAAATACGTTGAAGTTGATCCCGAGATGATCTTTTTCCCATGAAAGACCGGCATCCAGCTTAAAATAATCCGGCAGCACCACCGAAGGATCCGGTGAAGGATCCCAGTAAGTTTCCCTTCCCAGGAGATAGGTGAATCCCGCAGAAGCGCCCAATCCCTTCAGTACGCCGGACTGCACTTTGTAATTGAGCCATGTATTAACAGTATGTTTGGCATAGGCAGGTACCACATCTCCCACCTTTCGATCCGTAATACCATCTGCCACTTTGGAGATGACAGATTCTGTAAAGGCATAGTTGGCTACTACGGACAGTCCGTTGATGATGGTGCCACGTACGTCGAACTCAACGCCGCGTGATCGCTTTTGTCCAAACACGATGCTTAACCCGGAGTTTGGCGGGCTATTGGGATCGGCCGCCAGTTCATTTTCTTTCAGGATACGGTAAACCGATACAGTACTATTCCACTTGCCGCCGGCCCAGTCTTTTTTAAGCCCAATCTCCATATTATTGCCGGTGATCGGTTTCACCTTACCACCATTGGTAAGTTTTCCTGCCTGCGGGATAAATGCCTGGTCGTACAAGGCATATACAGAAGTGTGTTTGTCGATAGAGTAACTGATACCAATGCGTGGAGAAGCATGCTTTGCAGTTACGGGTGCGCCGCCATATTCGGATTGTTGAACGTATGTATAGCGGCCGGCAAGCGTTAGTCTAAGCTGGTTGTTGAGAAAACCCAGTTCATCCTGCAAATACACGGCAGAGTAGCGTTGGTCAATTACACCACCCGCGGCGAGTGCGCGTTGTTCCAGCGGTGTGGTATGATCAAACTCCGGGTAACCGTTGGAAGGAATGCCATAATTCGGATGCTGTGTGTCAAACGGACTGCCTGCGTCATCCAGTTCGTGGTACTGGCCCCAATCGGCAAAGTATTCTTTGTTGCTCAGGTCAAGTCCGCCGAGTATACGGTGACGTACAGCTCCTGTAGCCACATCTCCATTTATAAATGCCTGTCCCATCGTCATCGTGCTTTTGGCGTCCCAACTGCTTACGGCGCGGATCATGGTGCCATCGGCATTTACAGCGGCCGGCCACATGGATGATCCATTTTGCCGGTAATTGAAATATGCGAACTGTGTAGTTAGTTTCCAATGATCGTCAAAGCGGTGTTGCAGGTTGAGGAAGGCGCTATGGTCAGTGATGCGCGTGGCCGGCATACCCGCGGGAAGTGACGTGAATGTGCGGGGCAGTGTAGCATAGCCATCGGTAGCAAAAACATAGTAGGATCCCACATCACTCATTTTTGCATACTGCAACGTGTATTCTGCTGTAAGCGTTGTTTTGGGATCCAGTTGGTAACTCAGCACGGGCGCCAGCACATACCGGTTATTGTATTCATTGGGACGAAATGATTTTTTATCCTGTGCCGAAGCGTTGAATCGGTACAGCAGTCGCCCGTCTTTTGACAACTTACCATCCAGGTCCAGCGTGGTGCGATAAAGGTCGAAGCTGCCTACGGTAAATGAAGCTTCGCCACGGGTTTGGCCGGTTGGCTTTTTGGTAACCACGTTGTACAAACCACTTGGATCACCATTGGAAAGCATAAACCCGGCGGGGCCTTTTACAAATTCGATGTGATCTACAAAGCTCATATCTTCTGTAAGGGGTCCCCAATAAGAGGCAACCACATTCATACCATTGCGAAAAGCCTGTATCTGTGATCCGCGGGAGCTGATATTGGTGTACAGGTCACCCCAATGTTCCAGTCGCACCGCTCCACTTACATTGCGTACCAGTCCATCACTCATACTAATTACCTGTTGATCTGCCAGTGCCTTCCCGGTTACCACCTGGATATTTTGTGGCGTTTCAAGAATGGGTGTTTGCAGGCGAAGGGATGAGGATACGGTGTTGGCTTTATAGCTGCGCACGTTGGAACGAATGATCACCTCCTGCAATTGTTCCCGGGAAACGACGAGTTGCAAACGGATATCAGTTGTTTTGCCTGTTTGAATGCTAACGTTGGCCGATAATGTTTGATAACCGGTAAGCGATACTTGTACTTCATAATTGCCGGCGGGAATGTTCCGCAGGATAAAAGTGCCGTCGTCGCCGGTGAATGTGATATGTCGGCCATTCTTGATACTAACGGTTACCATTGCTGCGGGTTGATCATCAGAGGTAATAACGGTTCCTTTCAGAACACCGCCGGTATTTTGTGCGTTGACGCAAAGGGAAAGGACAAATACAACGAAGATTGAAAGCAGTAATTTTTGTTTCATAACGGTATAAATAGACTTGGTGGGCGTATTCCCAAAACCCGTTGGGAAAAACGGGAACAGCCCGTATGTTTTTTTCAAACCGGGCGCAAATTAGTTGCCGCTGCCGAGGGGGTCAGCCGCAATCGGGAAAAGCGTTTACGATAAAAGGAAAGAGATATAAAATTTTAGGAATCAGCTCACTACAAATTGTCATTTGCACTAAAAAACCCGCCGTTCAGCGGGTTTGGAACAGTACAAAACCAACAACATGAAAGAACTTCGTTTCAGGCCTCCGCATGTAACGTAACAACGGGTACCCGGCTTTGAAGCAGGAAGGCTTTGGAATGATTATGACCAAACAGTGCGTGCAGGATGCCATGTTTTTTTGGAACGATAATCAGCAGGTCGATACCCTGTTTTTGGGCAAAATCCGTAATAGTTTCTTCTATATTTTTTCCATACAAAAAATGATATGCCGGGTGTTGATGTCCCAATATTTCTTCCATCCACGCAGATTGCAGGGTTGTTTCGGGGTCAAACCCGGCAAGGCTGTCGTCGCTTGCATAAATAATATGGAGTTCTGCCTTGAGTGTGGAAACCAGCGCTTCAATCAAACCGGCAGGAAGTGTTTCAGGAACCTTCCTGAAATCACTGGCCAATGCAATTTTACGAACAGGCTGAAATGATGTGTTGGCGGGGACTACGACAACGGGCCAGTGGAGGTGGCGCGCTGCATGAAATGTTTTGGCGCCCGTAAGTACTGCGCTAATGGCGTCTGATTCTTCGGGGCCCATTACTACTGCAAATGGTTGCAGGGTTTCGCAATATTCTTCCAGCTTTGGACCTAAATAGCCGTCTTCAACATGGGTATATATGCGCACCCGCCCCTGTGTTTCTTTGCGGATAGTGTTTTCAAGTGTTTGCATTTCTTCCGCAGCGTCATCGGCCAGCATCGAAACGGACTCGGCTGGCATACCTGCATCTCCAATCATAAGCGGCAGTTGGTAGAAATGAAGGATGTGCAGATTTGCATTGATGGATGCGGCAAGTTGTGCTGCATAGCGCACAGCGTTGGCGGAAGCATTTGAAAAATTGGTAGGGGCCACTATATTCTTCATACGAGCTATTTAACAGCTATAAAATTAGTTGCGGTCAAAAACCCGGACTATGACCCCGGATGGCCGGAGATATGATTTTAATCAGGTTCGAAAACATTGGTAAATTGCGCAAAACAATGGGTATGAATGCAGTTCAATACCGCATGGCCAGGCCCACCCGTCAATTAGGCGCACTGGTACGGTTTTACAATGGTATTTTAGGCCTTCCCGTTATTGGGAAATTTGTGAACCACAATGGCTATGACGGTGTAATGATTGGCCTGCCGGGTGCCACCCATCACCTTGAATTCACCCAGCATTCCGGCAATAATCCTATCCCACCGCCTACTGCTGAACATTTGCTGGTTTTTTATTTTGGGGAGGAAGATGAATTTGAAGCGGCGAATCGGAATATGAAAAAAAATGGATTAATGCCTGTCGCACCGGAAAATCCGTATTGGGAAGGCAAAAGTGAAAGCTATGAGGATCCCGATGGCTGGCGTATTGTATTTTTTAACGGCCTGTTCCAGGCAGACTGAGCACTTTTACTATGTTATACCACACAGGTCCATCGAGAACGTTTCGACAAAACAGCAAGCTTGCGCTTTTGCTGGGGATGACGGCAGGTTTTGTAAATGCCGCCGGCTTCCTTGGTTTAGCGGTGCTAACAACTAATGTAACGGGACATGCCGCCGTTTTTGCAGAACAGGTGGCGGCACGAAACTGGGCGACCGTAAAAGTAATTGGTCTTTGGATGCTGTTGTTTTTGCTCGGTTCCTTCCTGGCGAGTATGCTGGTTGGTGTGGTTGGGCGTAACCGCCGATTTTCCTATCTCATACCGCTATTGCTTGAATTGCTGGTGTTACTCGCCATTGGAATTGCGGGTCAACGGGCTGCGTTGTTTCCCCACCTGGTAGCCGGAGCATTACTACTTGTGATGGGTATGCAAAATTCACTCGTAACGATGATATCCGGATCGGTAGTTCGTACTACGCATCTCACAGGTACGTTTACCGACCTGGGTATTGCGCTTGCTGACTTTACGAGAGGAGAAAGTAGTGAGCGGCTAAAATTGAAGCCGCGTATTCGATTATATCTTGTTATTATCATTTTCTTTATGTCTGGCGCGCTTGTGGGTGGTCTTTGTTACCAGCGGTGGGGATTCCATTCCTTCCTGGCACCTGCCGGTATTGTATTTATTACGCTCCTGGCAGATACTGCAAGGGTACGATGGATGTTAAAAAGCCGCGATGCAGATTAGCACAGTATTTGAGGCCGTTATATACCGGACCGAATACTTATCTTGTAGCGCCATCTTTTTTCATCCACCTTAGTTTAGTATGTACAGGAAAAAAAACAATGATCCTGCACTATGCCATTTTTTTATGATGATACAACCGATGCGGGAAGAGGAACAACGGTTTGTTGCAGAACGAAGCTTTGGTCTCACTATCCGCCGGGGCGGCCTGCTCTTTAAACCGGGAAGCCGCCAGCGATGTATCTATCTCATAAAAAAAGGCGTGGTCCGCAGTTATGTAATGGAGGGAAATCGCCAGATCACCACCTGGATCAACGAAGAAAATGAACTCGTAGCGCCCGGACGAACGCTTGGGCTTGAATTACCCAGTATTGAATACCTGCAGGCGCTGGAGACCACGGAACTTTGCGGCATTGATTACGAACACATCGAGTATATGTTTGAACATTACCCGGTGGCCAATAAGATCGGACGTATTTTGCTGGAAGAAAATTACCGCGGGGCGGAACAGCGCGCCTACCTGGCGCGAATTTCTTCGGCAACGAAGCGTTACCAGCGTTTTATTGAGTTGCAACCCAGCCTGCTGAACCGTATTCCCCTGAAATATATCGCTTCATACCTGAATATGTCCCTTGAAACACTCAGCCGTATCCGGGGTAAAAAATTGATATAGCTTTACGATATATCAATTTCTTTCTTATGCGCAATTCCATCTGGCTGACGCTTGCATCCGGTTTGTTTGCTATTTCCGCATTCGCGCAGCGAACGGAGAAAGTATATCTTTCTTCAACTGACAGCACTGCCAACCGGTTTATTGCCATGGTACCGACTGGAAATAATCCAAAAGCCTTACTGATACTAATGGATGGGTTTGGCGCTTCGCCGGAAGGCTTATTGCAGGAAACAAAATTACCGGCCTATGCTGTGTCGCAGAATATGCTGACAATAATCCCGGTTTTAAAAACCGGCCGGCTCTACTTTGGCAGTGATAGCAGTTCCCAATATGCACTCCGCGATCTAATCCGGCTGGTAGAGGAGAAATATCATATAACAGGCAGGCCGATTTATCTCGGCGGACTTTCCATTGGCGGCACCTGCGTGGTGAAGTATGCGGAAATGGCGGCTATGCATCCTGACTTCCCTGTGCCGGCTGCGGTTTTTGCCGTGGATCCCCCGTTAGATTGGGAGCGATTTTACAATGGGGCCAAACGGGTAGCGCGACTAAATCCTGGTATGCGCGATGGTGAAGTGGGTTATATGCTAAACCGGATTGTTGCCGAAATGGGCGGTGAACCGGAAGAAGCACGGTCAACTTATTACGAGCAATCTCCCTATTCTTTTTCCGATACTACGCAACGGGCAGTAAAGACGCTGTTGCATACAAAACTGATGCTGATTACAGAGCCTGATATCCAGTGGTGGCTGAAAGAGCGGCATTTTGATTATAGTTATATGAATGCATATGAGGCTGCCGGGCTGGTGAACGAATTGCAACTTCTGGGAAATGAAGAAGCGGTGTTGGTCACCACGGAGGGGAAAGGGTTTCGGGAACCGGGACACCAGCGGCATCCTCATTCCTGGAGTATTGCTGATCCGAAAATGGTGATCAACTGGCTGGAAGGCAAATAGAAGTTCCAAACCGACTAGTCAGTTAATAAAAAAGGGCAAACGGATATCGTCCGCCTGCCCATTGCCCAGTATCCTCTTAATTCCATCCACCACCCAGTGCCCGGTACACTTCTACAGCTGCATTAAACTGGTCTTTCTTTGCTTCAACCAGTTCCAGTTGAGCTTCCAGTGCGTCGCGCTGGGTCATTAGTACTTCAAAATAATCGGCACGCGCTGATTTGAAGAGGTCGTTTACAATATCGATCGATTTGGTAAGCGTATCTACCTGCTGTTGTTTTAGCATATAGCTATTGGAAAGATTACTGATAGCAGAAAGCTGCGTGTTAACTTCCAGGTAAGCATTCAATACCGTTTTATCATAACTGTACAAGGCCTGTAACTGCCGCGCATTGGCGTTGGCAAATTCAGCTTTGATCGCATTGCGGTTAATTAGTGGGCCTGCAATATCACCGGCGAGGTTATACAAAAGCGATTCCGGGAATTTTACCAGGTAAGTGGGATTAAACGCCTGGAAACCGATAGCCGCGGAAATATCCAGCGACGGTAAAAAGGCTGCCCTCGCCACTTTCACATCGAGTTTGGCTGCCTGCAACTCCAATTCTGCCTGGCGGATATCTGGACGGTTGGACAATAACTGGGAAGGAATACCTTCCGAGACGATTGGCGGATTATTTTCCAGAAAATTTGTATTGCTTCGCTGAATAGACTGCGGATAACGTCCTACTAAAAGATTGATACGATTTTCCGTTTCGCGGATCTGTTGCAGTATGTCGAACTCCAGGCTTTGCGATTTCAGTACATCTGCTTCAAATTTTTTCACACCCAGTTCTGTAGCCCGTGCGGCTTCTTTCTGCACGCGAACGATTTCAAGGGCGTCTTTTTGAATTCCGATGTTTTGTTTTACGATAGCAAGTTCTTTATCCAGCGCCTGCAATTCGTAATAAGAGGAAGCGATCTCAGCAATAAGACTTGTACGGATAAAGTTTCGTCCCTCGTTGGTGGCGAGATAGCGTAAGACTGCTGCCTTTTTTGCATTGTGCAATTTATTCCAGATATCCACTTCCCACGATGCCATTGCCGCGATACGGTAATCCATCAATGGATCAGGCATTTTTTTTCCCGGCTTTATTTCCGTGGTGGCATCACCCGCGCCTTCGCTGGTATACCTGCCGGGTTTATCAACGCCAATTCCTCCGCCGAGCGATACACCGGGTAATAGCTCGCCTTTACGGGCACGGATATCGTTTTTCGCGATTTCAATTTCCTGCAAGGCTATCTGTAATTCCTGGTTACGGGTCAATGCTGTATCAATCAGCGCCTGTAGTTGCGGATCCGGGAAAAATGTTTTCCAGGGAAATTTTGCGGATGTGGTTGTATCTGTATTGGTGCTGCTAAACGTAGCCGGTATCATTAGCGGTTTTCCAGATTCGGTAATGGCCGGAACGTGACATCCGGCTATCAGCATAGCAGCCAGTACAATAAAAACGGGATATAAACGCATTTTATACATTGTGATCAATTTCTTCGGTGAGCGGATTTTCTTCTTCGTCTTTAACAAGAATATTTTTCTCGGATATTTTAGCAAACAGGTAGTAGAGGCCGGGAATGATCAGTACGCCTAATATTGTTCCCAGCAACATACCACCGGCGGCAGCGCTGCCGATAGTCCGGTTACCGATCTTGCCAGGTCCATTGGCAATAACCAGAGGGATAAGACCGGCGATAAACGCAAAGGAAGTCATGAGGATGGGGCGAAAACGCACGGTTGCACCTTCAATAGCTGCATTCAGCACGGAATAACCGGCACGATGTTTCTGCGTTGCAAACTCAACGATCAGTACGGCATTTTTTCCCAGCAACCCGATCAACATTACGATGGCCACCTGGGCATAAATATTATTTTCGAGGCCCAGCAGTTTTAACAGGAGGAAAGCGCCAAAAATACCCGCCACCAATGACAGGATCACTGAAAATGGAAGCAGAAAACTTTCGTATTGTGCAGCCAGGATGAGGTAGACAAATCCAAGGCAGATCAGGAAAATAAAAACAGCTTCGTTGCCACGGCCCACTTCATCTTTGGATATACCTGCCCAGTCGATACCAAAACCACGAGGCAATGATTTAGCCGCTACTTCATTGATGGCTTTGATGGCCTGTCCGCTGCTGTATCCCGGGGCGGCTGCGCCGCTGATCTCTGAAGAATTGTACATATTATGTCGCGTGATCTCCGAAAGGCCATATACTTTCTCCATTCGCATAAATGCCGAGAAGGGCACCATTTCATCCCGATCATTTTTCACGTATAATTTTAAAATATCTTCCGGCAATGCCCTGTATTCCGGCGAAGCCTGAACGATCACTTTGTACTGTCGGCCGAATTCAATAAAGCTGATTTCATAGTTGCTTCCCACTAGTGTTGAAAGCGTATTCATAGCATTATCGATTGTAACGCCTTTTTGCTGCGCAATGTCATTGTCAATTCGCAACATATACTGCGGGAAACTGGCGCTGTAAAAACTAAATACGGAAGAAAGTTCAGGCCTTTTATTTAACTCCTTTACAAATTCGTCGTTCACCGTTTCCATTTTCTTATAGTCGCCCGAGCCGGCTTTATCCAGCAACCGTAATTCAAAGCCACCTGCGGCGCCGTAGCCAGGAACGGCTGGTGGTTCAAAAAATTCAATAGTGGCGCCTGTGATATCTTTTGACTTTTCTTCCAGTTCATCGATGATCTGTTGTACCGAATGTTTGCGCTGGCTCCAGGTTTTCAAATTGATGAGGCAGGTTCCGGAGTTGGATCCGGTTCCTTCACTCAAGATTTCGTAACCAGCCAGCGAGGATACGGACTGCACATCATCCAGCGTTTCCGCAATCTTTTGCAGTCGTTCGGCAATTTCATTGGTACGTTCCAGTGAAGATCCGGGTGGCGTCTGGATCACTGCATAAAACATACCCTGGTCTTCATTGGGAATAAAACCGGAGGGCAGGCTATTATTAAGAAACCAGATACCCGCGCAAAAACCAACCAGTATCAAAAGCGTTAGCAATCTCCTGCTCACAATTTTGCTTAATGTGCGCTGGTAGCGGCCATTCAGGCGGTTAAAGCTATTATTAAAGCCGTCCAGCATCCGCTGCAGCAAGGTTTTTTTGCGCGCCTGTCCGTGGGTATTCTTCAACATCATGGCGCAAAGCGCCGGAGTAAGCGTAAGCGCTACCACTCCCGAGAGAATGATGGAGGTGGCCATGGTGATGGAAAACTGGCGGTAGAAAATTCCCACGGGACCGGACATAAACGCCACCGGTATAAATACAGCCGCCATAACAAATGTGATAGCGATAATGGCGCCGCTGATCTCGTGCATAGCTTCTTCTGTTGCCTGTACCGGTGAAAGACCTTTTGTTTCCATTTTTGCGTGTACGGCTTCAATTACCACGATGGCATTATCCACTACGATACCAATTGCCAGTACCAGCGCAAAGAGGGTGATCAGGTTGAGGGTAATTCCAAAATACTGCATGAACAGGAATGTCCCGATCAATGAAACCGGGACGGCGATGGCTGGAATAAGAGTAGACCGCCAATCTCCCAAGAACAGGAATACTACGAGCCCCACCAGCAAGAACGCTTCTACCAGTGTATGTACAACTTTTTCAATGGAGGCGTCCAGGAATTTCGACACATCATAACTGATCTCATAGTCCATCCCTTTGGGAAAAGAGGTGGCTTTGATCTCTTTCAGTTTAGCCTTTACATCTTCAATTACCTGGCTGGCATTACTTCCATACGATTGCTTCAGAACGATGGCGGCGGAAGGACGGCCATTGATGTTGGAATAAATATCATACATGGTGCTGCCAAATTCAACATCTGCTACGTCTTTCAGTCGTACCTGCTGCCCATCAGGTGTTGATTTCAGGATAATATTTCCATATTCTTCTTTGGTGGTGAAGCGGCCGGGATATTTGAGGATGTATTCAAATGATTGCGATCGTTTGCCGGAGCTTTCGCCTGTTTTTCCCGGAGAGGCTTCGAGGCTTTGTTCATCCAGGGCCTTCATCACTTCATCAGCAGAAATTTTATAGGCCAGCATCCGGTCTGGCTTCAACCATACCCGCATGGCATATTCACGGTTACCAAGAATATCGGCGAAGCCAACACCATCTACACGTTTAAGTTCCGACAGCAGGTTGATGTCGGCAAAATTGAACAGGAATTTTTGATCGGCTTTGGGATCGGTGCTGAAGAGATTTACATACATCAGCATGTTGGATTCCTCGCGGGTGATCTTTACACCTTCCCGCACCACCAGGGGTGGCAGCTTATTAACCACGGATGCCACGCGGTTCTGCACATTTAGCGAAGCCTGGTTGGGATCAGTGCCCAGGTCAAATACGATCTGGATATCTGCTTCACCATCGTTACCTGCATCGGAGGCCATATATTTCATACCGGGAACACCATTGAGCGCGCGCTCCAGCGGTATTACCACGGATTTGATCATGAGCTCATTGTTGGCACCCGGGTATTCCGCGGTTACATTCACTTTGGGTGGTGAGATGGACGGAAATTGGGTGACGGGCAATTTCAATAAAGAAAGTACCCCCAGGAAAACAATGATCAGGGATATTACGATTGACAGGACGGGCCTGTGAATAAATTTATTGAACATGGAAATTATCTGTTGCTGGGTAAAGGATTATTCGGCTTTCAGTTTCAGGCTGGAAATAGCGTCGGCCGGATTGCGATAATTATACTGGATATGGTCGTCTTCTTTTACGCGTTGTACGCCCTCCAGGAGAATTTTGTCGGTAGCTGCCAGGCCGCTTTTTACCACATACACATCGGGCAGTTCGCCGGTAATTTCAATTTCCCGTGAATGAACGGTGTTGTTTTTGTCTACAACAAATACATATTTTTTATCCTGTACTTCGTAAGTCGCTTTTTGCGGAATGAGCAAGGCATTTTTTATCGGCACTTTCATCAGCACCTTTCCTGTTTCTCCATTTTTCAGCAGGTGATCCGGGTTGGGGAAACGCGCACGGAAAGCGATATTGCCGGTTTCACTGTCAAATTCACTTTCAATTACCTCTACGTCACCTTTTGCAGAAAGCGGTGTGTTGTTGGCGAGCAGCAAATCCACTTTACGGTCGCCCCGATCTTTTACATCGGTTTGATAAGCCAGGTATTCAGGTTCAGACACATTGAAATATGCATATACCTGGCTGTTGTCTGAAAGATTGGTCAGCAGCTCACCTTCATCAATCAGGCTTCCGATCTTTTGCGGAATGCGATCGATGGTACCGTCGAATGGCGCGCGGATTTCCGTAAACTGGAGATGTGTCCGGGCCAGTGCAGCTTCTGCTTTGGCCTCATCCAATTTGGCTTCGGCCATCAGTTGTTCGTTTTTAGAAACCACATTCTTATCGGCGAGTGTTTGTGCATTTTGTTGTTCTATTTGTGCTGATTTTACTTCAGCTTCCGCTTTCATCAGTTCTGCTTCGTACAACTTTGGCATAATGCGAAACAGCAATTGACCGGCGTGTACGGATTGTCCCTCATCCACGTAAATGTTTTGCAGGTAACCTTTCTCCTGGGAGCGGACCTCGATATTACGGATAGAGCGCACCTGGGCTACAAATTCGCGGGTGAAGCTGGTATCGGTTTGCCAGGGGCTGGTTACGGCGTACTTTTCAACAGTAACTGCTTGTTCGTGTTTCGTGTTGCAGGCGGTTTGGCTTTGCAGGATGATGCCCAGCAAAGCGCCATACAGGAAAATTCCTTTCATGATAGCGTAAAATTGGTCGGGATAAAAACGGGATTAATAAAAATGGGCTGCCGTCAGGGACAGCTAAAAATTTGCAGGATAGAAGAGGCTATATCTTATCAAATGCGGAATACGCTCTGGAGAATACATTGCTCGGAAGCATCGAGCGATTTGACGCGGTGGTTCAGGCATTGCCTGGAAATAATAGTTGCAGCTTGCGTATAATAGTAGCAACATTTTGTGCGGGGAAAACCACGAAACCGGCGGGAGTGAAAATGGGGTGCTTCTTCGTTGTCGTTGTCGTCGTTAGCAACAAAATCATCATCACAGCTAAAATCCGAAGTGCGTTGGAGCTGCACGGGATTGTCGGCCGCTAACCTGCCTGCACGCTTTTCATCCACTATCCGTACAGGTACCCTGGGCTGTACATGTGTACAGCAGGCTGCATGCGCCATGGAACCAGTGTTTCCCAGGAGTAGATAGCAGAAGAGAAGAAATATTGCAGATCTCATTTCGCCGCCAAAATAAAATAAAAATTATATGCGGATCAAGTTGATAACCTGCTGATTTTGCAAATGATTGGTTAATGGATGCATGGATAGTGTTAACCGAAGTTTTACAATTGTTGTAAAAACAGCTGTTTTGCTTCACCAGTAATCACCAGCTTCGTGGGAAAATTTTAGCATATCCCACAAAGCTGAGCATTTTGCATTTGCCTGCGGCTTTGCGTTACAAAAAAGGCTCAATAAACCTTTATTGATTTGCCAGTCGCCAATATCCGGATAAAATTTTACCGGACAGCCGAAGTAATCGTGCTTTCGAATTGTGAGAACGAATTGCCGGGTCAATGACTTTTCGTTTGGGCTTTCCGCTAAAAAAATAGCTTAATAGGCCTTTAGGTTGATGATCAAATAAAGAATCGATTGCCGCATTCCGATATAACTGATTGGCTTTCAGTAAAATTCAATTTTCTTTATATTTGAATTGAAAGTCATCCTACCGCTGAACGAAAAAAAATGCCGTTTTTCGCTGGTTTGGATATTTTTGAAGATTAGCGGTTTATGCGTAAAGTTATCTTGCCTGTCCTATTACTACTGCTGAGTGGATCTGCCTTTGCCCAGGATGGCTATAAGAAGGTGATCGTTAAGGTGATAAACGCCGGGAAAGCGGCATTACCGGGCGCTTCGGTTTACCTGCTTTCTACTGATTCTGTTGTAGTTCAATCCGGCGCTGCGGACAACGCCGGCAATATTCAGTTTTCCAATCTCAAACCACTCATTTATCGCGTGCGGGCCACCCAGTTGGGTTATACGGAGGGCTGGAGTGAGGCAATAGATCTTCGTGGTCCGGGCGCAATTACTGTTACCGTTAGTTTGATTCCCCAAAGTACGTCACTTGATAACGTAACTGTTGTTTCCAAAAAAGCAGCGGTGCAGTTCCTGGCGGATAAAACCGTCATCAACCCTGAAGCTTCTATTTCCAATGCGGGCGCAACGGTAATGGATGTGCTCGAAAAGTCACCCGGGATTACGGTGGCGAAAGATGGTTCTATAATTATGAAAGGAAAGCCATCGGTTAATGTATTGATTGATGGAAAGCCCACACAGCTTAGTGGCGCCGATCTGCAAGCCTATCTGTCAGGCATGAGCGCTTCCCAGGTAGAAGCCATCGAGTTGATTGAAAACCCCGGCGCGAAATATGATGCAGCAGGAAATGCAGGTATTATCAATATCAAAACAAAATCCATCCGCCAGCGTGGCTTTAATGGCTCTTTGAACCTGAGTGTTGGACAGGGATTTTACCCGAAAACGGGCAATAGCGCAAACTTTAACTATCGTAATGGCAAATTCAATTGGTTTTTGAATTATGGATTTCGCGCCAGCAATGAAAAGCAAAACATCTATACGCTGCGGAAATACTTTGATGTAAATATGGAAGACTCTGTGTTGCTTGAGCAGCCAAATTTTAGTAAGAACTGGAATACCTCGCACAATGTAAAAACGGGCTTCGACTTCTTTCTCAGCAACCGAACTACACTCGGCATAGCTTATACGCTAGGGCGGTTTAAACGAAATACCAGCAGTTACAGTGCTATTGAATGGATGGATCCCGATTTTAATATCGACTCTACGATCAACACAGTGGGCGAA
Organism: Bacteroidota bacterium; assembly: GCA_048498035.1. Classification (GTDB taxonomy): domain Bacteria; phylum Bacteroidota; class Bacteroidia; order Chitinophagales; family Chitinophagaceae; genus CADEDV01. The sequence continues at coordinate 76,773 of JBEHYT010000004.1, read as the reverse complement.
AATAATTTGCAATTTAAAAGGGACGGAATAACGTTAAATGGCCGTCACAAAATTGATGAAACCAGTGAGCTGAATGCTGATTTTGATTATGTGCAGTTTGCTATTGACGGCGATCAGAACTATCAAACTCAACTGGTGGCGCCAGGCGCCGATGTTAATGCCACGAAGGGTACAATCCCTTCCCGCCTGAAGATATTTACTGCTAAAGTGGATTATTCAAAGCATTTTAAAACGGTATTATTGGAAGCCGGGATAAAAACGGCGATTAATAAGACGGATAACCTGGCGGATTATTATTACCTGAACAATAATTACTGGATGCCGGATTTAAGTCGCAGTAATCATTTTCTTTACAATGAAAAGATCAGTGCGGGCTATGCAAGCCTGGATGCGGAGCGGGGAAAATGGCACTGGCAACTTGGGCTCAGGTATGAGCTAACTTCTTATAAAGCGCACCAGTTGGGCAACGCGGTAATTGCAGATTCGTCTTTTTCCAGGAACTATGGCAGCTTGTTTCCAACGGCATTTGCGTCACTGGACGCTGATAGCAATAATGTTTTTACATTCCGGTTTGGACGAAGGATTGACCGGCCGCCATTCCAGTTTCTAAACCCATTCCTTACCACGTTAAATAAATATACATACGAAGCTGGCAACCCGTTTATCCGTCCCCAATACACCTGGAATTTTTCAGTAGCGCACACGTATAAGCAAATGCTGACTACAGAACTTTCATATAGCTATTTAAAAGATTATTTCTCACAAATATTTGTGATTGATTCCAATACAAGCAATGTAAATAAGAATATTATTATCTACACGCGGGGCAATGTTGGGTCTTTCCAAAACTTTGGCATTAGTGAAACGTTTCAAAAATCGCTAACGTCCTGGTGGAATATGACGGCTGTTGCGGTGCTTAATCACAAAATTATTAAAGGTGTGGTATGGGCTCCTATACGTGCGGATGTAACGCAGCTGATGGTTAGTATTAATAACCAATTCCAGTTGAAGCACGGCTGGGGATTTGAAATCAGTGGTTATTACCAAACCAAAAGCCAGATTGACTTGCAGGAATGGTTAAAGCCGCAGGGAGAGTTGGATTTGGGAGTTTCCAAACAAATTATGAAGAACCGTGGGTCGTTGAAGCTGAGCGTTCGTGATTTGACGGCATTTCAAAATTATTCCGGTTACTCTACGTTTCAAAACGCCTACGAGCCTTTCCGGGTTACCTGGGATTCACGGGTGGTGCGCCTGAGTTTTAACTGGCGCTTTGGAAAGGCGATGAAACCTATTTCTCATTCGGAAGGCGGCGCTGAAGAGGAGATCAACCGCGCGAAGGCGGCGGATTGATGAGGTTGCAAAATTCCGGATCATCACAATTAACGGATTCCTATTGATTCGCCTTTACAGGTTAATCCGCACTTCCTGAAAGGAATGAAAATATACCTGCCGGGCATACTTACACAGCAACGGATTTTAGCCAGGAATAGTTAAGTCAAGACCATTCAACGGATAGCGGGATACCAGAAATTCTTACCAGTAACATCATTTGGATGGTGCAGGCTGAAATGTCCCTGGGTCAATAATCGGAAGAAAGGCGTTATGGATGATTGTTCCCCTAAATGTAGCCGCCATATATCCCCGCGCTGTAGAAAGCGAAATAGAATTCATGATCTCAGTAAGTGCCGCAGGTACCGAATGAGTTTTGCCGTCTGCGCTGAACCGGACAATCTCATCGAAATTATGGAAGGTATAAATGCAGGCCAGCGTAAGATTGCCAAATTCATGAACCTGGCGTTTGGAAGCGACATCAGTAGAAATGATGATGCACAATTCCCTTTTTGCTTTATCGGCACGCGTTTCCAGGGTAACGTTAAAATCAAACTGCTCCAATAATTCCGCAGAAACGGGTACAGAAGGCGCCTGTATACTCGACTTTATTAATTCCACTGCCTTCAGCTGAAGATGAGTATTAAATTCTTTATGTTCAATTTTCGCCATAACGTCTTTCATTATCGTCGGCCGGACACGGCCAGGTATTTTTGAACAGGCTCTTTCTGAGTTGACTGAAACGATCCCGGCACATCGCAGCATTCTTTCATATAAATCGGTCGCTCCTCCGCATCACCAGTTACCCGCGCGTGAAGCTTGTAAATAATTTCAACCTGCTTTTGTTCATATAACTCTGTAATTGTCACCTCCAGGGTATACGCAATTTCCGCCAGGGTATCAATCGTAAAATTGTGGGTGCCACTCAACCATTTAGTAACTTCAGAAGGGTTTTTGCCGAGCGTTTCTGCAAATGCCTTTCTCGAATACCCCTTCCCTTTTATAAGGTCATCAATACGGACAGCGAGCGTCATCTTCTGTTCAACTTTAGCTTTTTCGAGCGGAGTAATTTCGCTCAACAAAGAAGAAAGAACAGCACTCTTGTGCTTTCTCGCCGGTTTAGATTTTTTTGTCATTTCTATTAATATATAGTTCACCCTCTAATTGTGTGCCATCAGCAGACCACCAAATTGCGCCCGATTGAAGTTTTGCTAAAATTTCATCGGAAACTTCGATCATTCTGTGCGCTTCTTTCGACAATTTTGGATCATCCTGCCAGGCCCGCACGTCTTTTACTCCGCCTCCACCAAGAATGATTGCCACGTTACCATAACGGACACAAAAAAGGCGAAGCTCCCGGTTGTCACTATCGCAAAGCGCACATACGCCGTCTCCCGGTCTTCCCTCGAAATGCTTAAAAAATTGTTCCCTCGCACCAGTCATGGATCCGATAACTTGAAGCCGGGCTATCAAATCTTTAATGGCAGCTTTATGAGAAATACCATATTCCTCAACAAAGTGATCAAATAAAGTCAGATCATCACCGTCCAACAACACGGAATAAATCGTCGCTTTACTGCCTGACAACTCCTCTATTTCAACCAATTCATACCCCAACACCTCACGTTCAATTAGATAAAGATAAAGCGCAAGACACTAAAATTTACTTAAAACTAAACAATTTTTTAAATTGTTGATTATAAATAAAAAAATTTGATATGAATTTCTGTTTTAAGTAAAAGGATTCAGATTTTCGATTGGTACGAATACATCCGACTATTGGCATCCGTTACATAGCCTATTAGCACATGCCACAGTTTGACAACCGGAAAATCAAAACGTATAACCAGAAGATGTCTCAATTGTGTATTTTCAACGTATGCCCTTAATTCAACTAACAGGACTTTCCGGTGCGGGTAAGTCGACACTCTCAGACGCCGTGGCGCTGCAATTGAAACAAGAGGGCTGGCTGGTAGAGATCATTGACGGCGATGTATATCGCAAAACGCTTTGCAGGGATCTCGGATTTTCGCATGCCGACCGGATGGAAAACATCCGCCGACTTGGCGCGGTTGCTCATTCTTTTTCAATAGAAAACAAGATCGCTATTTTATCGGCCATCAATCCCTTTGAACAAACCAGGAATGAACTCGAAACGAATTATGGAGCAAAAACGGTATGGATTAATTGTGACCTTCATACGCTTTCAGGCAGGGACACCAAGGGACTTTACGCACGTGCCGCACTACCTGATCATCACCCGGAGAAAATCTTCAACCTTACAGGGGTCAACGATGTGTATGAAAAGCCGTTACACCCACATTTAGAAATAGATACTGCCGCACTCACCGTTGATGAAGCAACAAAGGTTTTACACGATTTTATTATTACCTGCGCCAATTCTTAACAGGTCCAATTCTTCATAAAGCGCGATTGCCTTATTGCACCAATCCGGGAAAACGGGCGTATCGCCTTCCGCACCAAAAACAGTACCCGGGTATTTGGCATGAAAGCCGGCGCGCTCCGCGATTTGTGCGCGGTATTCGCCCGACAATGGCAGTTGCGCTGCTTCCGCAATCCGCTCCATCATGCCAACGGCTCCTTCGTTATAATTGATAAGTACTGATAATGGATCCTGTTTAGCGGCCGCCAGGAACTCTTCGAAGTAACGCTCCAGCACCCGGGCCATATACTGATCAAGCGTAAGCAGGTTGATAACATCACTTTCAAATCCAAACAGGCGTGGGTCAATAACACCTTGCACAGCATGGCGGCCCCTGCGCTGCTGCTGTGAGCGTATAACTTCCGCCGGATGGCGGTATAATAAAATAAAAGGAACGGAAGGATACAGTTCGCGAAGCCGGCGATAGAAAAAGATATGCCAGCTGTCGGTCTTTACAAACAGTCGCTGCTGTTGCTTTAGGCGCTGCATCGCGTAAAACCGAAGCGCATGATCAAAATAGGAATAATCGGGATCAGCATCTTCCCTGGAAAATATTTCCAGCAGTACGTCATCCAGGAAGGGCACTTCGGAAAGTACAATATTTTCTTCGGGGAGTGCCAGGAGTTGCGAAGCAAGTGTGGATCCGCAACGAGATACGTGAAAGATAATGGCGGCAGGCGGCACAGACCTGATATGGCCAGACCATTCTGCCAGCATTTCCAACGTGCTGACACATTGCTGTCTTTTTGAGTTGAATGGGTGATGGCGACAGGCGCTGATCGTTTCGTCGAAGAATGGCTCGGTGAATCTCTCTTTTTCAATATACAGCCATTGACAAAGCGGTATTCCTCCCCGCTTGTCGATCTTGTAGGGAATACTTCCGGTAAATGTTTCGTGTAAAGACGCGTTGCTCATAACTCGCTCCACATTCGCAGCAAATTACTATGTGCCTGCAACAGCAGGATGGCTTCCTGCGAGTTCATATCACGAGCGTGCAACATGGCGTGCACCTGGTTTAGCATAAATAATATTTCGCGCTGCTCGCGCGATTTTACCTTACTCTGCACCCATGTTACGACAGCCATCCGTTCGCCTTCAGTAACCTGGTTTACACAGTGAAGATATTGGCAGGGATACAGGATAGCATCGCCTTTATTGCCCTTAAAATTAACTACCCCTGCATTGGTTTGTAACATCAGTTCCCCACCTTTATAAGTAGAAGGATCACTGAGGAAGATCGTCATGGCGAGATCTGTCCGCATCGCGGGATCGCCCATTATTGGACTATCTACATGCCAACCGTAATATTTTCCGGGATCATATTTACTGACCAGGACGGGATACACCCGTTGCGGCAACGCGGTTACCTGGAACAACGGGCTTTCCGAAAGCGCTTTGGCAACGATCTGCTGCACCTGAGATATGATATCCCCGTTTGCCGCATCCACCTGCAGGTTATTCTTGACGGTTTTGGCAGCAAGACTGGCCGTGGCTTTTCCGTCGATGAAATTAGCTTTTTCAACCAGCAGTTCAATGTCTTTAATCTCGGCCGGGCGCAGCAGGTTGGGGATCTGTATAAAATCAACGCTCATACTAAAAAATAAAGTCAATAGACATTATAAGGACCGGTTGTAAATTTCCGTGTTCCGGCTTTTCCTGCTTATTGACTGATTGACAAACTATCTTAAGTGAATCAGGAAATACACATGAACGCATTTCCTTTCCTTTTCAGAAAAGGAATAAAATGCTTATCATTTATTTGTGCTGTGGTGGTAGCCCACATTTCCGGTCGTACTACTTTTTTATTCCTGCCGGAATTATAGTGCATGGGGATAGGGTTATTCTCCCGCTCAATCTCGACGCTCAGCTTTTCATTATTGATCGAAAAAGAGGAATGAAATACGAGCTTGGAAGAGCGGACCTTTTCCCCCGCGTGCGTGGTTACGGTAAACCCGGCTTCACTATAGGCAATGTCTTTTACCTGGCTACCAGGCAGTTCTCGCATCGAACGGGTTGCTGATTTTGCGGCAGCAGTTATTCGTGTTTTGCTTTCATCGGCCCCTCCGGCAGTTATCAATAGCAGCGGCACGTTACTCGCGGCCTCCTGTGTAAGCAGGGAAGGCTTTACCAGTAGCAGGGAAGGCATGATTATTCCCGCGTTCTGTAAGAAATTACGTCGATGCATATTATTTATTTAATGGTTAAAAAGATGTTGCCTGTTTTGCCAACAGGCAACATCTCGGTGTGATTTTATTGTCTTACAATCTTCTGGGTTGTAACCTCACCGTCAAATTCAACGCTCAGTGTATATACGCCAGCCGCCAGGCCGGATACTTCAAGCGATTGAGTACTATAACCCTTCTGCACATTCAAATGCTGCTGCCTTACAACGCGGCCAGCCATATCAATAATCGCCACGTTCATAGGTCCTGCTTTTGATGCATTCACGGCCATGTTCAATTGGTTGCTGAATGGATTAGGCTGAACGCCCAGTACAAGAACATTTCCTTTATTCAATTTCACGATCACAATGTTGCTGTACTCAACCGCGCCATTCAGGCTAACGATCCTGAGCCTGTAGTATAGTGTACTTGCAGACTGTGTGGCAGCGCCTGCATCCACCAGGTTGTACTCAACCGGGCTGTTGCCGTTGGTGCCGGCACGACGCCCGATTGCAGAGAAGGTACGGCCATCCAGGCTCTTTTCGACATCAAAATAGGCATTATTTGTTTCACTGGTCGTTTTCCATTTTAACTGGATATCGTTATTTACCAGTTGCGCGTTGAAAGATGTAAGATTCACCGGCAGGATATTGAGCGCCGTTTGTATAAAGAATCCGCTGAAACCTCCCGTAGATGAGGTAATATCAAATGTTACTTCCCAACGGTTGAGTGTGGTGTTGAGCACGATATTACCATCCGGCGGATCAATGATAGTAACCGAGCCGCTGTACGATGCTGGCAGTCCGCCACCGCTGCTGGTGCCACTGTATTTACTTACCCGGAGATTTGCTTTGTTGGGATCAGCATTTGAAGTTGGCAGATCCAGGTAACTTCCGGTTGCTGCATTGAAATTGGTAAATTCAGTGGGGGTAAAATAAAGAGTTACTGTGGCAGTTGCTGTTGTTGGATTGGTGGCAGGAGTGATCTGGTAGTGACGCTGCACAAATGGCTGGCCGTTCACTGAAGGCACTGAAGCCTCTATCCAAACCTGGCTGGTTACGCTGCCTGTGATTTGGGTGCCGGCGGGGCCGGAAGGCACAACTTTGTCAATTACCGCACAAGTGGCTCCATTAAAATAGTAGTCATTTTGAACACCTACGTTGTGCGTAGCAGTTGCATTGCCTGAAAGGGTTTGGGCCGTTACCGTTAACAAGGCTGAGCTACTGTAAGCAGTTCCAGTGCTATTAGTGACGCGGGCACGATAATATTTCCCGTTAAGATTAGACACATCCGAGATGGTAAGGGTGCTGGTGCTTACACCTGAAAACGGAGCGGAGTTGGTCAGCGTGGTCACGCCTGTTGTAAAGCCTGCATCATCTGCCTGCTGCCAGGCATACCCCGTTGCACCGGTGGCCGTTACAGAGAACGTGGTTGATTGTTCGCTACACAGCGATACCGGTTGTGGATGTGCGGAAATGCTGGCCACGTCTGCGTATTTCGCAATCAGGATATCTTCTGTATTACCCGTTGAATTGAGGGCAGTCAATGGTGAAAGCGTAAGCGCTGTGTTATACATACCAGATACCCACACATTACCGTCGCTTGCTGCTGCAACACCATAAAAGATATCATCACCCGCGGTGCTTGTTCCTGATCCACTTTTCACGTATTCCGTTGTTCCCGTAACAGCGTTTATCCTTGCGACAAATGGGTCTGATTGCACTCCGCTGGCTGTGGCCGTAACATTATTAGGGAATGTAATGGTATTCCTGAAATATCCTGCTACAAAGATGCCCCCTGCACCATTGGAATAAATAGCACGGGCTACATCGGCAGCCGCGGCGGGTGATGAATTTTCTACCTCACGGGCCCATACAAAACTATTTGAAGACGGGCTGTAGCGACCGTAAAAGATATTATCACGCGTAGCATTTGAATTTGTTACGTTGCCAAGTCCGCTAAATGTGGTAGTAGAACTGCCGAAACTACCTGCAACAAAAACGTCCTGCGTAAGGGCATCATAAGTAATTCCGAATCCATACTCATTACCATCACCGCCGGCAATTGTTTTACCGGTACTGAATGCACCGGTAGAGGCATCCAGTTCCAGCACCACGCAATCTTCATTGGTAGCAGTAGTGCCTGCGATGGTAAATGAAAGAGGTGAATAGGTTGCGGTGTTGGAAGCAGCCGTGCCCAGTGTATATTGAAAGGAAGAAGCTACTATAACCTGCCCGGTTGCAATATCATAACAGATACCGCTGCCGGCGCTATTGTCGTTGCTTGACGCCGAACCGCCGGTACTAACCCAGGCAAAACTTCCATCTGAGCCATTGAGCTTGGCCACAAACATATCCTGCGTATAGCCGGTAGTATTGCCATTTACCGTCTTTGAAAAGCTACCGAAAGTGGCGGTGGGATTGGCCGTCCTGGTCCGGAAGTATCCCGATACATAGGCGTTGCCGGAAGGATCAATACAGATTGCCTGGCCTTCGTCGGAATTTGCACCGCCAAACCTGGATATCCAGCTAAGGGCGCCTGTTGATGCATCCAGTTTTACCACAAAACCGTCCGGCCCCGAACCCGGTCCGGCGTATGTAGTCCCGGTATTGGTACCCACGGACATAGCTCCGTTGGCGCGACCGGTAGCAAAAACCGAAGATCCGTTGACGGCTATGCTGCTGATATAATCGAGTAGCGGGCCACCCATGCGCACAGCCCAAAGAAAACCACCCGAAGAATTGTATTTAGCAATAAAGCCATCCTCATCCCCCGCGCTTGCCAGGGGTGACCCTCCGCCAAATGATACCGTGGTACCCGGCGTCAGGTCGTCATTGAACGTTCCCGCCATATACACGTTACCAGAGCCATCTACCGCAACACATTTTGCATACTCGGCAATCCCGTTGGTTGCAGAAGCCTGCCCGTACCCGGCGCGATAAGTCCAGGTTTGTGCCGACATCGTGGTACTAACTACCAGCGCTATCACAAGCACACATACTCTACTCCATGAAGGGGATGATAAAACTGATTTCATAGCATAAATATTAGGAAAGGTTAATAATGGCTTTTTCATTTGATCATGATAATTGTTGATGAACCTGTAGTCCAAATGCGCTGATACAATATCCGGGATAGAAACCTTCTTCACAGTAAACAACTTCTGCCACCACTTTCTTACCGTCTTTACTGGCCACACAAAAACCGGCAACCGGATCAATAGAGAGAATGGCTCCTGCTGTAGCTGTTTCTTCGTTTACCTGCCTGTTGCTTACAGAAGCATAGGTGATAGCGAAGGTCCATCCCCTGTATGAAGTAGCCGCTCCCTTATTCCATGGATTGCATGCACGTACCAATGCGGTGATCTCTTCAGCATCCATGGTTTGCCAATTGATGAAAAGGTCAGATGCGGTTGGCCGGGAATACCAGTTTGCCTTTGAATGATCCTGTTCTTTTTTTTCAAGATCGCCAGCGATGAGTTTATTGATCAGTTGCCCGGTTAGTTGCATTCCTGCATAGGCAAGTTGCGTATAAAAAATACCGAAATTGACGGTTGCCCCAATGGGTACGGCCTGCTCCAGCAGAATAGCACCGGTATCAAAAGATTCATCCACCTGGTGAACCGTTACGCCACCATTGGCCACCCGGTTACGGATCATCCAGAATAGCGGGTTGGACCCGCGAAAAGCCGGCAGCGGTGCGTAGTGAAAATTGATAAAACCAAATTTGGGGATCGCCAGTACGGAGGCAGGGATAAGAAAAGGAAAGGTTTTTACCAGCACCACATCGGGCTTAAATTCTTCCAACCATTGTTGCAACGAAGGCTCCAGTGATGATTTTTTAAATATCGAAAAAGGGACATTCGCATTTTTGCATCGCATTTGTACAACCAGCTGTACCTCACTATTACGATCGGGCATGCCAACAGCCACCAGCAAACCGGTAGATAGCAGGTAGTCGAGCGCCGGAATGGCAACACGGTCGTTACAAAGTAAAGCTATGCGCATAGGCTATATACAGAAATAATTATTCTTCCAGCCGGAAAGAAATTCCAGTTCCTGGCTCACCACAATTTTTTGATGTTCTTCTTTTGTTACTTCAATTTGCTCCTCCACCTTCAGCACACATTTCCCATCCTCATTTCCTGCAATAAATCCTTTATAGAGCGGTGCGTAGGTGTAGTGCGTTTTTTTATCCATCACTACCGGTCCTCGTGGGCTGTTGTATTCAAAATCTTCCAGCGATCGGATGCCATGGTCGGCAATCTGCATGGCAACAGAGGCTGCTTCCCAGCCGAGCAGATGAAAGACATTGGCCGACTTATTTTTTTCCTTTTCGATAATGGACGTAAATTTCTTTTGCTCTTCATTATCCAGTGAAGACGCCCATGATACAACGGTGTTAAATTCGCCGCCGGGAAAAGGACACTTGTTCAATATTTGTTCCTCTGCCATATAGGGAGAACAATAGAAGGGGGCTGGCAGGGCATGCTCTTTATTTTCATGTAGCGCTTTGAAAAAAAGTTCAGACAAATAGCTGCTGAAATTAGCAGCCACGGATTGCGGCTGTTGTTCCTGTAGCAGATTGAGATAGGGTTCAATGGTAAAATCAGCTACTTTATACCCCGAAACAAAATTGCCACAAACAGACCCGCCTGATGCCGATAGTCCATTGTGAGTGTACATGGTGCCACGATAACCGCCATCATAAAAAGAGGTGGCCATCAATACTTTTTTGTTGCCCCGTCCGGCATCCTGCCCCATATGATAGCAGGCATGAATGCCTTGTAATGAAATATGATAACACCAGGGAGTTGGCGCAATATTCGGGAACTGCATTCCTGCATCCAGAAAAATAATTGGTTTTGAAAGCGCTTCGGCAAGGGGGTAGAGGTACTCGGCATTCACGGACCCGGCGTATACGATCAACAGATCCGGGTCATTGGTGAGACAAATTTTTTCTGCTTTTGCATAATTATCAGTTGCATTTTCGCCAAAGCCGATATTGTCGAAGAAGAACTGTACTTCGTTGTGATCCCCGTTTTTCAAGCCAAGGCGGAGTCCGTCGAGAATATCGTATCCTATTGAAGGATAATCTGTAGAACGTGGTAAGAGCAGACCTATTCGGCTAAGCATTGAAATTTAGAATTTAAAAAAAATGGTTTTAAAAAGGATGGATGAAACAAGCGGTCAGTTTCTTGCAGGATATACACCCTGCAAGCATATAATATAATTAAGCGCCAAATAGGGCTGCCACAACGAGAACGGCAGGCTTGATCCAGTTTGCGATAAGGTTAAATTTGCATTGAATGGCGCCATTTGCGAATCATTTGTCTGACTGTAAAATGAATCTGTTGTATTGGCGGCAACGCCATTTGTTGGTTCCGGTTGCGAAGCCGTTGTCGCGGCCTGTGGTACGAAAGTTCCGGTTACAGGGTGAACGTGCGCCGGCATTTCAGTAATCAGCAGGTTATGCGTTTCAGCCCCCGTAACCTCGCCAAGTGAATAGGGCGATAGTCCAGGTCCCTGGCCCGCTCCTACTACCATTCTTCCTCTCAAATCCGGAAGACCGAATGTGGTTTGTCCATTTCCGCCATAAGTAGTGCCCAAAATAGAGAACAACGCCGTATTAGGCGCTATGGCCATGATCTGCCCAGCACAAAACTGCCAGTTTTTTGGGGGGAAATTGCCTGCAAATAAGGTGGTATAACCAATGACTCCTTCCATTTGTATAAATTTAATAACGTGTAGAATTAGTTTCGCGAAGGAAATATTCCTTCTACTGCAATGATATAGTTCATTGCCAGCAGCGGCGGCATTTTATAAAACGGCTGGCCTCCGCCCGCTATGGGCGTTGTGCCGGTTACGGGCGATGCGATCATTTTACCCGTTCCTGCTGTATTATATACATTGCTTGAATACTTGGCATTAACATTATTTACCGGGGTATCAAGCGTACCCGTTAGGTTACTGGCTCCCGGCGCACCTGCTACGGATAAAACGACGTGATTGTGAACAGGTAAGTTAATACTCAACAGGGTTGTCGTTTCTGATCCGGTTACCTCGCCAAGTGTATAATTGGGAAGGCCTTGTCCCTGGCCGGCATGAATGGCGCAACGACTGCGAAGATCAGGCAGCGCAAATGTAGCTTGTCCGTCGCCGCCATAAATAGTTCCGATTAATGCAAAAAGTGCGTCGTACTGGGAAATTGGCAACAATTGCCCCTGGCAAAACTTCCAGGAACGCGGCTCAAAATTGCCGGCAAAAATTGTTACGTTACCAAGATAAGGGTCTATAAACATAGTGGATGATTTATAGGGGTGTAAATAACCGTCCGTTTAATATTAGTTGCGGCTGGGGAAAATACCAGCGGTACAGATCACATAATTAATTGCCAGTAGCGGCGGCCGCATGGAAAAAGCCTGGCCGGCCCCGGCTGTGCCGATGATTAAATTGTATGTCGGTGTTGCCATTTGCACGTTGGCCGTACTTGCATAAGCGGCAGTAACCGGTGCATACAACCCATTGGCGGCCCTGCTCTGATCGCCGGCATCGCTGTTCGACTGCATCCTCATGGCTACGTTGCCAGAGTGGGTATGTGATGGCAGATTATTGATGGTCAGGGTATTGGTCTCAACGCCACCAACCTGGCCCAGGTTATAATTGCTAAGGCCCGGGCCCTGACCGGTATTGATCGGTACACGACCCTGGAGATTTGGCAACTGGAATGTAGTTACACCATTGCCCCCAAATGTAGTGCCGAGCAACGAGAACAGTGCCTGGTTCTGGGCAATAGCCAATGTTTGGCCATTGCAATAAGCCCAGTTTTTGGGTGCAAAATCATAGGCTACGCAGGTAATTACTGCCATTACTCCTTCCATAAAAATTTACGTTGTATAGTTAAAAAAATAGCAAACACAGAAATACAGGACGGCCTTTGCCTTCCATTCAAAAAGACAGGTATCTATGTAATACTAGATGTGTAGTTTTCCAGGGTTGGTGTCCTTCAACAGAATTTGAGCGATCTGTTATTTTACCTTTGCAGATTTCTTAACCGCCATAAACTTCGACCTTTATTTTGTAATAACAAGCGTGAAATTGTGTATTTGACTAAAAAGTAATCCACCGGTTTATAACATTAGTGAAAACTCTTAGCCTTATTGCGCCCGAATCCAGTGCAACATTTTGGGATAGACAGCGCTGTCGTCTGCCTGACCGCGCCGTGGTTCAACGGTCATCCCGCACCACTGCAGCATGGGTGTACCGAAATAATGGCCGGTGCTGAAATTCTCCACGATGTTGGCGCCCCCACCTTTATAACCTTCATCATGAAACACGATATAGGGATCCACCTGCAGGTAAACTGCCGCGGCATACGACCAGGCAATGGCCATCATTTCATCAGAATCCCGGGTTTTACTATCCAGGATCGTCTGGTTGTTCATAGTAGGACGAACAGAGGGGTGCATTACGGCGATATGACCGGCTTCATGCAAAATATCGCCCGGGTATTTGAGTTTATCTCGGTCAATAACAAGCCCGCCATTTTCAATAAACAGCCCGGGAAGAAACGAATCATCAGGCACCGACCTGAACTCTACGCCAATGCCGATTTCCTGCATAAAGTGAATGCAGGTTTTGAGAAACTGGTCGGTTTGTTCAGCGTCAAGCTTCATGATTCGCTTCCATTTTATCGGCTAACTGGTGCGACTGTTGCGTGTTCATCAGCCGCAGTTCTGCGATGATCAGCGCCTGTTGCTCAGCTGAATAAACTGGCTGTTGCGGCGCATCTATCTCTTTCCTCAGGTAAGCCAGGTTGTTAAATTGTTCTTTTATCCAATCGTTTACCAGGCAATCAATCACCAGGTGAATACGGTCGGTAGTGCCTCCATTCGTAACCCGGTGAGGGAGATTGAGATTCAGGTACCAGCATTCTCCTTCTTTTAGCGGTACACGTTCATCATCCACAAAAAACTCAACCTGGTCGTTGGTGAAAATGGGGATATGAAAACGGGCTTCACCAGCTTCAACGTTCATGTCGTGGTCGGTATGTGTCTTGATCACCGCCCCCGCATTTAATTTCATCAGGCGTATCATCGTTTTGTCGCAATTCAACTGGCTGATGACGCTTTTAATATAGGGGCATTGGTCCATCAGCGGTGTGTCCTGGTACGTATTAGCCGCATGATCCGAAGAAGCGTGTATGGATACAATATTTTCTGCCTTGCCCGCCGGAGACCGGAGTGAGATCACGCTCCAGTCGCCCTCATAGTGCGGCTTGTTATAATGGTCAATAAATTCCACCCCGCGGAGTTTCTCCAATTCATCCTTCATGCGGTCGGGCTGAATGAGAAGGGGCAGTTTAACATATTTGAGCATGACATGAAGGTAGGGGTATTGGAGGAAATCGTCTCTGTGAACGGCTCCTGTTTTATCCCGCTCAGAAAAATATTTTCAGATTTGCACCGCGAATCCAAAAAACAACTGAAGTAGCAGGTAGAAAAGCGAAAGTCAGCTACTGATGAAACGCATGAACGGAGCTACAATAAATAACGGAATGAAAAAATTCACTTTTAAACATGAATTTTTTCGTAATTTTAGCAAAAGAACGTATGTTACCTCTTCGTAAAAAATTTAGATCGTTGCATCTCAGAGATGAGTTGTCGATTGTTTACACTGCCCGCAAAGGAGTAAACCCTGGCATTTTTTACGCTTTTTCTGATACAGCCAACATCTCCGAAAAAAATCTTGCCGCTCTTCTGCATGTGCATCCACGTACGATCAGCAATTATCGCGAAAAGCAGAAATCGTTAAATCCCGTAGAAGGAGAACACTTGTTAAAGTTGATCTACCTGTTCATTACCGGAGAAGAAATTTTTGGAAGTATCGAACAGTTTAGTCAATGGATCAATTCACCGGGCTGGCAGGATCGGGAAAAGCCAATGGATTGGCTTGATACGCCTGGCGGCGTTGACCTGGTATTGGAAGAGTTATCGCGATTGTCTTATGGATATGTTGTGTAACCGGTATGCTTGTTTACAGGATAACACCGAAAATCTACAGTCATTCGCTGTTCGCTCCGGGTTTGCCCGGCAGATGGAATGGTGCAGGGCGCCGGGTCATCTATACAGCTGAATCGATTCCGATTGCTTTCATGGAAAACATGATCCGCCGGAAAGGAATAGGATTTAATGATCAATTTGCTATCATGGTAATTGAAATACCAGGTACGCTAAGGATTAGCAAAGTTGATCCTGAATCGCTTGCACCGGGCTGGCGCGATTACAGGGACTATAAGATTTGCCAGGCCGTTGGTAATCCCTGGTATGATAAGAATTTATCACCGGTGCTTAAAGTTCCCTCCGCAGTGCTAACCACTAATTTTAATTATGTGCTCAATGCTGTACATCCGGATTTTAACAAAATCAAACTTGTCACCGTAACCGCCCTGCTGCCCGATGACCGGATTGAGGAAATATTAAAAAACTACGACCGGAAGTAACACAACAAACAAAATTCTACGCCCGGGCAACTCCGGAGAAAAGTCCCGATTGTGTAAAGCATCCCCTAAAATTCATTCAGCCTGCTCATAACAGCCTGTTTATACAACCGTTCGATCGGGATCTCCGTATCCTGCAGTTTGACAGAAAATAATGTACGACCGGTGGACCCGCAAAAACTTATGTTGCGACAACAAATTCTCTATTGATGAGACGGATTGCTTTACCAGCAGCCTTTTTCCATCATTCAAAAATACTGTTACAAAGTCCTTACAACTCTCGATTCACCTTATTTCGTTGATAAAAACTTATTCATACCCTTATCCACCTTTACATAAACAAAGGGCTTCATCTGTTGGGGGTCAAATCGACGGATGTTGTTGCTACTTCATTACCAAGCGCCCGTGTCAGTTTTGTGATCGCCTTTAAAAAACGTTCAAACGAAACGGGTTTTACTAAATAATCAACAGCATCGAGCTCAAATCCTTCTACCGCATATTCCCGCCAAGCCGTAACAAAAATTACCTTCGGCGGGTTGACCATCGCGCCGAAAAAATTAGCGCCGATCACCCGCGGCATTTTAATATCAAGGAAGATAACGTCTACTCTTTTTTGCCGCAACACCTCAAGGGCTTCCAGGGCATTATTGCATTGTCCAACAATTTCCAACCCGGGAATATCATTTATATACCTCATCAGTATGTTTAGAGCAGGCGGCTCGTCGTCAACAAGCAGGCAGCGAATCTTCATGGTTTAGGTGTTGGGGTGTTACCTTTCTTCAACGTATTAGTTGCCGGGTTTTGATCAATGGGCTTGCAAAAACATTCACAAATTGCTGTGTGCGGCAATTTCAGCCTACTAATCATCGGGATAAATGCTCCCGGGGCAGTTCGGTATTTACGACTGGAAGTGCAGTTCGGGGGATGCATTACCGAATTTCAACGGTTGGCTCACTGGCCAATTGATCTCCATTCTTCGGGCCCTTCAATCAAAAACTATAGATCACACCCTCTCTTCAAATCTAAATAATCCATTCCCACTTTTTAAATCCAAAACGACCAACAGATTCATTTCCCGACAAACAGCAATGTTTTCGATACCAAAACCATGCATTGCCGTTTATGACCTTATATCTAAAAATCCTACGTTTAAGCGATTAGCTCCCTGGAAAATTACATTCCGCCGCTACTTTTAGTACGTGTATTTCTTCTGCAACGCATACCGATAAAACAATCCACATGCGCAACATTAAAAAGAGGCCGACGAAACTAACAGTCATGCTGTTATCATGTATCAGCCTGCTGTTATTCGCTAACCCCGGCTATAGTCAATTAACTACAGCAACTATGTCAACCGAAAACATCCCCGTAAACCGAAATTATTTCCTGCATGAAGATGTAAAGATTATCCCCGACGCTACATTCTATTTCTCCGACAAACCCTTTGGCAATAGCCACGAAGGAGCCAAAACAGAATTCAAATCCAACGATTTTATTTACGGTCGCCTGGAGTTAAAAAACCAGACCATTGAAGACGCGTTTAAAGTAAGCCCGATCGGTAAAAATTATTACCTGATATACTCATTTGCTGTCGTCAATGGCACCGAAGGAAGGTACGCACAAACCATGCATAACTGCATTATCTTAAAACAGGAAGACTTAAAGAAGTCGGCCTTGAATTTTGATCTCCTGCCCGATCCTGCACATGCCAGCACCGCCATTGGGATGAACTATGATTACGGCTTTGACGCCGCGCATGTATCCGGCGGGCCCATGTACCAAATCATCGACCAGAATAAATTCCCCGACAATGGCGAGTACACCATTCAACTGCAGTTCTACTTCCGGCCGGTAGATGGCTGGGGAAATGGATTACCGAACTCCAGCGACTGGCCCGGTGTGGAAGGAGCATTTCATTTTAATTTTAATACCGCCGATGTCGCGTCTATCACAAAAAACCAAACTGCAGTACACGAATCTGTAAAGACCAGTGCATTCGCGTTGCATGCCATGCCCGACTGGTGGCCAAAGACATCAAGAACCCTGCCCGATGCCGCTGTTAGTCGTGCTGCATTGGAAGCCATGATAAAAACCGAGCTAAGCTCTTCAGACGATGTTCTCGTCAAGTTTGCTGTGGCTAATAACAGTCCGGGTACGCTTTGGATTGTTCAAAAAAACGATTTGGGGATTCCCACCTATGAATTGCTGGCGGAGAATATTTATACCATTTATAAAAGAGAGGGGAAATGCTTCCTGGGAGATGTGAGCATTGCCAAAGACTACCTCGGCGGCGGCAAATATGGCAAGCCATATGTTCGAAATGTAAACGTTGCAACCAGCGGCTACGGAACGCCAATTGATTGCAGCGCCGTAAAATAAAATCTGAAAACTATTATTACTATGAGTAATATAGCCCTACAACCCGGCGAAAACCTGATAGATACCTGGACGATCTTTTATACGCCACCAGGAGGTAAAAAATTCAATGGCAAGCTTACTGTTACCAACAAACGACTCATTTACCGAACGCTTTATGATGCGGCTTACAACCCGGCCTCTTATCACGTTACTTTTGATAAAGAAGACAAGGACGCTATTTATTCAATCAATAAAACGGATATAGCGAGTGTAGACGTGCAAAAGAGCTTTCTTTCGAAAAAAGTCATTATTACGCTCTCCGATGGCTCAAAACATGAGTTCAATTATGGCGTAATGAACATCGACAAATTAGTTGCAGCAATAAACGATTAAAAATAAAAGCTAAGGTTGTCAATACCGTTAAAAAGCATTCTGAAACGATTTGTTCATTTGAACGAAGATCGCCGGAACGGCGTTCCAATAAATTTAGCAAAATGAGAAAAAGCAGGATCATACTTGTCGCGATACTGGCTTTTGCATCGCTGGCTAGTTGCAAAAAAAGCAAGGATACACCATCAAGCCGCACACCGGATATCTATGCAGGGGGGTATGAATACAGCGGCACTATCACCGTTGCCAAAATTTGGAAAAATGGTGTGGAACAAGCCCTCACCGATGGATCTAAAAATGCTGGTGTTTATTCGATTTATGTATCCGGTAATGACGTGTATGCGGTCGGATATGAATACAATAGCAGTATCCCCGTAGCAAAGCTTTGGAAAAATGCTGTAGCGCAATCACTGACTGACGGATCAAAAAGTGCCATCGCCAGTTCGGTTTATGTATCTGGAACCGATGTGTACGTTGCAGGATATGAATATAATGGCACCGCAACGGTGGCTAAAGTTTGGAAAAACGGGATAGCACAGCCGCTGACCGATGGAACAAAGTCGGCCAATGCTCTTTCAGTATATGTTTCGGGTAGTGATGTATATGTGGCTGGATATGACTATACCGGTGCAAAGTCTGTAGCGAAAGTCTGGAAAAATGGCACGGCACAAATCCTGACCGACGGATCACAAACCGCCAGCGCCAATTCGGTATATGTATCAGGCGGTAACATATATGTAGCCGGGTATGAGAATGCCGGCACAAAGCCTGTAGCTAAGGTTTGGAAAAATGGCGTGCCGCAGGTACTTACAGATGGATCAAAATCCGCGAACACCAACTCCATATATGTTTCTGGCAGCGACGTATATGCAGCGGGATATGAATCCGGCGTTACAAGTGTGGCAAAACTCTGGAAAAACGGGATTGCACAATCCATTACCGACGGATCAAAAAATGCAACTGCTAATGCAGTATATCTTTTTGGCAGCGATGTATATGTTGCCGGGATTGAAAATAACGGCACCGCCTATATTGCTAAGGTTTGGAAAAATGGTATAGCACAAATTCTTACCGACGGATCTAAAAATGCAAATATTTTTGCGGTATTCGTAAAATAAATGGCGCTCGGACATGAAAGAAGAATCCTCAACGGGCAGTTGGGCGCTTGTCTATAAGCGTGGCATTTTTGAAAAATGTATGAGTTGTTTGCAGGCCGTAGGAATGTTTTGCTTCGCCACGCTGTTTGCCGCATATATTGGTTTCGTAATAGCATCTTTAGCAGGCGTTCCGGGTTTACAGTCAACTACCTGGAGCATCACGAAAGGTGACACTGTTGGCAATAAGCTGCTGAACCTGCTTCCCGTGTTTATTGGTGGGTGGCTGGCTTACAGCAGCGTCAAAGAATTTCTAAAAATTGTCAAAGACTTGTTTACCCGAACCCGTGAATATGAAGGTATGCTAACAAATGTAGAAGAAAGAACCTACAGCGGGCTTCGCATCAATTATCGAATGTTGGCGCTTATATGTACCGACACCACCTGGGAAATATATCCCCGGCTAAAAGGCAGCTATTTGCTAAAGCCGGGACGAACCATACGGGTTCATTTTTCCGGTGGAACAAAGACCATAAAAGCACTCTGGGTGCTGAAATAACCGGTTTTCCCAGCTATTGATGTTTAAAATCCCAGGTTAGTGCCGCCTGAACAATCTAAACCTTTGACTACATTCGTAAGAAGGATTTAATACCACGGACACTAAAGAAACAACTACAACCATGCAGACCGCCTGTATTGTAAAAGATATAAGCTTTTTTGTCAATCCCGGTTTTAGGGATCAACCGGCATCTCCAAATAAATACCGCTCCAGGTTTGAACAGGATGAAGTAACCTATTTGTATTGGGACATTGAACTGATCAATCTCTTTTACAAAAAACAGGATAGCAGTGTTACGTTCAGGCTCCGTTGCACATCGGTTAGCACGGGAAAGGAAATGTATTGCCAGGATCAAACAGTGACTTTCTTTCCTTCCGAAATTTCAAGGATATTGAATTACTCCTGGGGCACGGAAAAAGCGGGCTATTGGATAGCCGATCAGTATTCATGGGAACTGACGATCAACGGCAATGTGGAGTTTACCAAAACCATCTCGATTAGTGCGATGGGCGTGGTGACCGAAACAAACAATCCATATTTCGATCTGCTGGAAACAAAATTGTTTCCCGGCTATCTTGATAATCGTGAAGACACGGCGGGTTACCGTTATCTAACCCAGTTTAATCAATCCGAAACGGAATATGTTGGCATTGAAATCGATTTTAAACGAAAGTTTACGGACAGCAAAACACTTGAATTTTACGTAACAATTGTTGATGCCTCTTCCGGTGTTACTTATTTGTCGTATCGCTTTGAGTTACTGTACGAGGCCATTTCCCAGTCGTCCAGTTCCTTTGCCCGGTTCCGACACGGGACTTCCAAAGGCAAATTTTGGCCCAACGGCAGTTTTTTGTTCTATGTCAGCTTTATGGGCGTCACCATTACTTCGGGGCAATTTAAGGTGGGCAGTGAAGAACTGGCTGGTGTTGTGCAGGCAACATCGAACACGTCCGGGCCTGTTGAACAGCCAGGCTTATCTGTGCAAGCGGCACTTGCACAATTAGACGAGTTAATCGGGATGACGGCGGTAAAAAAAGCGATACACGAGAATATAGAATACCTGAAGTTCAACAAGCTGCGGATGGAAAAAGGCTTTTTGGACGACAGCGCCACCAATCTGCACAGTGTTTTCACCGGAAATCCCGGTACGGGAAAAACAACGGTGGTACGCCTGTTGGGAAAAATTTACAATGCCATGGGGTTGCTGAGTAAGGGGCATGTGGTGGAGACATCGAGAGGAGATCTTATTGGTGAGTTTATTGGTCAAACGGCGCCAAAGACAAAGGCCATGATTGAAAAAGCGAGGGGTGGCATTTTGTTTATAGATGAGATATATTCATTGGTAAAAGAAGGAAGTAAAAGTGATTATGGCGCCGAGGTGATTGAACTGTTGCTTGTGGAAATGAGCAGTGGCACCGGTGATATTGCGATTATTGGCGCTGGCTATCCTGCTGAAGTGGACGTGTTTCTCAATTCAAACCCGGGATTGAAATCAAGGTTCGGGCGTCGCTTTAATTTTGACGATTATATGCCGGATGAGTTGATGGGGATTGCCAACAGGGCGTTGAAGTTGGAACAGGCTACGCTTAGTGCTGATGCGACAACGGCGCTTGAGAAAAAATTTACCGAGCTCTATCGCAATCGCGATAAATTTTTTGGTAATGGGCGTCTTGCTTTTTCTATTATTGATGAAGCAAAAAAACACATGGGAATCCGGTTGATGCAACTGGCCAACTTAAATGATCTTTCCCCGGAGGATTTAAGCCGGATAGAGTTGGAAGATCTGCAGCAGGCGTTTGGCAATGATGACAAGAAAAAACTTCGTTTAACCATTAACCAGGACGAGCTTAACCAGGCCTTGCAGGAGTTGGATGGGATGGTAGGCTTGGATGCGGTAAAACAGGATATCAAGGACAGGATCAACCTGGTTCGTTTTTATGCAGAGACCGGGAAGGACGTGCTCAATAAATTTTCGTTGCATGCTATTCTCACTGGTAATCCCGGCACCGGGAAAACCACGCTGGCGCGACTACTAGGAAAGATATACAAGGCGTTGGGATTGTTGGAGCGGGGTCATGTTGTGGAGGTGGATCGTCAGAATTTGGTAGCTGGTTATGTGGGTCAAACGGCGTTGAAAACCGCTGACGCGGTTAATAGCGCTATGGGCGGCGTATTATTTATCGACGAAGCCTATTCGCTTGCGGGTGGTGACAATGATTTTGGCGGGGAGGCGATAGAAACGCTGTTGAAGATGATGGAAGATAGCCGTGGAAAGTTTGCGGTAATCGTTGCGGGATATACGGACAATATGACCACCTTTATCCGTTCCAACCCGGGGCTGCAGTCGCGCTTTGATGCCACGTATAATTTACCTGACTATACCTGTCCGGAGTTATTGCAGATTGCACAGCACCTGCTGGCTGCGCAGGATTTGGCGTTGCAGCCGGATGCGTTGCAATATTTGTCGGCCTACCTGGAACAGGCGTACCAGTCCCGGGATAAATATTTTGGTAATGCTCGTTTTGTACGGCAGGCTGTGGAAGCGATTGTAACGCGTCAAAACCTGCGGATGGCGGCCATGCCGGCCGGGCAGCGCACCCCGGAGATGATGAAGGAGGTAATACTGGCAGATGTGGAAACACTGCAGATCAGGGAATCACTCCAGCAGCGCCCGATTGGGTTTAAGGGGCGGTGATGGGGAATGCTACTGCTTTACCATTGTGACGCAAGTGTTGAATTAAAACCGGAATCAAACTTGTGTAGTTGATAAAAATGGCAATAGCTTGAATATATGCTCGGTAAGAAAGTGATTGCTCTAAAAAATCGCATCATATTATTCCCCATTCCCGCTTTCTTTGGCGGATTTAGCCCTGCGACGATTTACTTCCCGCTCTATCTGATCCAGCTTTTCTTTCGGAATATCTGTGTCACTCACCACTTTATTATCATTTCTAAAACGCGACTTTTCAATCTTATTCGGGTTCCAGTTATTGATAACTACCGGCCTTAATACAATACGTTCTTCATCGTGGTCAACAGTCCTACGAAAGGACCGTTCAATCGCAGCCACCTGGCTACCCAGGAAATTGGCCCGTTCTGTCTCTAAGTTACTTATTGCACTTGTGTCAGTAGTTGTACATGCCAGATAGTTGTTATAATAAATCAATTGAAAGTACTGTTTGTTCTTTTTGTAATTCCCTGTTGTATTTACACATCTTTGCATGGCGGAAATGAGTAAGCTTTTTAATACATCCAGGGAATCGGCAGAAAAAGAAAGATCATATATCTCCTTGCTGGAGTTGATTTTAAAAATCATTGAATATACCCCGGGAGGCGTCATAGCACAGTCTACCTGACCCAATGTGTCGTAGTTGAAGTAGCTGCTCATTGAATCAGACAGTGACTGTGCGTTGATTGAAGTAAAACGCAATACGAAGATTGCGACAAATAGCATCTGCTTCATATCGGGTGATTTACTGACATCCGGATCTCCGAAATTATACCCTTTCGGGTATAATTTCTTGAAACCCGAACCTACTATACCCGATCGGGTATAGTAAAGGAATATCTAAAAAAGTACGGAACGATCAGTTTTGTTTCCGAGCTATTTTTTGAAAATCATTAGCTTACAAAAGACGTTTAACTAAGGAAATTCTGATTTGCAGGAAATGTCGCTTAACAGCGATCCATTTCAAATCTACCACGCAACATAGCCCTTCCAATCAAACACCCGACACCCGGATACCTGGAGAAAGTCGGCCTGCGTTCTAAATCCAGGTAAGCACTACATTTATATCGCAG
The DNA here is from genome assembly GCA_048498035.1 of Bacteroidota bacterium. GTDB lineage: Bacteria > Bacteroidota > Bacteroidia > Chitinophagales > Chitinophagaceae > CADEDV01. The sequence continues at coordinate 53,139 of JBEHYT010000004.1, read as the reverse complement.
TCAAGTTTTCTTTTGAAGTCATTAAGAAAATCATCTGTCAGACCTGACCAGTTCCAAAATGTAAAGCCCAGGTTGCTGAAACCCCATTGCGGAGTAAATTCAAAATCGTGTATGTCTGTTGCAACATTGCATAACGGACAAGTTAGATTATTACTTTTGCCATCGCTCCACTCGTTTAAAAACGCCCAATCCTCGTTTGCAATGTCTTGCTGGCAATTTGGGCAAATGAGTTCTTCAATACCACTTTCTCCTGTATGAAAAACCTGTCGCCCTGTTATTATTTCAAGTCCGTTTACTGTCAGGTCAAAAGGCAAATCATCCGGCTCTTCTGAAACAAGCCTTGCTCCATTTGAAATTGCGTATCCGTTGTTGGAACTCAGAACACAGTCAGACAATGTTGGTTTATAATACAGCCCGGCCTTACCAGACACTTTTATCATACACAGATGATTATAAGGTGAAAACTTGAAGAATAGTATCATAGCGCGCTAAACCTCATAAGTCAAGGTCTTTAATATTCTCGTAAGCTGTATTTATAAAGTCCACCAACTTAGTCGCAGTTTGCCCATTAGGTATGCCCATCCAGGTATCATTCTCAGTCCAAGCAATCAATGATTCATCATTTAGCTTATAGCAAACATATAAATATTTCTCTTGTAGTGACATTTCATATTCACCTATAAACCTTAACCTTTTTATGATTTCCCTTTGCAGTAATATAAATTGCTCAGTTTTTGGTTTTAAGTATTCATTATCGCTATAGACCCCAATACTAAAATCAATGCAATTCTTATCATCAAAGCCCAGTGCAATATAAACCCCATATTTTGTATCGGGTAAGTAAAAACAAAAATAAGAATCTGGTGAAATTCGAGTGCTGCTACCCCAATCGCGGTCTTCGATTCTAAATCCAAATTTTTCCGCCCTCTCCCTGAGTTGTTCTTTTAATACATCGAGCAAAGAATCGTAAATTTTTTCAATAGTTCTGCTAACTTCAAAAGCTGCTGAAAGTGAATCTGTGCTTGAGATAATTGCTTTAATAATTTCAATTTCCATTTTCTTATTGGTTGATTGATTCGTTAATTTTTTCAGCAGATAAATATATTGTGTTAAAGATTCTCTTATTAAAGGAAAATCAGCTACTTCTTTCTTGCACAAATCCAACCATGCCAGAATATGTTCTTTGTAGCTTATCGGGATTACTTTCTCTTTTACTTCATTATCAAAACCAGTCACCTGATCCTCAGGCTGTCTTCCATCTAATGTTAAATAAAACAACCAGAATTTTTTCTTCTGGCTCCCATAATTATAATATCGTAATAATTGCTTTTCCTGGTCTCTTGCATAAATCTTATTTTCAATAATCATGCACTTATCTCCTTCCTCAATATAAATATCTATTTCACCACCCCAGGTATATTCATTATTTATTTTTCCAATCTTTTTTTTAAGCTTTACAACGCACTGATTAAACGGCGCAAGAAACTCTTGTTCGGCATCCTTTTTAAGCACGTTCTGATTAACATAGTCAATGAATATTGTTATGAATTTATTACCCTGTCCGTGAGAACCATTGCTACTTAGCAGTTCGCTTATTAAAGCGGAATGTGTCCAGTCTTCGTTTGCTTCCATCCGCATTATACTGAACAAATTAAAATGCTCTCCTTTTATTGCAGTGATCTCTTTATATTTTCCTTCAATAACAGATATCTGTTGTAATAGACTTTGTAAATGGTAAGTATCGTCCATATTTTAGAGGAAGTATTGTTAATGAAAATAAAATCCCGAAAAGAATGTATTGCAATCAGTAACTGTATCGACCCCTTAACTCTTGGACGGAACGGGCTTAAAATTTGAGGCGATTTCGGTTGCTTTTTTTAATTTTATAGGAGCCGGATATATTTTGGTATTCTTTGCCGTTGCTTTCCTATTAAGGCTTTTATCCATTCCTGAAAAGCTATAGGAGATGAGGCCTTTTAATAATTCGTGACAAACATAATTTCTTGAATCTTTGGCTGCTGTCCGTAGTTTCTTCGCGCTCAAAAGTAGCGGACAGATTCACCAGGAACTCTTCTTTCCACTCGGAAATTATTACCGGATTAACTTCAAATTTTTTGGCCAGCTCAGCCAGCGTTTGTTGATTTTTTACAGCTTCAAGGGCTACTTTCGCCTTGAAGGCAGCACTGAATTTTCGGCGCGTTTGCTTCTTCATAATTGTGGTTAATTTAATAAAAATTATTAACTAAACCACTGGTCTGATTTTAGGGGAGTATTATATCGCTTGCGGCTTTAATACGGACTTGTTTAGCCTGACAGTGATTTACCCGGTATCAAACGGCTATAATGGCATCCAGATTATACAAGTCCAAATCCCGGCCTACTTCCCTGTTTCCTTCTTTTTGAACTACTCGAATTTTTCGAATAGTGGTGTCTTCGCCAGTTCCCCGGCTTTGTATATCTCTTTCAGGTGGCAGGTAATGGTATGACTTTCCACACCAACTAGCTTAGCCATTCATTCCTGGGTAAGGCGGAGCGCGGTTCCAAACACAATTCAGTTTCTGGCCAGGATTTGAACCTCCAAATGCCAGACCCCAACCCAATACACGGTGGTTACCGTGCTGTTGCAGTAATCCGTGAAAATCATCCTTTTTAATGATATTCCGGGTGATGACTCTCCTATAGCTTTACTAGAGCCTATATAAAATAGTTGTTATGAAAAAAATACTCGCCCTCCTGGTGGCCACGCTGACTGTTCTGTGTATAAATGCGCAGAAAAAAACTGATTCCCTGCTCCTAAAAAAGAGCCCAAACATGCAGCTCAAAGTGAATCAAAAGCCCGCGCAGCAGCCAGCAACAACAACACCTATATCCTCCTCGTCATCTGAAAAAACCACACAGACAAAGGCTGAAACACCGGCTGCCACTGCACCGGCATTAACGGATAATGACTATTTTCTTTCTGCTGTAAAGATTAACCTGAAAACCGGGAAAGACAATAAGGAATATCCATCTTCCCTATCGATAAGCATTTCCCCCGGCAATGTAACAAACTACTATTATGTTGGCAATAGCTGTTTCCGCTTGTCTAATTATAAAAATGAATTGAAGGTTAATAGCTCAACCGATCTCTATATTCCGCAAACCAACCAGTATTACCCCTACATTGCCGCGGAGAATACACTGGCAAAATACAAACAAAACGGGCTTACACTACAAATGATTTACATGGCGAATTTACTATTTGACGCCTGGAAAATTGACGGCATTTCCTTAACCCTGCAATTTAAAGATGCCCATGGCAACCCTCACCCCACTATGGGCAACAAAACAATAACGTTTACCGATGCCAATTTATGGATGGATGGATACGACAAAGTGGTTACGCTGTATAGAACAGATGGCAGTTTTAACCCGATGCCTGCCTGGCAGGGTAGTGTAGCTACTTATAAAAACACGTATAAGTGAGACGAGTACAGATAGGATATTAATTATAAAATTCGATGTACTCCAAGGTCAAATTTATATTCCGAAAGCTCAGATCCAAAAACAGCAGTGGGGTATAATTGCTTTATCTGCTCAATAAGAAAAAATCACTTACTGTACTGGCGCGCTCATTCTTGCCAAAAATTTTTATTCACTGAAGAAAACTTCTTATATAGCGGGCTTGTTCATCCAATTTTTCGGATTCCTTTTGACGGGCCAGGTTTTGCAGCGCCTCATTGATACCAGCCTTGATCTGTTCAGGAAAAGAGTTGCGGGTCTTGATGATCAGGTCAACACTTGCCTTTACTTTCTCTGTACTTTCGATTTTTTTAATATAACGAATAAAGGACGGAGTTACCTTAATCTTATACCCATTATCAGGCATAGCCTGGTAAGTCCGGTAGACAAAATCGTACTCGCTTACTGATCCATAATCCATGATCGTCGTTAGCAATGCGGTTGTTAGAGAACGTTTGGTGACGGAGTTCATTTGCTTTTTTGCTTCTGCAAAAGCGGTGCTGCTGTCAATGCCCGCCATAGCAATCAGGGCGGCGCCCGCCACACTGTAAGAAGAGTCCGTGATGCCGGTAAGAAACAGGCTGTGATAGTCGGAGTTTCTAAAGTATCCCAAAAGTTCAATGGCACTTGCCCTGACTACAGCGCTCTTCTCATTTTTGCCTATCCGATATAACAGGGGCTCAAATTTACTTTTTTCCGCTGGGGCAATGTTATCCCAGTCTTTGATCAGCCAATTCAGTACCAAAATTTTTATACTTGAATTGTGATCTGTCATAGCTTTTTGGAGAATTTCTCCTGCTACCGGGTTGTGATTTTGTTTCAGGCTCGCATTCACGGCTTCCAGCCGGTCAGTATAATTGGTTGCCACGGTATACTGGAAGAGATAATTCTCCATTGTCTTGTTTTCAACCTTCTCCCATAGCATATATTTTTCTCCGTCTGCATTGACTAAAACTGGCTTTGCAGCACAGGGAAAAGTAAAGGTTTGTTTTGCATCATATACCCAAACCGGGTGAGTTACCTTATTGCGGCCATCGTATATATCTATCACGATAGGGAAACGGAAGATATTCCCTGGTTGTTTTTGCTCAATAGTAACGATGGCTTTCTTTGCATGTTCATCATAAGAATACTGAATCTCAACTTTAGGGTGTCCGCTTCCGTAAAACCACTGGTTAAAAAACCAGTTCAGGTCTTTACCGGTTATTTCTTCCAATATCAGTCTTAATTGCGAGACTTCTGCCGAACGAAATTTATTATCCGTCAGATAACGATGCAATGCCTTGAAAAAAGCACTGTCCCCGGTGATGTGCCGTAGCATGTGGATAATGCAACTGGCTTTCTGGTAGCTTACATCGTCAAACATGTCCTCAGGATCATTATAATAAAACCGGACCAGGTCCTTTCCATGCTCACCTTTATTATTTAAATAGGTCAGCATTTCATTATACATATATTCCTCAGCAGCATCCTTGCCGTAATAATGCTCTTTCCATAAATAGGTACCATAATCAGCAAAGCCTTCATTTAGTACAAGATTGCTCCAGCTTTCACAGGTGACCAGGTCGCCAAACCATTGATGAAAGAGTTCATGGGCGATATTATTTTCCCAACGGTTCTGGTCAACCAGCTCCCTTGCGTCCTGCATCGCTGCATCGCTGTGGGCGCTAACGGAAGTATTTTCCATTGCCGTACTGGTAAAATTCCTCAGCGCAACCTGCGCATATTTATTCCATGGATACGGCACGCCCGTGATCTGGCTGAAAAACGACATCATCTGCGGTGTCAGTCCGAATATCTTTTTAGCGACCGGTACAATTTTTTTTTCTACGTAATAGTCGACCGGGATGTTGTTATAGCTGTCCTTAACAATGGCAAAGTCCCCGACCGCCATAAAAAAAACATAGGGTGAAATGGGTAGGTTCATTTTCCATTGATCAGTACGGCTGCCATCTGGATTTTTATGTTGGCTTATCAGCGCACCATTACTTAGCGTAATGAATTTTGAGGGCACGGTCATGGATATCTCAAAACTGGTTTTTTGATTAGGTTTGTCTATCGTGGGACACCAGAAAGAAGTATATTCTGTTTCACCATCCGTCCATATTTCTGTGTTTTCGCTGGATATTTTTACAAAATTCAGCCCTCTTTTCCATCCTTCCGGTTTTTCAGATTCCTGCGTCTTTACTGTGTATTCTATATAAATCGTATACTTTTCCCCGGCTTGATAGACCTTGTCCAGGTGTATGTTCACGTGCCAGCCATCATAGGAGTATTGTAAGGGGTAAGCAATTCCGTTTCGCAACATATGTATGGCAGTAATGTCCATTTGCTTTGCATCCAGTTCCAGTGAATCAGTTGGATAGAAATGTGGTTCCAGGGTTAGCCATTCTTTTCCGTATAACCAGGCCTTTTCATAATTAAAGCTCACGGCCAGCTTTGTATGAACAAGGTCATTGATTTTGGCAGCGGTTGCCCGGTATTGGGCAAAACAGGCTCCTGTTAAAATCATCAAGACGAAAAGCGCTAATAACTTTTTCATAGGATTTATCTTTTTATGTCCTCTAGCTGCCGTTCCAGTCCCAGCTTTTTCTTCACTAATTCCTGTTCACTCAAGTGGGCAGACAGTCTTACTTCTTTATCCATGTAGTCAGACTGCAGTTTATCTTTATTGATTTTCTCCGCTAATAAATTGCTCGACCCTGTTATCATCGGAGCAGTCAACAGGACGAAAACACCGATTACAACTGGTATCGTCGCCAGTTTTCTTATGCCAGCGTAGGTTTTAACTGCGGGCGAGCTGATCATTTTTAATCTTCGTTGAATGGAGGAATGGAAGAATTGGTGGGAAGAGTCGAGGTAGCTGCCAGAATGATAGGATTGTAGCAGCATCCCGGCGAAGGAAGCACTGTCGCCCTGCTCAATGGCTGCGGCGTCTGCCAGGAACTCGTGTACCGTATTAAGCTCACGGTAGAACAGCCAGTAAAATGGATTGATCCAGCAAATGCAAAGAACGAGCTGCGTAACTATTTTATCATAGCTGTGTTGTTGCCGGATATGGGTCAACTCATGAGTTAAAATCCTGGTGCCGTTCTCATCAGTATGTGACAAGCCCTGCCTCCAGAATAGGTTGTTGAAAAAAGAGAATGGAGCTTGTTTAACCGTTGTTTCAATAAAAACAATGCCATCCATTTTTTTGATCGAACCGTTGCGCCTGACTTTGCATATCCAGGCAATTTTCGAGATCATAATTACAAGCAGGAAAACGCTGACACTGCCAAAGCAACCGAGTAACGCTATGGAAAGCCCTTGATTAATGATTGAGCCCGATGCAATGGAAGACTGAGGGATCACCGCGAGAGGGAAGTTGTTAAAATGAATGAATGGAATAATAAGGCTGAACAGTACGGATATTAATAAATAGAAACGGTTATAGGAATGAAACGTTTTATTCCGCAATACAAGCCGGTAATAGAAATATAAAATACCGCTCGCAAGAAATGATTTTACTATATAGGAAACCAACAAAGCCATTCGCTACTTTTTACTTTTCTTTAATTGCTGCAATAAAAGTTCGAGGTCCTTTACTGATAACTTATTCTCATCGACCAGGAAGGAGACCACATTTGGAAAAGATCCTTCAAAATATCCTTTCGCCACATTAATTAAAGTTGACTTGGAATAGGCTTCTTTTGTTATAGCGGGATGATACCTGAAAAACCGGCCAACCGGTTCTGTTTTCACAAAACCCTTTTCGACCATGGTTTTCAGGATCGTAGCAACAGTGTTTTTGTGTGGCTGGGGAGGCGGCATGCCTTCAACAATTTCCATCAGCAGACCGTTTTTCAATTTCCAAAGCACTTTCATGATTTGTTCTTCCGCCCTGGTAAGCACCTTCATTGAACTATATTTATAGTTCAAATATATAAACTATTTTTATAGTTCAGAAGAATTTTTGTCTTTTTTTCTTCTTCCGGTGTAGCGGCATGCCAATTTGTTTATATACCCTGTGTAGTCTTTTATGGTTCACTACTTTGCCCTGGTTGCGGATGCGGCCGTAACATTTCCAAAACCCTTCCTGCGGGTTGTTGAAGATTCCTGTTTGTCTTCCTTTCCAGACTACTGCGATAACGAAGGCTGCAACCGGCGAAGGAGTGCGCGCGTATCACTTCTAAAAAAGAGAAATCCAACGGTAAACAACAATGGAAAAAATAACAAACAGCAAAAACTGTGACCACGAATAGCTTGCAAGCATGATGACATGTTTGCTCAAAAATCAGCTCCAGATACCCGACCACATTGTGAAGCGAAATCTTAAAATTGTGATCTACAAAAAAATGGTTCCGCTAATGGGACAACATAGCTTCTTTAGCAATAAAAACCTAAATATAAACGTCCAGCGAAAAACTAGTGCTGAAAAAGCTTATATATTTTATTGAGCTTAGAAAATTCCGTCAATACGGTTTCTGCGATTTCGCTGGAACTAAGTTCGGTGGCATTAAAATCATAATCTCTACTAATTCGGTAGTAATCTGAATAATCATCCCGTTCAAAGAATTCGAGAAGATCATTAGCATTGTCGATCTGAGAGAGATCAAGTCGGCGACCAGCATTTTGAATATAGTAGGACCCGCCAAGTTCAATTAGATACTCGAACAGCAGCAGCTGAAATTGCTCATTTCTAATTTCCGAACGGATATAACTTCGATCATACAGACTATTCCTAGGCTTACCGATAAAAAGCCAAATACCAATGTAAGCTTCCGACTCAGTTCTCCTTAAAATAACTTGAATCCTCATATTCTCAGCAAACTTGCTGTTATTGCTATGTTGTAACTCTTCTTCGCTTTTTCCATAATGAAGCCACATCGCATCAACTGGTTGATGCTTGTTTCTTCCAGTGTGTGAAGAGAATGACACACGCATACTTTTCTTTGGCGGTGCTTTTAGATTATCGATTCCATACTCTTTAAAAAAAGGCAGTATCATTTCACCCAAGGCAATAAATTTATTTCGTACAGCTTTTCTCTCGGCCTTGATATTGTTTAATTCTGAATAGTGATGATCAGGGTGGAATGCATCAAAATCGGATTGCGTGAAAAATTGTCGACTGTCAACCGTCGTCCGCGTTAAAGAGTTATCATCGATAAACTCCCTTTTGAACTGTTCATTATTTGAACGCTGGGCTGAAACCCATTTTCTATTTTTCAGAAAGACTGCTTCATAACGCTTAATAAATGTTTCCGCTAACTCTGTCCCTTTTAGGAATTCTCCATCAAACCAATTTTGGATTTGTTTGCAGCTTTCGACATCGTCTATTTTGACTGTCATTTCTACATTACTGGTGAACCCCCCGTTTGTCGCATTGCCTGACCCGATGAAAGCAGTATTAGTCTTGTCTTTATATCGAAGCAGGTATACTTTGGGATGAAATATTTTGCTTCGATTGGCAATTTTTACCTGATATAATGCTGGATATTTTTTAGCAAGATCTAGCAATTTTAGTAAGATCGCAGGAGGAGTTGGAAGATCGATGCCCACTAAAATTTTTCTTTGTCCAGAGAGACTGGGATTTGTTATAAGTTCGATCCCTCCGCTTGTGATCAATGCAACAGCGATACAAATTTCGCTTGCGTCCGTCATTGCGTCTTTTAAATGAGAATCTAGCTTCTGAATAATCATAAGAGCGTTTTATGACAATCGAATTTCAAATAAAATTACCCTCGCCCCCTTTAAGCATCACATACAAATTTGCATTACCACGCTGCGAAACCAAATCGCAAACAACACGATGCACCAAACTCCCAAAATGGATCGAAACTCAAGTGCTTCAAGCCGCCAAGATAATCGATACCGTCCCATGAAACACCCGTCAAATAACGGAAATCGCCCGCGCCTAATCCCCAGAAAAACAGGCCTCCGAAAATTTTCCGACTTGAATAAGCTTTTCTTTCTAGATTCTAAAATTATTAGCATAATGAATCGTGTAAAATTCGAAAACTTTGCCATACCCAACGTTGACATTTCGATCCCCGCCGGCTTCCTCTCTCCTGCCGCAGACTATCGTTAAGAACACATCACCTTAAATAACATACTGATCGATCATCCCGATGCCACCTTCATTGTAGAATGGACAGGCGACTCTGTTGGTAACCCAAATATCGGTTCGAATTGTACACCGCCATTTTCCGTTAAAAAACGGTTGGCGACAACGAGTAACAATTTTAAATTAACGGGGTTCCGTACCCAATTATCCAACATAATTACTAATTAGCGTTAAAAGGCTCTGGAAGAATCTTCAAAGAAACTCAAAGCATTAATTGCCACCTACAACTCCGACTGGCTGCTGGGGGATTTACACGCAATTATCCATGCTGGCAAGTCAAGGGCGAAAGATATGCTGGCAGACCTATCCTCTCCGATGAGGCAGTTATACTATTTAGCAGGATTGAATGTAAGTTCTGCGAAAGTGGCGCCCGAAGATTTCATGTACAACAAAGAAAAATGGCAGCAAATTGTGGAACTGCTCGTAGAGATCGAGAAAGAATATGCAAAGTTGTTTTTCCCCACAGAAGAGGAAGATGTCACCGAAGAATGGATAAGAGTAAGACAGGTAGCAATGCCGTCGTTTTTGTCATACTTTAATCAGGGGCCATTAAATTTTGAAGAACAAGTCATCAACTGGATTGAAGATTTATTCATTCCCCTGGACAAGGAAATCACCGTAACACTTGGGGTGTCTGTAACGGACTTATTACGATTCTACCAGAACTTAGATTCAGTCAGGAATCGTGCATTTCAAGCACATGCGACTAGAAAAGAATGGCTGCGACCAAATTGGAAATCGTATTCAAAAATAAAAATGGGCGTGGCTGAAGATGCGCCTGAGTTTATCAAAGCAATGGAAGATGAAATGGCACCGACGAGCTATATGATGAGTGATCCTGGAATTATCGATCGGTTTCTGCCAACTGAACTAGTTGACAATGACCTATCGTTAGATAAGGTCAATGCCATTCTGAAGTTGCTAAAAACAGAGAAAGGAGACTCTGACTTCCTGTACTATACCTCAACGAAACCCGGAAACCCTCTGCTCGATCGTCCCATAGTCGATATCGAAAATGGAATGTTCCAGGTGTTTGAAGTTAAACAGGTAATTCATGCGATCAATAGTAAACTGGAGAAACTATGCACGACCGACCCAAAACTGGCGCCCCGATACATTCGGCAAAAAGGAAAACTACCAGAGAAAAGAATCGTTGAATTATTCTCGCACTTCTTGAAGGCCGATTTCAAAATCCATATTGGATATTACGTTGACGGGTGCGAACAGGATATATTGATTCTTTGGAAGAAATATGCCTTCATTATCGAAGCGAAAGGTTACAAAGTAAAAGAACCGCTACGGGACCCCGCAAAAGCGTTCCAACGAATCAAAAACGATTTTGCGGGGTCGATTGGATATGGCTATGAGCAAACAAGGCGCGTTGAAAAGAAATTCATCAACGGCGAGAAGCTGCAAATAAAAGACGAACATGGAAATTTAATTGATGAAATCGATACAACGGATTATGATCAGGATTTCTCAATAATTGTAAACCTGGAATCTTTCGGACAAATCCAGTGTGATCTCGCCGCGTTGATTAAAATGGAAAACGACGATGACGTCTTCCCCTGGGCAGTGAAGTTGGATGATCTTGAAATATTCATGCTGACGATGATCGCGACAAAGAAAAGTCCCAAGATACTTATCGACTTTTTGTTGATGAGGGAAGCGCTACATGGAAAATTGATCTGCGCTGATGAATTAGAAATTTGCGGGGCTTTTCTCACAGGCTTGTTGACCAAAAGAAAAGCAGACCATTCTGAATTAATTCGATTTTCGCCTGGTGTTGGCGATATATTCGATAAACAATATCAAAAGGGGATGGGGTTCAAAAACGAAAAGATGCTGGAGGAGAAGAAAAGCGGGAAATACATTTTTTGGTAAAAAGTCAAGCAGGGAAATCTAATTGCGGTCTATGAAAGATTTACAGGGGTCATTTAATTGATGCATTTCATAGTAAACTACTTTATCCTGTTTTTATTTTCTTCCGAAATCAGCGGGGTTTTCACCCCAAGCACGCGTTTCCCATTTGAGTAGCTGATTGGGAAATTTATTTTGATTTAACCATTTCAACGCACGATCCATCATTTCAAATAGTTTTTTATTCTTATCACTGGCTTGATGATTTGTTCTAGCCTGTTTATCCTTTACCCAGCCAATAGCGTTACGGCTATCTGAATAAATGGGTAGCGTTAGCTTATTTTCTTTACAATATGCTAATGCGTGAACAATAGCTAAAAATTCTCCGATATTAATTGTACCATCTTCAAAAGGCCCCTGATGAAAAAATTCCTTCCCTGTTTTTGTGCAGACACCCCGGTATTCTACTACCCCTGTCATTGTATTCCATGCAGCATCTACGGACAAGCTATCCATCAAAGGCACTCCAATTAATTTAATCTGCTCCTCCGTTAACTCGGATTCAAAAAAATCTTTGCCAATAAAATCACTGCTCTTACTGTTAAAAGCTTCCTCCGCTAATTGCTTTGTCTTGAACGATTTATACTCTGCACCCGGAAAGCCTTTGATCTGTGCATTACAGGTGTCCCAATTACTGAAGATTCCTGTTTGCCTTCCTTTCCAGACTACATAGAATTTTTGTTTTGCCATATGGCATTCATTTATTTAACTAAAAAAGCCAACCTCTTCAGATTGGCTCACGCCTGTACAATTCACATTTATTAATTTTCCTTGCGAACCCCTTTAAATTTACCACCGCTGGTTTTCACATCCATAAACTGTCCATTATCTGTATTCCTTTTTACGTACAGATCAGTTTTAGGATTCAGCACTTGGCTGCGTTTATCAACCTGGCCGTTACGGTGGCCATCTCCGACTTTACCATTCTTTGCCATCATTTACCTCCTTTTATTTTGAATTAATAATTGCTGTGATCCCAGCGGTTAAAAGTAAGGTTGCCGCAATTCCTCCTACCCAGTTTTCTACAGACTCTGAACGGTTTTCTCTAAAACAAATCCGGTTTACAAAAATCTGACAGTTATAGCTTAGCCATTCGTATGGTCTGGCCAAGGCAATTTCATTAAGCGCATTTGTTATCACTGTTCTGCTGCTAAATCCTGACTGGCGGTCAGCCAAATAGAGGGGTTGTCCCTTTGCAAAGTTCTGTTCTGACTCAATAACAGGTCGTCCATGCTGATAATGATTATGCATATACCAGCGGTTTCCATTGTTATCAATCCCCAGCAAAATACCGGGATGTTTCACACCAGAAACTGTATCGATTTTGAATCGCCAGTAAATAAGACCACTATATTCATTGAAATAAATAGCCAGATTGCTGCCATCAGTCAACCTGAATTCTACTCTGTCGTTGAAGAGGAAATAATTTTTCATATATTGAATTTTAGTTTACTAAAAAAAGCTTCAAAAGGAAATTTCTTTTTTACTTTTTGCCGCTGCTGCTGTGCCAACGGGTGATCAGCCGTCAAAAACCTATTTACTTTCTCTCCGTCTCCTGAATTTCGAAGAAAATTGCAATTTTTTTTACACGTAAAAGGAAAATCAAAGTCAATATTGCCGCTGTTGAAATCAAATTCCTTAGGCCCATAGAATTGTCCTCTTGGCTGTAATATTAAAGATAAAAATTGCTGCATTTCCATCCCTGCAACACCCAGGCTAAATGTGAACACATTCTCCCCACGGTTTATGAAATGATCCTTGGCTAAATTTTTGATATATGTTGGGTCGTCCAGTTCTCCCGATTGTTCAAGAGAAACATCTTCAGACTTATATTGACCCAGGCAATTGAGGCAAATCCTGCCAGGGCCGACGGTATGGGCTTTCCACCTGGCATAATCAAGATTGTCTTTTCGTTTGTTAATTGCGGCATCAATACCTCCGTCAATAACGGGTATCCCATTGGCGTAACTGAGCCTATTCAAGATATATCTCGGCCAGGGGCGGTCCACACAAGAAAAGAGAATATCGCAATCCAGTGCTTTCCGGAAACCCACTTCTTCAATTATGCTAAAATTACATGCCTCTATATGTGACCTTTGAAAAAGATTTTGTTTAATCAACCTCCTTTTAATCACATCAACCTTAAACCGGCCAATACTATGGCGACCTATTCCCTGCAGCCTGTCAAGGTTTTTAAGCTCCACGGTATCAAAATCGAGAAGAAGGATATTCCTTACGCCAGTTTTGTAAAGTGCTTCAGCGATGACAGAGCCTACGCTTCCCAGCCCTATAATACCAACTTTCAACCTGGAAAATATCGCCTGCTTTGTATCACCCCAGGCAGAGACAGTCCGGCTGAATTCTGTACCAACGGCCGGTACACGCATTTGCTCTTCTTGAAAATCTACCTTAAAGCCTTTACCCACTACCCGTACCGTGGCGCACCATTTTCTTTCATAGTCAGATGGCGCTTTTTTAATCCAAAAACGGGCACTCCAAGTTTCATCATTACCGATTGTCATTCCCAATAAGGGAAGATCTGTAGTAGTTTTCACCCTCGGTGCGAGCATGCTCTCCGCTTTAATATCATCCCGGCTCATGCCTTGCCAGCCCGGTGCAGGGTGGCTGTGCATGAAACAAATCCCACAGCGCTTTTCCAACGCCAACCCGCAAACGCGGTCATAATATTCGGGATTGAAGCTGGTATTACCGTGAACCTGTCTTTCCCCCTCCTTAGGAAATACAATCTCTTTAATGATGGCGGAATATCGGGTACTGCCTTCACTCGGATTGTATAATGCGAAGCATAGATCTTCCTGTCCATCCCTACGAATTAGGTGGTTTTTGAGCAGTTCCTGCAAGGATTCCGGTATGACGACGCTATACTTCATTTATTCAAAGTCAAATAAGGTTCGTAAGAATGCGATATAAACCTTCATATTTTTTTCTGTCTGATCCCAGCCATTACATGGCCTGCTCCAATATTGAAACTCCTGGGTAGGTTTCTTCCTGTCATGTACACGTCCCAAAGGATGTTCACCGGTCGCACCTGTTATAGGCAACAGATGCGGCTTTATATATGGCCCTGATGGAGGAATCTCCGGAAATTGGCTTATATCCAATGCTATTTCTACCTCTTTATCACGAAAACGACCATGAGGAATTGTGAATTTAAACCCCACAAATCCGTTGGAATAGGTTATAGGTTCATAACCCATTTCTGTTAACTGTTTTTTTGCTGTCTCTGCTCCCATGGTTTATGAAACGGTCACAGGACCTTTTTTGCAAGTGGAAAATTTCATTCCGCAGTGAATGGCGATCACATGCTGCTCGTCATTCTTGTAAGTAATTTCCTTGTGAGCAAGGATTTGCTTGAGGTAGTAGGCTTCCAGTTTGAATTTTTTCAGCGCCAGGATTTGAACAGGAGTCATGAAACATTCAGGAACCGTATAGTCGTCATCATCGATTTCGATCGTGAGCGGTTCGATTTGCTTCACTTCAAATTGTTCAATACCACCTTCCTTGAGGTCCTTTTTCTCATTCAATTCGACGGGTTCAAATTCATTTCCTTTAAGCTTCATGAAAATTTCAAAGGGATGACCGGGTGCGAACCCGGCGATGACCAGCACATCTTTGCCCGTCACGAATCGATCAGGAGTTTGAAATTTGTGTCCATTGACAATGAGATCGTAATACAGATCTCTTTCTTTGTTTTCCATGGGGAAACAATTTAATTATGAGTGGCCCGCTTTGTTATTCGGATGGACCGTAAGCCGGCAAGCGGCAGAAAGGTGGGATAGAAGGATTTGGTATTTACTCATCAACTCCTATCTTTGAAGAGATATTTATATCACCCGGAGAGAAACGCTTGTCGGATTCTCTCCACCAGGCCTCGGGAGTTTAGCGACGTACCGGGGCCTGATTTCTTTGAGGACTTTCGGCGCCTCTGCCAATATTATATAAGCATCGAGGTTACATCATCTAAGAATTTCCCTGTGGCTGCCGCACCTGAGTAACTACAATTCCTTTCATCGCTCTGTACTGTGCTATCGTGCTGCAGGGGAGCCTACTACCATTGGCTTTAACTTCTGTAATAAATTGATCACATTCGGCGTCACTCATCACACCCCTTACCGCTCCTTCATGGAGCAGATCCATCGTAGTGTAATAGGTGATCCCATTTTGCTGGCAGTAAGTGGCGATCTGTGTAATATTACTACTGGCCACATACTCACTTTTAAACCTGGCTACGGCAAGGCAGGCTGCTTCTCCATCATCCATCGACTTTTTAAGCTGGAAATATTCTCTTACAATATCCTGTTCATTCGGCATTGGGATAATCGACACACCATTAGCTTCAAGAATGCCAACGGTAAATAAATTCCCGTTCCTTTTATAGAGTTCGTTTCGAATTTTATCAAGCATTACGAACCTTCCCGGAAAAATTCTGGGTAATTCCAGGATCCGACCACCTTTTAAAAAATGGATAACCACATCACAATCGAGCAGTATGTCTGGTTCACCATTCGTCGCCATTTTCGTCAATTTTCTGATCAATGTTTACTCCTACATCACTCATCAAGCTGAAATAGTGACTTTCAGATATCTTTTCAGCTTCAAAAAGCCTTTTGCAGATCGTGCCGTAATTTCCTATCACTTTATAATCACTATCTCTTTCATACAGTTTGGTATTATACCCTAATTCATAAGCGCTCTTTTTAATTCCGATGCGGAAGTCTTCACAGGCATCAAAAGATAACAAACCCAGTTTACTCAGCCGAGTCAGAAGTGCTCTGCGGGAGACTCCAAAGTGTTGTTCTAACTTAACGATAGTAGGTAGAGAAATCTTTCCTGCTTTTACCAATTCATTTTCCGGAATAACATTAAGTATTCCGGCCTTCGGCATTAAAAGATAGGAGCTGAATATATCAGCGTTATATTCTCCCTTGTTTTTCTTATCAAACTGGCCTGCCTGACATACTGAATTAAAATCTTCATCAAAGAAAAGATGATACAGCTCATGGCCGATGGTAAAATGTTGCCGAGCCCGGATATGATTACTATTAATCAGCATGAACTTAAACTTCTCGACCTGAAGTGCCATCCCGGAAAAATCCTGATGCATAGGCCGGAAGTTGGTCAGAATATCTAGTTCATCCAACAGCTTGTACAGATCAATGGGATCAGCATTGCTGATCCCATGTTCGTCACGGAACTTATTGGCTTTTGCCTCAAGAATTATATCGTTTACATTAGCCATCGAGTCTTCTGATCTTGATATAGTTTTTTACAATTTTTCCGAACGCTGCAAGCTCTGTAAGATCATGCAGATCGAAATCATCCTTTCTAAATGCAAAAGCGATATGAGCCTCTGCTTCTGCTGGGTCATCGGTCATGAAAATTTCAGGGCTTACATAAAAAAGATCGCTGAGTTTTTCCATTACTTCAATTGGTATTTCCCTTTCCCCGGTTTCGTACATACTTACCAGCTCTCGTGAAACTCCCAGAAAATCAGCAACCTTTTCCTGCACATACCCAAACTTCTCCCTAAGTGATTTCATTATAGATCCTTTACTGGGCATAATAAATGTGTTTTTGTTTATTGGTTGGCGTTGGTCTGTATGATTATTTAAAGAGCTGTTACAAAAATACAATTTTAATTTTAAATAGCAGTATTTGTAACAAAATTTTGTTACATTTTTTCAAATTATATCCCATTTTTAGTAAAATGTAACTCTATTTAGGAAGAATTTTGATGATCATTTCATGCGATAATTTATTATTTTATCTGACAATCAATTACTTCCCAATACAAAACTTACTAAATATATAATCCAGCATCTCCTCGTTACTCACTTCACCCGTAATTTCGCCCAGGTACTGCAAACAACGGCGGATGTCGAGGGCCAGCAGGTCGCCGGGGAGGGCGCTGTCAAGGCCGGTGCGGATATCGCTCAATGATTTTTCTACTTCCTTCAACGCATGGTAATGCCGCGCATTGGTAACTAACTCCGCCTCGGCCAGGCCCTCGCCCTGCAGCACCCGGTCTACCATCCGCTCCTTCAGCGTTTCCATGTGCACATTTCCTTTGGCACTGATGAATACCACCCGGTCGCCCGTGGCAAATTTGGCCTGCGCCAAGTCCTCACCCTCCACATCAATTTTATTCACTACCAACAGGTAGTTCGTCCGCCCGCGCTCCAGCCGCTGCCGCAACTGCTCCACCTCCGCCCGGTCGTCACGCGCATCCACCACGTACAATACCAGCTGCGCCTGCGCCATCTTCTCCAGGCTCCGCTCAATCCCCGCCGTTTCAATCACATCTGTGGTATGCTCGCGGATCCCGGCCGTATCAATCAGCCGGAAAATGATCCCGTCAATATTCAACAATTCCTCAATCGTATCCCGCGTAGTACCCGGGATATCACTCACAATCGCCCGATTTTCATTCAACAACGCATTCAACAACGTTGATTTGCCCGCATTCGGCCGCCCCACAATCGCCGTGGCCACACCGTTCCGCACCACATTGCCCAACCGGAACGATTCCGTCAACACCTGCACCGCCGTATCCAGTTCCCCTATTAACCCATAAAACTGCTTCCGGTCGGCAAATTCCACGTCTTCCTGGGAAAAGTCCAGCTCCAGCTCTATCAGCGCCGAAAAACGGATCAATTGCTCCCTCAACTCCTTTAAACGCGCCGAAAACCCGCCCCGCATCGCATACAGCGCCGTACGGCGGGAAGCCGCCGTATTGGCCGCAATAAGGTCCGCCACCGCCTCTGCCTGCGCCAGGTCCATCCTGCCATTCAGGAACGCCCGCTGGGTAAATTCACCAGGGCGCGCCAGCCGCGCCCCACGGGCAATACAGGCGCTGATCACCTGCTGATGCACAAATGGGCTGCCATGACAACTGATCTCAATCACATCCTCACCGGTATAGGATCGCGGCCCCCGGAATACAGACAACACCACCTCATCCAGCACCGTATCGCCATCTTTCAAATATCCCACTACCAGCGTATGGGAAGGCTGCTCCTCCATGTTTCGCGAGGGAAAAAGGGCATTCGTGATCGCAAATGCCGCCGGCCCACTAAGCCGAATTACACCAATAGCACCCACCCCGGGCGGCGTTGCCAATGCCACAATTGTATCATCCCAGCCTGCTGTCTGTTGCATGCCGCAAATTACTCAAATCCAGCCAGCTCTTTAGGGCACAAAAAAAGTCCCGCCGTTGGCGGGACTGTCATTCAATCCATTGCAATATCTTATTCTGAAGTTACCACAAAGGTGATCGGCTGCTTACGGAACGCTTTTACATAACGTCCATTTTGCTGTGCCGGGTTCCATGGTGGCCCTTTCTTGATCACTTTTACAGCTTCATCTTCCATTCCAAAACCGTGGTTGGTCAGGGCGCGAACGTCAGAGATAGCTCCCTGTTTGTCCACGATAAACTGTACCCACACCGTATATGTTCCTTCCGGTGCACCATTGTCAACGGGAACGTTTGGATTCAGCGTTTTTTCGAGATATTTCCTCCAGGCGCCTTCTCCACCTTTGAAGGAGGCTTCCACTTCCACTTTTTCAAACACCTTGTTTTCGTCTTCCGGCGGTTTTACTTCCAGGATCTGCTTACCCTGATCCGGCGGAGGCGCGTCTACAATACCTTTATCTTCTGTACCAGCCTGGTTTTCAAGCGAAATTTTGGCTTTTGAAAGATCCTCCTGGGGAGGAGGCGGTTGTTGCACCTCTTCATCTTTCACAATCTTGGGAGGTGTAAACTGCTTGGTTTCAATTTTCGGGGGCTCCGGTGGCTTGGGCGGCGGCGGAGGGGGCAACTCCTTCGGAGGCTCCTCCTGCTGCTTGATGTCCTGGATGGTTACTTCCCTGACCTCTTCTCTGGGCTTCTTACTTGCAAACTGGTCCATCAGGATAGATCCCAACAGGGCCAGCAACGCAACAGAGGCCGTAATAATCAGGGCCATCAGGATACGCTTGTTGTAAGACCGGCGAAGCTCGTACGCCCCGTAATCCTTATTCCGATCCTCAAAGAGGATATCCAGAAGATCGGCGGATAGTATCTTGTTAGCGTCCATGTATAACGTGTTTATAATAAGATGCAATTCAGCATCTTTTCCATAAATTATTTAAGATTCGTGTTATTGGCTTCGGTAGCATGCACCAGGTCAAGCTCGGTAGGTGAAATTTTTACCATCGCAAAAGTCTTTACTTTATTGATAGTCATTTCATCCAGGATGTCCACGGTGTTTTTATACGTTGCCTCCGGATCTGGTTTGATCACCACTACAAAGTCGCGGTCCAGGCAGGCATTTTGCCAATCCGGATCACCCTTTGCCTTTGCCTTTTGTTGAATTTCCGGGCAACTTGCATCGTGCTGGTGAGCTGCCATTACCTGGTTACGCTTGTCGATAATCACCTTGCGGATACCGGCAAACGGTGTCTGCTTGAAGATTTCGGAAGCATTCTCCTGTGTAAGTTGACCCTCATAATAATACACTTGGTCTCCCTTTCCCAATAAAATGGTGAGGGCGCCGGATTGCTTGATCTCGTTTTGTTTGGTCTGATCCTTTGTATCCTTGGGCACATTCAGGTTCATGGTAGTAGGCGAACTCATCGTTGCCGTAAAGATGAAGAATGTGATCAGCAGGAATCCAAGATCCACCATTGGCGTCATGTCCACACGCGTAGAAAGCTTTTTGGCCTTCTTCACGCCCGGGCCTTTCTTGTGGCCACTATCACCACCACCGCTATCTATACTTGCCATATCAAATGGTTTTACTTGTTAACTAAATGGTTTACTTCCGGTTCCGCTCCTTGTACAATTCCGTACCTGATGGCGCTTCTTCCCGTGTAGTGATCAGGTCATATTTGTACTCCTCGTTGCGTTTCAGCGCATCCACCACAGATTCAAATGTGGGGTAAAGGGAGTTATTATCACCTTTGATCAAAAACAACAGTTTAGATCCGGAGAAGGTAGATTTGGCAGCGCCAACCCACCATACCAGCTCATTGTTCAGCGAATCTGATACCGGGATACCAGGTTGTTGCAATGCGGCCTGCTGGGATTGCGACAAATCAAGAAATCCTTTCAGCTGGCTAAACGGAACACCAATGGTAGGCGCCTTTTTAAAGCTCTCTACCTGCGCATCCGTTAATCCAAGTTGACGGTCTGCGCTGAGCGTCCGGATAAAATCGCCCAATTTGGCCCCGGTCTGGTCGTTTACAGAAGACACATTCACAAATACCCGGTTATCAGGACTAATAGTAATCAGGAGTGAATTATTTTCCTTCAATATATCAGAAGAAACCGAATTCGGCGTCGTGATCTTGACGGGTTCCGGCGCCTTGAATTTGGTTGCCATAATGAAGAATGACAGGATCAGGAACGCGATGTCCACGAAGGGCGTCATGTCCGTATCCGTACTCTTCTTTGGCAATTTTACACTTGGCATACTTGCTTTATTTAATAATTAGATGAATAGTTGCGAAAAATCCATACGTCCTATTCACTCTTTATTTATAAAGTGAAGCAAAACTTTGTGTAAGGGTAAAACCAGACTCATCGATGCCATAAGTAATTGAGTCTATTTTAGTTGTAAATACGTTGTACATGATCAGGGCCAGGGCTGAAGTACCGATACCCAGGGCCGTGTTATACAGGGCCTCAGAGATACCAACCGCCAGTGAACTGGAATCAGCACCACCGGAATCACCCAGGGCAGCAAATGAACGGATCATCCCCATTACCGTACCGAGCAGGGCCACCAGGGTACCTACTGATGTGATAGTAGACAGGAATACCAGGTTTTTTTGAAGCATCGGCAACTCAAGCGCAGTTGCTTCTTCCACTTCTTTCTGGATTGCAATCACTTTCTGATCGGTATCCATACCTGTTTCATTGATCATTTCTTTGTAACGACGCAGACCTGCTTTCATTACATTACCTACTGAACCACGTTGTTTGTCGCACTCAGAAAGTGCAGCATCTACATTGCGGTTAGCCAGGTGGAATTGCACTTTGCGGATAAAATCAGAAATAGATCCACTACCCAGCGCCTTGCTGATAGTCAGGAAACGCTCAATAGAGAATACAATTACCATCAGAAACATTCCGATGAGGATCGGTACAATGATACCACCTTCGTAGATACGGTGAAAAGCGTCTTTGGGCTGTTTATGCGCAGGCCAAAAACCTCCTGATTTATCAGGCTGGCCAAACCCCGAATCCGCTCCCATAATGTAGCGCCAAATACAATACCCGGCAACTATACACACCACCGGCGCAATCCATGAAATAATATTACTGCTTTTTTTAGGTTGAACCGAAGTAGCCTTAACAGATGCAGTTGGTTTAGTCTCTGCCATGATCTTGATTTTTAGTTTTTTTAATTTTTAGAATACTAATCCAGCGTTTAGAATTACAATGCTAACAAAAAAGTTTATACAAACATCCCCGCTCAGCCTATTTTTTGACACAGGGGGCTTCAAGTTAAGGATTTTTTGAAATCCACAAATACCTGCAAAATAATTTGATAAGGAAATCACATAGGAGAAAGGGCGCCTGTCAGCAATCAAACGTTTTCATTCGTACCGAAGGGCCTCGATCGGGTTCAGTCGGCCCGCTTTTAATGCAGGATAAAGACCGGCTCCAAGACCCACCATCGTACAGGCTACAATGCCGTAAATTACCCAATTCCAGGGAACCACAAAGCCTGTTCCCAATACTTGTGAAAAAATATTTCCCACCAGCACCCCCATGATAATGCCAAAAAACGCACCCATCAGGCTGATCAGGATCGACTCCAGCAAAAACTGGCGACGCACCATTGCACTTTTGCCACCAATTGCCTTCACAAGTCCGACCTCCTTCGTACGCTCCGAAACAGATACCAGCATAATATTCATCAACCCGATAGCAGCTCCCATCAGCGTGATAAACCCGATCAGCGTGGCCGAAAATGTCAGGAACCGCAAGCTGTTCATCGCCTTTTCAACAATACTGTCGCTCCGGTCCAGCACGAAATTATTTTCCTCCGTTACCGCCAGTTTGCGAATACCCCTGAACAATCCTTCCGTTTCCCCCATGGCCGCGGAAACCTGCAAAAGGTCATTGGCCTGGATGGCAATTACAAACGATTGCCCGGTGGAGAAATTCCGATCTACATTGGAGTAGGAAGTAAGCACCAGGTTATCCCGGCTAAAGCCAAACGTGGAACCGCGACTACCCAGCACACCCAATACCCGGTAAGGAATACTGTTTACCCGCACCACGGCATTCACCGCCCGCTCCTTGTTTTCTCCAAATAAATTATGTGCCACATCTGCACCCAGTAAACACACATTCCGGCCTGTCTGCACATCCAGCCGCGTCAGGTTGCGGCCATACTCCACCGTAAATCCATTTAACAGCACATAATTTTCATCTCCGCCGGAGAGCGATACGTTCGGACTTGTCTTTTTACCCTGGTACGCAACAATATTATTGCGGTTCCCAAAAATGGAAATGCTTTTGACGGCAGGAAAATTGAGTCGGTGCACCAGCATCTCTGCCTCCTCCCTGGTGATCTTACGATCCAGGTTTGATTTTTTCTCCTTGCGGGCCGTTTTTTTGGAAAGCTTTAGATCACCTCCGCCATTGCCAAATCGCACATTCCGCTCTTTAAAACGAACGGTAAAGGCGTTGGCGCCCATCGTAGAAAAACTCTCCGTAAATTTTTGATTCATGGCCTTAATGGCCGTAATGATACCAACAAGCGACATAATTCCGAGCGCAATAATGGCCACAGTAATTCCCGTCCGCAGGCGATTAGCCCTGACCGTTCGAAGCGCGAGGAAAAAAACGTCACCGAAATTCATCTACCGAAGGTAGCAGATAAAATATATCGAAAGCATGTTTTTAGCCGGAACAACTCTTAATTAGAAATAAAACCAGTTGAGCAGCAGGTTGGGAAAAATGCCAATCAGCAGGATGAGCACTGCCAGCACCACCAGCGTATTGCGGAAGCCCGAGCCGGTTTCAATCGGTTTGGCATCACCTTCCTTGAAATACATGGCCTGGATAACGCGGAAATAGTAATAGGCGCTTACCGCTGCCATCAACACCGAAAAAATCGCCAGCCAAAGGCCCTGACCGGTTAATACTGTGGCACGAAGCATAAAGAATTTTGCCATAAATCCAGCAGTAAGCGGAATACCGGCCAGCGACAACAGGCAAACAGTGAGCGTGCCGGCAAGCACAGGGTTTGCTTTTGCAAAACCATTAAACCCTTCAAACGTATAATCGGTCATTTTAGCCAGCACGGCAAAAATGCCAATCGTTGCCAGGCTGTACGCCGTGGCATATAATAAAATACCTTCTTTTGCTTCTGTGTTCATGGCAAACAGCGCCAGTAACATAAAACCGGCCTGGGCAATACTTGAGTAAGCCAGCATACGCTTTACACTTTGCTGGAAAACGGCGGTGATATTACCAATGAACAGCGTAGCCGCTGTGATCACTGCAATCCAGACCTGCCAGGTGCCGCGGATTTGACCAAATGCCTCTTCAAACAACCGGATAAATGCAATAAATACTGCTGCCTTTACAATGGTGGCCATGAATGAGGTAAACACCGTTGGCGCTCCGTCGTATACATCCGGTGTCCAGAAATGAAACGGCGCAGCCGAAACCTTGAACGCCATTGCGAACAACAGAAATGCCATCCCTACCAACAGTAATGCCGATGGTTTCTCAATAGCCAGGAAACCTGTTGCAAAACTTCCCGTACCCCCATACACCAGCGCAATTCCCATCAGCAACAATCCCGTTGAGAAAGATCCCAGCAGGAAATATTTGAGGGAGGCCTCGTTGCTTTTCAGGTTGCGCTTGTCACTTCCGGTAAGGATATACAGCGGAATTGAAATGATTTCAATGCCCAGGAAGAGGATCAATAGTGAACGGAAGGTGGAAGTAAGAACAATACCCGCCAGGATAAAAAAGATCAACGCAAAATACTCGGAATAATTGACGCCTACTTTTTCCATGTCCTTTGCAGACAGCAAAAAATAGATCAGCGTGGACGCTACGGCAATGGTGATAAAAAAGAGACCGAAGCGATCAAACACCATCATGCCCCCGGTATCGATCCTGAAGAATACGGTGCCATAAGTTTCCAGGATATTACTTACCAGGATAACCACCAGTCCGGCAATGGCAAGGCCGCGCACGGCGCTGTTTTTCTTCAGCAGAAAACTGCTGAACATCATCACCACACCAAAAACTGCCGAAAGAATTAATGCGTTCATAATACCTGTACCTTATTATTACTTTCCAAATAACTTACTAATGATGCCATGCGCCAGGCCATCTGTAACATTCAATGCCGCCTGCGGGTAAATTCCCATCCAAAGGATCAATATAACAATGATCCCCAATGCCAGCTTTTGATTTAACTGCAAATCTCCTGCGCCCGCAGCTGCCACTTTCTCACTGATCTCACCATAAAATATTTTACGGATCATATTCAGCGTATATACGGCGCCCAGTATCACACCCATACCAGCCATCACTACCCAGTACATGCCATAGATGGATTTTGCCTGCAGCAATCCATTGAACATAATAAATTCCCCTACAAAGGCATTGGTCAGTGGCAATGCAATATTGGCCAGCGCAATAATCACAAAGAAAATAACCAGCGCCGGCGCCTGCTGGGCAACGCCTCCGAGCTCTGACATTTTCCGTGTTCCGTATTTGCGCTCAATAATATCCACCAGCAACCACATACCGATAATATTAATACCGTGTGCAAACATCTGGAACATGGCGCCCTGCAATCCATATTCAGAGTAGGTGAATGCCGCGGCACACATCAAACCAATATGCGCAATTGAAGAATAGGCTACCAGTCGCTTGATATCATCCTGCCGAATTGCGATCAGCGAAGCGTAGATAAGTCCAACCAGCGCCAGCGGCGGAACTACATTGCTCCAAACAAAAGAACCTGAACCAATAACCGGGATCAGCCACCTCAACACACCCAGCAATCCCATTTTTACCATCAGCCCGCTCAATATAGCAGTAGTGGTGGTTGGCGCCTGCTCGTATGCATCCGGCTGCCAGGTATGTAATGGGAAAATGGGCATTTTAATGGCAAACGCCACAAAGAATATCCAAAAGAGCCAGTTTTGATTCTTTGCACTCAGCGTAGCATTGGTAAAGGATTCAATAGAAAATGAACCATCGGTTTTTGTTTGCAGGTAGATGATGCCTATCAGCATCAACAGCGAACCGATAAATGTGTAAATAAAAAATTTGAACGTAACCCGGATGCGTTTTTCGCCACCCCAGCGTGAACTGAGGAAGTAAGCGGGGATCAATGCCAGCTCCCAGAAGAAATAGAAAAGCAATGCGTCCATAGAAAGGAAAACGCCCATCAAACCCGCCTGCATCAATAGTAACAAGCCATAGTAATGATTTGCTTTTTGATATTCATTTTTCCAGGAACCCACCAGGATCAGCGGATAAGCGATAGCCGTCAACAGGCAAAGCATCTGACCCATGCCATCCAGCTTCAGGTAAAAACTGCTTCCAATCGGCTGAATCCAGTCTGAATGATGTACCAGGTAGCTATCAGCTTTTAGTACTGTAAGACCTAATAATGAAACAGCCAGTGTGGCCACGGAGGCCAGCAATGTCCACGCACGGGCCTGCTTTCCATCTTTTATAAAGAATGAAATGATGCCGGCCAGTAAAGGAATTAAGATCAGTAAAACAGGAATCATGCCCTGGTGCCCTCACGGGTATTTATGTAAAAAGATCAGTTTCTACTCTTGTTCCTTATTTGCGGATAAAGAACTGGATTGCAAAAATCAACAGCATGCTCAACACCATCAGCAACACATACACGCCAACCTGCCCGCTTTGCAACAGGCGGAGCTGCCGGCTTCCATATTGCACCACTCTTCCCACGCCATTCACGAGCCCGTCGATCACATATTTCTCTACAAACGATTTGAGAAATCCGGCAAAGGCGTTGAGCGGCTTTATGATCACTGCTTCATACAACTCATCCACATACCATTTATTTTCAAGGATTTTTCCAAATCCATTGCTTTCTTTCTCCCGGTAATTGCGGTACATCATCCAGGCTGCAACAATCATTACCAGTACCAGCACGGTAGATAAACCCATCAACATCAGTTCCAGCGAATGCGACACCGTTTCTCCTTCATGCGGCGCAATTACCGGCGCCAGAAATGCGCCCAGCTTGTCACCGCCTTCGCTAAATACCGCTGGTATACCGATAAAGCCTCCGGCAAAAGCCAGTATGGCCAGTATCACCAAAGGAATGGTCATTGCCGGCGGACTTTCATGCAGGTGATGCTCCTGCTCTTCTGTACCGCGGAATTTTCCGCTAAACGTGATGAACAGCAGGCGGAACATATAGAAGGCTGTAAGCATAGCTGCAAACAGCGCGATACCATATAATACCGGGCTTTTCTCAAATGCACCCAACAGGATCGCATCCTTGGAAAAGAACCCGCTAAAAGGCGGAACACCTGCAATGGCAATACAACCGATGAGGAACGTGATATAAGTTATCTTCAGCTTTTTACTTAAGCCGCCCATCCGGCGAATATCCTGCTCGCCTCCCATGGCGTGTATAACGCTACCGCTTCCCAGGAACAACAACGCTTTGAAAAAAGCATGCGTCATTACGTGAAATACAGCGGCAACATAAGCTCCTGAGCCAAGTGCCAGGAACATAAAGCCAAGCTGGCTCACAGTAGAATAAGCGAGTACTTTCTTAATATCATTCTGCTTTAATGCAATGGTTGCGGCCAGCAACGCCGTAGCAAGGCCAATCACGGCGATAATGTTCATCGTAAATGGCGCGAGTGAATACAACACATTGCTCCGGGCAATCATATAGATACCGGCGGTAACCATCGTTGCGGCGTGGATCAGGGCCGATACCGGCGTAGGACCCGCCATCGCATCAGGCAGCCAGGTGTACAGCGGGATCTGTGCGCTTTTTCCGGTGGCGCCAATGAACAACAGCAGGGTAATTACAGTTATATCTGATTGTGATAACTGGTTCAGTGTATCCAGGGAAAACACCGTATCAAAGGAAACGGTACCTGCTTTTTGTACTAATATAAAAATAGCGATCAGGAAGGCAAGGTCACCAATACGGTTCATGATAAAAGCCTTGCTCGCAGCCTTATTATACGAGGTGTTCTTAAACCAGTAGCCGATCAACAGGTAAGAACAAAGACCAACGCCTTCCCAGCCGATAAATAAGATCACATAGTTTTCTCCCATTACCAGCAGTAACATGGAGAAGACAAAGAGATTGAGATACGAGAAATATCTTCCGAAATGTTCAGGCTTCTCCTCATGCATGTAGGCAGAAGAATAAAGATGGATGAGAAAGCCAACGCCGGTAATGATCAACAGGAAGATGGAAGACAGTTCGTCTATTTTGAATCCAAAGGGAATGCTGAATTTTCCAACCTGGAGAAACGAAAAATAATCCACCACAGCAGTGTTGCCACCTTTTACCTGGAAAAATACCCAGACGCTAAGGAGGAATGAAGCCAGGATAACGCCGCTTCCAATAACGCTAACCGCCGATTTGGAAAGGGATTTTCGCCCAAGACCATTGATGAGAAATCCGATCAATGGCAACAGGGGAATGAGATAAACAATGTCTAAAGCGTTCTTCATATCACAGTTGGGCCTAGTGTTTTAAGCGATTCAGGAAATTCACGTCAACAGAATGTATATTCCGGTACATCATTACAATAATGGCAAGTCCCACACTAACTTCCGCTGCCGCCACTACCATGATAAAAAATACAAAGATCTGCGCTTCGGACCCCGCCGTTGCGCTCAGCGCAACATTATCAGCATGCTGGGGCGCTTTTGAAAAAGCCACCAGTAACAGGTTCACGGCATTTAACATCAGCTCAATGCACATAAAGATGATAATGGCATTGCGGCGGGTAAGCACCCCAATGATCCCGATTACAAAAATCGCTATCGCGAGAAATACATAACTGTTGATCGGCATAATACTAATTCATTATTTAACCAGGCCAACGGCCTTATTCCTTTTTTCCCAATACAACCGCTCCCACCATTGCGCTTAAAAACAACAGGCTGCTAAGCTCAAACGGCACCACATAATTTTCAAATAATTGCTTGCCCAGGTTCTTCACCAGGCCGATATCTCCACCGTTTACCAGCGCCATCCGTTGCTGTTGATCCGCATGATATAATGCAGCTACCAGCACCAGCAAGAGACAACCTCCTGAAATAGCCCCTGCGAATTGTATCCACCGGTTTTTGCGGCCTTCCGTTTCCTTGTTCACGTTCATCAACATGATTACAAACAGGAAGAGAACCATAATGGCGCCCGCGTAAACGATAATATTTACAATTGCCAGGAACTGCGCATTCAGCATGATATAATGCGCCGAAATGGCAAAAAAGGTAACGATCAGCCACAATACACTGTAGATAGGATTTTTGCTGACTACCACCATCACGGCGCTAAACAGCGTAATTACCGACAGCAACCAAAAGAGTATATGCGTAATGTTCATTGTATGCGTATTCTACTTAATTAGCCCTTTCTCCCAAAGCCTTTTTATATTCCTCCGGCTGTGTTACCGGGTCTGGAATAAGCAGGTCTTCTTTTTTATAAATAAATCCTTTCCGCGCATAATTGGCCGGTGCAAAAGTTTGCGACAAATAGATCGCGTCTTTTGGACAGGCTTCTTCACACAATCCGCAAAAAATACAACGGAGCATATTGATCTCGTACTTCGCTGCGTATTTTTCTTCGCGATACAGGTTTTCCTCACCTTCTATACGTTCGGCAGCCTCCATGGTAATCGCTTCTGCCGGACAGGCAACAGCGCAAAGTCCGCAGGCGGTACAACGCTCACGTCCTTCCTCATCCCTGTTCAGCACATGCAAACCACGGAATACCTTGGAAAAAGGACGTTTTTCTTCGGGATATTTGATCGTTGCCTTTCTTTTAAAAAGGTGACTGATCGTGATTGCCATCCCCTTCACAATGTTCCACAGGTACAGACTTTCCACAAAAGTCATCGGCTTCCTGTCCACCTGTTTCGCTCGCTGTGTTAATTGCATAAAGCTTACGCTTTAAAATTTTTCGCAAATATATGTTTATTGACACCGAGATGCCTTTTGGCCCGCCCGGATCTTATTTTTTCATTAATAACAGCACCAATGCCGTGATCACCATATTGATCAGCGACAATGGAATCAGCTTACGCCATCCCAGTTTCATCAGCTGGTCGTAACGGAAACGCGGGATCGTCCAGCGAATCCATAAGAACAGGAACAGGAACGCCGATATTTTAGCCATAATAACTCCAAACCCAATTGCCGACATCCAGAACGAATTCAGGTGCCAGGCCGCTTCATTCACAAATGGAATATCATATCCGCCAAAATAGATAGTCACCATAACGGCAGAACTGATGAACATATTAATATATTCTGCAAAAAGATAGAACCCGAGTTTCATGGAAGAATATTCCTGGTGGTAACCAAAGTTCAATTCGTTCTCCGCTTCTGCAAGGTCAAAAGGAGTACGGTTACATTCTGCCAACGCGCATACAAAGAAGATCAGGAATCCGAGAGGTTGGTAAATAATATGCCAGCCATGCTCGATCTGGTTATTGACAATTTCGCTCATCTTCAACGAGCCTGTCATAAAGATCACCGCGATCAATGAAAGCCCCATAGGCAACTCATAAGACACCATTTGAGAAGCCGCGCGAATGGAAGCCATCAGCGAAAACTTATTATTGGAGGCCCAGCCGCCAATCATTATTCCATACACACCTACACTCACAATACTAAATATCAACAGGATGCCCATATTCACATCTGCAATCTGCAGCGGAAATACGTGACCGCTTTTACTTACAAAAGGTGTACTCCACGGGATAACGGTACTGGTTACCAGCGCTGTTATCATCGCCAGGCCCGGTCCAAGGATAAACAGAAACCGATTTGACGCCAGCGGAATAATTTCTTCTTTGAAGAAGAGTTTACCGCCATCTGCCAGCGGCTGAAAAACACCAAATGGTCCGGCACGGTTGGGACCAATCCGATCCTGGAGCCATGCAGCTACTTTCCGCTCAAAATAAGTGGTATACATGGCGATAAAGAACGAGAGCCCAACGATCGCCAATACGAGGATCGCCCGTCCAATTATAAACCATCCCAGGTCTGAAAGCAATAGTGTCATCCGCTTATCTCATTTTTCGCAACCCTGTTCAGGAGTTGCCCAGTTGTTGTTGATCTTCCTTGTTGTTTTCAAAAGTCTTGCTGGTAGCCGGGCCGGGTATCTGGCTCAACTCCACTGAATTCACGTCACTCACTTTGTGAATATCCATTAGCAGTTTAGGTCCGCGTCCACCCATCACTTCCGGCAATACCTCTTGCGGCTTGGTCAGGTTTTCATAATGTCCCGCCGAAATTACAGAGTGACGGTTTACATGTACGGGCCCGTCAATGATCCAGTCTTTCGGATCTTTCCGCTCAAAGCGGCAGGTATTACAAATCCATTCTTCCACTTCTCCCCATTCATCCTTACGCGCCGTTACACGAAGCACTTCATCACCGCGCATCCACAGGTGCACCTTACCGGAACATTTATCGCAATTGCAATGCGCTTCCACCGGCTTGGTAAACCAAACACGGTTTTTAAACCGGAATGTTCTATCCGTAAGAGCCCCTACGGGGCAAACATCAATCACATTGCCGATAAAATCATTATCCAGGCTCTTTTCAATATAGGTGGCTATTTCAGAATGATCACCTCGATCCAACACACCGTGCACGCGTTTATTGGTCACCTGGTCTGCCGTAAACACGCAACGATAGCAAAGAATGCAGCGTGTCATGTGCAATTGAATAAAGGGACCCAGGTCGTGCTTTTTGAATGTACGACGCTTAAATTCATAACGTGTGCCCTCTGCGCCGTGCTCATAGCTCAAATCCTGCAGATGACACTCACCGGCCTGGTCGCAAATAGGACAATCCAGCGGGTGATTGATCAGCAAAAATTCCACCACGCCTTTGCGTGCATCCAGCACGCGCTCACTGGTGATATTTTTTACCACCATACCATCCATCACGTTGGTGCGGCAGGAAGCTACCAGCTTGGGCATCGGGCGGGGATCCGCAGTTGATCCCGCAGCCACTTCCACGAGGCAGGTACGGCATTTACCACCGCTGCCTTTCAGCTTCGTATAATAACACATCGCCGGCGGCGCTACCTCTCCACCCACCTTCCGTGCAGCCTGCAGGATGGTGGTTCCCGGTTCCACCTCCACCGTAATGTTGTCGATGGTTACTTTAAACAGTTTTTTTTCGTCAGCCATTGTTATCTCAACAATTTCACGCAAAACGCAATAGCGCAAGGCGTAAAGGTTACTAATTATTTTTTTGTCCGCCGGCCTTTGCCAGCATCATCTCATCAGCTATCAGGCCGTGGTCGGAACATGGATCGGGTCTGCATAATGCATCAATCCATAATTACGTCGCTGGCTTTCTTCCGGGTTCATCACATGCCATTCAAATTCATCCCTGAAATGACGAATCGCTGCAGCCACCGGCCATGCCGCCGCATCGCCCAGCGGGCAAATTGTATTTCCTTCAATCTTGCGTTGGATATCCCAAAGCAGATCAATATCACTCATCTTCCCTTTTCCTTTCTCAATGCTCAGCAATATCTTTTCCATCCACCCTGTTCCCTCACGGCAGGGAGAACATTGTCCACAACTTTCATGACGGTAAAAACGCGCCAACGTGTAGGTATGTCGCACCACGCACTGATCTTCATCCAGCACAATAAAACCACCTGAGCCCATCATGGAGCCTGTGGCAAATCCGCCGTCTGCAAGACTTTCATAATTCATCATCCGCGTTTCGCCCTTGGCGGTTTTCAACAGCAGGTTGGCCGGCAGGATAGGCACGGATGATCCGCCTGGTATGCAGGCTTTCAATCTGCGTCCATTAGGTATACCGCCGCAATATTCATCTGAAAAAATAAACTCTTCCACGCTGATCGTCATGTCGATCTCGTATACGCCCGGCTTGTTGATATTGCCGCAGGCGGAGATCAATTTTGTCCCGGTGGATTTACCCACGCCAATCTTCGCATATTCCTCACCGCCTTCATTGATGATCGGCACTACTGCAGCAATTGTTTCCACGTTGTTAACCACCGTAGGACAATCCCACAAGCCCTTTACTGCCGGGAACGGCGGCTTGATGCGTGGATTACCACGTTTGCCTTCCAGGGATTCCAGTAAGGCTGTTTCTTCTCCGCAGATATAAGCACCGGCACCGCGCTGCACATAAATTTCAAGATCATAACCGGTGCCCAGGATATTCTTTCCCAGCCAGCCATTGTTTTTTGCCTCAGCAATAGCCTGCTCCAGGATGTCGGGAATCCAGGCATATTCACCACGGATGTAAATGTAGGACCGGTTGGCACCGAGCGCAAAGGACGATACGATGATCCCTTCAATCAGCAGGTGCGGGATAAACTCCATCAGGTAGCGATCCTTGAAGGTTCCGGGTTCAGATTCATCGGCATTTACCACCAGGTAGCGGGGCACACCTTCCGGCTTGGCAAGAAAGCTCCATTTCATCCCGGTAGGAAAACCAGCGCCGCCGCGACCGCGCAGCCCGCTTTTTTTCACTTCTTCGGTAATGGCATCGGGCGCCATCGTTTTCAGCGCTTTTTCAACACTGCGATAGCCGCCCTCGCGACGGTAAACATCATAACTCCTGATGTTCTCAACATGCGCCTTTTCCAGTAATAATTTTCTCATCCTTATTTATTGGACCATCTGCATAGCATCCGGTCATCTTTTTTCCTTGTTCAACATTTATTTCACCGCCTGCCGGGCGAATAAAACCCAGCGATTACTTTTCCGCACCCATACTTCCAGCACCTTTAAATGAAGGTCAGCGTCTTTGCCGTGAAACGAGGCTTTGATATCCGCCACAAATCTTGCATTAGCCATCGTGCCGTTCATCGTAATCGAAAGGCTGTCTTCACTAAATGTTCTATACTTCATCACACCTGTTTCCAGGTTCTTCATCAGCTCCGTTTTTGTTTCCAGCCAGCCATTGCTATGGCCGTAGGAAAGCGCTTTGTCGGTTTGCTGGTTGATGGAGACCGTATTTCCCGCCACCAGCGCCTGGTGAAAATTCCGGATTGTTTGTTCCAGCTTTTGCTGATCGGTTTGTGCCGGAGCAGCAGCATATACAAACAGGGCCAGTATTGCCAGGCATCTCTTCATCTTCTATTCATCTGCTTTTGTTGCCTGACGGCGAATCATTTTCATACTCTCACCATCCTTCACCCACACCGTTTCAATCATGATATTCAGCGGCGCCACCGTTCCGTCTCCTTTCGTTTCATTGGCGCGGTAAATATGTTTTACAGAAATAGAATCTCCATAGCTTTTTACGGTCCAGGGTTCTTCTTTTGTTACGGCATAGGTCGACTGGTTATGGATAATACCCTGGATAGCTTCTTCGCGGTTCTGGATCTTGCCGGAAGAATGACCATAGGTAATAGATGATGCAAATAATGGCTCCAGGCTGGCGCTGTCTTTCGATCCAAACACGATCGACTCCAGCTCTTTCCCTTTTGCCAGGGCTTTGTCATTATCCGCATTGTTTTCCGTGCATGCTGCCATCATAAACAGGAGCAATGCTACCAGTGTGTATTTCATATCAGCTTGTTTGCAGGGTGTTCTTTCTTCCTTCTTCTATCAGTGCATCTATCTTTTCTTTGGTAAGATGCTCCCGGTAATGTTTACCCAGTTGCATCATGGGTGCATAGCCACAAGCCCCAAGGCACTCCACTGTTTTCAGCGTAAACAATCCGTCTGCGGTTGTTTCACCGGGTTTAATGCCCAACTTCTCATAGATGTAATCAACAATATCATCAGCGCCATTGAGCATACAGGGTCCCGTTTGGCATACTTCAAACATATAGCGGCCTACGGGTTTCAGATTATACATGCTGTAGAACGTGGCCACTTCGTATACTTCAATGGGCTCCAGCTTCAGCAATGATGCCACGTAATCCATCGTTTCTGCGCTCAACCAGCCGCCAAATTCATTTTGCGCCAGGTGCAGCACCGGCAGCAATGCACTTTTTTGTTTACCCTCCGGGTAAAAATTTACAATCCGTTGAACTTCCTGTAGCGATTTTTCCGAAAACTGTATCATGGTTCTAATTCAAATGTAAAAATCAGCATCCCACCCAGGTAACCGATATTTACTTTGTAGTTTTTAGTTCGTTATTGATCAGGCATCCATTTCTCCTGCAATCAGGTTCAGGCTGCTCATGGTGATGATCGCGTCGCTCAGCATCTGCCCTTTTGTCAACTCCTCATAAGCCTGATAGTACACAAAGCAGGGCCTGCGGAAATGCAGCCGGTAGGGGGCACGTCCGCCATCACTGATCAGGTAAAATCCCAACTCACCGTTGCCGCCTTCTACTGATTGGTACACTTCGCCCTTTGGCATATCAATTTCACCCATGATGATCTTGAAATGCCAGATCAGGGCTTCCATTTTTGTATAAACATCTTTTTTGGGGGGCAGGTAATATTCCGGAATATCGGCGTGGTACACTTCCGCTTCGGCGCCTTTAAACTCCTGCACTTTCCGGTATGCCTGCTCAATAATGCTGATGCTTTGCCACATTTCCTGGCCACGTACCAACCAGCGATCATAGTTATCACCGGTAGTGCCAACAGGGACGGTAAAATCAAAATCCTCGTAGCTGCTATATGGCGCATGCACCCGCACGTCATAGTCAACACCTGCCGCACGCAGGTTAGGTCCTGTAAATCCGTAGTTCAGGGCGCGCTCTGCGCTAATGCCACCCGTACCCTGCGTACGTTCCATAAAGATGCGGTTGCGCATAAAGAGGTTTTCAAACTCTTTCAGCACGCGGGGATATTCTGCCAGGAACTTTTCCAGTTTTTGAAAAGCGATATCATTGAAGTTGCGTTCAAATCCGCCAATCCGACCGATATTGGTGGTAAGGCGTGAGCCGCATACTTCCTCGTAAATTTCATAGATCAGTTCACGATATTGCATCACGTACAGGAAGCCGGTATAAGCGCCGGCATCCACGCCTACAATGGAGTTACAGATCAGGTGATCTGAAATACGCGCCAGCTCCATGATGATCACGCGCAGGTAATCCACACGTTTAGGCGTTTTTACACCCAACAACTTTTCACAGGTCAGGTGCCAGCCCATATTATTAATGGGAGAAGAACAGTAATTCAACCGGTCGGTAAGGGGGGTGATCTGGTAGAGCGGTCTGCGCTCTGCAATTTTTTCAAAGGCGCGGTGGATATATCCTACCGTAGAATCAGCGGACACGATCCGTTCGCCATCCAGCTCCAGTATATTCTGAAACACGCCATGCGTTGCCGGGTGCGTAGGCCCCAGGTTTAGCGTGGTCGTTGTTTTTTCGATACTTCCTTCCGGAAGTTTTATATGCTGTTCAGACATAATTCAGGTCGGTTATCAACCCCGTTCTCCAACGGGATCTGTTATTTTTCCTTTTCAGCTTCAGATATCGTGGTATGGCCGGGTCCGCGGTCATCGCCAAAGCTTAACATACCGCCGCGGCCAAACATTTCATCGTCTTTATCAATACGCGTGGCATCTTCCAGCGGAAATTCCTTGCGCATCGGGAAATAATCCATTTCATCCACATTGAGGATGCGTTTCAGGTTGGGATGTCCTACGAAGTTGATGCCGTAAAAATCATAGGTTTCGCGCTCCATCCAGTTGGCAGCGGAAAAAAGTCCTGTTGCCGTATATACATCCGGCTGCGCCACCGGCGCAAAGATCTTCATGCGGATGCGAATATTATCTTCCAGGTTATGCAGATGATAAACCACCGCCAGTTCACGGCCCGGCTGGTCGGGATAATGAACCGCTGTCAGGTCTGTCAGGAACCTGAATTTCAGATCGGGTTCATCATACAGGAAATTCAGCACTTTCAGGTTCTGATCGCGGGCGACTTCAAAAGTGAGCATACCATACGGTTCGCTGAAGCCGGATACAAGTTCTCCAAACTTCTCAGTAAGTCGTTGCTGGATATTGTTGTTGCTTAGGGCCATGCTATGAGGTCAATTCAAAAGTCAGTATTTGGTGCCCGGCTCTCGCAGGGCCATTTTTTTGTCGTTTTTGGAGCTCTTTTTTGCCCGCTATTGGATGCCATAACTATCCAGCAGGCCCTTGTACTGCTCGCTACCGCGCCTACGGAGGCTTTCCTTGCCCACCAGGTCCTGGATCCGCAAAATGCCATCAATAATCGCTTCAGGGCGGGGCGGGCAGCCGGGTACGTACACATCTACCGGAACTACCTGGTCTATACCCTGTAATACGCTGTAGGTATCAAAAATACCACCGCTGCAGGCGCAGGCGCCTACGGCAACCACCCAGCGCGGCTCAGCCATTTGCAGGTACACCTGTTTTACCACCGGACCCATCTTTTTTGCGATAGTGCCCATCACCATCAGCAGATCACACTGACGCGGTGAAAAGCCTACACGCTCACTGCCAAAACGGGCAAGATCATAATGAGAGCCCATAGTGGCCATGAATTCAATACCGCAGCAGGAGGTAGCAAAAGGAAGCGGCCAGATAGAATTTTTCCGGGCCAGGCCAATTACTGAATCAAGAGTAGTTGCAAAAAAGCCTTCTCCCTGGTGCCCCTGGGGCATGTCCACCATGCTGATGTCATTCTCAAGTGGCTTTTGCTTAATGTTGTATGATACCGGACGAGCCATAAAAACAAGTTTTATCGTGTTTGCACAAGGTCGGTTTGGTTGGTCATTTTTATAACAACAGGGGACCCTCAATGTTGCCTGAAATTCAGCTAATTATCCCCATTTCAGCAGCTCCCTGCCAGTGTTTCGGACCGCTCTTTCCGCAACCGTTTATTCCTCCCAGGTCAGGGCGCCTTTCTTCATGATGTAGATAAATCCGCAAAGGAAGAATCCAACAAACATCAGCACCGCCCAAAAACCGGCCCAGCCCAACTCTTTGAAATTCACAGCATAAGGATAGAAAAAGATTACTTCCACGTCAAACAGCACAAAAAGAATAGCGGTCAGGAAGTACTTGATGGCCATGGGCTGCCGGGCATCTCCATGCGTTTCAATACCACTCGCAAAGGTCTGTAATTTATCGGAAGTCTTGCGTTTGGGCCCCAACAAATGGGTCACCAGCATCAGGAAGGCAACCAGCCCCACAGCGATAACTACCTGGATTCCCACCGGCAGGTAGGAAGAGGCATCGGAAGTGGGCAAACCGGCCTGTAATAAGTGAAACATAGGCGTTTAAAACTGACGGGCAAAAATAAGGGAATATGTGGAAGGGACAAGATGGGATAACAACACGATAACCTGAAATCATAAAAAAATCCCCCGCCAATACAGCGAGGGATCTCAAAGTAAAAGAAGAAAACCGCGTTTAATCTTTTTTCAGGTCAGCCTTCCCGTTTGTGCGGCTTTTTTCAGCCGGGTCAGGCCGGGGCGCTTTTGGCAGCGCATTTCCTTTTGGCGGTGTACCGGTTTGCGTACGCGCCTGTGCTTTTTGCAGGATCTGGATATTTGCTTCAATCCGGTCTGCATTGGCGCTATCAACCCGCTGCCATTTCCGCAGGTACATGATAGCGCTGTCGGTAACGCCTTTATCATTGGCATAGTAAATACCCAGGAACGATGCAGCACTGATGATCTGCCGTGCATACTTCACCGTATCAGTAGATGCGAAATCAACCAGCTTAATCGCATCAGGTACTGCGATACTATCCTTACGCACGGTGTCAATCACTTTGGAGTTGTTAAACGCCCAGTCATATCCATACACCTGGTCGGGATATTTATTGATGATAGTAAGCGCCCAATCCCTTGACTTTGCGTATTGCTCGCTGTAGTAGTCAGCGATCATTACATCAAAATAATCATTGATAATAGGCTCTGGTTTGATCTCTACCAATTTAGTCAGCAGCGTTGCTTCCTTATCACGTTGCTTGGCATCTTTAAAGTATTGCGCACCTTTTTTCAGTACTTCCACTTTGTTGGCAAGAACTGTGTCCAGGTTGGCAACAGAGAGGTAAGCATTCAGCACGGTGTCTTCCATGCCGGGGATCTTGGAGTAGATATCCGCTTTCAGCTGCATATCAAATGCAATGGGTTCTTTTTCCCGTTGCAGGTATTGATCCATATATTTTCTCGCATTCGGGATATCATTTTTCTGCAGGTAAGAATCCGCCAGCAGTTTGTACACTTTCGGTTTTGTAAAATCCTTTTCGCCGTTCAGCACTGATTCTGCCTTGGTGATTGCACAGTCGAAATCTTTACGTGCCCAGCACAATTGTGCATACAGGTATTCATCAGCGATATACGTTTCCGGTTTGCGGCTTTCAATATATTTCTGCAGGTAAGCCTGCGCATCATCAAATTTGTTCCGGAAGAAATAGTAATAGAACAGCTCATAATAAGCGGGAGAATATTTTGAATCAGCTTCAACCGCTTTGTTCAGGTTATCCAGCATGGGATCCCAGTTTTTTTGGGATTCAAACAGCTTGGAAATACGGAGATAGGCAATCGCATAATGAGGATCTACATCCAGCGCTTTTTGATAAGCTTGTATGGCACGTCCACCGCCTTCACCGGGGCTTTGTTTGCGATATGCATTACCGAGGTTGAGCCAGATGTTTGCATTTTTTGAATCGCGCTGGCTGGCTTGTTCCAGTACAGATACGGCATAGTTCATATCACCGGCTTTCGCATCTACGTTGGCGCGACCTACTGCATTCAGGATATCAGGATCAGGTCCTTTCCTGTTGGTAGTGGCGGTAATTGCCGTTTCAAATTTCTGACGGGCTTCTGCTGTTTTTTTATCCAGCAGGTCTACATGCCCGGAACCTACCAGGATCAGCGGAGCATTATTACTGGACACTAATGCTTTTGCATACAGGTCCCTGGCCAGCGCATTCCGATCCTCATCCAGGTAAGTTTGTCCAAGCCAGTATGTTGCTTCAACATTATTCGGGTTATCGGCCAGTAACTTTTCAAACACGGCAATTGCGCCCTTGAAACGGTCTGCTTCAAGATCTGCAATGCCATCCTTCAAATTTTGCGCCCTGAGCCCCGCAAGGGAGAACAGAACCGCAGCTACAATCATTGTGGTCTTCTTCATTTTTCTTTTTACTTTAAGAGTTAATATAACAACAAGCGTCTTCTTCGCTAAAAATCTGTTTCGTTCAGTTGCATGCGACGATGAATAAAATCGCGCAGCACAGGCACCAGGTAAGCTCTTTTAAAGATCAGTTGTCCAATTTCACCTTTCAGAAAATTCAGGAATCCGTGTCCTAAACCAGAAGCATCCCTTTCCTTCAACATACAAACCAAATCCCGTACCATAGGATAACTTTCGCTGGCCACATTTACCGCGTAAGGCAAAACATAACGCCCTGGCCGGTCTGTACTTTCAAGATTAACAACTTTAACTTTTTTCAAAAAACTTATTTGCAAACTGTCCTGGTTATTACCAATCCATTCTAAACCAATGAAGCCAACGGCGTCTTTGGTTTTCGCAATATAGTCAACAACACCTTCACTTGTTCGCGCTGCCACTGCTGATGGTGATAATGATTCACCATGCAATACAGAATCGATGATATAACGTATGGTACTGGTTGCTTTTGTACCATCGAAAACAGGTATTAAATTTTTATTAAAGTTACCTTTTAACACTTCTCTCACTTCGTTCATTGTCATGAAAGAATCTGGTGTTGCAGGATTAATAATCATTGCCACGGCATCTTTTGCCAGCACTACCGAGGTTAAGGCCACACTCAACGAATCTGATACATACCTTTTTTCATTATCGGATGCCTTTCGCGTTGCAAAGATCATCCGTACACTATCCACATAAAGATCTTTCAGGCATTCCGCCTCGGGCTTGTATGTAACCCGCAGGTGTGTTCGCGGATGTTGATTCTGGTACACAAGGATCTGCTGGTCAATTACGGGACGGAATGATTCATCTGCACTGATATTGATTGTGCCGCGATAGTAAGTATCTTCCTTTTCATCCATTTGCTGCTGGTAGGATTGACATCCCGCCGATACCATCGTCAAAATACCCACCATCCAAACCAGGAAAATTGGCCTCTTTACAGTGTTCATGAATTATATTTTTTCCGGTAACCCCTGTAAATCCGCCATCCTCCATACAACACAAACAATACCCCGGCCGCTTTGTCCCATATATTCGGCTGCTGGAGGGTGGACAAATTCCAGCCAAATTTTTCCCGCAGCAGGAAAAACACGCCAATGCCAACGATCAACAGGCCAAATACCATATCCATTATACCCCTGGCTGCCCGGATCCGGCCCTCTTGTTTTCGTCTTGCTTTTTCATATTGCTCGTCCATCAAATTCCCATTTTTCAAGGGCTGGAAAATTATGATTTTTTTATTGTTCATCCTTTACAAATATGATAAATGCCCTACCGGTTCGTCCGATCTTTTTCCAGTAACCCTTTCTGTTATTTAGATGCACTGACGCTGGGAATCCACAACCGGAACTGTTAAAATGAACAGTAGTTAGCAGACTGGCAAACAACAGTTTTTGCAGTACCTTTGCAGCATGAAAATCCTCATGGTTTGCCTTGGCAATATTTGCCGAAGTCCACTGGCGGAAGGGATCCTGCGGCAAAAAGCCGCAGCGGCAGGGCTCAACTGGACGGTAGAGAGCGCCGGCACCAATGGATACCATGTGGGTGAAGCGCCACATACCCTCTCCCAAAAAGTGGCCCGGCTGCATGGGATTGACATTGCAGACCAGCGGGCCCGGCGGTTTACGAAGGGTGATTTTGCCGTGTACGACAGGATTTATGCCCTTGCGGGCGATGTGATGGAGGAGATGAAACGCATTGGTAAAAATGAGTTTGACAGCAGCAAAGCAGATCTTTTGCTCAATGAAGTGTACGCCGGAGAAAACAGGGACGTACCCGATCCCTGGTACGGCACAGAGCCTGGTTATCACGATGTATATGCCCTGATAGAAACGGCTTGCGATCACATCATTGAAAAATACAGTATACCGGAAAAAGAACGTTCAACCTTCCCATAAATGGCAACAAAACCCAGTTTACCACAGGGCACGCGGGATTTTGGTCCCGATGTTGTTCGTAAACGCAATTATATTTTCTCAACCATCCGTTCCGTATTTGAATGCTATGGTTTTCAGCCGCTCGAAACACCTGCGTTTGAAAACCTGGATACCCTGTTGGGCAAATACGGCGACGAAGGAGACAAATTGATCTTTAAGATCCTCAACAATGGCCTGGGCGATCCAAGAAACGCAGAAAAAGCGCGGGCGGCTTTTGAAAAAGTGCTGGCAGGGAAAAATGACAAAGACCTCACGGAACGTGCCTTACGGTACGACCTGACCATCCCCTTTGCGCGGTATGTGGCCATGAACCACGGGCAACTCAGTTTTCCCTTCAAACGCTACCAGATACAACCGGTATGGCGGGCCGACCGACCGCAACGCGGCCGTTACCGGGAGTTTTACCAGTGTGATGCGGATGTAGTGGGGAGTCGCGCTTTGCTGAATGAAATAGAACTGGCGCATATTTACGCCGATGTATTTACCCGTCTGGGTATAAAAGCTGCTATTCATATCAATGACCGGCGAATACTGGCGGCGCTGGCAAAAATTTGTGGAGACGGCGCAGGGATGACGGCTATTACCGTAGCCATCGACAAATTGGATAAGGTTGGAATAGAAAAGGTGAAGGAAGAATTAATGGCGGGCGGGCTTACCGGTGAACAAACATCGCTGGTGGAGCAATACCTTGCTATTGCGGGCGGCAGTGATAACAATGCAGTGCTGGCGCAGTTGCGTACTTTTTTTGGCACTTCAGAAGATGCAACTGCAGGACTGGACAGTCTGGAAAAGTTGCTTGAAGGAAGCAGTACCATGGCAACCGGATGTACGATACGGATAGATCCCACGCTGGCGCGGGGTTTGAACTATTATACCGGGACGATCTTTGAGGTAAAGGCACCCAAAGAGGTGGCTATTGGCTCTATTGGCGGAGGTGGGCGGTATGATGATCTGACCGGCCTGTTTGGGGTAACTGGTATTCCGGGAGTGGGAATTTCCTTTGGCGTAGACCGAATTTATGATGTAATGGAAGAATTAAAGCTCTTTCCCAACGATGTGGCAACGGGTACGCAAGTACTTTTCTTTAACCTGGGGGAAAAGGAATCAAAAGCGGCTTTCAGTATCTTGCAACAGCTCCGCAGCCGCGGTATCCGCGGGGAGCTTTACCCGGAAAACAGCAAATTTGACAAGCAGTTTAAATATGCGGAACGGAAACAAATTCCCTTTGTGGCCATTATTGGCGAAGAGGAACTTTCTTCCAATTCCTGCAAATTAAAAGATATTAGATCAGGGCAGCAGCAAACCCTTACAACAGAACAAATTTTAGAACAACCTTTTAATTGAATGTTTATGAAATTACGCACCTTATTCTTTGTATTCATTGCTGCCGTTGCGCTGGCTTCCTGTGGCAACAAAGGCGGAAAAACAGGCTTGCTTGTTCCAAAAGACGCCTTTATGGTGGTTCACATTAATGGGGCGTCATTAAGTTCCAAATTAAGCTGGCAGGAAATTCAGCAGTCGCAATGGTACCAGGCTGTTCAGAAGAAATTGCAGACAGAGGAACATGCCGATTCTGTGGCAATGAAGATTTTTGAAAACCCGGAAGCCAGCGGCGTAGATACCAAGTCCGACATGGTCTATTACCTTGTAAGCCGCGCCAAGAAGTTATTATTGGTTGTAAATGGCAAACTGGGCGATGCTACAAAGTTCGAAAACTTTTTAAAACAGGTCGGCAACACCAGCGCTCCCGTAGTTAAAGACGGAGTTAGCAGTGTATCCATTCAGGACCGTTCGGTAGTAATTTGGGATAAAAATCACTGGCTTGCCCTTACAACGATGCCGGCAGGCGAACTGTTGACGCAAGGTGATGATTTCGGAATGAGGGATGTGACCGTCTCTACCGATACGCTTCGTGGCTATGGCCAGGATCTACTGGCGGTTAAAGGAAGTAAGCTGCTGGATGCTGATAAGCGCTTTGCGGACCTTGTAACGGATGGAAAAGACCTGCATGTTTGGTTCAACACGGAAACATATTTCAAACTTGCGATGAACGGCCGCATGAGTATGGCTTCCATGTTCGCCAATATCGGGGATATAGTGAAAGATAATATCGCCACTTATTCTGTCGATTTCGGTAATGGAAAAATAACTGCCGATTCCCGCCACTACTATGGCGACAAGATGAGTTCACTGTTTAAAAAATATGAAGGAAAACCAGTTACGGCTGAAAAGGCGGAATTACTTCCTGACGACGTTGTTATGGCTGCGGCCATCAATTATCAACCGGCATTTTTCAAGGAACTAATCAATACCCTTGGCTTAGATGGCATCGTGAATGCGCTAACAGCCCAGGCGGGATTTAGCATTGACGATTTTGTAAAGGCCAACGCCGGGGATGTATTGTTTGCAATGAGTAATTTCCAAGGCAAATCTGCGGCAGACAGTGCCGCAAATGACAAGCCTGACAGCGATATTACGTTTGGGGTATCTGTTAAAGACAAAGCTGCCTTCGATAACCTGATCACCCTGTTGTGGCAGCGCTCACATAGCAAAGAAAATGCGCTTACCTATAAATTGGAAAACAATTGGTTTGCTGCCTCCACTCAGCCGGCCAATGTAGAACGAATTCTCTCCGGGAAAGGAAGTAAATCAGCCTACACCGATAAGATCATCGGGCACCCACTGGGTTTATATTTGAATGTGCAGCGCTTCATTGAAGAAGGCAGTAAGCAAAGTACAGACACTACAGCTACGAAAGTGGCGGCATTGGCGTCCAGCACACTACGTGAACTGTTGGTAAATGGCGGTGAGTTCACTAAGAATTACATGTCGATGCATGCGGAACTTACACTGGCCGACCCAACTACAAACAGTTTGAAACAGCTGAATACATTGCTCGACAGCATCTATGTAAATTCAAAAGACAGGAT
Source organism: Bacteroidota bacterium (assembly GCA_048498035.1). Classification (GTDB taxonomy): domain Bacteria; phylum Bacteroidota; class Bacteroidia; order Chitinophagales; family Chitinophagaceae; genus CADEDV01. The sequence goes on along the minus strand of JBEHYT010000004.1, from coordinate 8,388 downwards.
TGAAGAATTGCAAGCAAAAATGGATGAGCAAAAAGCACTGTCGCGAATTCCGCTGGACGAGGAAGTGCCGTTAACCGAACAAAAAAACAAGTAATTTTTTTCTAAGAAGATAGCAAGCCGCTGCACATGCAGTGGCTTGCTTTTTTACACAATACATGAAGCTTCAATTAAAACAGGTATTACCGGACTTTTTTGACCCATCCGTTGCGAGAGCGGGTAGCATTTGGTCGCAGGATCTAACAATCGAACCAGGAGAATGGGTGAATATTGTAGCGCCATCCGGTAGTGGCAAAACATCACTCATCAATTTCCTGTATGGAATCCGTAAGGATTATCACGGCACCATACTGTATGACGGTACGCCGCTGCGCGAATTTACCGCCGACCGGTTAGCAGAGTTGCGAAGCAAAAAATTGAGTGTCATTTTCCAGGATCTTCGGCTTTTCCCTTCACAAACGGTGCGGCAGAATCTGGAGATCAAGCGACAACTTGCTCCTTACCACCCGGCCACGGCAATTACCGAAATGGCAGAGCGGCTGGGTATTGGACACAAGCTTAACTCCTCCTGCAGCACCTGCTCGTACGGTGAACAGCAACGCACCGCCATCATCCGGGCACTGATGCAGCCATTTGACGTGTTGCTGATGGATGAACCTTTTAGTCACCTCGACAATGCCAATGCGCAGAAGGCAATGGAATTGATCCTGGAAGAATGCAGGCTGCGCAAAGCAACAGTGGTGTTTGCAGAACTGGAGCGTATTGATTTTTTTCCCGCTACCCGATTTCTTAACCTATAATTTTTGCTGTGGCAATTTCATTTCAACCGATACGTCCATTATTGCAAACCGGGGTTAGTGCAACTTCCCGGATCTTTTCGTACATCGGGCTGGCGATTGGGGTTTTATTATTACTCGCCTCAATCCAGATGTATATCAACATCCAGCAATTATTAAAAGAGGGATCGATTCGGAAAAATGGCTATGATTATGTTTCCGTGACAAAAACGGTAACAAACGCCACCATGGGACATCCGGAACAAAATCTTTTTCATGAGCAGGATATTGAGGAACTGAGAGCGCAGCCTTTTATAGATGGCGCCAGCCCCTTGCTGGCAAATGATTTTCGGGTTCAGCTAAGTGCCGGGCAAATGATCCCGTTTAGTACGGATCTTTTCCTGGAAACGCTTGACGATAGTTTTATTGATACGGTCCCCCCGTCGTTTCAATGGAGAGAGGGCCAGGTTGAACTGCCAATTATTCTTTCCTCTGATTTCCTGGAGATCTATAACATTTTTGCACCCGGGCAGGGATTACCGCAGGTGTCTAAACAAACGGCAACCACAATTCCTGTGGAGGTAATTTGCTCTGGTAACGGGCTGGAGGAAACATTTGTGGGCAAGGTAGTGGGGTTTAGTGACAGGGTAAATTCAGTATTGGTACCTAAAACTTTCCTGGAGTGGGGCAATCAGCGGTTTTCCCGCGGGAAGGCATTGGCGGTGGGCCGCGTATTTATTAAAGCCAGGGACATTAATAACCCCAGGTTATTGGAGTATTTGGATGCGAAGGGTTATACGGTCAACCGCGACAGGACCATGTTTGGACGCAGCAAGATGGTTATCCAATGGATTTTCAGTGGGTTGGGAGTTTTTGGGTTGTTGGTCGTAACCCTGTCGTTGTTGTTATTTTCATTTTACCTGCAACTGGTGATTGCGCGAAGTCGTGACAGCCTGGTGTTATTAATAACATTAGGTTATAAGCCCGGCTGGCTCAGCCGCAATGTGGCGGGGCGATTTATTCCTGTTTATTGCCTTATTATTTTAATTGCGTTGTTGGTTACACAGTTAATGCAATGGGCGTTTCATCATTTTGCGATGTACAACAGGCCTGAACTTTCTTCCTGGCTCCATTGGGGTGTACTGCTTACCGCGGGTGTACTGATTGGGTTATCCGCGCTTGCCAACTACCGGTTGGTTGCACGGCTTTTAAAGAAATTATAACGGGCATCTTCTGAAACAGGATAGCCTTCAGCTTTAGCAAGCTGCTCTGCTTTGTCTAAAAAAAAAGCCTCCCGGTATCCCGGGAGGCTTTTAATATAGGGTGATCAGTCGATTACCATCCTGGATTTTGTGGACGGAGACTCGTGTTGATCAGGTAGTCGTTTGCAGGAAAACCCCAGGTATATTTATCTGCATCCGCAGTAACTGTCAGATCCAGATAAGCGGCAGCAGGGCTATTGCTCAGCATGCCGGCATTCTGTGGATCGTGGCGGGAGAATCCCTGGTGCCAGCGTTTCAGGTCAAACAGGTAGAAACCTTCAAATGCCAGTTCACGGAAACGTTCGTCCTTAACTGCCTGCAGCAACGGAGCGCCAACAATGGCACCCAGGCTGGGCAATCCACGCGCTACACGGAGTGCATTCAATTTGATAGCAGCATCAGCTTCTGCCGCGCCGCCTGCACGAGCCCCTGCTTCAGCAGAGATCAGGTACATTTCAGCTACGCGAAACAGTTTAGGAACGTTTACATAGTTAGTAGTTGCAGTGGTAAAGAAGGCTGGATTTCCCGGATATTTATTAACCAGCCATGTGTTAGGATAATCCACTGTTTGTATATATACTGGCTTCTGGGCAAAATAGGCAGCTTTACGGAAGTCGGCATTATCGTAAAAATCAACCACCCATTGTGCAGGAACGAAATCCGGAACATATTTGTTCAAACCGGTATTAAATCCTAGATAAATCGCATTTGTGTTTGGAAGTTCATTGGGTTTTGAAACGTAGGATTGCATAATCGTTTCACCCGTAAGGTCAACCGCCCAATAATTGGTAATATTCGCCTGGGTGGTATACAGCGGATAGGTACCGGAACTGATTACTAAATCGGCTGCTGCTTTGGCACCTGTCCAATCCTGCATATAAAGGCGGGCGCGTGCTTCCAATGCATTAAGTGATTGCTTATTGAAATGCGTTGCACCGGCAACCACACCATAGTTAGCCAGTAAAGGCTTTGCAGTCGCAATATCGGCCAGGATTTGATCATATACTTGTTTAACTGTGGCCCGAGCCGGCTTTGCGTTTACATCATAAACCAGCGGCATAGGTACAGCCAGGTCACTTGCTGCGGTTGCTGGCTCATACGGTTTTGCCCATCGCAGCACTAATTGAAGATAGGAATAAGCACGAGCTGCATAAGCATCGGCCTTATAACGATTCAGTGAATCAGTTTCTGCCGGAGTAGCCGGAGTAATTCCCTGGAATCCTTCAATAGCGCGATTGACATTGGCAATCGTATTGTAATAGCCAGCCCATGTATCACGAATTGAATAGTCATCACTTTGCCAATCCCAACGGTGCGGTCCACCATTTCGATTTCCAAAGTCTTTTGTCGCATTTAGCTGATTCCCCTGCACGTCTTGCGTATAGGTGAAAATCCCGTAAGATCGTGCACGGAGTAACGCGTACATACCTTGATCCCACGCTTTTGCGTCTTTTACCGCAAGAAAGGCCTGATCAGTCGCGATTGCGTTTGGCGGGAATTGATCCAGCTTCTTTTGGCAGGCACTAAATCCGACTGCTGCCAAAACTGATAAGCCCAGTATTTTTTTGAAATTCATTTTTTTCATGTTTTAAATTTCTTAATCTGGAAAATTTTAGAACTGGAACCGGAAACCTACCGCCATCTGACGGGTATTTGGGTTTACACCCAGTGTAAGGTTTGAATCCACTTCAGGATCCGGTCCTGTATATTTCGTCCAGGTTACGAGGTTACGACCTTCAACATAAATTTTCGCTGCTTTGAAAACGTTTGTTTTTTGCAACAATCGCTTAGGCAGATCGTATCCGATGCTCATATTTTTAATACGAACGAAAGACGCATTTTCGATCAGGCGGGAGTCAAACTGTGTAAACTGTACGCCATATTTCGGGAAACGTGTTACATCACCTGGTTGCTTCCAGTAGTCCAGGATAACACGAGATTGGTTAAATCCTGCAAACTGGTTAGGATTTTCGAAGAAATAACGGTCGTTGTTGATAAGGTATTTACCCTGAGCGAATGAAAGATCAACGGCAAGGCTGAATCCTTTATATCCGCCAGACAAGCCAAATCCTCCGGTAAACGGAGCATAACGTTTGATTCCAGTGCTTTGTTGCAATGCAGTTGCATTGAACGTAGAAGTAACTCCTTTATCAGTTGTTTTGTTTACAACATTGTCAGGATTGGGATCTGGAAGATACCACTCCGGCAAACCAGTCTGAGAATTGATGCCTTTAAACAAAGGATAAATGAAATTCACCGGCTGACCAACAGCCCAGGCTACACCCGTACTTGGGATGATCCAGTAATTACGATCCTGGAATAATTCAAGAACTTTCTCCTTATTGTAGTTAAAGTTAATATAAGGAGTCAGGAACGCATCTTTTGTACGGATGATATCTCCGCTCAATCCAACATCAATACCGCGATTCTGCAAAGAACCTGTATTTGTTGTGATAGAATTAAATCCGGCAGTATAAGGATACGGAACGGCAATGTATAAGTCTGTTGTCAGACGATCATACAAGTCGATATCCACATTGATCCGGTTGAACAAACCTGCACGAATACCAAAGTTGATCATGCGTTGCTTTTCCCAACCAAGACGGCTGTTACCAGGAGAGTTCAGTGAGAAACCAACTACATTTTCACTATTAATGGTAGAAGTAAGTGATAAGTTTTCAAAATCACGTACAGCACTATTACCACTTGTACCGATGCTTGCCTTAAATGCAAGAGCGTTTACAAATGATACATCTTTCATAAAAGGTTCCTTTTTGATATCCCACATTCCACCTACTGACCAAAACCGCGCTGTTCTGTTATCCTTACCAAACCGGGAAGATTGATCCTGGCGACCAGAAATTCCGAGGGTATATTTATCAAATAAGCTGTAGTCAATTCGGGAGAAGTACGATACATACGCATTAGAAGTCGGATTGGCGGCATAAGTACCTGCATCTTTTGTAGTACCTGAAGCTACCAGCACAAGACGATCATCTGTTTGACCGGTAGACGAGCCATAGAAGTCTTTGTAGTTGTAATCAGTATACTCCTGACCTAAAAGGGCAGTGAATTTGTGGTCACGCGCGATAGTAAATTTATACTCACCGGTATTTGTGATCGTACGCGAAACGCCTCGCTGGAAAGCCTCTGTAACGGAACCAAAATTCAATGATCCCGCATAAGAAGGATAGCGAATGGAAGTTGTTCGATCATCATAAAACTCAATACCTGCCTGGCTTTTCAAAATCAAACCGCGAATAGGCATGATTTGAACATAGCCAGATGGATTCAGTTGAAGATTGGTTAATGGACTTGGCATTTTATCAGCCAGATATTCCGGTTGATAACGACCCCAGCCTGGAATTACTGTTGGATAGGGAACTCCATTTTGATCAACCGGAGAATAGAACGGAGGAGCCAGCAAAGCCAGACCGCGATTCGTATTGTTAGTACCATACTGGTTCGTCTGACGTTTGTCATACCCGCCTGACAGATTCATACCAAAAGTCATCCATTTATTAATGTTGGAGGTGACGTTGGCACGAACAGTATAACGCTCAAACCCGGAACGATACGCAAGCCCTTCCTGCTTAAAATATCCTCCTGAAACGAAATAAGTTGTCTTACCAGAACCGCCAGACATACTCAAATTGAGCTGATAGGAAGGACGGTTATCCTTATAATAAACTTTATACCATTTTGTGTCGAATGGGTTATTAGCTAGCAGGTTGTCGACATAAGCACGGGATGCATAGTTGGTTGCCACCCAAAAATCAGTAAGTTCCTTTGCGTTCATAAACCCGTTGTACATATCTTCCGTTGTTCCAATAAGGCTTGAAACACCGTACTGGGCATCCAAAGAAATCGTCGGATTATTAGACGATCCCTTTTTAGTAGTAATAAATATTACGCCGTTAGCCGCGCGCGATCCATAGATAGCAGCAGCAGATGCGTCTTTTAATACGCTAACGCTTTCCCAGTCGGAAGAGTTCAGGCTTACAATTGTACCCGGATCAACGGGAATACCATCCATCACATACAGCGGCGTTGTGCTGGATCCCAAAGAGCCCGATCCATGCAAACGAAGCGATGAAGATTGAGAAGGCTCTCCTGACGATGTGTAAACCTGTAATCCAGGAATTCGTCCCTGTAACGCATCAAAAGCATTTGCACTGGGGCGATTCTGAATTTGGGCTGCAGAAATCGTAGTAACAGATCCAACAATTTCACTTTTCTTTTTCGCGCTACCATAACCAACTACCACAACCTCATTGAGGTCGTTGTTGGCAGATTGCATCGAAACAGAATAGCTGCTACTTGATGTCAACGTCAATTCCTGCGGCTGCATGCCTACAGAAGAAAAAATCAGCGACGTTGCTTTGGCCGGAACCGTAAGCGTAAACGATCCATCAGCCTTGGTAGAAGTTCCGGTTGTACCGCCCTTTACGAGCACCGAAACATTGGGAAGTGCAGTGCCCTTATCGTCGGTAACAACACCTGAAACGGTGCGTTGTGCCATAGCAGCGCCGACAAAGAGGGTGAGCCCCAATAGGAGCAGAGTCAATTTCCTCATGTGAGTTAAGTTTTAAAATAAAAAAACCAGTTGCTTTAGTTTTTAGCGTAGCAGCCAGAAGCAATTTATGCTGTAAATCAGAGCTTTATAATTTACTATCCAGCCTTAACCGAGCACAAGACAACTAATTGTTAAAATTTGCTGCGCGAATATAAAAACAGAACGCATTAATACCAATTTAATGTTTTAAATTATTAAAATATATTATATGTTTAACTCACGCTCCATTCAACTGAAACAAAAAATGCCCCTTGTATGAACAAGGAGCATTCAGCTAACTTATTAAATAACACTTATATATCTACCCGCTCAACGATCAATGAAGCACCCTGTCCCACCCCTACACACATTGAAGCCATGCCGAATCGTTTCTTAGACCGATTTAATTCGTGCAACAACGTTGTAGTGATCCGGGCGCCGGAACATCCCAACGGGTGACCAATAGCAATAGCCCCTCCATTTACATTCACTTTATTGATATCCAGTCCCAACTCCCGGATACATGCAATTGATTGAGCTGCAAATGCTTCATTCAACTCGATCAGATCCAGCTGATCAACCGCCAGCGATGCCCGCTCCAATGCCTTTTTCGTAGCCGGCACCGGACCAATGCCCATGATTGCCGGATCCACCCCTGCAACCGCCATCGACACCACTCTTGCCATCGGCCGCAGTCCATATTCCTGTACGGCCTGGGCATCTGCCAGCAATAAAGCGGCAGCACCATCATTTATACCAGAAGAATTCCCGGCAGTTACCGTGCCCCCAGTTACAAAAGCAGGTTTCAGCGAAGCCAGTTTCTCCAGCGGGGAAAGACGCGGCGCTTCATCCATTTCTACCCGTACATCCCCGGTTTTTTCCTGTACCAGCACAGGCACTATTTCATCCTGCCATTTACCGGCATTCAGCGCGTCGAAGTATTTTTGTTGGGATGCCCGTGCAAATATATCCTGCTCTTCTCTTGAAATATTCCATTGCCGGGCCACATTTTCTGCCGTTTCCCCCATGGAAAACGGGTGATACAATGCTGCCAGCTTTTTATTGGTAAACCGCCAGCCAATAGTGGTATCATATATTTCCGCCTGCCGCTGCCAGGCGCCCGCGGCCTTGGCCATTACAAACGGTGCCCTCGTCATACTCTCCGTACCACCGGCAATGATCATTTTGGCGTCGCCGCATTTAATTTGTCGCGCACCATCCATAATTGCCTGCAAACCCGATGCGCATAGCCGGTTTACGGTGTTACCTGCCACCGTTACAGGCAACCCGGCCAGCAGCGCGGCCATACGGGCTACATTCCGGTTATCTTCTCCCGCCTGGTTGGCGGCTCCCGCAATTACATCTTCAATTGCCGAAGGATCAATACCGGGATTACGTTCCAGCAGAGCCTTAATAACATGCGCAAGCAGGTCATCCGGCCTTACAGCGCTTAATGCACCGCCAAACTTCCCAATAGGTGTACGAACAGCATCGATGATAAATACTTCATTCATAGCAAACAGGTTGGCGCAAAGATAAACGAATACAATTCAGTAATTCGGTGATTCGGTGATGGAAGAAAATGTGGAAATGTGATGAATGTGCTAATGTGAAAATGGAGTACAAATGTGGAAATGTGATGAATGTGCTAATGTGAAAATTATGATTAGTTGTGTCAAATTAGCCATTGCCGAATCGCCGAATCACTGTTGTCCGGGGAAAATGGAAATTCAAACCGATTCCGTTTTACTAAACTGAATGTCAAGGCTTATTTACTCAGTTCGTTGCCCAAAATGAA
>JBEHYT010000003.1:0-246254 GCA_048498035.1 Bacteroidota bacterium | reverse complement strand
CCTTGTATTGCTGCCGGCATTATTGATTACTATGGGAGAAAAGAAAAAGAGCCGGGATTTGAAAGAATAATGGCTTTGCGATAAAGAATAAAAAAAAATCGGGACTCGTCCCGATTTTTTTTGGTCAGCGCTGCTCTTCAATTTGTGCGAAGATGATATATGCTGCGCGAAGGAATGTTTAATGCAATACTTCTGCAAGTTTGGCCTGCAAGGCATCACCGCGTAACCGTTCGGCAATGATCTTTCCCTGCGGATCTACGAGAATATTGTAAGGAATACCTACTTCACCAAATCCAAACTGGTCAACTACAGAACTATTCCATTCTTTAAGATCACTAATATGTGTCCAGGAAAGATGATCATCCTTAATGGCTTTTATCCAGGCTTCTTTACTTTGATCAAGCGATACACCCAGGATGGTAAAATTTTTATCTCTAAACTGCTGGAATGCTTTAACCACGTTTGGATTCTCTGCCCGGCAGGGGCCGCACCAACTGGCCCAAAAATCGACCAACACGTATTTACCACGGAATGAGCTCAGTTTCACTTCCTTTCCATTTACATCCGGCAAAGCAATTTCGGGCGATGTTTTTCCGACCCAGGCCGATACATTTTGTTCTGCATTTTGTTGGGCCTTCACCTGGTCGGCGATCTTAACAAGCGGCGCGCAATTGGGGAATCGTTGGGCAGCACCCTGGATCAGTGACGACACCTGTTCATTTGGAATGCCATCGAGCCCCGTTTGTTGCAACGATGCCGTTTGCTGGTAATAGCCAAGTATATACATGGCTACTGCCGGATTGCTGGTGTTGGTAAACAGGTTGACGGCATAGTCCCTAATTCCATCCAGCGTTTTATTGTAAGTTGCCTGTACCGGTGCCAGTAGGCTATCCGGCGCTTTGGCGTTGTGCAGGCTATCGCCCTGTTTTGCCAGTTCAAAAACCTGTTGCAGATCTCCGTTGAACCGGTACATAAAGTCGCGGATTTCCTGGCATCCTTTAGAACCTTTTACCTCGTACTTATCAGAATACATCGGGTTTTCTTTAGAAAACTGTAGGTTCAGGGTTACCGAGGGCGCATCGTTTACGATGGTTGCTGACGCATTTTGACGTTGATCCAGCCGGATGGTAAATATGGTGGGCTCATTAATTCCGCTCACACCGAGTTTATAACTTCCGTCTTTCCCAATCTGTGTTGAATCAACAATTTTGCTGTCAATGGCGCCCATTGGCAGCTGTTCCAGGTAAACTACATGGGCGTTACTGTTCGTTATTACGCCACTTACTTCAAATGTTTTTTTACCTGAGTCAGACGTGCATGCGCCCAGGCCCATTAACACGATACCCATCGCCACTATATTTTTCTTCATATCAGGATTTTAATTTTTCAAGTAAAAGTTCATTGGTCACTTTTGGATCGGCCTTGCCCTTCGACTGCTTCATTACTTCGCCAACAAAAAGAGATAACAGTCCGCGTTTTCCTTTCCTGTATTCGGCCACTTTTTCCGGGTATTTTGCAAGCACCTGCTCAATTACCGGTAATAACGCAGAACTGTCGGATTGTTGTATCCAATTGTTGCTGGTTGCTATTTCTTCGGGTGAGCGGTTGGGCTCGTTGATCAATACGGGGAAAACCCGTGTAGACGCTACCGAAAAGCTCAGCTTGCCTGCTTCTACCAATTCAATCAAAGCAGCAATGCCCGCTGGCGATACTGGAAATGCAGAGATAGCTGAATTATTTTCATTCAACCAGGACTTTACCGGGCCCAGCATCCAGTTGGCGGCGGCCTTGCGGAATTTTGTCAGGGCAACGATGGCCTCAAAAAAATCAGCGGTTTCGCGGTCTTCTGTGAGCACGAATGCGTCGTATTCGGAAAGGCCATACTCATTGCAGTAAATGGCCACGCGTTCTTTTTGTAATGCCGGAAGTGCTAGGCGGATTGATTCAATAAAATCTTCTTCCAATTGAAATGGCGCCAGGTCGGGCTCTGGAAAATACCGGTAATCATCCGCGTCTTCCTTTTCTCTTGTTGCAAACGTAGAGTTATTATTGGCATCAAAACTGCGCGTTTCCTGTATTACCTGCTGACCGTTTTCCAATAAATTTACCAGCCGTACGGCCTCTACTTCAATCGCCTTTTTTACATTCCGGATCGAGTTCAGGTTTTTAACCTCTACTTTGGTGCCGAGGCGGGTATCTCCGCGTTTACGCACAGATACATTGGCATCGCAGCGCAGGCTGCCTTCTTCCATATTTCCATCGCAGATGTCCAGGTAGCGAACCAGTTTCCGGACTTCAGCAACATAGGCAAAGGCTTCTTCAGCACTTCGCAGATCGGGTTCGCTAACAATTTCAATAAGCGGCGTACCGGCACGGTTATAATCAACACAGGTGTAGTCAGGATCAGCATCATGGATACTCTTGCCAGCATCTTCTTCCAGGTGAATACGATTCAACCGGATTATTTTTTCCTCCCCATTCACCTGTATTGTTACCTGGCCGCCATCACAAATAGGCGTGGTGTGTTGAGACACCTGGTAGCCCTTTGGCAGGTCCGGGTAGAAATAATTCTTACGGGCAAAGTAGTTGTAACGCGCGATCGTAGAATGACAGGCAAGCCCCATCCGGATAGCATAACTGATTGCTTTTTCATTGATGCGTGGAAGCGTGCCCGGATGCGCCAGTGTAATAGGACTTACATGCGTATTTGGCGGAGCGCCAAATGCGGTGCTGTCGCCGCAAAAAAGCTTGCTTTCCGTTTTCAACTGGGCATGTATTTCCAGGCCAATCACCAGTTCATATGTATCAAAACTATCCATAACCTGTTGCTGCGCAAAAATACAGCAAAACTGCCGGGTGTATTAAAAAAACACACCCCCGCTTTTGGGCGGGGGTGCATATTCTGCTCAATATATATCGGTTATAGATCCGCGGTTTTCAACTTGCGGGGAATGCGCACTTCCACATTCTGCGTTTTATTGCCACGTTTCACTTTCATCATTACGGAATTCTTATCACGGCTGTCGCGGATGATCTTTGTGATATCATCTGTATTAGCGATCTCTTTGCCATCCACTTCAGTAATTACATCATCTTCTTTCAACCCTGCTTTGGCAGCATTTCCGTCGTCATCTACGTCCAGCACTTTCACGCCTTTTCCTTCGTCATTATCCTGTACGGAAAGACCCAGTTTCGGCGCTCCGCTTGAGCGGCTCCAGGCCTGGCCATTGTACACTCTTGTGTTTGGAGTACTCATCCGTGGCAGTACTTTCAGGATATTGCCCATATCCAGGTTGTCCAGGTTAAAATTATAGTTTTGACTAAAGGCCATTGATCCTTTCCATTTTCCCAGTTCGGCAGCTACCGTCTGGTCTTTTTTATCCCGGCTTAAGGTAATATTTACTTTATCGCCTGGTTTGTGATTTTTGATCGCTTCGGAAAGATCATCGGGTGTTTCTATTTTGGCATCATCTACTTTCCGGATGATATCGCCTTTTTTCAACCCTGCCCTGGCAGCGGCGCTTTCGTCTGTTACACTTTGTATTTCCACATCTCCATCGTCATTTTTCTCAGTAGTAACGCCCAGCATAGCACGGTTGCTGTCGATGGAAAACATCTTAAAAGGTTCGCTTCCGTTCCAGGAAAAACCATTTGCACCATTTCCACTCCAGGATTTCATGCCATCTGAAAATGCATACATGTCACGCACTTTCACGCGGCGGACGGAAATATCACCATCCTTTTTCAATTCATCAATCGGTTTTCCGTTCACGGTAACCTTGTCGCCATCCACTTCAACCACAACCTTACCGGTATTGTCGTTTTTGCGGGTGATAATGATCTGTTCAGCACTTTTCTTATCCTTCTCTTTGTCTTTGTCGTCTTTCTGAGCAAGCAGACTAACAGGTGCAAGCAGCGCAGCCATCAACACCAATGTCGGGAAATTTCTTCGGGCCTGTTTCATTGTTTTGTGTTTTATAAATTATCTACGTTTTTTTTCGTAGATCAAATATAAAGACATTTTCCGAAATACGAAGTGTTTCGGAAATGTTAAACCATTTTGTATGATAAAAGGCGATAAACCGGCCGCTGGCGGTATTAATCCACTGGCCGAACAGCTTCAAAGGTTTTATGCAAAAGGCCTTCAACCACTTGATCTTCAATTTGTTTCATGCCAATTTTTTGCAGCACTTTCACCGAGGCCAGATTTTCAGGTAATGCCCTTCCTACAATCCGGTGCAGCCGGAATTTTTCAAAGCCCTGTTGCAGTGCCGCTGCTGCGCTCTCCGTAGCGAAGCCCTGGCCCCAGGCGGATTGCGCAAAGCGGTAGCCAAGATCAACTTCCTGCATCTCCGGCCGGAACTTCAGACCGCACCAACCGATAAATGCCGTATTGTCTTTACGATGAACTGCCCACCGGCCAAATCCATTTTGCGCATATTGGGGCAGGATCACATCCCTCAATACCTGCAGCGCCTGGTCCCGGGAAACCATCGGATCTAATGTGTACCTTGTTACTTCCGCATCACTATTCAACTGGTACACCAGGTCGGCATCAGCCAGTGAAAACCGGCGAAATAGCAACCGGGATGTTTCAAAGCAATTGAGTGTTTCCATAATGACCGTTTTGGCGTACCCGGAAAGTGGTATTTGCAAACCCGGGCTTATTCCTCATTTTTGGCCGCTACCAAGTGTTAAGTTATCCGTTATGGCGTCTGAATTATTTGCAGGAATATGTGTAGCGATTTGTATTGCAGCTTGTTACTTCGCGTGGAAAGTGTACCGGGACAACCGCACAATCCACAAAAAGATGAGAGGAACGGATGAAGAATAAGCGTTACCCCAGCATTTTTCGTACTGCGTCAATCACCTGTTGCAGATTGCCCGCTTCCTGACCGCCTGCTGTAGCCAGTCCCTTCTGACCGCCACCGCCGCCCTTGATTAGCGGAGCCACCTGTTCCTTAATAATCTTTCCTGCATCCAGTGAACGTGCAGCAACAACATTGTCAGACACGCTTACCGCCACAAATGGTTTCCCGCCTATATTGGCACAAAGTACGGCAACATGATCCCGCAAATGATTTTTGAGATCCGTACACAATTTCTTCAGCGCTTCGGCATTACCTACTTCCACAATATCTCCCACAAAGTTGATCCCGTTGATAATTTCATCTTTTTGCAGCAACTCATTGCGTACACCAACCAGCATCCTGTTTTCTGCGTGCTCCAGTTTTTTGCGAAGCGTGGCATTTTCGTCCTGCATCGCCTCCACTGCTTTCTGCAGATCTTTTGGATTTTTAAGTGCAGCTTTTACCAGCTTTAATTCTGCAAAACGATCTTCGATAAAAAGTTCGGCAGATAATGCGCATACCGCTTCAATACGGCGTACGCCGGCAGCTACTGCAGCTTCACTTGTTATTTTAAAAAATCCCAATTCGCCCGTGGCGCCAACGTGTGTACCACCGCACAACTCAATGGAATACGAAGGATCTATCATCACCACGCGAACCACATCTCCGTATTTTTCGCCAAACAATGCCATGGCGCCCAATGTCATCGCCTCTTCTTTTGCCATTTCTTTAATCACCACCGGAATGTTTTCCCGGATCTTTACATTCACCATTCGTTCCACTCCTGCAATTTCTTCATCCGTCATTTTTGCAAAATGAGAGAAGTCGAACCGAAGATAATCGCCATTTACCAGTGAACCTTTTTGTGCAACATGACTTCCCAGTACATTTCGCAGGGCAGCATGCAACAGGTGTGTGGCAGAATGGTGCACGGCAGTATGTTTCCGGATTACCGGGTTTACACGCGCCAGCACTTCACCTTCAAGGCTGGCGGGTATCGTTTCCGTATAATGGATAATCAGGTCATTGTCTTTACGGGTATTGGTTACGACAATTGTTTCGCCGTCAATCACCAATTCTCCGGTATCACCTACCTGTCCACCACTTTCCGCGTAGAAAGGCGTTGTTTCCAGCACCAGTTGATAGGAATCCTTTCCCTTGGCATTTACCTTCCTGTATTTTAATATGCGTGTTGCCGTATCAAGGGTATTGTAGCCCACAAACTGGTTGGAACCTTCGGCCAAAATGATCCAGTCGCCCGCGTCGATGGCAGTAGCCGCGCGGGATCTTTCTTTTTGTTCCTGCAGCGCTTTTTCAAAGCCAGCCTTATCTACCGTCCAGCCTTTTTCGCGCGCAATCAGTTCAGTCAGGTCTACCGGGAAGCCGTAAGTATCATTCAGCAAAAAGGCAAATTCGCCGGTGATGATGCGATCAGGGTTTGCCTCGCGCAAATAATTATCAAATCGCTTTAATCCTGATTCAAGTGTTCGCAGGAAAGCCTCTTCTTCTTCGCGCACCACTTTTGCCACAAAATCCACCTGGCTTTGGAGTTCGGGGAATACATGTTCAAATTGTTCTGCCAGGGCAGGAATCAATTGCGCCAGCAGCGGCTGGCGATAGTCGAGGTAAGAATAATAATATCGAACAGCACGTCTCAATATTCTCCGTATCACATAGCCCGCGCCGGTATTGGAAGGAAGCTGGCCATCAGCAATCGTAAAGCCAATGGCACGTATATGATCTGCCAGTACACGAAAAGCAATTGCTTCGCGGCTATCGCTGAAATCATATTTTTTACCGGTAATTTTTTCTGCAATGCCAATCGTTCCGGTAAAAATATCGGTATCATAGTTAGATGTTTTTCCCTGTATTACGCGAACGAGGCGTTCCAGTCCCATTCCCGTGTCCACGTGTTTGGCAGGCAGCGGCTCCAGCGATCCATCTTTTTTGCGGTTGAACTGGATAAAGACATTGTTCCATATCTCAATTACCTGCGGATGATCCGCATTGACGAGTTCTTTGCCATCTTTTTTTTGACGCTCAGCATCGGGCCGGCAGTCTACGTGAATTTCGGTACAGGGTCCGCAGGGACCGGTATCACCCATTTCCCAGAAATTATCTTTTTTATTTCCTGGCAGGATGCGATTTTCCGGGATCCATTTTTTCCATTCTGTAAAAGCTTCTTCATCGCGCGGCAGGCCTTCTTTGGCATCGCCTTCAAAAATAGTTACGTACAGGCGGTCTTTATCCAGCTTATAGATTTCCGTCAGCAACTCCCAACTCCAGGCAATGGCTTCCGCTTTGAAGTAGTCGCCAAAACTCCAGTTGCCCAGCATTTCAAACATGGTATGATGATAGGTATCCACGCCCACTTCTTCCAGGTCGTTGTGTTTACCGCTTACGCGAAGACATTTCTGTGTATCTGCCACGCGTGTATGCACCGGCTTTTTGTTGCCTAGAAAATAATCTTTGAACTGGTTCATCCCCGCATTGGTAAACATCAGCGTTGGATCATTTTTCACAACGATGGGTGCCGAAGGCACGATGGAATGTCCCTTTGACTTGAAAAAATCGAGGAAAGTGGATCGTATATCTGCGCTATTCATCATATGACCTGCTATAAATGGGTTGATTTTTGCTGATTTAGGGGCTATATTTGTTACCCTCCGTAGAGGCTGGCAAAGGTACGAAATCAGCAGCGCTCCTGGTAACAGGCAGCAGGTTGCTGAAAGGCAGGCAGACAGGAGCCCGGGAGGCCTGATTATAAATAGCAGTATCCGGTTCACGGGTATGAAAAAGATCAAATACTATTATAACACCAACACCTTGCGGTACGAGAAGCTGGAAACCCCGCTTCGCGTAAAGCTGCTCCGGATTTTTGGTTTTATTGCGGCCGCCCTGGTTACCGCAGCCCTCATTTCCTATATCGCTTTTCAATTCATCGGCTCGCCCAAAGAGCGGATCCTGGAACACCAGCACAGCAACCTGAGAGATAAATATGAAGAACTGGTGAAAGATTTTGGCACCGTGCAACAGCAGATGAAGGAACTGGAAAAAAGAGACAATGATGTGTACCGCGCCATTTTTGAAGCCAATCCCATTCCCGATAGCGCCCGCGCCAAAATGATGGAACAACAGCTGGAAGTGGAAAAGGTAGAGCGCATGTCTGACAATGAACTAATGCGTTCGATTACTGCGGCGCTTACCAACCTGGAACAGCGGATTACGGTACAGCAGGAATCATATGACGATATTAAAAAATTAATTCAGAATAAAGAGCAACTGCTTTCACATACTCCGGCCATCCAGCCGGTGAGCAATAAAGATCTGTCGAGGATCGCTTCCGGGTTTGGTTACCGGATTGATCCGATCTACAAAACACCAAAACTCCACGCGGGGCTTGATTTTGCCGCGCCACAGGGCACACCCATTTATGCTACTGCAGACGGCACTGTAACTACAGCAGGCAATACCGGCAACGGCTATGGCAACCACGTGGTGATCAACCACGGCTATGGCTATGAAACGCTCTACGGACACATGGTGCGGGTAAAAGCCCACGCAGGCCAGCAGGTGAAGCGGGGCGAGGTAATTGGCTGGGTGGGAAGTACGGGAAAATCAACAGGCCCCCACTGCCATTATGAGGTACACAAATATGGCGACAAGATTGACCCCATCTATTTCTTCTACAATGACCTTAGTCCGGACCAGTTTGACCTGATCCTGAAAAAGGCAGCAGCATCCAATCAAAGTTTTGATTGAGGCTAATCGGCTTATTTTATTAACAGACAATTCATTAGGCTACACGGATTTTTTCCACAATTGGCTGGGGACCGGTCTGGAAGGCCCTGTTCAATCGTACCTTTATTGTTCATGACGAAGGCATTGACACAGATTATGTTTGATTTTTCGGCTTTACCGGAAGAACCGGTTATTCCCGAGCCGAAAAAGGCCGCTGCGCAACCTCAACAGCCTGTGCCCCCGCCTGCGGCGATCATTGAAGCCCCGGTAGCAGAAATTTCGGTAACGGCAGAAGCACCGGTTAAAAAGAAAGCCCGCCCAACGGGTAAAACCTCTACCCGCGGTCGTAAATCATTGAAAGATATGAGCAGCAAAACAGAACTGCTGCAGGTGCCGGAGGATGAAATTTTATTTCAGAAACAATATTATTCCATTGGTGAAGTAGCTGGTATGTTTCGCGAAAACCAGTCGCTGATCCGTTATTGGGAAACGGAATTTGACATTCTGCAACCACGCAAGAACAGGAAAGGCGATCGCTTTTTTCGCCCCGTTGATATCAAAAACCTCGTTTTGATCTACGACCTGTTGCGCCGACGCAAATTCACAATTGAGGGCGCCAAGGATTTTCTAAAAAAGGGTAAAAAAGCCGAAGAACGATTTGCAGCGATTCAATCCCTGCAAAAAATACGCTCCTTCCTGCTGGAGCTAAAGGCAAATTTGTAGTGTGGATGCAACTTTTTTTGGCCCGAATCGTCTTTATTATAAGACCCTTTTACAATCCCCCAACCGATAACTGATTATGGTAAAAAAGATATTCCTGGGCTTCCTGTTCTCCCTGCTGTTAGCATCGGCAACAAAGGCGCAGGGCCAGTACGAAACGCTGAAAGATAAAGACGGCAGCACCATTTTCAAAGGCGTTCTCTCCCGGGAAATTCTTGAAAAGGAACCTTCATTCTCCTGGTATGCGGAAAATCAAAAGCCTTATACTCCTTACCCAAGCTCCGTCCAGGCCTTACACAATACCAAGGATTCCATTCAACTGCTTGTATTTATGGGTACCTGGTGCGAGGATTCTCATTTTATAGTGCCTAAACTCTTTATACTGCTGGATGCCGCCGGTTTTCCCGGTGATCATGTAACGGTGGTGGGCGTAGATCACGATAAAAAAACAGTAGGAAACCTTTCCCCGGCACTGCATATTACCAATGTACCAACGATCATCGCATACCGGAATGGCCGTGAACTGGGTCGTGTAATTGAATACGGGAAAAACGGGATGTGGGATAAGGAACTCGGTGATATTATTGCCGGGGCAACGCCCTGATCTTCTCAGCTATTTTCCTTTCTAAGTTTTACATCCATTGAGGCGCCGGCAATTTCAAGTTGCATACTTTCCAGCAACTTCAGGCTCTGCAGATTCACTTCCTGCCGAATGGTGTTGAAATCATTTATCGTAATGGGCGCCGTGTAATAATCCGCAGTTATAACAATAGCAGTGCTGGTAATTTCCGAAGCAAATACGCCGGCTGATTCAATTTCTTTTCGCTGTAAAATAGCGCGCACACCGTTTACCACCGCTTCTACCTGGCTGGCTGTTACCTGCAAACCGAGTTCCAGCTTCAAATCTCCCCGGCGCTGTGACCGTAGTGAAAGATTATCCAGGATACTATCCACCATTTGCTTGTTGGGAACGGTTACAAATGTTTTTTGATCGGTCCGGATGCGCGTGCTCCGCAAACCGATTTTCTCAACAGTACCGGTAACGGTATGCACTTTAACCAGGTCTCCGGTCGTAAAGGGTTTGTCGAAAAAAATAATAAATGATGCAATCAGGTTTTCGAGACTTTCCCGGAGGGCAAGTGCAATGGCTGCGCCTACGATACTAAGACCTGTAAGAAGACTGCCAATGTTGAAGTCAAGTCCAAATTTCAGGATCAGCAATACGCCGATCACTACAAGTATTACCTTGAAAAAATCTTTGAAGAAAACGATCAGTTGGTTATCCGAAAGATCGGCTGTCAGGTTCGCCCTTTTCTCCAGGATGAGCGCGATAAAATCGATCATCCGTAACAGCAGGCGGATAAACGCGATGATCAGCACAATGGTGCCAATGGCGTGTACCACATCTTTAATGGTAAATCGATACACTTCCCAATTCAGCTCTTCCGGGAAATGCAACTGATGCAGCGACAAAATGGAAACGAGCACAAGCAGGAAAAAACCAAGCGGCTTTACAACCAGGGTGATAAATGACTGGCGGTCGATATTCTTCCAGATACTATGTACAACAGCAAAAATGAGACCCGCGAAATAACGTGAGATATACCGTTTCAACAACATTACAAAAAGGATCACCGCAACTACCAGCAGGTAATTTTTGACCGTATTTCCATACCAGGTATAATTCAGAAAATCGTACATACTGCAAAAATATCAAAACGGCTACTCGTAACTATAAATTTCGATGCGGTCTTCTTTTAATGCATAAAGACGGGACGATGTAAAATTAAAGGCCCGGCTCTGGTATAATGCAGACGGCATTACCCAATCATCAATCCGAAATGTTTTAAGTTCAAACCGGTGCAGAATACCCGCACTATTCCCGTAGATATATTTTCCCGCCACTTTAAAATTATCCCAGTGGCTTACCTGTACCTGGCTTTTTAATGTCCCGTAATAATCAAAAACAAAAACAGCTTTTGCAGAATCATAGAGATATACAAACTGATCCTGGTCGAATATTTTTTGCGGCATGGGCGCCTCTCCGAATAACTGCCTGAAATCCGCCGTTTCCAATAGCAGCTTTCCATCATCATCCAGCTTCTTCAACTTTCCGTTCAACTCGTCATATACCCAGAGTTTGTTGTCGTACGACTGTGCAATGGCCTGTGCCTGGAAAATATTTTGCCTGCGCAGATCGATGGTGTTAACGGCGTTCAGGAAGCGATCCAAAACAACAACGGTGGCAAAATCCCGGTAGTACAACAATACTTTTAATGGATTGGACGCATCAATAAACGTTGCCTGCCCGTATTTTTTTACATCATTATAAACCGCAACAGAATCACCGTTTGCATTGAGCTTTTTCAGTTGGTTACGGCTGTTGAGAATATAAAGATTATCGAGGTTATCCACTGCAAATCGTACAATATCTTCGCCCTGAACAACGCGTTGCAGGTGAAAGGCTGCAGAGTCTGCCTGTGCGTAGCTACCTGCTGTGAACGTTAGCAACAGTAACAGGGATGATAGATATTTCATCATGAATTGCGTACAATTTTTTGATCCTGGCCGGTATATGAAAGCAACTCCATCTTGTTTCCGTCCCAGGCGGCATAGGTAAAATACCGGATCCAGTCGCCCAGGTTGATATAGCGGCTTCCATCAGAAAGACGATAATCAATGGGAAGATGTCTATGGCCAAACACAAAAAAATCAAATTTTTCTGTTTTTAGCCGTTCTTCACAATAGATTAGCAGCCATTCTTTTTCCGGCCCCAGGAAAGTTTCTTCTGTACTTCCTGTTTGCGCCCGGCTTCTCCTGCTCAGGTAATTAGCCAGTCCCATCCCCAACCGTGGTGGAAAAATGCCAAACAGCCACCTCGACACGGGATTGCGAAATAGCTTCTTTAGTCGTTTGTAGCCATGGTCTCCCGGGCCAAGCCCATCTCCATGACCCACCAGGAATTTTTTCCCATCCCGTTCAAAAACTGCCGGTTCTGCATACACGGGTATGTTGAGTTCCTGCTGAAAATAGGTTCGCATCCACATATCATGGTTGCCCATAAAAAAATGTATCCGGATACCGCTGTCGGTCAACTGGCCGAGCTTACCCAGCAATCGTACAAATCCTTTAGGCACAACTGTCCGATATTCATACCAAAAGTCGAAGAGATCACCTACCAGGAAAATCTCGCTGGCATCATTGCTAATTTCGTCCAGGAATCGGACAATGAGTTGTTCGCGCTCCAGGCTTTTTGCGTGATTGGGAGCGCCGAGATGAAAATCAGAAAGAAAATAGATTTTTTTTGTCACAATTATGCTGGCTACAAGTTAATTCGGTTGACGGTTAGTTAAACGGGATCAGCAGGTTTTTGGTCAGTAATTTCCTTTATTTATTCCTGATATACTCCAGCAGGTCGCCGGAGAGAATTTGCGGTGCGCCTTCTACAGAACCGCTGTACCAGTAGATCCAGGCGGTAACGGTTTTGCCATCAATAAAAACTTCCGCTGGTTCACGGCGGTATAATGCCGGCCCTTCTTCATCTCCTTTTACACCTTCATAATCATCCAACTGGCCAATTGCCCAGGAAAATTCTTCTACGGATTTTGCCAGATATAGTTCGCCATGTACGAACGAGTCTCCTTCAGCAGGCACGGCAGCAGGATAGGACCCCAGGTCATATAACCTGCCTTTTACAACGCCATTGCCAACAAGGGAGAAATAACGGCTTACGTACGTGTAGGCTTCGCTGCGAAAACCGCTTCGCAGGGAACCGTATACAAAAAGATGGTGAATAGCAGGATTTCCCATGATATAAAAATACGAAAGCAGATCAGGACTCTACCAGGAAAACATACACCTCCTTTGGACCGTGTACACCTACTACCAGCGTTTTTTCAATATCCGCCGTACGGCTTGGTCCTGTGGCAAATGTAATAAGTGACGGCAGGTTGGCGCCATACCGCTCTTTCACCAGTTGCAGCGCATCTTTAATATCATACACCAGTTGACTGGTATTTACAATACAAATATGGATGGGTGCGTATACGCTGGTGGTTCTGCCGCTCACCTGTGCGGCACTCATAACAATACTTCCCGTACGGGCTACGAGACATTCGCAGCCGGTAACTGACACATCACAATCCGCAAGGTCAGTTGTTACCAGGCGCTCCGTAAGTTGGGAGGCTGCCTGGCCCAGGAGAGCCGGTTCCAGGCAATACACTTTCTGCCAGTCATTTTTTCGCACGAGGCTGGTCAACTGGAATGCAAGTTCCTGCTGGTTGATACAAAAAACGAAGCGTCCCTGCAGTTTGGTGAATTGCTCTGCAAATTCCAGTTCCAATTCCTGTTGAGACGGCTTGTAGACGGAAGTATTGCCTTCGCTTCCCGGAAAAGGAAGAGGCGTTGATTGACTCAACGCCTTCCGTATTTTTTTTAGAATATTTTCTTTTGCTGTTGATACGCTCATGATAAATTCCTTTACCTGCCTGATCAGGGCAATGATTGATTGGTAATATCACTATCATATGGCGGCACGCCTGCAGAAATCTCACCGCCTTCCTTACGCAGCTCGTCACTGTTCTCTTCGTCGGTTAGTGCTTTCTTTTCTTCAAATGGACGTTTGCCGATCAATGCTTCCACATCACTCTGGAACAACACTTCGCGTTGCAGGAGCGCCTCAGCCAGCTTGGCTACATCTGCTTTCTTTTCCGTTAGCAGTTGTTTCGTCCTGATATACGCATCATCAATCAACTGCCTTACTTCCTGGTCAATCAATTTAGATGTTTCTTCAGAGTAGGGCTTGGTGAATGTAGTATCCTGCTGGGGATCATAAAAACTTACATTTCCTACTTTATCATTCATCCCGTACACGGTTACCATTGCGTATGCAATTCGTGTAATTTGCTGCAGGTCATTTTGTGCGCCTGTAGAAATTTTTCCGAAGAAAATATCTTCACTCGCGCGACCGCCGAGCGTCATACAAATCTGGTCGCTCAACTGATCGGTATTGTACAGGTATTGTTCTTTCGGCGTGTATTGTGCATATCCCAATGCGGCAGTTCCGCGGGGAACGATGGTTACTTTCAGCAATGGATAAGCATGCTCCAGGTACCAGCCGCAGATAGCGTGACCGGCTTCATGGTAAGCAATGATCTTCTTTTCATCCGGAGAAATGATCTTGCTTTTCTTTTCGAGACCACCAATTACCCGATCCACCGCATCCTGGAAGTCTTCCATATCTACGGCGTCCTTCCCTTTCCGGGCGGCAATCAGTGCCGCTTCGTTACATACGTTGGCGATGTCTGCACCGGCAAATCCGGGTGTTTGTTCTGCCAGCTTATGAATATCAAGTGTTTTGGAAATTTTGATGGGTTTCAGGTGAACTTTGAAGATCGCTTCCCGTCCTTTCAGATCGGGTTTGTCGATCGAGATCTGCCGGTCGAAACGACCTGGACGAAGCAGGGCTGTGTCCAGTACGTCTGGGCGGTTGGTAGCTGCCAGTACAATGATACCGGTGTCGGTTCCAAAGCCGTCCATCTCCACCAGGAGTTGGTTAAGGGTGCTTTCACGCTCATCATTGCTCATCATGGCATTTTTACCACGTGCGCGGCCGATGGCGTCAATTTCATCTATAAAAATGATACAAGGAGCTTTTTCCCTGGCTTGTTTAAAGAGATCGCGTACACGGCTCGCACCTACACCTACAAACATTTCGACGAAGTCGGAACCGCTGAGGCTAAAGAAGGGAACTTGTGCCTCTCCGGCCATCGCTTTTGCGAGCAGGGTTTTACCGGTACCGGGAGGCCCGACCAGCAATGCCCCTTTTGGAATTTTACCTCCAAGCGCTGTGTACTTTTTAGGATTTTTGAGGAACTCTACGATTTCCATCACTTCCACCTTTGCTTCATCCAGTCCGGCAACATCTGCAAATGTGATGTTGACCCGGGTTCCTTTATCAAAAAGTGTAGCTTTTGATTTACCGATATTGAAGATACCGCCCGGGCCGCCACCGCCGGCAGCAGGACCGCCCATTTTACGCATGAGTAATACCCAAAGCGCAATAAACAGGAGTACAGGAATCAGGAACTGGAAGATGCTTCCAAACCAATCCCGCTCCGTGGTCACTTTCATCACGTTCTTCACCTGCGGATTGTCTGTATAAAACTTACGCATATCATCCTGGAACGAGTCCCCTGATACGATATCGAAAGTCATGTGTGGCCCGTCTTCTGAAACATTTCCACGGCCTTTGGTAAGTTCGGCTTTGTACTTCTCAATACCGGCCTTGGTAAGAGTAACCTTTACCGTATTGCGGTTGCTAACAACCGTGTATTCCTGTACATCCCCGTTTTTCAGCATTTCCTGGAACTGGTCGAAGCGAATTGTTTTCAGGTTGCTGGAGAATGAGTTGAAAAGATTAAGGCCGATCAAAATTGCAAAAATGATGGCATAAACCCAATACACGCTGAACCGAGGTCCTTTTCGGTTGCCCGGTGTATTCGGATCATCGCCCATGGGGCGGTTAAACCGTGGTGGTGTATTGGTATTGTTCGAATCCTGTGACATAAATAGTATTTCGATGTACGTTCTTTAATTGGTCCGTTGCTGGAAGGTCAGGCTTCATCGTGCGCATCTACGGCGGCGTCACTCCACATCTCTTCCAGTTTATAAAATTTGCGTGTTTCCGGCAGCATTACATGCACCACTACATTTACATAATCAATCAATACCCATTGCAGGTTTTGAAATCCTTCATGATGATAGGGTGTTTCCAGGCACAGCTCTTTAACGCGGGCTTCCACATTCTCTGCAATAGCGCGAACCTGTGGCGCATTACTGGCTTCGCAAATGATAAAATAATCTGCTACCGCCTCACTGATCTTTCGCAGATCGAGTGATACCAGGTGCTCTCCCTTTTTTTCCTGGATAGCTGCAATAATGGTTTTGATGATTTTTGAATTCTTCGTTAATCGTACTGCACTTTTTTTCTTACGAGTAGCGAGTGATGCCAGTTGTTCCAATAATGAAAAAATTTTTCGTTTTAGTTGATCGTTTGGGACTGGCCTTCAAACATTTGTGCCGCATTTACCGAACCGGTTGGCAAGTCCAAACCCCAAACTTTCCTTATTTTGTCAAAAATAGCAATTAATTGCCACAACAACCTTTGTTAAACGCTCCAGGAGCGGCTTTTGTTGAGCTGCAATCCGTTGATAGTACCAATAACTATGCCCTTGCACGTGTTCATGCGGGATTGGCACATCACGGCGATGCGTATTTTGCGCATGAGCAGGTGGCGGGCAAGGGACAGCGTGGCCGAAAATGGGCGTCGGAAAAGGGAAGCAATATTGCTCTCTCATTGGTAATCAGTCCTGCCCCGCTCGCGCCGGCACAACAATTCCAGTTGAGCGCAGTGGTGGCCCTGGGCGTGCGTGATTTTTTTGCCCGCTATGCGGGCGATGATTGTAAAATAAAATGGCCCAACGACTTATACTGGCACGACAGAAAGGCAGGAGGCATACTTATCGAATCGGTGATTCAACAAAAACAACCGGTGAATGGAGCGGGGCTGGCAGTACCAAGCTGGGAATGGGCCGTAGCCGGAATGGGGATCAACATCAACCAGGTTTCTTTTCCCGATACAGCCGGCAAACCGGTATCACTTCGGCAAATTACCGGTAAAAGCTGGCAGCCTGCCGCGCTGGCCAGGGAATTATACAGCGCAGTGGACGAACGCTGGCAACAGCTATCGAAGGCCGGATTTCAGCCCGTACACGCCGCTTTTTTAGAGCACCTGTACAAAAGGGAAGAAATTGTTAAATTAAAAAAAGATAACCGGGTGTTTGAAGCCAGGGTTAAAACGGTAACAGACACCGGTCGGCTTGTGATCTGTCACGCCTTTGACGAGGAAATTGAATCCGGCCAATTGGAATGGCTTGGTTAATCCGGTTTGGCGATCACTTCATTGCCGCCAGTATCTCTTCCGCATGCGCTTTGTTTTTCGGGCGTAAAAAGATCTTCCGGATCACTCCTTTTTCATCCAGCACAAAGGTTGTTCTTAATACACCCATATACTCGTGGCCAAACATTTTCTTCTGATCCCAAACACCATACTGTTCAAGCACTTCATGAGACGGATCTGCAAGAAGCGTGAACGGCAGCTTGAATTTATTTTCAAATTTTTTGTGTTTGGATGGTTCATCCGGGCTGATGCCCACCACTTCAAACCCATTTTTTTTCAACAGCGCGTAGTTGTCGCGCAGGTTGCAGGCCTGGATGGTACAGGTGGGCGTGTCATCTTCCGGGTAAAAATAGAGTACCAGTTTTTTCCCTTTGTATGACGAAAGGGAGATCATTTTCCCATCCTGGTTGGGCAACCGGAATGCCGGAGCTTTATCACCTTCCTGTAGAGTTACCATATTGATCCGTTTTATTTATGTGAGGTTTTTTTCTTCACCGCAGGTTTCTTTGATGATCTCCTGTACACGGCTTTTTTCCGTGGAGGCGGCGTGTACGGATGCCTTCTGAACCACCATGTTTTTGTGGTTGTATTGCCTACCAGGTCGGTTACCGTTACACTAAGCTTGTGCACACCGTAGGGGCATCGCTCATCAAATATGTAAATCCAGTTTCGGCCTTTGTCATTGGTAAATCGAATCCATTTACCGTCGAGTTCCGCACGGAAAGAAGCTACGTCAAAATTATCTTCCGGCGTAAACAGTATCCGCTTCTGTGCGCTGAGATCAATGGTATCGCCACGCCCGAGTTCATTAATAGTCGGCGGTTCCATGTCGGCCAACAACTGGTACGATCCAAAATCACCAAATTTAGCAGCGTACCAGTCGCCCTGTTTTTCAGCCGCGCGTACACTTCCTCCCTTTTTTATCACAAGGTGATCTTCCCATTCAGCGGGAATACTGCGATCCGGTTTTATGCGGACGATCAATTGTCCCTGTATCGGAATGGATGCATCATTTACCTCATGTATATCCGAAGCGGCAAATGCCGCTGCCGACCGTGTCCTTGAATAAGATCCGTACACTGTATCATAAAGCCCTTCTTCGGGAATATTCATTTCAAAATCGGGCCGGGTAACGAGATTAAGCCGGTTGGGTCTGAAGACCAGGTCATGCGCGGGATATTCCTGCTGGTTGGCAAGGCTATCATTCAGTTGCACGGAAAAAATGATCACGGAACTATTGTTACTTGCATCCCGCACATCGATGCGCACCTGGTGTACCAGTGTGTCTGAAAGGGAAATTGTGCCATCACCAGCCTGGAGATGATATACGCCGCCGCGATCGCCCGGCAGTTTAGCAATATGCTGAATATAAACGCCTCCATGATGACGCAGTGGGTAATCTATTTGTGCGTTCTCATATATCGTTTCATTATAGCTGATGCTGTCCAGCTTAAAAAATACCTGTGGCACACCATCCAGGAATAATTGTGCAGAATAGATCCCGTTGGGATTGTTGGATCCCGAGAGGCGGTCGGTAGCCTGGATACCAAAGCTCAATTGCCGGAATGCTGTGATTAGAACGGGTTGTTTGGGAACAATATACCCGGTGTCAGTTTTATGAACCGTATAAAACGTTGGCGTTTGTCCGTACACACTTCTGCTTCGGTCATAAATTGCCAGCTTCCTTACATCCGGAGGCACCTGGTCGGGAAGTGGAAAGTTGAACAATAAAGGGTTTAACCGTTTGCCTGATTCCGTATCAAAAATCTCGAAGTGAACGTGTGGCCCCTGTGAGCCACCTGTGGTACCGCTGAACGCGATGAAATCACCTTTTTTTACAGGAAACCGGTTGGCGGGCAGGGTAAGTTCTGTAGCCCATGATTCTTGTTCATATTGGTGCGCCGTTACATAGGCTTCCAGTTCCGGGTTAAAATCATTCAGGTGACCGTAAAGCGTGGAGAGGCCGTTGGGATGCCGGATAATGAGAAATCTTCCAAAGCTGAATGGGCGGATGCCTGCATAGGCCACATAGCCGTCTGCTGCGGCTCTTACGAGTTGGTTTTCGCGCTGGCGGGTCCGAATATCAAGTCCCATATGCCAGTGGTCTGGTCGCAACTCGCCAAAATTGGATACGATCTCCATACGGAAATCAAGCGGATGCCGAAAATAATTACGCGGTAATTCAGTGGGCTGGGCCTTTGTCAGGATTGCAAAAAATAGCAGTACAACCGGGCCAACAGCACGAAGAGCTGTTTTCTTTTGCATTATTACAAAATAACAACATCATCATCGGATTTACGGCTCATTTTTTTAATATTGCGTTAAACATGCCAATTGAAAAAATTATTCTGGCTGCTACCAGTTTCATTCGTACTATATGCATGTCCGTATGAATCGGCTGTGCCGCTTGAATCACATCCTGTAGAGAGAATTGATTCAAGCCTGTTGGGATATTGGTATGGCATCATCAAAGACGGGAGCGATTTTTTTGGCATTGAGGCGCTTGACATTACTGCAGAATCAGACTCTTCCTATAAGATCATACGATATGGAAAAGCAGCCAAGGGTGATATTATCCTGCCGGATACAGCATACTTTACAGGCTATACATCCTATATCGGAAATGAACGTTATATGAATGTAGGCGGCACCGCCGTCACAATTGACGGGCGGCATAATGACGCAGCGGTTGAAACCGAAAAGATCTACTACATTGCCAACTTCAGGCTGCACCAGGATACGATGGATATGCGGACCATTTCCGAAAATTTTTACCCGCACCGCGGTGGACTTGCTACTCCCGAACAATTAAAAACAACTGTTGGTGAGTTGCTTGGGCAGCGCAAAAATATCTTCGACGAATTATACTCTCTTTCGTATCACCGCATACCCAGGCCTAAAAAATAGAATTTAACCGCAGCCTGAAAAAAACGGCATTTTTTTGTCCCGCAAACCCTGTCGAATTCCTTACCTTTGCGCAATTTGTTTTTTCAGTAACTCTCAAATCGAAAATGCCCAAAGACAACTCCATCCAGTCGGTCCTGATTATTGGTTCAGGCCCCATTATTATCGGCCAGGCTTGTGAATTTGACTATTCCGGAACGCAGGCTGCCCGAAGCCTTCGGGAAGAGGGGATCAAGGTGTACCTCATCAATAGTAACCCGGCTACCATCATGACAGACCCGATGATGGCCGACAAAGTGTACCTGAAGCCGCTTACGGTAGAAAGTATTGAAGAAATCCTGGAAGAAAACAAAATTGACGCGGTGTTGCCCACCATGGGTGGACAAACGGCGCTAAACCTGGCCAAAGAAGCCGAAGACCTGGGGCTTTGGGAGAAGTATGGCGTGCGGCTGATTGGTGTGGATATTAAAGCAATCGACAAAGCGGAGGATCGTGAGAAATTCCGTCAATGGATGATCCAGCTGAACGTGCCGGTGGCAACTGCAAAAACTGCAAATTCATTCCTGGAGGGAAAAGAGATCGCCCAGGAAATTGGATTCCCGCTGGTAATTCGTCCGTCATTTACCCTTGGCGGTACGGGTGGTGGTTTTGTGCATGACAAATCCCACCTGGATGAGGCACTTAACCGTGGTCTGCAGGCATCTCCCATCCATGAAGTGCTGGTGGAGAAGGCAGTATTGGGATGGAAGGAATTTGAGTTGGAATTGCTGCGCGATGCAGCCGACAATGTGTGTATTATATGTACGGTGGAAAACCTGGACCCGATGGGTGTACACACGGGGGACTCGATCACCGTTGCGCCTGCGATGACGCTGAGCGATACTGGTATGCAACTGATGCGCAATACGGCCATCCGCATGATGCGCGACCTTGGCAATTTTGCCGGAGGTTGTAATGTGCAGTTTGCGTTGAATCCTGCTACAGAAGAAATTATTGCCATCGAAATCAACCCGCGCGTAAGCCGTTCATCCGCACTGGCATCTAAAGCAACAGGCTACCCCATTGCAAAAATTGCGGCCAAACTGGCCATTGGTTATACGCTGGATGAACTGGAAAACCAGATCACAAAAACAACATCGGCTTATTTTGAACCGGCATTGGACTATGTGATCGTTAAAATGCCTCGCTGGAATTTTGATAAATTCAAAGGCGCCGATGATACACTGGGCCTGCAAATGAAGAGTGTTGGAGAAGTGATGGGCATTGGACGGAGTTTTACAGAAGCGATCCAGAAAGCCTGCCAGAGCCTTGAAAACAACGCTGTTGGCCTGGGCTATTATGGAAAAAGCCTGATGCATGCTGATGATCTGCTGGAATATATCAAAACTCCGAAATGGGATCGCATTTTCCGGATCAAAGATGCGCTGATGGCCGGTATTTCCGTAGGAACGATCTCCAAGGCAACACATGGCATTGACCGCTGGTTTATCCAGGAGATTCAGAAAATCGTCAACCTGGAAAAGGAAATGTCTAATTACGATTTGGACACCCTGCCGGTAGAATTGCTGCGGGAAGCCAAGGTGAACGGGTTTAGCGACGAACAGATCAGCCGGATCACGCAGCACGGAGATGAAGAAGATGTGTACAAGAAAAGAAAAGAACACGGTATCACGCGGGTATATAAAATGGTAGATACCTGCTCAGCTGAATTTGAAGCAAAAACACCTTATTTCTACTCCACGTTTGAAGCGGGTAATAAGAGCGAATCCGTTTCATCCGATCGTAAAAAAATCATTGTCCTGGGTTCAGGTCCCAACCGGATTGGCCAGGGTATTGAGTTTGACTATTGTTGTGTACACGGTCTTCTCGCGATTAAAGAGTGCGGTTATGAAGCCATTATGGTCAACTGTAACCCCGAGACGGTATCAACTGATTTCGATATTGCCGACAAGCTCTATTTTGAACCTGTTTACTGGGAGCACCTCTGGGAAATTATTGAACATGAAAAGCCGGAGGGAGTTGTGGTGCAGTTGGGTGGACAAACAGCGCTTAAGCTTGCAGAAAAATTGCATGAGAAGGGTGTGAAGATCATCGGTACTTCTTTTGACAGTATGGACATTGCGGAAGACCGCGGACGGTTTTCAGATATGCTGAAGGCAATGGGTATTCCATATCCTGATTATGGAACAGCTTATGATGTGGATGAAGCTATCTCTGTAGCCAACAAAGTTGGATACCCGGTATTGGTCCGTCCGTCGTACGTACTGGGTGGGCAGCGGATGCGGATTGTGATCAATGATGATGAGGTGGAAAAAGCGGTGGTAAGCCTGCTGAAACACATTCCAGGCAACAAGATACTGATCGATCACTTCCTGGATCGTTGTCAGGAGGCAGAAATTGACGCCATTTTTGATGGCGAAGATTTTCATGTAATGGGCGTAATGGAACATATTGAACCTGCAGGCATTCACAGCGGCGATAGTAATGCAGTTTTACCGGCATTCAATCTTACGCCATTGGTGGTGCATACGATGGAGGAATATGCAGAAAAAATAGCGCGCAAGTTGAATATCCGCGGCTTGATCAATATCCAGTTTGCGATCAAAGACGGAAAGGTATTTGTGATTGAAGCCAACCCGCGCGCATCCCGAACCACACCGTTTATCGCAAAGGCCTACCAGATACCTTACCTGAATGTAGCCACCAAGATCATGATGGGCGTAAACAAATTGCGGGATTTCAAATTTGTAAAAAGGCTGAAAGGCTACGCGATCAAAGAGCCGGTATTCAGTTTTAATAAATTCCCTGGCGTAAATAAGGAATTAGGACCTGAAATGAAATCAACAGGCGAGGCCATCCGGTTTGTGAAAGATTTGCGGGATCCGTATTTCCGCCAGCTTTATAAAGACCGGAGTATGTACCTGAGCCGCTAACGGAGTTACACTTCGGCAATGCCATTGCGGATAGCATACATTACCAGTCCCACACGGCTGTGTACATTTAGTTTGTTGAAAAGCGACTGCCGGTAATCATCTACCGTGCGTGGGCTTACAAACATTTTTTCTGCAATGTCTTTATAAGCCAGTTCAGAACACACCCAGCGAAGAAATTCGCGTTCCCGTTCATTAAGTACTACTTCGGGCTCGGGCTGGTCTGCCGCCTGGTGCAAGCCACTTACAAGTTTGCCGGAAACATATTCTGATACGTAGACATTTTTACTCATCAGCGAATCCAGCGCTGTTCTGAGCTCTTCGGGTTCGGCATTTTTCAGCAGGTACCCTTTTGCTCCCAACCGAAACATTTTGATAATTGTGCGCTCATCACTCAACATGGAAAGCGCCATTACTTTGATCTGCGGATAGTTTTTATGTAACCAGCGAGTGGTTTCAAAGCCATCCATTTCAGGCATATTGATATCGAGCATTACAATATCGGGGATTTCCTGCTTTACGATCTTATTGCAAAGCTCTTTTCCATTGTCTGTTTCAAAGACTATTGAATATCCTTCAAATGAATTGATAAGTTTGGCCAGCGCACTCCTGAGCAGGCTGTGATCATCTGCAATACCAACGGTTATTTTCTTTTGTGCTTTTGCCATAATACTAGTCCTCCAAAGGAAGTTCAATCAACAGAGTGGAACCATTGCCCGGTGAGCTTGTAATGGAAAGATCCGCACCGATGATATTGGCACGGTTAAAAAGGCTGCGGAGACCAACACCGCTTCCGGATGAGGTGGTTTTCTTTTTCTCCACCACGTCAAATCCAATGCCGTTATCGTGTATTTCCATCACAAACAGGTTTTCCATATACTGAAGCCGTACGGTAACTTCTGTAGCCCTGGAATGTTTTAAGATATTGTTCATAGATTCCTGGAATATCCGGAACAGGAAGATGGATTTTTGCTCGTTGAACGGGACCTCATCACCTTCAGTGATCAGTTGAACCTGCAGGATGCCGGCGCGTTTGATGGCGTAGATTTCGTAACGAACCGACTCTACCAGGCCAATCTCGGCAATACGTTCAGTATGCAGGCTTTTAGTAAGATTAGAGAGGTCAAAAATTGCCTTATTCAATACTTCCCTTGAATTTTGGACCGGTTCAAATGCAGCGTGTTCCTTATCTAGTGGTAGAACAGAAAGAGAAAGTTTGACCACAGACAGCATTTGACCAATATTGTCGTGCAGTTCCTGTGCAATGGTCTTCAGGGTGTTTTCCTGGATTTCCAATTGTGATCGCAATGCTTCTTTTTCATACATGTCTTTCATTCGCTGCATTTCCTGCTCCTGCTTCTGCTGGCGTTTCTGGTACAGGAAAAGAATGGTGACAATAAAACTCACCAATAGCAAACCGAGAATGATCCCGATTACAATGACAACGTATATTTCCTGCTGTTTATTCGGCATAAAAAGGCGATCGCGAACAACGAATATAGAAAGCTATTTAGAATTGTGATGATAAAAACAAAATTGGCAATTACAAGATCACCCCAAAAAGTGATCAGGGCATAAAGTGGAAAGCCGCAGCAATAAAAAAATAACAATCCTGAACAGATCCAGAATTCAGGTGTGCGACTTAATACCACGGATTTAGGTCGGCGGAAAAGCTCCAGGAAATAATAAATGCAAAACATTACGACAAGCAGACAGCCGGCGGCATAGGTGGTCACATGCAATTCCGTTTTCTTTACAATCAACAGGATATTGAGCACTGTTATGATCGCATATACAGCCATCGTAATCCACATGAGATAACGAATGCGTTTACTGGAAATAATATTACTGATCATCCACATATAAAACAGGAACTCGAACGTGGAGAAGTAATTATAGAGATACATATTGTTTCGGCCATGCTCTGATGCATAGGAACCCAGTGCTTCTATGATCAGTGTAAGCAGCAGGAAGAAGGGAAACAATCGTAAATAAAGCTTTGGGTAATGCCAGCTGTACACGGTAAGGCTTGCCAGGAAACTGGCCAGGATAAAATAGTAGTAAGACGGCAAAAACGACATAGCTAGCGCAAATTATTCGTTATTTGCCGGTACAAAAAACAAAACCTCCCGGTTGGGAGGTTTTATTTTATCTGGAAGGACAGGTTATGCGATGACCATACCGTCTACGCCTTTGTCAAGGATCGTAATACCGATACCGCCGTCATCATCTGTTGAGTTACAAATGGGAGGGCAGGGGCGGCCTACATTGTACGCCAAAATGCTGGTACCTTTTTCGGTGTTGATATACAGGTCTTTGGTTACAGTGCCGGTGTCTGTATCCCGGTCGCGTGTGGCTACAAGTACAATTGTCTGGCGTTCTGCGTGTACCGGTGTAGGTGCGTGCTCTTTATCGTAAGCACCAAAATACATTTTGATGCCGTCAGCACCATGTTGTTTTGCTTTTGCAATAAACTCTTCCAGCTCTTCCAGGCTATACCAGATGCTGAGAGAATCTTCTTTGCCAATATGTTTTGAATTGTGCAGCCAGCGTTCGCGTTTGTAATTACGGATTACGTTGTTTACATGCTCTGTGTTCACTTGTTTACCTGCCTTTACGGATTTTTTTTGGATTGCTAACATAGCTTTAAGTTTTTTAGTTGTTACGAACTGAATGACCGGATAAAGCTATTTCGCAAAAAATTGACACCTGGAATACAAGTTCAACTATTTCAAATGATTATAAATTAATTTTATCCGTAAAAAATAGAATACCAGTATTTAAGGTGAAAATTTTAAGAAAAATACCGTGAATATATGGTGAAATAAACCGTATAAAAATGGAAAACTGATCCGTGTTTTTAGACAATTTTTGTCCGTTAAAAAACGGGGAAGCGACCTTTTACGGGTACAATTGCTGTTTTTTTATTATGTGAGCCCTGCCAAGCGCGCGTCTTTTTCAGGGATCTGCGGCCCCTCTCTTCGCTTTCAGCGTTCGCCCCGCCGGTTTTTAACGGTCTTTCCCGGAAATCTCCCGGCTTTTTTCGCCACCCTGGATGTTCTTTTTCACCGGGAACGGCTTCGCTTCCATTGTATTTTCAAAAATGCAATTACGCGGTCTTCCCTTTTGGAAACAAGCCCCTGCAACCCGCATTCTTTTTGCGTGGGTGGCAGGCATTCTTGCACACTATCACCTGCATCCGGTTGCAGTTGTACCGGTTACAGTTATTTTCACCGCACTGGCCGTTTTTTTATTATTTCGAAACCTACCCGCACACTTCCGCTTTCACTATGCGTTTATACCTGGGATTTGCATTCTTTTGGCTGTTTCAGCGGCCGGAGCGCTCGTTACCCGCGCGAATGATATTTCCTGCCATTCCAGCCAGCTGGCTGTTCTTAGCAATAGCAAGTATTGCCTGGTCAGAATGGATGAACCCCTGGCCGAACGTGCCCGTTCTTTCCGCGCCACAGCCACTGTACTCGCCGCTGGTACGCCCGGCAAATTTGATCGAACAGCCGGTAAATTACTTGTCTATTTTCCAAAAACAAACAGAGATTCGCTGCCCGCACCGGGGGATCTGATGCAAATTGTACAGCCCCTCCGGCCCATCGTAAACAGCGGAAACCCGGGAGAATTTGATTTTAAACGGTATTGCCTTTTTAAGGGGATCACCCACCAGGTGTACCTGCCTGAACAGTCGTACAAACGCCTCTATCCCTCATCAAGCAACCCCGCCCGGGAACTGGTATTTCGTTGCCGGGAAAAAATCATTCAGATCCTGCAACAGGCTATTCCGGCCGGGCGGGAAAGAGGGCTGGCAGAAGCACTCCTGATCGGCTATAAAGACGACCTGGACCGTGACCTCGTTCAGCAATATGCCAATACCGGGGTTGTTCACATCGTTGCCATCTCTGGTCTGCACCTGGGGCTGGTGTACGGTATGCTTTTACTTGTTTGCAGGCCGTTGCGCCGCTACCGGTTTGTTTCGCCATTGATCATTTTAAGCGGGCTGTGGCTTTTCAGCCTGATGGCCGGCGCCCAGCCGTCCGTACTTCGTTCTGCGCTGATGTTTACCTGCATCGTCCTTGGTGAGTCGATGTTCCGCAGATCTCCCATCATCAACAGCCTGGCCTTTTCGGCGTTTCTCCTTCTTTGCATCAATCCGTTCTGGCTCTGGGATGTTGGGTTCCAACTCTCCTATTCCGCTGTGCTCAGTATTGTACTTTTTATGAAAGCGATCTACAACAAGATCAGCTTCAACAACCCACTATTGGATTATTGCTGGCAAATGATGTCGGTTACGCTGGCAGCACAAATACTTACGTTCCCCATCTGTGCCTACCAGTTTCACCAGTTCCCAGTGTATTTCCTGGTCACCAATCTTGTTGCCCTTCCCCTTTCAAGCCTTATCCTTGTATCAGAAATCCTGCTTTGTGCGCTTTCATTCTCAGGAATACTCGCCTCGGCACTTGGACATGTTGTACAATTCCTCGTTCACCTGATGAATGGTTGTATTGAACGTGTGGCAGATCTTCCATTTCCGGTTTGGGGAAACTGGCAGTTGTCGGCGATCCAGTGCATGCTGCTGTTCCTGGTTGTTGTGCTGGCAGCACAGGCGGTCATTTTTCAGCAACGGAAGCTCCTGATTCCTCTTCTGGGTTGCTTATTCGCATTTGGCTTGTTACGTTCAATCTCTTTTGTTAAGGTATATAATCAACGCAGGCTGATCGTTTACAATTTGCCCGGGGTGACGCAAATTGATGTAATTGCAGGAAGAAATTTTTTTTCGGTAACAAAGTTGCAAACAGACCCGGAACCTTACCAGGCCGTATTGACACGAAGTCTTTTTCGGGCAAGTTTTCCGGCCGGTGCTGCAAAAGGCATTTCAATTCTTTTATACTCGAAGCAACGCGGTATTGCAATTACTGATGACCTGCACTTTTCGGCATTGAACGAGAGCTGTCGTCCGCACATCGTTATTCTTACAGCGCTCAACCTGCGAAATATACCGGCTCTTCCGCGGGGTTCACCTATACAACTGGTTGTTTTCACAAGCGGATGTAACACGAGGTTAAAAGCTGTTTGGAAAAAAAATTGCAGGCAGCTCGGTATTGCCTGCCATGATGTAATCACGGACGGCGCCTTTGTGATGAACAATTGGTAACGTACCTTTGCGGCTCCCTGGCGATTGCGGCCCAATAACCCCTCAATTATGAATAAGAAAATAAAATCAGCGCTGGTTTCGGTTTTTTATAAAGATGGCCTGGAACCCGTTGTTAAACTCCTGCATGAGTTAGGCGTAACGATCTATTCAACGGGTGGAACACAACAGTTTATCGAAAAATTGGATATCCCTGTTATCCCGGTTGAACAACTGACCGGCTATCCGTCTATCCTTGGCGGGCGGGTAAAAACCTTACATCCCGTAGTTTTTGGCGGCATCCTCGGAAAAAGAGACGACGCCACGCATCTCCAGGAAATGGAGTCGTACAAAATCCCTGAAATTGACCTGGTGATCGTAGATCTATATCCATTTGAGGAAACCGTTGCCAGCACCAACGAAGAAAAAGCCATTATTGAAAAAATCGATATCGGCGGACCGTCCATGATACGCGGTGCCGCGAAAAATTTTCGCGATGTGCTGGTAGTTGCTGCGAAACAAGATTACACGGAACTGGAAACAATACTCCGTCAGCAACAGGGCGAAACAACGCTTGAACAACGCCGTATGTTTGCCGGACGTGCATTTGAGACTGTCGCCCATTATGACGTTGCTATCGCAGACTACTTCAATCCGGGCGGCGCTGCGCGCTTTCTCAGTTCAACAGCAGGCCGGAAAACCCTGCGGTATGGTGAAAACCCACACCAGACCGGCGTATTCTTTGGTCCGCTGGATGAGTTGTTTGACCAATTGCATGGAAAAGAACTTTCCTACAACAATATCGTTGATGTGGATGCCGCCCTGCAGCTGATCAGCGAATTTGATGCGCATGAAGGAAAAACCGTTTTTGCGATCATCAAACACACCAATGTGTGTGGCATTGCCCAACGCTATACAGCGGAAGCCAGTTGGGAAGCCGCATTGGCCGGCGATCCTGAAAGCGCCTTTGGAGGCGTGCTGGTAACAAATGGCACTATTGATAAAAATACTGCTGAAGCCATTCATGAAATATTTTTTGAAGTACTGATTGCGCCTGCCTTTGACGAAGATGCACTTGCCGTGCTCCAGGCAAAGAAAAACCGCATACTGCTAAAGAACAAACAAACCCCACTCCCCGATAAAACATTTCGTTCGCTTTTGAACGGTGTGCTTACACAGGATACCGATAAAGGTAATTTTGCAGAATGGAAGGAAGTAGGCGGAAGACCAACATCATCCGCTGAAAAAGAAGACCTGGTATTTGCCAATCTTGTATGCAAACACCTGAAATCAAACGCCATTGCGTTGGTCAGGGACAAGCAATTGATTGGAAAAGGATGCGGACAAACCAGCCGGATCGATTCGCTGCGTCACGCCATCGAGAAAGCGAGGCAATTTAAGTTTGATCTCCATGGTGCCGTAATGGCCAGCGATGCATTCTTTCCGTTTAGCGACTGTGTTCAGATTGCACATGAGGAAGGGATTGAAGCCATTATTCAGCCAGGCGGTTCTATCCGCGACAACGATTCCATTGAGTACTGCAAAACACATCAATTGGCGATGGTGATGACCGGCCTGAGACATTTCCGGCATTAAAAAACAGGAACCGAAACAGGTTATCGTGATACCTCACGCACAAATGTTTCGTATAACTCCCGCCAACCGGTAAAGAGCGGATCGGTACCGAGGAAAGTGTTGTGCCAAAGGGTTACCATTGTGCCATTTACCTTTCGTAATTCGGTGTGATAGGCCCGTAATTCTTTCAGCGTTTGCTGTACCGATTGCCTCTGTTCGAAAAAAGAATTGGCTTCCATAAAGCAAAAAGGATGAATAAGAAGCCCGGTGCTTTGTTCATGGGCCAGGTTATACCATTTAAAAGAAATACTGGTAGAAGCACGAAAACCGTTGATGGACCCATAGCCCATTGAAAAATCTTCCTCTATCCCGGCATCGATCAATATTTGATAGGTTTCGGGTAACGTCATCCGGATAAAATGCTGCCGGGAACGGGTTACCGGGTGGCTGGTCCAGTTGCGCAGCGTTTCTATCTCCCTTATCAATTCTTCCTTGTTATCGCCACTTTGCCAGGATGGATGTATTCCTGTTTTATAGTTAGACGCCTGCCTTATTACCAGTTGGCGCATTTCCTTTTTTGAAGGAAGTATATTTTTATCGTAGCGACCCGTTTTGCGCGCAAGCAGGAAAAAATAAAAGGGCTGCAGGGAAAATTCATTATGCAGTTCATCCATCCATTGAAAGGCGTCATACGGATCTGGTGTTTTTTTTCGCATTACCTGTATCCGCCGCCAGACCAGTGGCCACTTCATCTTGAATGCATCTTTTGCAATACCACCTGCTGTTCTCCACCAGGATTTATACCGGAAAGAATAGGCTTCATCAATATCATAAGTAGGAACAAATAAAAAATGTCGTTCCGTAAGCGTGACACCGGGAAAGCGGCTCCTGATCACTGCGCGCAATTCCTGCAGCCAATGATCTATTACCGGCAAGTGCAAAAACCCTTTCCGGAATGCCAATGAAGCAATATGCGGATATCGTCCGTATGCATCGGGTTCGTAAGGAAGATATTCTTCATACCGGGAAATGAGGTAGAAGATCGCTGCGAGCACATCGAAATCCAGGTCACCTGCTGCCTGGAAAAAGCGCGGAATTCCGTCTTTTTCAAAAACGGATAGTTGCTGTTGTTGAATGGAACGCTGGGTTAGGAGTCCATGTGGTTGTACATGGATCGCATTGCCCGTAACGGAGCCGGGGCTATAGTTAATGCGGATGCCGGGGTAGTTATCCAGCACCGCCGGATCATCCGTAAATACGGGGTCCGAACCGGTTAATTCCCTGGCAATAAATTCGGCAACATAGCGAAGACGCGGCGACAGGTATGGTGCGTAGAAGATCACGCAACTAAAATAATCATCTGCTGCCGTATTTTTCCTTCCACTGTTGGTTAAATGATTTTTTAGGGAAATCCAGTTTGCCGCGGTGACGGGTCCATGCTTTCGCTACTGAATTGATCAGTTTATTTTTCATATTCCCGTTTGCCATATTCATCCATCCTCTTCTAAGCATGGCCATTCTCCAGCCCTTCCAGGCCAGCTTCTCTGCCATGGGCGCATAGCCTTCCTCAGCGGCTTCATGCCTGTTCTCAAGCAGCAATTCGTGCAGGTTGATCTTCACAGCGCATACTTCTGTACAGTTGCCGCAAAGAGAGGAAGCGTGACTCAGGTGTTTCCATTCCCCCAGCTTTTTCAGGTTGGGCGTTAATACAGCCCCGATAGGACCGCTGTAGGTAGTACCGTAAGTATGTCCGCCAATGTTTTTGTAAACGGGACATGCATTGAGGCAGGCTCCGCAGCGGATACAATAAAGGCTTTCCCGCTGCACCGGGTTCATCAATACATTGGTGCGCCCGTTGTCGAGCAGAATAACATACATCTCTTCCGGGCCGTCTGTTTCGCCTTCCTGGCGTGGTCCTGCGATGATGGTATTGTAAGAGGTGATTTGCTGACCGGTTCCAAAAGTGGCCAGCAGCGGCCAGAAGAGCGCCAGGTCGTGCATGGAAGGAATTACTTTCTCGATGCCGGCGATAACGATATGCGTTTTGGGCATTGAGCAGCTAAGTCTTCCATTTCCTTCATTTTCGGTTACGGCTACTGCGCCAATATCTGCAATGATAAAGTTGGCGCCGGTTACGCCTACTTCCGCCTGGCGGTATTTTTCGCGAAGCACATCGCGGGCAACGAGCGTCAGTTGTTCGGGAGTAAGTTTTGGATCGGTACCCAGTTTCTCGGCAAACAATTTTGCAATATCCTCCTTGCTTTTGTGCATGGCCGGTGTAACGATGTGGTAGGGGGGTTCCTTATCCAGTTGCTGAATATATTCGCCGAGATCTGTTTCCACGCTTTCAATCCCCTGTTCTTCCAGGAAATGATTAAGGTGAATTTCCTCGGTTACCATGCTTTTGCTCTTGACAAGCGTTTTGCAGTTTTTTTCCTGGCAAATTTTCTTTACAGCCGCCAGTGCCTGGCTGGCATCTTCGGCCCAGATCACGCGGGCGCCCCGGCGGGTAATGGCCATTTCAAAATCTTCCAGCTGTTTGTCCAGGGTCTCAATAGCTTTCCACTTGATGTTCTTCGCGCGTTCCCGCGCAAGATGCACATCTGCAAATTGATGCTTGCCTTGCGGCACTACTGCATTGTATTTGCTAATATTGAAATTGATCTTTCGCCGGTGGTCACGATCGGCAGATTTGATCGTACTCTTGGCTATAAATGCTGAAGCTGTCTCTTTCACTGCTTTTTCTGTTTTTTCCGCTCCACGGACTTATAATAATCTTTCGCAATTTTATCAAGCGCGTTGTAAAACCCTTCGCCAAATTTCCGCACCAGCGGTTCTTTTAAAAATTCGTACACCGGTACTTCCAGTTTTTTGCCCAGTGTGCATGCCGGGCTGCATAATTTTTCCCGTGGCTCGTAATTT
The DNA here is from genome assembly GCA_048498035.1 of Bacteroidota bacterium. Lineage (GTDB taxonomy): Bacteria > Bacteroidota > Bacteroidia > Chitinophagales > Chitinophagaceae > CADEDV01. The sequence goes on along the minus strand of JBEHYT010000003.1, from coordinate 213,512 downwards.
ATATTCTCATAATCGCCATGCTTTCCCGGGCTTGTTATAATGGGAAAAAGGTGACAGCTAATTGGCTTTTTCCAACCAATAACACCATCGTTGTAGGCCTGCTCAAATGCGCATTTTATCCAGCCTTTTTCGTCCCGGATGCCATAAACACATATCTCTTTGTCGCTGCCCAGGGTAGGTGTTACCCAACCAAATTCATCGTGGTACACATATTTTCCCTTTTTTTCAATTTCTGCCACAGCTGCAGGGGTAAGGTAGGGCAGAATTTTTTCGTAACTATCCAGTACTGTTTGCAATTCGCCCTCCTCCAGCGGAGCACCGGCGTCTCCCTCTTCACAGCATCCGCCTTTACAGCGGTTCAGGTCACACACGAATTTTTTTTCCACTACATCATCGCTTATCAGCTTATTGTCAATTACGATCACAATTCAGGTTTTTTGCAAAGGTAAGCAGTTATTCCGCGCCTGTTTTACCCCGTTTGAAGAATTTGGTTTTCAGGTGATGTCCCGCTGCGGTAAGACGGTTATGTGAAGTCAAATAGTGAATCACTTTATGTTCCAGCCAATGATGCAGCGGCAGCAAAAGTGCGGCCAGCAGGATCATAAAGGCAAGGTCCTTGAGCGGTTCGCCTTCTGTAATGGCATGAATGTTCTTTTTTAAAATGAGGAACAGAAATTCAAAGAACATCAGGAATGCAAAAAAACCGAGCATGCGGATCATGGTCTTTGATACCTTGAACATACCAAGGGTAACCAATGCCAGGAATAAGCAAACAATGCCAATGGTAATAGCCATATACTGGATATTGTAACGTTTGCGTTTCTGCTCAGCCAGATCCTCTTCTATTTTTTTCTGCCGAAGTTGTTCATCAGCCGCTTCCAGTTGCGCTAATTCCTTCTGCTTTCCGAGCGTCTGAATGCTGTCCTTATATTGATAATACTGTGCGTTAAAATAAGCTGCCTGCCGGTAGTTACCCATCTGCTGGTACAGGGTGTCCAGGTTCTTTACTGCGCGCTGTGCTACTTCCAGGTTGCCCACCCGGTCTGCCAGTTCCCTGGAGCGTGTGAACTGCTCCACCGCCTTATTATTTTCGCCCATTTGCTTGTAAAGAATTCCCCGCTGCAGGAAGAAGAACATGCTGCCGAAAGGATTGGATTGATGTTCATAATAGGGCGCTGCGCGATCAAAATAATAAACGGCAGAATCATATCGTTCCATCCGGGTAAAGATGCCGCCATAAGCCATGTCTATGTTGGCTGAAAGACCCACACCTGTCAAATACCGTCTTAATTCCATCCCTTCCGCCGAATTAAAAAAAGCCAGTGCCTGCTGTGGTTGGTCAGAGCGCAGGTATTGCTCCAGCATACTGCTATAGGCAGGTATCTTGAGTGTAGAAAACTTCATGGAGTCGGCCAATGCCAGGGAACGCTTGTAATAGCTAAGTGCAATATCCCCGTTCTTTTTGGCCGCATAGAGTTTCCCGATATTATTCAGATCGATGGCGCGTTGATAGGGTGATGAGCGATCTTTGACATACTCCAGTTGTTCCATCGCTTTCGTGGCATAGTCAATTGCACGGTCATAATCTTCGATGCCGGCATAAAACCCGCATAAGTTGCCATATGAAGTGCGCAAGAGCGAGGGGTTTGAACGCTTCATATTTTCAGCCTCATGCAAACCGTTTAAGTAATGACTTAACGCCAGCGTTTTATCATTTTTTGCCAGGTAAATATCTCCCAGGGTATTTTGAACTTCCACCCGCAAACTGTCATTATTTACCCCTTCCAGGATGGAAGATGCCCGCGATACATATCCCATTGATTTATCAGGGTCCGGAATGGCGAGGGTTACGGCCGCAAGCCTCAGCAAAACGGCAGCGCGTTGTTCATCCATCCCATTGAATTGCGCAATTTCAAGGGCACGATTAAAATAATCGATGGCCCGCGTGGTAAAGTTCATCGTCCCCTGCAAATACGTACACCGGATACCGTTGGCGAGATAGGCTTTTACCATCAACTGACGATCCCGGCTTTCTTCTGCCATCTCGATCAACTGGTTGCCGTATTCATCAGCCTGCTGGATATTCACATTCATCAGTGTTCGCTGCAATACGTCTGTCCAGTAGAACCGCTGCTCCAGCGTCGTAGCCCGGGCAAGCGCCTGTTTGATAGAATCTACAGCCGCCGCCTGCTGACCGTAGGATGAAAACACCAGCGCCATAAAGCAGGCTGAAAGCAAAACCCGGGATAACAAACGCATGATAACCAGTTGAAACACCAAATTAATAAAGAATCCTGAAAGCAGTTTTGCAACGTCCTGCCAGCCCCGCTCTCATGCCGGTTTTTGTTTTTTTCTGCTTTAACACAACCCTAACAGCCCAATCCTGTGAAGTGTCAGCGCCCACTGCATCTTCTAAGGATAAACCAACACGCCATGCCTAACTCGCGCGCGCTTACCTTGCAGCGGTCGGCCAGGGTCTTTTTCCAAATGTTGTTCTGGATTCCTGTGGCCGGGTTCAGCCTGCTGCTCATTTACAATACGCTTCCTTATTTTTCATTCAGCGGCCAATTTGATTTTATCCGGGAACGAGGTCTTCTTTTCCAGAACAGCCTCTACCGGGCTGGCTTTTACGTGCATATTGCCGCCGGCGCACTTTGTATCGGAACCGCATTGATCCAGTTTTCCCGTTACCTGCTCAAAAAAGCCCGGGCCATCCATCGCATCTCGGGCAAGATCTATGTGTTTGTTGTGTTGTTTATGGGCGCTCCCACCGGTCTATATATGTCGTTTTTTGCCAAGGGTAGTTTTTGGGAACGTTCCCTTTTTCTTTTCATGGCTACATGGTGGTTTATTACTACACTTTATGGTTTTACTACCATACACAAACGAAATGTACTGGCACACAAAGTGTGGATGATGCGCAGCTACGCCATGGCGATGACTGCCGTTACCTTTCGCGTTTACCATATCGCATTCTACCTTTTAAACTGGGGCAACCTGGAAAATTATGAGCTGTCGCTCTGGATCAGTGTTATCGGCAATATGCTTTTCGCCGAGTGGATCATCTACCGGTCCTGCAAAAACTACTTACGCTCATTCAATACTTAAACCACTTTAATCATCTTCAAATCAAAACGCATGAAATCATTTCTCTACATCGGCGCCAGCCTGATGATCGGCGCCAGCATCTACGGTATCATTGACTATCAGAAAACAAGTCATGAAAAAGAATTTAAGACCCTGTGTGCAGATCCCGAACCTGAAATAGTAGTGGTGCAGGAGCCAGCAACCGGCGCGGTCGTGACCGCACCGGTCGAAAAGAAAGATGTAGGGCAGCCAAAGAATGAACAGGAAGCTGCCGTTGTAACCTCAGGCAACGCCGTTACCGGCAATCATGAAGTTGCTGACAACAGCGAGATTACATCTTCGCCAAAAATTGCTTCTAAAAAGGAATTGAAAATAGAAAAGGAACTCGATTACCGGCTTTTCAGTCGTGCTGCGCCTCCGCGCAGAACTATCGTAGTTAAAGAAGAGCGTGAGGAGGCGATAGTTGACACTCTTGCACATGAGTAGCTGAACGGATGGGAGGTAGCCCGGTCATCGCGGCTATCTCCACTTCAGTGTATTGATCAGATGCAGCAGATCCTGTTTCAAAAAATCATTCACAATACCAAGGGAATCCGAGTTGGGTTCGGCATTGAAATAAAGTGCCCCGCGCAGAAAGTGTTTTACAGAATCCGTAACAAAAAACTGGTTAGCTGTTGCAGTATTCCCTCCCAATGAAAAATATATTCCTTCAACACCGTTTGGCGTTTTCATCACACTATCATTGATGCCGGTTGATATTTCCGTATGCTTCCGGTACACCATTTTAAATGCATCATTGACCAGGGAGTCAAAGCGACCCTGGTAGCCAATTGGTTTATAGCTGATATAAATGCGGCCGGCAAATTGCGGCAGATCGATATTGACCCAATAATCCTCCGCTTTATCACCAAAAAAAGTGGAGTCCTTGCTTACAACTGCGTAGGTGGGATATTCAAATACATACGGATACCCCGGCTTGTCAAAAAGCTGGTATTTTTTTTCCGGGAAATCAATCCGGAAATATCCTTTTTTCTTATACGTATAGGGAGAGTTGCAGGAAATAACAACAACCGCAGCAAGAGATAACAACAATGCGGAGAAAATTAGTTTCATGAACAGGAATTGAATCAGTCGTTTTTATTTTTCACAGACACTTTCACCAGTTTGATCCGGTTTTGTTCGGTTTCCAACACTGTAAAATCAAAATCATGTGCGCTTACTACGGTATCAACAACCGGGAATTCCCCGGCCAGTTCCAGCACCAGGCCGCCTATTGATTCGCTTTCACCGCGCACCTTATCAAACGTGTCCATAGGCAAATGCATCACTTTGCAAAGATCATGGATCATTGTCTTGCCTTCAAAGATATAGTTATTAGCATCGAGCTGGCGATTGTAATTTTCTTCATCATCAAATTCATCGCGGATATCGCCAATCACTTCTTCCAGGATGTCTTCCATTGTTACAATACCACTGGTTCCACCAAACTCATCTACAACCACAGCAAAGTGAATATGTTTTTGCTGAAAGTCTTTGAGCAGGTCTTCTATCGGTCTTGATTCCGGCACAAAATAAGGCTGCCGCATCAGGTGATGCCAGTCGAAGATATCTGCTTCCTGCAGGAACGGCAGCAGGTCTTTTGTATTGATGATGCCCGCAATATTATCAAGGCTTTCCCGGTACACCGGCAAGCGGGAGTAATGCAATTCTTCTACCCGTTTTACCAACTCACCAAAGGTGCTCGTAAACTCAATGCCATTTACATCCAGCCTGCTTCGCATTACCTGCCGAACGGAAATATTTCCAAACTTCACAATCCCTTTCATGATATTCTTCTCTTCAGCAGAAGCCTCTTCGTCTGTTTTGATATCAATTGCCTCATCCAGTTCCTGGATGTTGATAGCCTCTGACCGGTTGGCACCAAGACGCTTTCCAATTCCATCTGCAAGCGACACAATCCACCGGCTGATACGTCGTAGCAGCAGGTGCAGGGCTTCAATTACAAATGCCCAGTCGTACGCAAACCTCAGGTTATTCTGCGTAGCCCACACTTTTGGCAGCAGCCGGCAGAAAAAAACCAGCACAAAGGCAATGATCACTGTTTTGATAAGCAATACCACAAGCCAGGGAAGCGCACCGAACTGAATGGATTGGGTAAGGAGATAATTCGCCAGCACGATAATGCTGATATTGATAAATGTACCCCCAATCAGCAATGATGCGTATAGTTCCTTAGGTTCTTCTAACAACGAGGTAATCCGTTTGGCAGCGGCGTGCTGCTTGGTCTTTAGCACATTTACATCTTTGCTGTTGAGCGAAAAGAATGCGGCTTCGGCTCCGGATATTCCAAATGAAAGGATCAACAGGACGCCCAACAGGATATAGAGAAAAATGGATCCCTGTGTATTAACGTCCAACAGGTATAGCCATCCCAAAAAAATGTCGAGCAAATGATCCAATGCAAGGGGTTTTGGTGAATAATCTTTCGCCTGCGCGAAAGGCAACAAAAGGCAGGTCTTATGGCCTGCCTCCTGCGCGTTGGCAAAAATACAATTTTAAAAATTTCAGGGTCAGAATGGAAGGTTTTCAGAAGGATCGCCCATTGGCATATCGCTATTTCCCATGCCTTCCATACCACCCTCTGCAGACGGAGTGGTTCCGGTGCCCTCTACCCGTTTATCCAGCATAATCAGGTTATCTCCCACCACTTCGGTGGCAAATTTCCGGTGGCCGTCTTTATCTTCCCAACTACGGGTTCGAAGGCGTCCTTCAATATACACCAGGCTGCTTTTGTGAAGATATTTCTGCGCCAGTTCTGCCAGTCCGCGCCATAGCACCACGGTGTGCCATTCAGTTTGGGAAACCAGTTTACCAGAGCGGTCTTTAAAGGTTTCTGTGGTGGCAAGGGGAAATTTCGCTACGGCAATATTGCCTTCCAGGAATTGTACATCAGGGTCTTTACCTAGATTTCCAATGAGCATTACACGATTTACGCCTCTCATACGCTTATTCTTTTGTTTGATAATTCGTCTAAGGCCGCGATCTCTTTAAAGTTAGATTTTTTTTATGGGCAATCCACAAAAAATTAAGAGTTTGAACTTATTTAACATCAAAACAAACCCTGTACCACAGCGCCTGACTGAAGGTACTGATTGATAAAACGGGGAAATGCGTATGAGCGAAGGGTGGTTTTAGTTGCCCACATCCAATTATTTGCAGCAGGTTTTTCCTTCAGGCGGAGATGGATAAAATTTCCGGCAATACGCTGGTGGGAAAGTTGCTGGCTAACGGGAACTGATACCGACACCTGTTCATAACTGCCGGGCACCAGGATACCGGTTTTTTCTGCATTTTTCAGGACCTGGGAAACAGTTGATTCTTTCTCCATTTCAATTAGTGGAAATTCATATAAATCCTGCCAGATATCTTTCGCCGTCCGCTGGCGAATGGCCTTTTTTCCCCGGTATTCAAGAATGAGATAGTAAAACCAGCGTTGCTTTATTTTCAGCTTCTTTTCCTTCACCGGAAGTTCGGCAATTCGATGCTCAGCCAGCGCTACACAGGTAGACCGAAAACAACACTGCTGGCATAGTGGCGCAACGGGTTTACATATTGTTGCGCCAAAATCCATAATGGCCTGGTTGTATATTCCCGGTTTGCGGGTATCAAGCAGTTCATCTGCCAGGCTGGTAAAATAGTTTTTGCCTTCTGTTGTATCGGTTGGTATATCGATGCCAAATACGCGGGCAAGCACACGGAATACATTACCGTCTACCACTGCATGGGGAAGATTGAATGCAAAGGATGCGATGGCGGCCGCAGTATAGGGACCTACGCCTTTCAGCGCCAGGATGTCGGGATAACTTGAAGGAAATTTGCCGTCCAGCTGCGATGAGATATACCGCGCGGTGGCTAACAGGTTCCGGGCACGGGTATAGTAGCCCAGGCCCTCCCATAGTTTCATCACTTTTTCATCAGGAGCAGCGGCAAGTTGCTGAATGGTGGGAAAAGCCTGTACAAAGCGCTCGTAGTACTGGAGGCCCTGATCCACACGGGTTTGCTGCAGGATGATCTCACTGAGCCAGATCCGGTAGGGATCTTTTTCTCCCTTCCAGGGCATCGACCGGCGGTTGTGGCGGCGGTTCCAATCCAGTAAAACAGGGGCAAATTCCGCCCGGGAGGGGCCTGTCATCGGGTTCTTTTCAGCTTTGGAAGGCTAAATATCCTGCTTTTTCTTGTACGTTCGGAAAAATTTATGCCTATCCTGTTGACAATCATATAATTTTATCATAAATTGGTGCCGGTATTAGGAAAAACCACATTAAAACCTGCAACAATGAGAAAAGCAGATCTCGTTAATCAGATTTCTGAAAAGACAGGAATTCCGAAAGTAGATGTCCTGGTTACCCTTGAAACAATGTTCAAGGAAGTAAAAGACACCCTTGCGGGTGGTGAGAATATCTATATCCGTGGTTTTGGGAGCTTTATAACGAAAAAGCGGGCTGCCAAAATTGGACGGAATATCAAGAAGAATATCGCGGTACATATTCCCGAACATTATATTCCTGCGTTTAAACCGGCCAAAGAGTTTGTAGCCGAGGTGAAAAAGCTGAAAGAGCCTAAGCCCGACGAAGGTCCCGGAGATGATGAATAAGCCGCTCTCCCATTTGTATTTCCTTAGTAATTAATCATGTTTTGGGGTACCTTTGCATTCCGAAATAATCAATTGTGAAGAAACCTCAATGGATAGCTGTGGCAATTGGCATTGTGCTGGTTGCCGTTATTTTCCTGTTTGGCAATCGAACTGATCCTGCCGGCAGAGGTGCTGTGGCTGAAAATCAGCCGGTTGAAGATGGCGCACACGAACATCCTGATATTAGTACAGATACAATCCTGGCACTTGCCAAAAAAAATCTGGAGCCGCGCCAACTGGCAGAATTGGGAAAGCTGGAAAATAGTGTTGGCCGGGGAGATGTAAAAGCCCAGCAATTAAGCAGTTATCACCGACTGGCAGCATATTGGGCCGATTCAGCTGGTTATTTCGAGCCTTCTGCCTGGTATACAGCAGAAGCTGCAAGATTGGAAAATTCGGAAAAAAGCCTCACCTTTGCAGCCCACTTATTTTTGGACAACCTGCAGCGGGACGATAATCCTGCGCTGATCCGATGGAGAGCACTGCAGGCCAAAGATTTGTTTGAACGATCTTTGAAGATTAACCCGGATAATGATTCCTCGAATGTAGGCCTCGGAGCTTGCTATTTATTTGGCAATATTTCCGATGCACCGATGGAAGGAATTGCAATGATCCGGAAGGTGGTAGAAAAAGACAGCACCAACCTGTTTGCACAGATCACCCTGGCCAAGGGTGCAATGTACTCTCAACAGTTTGAACGTGCGGCAGACCGCTTGCAGACGATCCTGCGGCTGCAGCCATCTAACCTGGAAGCGAAATTGCTACTGGCTGAAGCCTATGAACGTATGGGTCAAAAAGCAGATGCCGTGCAATGGTACCAGGAAAGCCTGAAGAGTGTTGATAATCCCCAGGCCCGCCAGGAAATCTCCAAAAGGATTGAACAATTGAAAAAGTGAGTTTAGAACTTATTTATAAACTGAATTAAAAAAATATTCACGTATGCCTTGTGGTAAAAAAAGGAAGCGTCATAAAATTGCGACGCACAAGCGTAAAAAAAGACTGAGAAAGAATCGTCACAAAAAGAGGAACAAATAAGAAATTGTATGTTTTTCGTTTTCAGGTTTAAGGTATAATGCCTTAAACCTGAAAACATTAACAGCCAACCTTTTCAGTCCGCCGGTTTGTTTGCCGTACAAGTTTGCACCCCCACCAACTTGCTCTGATTACGTAATACAGGTTTCGCTCCGCATTCAGTACGGTTCCTGGCAACCCGGTATTTACAGCACCAAAGGTTTCTATATCAGCTGTAATGAACAAAGAACTTATTATTAATGCCGCTCCGCAGGGCGTAGAAATCGCGCTGCTTGAGAATAAAAAGCTGGTAGAACTGCATAGCGAAAAAAGCGATGCACGTTTTGCCGTAGGCGACCTTTACCTTGGTAAGGTAAAGAAATTGATCCCGGGCCTCAACGCGGCTTTTGTGGATGTAGGCTTTGAAAAAGATGCCTTTCTGCATTATACCGACCTGAGCCCCTATGCCCGCTCCCTGCTCAAGTTCACCTCCATGTGTATGAACGATAAGAGTGAACAGGGACTCGACTTCGGCAAATTCACGATTGAACCGGAAATTGTCAAAACAGGAAAGATCAACGAGGTGCTTGGTGGCAAGCCAAACATCCTGGTCCAGATCCTTAAAGAGCCCATCGCTGCAAAAGGCCCGCGCCTGAGCTGCGAAATCTCCCTCCCTGGCCGGTTCGTAGTGCTTACGCCTTTCAATGATATTGTTGCCGTTTCACGCAAACTACATTCTTCCGAAGAGCGGAAACGCCTTCAGAAGATCGTGGAGGCCATCAAGCCAAAAAACTTTGGCGTTATCGTGCGCACTGCAGCGGAAGGAAAGAACACCGCTGAATTACACGAGGATCTTTCAGCGCTCGTTGCCATGTGGAAGACCATCCAGGCTAACCTGAAAGGTGCCGTAGCACCCGCTAAGATCCTGAGTGAACAGACAAAGACCACCAGCATTCTCCGGGATCTGCTGAATGAAGATTTCAATAAGATTGTAGTCAACGACAAAACACTGTTTGTTGACACCAAAAACTATATCCAGCGCATTGCCCCGGAAAAGGCAGACATCGTTTCCTTTTACCAGAATGGCGCCACTATTTTTGATTCGTTTGGCATTACCAAGCAGGTAAAGTCTTCCTTTGGTAAAACGGTTAATCTCAACAGCGGCGCATACATCATCATTGAGCATACAGAAGCCCTGCACGTTATTGATGTAAACAGCGGTTACAAAAGCGTTAGCAACAACCAGGAGCAAAATGCCCTGGAAACAAACCTGGAAGCGGCAGAAGAAGTAGCACGCCAGCTTCGGCTGCGAGACCTCGGTGGTATCATCGTGGTTGACTTCATTGATATGAAATTGCCGGAGAACAAGCGTAAGCTGGTGGAGAAGATGGAAGAATTTATGGCGCCGGATCGTGCAAAGCACGCCGTATTGCCGATCTCCAAATTCGGACTGATGCAGATCACCCGGCAACGGATGAAGCCGGAAGTAAATATCAATACCCAGGAAGTATGCCCAAGCTGTAATGGCACCGGCAAAATATCATCCACACTGTTGCTGGAAGATGAGATTGAAAAAAATCTGAACTACCTGATCACGCATAAAAATGCCGGGCTTACGCTGATGGTTCACCCAATCATGTACGCGTATCTTACAAAAGGATGGCCCTGGAAAACCAAGATGGCGCAATGGAACCGCAAATTCAAACAAAAAACAAGACTTGTTCAGGACACCAACTGCCACCTTACTGAATACAAATTTTTTGACGCCAATGGCGAAGAAATAAAACTTTAAGGCAGACGCCTGTGTAAAAAAAGCCGCCGGTTGACCCGGCGGCTTTTTGTATGTTGTTAAACTCTTCTTAATTGCGATCCCGCGCCCCAAGGTAAAGCATTACATACTGTATTAATGTCACCACGGCTGCCAAAGCGGCCACCACATACGTGGTTGCTGCCCATTTAAGCGCATCTTTTGCACCCGGGTATTCCCGCGCATTCGTTACATTGGTATGGTTTAACCAGGCCAGGGCACGCCTGCTGGCGTCAAACTCAACCGGCAGCGTGATTACCGTAAAAAGCACGGTTACTGCAAAAATGCAGATCCCAATGAGCAGCAGGGTCGGATTGCCGGAACTGGCCATAATTACGCCTATCAGGAGTATCCAGTTCACCAGCATTGAGCTGATCTGCACAGCCGGGATAAGCTTACTCCGTAAGTTAAGCCAGCGATAGGCCGTGGCGTGCTGAACGGCATGGCCGCACTCGTGGGCAGCCACCGCTGCGGCGGCGATACTGCTCCCGTTATAGACGTCTGGGCTCAGGTTCACGGTACGGGTAGCCGGGTTATAATGGTCTGAAAGAAAGCCGTCTACAGAGGTTACTTTTACATCATAAATGCCATTTTCCCGGAGCATTTTCTCGGCCACTTCCCGGCCGGTGAGACCGTTGGAAAGAGGCACTTTAGCGTACTTCTGGAACTTGTTTTTAAGCACCATTGATACAAGCATGCTGATCCCCAAAAAGATCAGCGAAACAATCATAATCGGAAGGGTCATTTTTCAGGTTTTTTGAGGTTTCAGACCAAAAAAAGCAAAAGCTTTTCCAATCCATTTTGTACGTCTTTTTGTCACTTGATTTACAGGCAAAAAAGAGTGATTAAAAATAACAAGGCGAAACCCAAATGGTTTTTAATTAATTCATTTTCAACAGTTTATAAGTAAAACTGACGTAGCCTCCAGAGCCTTTCTGAATGCTGTCAGCGGGTGTCCAAGTTATACACAAGGCCAAAAAATTATTTTGAAATGTGGGTCATATTTGTAACTTAGCAATAGAATTTAATGGGTTAGTAAGTAAGAGGGTCAGTCGTCAAGATTGGCCCTTTTTACTTTATCTAAAGGCCCCGTTTTTTTTGCATTTTTCGGGTGTTTTTTTTCTGCTTCTTTTTTGTTGCGCGTATCAACAACTACTTCCTGCTGTTGAACCTTCCTGATCATTTATCTTTATCGCATGAGCAAAATAAAAACGGCATTTTTTTGCCAGAACTGCGGGTATGAAAGTGTGAAGTGGGTAGGTCAATGTCCGTCGTGCAACCAGTGGAACACATTTGTAGAAGAATTGGTGCAAAAGGATGTTGCGAAAACAGGTAAAACAGGTTGGAAAGAATATTCAGATGATCGCCAGTCAACAAAAACGATTGCGTTGGATGCAATCAAAACAAGTGCAGAGGTGCGGCTTGTTACTGCTGATGCAGAATTGAATCGTGTATTGGGCGGTGGCATTGTTCCGGGAAGTCTTGTATTGGTAGCAGGTGAGCCTGGCATTGGAAAATCAACTTTATTCCTTCAAAATGGACTTTGGCTGAAAGATGCAACTGTACTTTATATTAGTGGTGAGGAAAGTGAGCAGCAGATCAAGATGCGGGCAGACCGTTTGCAATTAAAGAATGATGGATTTTTCTTACTAACTGAAACTTCAACGCAAACAATTTTCCAGGAGATACGGAAGCTGAAACCGCAACTGGTAATCGTTGATTCCATTCAAACATTGCAAACGCCGTTTATAGATTCTTCACCGGGAAGTGTATCGCAGATACGGGAATGCGCGGCAGAGTTTCAGCGTTTTGCAAAAGAAACCAACACGCCTGTTTTCCTGATTGGTCATATTACAAAAGATGGCACCATTGCCGGTCCCAAGATACTGGAGCATATGGTGGATACTGTATTGCAGTTTGAAGGAGATCGTCATTATGCATATCGCATCCTGCGCACCTTAAAAAACCGGTTTGGCAGCACCGCCGAACTGGGTATTTATGAAATGACCGATGCCGGTATGCGCGGTGTAACCAATCCAAGCGAAATTCTCATTACGCAAAAAGAAGAGCACCTGAGTGGAATCAGCATTGCCGCAACCATTGAAGGCATGCGTCCCCTGCTGGTGGAAGTGCAGGCGCTGGTAACGCAGTCGGTCTATGGCACTCCGCAACGCACGATCAGCGGTTTTGATCTCCGCCGCTTACAATTGCTGCTGGCCGTACTGGAAAAACGGGGAGGGTTTCATTTTGGCGTAAAAGATGTGTTTCTGAATATTGCAGGGGGTTTGAAAATTGAGGATCCATCGATTGACCTCGCGGTGCTTTGCGCATTACTTTCGTCTTATACAGATATTCCTATTCCACAACAAACCTGCTTTGCAGGTGAAGTTGGATTAAGCGGCGAGATACGCGCGGTAAACAGGATTGAGCAGCGGATTGCAGAAGCCGAAAAACTGGGATTTGAAAAAATCCTCGTGTCACGATATAACCAAAAGGGTCTTTCCCGCCAGAAATTCAATATTGAAATTGTAACCATGGCCCGCGTGGAAGAAGTGTATCAATACCTTTTCTGAAAAAAAACATTTCCTGCGTTATTTTTCCCCTTGATTCAGCCAGTTGTCATTGTAATTTGCTGCAAGGGAGAAAGAAAGCATGAGCAGCGTAAAAAATTGGCTGGATGCATTTTTGCAGCTGGTATTTCCGGTGGTGTGTTTAGGATGTGGGAAGGATGTGTTGCCAACGGGTTCGGTATTATGTCTGGGTTGCCTCGCTTCGCTGCCGCGGACGGGTTTTGAATCGCAGCCCGACAACCCGGTAGAACAAAAATTTTATGGCCGTTTGCCGGTTGACCGCGCTGCTGCGCTGTATTATTTCACCGCAGGTTCGGTAGTACAGCGGCTAATGCATGAATTGAAATACCGGCACAACCGTGAGTTGGGTTGGCAATTGGGCAGGCTAATGGGAATTGCGCTTCAGTCTGCTGGCGGATTTCCCGTTGATGCGCTTATTCCCCTCCCGTTGTTCAAGGCCCGTGAGCGGCGGCGGGGCTACAATCAATCGAAATTATTATGTGAGGGCATCGCCCGCGAGTACCCGGTGCCATTGCTTGATGGGGTATTGATCCGGCCAGCCGCCACGGCTACACAAACCCGCAAGTCAAGACTGGAACGGTGGGAGAATATGCAGGGACGGTTTGTGCTCACCAATCCTTCGGCTGTGGCCGGAAAGCGATTATTATTGGTAGATGATGTAATTACCACAGGGGCTACATTGGAGGCAGCCGGGGTCGTATTGGCGGCCGCCGCCCCTGCGGGCCTTTCTATCATGAGTCTTTGTTATGCCAATCGTTAATGCCAAATCCATTTGCTATTTTTGAAGGAATGAAAACCATTGGCCTTCTCCTCTGTTGCGCGCTGCTGGTGCTGGCATCCTGCCGCAAAAATTCGTTTATCACCAGTGCAGACGCACGTGTTCGGATTACGGCCGACACGCTTCACTATGATACCGTTTTTACAACTGTTGGATCTATTACTCAGTCGTTCAAAGTAGTGAATGAGAACGATCAAAAGCTCAGGATCTCATCTATAAAGCTGGCGGGTGGACTTGCCTCTGCATTCAAAATAAATGTAGATGGTGTTGCCGGGCCGGAGGCCGACAACCTGGAGCTGGCGGCTAATGACAGTATTTATGTGTTTGTACAGGTAAATGTGGATCCGGCTGCGCCTAACCTGCCTTTTGTGATCCGTGATAGTATCCAGGTTAATTATAACGGCGCACACCAGCAGGTACAGTTGGAGGCGTGGGGGCAAAATGCGCACTTTTTACGAAACCACCAGGTAGCTGTAAACGAAACCTGGAACAATGACCTCCCGTACGTTGTGCTTGGTTATTTATACGTAAACCCTGGAAAAACGCTTACGATCAATAAAGGCTGCAGGATCTATATGCATGCGGATGCGCCGGTGCTGGTGGATGGAACAATGCTGGTGAATGGCGCTAAAGACACGGCAGATCGTGTTTACTTCCGTGGCGACAGGGTGGATGCACCGTACAGGGATTTTCCGGCAGGATGGCCTGGTATTTACTTTTTAGATCCCAGTACAGATAATGTGTTTAACTATGCCGTTATCCGAAATGCCTACCAGGCAATTGGTGTTCAAAACCCGGCAACAAACAGCAACCCGAAGCTAACGCTGAATGAATGTATCATTGATAATGGCTATGATGCCGGATTGATTGGGTTGAATTCAAGTGTAACTGCACGCAATTGTTTGATCAGTAATTGTGGTAAAAATATTGTGATTGCAGGCGGTGGAACGTACCGGTTTACGCATTGTACGGCCGCCTCAATCTCCAACAATTTTATCCAGCACCGTGATCCGGTGCTTACGGTATCCAATGCCGTAGATAACGTTACCGCTCCGCTGGATGCATTATTCAGAAATTGCATTTTCTGGGGTGAAAACGGTACGGTAGACGATGAGGTAGTAGTATTAAAAACCGGGACAGCTGCTTTTAATGCAACATTTGACCAGGTACTTTGGAAAGTAACGTCGGCGCCGGCAAATGCAACGATTACTCCTCCTGCACCAATCAATAACCAGGCACCGTTATTTGACAGTATTGATGTTAGCCATAATTTTTACAGCTTTCGGCTAAAAGCGGCATCACCGGCATTAAACAAAGGTGTAAATGCGGGTGTATTGCTGGACCTGGATGGAAATTCAAGGCCGGTGGGGCTCCCGGATTTGGGTTGTTATGAAAAACAATAACCCGTTGTTGGCAGGAACAACCTGTTTAAGTCCCGAATGTGGCCTGTTCAACGCATGAATTGATTTTCGGGGTTTGATCTAAATTTGAGGTAGCTTTATAAAATTAAACATTCAGGTATGAAGACTTTGTTGCTAGCGTTGGTCTTATCCGTGTCGCTGACGGGTTCATCCATTTATGATTTCAAAGTGCCGGGACTGGACGGAAAGGAAATTGATTTTTCCTCATTCAAAGGAAAGAAGATCATGATCGTGAATACAGCGTCGAAATGTGGAAACACACCGCAGTATGCAGAGTTGGAAAAATTATACAAGCAGTATAAAAATACATTGGTGATTGTTGGTTTCCCTGCTAACAACTTCGGGGCGCAGGAGCCGGGTACCAATACGGAAATACAGGAATTTTGTACAAAAAACTATGGAGTTACCTTCCCAATGGCCGAGAAAATTTCAGTTAAAGGCGATGATATGCACCCATTGTATAAATGGTTGAATGAGGAATCGCATAAGATGGCTGATCGCGAATCGGACCCGGATAAGAAAAAATTCCTTGAGAATCCCGTGTTGTGGAATTTTACAAAATTCCTGGTGAATGAAAAAGGGCGACTGATTGCTGTTTTTCATCACAAGACGAGTGTGCTAAGTGAAGACGTGACGAAGTATTTGAATTGATCTCGAATAGGATAATACTTTTCAACGATCCGTAGCATGGGTGTTTCCTTATCTTTCGCTTTAATTGCTACCTTCGCCGCATGCAATTTTCGTCGGTAATAGGGCAGGCTTCCGTTAAGGAACAATTGGTGGAAATGGTACAGCAAAACAGGCTGAGCCATGCCCTGATCTTTCTCGGAAAGGAAGGAAGTGGCGCACTTCCGCTGGCTGTTGCATTTGCGCAATATCTTGTTTGTGAAAAGGTGAATGGCAAACAAGCTGTAGCGGGGCCATCATTGTTTGGTGATGAACCGGCAACACCGGCCATCACTATGACTGATTCCTGTGGCGAGTGTCCTTCCTGCCTGAAGATTCAACAACTGGCACATCCCGATCTTCATTTTTCTTACCCGGTAGTTACAAAAAAGCCAGGATCTGCTCCATTAAGCACCGATTATATTACGGAGTGGCGTGAATTTTTTGCGAGCTATCCCTATGGCAATGCTTACGACTGGCTTCAATTTATTGGAGCAGAAAACAAACAGGGCAATATTACCGCGCACGAATGCAACGATATCATCCGCAAGCTCAGCCTTAAAAGCTTTGAGAGTGATTATAAAGTGCTGGTGATGTGGATGCCGGAATACCTGGGCAATGAAGGTAATAAGCTGCTCAAGCTGATAGAAGAACCGCCGCCCAACACACTTTTTATCCTGGTTGCGGAAAATGACGCGCAGATCCTGCAAACCATCCTGAGCCGGTGCCAGCTTGTAAAGATCCCTGCCCTGGAAGACAACGAGATTGAACAGGCGCTCATTAGCCGCAACAAAACCGAAGCAGCTATCGCGCACCAGGTTGCCCGCGTAAGCGAAGGCAACTACCGGGAAGCGCTGCAACTGGTACAGCATGCCGACGAAGACTGGCAGTCGCTCCTGCGCGACTGGCTGAATGCGATCCTCCGCACCGGGCCTATAGCACAGGCCAAATGGGTGGAGGAGGTGAGCCGCCTGGGGCGCGAAAAGCAGAAGCAGTTTTTACGTTATTTCAACCACATCCTGGAACAGTCTATCCGCTACCGCCTGCTGGGCGACCGGCTGGAGCTTTCAGCCGCTGAAAAAGACTTTGCCACCAAGCTGAATGCAAAGATTACCGACATCAGCCAGCAGGAAGCTCTGGTAGAAGAACTGGACCGTGCCGCCTACTATATTGAGCGGAACGCCAATGCGAAAATCCTGTTTCATGCCCTCACCATTAAGGTATATCATATAATACAGGACAAAATTGTATTTTTGAATGCTTGAGAAACCGGCGGGTGCCGGATTTTGTGGAAAATGAACCGGTGAAGAAGGGATTTTATTGATCGTGTATTCGCGTTTTTATTTAATATATTATTGTTTTTCAACGATTTGCGATTGTTAAGCGCCGCGAAACAACTACCGCTCAGCATTTTCCCTGCACCCATTTTTCTCATTTCATCATCATCTCGAACCTGAAAATTTTGTCATGGGTTGTAGTAATTGTGGCACATCCGCCAACGGCGGCAAACCCGGCGGTTGTAAAAGCAACGGCGGGTGCAGCACTGGCGGTTGTAACCGGATGAATACGCACGACTGGCTCCGTAACCTCCCCATCAGCGACGCGCAGAGCGCCTGTAAAGTGGTGGAAGTCAGCTTCAATAAAGGCTCCCGCAAGGACTTTTTCCGAAATACAACATTGCAATCTTTTGAAAAAGGCGATCAGATCACCGTGGAAGGCGTGAGTGGGTTTGATGTGGGTGAAGTGTCGCTGACAGGAGAAATTGTGCGTCTGCAGCTGAAAAAAAGGGGAGTGAAGGAAGACAATCCTGAAATGAAAAAAATCCTGCGGACGGCTACAGACCGGGACCTGGACCTGATGCGGCAAAATAAAGAACGCGAACCGGAAGCCGTTATTCGTAGCCGGGTGATTGCCAAACAGTTGAAACTGGACATGAAGATCAGCCAGGTTGAGATGCAGGCTGACGGAAGAAAGGCCACATTTTTCTATATCGCTGATGGACGTGTTGATTTCCGGGAACTGATCAAAGTATACGCGTCAGAATTTAAAGTAAAAGTGGAAATGCGCCAGATCGGTGCGCGCCAGGAAGCCGGAAAAGTAGGTGGTATCGGCAGTTGCGGCCGCGAACTTTGCTGCAGCAGTTGGCTCACTGAATTCAAATCAGTTAATACCGCTGCCGCGCGTTATCAAAATCTTTCTATTAACCAGACTAAGCTCAGTGGTCAGTGCGGACGCCTGAAGTGCTGCCTGAACTATGAATTGGATACCTACCTGGATGCACTGCAACATTTCCCGGACAACTGCGACATGTTGCAAACATCAAAAGGAAATGCATTTTTGATCAAAAAAGATATTTTCCGCAACCTGATGTGGTACACGCTGCCCGACAGCACCAAGCAATACCCGCTTACCATAGAACGCGTGCGCAAGATCAAATCGATGAACCAGCAGGGTGCAGTTCCGGAAGAACTTGAAGTGGCGGACGTAACCAGCAACAAGCCGAAAGAAGTAGAACCTGAATTTGTAGATGTAGTGGGCCAGATCAGTTTGCGTACGCTGGAGAAAGCCGATAAAAAACGCCGGCATCAACAACAGCAGCAACGACAGCAACAACGTGGTGGGCAACAGGGCGGACAGCAACAGAGAGGACAACAACAGCGCCCGTCACAAAATCGCGGACAACAGGGTGGTGGCCAGCAACAAGGCGGACAGCAACAAAAAGGTCAGCAGCAGCGCCCACCGCAAAATCGCGGACAGCAAGGTGGTGGTGGTCAGCAGCAAGGCGGCGGTCAGCAACAAAATCCAAACCGGAACCGGCCGCGGCCCCCGCAAAAAGGAAATCAATAGTATTCGTAGTCGTATTCGTAACGGATCACAGTACCTTCACCTGTTGATGAGGCATCTTTGGTGATGTAGGTAATTGATTTTACCATGCCGTTATCATAGTACGTATAGTTGCCAACGCTTTCGGATTCTTCTCCTCCCCAAACGCCTTTTTGCATTGTTTTCACCAGCTTTCCCTTTGCATCATATTGGTAGGTTGTTTCGGAATGGGATTCGTCTGCCTTATTCTGCGCTTTGATCAATTGACCCTTCGCATTGTAGAAATATTTATTGTTGATCCTGGTGCCCTGGTTCTTACCATCTGATTTTGCTGACAGCTGGTGTCCTTTTGCATCATACGTGTAGAATGTCGTGTTTCCGTCAGGCGACTGGGATTTAGTCGTATTTCCCTTTTTATCTACCCATTCATAACTCGTAAGTCCGTACCGGCCATCTTTATAGGTTTGCTTGTAGCTTCCATCCGGCAAATACTCATAGCTATACTGGTCGCTCTTCCCCTCCGGCTTTACAACTTCCGTTGCCTGGATGCGCCCGTTTTTGTAAGTATTGTTGAAGTGGTGCGTTTCACCATACACAATCTCAACACTGTCATAACCCTGCCGGTCGTACCACCAGGTTTGTTCAGTTACCGAGCTATCCGCATTCATGCGTTGCTCCACCGCCTTTAAAATATGATGTTTACGGATATCGCTTCGCCCGGGTTGGGCAAACGAACCTAATCCGCTAAGGAGGAAGAGGAACAGGTAACCAACTTTCATGTTGTTCATTTCCTCTAAATTACCAACCGTTTTTTATTCTCCAATACCCAGCGCGCGGTAGATGGCATCCTGCACTTTGCCACGGATGCGCATGGAAGACAACTTGTTATTGTCACGCGTTGGGTTTACCCGGTTCGACATAAAAATGTACACGATGTCGTATTTAGGATCTACCCACACGCCAATGCCTGTAAATCCGGTATGACCAAACGTAAGCGGCGAGGCGAGTGCTGAAGGATAAGGATCTTTGCTGGTCGCATTGTCTTTTTCCGGTTTGTCAAAACCGTATCCCCTGCGACTTACCGCACTATGGTAGCCAGTAAAAAACTTAATGGTGGATTCTTTCAGGTATCGATGTCCATTATAGGTGCCACCATTCAGCAGCATCTGGTAGAGCTTGGACAGGTCATAGGCATCTGAGAAAAGACCGGCGTGCCCCGCTACCCCACCAAAAAGACTGGAGCCTTCGTCGTGCACATCACCCTGCATAGTCTGCCGGCGGAAATGTGTTTCAGTTTCTGTGGGTACGATGCGGTTCACATCAAACCGCTCACGTGGTTTGAACCCCGTGCTTGTCATGCCCATAGGGCGATAATAGGTTTGCTGCACGTATTGATCAAGCGTTGTTCCTGATAATTGCTCTACAATTTTTCCGAGGAATATGAAATCATTGTCGCTATACACATATTTATTCCGTGGGCCGAGGGGGCTTTTCAGGATACGTGCTTTCAGCGTGTCTTCCCAATCATTCCGCAGGTAAAGATTTTCTGCCACGCGCACTGAAAATCCGGGTTTTGAAATGTTGGAGTAAATGGCAGGATTAGGTGCTCCGGTTACCGGGTCAATGGTTTCTTTGTAAAAAGCGATAAAAGGCACCAGGCCGGCCTGGTGAAGCAATACATCGCTGATCAGGAGGTGTTCTTTATCGCTTCCCTTTACCCAGGGAAGATAATCGCCAAGTGTTTTATTCAGATCCAGTTTACCTTCTTCGTACAATTTCATTACCGATACAGTGGTGGCGGAGATTTTTGTTACTGAAGCAAGATCAAAGATGCTTTCAAGTGCCACAGGTTGCGGGGAATCAAATGAAAAACTGCCAAATGCTTTCTGGTAAATGATCTTTCCTTTATGCGCAGCTAACACCACGCACCCGGGGAAGGCACGTTTAGCAATGGCATCATTCAAAATAGAATCCACTACCGTCAACTTTTCCAGCGCTTCTACCGGCTCTATTTTGTCGGCCTGCACGATGCCGTCTCCCTGTTTAAAGTCGCACACCCGAACCGGGAGTGTTCCACCGGCTTTGAGTGAATTGTCCAGCAGGTCCCCTGCTGTTTGTTGCGTAATGTCGTCATCCTGGTAGCAGGCTACTAGGGCATTGGCATCGCAGAAATTTTGCGTAGCGAGTACATTTCCAAAAACAAAGGTTGTTGTTTGTTTTCGGTTTAAACGTTTGTACAGATCAAGTGCATTTACACTCAACTGGTAATTATTAGCCGGGCGGTTGCTGAAGTTGTGAATGCCAACTATTACTGCGTCGTATTTTTTTGTTTTCTGGATGTCTTGTACAATGGCATCCGCTTTAGTGCTGTTGTCTGTATAGTCAAAGAGGAATGTATCGGCATTCCATTCTGACTGGAGGCGTTTTCCAAAAGTATTCAGCTCTTTACAGCCGATGCCCACGTAAGCCACTTTTGCATCTTTTTCAAGGGCAATGGTTTTACTTTTTGGAAGGGTAAGAACCGTAAGCGTTTTTTGTGCTACTTCGCGGCAAACGGCGTCTGTATTTTTATTCAGATCTGCAACCAGGTTAGTGGTGTCAATAGGTGTAAGATGGTTAAGACCCAGCTGGTATTTGGCGGCCAGCACTTTTTTTACTTTTTCGTTGATATCATCCCAGCTCAGGCGTTTATCGGCGATAGCCTGTTTAATCGCGGTGATGGCTTCCGGCACGCTGGCGGGAAGACAAAGCATATCATTCCCTGCAATCAGTGCTTCTACGGCAATGGTTCCCCCGGGGAAATATTTGGCTACGCCTTTCATTTCAAGCGCATCCGTGAATGTAAGTCCCTGGTAGCCGAGATCATGCCTCAGCAGGTCGGTTACGTTATTTTTTGAAATGGAAGTTGCCCGGTTGGGAGTGCTGTCTATTGCCGGGATATATAAATGCGCGATCATTACGCTGCCAATGCCGGCATCAAATACCGCACGAAAAGGAACCAGCTCCAGTGAATCGAGTTGGGCGCGGGTTTTATTGATCACGGGCAGGTCCAGGTGAGAATCTACATCCACATCGCCATGACCGGGGAAGTGTTTGGCGCAGGCCATGATACCTGCATCCTGCATTCCTTTCATATAAGCCACTCCAAATGCAGCTACTTTATCCCCGTTTTCACCAAAGGAGCGAAAACCGATCACGGGATTATTAGGATTGTTGTTAATATCCACCACGGGAGCATAGTTGACCTGCACACCCATTCGCTTGCATTGTTCGCCTATGGCAAGACCCATGCGGTACACCAGGTCTGCATCATCCATGGCACCAAGTGTAAGCTGGTAAGGAAATTTGGTAACGCTGTCGAGCCGCATACCAAGTCCCCATTCCCCGTCAATGGTTACCATCAGCGGTGTTTGCGCAATACTTTGATAATAATTGGTAAGAAGCGCCTGCCGTACGGGGCCGCCCTGGAAGAAGCACAGTCCACCCACATTATACTGCTGGATGTCGGCAGCCACTTTTGCCACATGATCCGGACCCAGGTTGGAATGGGCGCGGATCACCATCAGCTGGGCAATTTTTTGATCCTCTGTAAGCGAGTTAAATACGCTGTCTGTCCATTGCTGCGCATTCAGCAGACTTTTATATTGTGCAGAAGCAAACTGGGAAACAATGGCTAAACTGAGCAGGAAAAAGTATTTCTTCATCACCAATTTTTGAAGGTCACAAGTTACTTGATATTTGCGTGCAGTGAACCTGCATAACTGATTAGTTTTCCTGCAAATACCTGCAAAAACGTGGACGAGAAAAGAGGTAAAAAGGTTGCATGTTTGTAACGCAAATTGAATGGTTTACAACGCTTGTAACCTGCTGTTTTTTACCGGCTTTCCTTTATCTGCGGTATCTTTGCAAATTAATTTTTGTAGTTGTGCCGGATAAGATTCTTTTATTGCCCGATAATATTGCCAACCAGATTGCAGCCGGTGAAGTAATTCAGCGGCCGGCAAGTGCTGTAAAAGAATTGCTGGAAAATGCGGTAGATGCAGGCGCTACGCATATCCAGTTGATCCTGGCAGATGCCGGCAAGTCCCTGTTGCAGGTAATTGACAACGGCAGCGGGATGAGTGAACTGGATGCACGCATGTGTTTTGAACGACACGCTACTTCCAAGATTAAGAATATTGATGATCTGTTCCAGATACGCACGATGGGATTCCGTGGAGAAGCGCTGGCTTCCATTGCTGCGGTAGCACAGGTAGAGTTGAAGACCAAGCGTGCGGAAGACGAAGTTGGAACCTATATTGAAGTGGAGAACAGCGAAGTGATGCGACTGGAACCAGTAGCAACGCCTACCGGCACGAGCATTGCCATGAAAAATCTCTTTTTTAATGTTCCGGCCCGGCGAAACTTTTTAAAGAGCAACGCGGCTGAAATGCGTCACATCGTGGATGAGTTTACACGTGTTGCCATGTCGTTTCCGGCCATTTTCTTTTCGCTCACGCATAATGGCCAGCAACTTTTTCACCTGGAAGCGGGCAGCCTGAAGCAACGCATTATACAATTGCTGGGAACAAATTATAATGCAAAACTGGTAACAGTTCGGGAGGAAACGAATTATATGAATATTTCCGGCTTTGCCGGTAAACCCGAAACGGCCAAAAAAACCCGTGGCGACCAGTATTTTTTTGTCAATAACCGCTTCATAAAAAGTCCTTACCTACATCATGCCGTGATGAGCGCCTACCAGGAGTTGATACCGGCCGACAGCTTCCCCATGTATGTGCTGTTTATTGATCTTGACCCGGCGCAGGTGGATGTGAATGTGCATCCTACCAAACAGGAAATCAAGTTTGAGGATGAAAAGATAATTTATGCCTTTGTACAGGCAGCTATCAAACATGCGCTTGCCCAATTCAGCGTAACGCCTACGCTTGATTTTGATCTCGACGCCTCCATTCAACAACTTCCCTCTATCCAGCAACCTTTTACCCAGGAACGGCAATCCGCGGCCTCCAGCAGCTTGCTCTACCAGGGTTTTACGCAAAAAAACCAGGCTCATTTTATTGATAAAGGCGGACTGAAAGACTGGCGTGAATTTTATGAACCTGCGGAAAGTTCTGCAGCGCCAATGGACAACACAACCGCACCAGCCGCAGAACAGTTGCATACGGAGCAGGATGAGATAGAAATCGCACAGGTATTGAACACCTACCTGATTGTACCATCCGGCCAGGGTTTTTTGCTGGTCAACCAGCAATGGGCGCATGAGCGGGTATTGTATGAAAACCTGCTGGAAGCAAGTAATGGTAAACCAATTCCTTCACAACAAAGTCTTTTTCCTTCTACCCTGGAGCTGGTTCCTGCAGATGCTGTATTGCTGGAAGAGATAATACCGGATCTGCATCAATTGGGTTACCAGATAGAACCGTTTGGAAAAAATACATTTGTAATCCAGGGAACGCCTGCAGATGTTGAACCTGGTCATGATAAACACATCATCGACATCCTGCTGGAACAATACAAGCATTTTAGTCCCGATGTTAAATTTTCCAGGAGAGAGAAATTGATCCGTTCACTGGCACGCCAGCAGTCGGTCAAAACAGGAACGCGACTTACCGATCGTGAAAAGAATGAATTGATCAGGTCCCTGTTTGCCTGTGAGCAGCCGTCTTTTACGGCGGATGGCAAACCCATTTATCTCGAGTTCAAACAGGCGGAATTGGAAAAACTTTTTAAGGGATAGATCAATATTTTTCCCGTACCATCTTCACAAATTTTTCCACTACACGGCGTACATCGGTAGCAGATCCATTGTGATTATTGACAAGAAATGAAAATACCAGCTGGTGATGTTTTTTTGTTTCCAGGAAACCGCTAAGTGACACTACACCTGAGAGCGTTCCCGTTTTTGCATAAATAAAACCGGCATCAGACTGGTAATAACTGCTGATGGTGCCCGTTCCGCCGGTCGCAAAGATCCCCTTGATGCGGTCCATGCCGAAATCGGTCTTCATCCGTGAAAGGATATATACAAAGTCGTTGGGAGAAAAAAGATTGTACCTGCTGAGCCCGCTTCCATCCACCCAGCTTGGCGGTTGTGGCAGATCCCTGTAATCTGTTTTCAGGAGTGTGTCAATAATCTTCCGGTCGTTCATATAACCCAGGAGTGCATCACTCAGCATAAGCAGTGTTTGCTCTGCAAAAAAATTGTCGCTGCGGTGCATCATGTTATGCAGCAGGGAATCTGTAGGTTCCGAGTGTATTCTGGTAAATGATTTACCGGGAGGATAAGCTGCTTTGGCAAAATAGATCTTACGATGCAATGTATCGGCAAGCAGCGAGTCTGTATAATCAATATCGCCGGAGGCGCTACCAAAATAAATGGGTACCTCCTGGTTACGGTTGCCGCCTTCAGTAATAAAAATTTGATTAGACCACTGGCTGCGTTCCGCATAAAAGCCTTTCTGAACGGCAGTAGGTTGCAGCAGTTTATTTGCAAGGGCAGACGGAGTAATGGATACCTTTCCGTTGCGTAAGGAAAGCCGTGCAACATTTCCATAGATCGGGAAAAAACTACGTTCGGGCATATAGTCTTCATTCCAGTCGCTCCAGGTCCAGCCGCGGCCGTAGGGTTTGATTGTTGTGGTTTGATTGGGCGTGCCTTGTTCAACCAATGTTATTTTGGAATAGGGCGCATTTTTCAAAAAATCATAGACTGGTTGATTTTTAAAATCGGGATGAAGAAAACCAGGATCTCCTGTTCCAATTATTGTCAATTCATCGTTCTCTACAAAATATTTTGCGCCGGTGATACTGTCGCCCAGGTATTTCATTGCTGCATAGCAGGTAGGAATTTTTGTGTTACTGGCCGGCATAAAATAATGGTCGCCCTGGTAGGTAAACCAATATTTACCGGTAGCGGGTTCAAAAATGCTGATGCCTACATGTGCAGTTGAAAGTACAGGTGTTGCCAGCGTTTGCCTTGCAGATTTTGCCAGTTGCCGGTTGGGAGAACAGGATGCAAACGCAGCCAGAACAATAATTGACAGGAGAATACGAACGTGCTTCATGGTTAGGAATTAAACTGATTGGAACGGATTTATCGCGGTTCCAGTTGTACAACCTGGCCCAGCGCTGCGCTTTCAAGTGCAGCTTCGATAATCCGGACGGTACGGATGCCGGCTTCTGCTGGCACCGGGTTTGTTCCATCACCGGCAAGGTAGTGATAAAGGTCGTCGAACAGTCCCATGTAATTTCCCGGCTCTGATGTGAAGTTTTCTTTCCATTCTTTGCCGTTTGCTTCGGTATGGATCCATCCATCTGGCCCGGCTGGGCCGGGGCACCAGCTTTGCAGTGATGGTTTTATGCCGTCCAGCAGGGCTTGTTCCTGCAGATCGGATCGTTGCTGCAGAAAGCTGCCTTTCATTCCATGCAACTGGTAGCCCATGCCGGGTATGCGGCAGATGCAGGTGGCTTTCAGCCGAACACGCAACGCGGGATAGTAAAAAAGAATTTCGAAATAATCTTTTGCCTGCACATCGTTGCGCATTTTCCACACATCAGCAAATAATGCAGTGGGCCAGCCAAAAAGTTGCAAGGCCTGGTCTACCAGGTGTGGACTAAGATCATAAATGATTCCGGCGCCTGGCAAATCACCTTCTTTATGTTGTTTGCCACCGAAGGCAGGACGGTAGCGATCATAGCGAATTTCTGCTTCCCGCAGTTCACCCAGCCATTGATGATCGACAACCTTTTTCACGGCGCGGAAATCACCATCATACCGGCGGTTTTGATAGATGGTAAGTTTCAGTTGCTTTGCTTCGGCGAGCGCGGTCAATTCTTCAGCTTCCTTTACCGTAGTGGTAAATGGTTTTTCTACCAGCACATGTTTCCCGGCTTCAAGCGCCATTTTTACCTGTTGGTAATGGAGGTGGGTGGGCGTATTTACGATAATGAGATCGAGGGTATTGTCTGCGCAAAGTTCTTCTACTGACCTGTATAATTTGCTGTTGGGATAGCGCTGGCGCGAATCCTCGTTGTGGCGTTCCACGATGGCGGATAGTTCGAAACCCGGATGGGCTTCAATAAACGGGGCATGAAATAGCTTTCCGCTCATGCCGTAGGAACAAATGCCAGTTTTGATAACCATATCTCGCTAAAATTAATGCGAAGCTGGCGTCTGCCGGCGGCAAACGCTTCGCTGTTCGTTATTAAGTGTTCGCTTTCGCTGTAATTAACTTCTTTCCTGTGCCCGGAGCCACCGTTCGGGTATCTCGTTGCTGCTGGCTAATAAATAATCTTTATAGCTGCAGGCGATATAACTTTTATCCGGCAGTTGCATCCACCAGCGGCCGGTTTTTTTGCTTTGAAGAAAAACCGTTTCCACTTCGGCAAATGCCATGTGGTATTCATTAAAGGAATCGCGTTCGTCCAGTTGGGCTTCACGGCGGCCGCGACTGCGGCCGTCCAGCAGGTACCACAACATGTGGCTGATCTGTTTTGCCGTTAATTCATCGCGGTCCTGTTCTACCCGGTAACCATAAATACCAATCGTATTGCAATTGGGGCTCATGCCTGCATAGCGCATCAGCACACAGGCTTCTTCCCCGTTAAATCCATTGGGTGAAATGGTATTGGCCGGCGCATAGGCATTGGCGATAGCGGTAATGTCGAAAGACAGGAGATGACTGTTGCGGATCACAGGTTCCATTTCATCGATGCTTTCCTTTACATGTCCCACGCGGTAGCAGTCGAACCGGAGTTTGTCCATGGTTTCCAGCATCCGCGGATGTACATAATAGCTTTGGAAGCCGATATGATTATAGTGGCGGGTATAATTGGGATCGCCGGTCAGCATTTCCATCAGGAAGTTTTCATGACGGAAGGGGGACTCGAGGTTAATATCAATCAGCGCATCTACACAACTTACCTCGATGGGTTTTTTATTATCCGCATATGCTTGGTATTGAGCCAGTGTAAGATCATGTGATCCACCGAGGATGAGGACCGTTTTTCCATCTTCCACCAGGGCCTTTACTACTGTTTTGAGCGCTGCATAAGAATCGGTGAAAAGAGAGCCGGTTTTGATATTGCCCACATCTGCAATATGGATATCAGGGTGCCAGTAAAACAGGCTGTAAAAATGCCGGCGGATTATATCGGCAGCCTTACTTTGACCATGAATCAGTCCGCTGCCGCGTTGTTCACCGCAGCCTACCAGTACCAATTGTGCCTCATCCAGGTCGGGAAACGACTCGTCATACACCTCGATCATTTTCCCTATCTGCCCTTCTTTATACCCCTCGTCATTCGACAATTCATGGATATTTACAGGCTGCAGGAAGTCGGCAATATGTAGATGGTCTGACATGGCCTGCAAGATAATGCAAACTGCAGAATGGCCGGGCCGTTGGCGGGCATTTCGTATCTTTGGCGGCTATGGAACAATTGCTGAAACAGATTGAGCAGTACAAGCAGGAAATTGATTCTTTCCAGGCTACGGATGAGAAAGGGGTGGAGGAATTCCGCATCAAATTCCTGGGTACAAAGGGGATTGTAAAAACAATCATGAGTGAGATGAAGGCGGTGCCGGCTGAGCAGAAGAAAGAGGCGGGCCAGGTATTAAATGCCTTTAAGCTGTTTGCGGAAGAAAAATTTGAATTGTTGAAGGGCAGCATTTCCGGGAGTGGGGAGTCAAAAACCTCTATTGATCTAACCTTGCCGGGAGATGCACTACCGCTGGGTTCCCGCCATCCTATTACCCTGATGCGCAACCGCATTGTTTCCATTTTCCAGCGTCTTGGATTTGCAGTGGCGGAAGGCCCGGAGATTGAGGACGACTGGCACAACTTTGGCGCCCTTAATTTACCAGAGCATCACCCGGCGCGGGATATGCAGGATACGTTTTACATTCAGCAAAATCCGGACTGGGTATTGCGAACACATACCAGTAGTGTTCAGATCCGTGAAATGGAAAAAGGCAAATTACCGATCCGGATGCTGATGCCAGGACGCGTATATCGCAATGAAACAATCAGCGCCCGGAGCCATTGCTTTTTTCACCAGGTGGAAGGCCTTTATATTGATGAGAATGTTTCGTTTGCCGACCTGAAGCAAACGCTGTATTTTTTTGTGAAGGAAATGTATGGTAAAGACGTGAAGGTTCGTTTCCGGCCCTCCTATTTTCCGTTTACAGAACCCAGCGCAGAGATGGATGTAAGTTGTTTTATCTGTGGCGGTGAAGGCTGTAACATTTGTAAGAAAACGGGATGGGTGGAGATACTGGGCTGCGGGATGGTGCATCCCAATGTGTTGCAGAATTGTAATATCGATCCCAACAAATACACGGGATTTGCATTTGGAATGGGTATTGAACGGCCCGCGCTGCTAAAATATGATGTGAACGATATCCGTTTGTTTAGTGAGAATGACGTTCGCTTTTTGCAGCAATTTGCAAGTGCAACCTGACAAAAACAGTATAATTAAAAATGCCCCGAAAACCGGGGCATTTTTTTTTGCATTGAACTCTTAAGCCGTTTTGGGCTTGGGATTGTAAAAAATTAAAACCAAAGAAATAACCAGGGAAAGCCAGAATCCATACCCCCAAATTTTCAGTGAATCCATGAATGGCGCCCCTTCGGCCTGCATTTTAACACGAATAATCATAAAAATGATCGTAAGGAGTGGAAGCCAGCAAAATAAGGCACGGCCGAGAATGTATTTGCCGTTGTTGAGCGCACCGAGCAACAACATGAGCCCGGAAAATGGGATCAGCAGGAAGAGATAGGTTTCCCAACTCTTCTCGCCGCCGGTATTCCCGAACACGATATCATATCCGCTTACATTGAATGTAAATACAGACATGTACGGGAGAAAGAAACAAATGATCAGCAGGACAGCCCCTACGATCGTAACAACTTTTTTGTCCATAATGTGTGTGGTTTTAGTGTATGGAAAATTGACAAGCACGATAAGGTACAAAAATTTGACACATTTAACATTATGACCTGGTTATTTATCATCTGACTTACGCCGGTCGCTTTTCAGGAGAATTGAATGCCAATGAGTAATGTAAAAGCCGGCAGGCCTGGCCAATGGTAAAAAATTCGCCGCCGCCTGCGTTTCAATTCCAAAACCGGTCGGCACATTGGCCGTTACTTGCTACTTTTAGGGCATGAGTATTCAACGTATCGCAGTATGTGGCGCCGGAACCATGGGCAGTGGCATTGCCCAGGTGGCAGCTACCTATGGATTTAAAACTATTCTTTTTGATGTAAATGCTGCCGTACTGGAAAAAGCGAGGATGGCCATCGCAAAAAACCTGGCAAGGCTGGTGGAAAAAGGAAAGCTTGCCAATGGTATGGATAAAACAATCCAGGAGCGGATTTCATTTTCCGGTAATGTTGACGACTGCAAGGCTGACCTGGTCATTGAAGCAATTGTAGAAAAGCCTGAAATAAAGCGATCATTATTTTTACAATTGTCTAACATCAATGATAGTGCTGCCATATTCGCCAGTAATACATCATCGCTTTCCATTGCAGCACTTGCAAAGGAACTGCCCCATCCCGGCCGGTTTATCGGCCTGCATTTTTTTAATCCTGCACCGCTGATGAAACTGGTGGAAATTGTTGCACTCCCGGGTACTGATACTGACGTTATTACTGCCGCGCTTTCGTTTGTAAAACAATTGCAGAAAATTCCCGTGGTCTGTAAGGATGCTCCGGGATTTATCGTAAACCGCGTGGCGCGGCCGTTTTACATTGAAAGTCTGCGACTGGCAGAAGAAGGCGTTAACCTGACACAGATTGACCGGCTCCTGGAATCAGCGGGCTTTAAAATGGGTCCTTTTCACCTGATGGATTTGATTGGCAATGATGTGAACTATGCCGTTAGCTGTTCTGTGTATGAGCAGATGGGATCACCGCTTCGCCTACAGCCTTCCTCGCTGCAGAAAGAACTCGTAAGCGCCGGTAAATTGGGTAAAAAGAGTGGCCAGGGTTACTACGATTACCAATAGTGCCGTCAACAAGATTTATATTCGCAGTCTTATAAACATCCAGTTTGGCTTCAACAATTTTAGTTACCGGCGGGTCGGGATTTTTGGGATCGTATATCATTCGTGAACTGATCAGCAAAAATTACCGCGTGCGCGCCATTCAGCGGTCGGGCAAAAAACCGTTCTGGATAGATGATTCCATTCTTAACCAAGTGGAGTGGATACCTGGGGATGTGCTGGATGTAATTTCACTGGAAGATGCCATGGAGGGTGTGGATGCCGTGATCCATGCTGCCGCAGTTGTTTCCTTTGTTAAAAAGGGAAGAAAAGAAATGTACCAGGTAAATGTGGATGGCACAGCCAACGTTGTGAATATCGCCATTGAAAAAAATATCGGGCGCCTCGTTCATATCAGTTCTGTAGCAGCAGTAGGCCGCACCGCGGAAGGTGGAGAAGTAGATGAAGAAAAAAAATGGCAGGAAAGCAGGTCCAATACACATTATGCCATCAGCAAACACAAGGGTGAAATGGAAGTATGGCGCGGGATGGCGGAAGGGTTGAATGCCGTGATCCTGAACCCAAGTACTATTTTAGGTTATGGCGACTGGAACCAGGGCAGTTGCGCCGGGTTTAAAACAGTTTATGAAGGATTTCCCTGGTATACACCCGGCATCAATGGTTTTGTGGATGTGGAGGATGTGGCTAAAGCTGCAGTATTGCTGATGGAAAGTCCCATCCGCGAAGAACGGTTTATTGTAAGCGCTGAAAACTGGTCGTTCAAAAAATTAATGGACACCATTGCCGACGGCCTGGGAAGTAAACGGCCACACCGGGCCACTACGCCGTTCCTGATGGGAATTGCCTGGCGGCTGGAGCGAATAAAGTCCCTTTTTTCCGGCAAAACGCCCCTGCTTACACGGGAAACAGCAAAAGTAGCCATGAGTAATACCCGGTTCAGCAGCAACAAGTTGCTGAAAGCCCTGCCGGAATTTACCTTTACACCGCTTGAAGAAACCGTCCGAAAGGCTTGCGGGAAATATAAAGCCGGCCGGTAGCGTGAAAAATACGTTGTTCAGGCGATAGTTTTTTGGAATGAATTTAGCTTTCGGAATATGCAACTCTTTAAGGAGGGGGCGTATCTTTAATACCCAATCATTCTCTATGCAAAAACACCGTATTATTTTCCTGGCAGCCTGTCTCCTGTTTTCGCTGTTCGTAAATGCGCAGTACACGATCCGGGGCGTAATCCGGGATTCCGCCTCGCAAGAGCCGCTGGCAGGGGCTTCTGTTTTTTGTCAAAATACAACCCTCGGTACTACTACCAACCGCGAGGGGCAATTTTCCCTTGAACTGAAATCCGGTGGTTATGATCTTATTTTTTCCTACACCGGTTATGTAACGCAGCAAATAAGGATCCATGAAAATACAGGACGGTTGGAGATACTGATGGTGAAAGAAGAAAAGGACCTGGGCGAAGTGGTGATCAAAAGCAGTAATGAAGTAAAAAATGGTTGGGAAAAATACGGCAACTTTTTTCTCGATAATTTCATCGGGTCTACGCCCTATGCAAAACAAACAGATTTAAAAAACCCGGAAGCGCTTCATTTTTACTTACTGAAGAAAAGTAACAAACTGCGTGTGCTGGCAACGGATCCGCTAATCATTGAAAACCGCGCCCTCGGATACAACCTTCGCTACCAGCTGGATTCTTTTATTTACAATTACAATACTGATATTACCACTTACCGGGGGTATTGCTTTTATTCGGAAATGGAGGGATCAGACAGTATAAAGCACATCTGGGGCGCTAACCGCGCTAACGCCTATTATGGATCCAAACTGCAATTTATGCGCAGCTATTACGACAGTACGCTGGCAGAAGACGGCTGGATGATCTCTATGCTGGATGAAAATGACGACAAGAAGTTTAACCCGATCAGCAACTATTACGATACTACCTATTACGGACCGGTAGACAGTACTACCGATATTGAAATATGGTATCCTGCCAAGATCAATATCAGCTATCTGAAAAAAAGACCGGAACCTGAATACCTCAGGAAATACAATCTCCCTAAAAATGTGTTGATACAGCTTTCCTATATCGACATTCCCAACCCGATCATCATAAAACAGAATGGTTACTATTATGACCAGAAAGACTGGGTGGCACAGGGGTATATGAGCTGGAAAAACCTGGCAGACCAGCTGCCGTATGATTATTTACCGGATCGCTAAGTAAAAATCACTCTTCTTTTTTATTCATCAGCTTTGCCCAAATTTCAGGAATTCGTTTTACCCAAACGAGCTCGCGCATGGTATCCCGCGCGTCCTGCACCGGTATGCCAAAATAAGTTTTGCCGGCCTCCAGCGAAGAAGGAACGCCACTTTTTGCAAGTACAACGGCATCTTTACCAATAGTGAGCGTTTTACTCACCCCCACCTGTCCCCAGAGAATAACATTGTCTTCAATAGTGGTGGCGCCTGCAATACCTACCTGTGCGGCAAAGAGACAGTTTTTACCAATGGTGGTATCATGACCAATATGTACCATATTGTCCATCTTAGTGCCTGCACCAATGACAGTGTCTGAAGTTACGCCGCGGTCAATCGTACAGCAGGCCCCGATCTCTACGCTGTCTTCAATCACTACGCGGCCGCAACTGGCCATTCGCTTGTAATGAACGGGGCGGTTTGTCTTTTTGTTATAATAAAATGCATCGCTGCCAATAACGGTGCCCGACTGGATCACCACGTCATCTCCCAACACGCAATGATCCAGGATGGTAACGTTGGGATAAATAACACAGCGGCTGCCGATGGTAACGTGGTTACCGATAAATACATTGGGCATGATAACAGTATCTGGACCAACTACTGCGGATGTACTTACCGGTTGCATGGAAGGTGTAAAGGGCCGGTAACGGGCAACAATAGCCAGGTAGGCTTCAAACGGCTCATCCACTACCAATAACGCTTTCCCTTCGGGGAATTCAGTTTTGGTATTGATGATAATAAAACTGGCTGCCGACCGGATACATTTTTCATAATACTTGGGATGATCTACAAAGGCAAGATCACCGGGTTCCACTTTGTGAATTTCATTGATACCCGTTGCTGACGCAGTGGTATTGCCGATCAGTTCTGCACCAATCAGGTCGGCAATCTCCCGGAGGGGAACAGGTTGTTCAAACCGCATAGACGAAGTTTTAGCAAAGGTATGATGCAGGGCGCAGGCGTAAAAACACGGAAAAATACCATTGCCGCAGTTCCGTTACGGGGCGGAATGATACCCCGTTTTTCCAATCGTTTTTGATTAAAAAAAACAAAAGCATTTGTAAAAAAATTATAAGCATCATTTTTGTTTTTTATTTTCAGTAAAAAACAGGATGTAATGAAACCCTTTACCAGCAATAGTTTCAGACGATGACGTTTTTTTGAAAAGTAAATGCATTACATGTGCAACACATCGAAGGCAATGAAAAAAAACGTGAAAACGCTTCCGGATTTCGTTATGCTTATCCACAGCCCAAAATAAAATGTGAATAAAATTCTTGGGAAATATTTTTTAGATAGGAAAAATTCTTTTTAATATTGTGTTGGGAATTTCATTCCCGTACTTACTAACCCATCCATATAAATGTCCCTCCGGTCTTCCGGGGGGATTTTTAATTTCATTCACCTGGGGATTGCATCAGTATTGATATGGATTGGATGACAACCGGGCTGCTTTGCTTTTTCAATTTGTTTCCTTAGTTATTACCTACCTTTATTTCATGCTTAAATCAATGACAGGATTCGGCAGGGCCGAAAAGAATATCGGGGAAAAGACTTTCCTGGTAGATATAAAATCGCTGAACGGAAAGCAGTTTGAGCTTTCTCTTAAGTTACCGGCCCTTTTAAAACCGTATGAATTTGACATTCGCCGTATTCTTTCGGAACATCTTGGTCGCGGGAGCGTGGATTGCATGATCAGCCTGAAAGACACTGGTGATGCAAAACCTGTAACAATAAATGTAGATCTCGCCCGCGCCTATTATAAACCATTGGCGGAATTATCGTCCAGCCTGAACCTGGACCCGTCCAACATCCTGAGCACACTTGTAAAGTTGCCGGAAGTGATTACTCCCAGCAGCGACACGCTGACCAGTGCAGACTGGCAGGCGTTCCAGGATATTTTACGAACAGCCATCCAGAACCTGAACAATCACCGCCTGAATGAAGGCCGGGTGATGGAAGAAGACCTGGTATCCCGCATCCGGAATATCCAGGCACAGCAGCACGAGGTGATGGAACTGGAACCGGTGCGGGTGCAAAAAATCCGGGAAGGCATTACCCGCCTCCTGGAAGAACATGTGGGCAAGGAAAATTACGATGGCAACCGGCTGGAGCAGGAGCTAATCTATTATATTGAAAAGATCGATATCAGTGAAGAGCAGGTGCGGCTGAGTAATCACTGCGACTATTTTCTCAGTCTTTTAAATGAAAAGGAAGAAGCCAAAGGAAAAAAGCTTTCATTTATCCTCCAGGAAATTGGCCGGGAAATAAACACGACGGGATCCAAGGCGTATGACTCCCGCATCCAGAAATGTGTGGTTTTGATGAAAGATGAACTGGAGAAGGCCAAAGAACAGGTTCTTAACGTGCTGTAACAAGGCTTGCCGGTTTTTTATACTTTTACAGCATGAAGATAGTCCGCCACATCCTGGTTGCTTTTGCGCTTGCCGCCTCCATCACTTCCTGCAAGCAGCAATTGGACCTTTTTGAAAAAACTATACCTGTTCCCCGCCACGAATGGTCGGCTTCTTTTAAACCGCAATTTAATTTCACCATTACAGACACTACACGCCTTTACCAGGTATTCTTTATCATCCGGCATACCGAAAAATATAACTTCAACAATATTTACATCAACCTCCAGGTTAAATTGCCGGGTATTGATTCTATCATTACACGGCGGCTCGACCTGCCATTGGCCACCAATGAACAGGGTTGGTTAGGCACGGGTATGGATGACATTTATGAACACCGCATAGCGCTGGGCAACCCGGAGCAATTCAGGAAAGGTGATTACAGTTTTACGATAGAACAACTGATGCGCGAAAATCCGCTGGAACACGTATTTGACGTTGGTCTGCGCATTGAGAAACAATAAAAAACATGGCTGACCTAAGCCGAAGACGATTACGCAGAACTACCATTATCTACTGGCTGCTGCTGCTCTACATTGTAGCAGCCCTGGTTTGGTGGTTTATTTCGCTCCGCCGGCAAAATGACCAGATGCGTGATTTTAAGATCCAGCAACTGGGCAACACCATCAACCCCGGAACAGCACCGCTGCTATACCAGACTGAATTAGCCAGGATACAGGAAGAACATAGCCGTAACAACGCAAAATATTTTGGGGAAGGAAGCATTTTCCTGCTGCTGATCCTCTTTGGCGCCGCCTTTGTGTACCGATCCGTACGCCGGCAGTTCCGGATGCAATTGCAGCAGCAAAATTTTATGATGGCTGTTACCCATGAATTGAAAACACCTATTGCCGTGGCGCGGCTGAACCTGGAAACATTGCAGCGATACACGCTGGATCCTGAAAAACAGAAAAAATTAATCCGGATGACACTGCAGGAAACCGGAAGACTCAACTCACTTACCAATAATATCCTGATCTCTTCCCAGCTGGAAGGCGGCGGATATAAAACGTCGCATGACGAGCTGGACCTGTCAGACCTTTTGAAAGACTGTTTACAGGATGCACGTCAGCGGTTTCCCGAACGGCAATTTATAGAAGCCGTTCAACAGGATGCGGATATCAAAGGAGACCCTTTGCTGTTGCAGATACTAATCAATAACCTGCTGGAAAACGCCAATAAATATTCTCCTAAAGACACACCCATAAAAGCCATCCTGGAACAGGAGAAAGGAATAGTACGCCTGCAGGTGATTGATGAAGGGGAAGGAATAGACGACCGGGAAAAAAAGAAGGTTTTTACCAAATTTTACCGCATCGGCAACGAATCTACCCGCAAAACCCAGGGAACCGGGCTTGGGCTTTATCTTTGCAGGATCATTGCCCAGTCTCACAATGCGGACATTTCGGTGACAAACAATAACCCGCACGGCAGTAATTTTGCCGTTACGTTTTACCAATGAGCGAAGAAAAGAAAATATCAATCCTCCTTGTGGAAGATGAAGAGAACCTGCACGAGGCGCTTAGGCTGAACCTGGAACTGGAAGGGTTTGATGTAACTTCTGCCTATGACGGGGTTGCAGCGCTGAAATCTGTCGAGAACGAGTATTTTGACCTGATCATCCTGGATGTAATGCTCCCTGAAATGGATGGCATTAATGTAACGGAAACAATTCGCCTGCGTAACAATGAAGTTCCGATTCTTATCCTGAGCGCCAAAAACAGCAGCGCCGACCGTGTGCTGGGATTGAAAAAAGGCGCAGATGATTATCTCACCAAGCCTTTTAACCTGGAAGAATTATTACTGCGCGTACATAAGCTGATTGAAAAGAACCAGAAGCTGCAGGACAAAAGTTCAGTGGGAAACAGTTATAGCTTTGGGAACAACCTCATTGATTTCAAAGCGCAGGAGGCTACAACGAAAGCCGGGCAAAAAATCCAGCTCAGTAAAAAGGAAACGATGTTGCTGAAACTGCTTATCGAGAACAAAAACGAAGTAGTGCCGCGCGAAAAGATCCTACAGGCTGTTTGGGGTTATAATGTGTACCCCACCACGCGAACCATCGATAATTTCATTCTTAATTTCCGGAAATACTTTGAAGACGACAGCCGCAACCCTAAATATTTTCATTCGGTACGCGGCGTAGGCTATAAATACGCTGAATAACCAACACTTACCCTGCTGCCCGGGCCTTGAATTCCTCCAGTTTTTTCTCAAGTATTTTTATTAACTCCTCGCGATCTTCCGTTGGCTGCATTCCCGTGTAGATCACTTCTTCACAGCTTGTAAGCAGTCTGTAAAAATAATCGGCATCGCCCCAGCCGGATTGTTGCAGCGCCGTATGCAGTTCAGTCTTTTTCAGGTGTAGCGCAGAAAATGGAAAGTAGCCCTGGAAAAAGTCCCAAATCGCTTTTTGAACGGAGCGGTAAAAAATCGCATCTGGTTGATCCAGCGCCAACCTCACTGGCTGCATTGCTTCCTGTGGATCGGGTAATTTTATTGCGGGTGGCGGGGCTTCCATCTGCTGCGCCGCCTGCTCCTTACGCCGCGGGCGTAGCCAGTAAAACAACACCATCATTACTGCCACCAGGATAACAGCTCCGGCGATGATGCTCGCACGCCGGTTGGCGTCACTGATGGAAGTGTGTTGCGGTTGCTCATTTATTTCCCTGGCCTTATAGCGTTCATTGGATACAGCAATTGTAATGGGCTCCGTTTTCAACCGACGATATTTATTGCTGTCCGGGTCAAAAAAAGAGAATGTACATGCCGGGAGTTCATAACTGCCTGCGTTGGCAACTACAAACGGAAACCGGAATATCTTGCTGCCGGAAACGGGCGCCGTTTTGATATCAATAACTTCTTTAACGCGGGGCTGGAATGCGTCTACACCATCTGGCCATTTCAGATCCGGCGCGCCCAACTGGCTAAAATTACCGGCGCCGGTGATCTTTATTTCAAGAATTCCTTCCTGGTTTCGATCCAGTTGTTGCGTGGATACCGTTGCCGCAATACTGAATTTCCCCACCGCGCCGGTAAAATTATCGGGTTTGCCGGCGGCGGGCAACGGATTTACTTTAATCCGGATGGGCTGGGTTACAATTTCATAATCATAGCTAACAGCGTTGGGATCGGGCGCAGCATCAGCATTGCCGCCGAACATCCCTTCCGATATTTCCTGTTCCGTTTTTGCCGATACCGTAGTTTTTGAAAAACTGACCTTATTAGCGATCCGCATTTCATCCACCTGGTAATCTCCCGGTCGCAATGGGTATAGCTGCACGGCCCGCATGGTGTGCACCGCAAACAATTTTCCGTTTATTTCTTCATTGTCTACCTGCTTATCGGAAAGATCAACCATATCCTGCACGGCAAAGCCGTAAAAGGCGGGGTATTTAATAATATCAGACTGCGAGCTAAGCCGGGAATACAGTTTGAATGTAGCTACTACCGGTTGTCCGGGAACGCAGTGGTCCCGGTCAACAAGCACTTTTACAAAAAGATTCTGTTTTATTTTCTGAAGCGGATCTTCTCCGGGCGCCAGGAAAGAAGGATTATCCGCCGCCGGCAGGGCGTTTTTGCGGCTACGCCACTTTTCCGCCTCCTGCTGGCTCACAACCACTACCGATGCGGGTTCACTGGTAAAAATAACACCATCCACTTCAACGGTAATAGCAGGTATACCAAACCGCCCGGTGCGGAGCGCCTGTAGCGTAAAGGTGATATTCTGCGAAGCAATTGTTCTTCCCGCCGATTGCGAGTGCCCCGCGTATGCATCGGGCCCTGTGGCCATTCTAAACCCAGGAAATTGAAGGGGATAAATTTTTGATATCCTGTCGGTATTACTCACCACGTATTGAACGCGAAAAGCATCGCCTACGCCAATGGGGTCTTGCGGCACCATTGTTTTAATGGAAATCTGCGCCTGCGTGTGGCAACCCAGCAGCAAAAGAAACCAGCAAAAAATCCTGCTTGCATTCATGGCGCTTAAAAGTAAAAAAGCAGTTGGGAAAACAAGCCTAAAATATACAAGGGGTTATATCCAGCGTCCGAATGGCTAAAGATCGCCCAACTGGGGCCTTATCACAATATCTTCAACGCAGGCCTGGATGGAAAGCGAGGCGCTGGCGGCAATCATCGTGGCAATGTCTTCTGCCTCCATAATGCGGCGGGACGAGTTGTCGAAGCCGCTCCAGGAGTCGGTAAGTACCGCCCCGGGAAGCACCGCAGTTACTTTGATGCCGTATTCTTTTAATTCCTCGCGGAGATTTTTGCTAAAGCCGTACAAAGCAAATTTGCTGATGCTGTAAGCGCCGCCATTAGGATAGGCTTTAAGTGAAGCAATGGAACAAAGATTAAAGATATGCCCCGACCGGCGTGCGATCATGCCGGGAAGAACCGTCCTGGTAAGGTGGTAGGCACTGTATAAATTAACAGCCATCTGCGCCTCAAGGGCGCCATCGGGTTCATTGTGTACACTTCCCGGCTCAAAGATGCCCGCATTATTAACGAGGATATCTACAGTGCCTGCAGTATTATTCACCCAATTGCCCAGGGCAATGGCCTCGGCTTTGCTCGACAGGTCATAGGGCATTGCTTTAACGGTAATAGCCGGGAAATGCACCTGGATTTCCTGCACCAGGTTATATAAAGCAGTTTCGCTTCTGCCGGATAAAAAAAGCGAATGTCCATCTTTTGCAAATCGAAATGCAACAGCTTTTCCAATCCCTCTTGATGCCCCGGTAATAACAACATTCATATAATTTGGCTTTTTGTATTGGAAATTTCCAGTTTCTTTGCAAATCTACGAAGCGAATGAAGTACCAGCACCTGTTTTTTGATCTTGACCACACGCTGTGGGATTTTGAGCTCAACGCGCGCGCAACGCTGATGGATCTCTATGCCGCCTTGCAACTGCAACAGCGAGGTGTGCATGATTTTGACCTCTTTTACAAAAACTACCTGCTTCACAACGACAAACTATGGGAGCGGTACCGAAAAGGTTTTATCAAGCAGGATGAGTTGCGGGTAAAACGAATGCGGCTGGCATTGCTGGATTTCAAAATTGCCGACGAACTGCTGGCGCAGGAAATGAATACACGCTTCCTGGATCTTTTACCCACACGCACCGCTCTTTTTCCCGGCGCCATTGAAATTCTCGACTATCTTGAATCAAAAAATTACCGGCTGCACCTGATCACCAATGGGTTTGAAAAAACGCAGCATAGTAAATTGCATCATTCCGGGCTTACCCGCTTTTTCAAACATGTAATTACGTCCGAAGGATCAAATAGCCTGAAGCCCAATAAGGAAATTTTTGAATTTGCGTTTGCCGTTACCGGCGCAAAACCGGAAGAGAGTATCATGATTGGGGATACGGTAGAGGTGGATGTACTTGGCGCCTTTAACGCCGGTATTGACCAGGTACATGTAAATCATCTAACCCGTGTGCCTGTGCCTTTCCTGGATAAAAAAATCTCTACCTACACAGTGTATTCACTAAAAGAACTGGAAACTATTTTTTAGATCAGGGCAGCAATGCCACTACCGTTACACCACCTTGCGGCTTGTCTCCTATTTTCACTTGTATTTTTGCGTCCAGCGGTAGCAATAGATCCACGCGGGAGCCAAAACGAATAAAACCCATTTCATCACCCTGTTTTACCTGTTGCCCGGGTTGCAGGTAATTAATAATGCGTTTTGCCAGCGCTCCTGCAATCTGTTTCACTAATATCTCGCTGCCATTGGTGCGATAAACAACGGTGTGCCGTTCGTTTTCAGTAGACGATTTGGGATGCCAGGCCACCAGGTATTTTCCTTTATGATACTGGCTGTATAGCACCTCACCGGATACCGCATTTCGATTTACGTGCACATTCAACGGGCTCATAAAAATAGAAACCTGTATTCTCCGGTCTGTAAAATATTCGTCTGCCTGAATTTCTTCAATAGCCACTACTTTTCCATCTGCAGGAGCAACAATTGCATTTGCATTGAGCGTAAGCGCACGCTTCGGTATGCGAAAAAAAGAAATGATAAATACCAGCAATCCAAACGTAACCAGCAGGATCAACCAACTGAGTAATGGCAATTCAAAACTGATAAAGGAGAATGACAGAATATTGATGATGCCAAAAAGAATGCTGCTGAATGCGATAATTTTATAACCTTCCCGGTGAATAGTCATGTGCGCCAATTGAAACATAAAGATAGTAATCATCCGCTAGGCAAAAGGCCTCCGGCTGATCTTTCTCAAGCCCATTGCAGGTAGAGCCACACAAACGGAACTGCCAGTAGAAGTGAGTCGAACCGATCCAGGAAACCGCCATGCCCCGGCATAAACGAACCGCTGTCTTTTACATTCGCCATCCGCTTCAGCTTCGACTCCAGCAGATCTCCCACCGTACCCATCACAGCGGCAATAGCGGCCAGCATACCTGTTTGCAGCATATCGGTATGCGCAATGGCGGCACCTGCCGTAGCCATTACTATAATAGCCAGCAACGCGCCTCCCACAGTACCCTCCCAGGTCTTTTTAGGCGATATCGGCGAAAAAGGCGTTTTACCAATGAGAGAACCGACAATATAAGCCATTGTATCGTTGATCCAGATAGAAATAATCAGCAGCACCGGCAGCGTTTTTCCTGCATCTACCAGCACATCGCCATTGTGAACCACCAGGCCCATTTGCCGGATGCGCAGCAGCAGCGCCCAACTTAGCGAGATATACAGTAATCCCAGTGCAGCGGCGCCAAATGCGTTCAAACTCACCACACGTTGCTGGTAAATACCAAGTATAAGCAGTGCAAATCCCGCGGCCGATACCGGGAGCGCAAGACTATTTCCCAACAGGTAGTTCCCCACATGGTAGGCGGGTCCGCAACATGCCAGCACTAACCCATATCCAATCGCCATCCATCCCATTTTGATGTATGGATGAAACTGTGTGTGTCTTATTTTTTCTACCAATGAAAGGTATTCCCACCAACAGCCAAAATGAACCAGTGAAAACAGCAGGAAAAAACTCCAGTGATTCCAGAATAACCCCACGAGCATTACAGCGGCAAAAACAATGGCTGTAATCGCCCTGGTTTTAAATGTAGACCAGTTAAATGCCATACTGTCTTAAACTTGGTTAGAAGATCGTTGCGTAAGTGTTGCCGACACCTGTTTGAAAAACAGCAGCGCTATAATGGCCAGCGGTACAGCAATCAGCAACCAGGGACTGCCCTCGCGGGAATTTATGTCGTCTGCAAGGGAATTTCCATTTCGACTGCTCACATATAAAGCCGTAAGCGCAGCTGCATTATTTAAAAAATGTGCAAGCATATTAGGCCACATACGGCCGGAATAATGATAGAGATAACCCAGTACAACGCCGAGAAAAAAACGCGACAAAAAACCATAAAATGAAAAATGTACGGCGCTGAAAATAACACTTACGATCAGGATCGAAAGCAATGGTTTTTTTGTAGAACGGGTCAGGAAATTCTGTAATCCGCCCCTGAATAATGTTTCTTCGCAAATGGCGGGCAAAACTGCCATCAACAGCAACGCCATTAAATAATCGCCCGTTGTTTTTAGCGACAGCATCTGCAACATCTGCTTTGAATACTCCAGTTCCATTTGATCAAACCTGTTCTTCAGGGAAGGGGAAAGTGAAATCTGTTGTGTAAGCCACGTTAATCCAACCGAAGCCGTCATTGCCAGTATAATACAAAGCACTACCAGTCCTGCCTGTTGCCCGGTAAATCCCCTCCTAAAACCAATTAAACGCGCCGGTTTGCGATTGAGCAGCGCCGCCACTACAAGCGTGGGAATAAAATATCCCAGCAACTGGTTAAGCGCCTGGATGGCCTGGAAGGCAGGCCGGTACGCCGGAAGAAGGTCTGACTTTAAAAGATCGGTTATATTTTTCCCCGTCATAGCCATGGAAATCACATTTCCCAGTACCACGGAAAAAACAAGTCCTGCCACCGCAAATGCGATCAGCATAAAAAACCCGCCGGAATAGGAAATTCCCCTGGAATCGTTGTCATACATATTGTCAGCTATTAATCGTAAATTTGCAGGCTCAAAAGTAATCATTGAAGAGCAAGATTACCGGTGATTTTACATAAACGATGGTGAAGATTGGCAACATAGAACTCCCTGATTTTCCGCTTCTTCTGGCGCCTATGGAAGATGTGAGCGATCCCCCGTTCCGGGCGGTGTGCAAAGACAATGGTGCAGACCTGATGTACACGGAGTTCATTTCATCCGAAGGTTTGATCCGGGACGCCATCAAAAGCCGCAAGAAACTGGACATTTTCGACTACGAGCGACCTGTAGGCATCCAGATATTTGGCGGAGATGAAGACAGCCTCGCCCTGGCGGCAAAAATTGTTGAAGTAACCAACCCTGATCTCCTTGATATCAATTTCGGCTGCCCTGTTAAAAAAGTGGCCATGCGTGGCGCCGGTGCAGGTGTATTGAAAGATGTAGACCTGATGGTGCGACTTACTGCTGCCGTAGTAAAAGCCACGCAATTGCCGGTGACTGTAAAAACAAGGTTGGGTTGGGATGATCAAAACAGGAATATTGAAGAGGTGGCAGAACGGCTGCAGGATGTTGGCATCCAGGCCCTGGCCATTCATGGCCGCACCCGCATGCAAATGTATAAGGGAGAGGCGGACTGGACACT
Organism: Bacteroidota bacterium; assembly: GCA_048498035.1. Taxonomy (GTDB): domain Bacteria; phylum Bacteroidota; class Bacteroidia; order Chitinophagales; family Chitinophagaceae; genus CADEDV01. The sequence continues at coordinate 169,266 of JBEHYT010000003.1, read as the reverse complement.
GATCGGGAAAGTGAAAAACAATCCCCGCATCAAGATCCCGATCTTTGGTAATGGCGATATTGATTCCCCGGAAAAAGCGTTGGAATACAAGAACAGGTATGGTGTGGACGGCATTATGATTGGCCGCGCCGCCATTGGATATCCCTGGATATTTAATGAAATAAAACACTTTGTGAAGACCGGGCAGCACGCAGCACCACCTTCTATTGAAGACCGCATTGCAGTTTGCCGGAAACATCTTCACAAATCCGTGGAATGGAAAAATCCTATTGTCGGCATCAACGAAATGCGGCGGCATTATTCCAACTACCTGAAGGGATTGCCCAACATTAAAGAATTCAGGAATCGGCTGGTAACATTAAAAACAGAAGAAGAGATCAACGCTGTGCTGGATGAAATAGCAGCTAGCTATGCCGGATTTACTTTTGAAAAAACGCCCATCGAATTGATCAACTACCATGAAAAATGCCCGGTAAATTAAGCCGGTTTGCGTTTTAACAGGCCATACAGCGACACCAGCGTCCAAACGCCCTCCAACGCAACAAAAGGCCAGTAACGAATCAGGAAAGATGCGTAACAGGCCAGCCCTGCACCTATCGTATTCATCAAAAAATACGTGTTCGATTTATTGGAAAGCATACCTGCCGTGGCCAGAAAAAAAGCCAGTAATATCAGTCCAACACCAGCTATTCCAACCAGGTCCCTGTATTCCATAACAATTTGTTTTTTAGGATAGCAAAGAAGTGATTTCTTTACTGTCAGGCGCTATTGATGCACCAAAATAATGCAACAGTACGCCATCTTCACTCACAAGGTATTTGCTAAAGTTCCATTCCGGCGCCTGGTCATTCCATCCATTATTGCGGGCATCTGTTAGCCATTGAAATACCGGGTGCTGTTCCGGGCCCTTAACAACGGTTGATTTTTTCATAAGCGGAAAGCTTACGCCGAAATTAACCTGGCAGAACGCTGCAATTTCTTCGTCGGTTCCTTTTTCCTGTTCTGCAAAATCATTGGCGGGAAACCCAAGTACAACAAGCGAGTCGGCATGAGACGTCGCCAGTTCCTGCAAACCGGCATATTGCGCGGTGTAGCCGCAATTGCTGGCGGTATTTACGATCAGCACCTTTTTTCCTTTTAACGTTGAAAAATCAAACGTAGATCCATTATTCCTTGTAGCCGTAAGTGTGTAAAATGATACCGGTGCCTTAGTCATTTTATTATCCAGTTTTTTTGCATTTTTGCCAACTAGTTTTCCCACCCGCATCAGTACAGGATAGAAAAACTGTAATAATTTTTGGCGGCCTGTCATACGATCAATTAAAAACAAAAGTAAAAAGTTATCAGCCGATAATTTTTTTAAATAATCCCAACCGGCCTTTAAACGGAGGATAGCGCAGCGAGGGGTCAAACCAGGTTGGTGTGCGTAATACAGCTTTGCGATGGCTGAATGTTTCAAATGAATAACGGCCGTGATAATTGCCCATGCCACTGGTTCCCCTTCCACCAAAAGGCAGGTGATGATTGGTGAGATGCCAACTGGAGTTATTTACACAGGCACCGCCCGCCGGAACCGCGCGCAACCATTCGTCCTGCAGTTTACGGTTTCCCGCATAAATGTAAAACGCCAGCGGATTTGGATGCTGTGCAATGACGGCAAGCGCCTCTTCCCGGCTTGAAAAACCGATAATGGGCAATACAGGTCCAAAGATCTCGTCCTGCATTACCGTTGACGAAGACGGCGGACTATCAAGCAGCGTAGGTTGGATATATAACCTGGACCTGTCCGTGTTCCCTCCCCATAACACCGGCGCTTCATGCAGGTAGGCTGCAACGCGGTCAAACTGCTTCTCATTAATAATACGACCATAGCTATCGCTGCTGGCCGCATCACTTCCAAAAAAACGTTGCAAAGTGTCTTTAAGCAGTTCAATAAATTTTTCTTTGCAGGATTCATGCACCAGCACATAATCCGGTGCTACACACATTTGCCCGGCATTTGAGAATTTGGTGCCGGCAATTCTTCGTGCTGCCACTTTCAGGTTGGCGTCTGCCTCCACTACACAGGGGCTTTTCCCGCCCAGTTCAAGCGTAACAGGCACCAGCTTTTCCGCAGCCAGCTTGTAAATGATTTTCCCAACGGCAGTACTACCTGTATAAAACACATGATCAAAGCGGAAACTGTTCATCATCTCAGGAACTACCGAATGTCCTTCTCCCTGAACATACAGAACCTGCTCTGGCGGAAATGCCTGCTCAATGATTTGTTTCATTACTGCTTCAGTTGCCGGGGCAAATTCACTCGGCTTCACTACCACGCAATTGCCGGCAGCAATAGCACCCACCAGCGGGTTAAACAACAGTTGAAAGGGATAATTCCATGGACCGATGATCAATACCACTCCCAGCGGTTCACGCAGCACCTGGCTTTGTGAGGGTAAATTGAGCAGGTTGGTTGCTACCTGCTCAGGTTGTGTCCAGGCAGAAAGATGCTTCAATGTCGCTTTCAGTTCAGACAGCACCATGCCAGTTTCAGTAACCCAGGTTTCTTCCCGGCTTTTTTTTAGATCTGTTTCAAGCGCCTGGTACAACGCCTCTTCATGATCGAGAATGGCTTTTTGAAGCGCCTTCAGTTGCTGCCTGCGGAAGTTGACCTGTTGGGTGGCGCCGGTTTCAAAAAAACGGCGCAGGGCTTCCAGCTTGCTGATCTCCACCATTTCCATGTAATTTTAACCTAAGTTAGTAAAGATGAACGACGAATATTTCATGAACCAGGCGCTACAGGAAGCGGCCATCGCTTTTGAAGAGGGGGAAATCCCGATTGGCGCCGTGGTGGTAATGAACAACCGCGTAATTGCCCGCGGGCACAATATGACGGAACGCCTGAATGATCCCACGGCCCATGCGGAGATGATTGCGCTTACTTCAGCTTTTAACCTGCTGGGCAGTAAATATTTACCGGAGGCAACACTATTTGTAACGGTAGAACCCTGCCTGATGTGCACCGGCGCGCTTTACTGGAGCAAACTGGCGCGCGTGGTATATGGCGCCGATGATCCTAAAAACGGGTATAAAAAAACAACGGCTGACAACTGGCCTTTTCATCCCAAAACAGAACTTACCCGCGGCGTGCTGCGTGATGAATGTGCCAGGTTGATGAAAGATTTTTTCCGCGATAAACGATAAAAAGAGCCGCACGATATGCATCATGCGGCTTTTTGCTCTGCTTATGAAAAAAAGTGGCTGCACGCGGCAGCACCTGGGTTAGCCTAAGGTTTATCCCACCACACACGACCGTGGATATCATCCTGTCCTGCAAATTGCGCCTGAACGGCCGCCTCGTAATTGGTTGCGTTGTTAAACACTTCATTGGCAGGATAAGCATGTCGCAGCGGAACGTCTTTACCACCCGGCTTAACAAAATTATCAGGATAGCCGGTACGGCGCCATTCAGACCATGCTTCATAGCCATGCATAAACAGGTGTACCCAGCGCTGGTAGCCTATTTGCTTCATCGCATTGGCAGGATCATAAGCAATACCAGTTGCAGCCATCAATGTAGAAAGCCCGGTTGTGCTTCCCGTCCACTGCTGCACCGACTGTGAAATAGCCTGATCGTAGAAATTTTTTGCTGTGGCATCTCCTCCTGGTATCCAACCCCGTTTGGCAGCTTCAGCCTGCGCAAAAAGGATTTCCGCATAAGTAACCAGGTACGTGGGTGCATTCTGCGCATAAATAGCAGGCCCCATCAGGGAGTAGTCGCTGGTATTGGGTAAACCGCTGGTAGTGCCAAAAGGAAGCCCCTGGTAAATATTAGCGGTAGTTTTCTTTCCATATACCGGCAGTCGTGGATCGCTGGCGGGATTCATATAATCCACCAGGGTTTGGGTAAGCGCCCACCATTCACGGTGCTGGTTTACTACCTGGTCGTACCAATAGCTTTGATTGCTGGCATCTGCCAGGTGGCGATAAATGAAGTTATCACTGTTGGCCATCATCACTCCCGCTGTTAATGCAGCATTGAATTCCGCAGTGGCTTTAGTTGGGTTTTTTTCCGACAATCGCAACGCCGCCAGCAGGTGGATGGAATTTGCAGCCCGCTTCCACTTCGCAATATCTCCTCCGTACACAATTTCATTGGAGATATTTCCCGGAACGATCATCGCATTAGCCTCGTTAAGCAGCGCAAAAATGCTATCATATATTGCTTCCTGCGCATCATATTTCGGTGTGAAATTGTCTGCGCCTTTAAGTGCTTCGCTATACGGAACATCGCCCCAGCGATCCGTAATATTCCAGAAAAAATAGGCTTTCAAAATCTTCGCCACCGCGCGTTGATTGGCAATAGGACCATCGGCCGGTGTAAGATCAGAATTGAGCACTTTTTCGAGGTTGATAAGCGGACCCTGGTAAAGCCCATAGAAATTAGTTCCGCCTTCCGGGTACAGCGATCCTCCCGGGTATTGCGTTTCCGCAAGGTATTGCGCATAGAATTCCGCCTGCGGCGATTCTGCCAGCGATGGCAGGAACATTTCAGAATTAGCGATCAACTGGATCCCGGATGCCTTACTTGGATTGTTGGGATCCACATTAATATCGCTCTTAAACTTGTTGCAACCTGCCACCAGCAGACCTGCAACTAACAGTATATATAGCTTTTTCATGATTTCCGGTTAAAAGTTGACGTTGAGGTTAATGCCGTAAGAACGCACGGTATTGGCCGTACCAGACTCATACCAGCTGATGGATTGCGAACCCGTAGAAATTTCAGACGGATCCAATCCTTTTGGCGCTTTTTGCCAGATCATCGCCGGGTTGCGCGCAATTAATGCAACAGATACTGCACTGAATGGCAATTTGCTGATCAGCCTTTTCGGAAATACATAAGCCAGTTTTATCTCCCGCAATTTTATGTAAGAGGCATCATACAACCACTCTTCATAAACTTTTGTTCCCAGTGTAGTACGATAATACGTGCGGGCATCTACATAAGCATCTACAGGCGTTTTTGTAGCCTGGTACAAACCACCGGTTACATGCACGCCGCCACCATCTACTAATGGATCACGCACATTTTTTCCGTTATCATTGATAGCAGCGGTAGCCGGCGCCATACCCGTCTTATGCAACAGCATCATGGTACGGCTGAAGAACTGTCCACCCGCCTGGTAATCGATATTAATACCTAATTCAAAATCACCAACGCGGAAACTATTCAGGAAACCACCGGTTGCATCCGGTAACACACTACCAAAGTTGTGCGTGGCATCAGTATACAATGGCATATTGTTGGCGCCAAACAGGATTTTACCCGTAGCGGAGTCCCGGAGATACGCCTGACCCACCAGGCTTCCAAATGGCATGCCCACATAAGAGTTCAGGAAACTGGTTACGCTTGAGTACGTTGTAGAACCGTATGCATACACATTTATGCCAGGCGCCAGTCTTACCACCATACTCTTGTTGCGTGCAAAATTGAAGGTACTGGTCCAGGTAAAATTCTTCGTGCGAATAGGCACCCCGGTAAGCGTAAGCTCTATTCCTTTATTCTGGATCAGCCCTGCATTGATAGTGGTGGAACCATACCCGCTTGCACCGGATACATCCAGGCGAATGATCTGGTTCTTGTTTTTCTGAATATAATACGTTGCATTAAGCCCCAACCTGCTTTTGAAAAACTGCAGATCAAGCCCGCCCTCGTAGGAGTTGGCAAACGATGGTTTGATGTTCGGGTTAGCCAGGTTGTCTGGTACAGACAACGTTGGAATTGGAGGCGTAGACGTATAAACAGTACCCGGCGCGTATACAAATGAAGTCTGGTAGGGAGAAAGATCAGAACCTGCAGTTGCTGCGCTTAACCGCAATTTTGCCAGCGTCAGCGGCTTCCATTTCAACAGTTCGCTAAAAACAAAACTTCCAGACACGGAAGGATACCAGTAGGAATTGTTGGCAACCGGCAATGCAGATGAATTATCATTTCTGATTGATGCATCCAGGAAATAAGTGTTCCGGTAACCGAATGAAGCCATGGCATAAAGGCTCTTGATTTCCTTTTGCAGCAGGTAAGAGCTTGCCGTAGGCCGGTCTACCGATGCCGCAAGGCTGAACCAGTTGGGCGAAGACAGACCACCATTGGTAGCGCCGTATACTTCAGTGTATTTACGTTTGTAAATATTTCCTCCCACTGTTGCTTCCATGGTAAGATCGCCCCAGGATTTATTATACTGCCCCATCAGTTCATAATTAAATTCCCGGTTCTGGTATTTCCCGGCTGCATAGGCCGCTGTTCTTCGTCCTGCTGAAGCTGTTTTTTCTTCAATCGCCTGCGTGTACAAATCTCCACGAACAAAACCTGCAATCTTCAGCCCCGGCAGCAAAGCATAGGTAAGTCCAACGTCTCCAAAAAACCGGTCGCGATTGTCATTAGAAGGATTTTCATATGCTTCAAAGTAAGGGTTGTTCCAGTACAACGGGCCCAGGTTGGTAATTTCCCCGGCGGAATTGGGCGCTCTTGTATTCCAGTGCAGGAAGGTGCCATCCGGGTATTTGTAATTCTTAAGACGCGTCATGTCGATATTTCGCTGAAACCATTGTACCATATAGCGCGCTCCGTACTCCGATCCCTGTGAAGGTCGTTGCGCAGCATTGGTTGCGAAATTGATATTGGTAGACGCAGTTAACTTTTTGGTAAGATCAAGGCTGGCGCTCAAACCAAGATTATTTCGGCGAAGCCATGTATTTGGCTCTACGCCTGTTATTCTTGTATCATTAAAACTAAGCCGGAAGGTGCTGTTCTCATTTCCTCCGGAAACAGAAACACCGTTGTTCACCGTTGATCCGGTACGATAGTAATCTTCGATGTTGCTGGGATGAGGTACAAACGGCGTTAGCTGGTGATACTCCGGGTCCTCGGGATAAAAACTGAAGATCTGCCGAACGGGTGTTCCATCCATCCGTGGCCCCCAGCTTTCGTCTACCGTCATATCTACATACTTGTCACCGTTGGACAGTGTTTTCCAGGTTTGGCTGCTACCGCCACCATAGAGATTCTGAAGCGGGAAAAAATTTCCGGCTTTGTCGATGGTGAATGATGAGTTTAATTGCACATTCACCTTCTTTGGACCTTTTTTCCCTTTACGTGTGGTGATCATAATTACGCCGTACTGTCCGCGGATACCGTACAATGCAGATGCTGAAGGACCTTTAAGTACAGTAATATCTTCAATGTCTTCTGGGTTGATATCCTGCCCCAGGTTACCATAGTCAGCCTTGTCGCTACCTGCATAGTTGGCATTGGAAATAGGTGTGCCGTCCACTACAATCAGTGGTTGATCACCACCTGAAATGGAGTTGACTCCACGAATTTTTATTTTCTGTGTACCGCCCAGGCTAGCGCCGCTGGCGCCGGTTACCTGCACACCGGAAATTTTCCCGGAAAGCGATCCCAACACATTTTGTTCTTTGGTAAGTGTCAGGTTGCTGCCCTTCAGGGATTGGGCAGAATAGCCGATAGATCGTTGTTTACGGGTAATTCCCAGCGCGGTTACTACCACTTCACTGATATCACTGCTCTTTTGCTGCAGCGTGATGACAATGGTTTCATCACCACTGCCTATTGTTATCTCGCGTATTGTTTGTTCATATCCTACAGCGGTAATCCGTACTTTATAAGTCCCGGACCTAAGACCTGCAATACGAAATTCACCTTTTGCGCCGGCAACAGCGCCCTTTCCCATGTCCACAATTTCAACGGAAGCGCCGGCTACCGGGTTTCCGTCGGGGTCCAACACTGTTCCCCGTAAATCACCATCGGGCGTATTATCGGTTGCACTGCCGTGCGAAGGTTCCCGTTCGTTTTTCTTAATAACGATGTTGGTATTCACCTGCTCAAATGCCAGGTCTGTGTTTTTCAACAAATCGCTTAACACCCTGGAAAGAGACGCATCTTTCGCCTGGTACGTGATCCCGTCATAAGGCGCTACATCGGCGCTCTTATAAGTAAACGGAAGGTGCGTAAGGCTCTCAATGGTCCGGATGGCCGATTTCAGCGAAGTATTCCTGAAATTAACGGTTACCGTTACGTCGTCAATGCCCTGGCCGTGGCCATCGGAGGCCATAAGCAAACCGCTGATCGAAAGTGCAAAAACCAGGATGAACGTCCTCATAAGCAATGCTTTTGATGTTAACAGTTGCCGCAGGGCCTTTAGCCGCAGCCTGCCTGCAACGCGCAGCCGGAGCTGGCCACGCTTTTGTTCAGACAAATTCATAGTTTTGATTGTTTTAATAGTTCTTGAACGGGATTATTTAAAACACAGACCGTTCCCGGGTCGCATCGGGGGCGGTCACTTTTTTTATTCTACTGAATTATATATTTTTCGTCCTCTCTTTCCAATTGACTGTCTGTAAGCCGGCATAGTACCTGCAGCGCCTGTTCCACACCAATTTCTTTTTTGAATGTGGTAGAGATCCGCACATTTTTCAACAGTGGCCTTTGCAGGCTGATGGAGACGTTGTAAACGCGCTCCATATCGCTGATGATATCGCCCAGCACCTCATCATCGTAGCGAATATCTCCATGTTGCCACGCAGCCACTTCAGAAGGTTCAACCTTTCTTGCCACCGGCATGTCGGTACCAGCAGCCTGCACCCGCACCATTTGTCCTTTTTCCAATAAAGTAGACCACCCATCTTTTCTTGACACTTTTACTTTACCGCGGCTTACGGAAACCAGGATATTGGATTGACCCGGATAAGCCTTGATATTAAACGCGGTACCGAGTACAGTGGTAGAAACCTCTCCCGTGTGAATGATGAACGGTATATCGTCCGCATGTTTCACATCAAAATAGGCTTCGCCGGAGAGATACACTTCCCGTTTCGTTTTGCCGAAATGATCCGGAAACTCCAATGAACTTGCTGCATTCAGCCAAACCCTGGTACTGTCTTCCAGCAGGATAAACTTCGACTCGGAACGATCCGTACTCTTTCGCGTTACGGAAGCAACAACATCTTCATCATTGTTCAGTGAAGGACGTTGCGCCACCCAGAAAACAACGGCTACCACCAGGATGGCGGCAGCGGCTGCCCAGGCCAACCGCTTTTTACCGGGCAATAAGCCGGGTTTTGGCGCTGTTTGGGCAACTGATTCCGTTAGCACCAGCTTTCCCTTTTCATTTACAAAAGGCTGGTTATCGGTATCCGCTTCCAGCGTCTCATACACAGAACGGATCATTTCACGCAACTGCGGGTCATGCTCCGAGCGGTTCATAAGAACAAAAAATTCCTCCATCTCTTCGCGGCTACAGGTATTCTGCAGGTAGCGTTGAAACAGATATTGCAGTCGCTCTTCCATATTGCAAGATCATTTGCCTATAGAATAGACGAAGCAGAACAGGAATGTTCCTATTCGATTTAAAAAAAGATGGAAAAAAAATGTGTGTGGCGGTTAATAAACCTGCGAACCGACTGTACGGCGGAGAAAAGCTGGTTTTTTACGGTATGACGGGAAAGATGCAATTCATCTGCAATCTGCTGATAATCCAACCCTTCTTCTTTATTCATGCGGTAGATAAGCTTTCGCTGGGCGGGAAGTTGTTCGATAGCTTTACGGATAATTTCATTGTATTCCTTGGCTGCCAGGTATTGTTCGGCTTCATTTGCTTCCTGCTCTACCTGGTGCCAAATCTTTTGCCGCAGGCGCAAATCAGCTGCCGCTTTGCGCAAAAAATCAATCACTTTGTTTTCAGTAAGCCGGTAAAGCCAGGCTTCAATATTTCCAATTACATGTAGATGATCACGCTGTTCCCACAATTTCAAAAAAACATCCTGTAAAATGTCTTTGGCAAACTGGTCACACTTGGTAAGCCGGACTGCGAGCGTATACATTTTATGCTCATACTGCCGGAAGATGGCAGCAAACAGCTCTTCGGTGCTGTTGTCTTTGCTGGTATGAAAAGCCTGTATATTCAACGGCAATGATATACTGAACGTAAATGCAGTTAGTGATCTAAAATAAGAAAAAACAAATATTCATCCATTGACATTTCCAATTATTTTGCCGGCCCCTGCCGCAAATACCCGCACATCGTATCTTTGTCCACAAATTCCAGGGTTCTTTTTTCCAGGCAAACGGTTTGAGCAAACAACCTTTGCGCCGTAGCTTTGTTGTCAATTAAACACCCAACGATTATTCATTCATTACTTAAAATTAGTTAGTTATGGCATTTACACTGGCACCCCTTCCTTATGCGCATGATGCGCTGGAACCACATATCGACAAGCAAACGATGGAAATCCATCATGGCAAACACCACCAGGCTTATGTTGATAACCTTAATAAGGCAATTGCGGGCACTCCCAACGAAAATAAGTCGTTAGAGGAGCTGGTAAAGAATGCCGGCGCTATCAGTCCGGCAGTCCGTAACAATGGCGGTGGCCACTGGAATCATACATTTTTCTGGGAAACCCTGGCTCCCAATGCCGGCGGCAAGCCTTCGGGCAAACTGGCCGATGCAATCAATGCCACCTTTGGCTCTTTTGAGGCATTACAGGAAAAAGTGAATACAGCGGGTGCTACCCGCTTTGGAAGCGGCTGGGCCTGGCTGATCGTAAAAGACGGTAAACTGGAAGTTATTTCTACGCCCAACCAGGATAACCCCCTGATGGACGTTGCAGAGACAAAAGGAACGCCCATCCTTGGCATAGATGTTTGGGAGCACGCTTACTACCTGAAATACCAAAATAAACGCCCTGATTACCTGAAAGCAGTTTGGAACGTGATCAACTGGGATAAAGTTGCCGAACGTTTTGAAAAAGCAGGCGCCTGATCAATAAGTTGTTATAAAAATAAACCCCGGGAATCCCGGGGTTTATTTTTTCTACAGGCAGCTCTTATTTACATTTTTCCAGTTCCGCAGTAACAATACGCATAGCACGCGCATCCATTGAATCTTTTTCAGCACCTGTTTTATTGCTGTACTTTTTCTCCAGCTTCGAGGAAAACTCCTCCATTTCCTTTTGAAGTTTTTCCAGTTCAGCCTTTGACTTTTCATCATCCTTGTCATACAGCTTCTGCATCTCGCATTGGTAATGCGCAACCTTTTTTGCATCTGATTCAAGAGAATCAGAAGAACAGGACTGAAACACTCCAGCTGCAATGATCAGCATACCGATCCATTGAAATTTTCGCATATTGTTGGTTTTTTAAAACGAATTAAACGGAAAACTAACCAATTCCGGTCATATTACGGAACAGGGTCATAACCGCTTCCACCCCAGGGATGGCAGCGGCTGATGCGCCTGATGGCCAGCCAGAAGCCTTTGAAAAGTCCATGCTTTTTAAATGCTTCCAACGCATAGTGTGAGCAGGTGGGCGTATACCTGCACTTAGGACCAATCCAGGGGGAAATGATCCACTGATACAGCTTGATCAGCACAATAAAGGGAAGGCTTAATACCCGTAAAATCACTTTCATACCAGCAGTTTCACTAACTTTTCCAAAATCACCGCTGTTTTCTCCGAAACGGTCGCAAAATCAGGCACCTGCTTTCCCGTATACAATATAAAAAGATCAAGCGTGCCGGATCGCGCTTTTAGCAACTCCTGGAATCCCGGTCGCTGTAAGCGAAAGGCTTCACGTAATAAACGCTTTACACGGTTACGGTCAACCGCCCGTTTAAATGTACGCGCCGGAGCCGCTACGCCCAGCTTTACGGAAAATGCAGCATGGTCAACAGGTTCAAACCGGTACAATACCCGAAAACCCTCGAGGTGCACCCGCTTTCCTTCAGCAAATAGCAGGTCGATGGCTTTCCGGCTTTTCAGCCGCTCGGATTTTCCCAATGTAAACCGTTGTTCCACCCTGTAAAGGTACTGCATAAAATGCAGCAGCCCCGTCCTTCCGGATGGGGCTGGTCCAGCTGCTATAAATCACATCATTTGAAAATTCCCGTTCCGCTTATTGACCCGGTTCCGCTGCTCAGGCTCATGGCGCCTTCCATCCCTGCAGATGCAGATACGGGACCACCAAGGCTTGCAGTTGCTTCTGCGCCCGCTTTAATTACCACATCTTTTACGCCCTGCCGGTCAATTTCAATATCCACACCCGCGCTTCCTTCCACACCAACTTCAACCGGGCCCGCGCCCACTTTGGCTCCTGTTTTCGGACCAACACTTACAGTGCAACTTTTAAATCCATCTCCAAAAAGATCATGATCGAGGTCCTGGTTCAACTCCACGCCCAATATGCCAAGGTTGAGTTTGGAGGTAATACCGCTGCAGGTAATATGAATACTGCCAACCATCATCTTCAATTCACTGTTGATATCACAATTGGGATCCTTGAACTCCGTCAGCTTCCCGTCTTTTCCCTCATCTTCATCAGCACAGGTATATTTCGTGACCGATTCAAAACCAAAACCCGTGAGTGTAATATCACGAAGCCACTGTATTTTCAGGCCTGCATTTGCCGCCACTGTTACCTCTGGCCAGGTGGTATACAAATTCGTGTAGGCAAACTCATTCAGCCATTGCTTTTGAACATTGAGATATTCATTATACAACCCTTCCAGTTTGCTGTTATAAGGATTCAGAAATTCGTCACTTGCATTTACAAAATCCGGGCAGTAAAAACCAGGATCTATCGTTCCGCTGCTCGACTTTTTCTCATCTTCCTTCATTCGATCCTCTATTTTTTTCTTGGCAGCTTCATATTTATTTTTCAAAGCCGCTCCATCACCACGCATGAATTCGGCAATCTTTTGTACCACTTCGTTTTTCTTTCTACTTAAATTATCTAATACCATCTGCTGTTTTACCCCCACTTTTTCGCTATATATGGGCAGGCCTATAAGATTCAATGCATCCTGTTGGGTTACTGATCCGGGGTTAGCCAGTGTTTGGTTTTTCATTGCTATCCCCTTGTTGAACTTATCCTGTAGCATCTGCGAGGTTGCACGGGCAGCTTCGTCTGATGCTTTTTGCAACGGGATCATCTGCTGTTCGGCATCTGCCTTAAACTGTTTCCACACCGGCTCCAGTGCTATACACTGAGATACTGATTTTGGAAAAGGAGGCATTGAAAAACTCCCCAGGTTCAGCAGATCGTCGCTTTTTTTAGGCACAGGGTAATTATAATCATCAGCACTGGGATGATAGCCCAGTTTCTGCAGGCGATCTGATTTTTCGGAGCTGTATGCCTCTTTAAAAGATGCTTTAGCATGCGCAATGGCAGCGGTCTTGTTTCCTTTGCTTTCGTCTATAAGTGATTTGGTAAAGTTGGCCTGCGGATGGGAGGCGGAAAGACGAAGAGTGCTGTCCAGGTATTTATCGGCTTTGGCGATATCTCCCAGCGCAAACCAGGCCTGTCCCAGGTTGTTAAGAATGGTGCTGTTGTTCCGGAAGCGAGCATTCAAATTATTCAATACCGGGATGGCCAGTTCGGGAGCGCCCATCATTTCCAGCATCGAGGCATAATTACTAAGATTATTTATGTTCGCGGGGTCGGCGGCGCAGGCGCGTGCCAATAATGCCATCGCTATTTGCTGTTTTCCGGCTACCCATAGAAGCATCGCCGTATTCCCGATCTCATCAGAACCTGCGTTTTTTGCCAGCAATTGCTTATAAATTTCTTCCCCTTTATTTCGCGCAGCAGGCGTTACGGCTGCCATCGTTTTTACGTTGATGCCGGTAACAAACGCACCCAATTTATCATTTGAAGGCGTGGCAACAATTGCTGCAATCTTCCGCGCATCTTTTTCGGGAACAAGCGGTGGTGCTTTTGCAATGCCTGTTTTACCGGCCGGAGCGTTGCCACTGGTAACCTGGGAGGTGGCATCCTGCATACGTTGGCCCATGCCCATAGCATTCATCATGCTATCATAGCCGCGCCTCGCTTCAGGACTCATTCCCGCCTTGGTCTTCTCCAGCTCCTTCATGGCATCATCCAACCGCTTTTTATCAGCCGCTGCTTGTTCTTTGGTTCGCTTGGGCTGTCCTTGTTGCGCCGCAACAGTCAGGCAACAAATAAGCAACAGCAGCACTACCGGTATTTTTTTCATGATGTGGGTATTAAAATAAAAGCAGAATTATCGCAACTATTTATGCCGCAGGCAGCATTTACTGGATTTCCAGTTTCATATCGCCACTCGTGGCGCCGGGCATATAACCCTGCGGCGGATCCGGTATCGCAAACACCTGCAGTGTGTACGTGCCTGTTAATGTTCTGTTTGCACTGTTGTACACCAGGCTACAGCTAAACACAATGTTGTTGTCTTTTTTCACAGTAATGGAAACATTGTTTCCCCGGATGGAATAAACACCGTTTTGCATAAATGCTTTTGCATCGGCTACATAGCAATTACAGTTTATAACGCCGCCCGCCAGGAATTTAAACCCCGGGCAGCTAGTGGAATGACCAATGTTGCCGGTTGTCCACCAGCGGGTGAGATTCCAGCTATTGGCAATAAGCACATTGGGCAAAGAGTTGATCAGTATGGGCTCAATTGGCTTGTTGGTTGCCGGGGGCAGCGTTGGCCGCTTTGTTGGAATTGTATTTTTGGGTGGGGGAACAACAGGACGTCCCTCCTGTGCATGGCCAACAGTAACAATCATAGTTACCAGTAGCAGGGAAAAAAGTGCTTTCATACGCTATTTTTTTTACGCCACAGGCGATGAAATGCAATTGTTTCAACCAATCATTTCAACTACCTGTATCGACGTTATAAAAATAGCCGTCCCTGGTCGTCAGGTTACTCATGCAAAAACATGAATTTTCAAGGATGGGGCGCTGATGACTATGTAGATAAAAATGAATAACTGAAAGTGAGCAGATAAGGAAACGATGATTCCGCCCTAAGTATTCAATGCCGAATTACAGAATTGGATTCCGGCCGCGGAGGCAAAAAAGCCTCATGCAAAGACAGATGCCTGTTCAGTAATCTCTGCTAAAATTTTCCCCAGACACAAGTGATTATCAATTTAGAAGAGTAAGCATGATCAACAAAAAACCCCTGCCGAAGCAGGGGTTAAGTAAATTATTCAATCTGCCCGTGGCAGAATAGATTACTTCAGACGGCTCTCGTCAGAAACAGACAGCTTTTTACGGCCTTTAGCACGACGGCTGGCCAGTACTTTGCGACCGTTTGCAGTTGCCATGCGTTTGCGAAAACCATGAACGGTTTTGCGACGTTTCCGATGCGGTTGAAATGTACGTTTCATTTTTTTCCTTTTTAAAAAATCGCCAGCGGCAATCTTCTTGTTGAAATATGGCCCGGGAGAACGGACCTGGTTTCAAGTCACCCGGCAGATCACCACACCCGCCGTTTGTGAAAGGACGGCAAAGGTACGCAAAAAAAAGCGATGCAGGAAGGATTTCAGGATAAATGTCGTATGATCTCAATCAGCTGAGAATCAATCTATTTTTTAGAATAATGTTCTACCGCCGCCTGCCCGGAAAATACCTTTTCTCCAAAAAATATACTGGCCTGGTTATCAAAGTCTACCGGTGAGTCTGTAGTGAAAAAAGCTCTTCCGCCGCCCTTGCTGCAGGCAGTTGCCATTTCAGGATGCCGCCGCAGGTAATCGGCCAGGCTTTGCGCCACTATTTCGCCTTGCGAAACCAGCTTTACTCCCACGGGCAGGTATTCCTCAATTTTTTCCTTCAACAATGGATAGTGTGTGCAGGCCAGCAACAACACATCAATAGTTGGCCCTTTTTCAAAAATGGAATGCAGGTATTTTTTTACAAAGAAATCAGCGCCGTGACCATGATGTTCATTATTCTCTACCAACGGCACCCACATCGGGCAAGCTTCCTGGTGTACCTGCAGGTAGGGAAAGAATTTTGATATTTCAAGAGGGTAAGAACCGGATGCAACAGTACCATTGGTTGCCATCACGCCTATATGCCCGGTTTCTGAGTAATTGCCGATTATTTCAGTGGTGGGGCGAATAACACCCAGCACGCGTTTTTCCGGCGCAAGGCGGGGCAGATCAGTTTGCTGAATGGTTCTTAGTGCTTTTGCGGAAGCAGTATTGCACGCAAGGATAACAAGTGAGCACCCTTTTTCAAAAAACCACTGCACACATTGCAGCGTGTACTCGTACACCGTTTCAAACGACCGGTTACCGTAGGGAGCGCGGGCATTATCACCCAGGTACAGGTAATCATATTCCGGAAGTTCCGTGATCAACGATTTCAACACCGTCAATCCGCCAAGGCCGGAATCAAAAACGCCTATGGGTCCTTGCTGCATACCACAAAAATACGGGGATGCAGCATACCAATCAGGGTTGATTACACTTATCCAGCCATGTTTTAGCTTCAGTATAAGTAGGTACCAGCTCCAGCGCTTTGGCAAAATCCGGTTTCGCCTTCGGCTTGTTTTTCAATTCAAAGTAAGCCCTGCCGCGCCCATAATAGGCAAAGGCCTGCTCACCTTTTTGATCGGGTTTGTAAAGCGCAATCGCTTTTGTAAATGCGTTGATGACTTTTTGGTACGACTTTGTCTCAAATGCCAAGCGGCCAATTCCAACCAGGTAATCAATTTCCCGTGGCGCCAGTTTGCTGGCCTGCTCATAATCTGCCAGCGCTTTTTCATACTGGCCATTAGCAGAATAAACCGCGCCGCGGTATGCATATATTTTCGGGATACTGTCTTTATCAGCCTTGAAAAGAGAAAGGCTTTTGGTCATTTCCCGCTCTGCGTCACCGTATTGTTTTCCATAAAAATAAACCTCTCCAAGATAGAGGTGCGTATACTTGTTTGTTGAATCATATTTCAAGCTTGTAAGCAGGTCTTCAGTTCCTCCATTTGCATTGAGGAGAACAGAGGTAAGGCCTTTCCGAAAATAAATGGCAGACATACGGGCAGAGTCGGTAGAAAAACCGGGTACTCCTTTATCAAAATACCGTTTCGCCTCCTGGAACTGGCCATTGTAAAAAGAGATATTTCCCATTTCCACATTGGGATCGCGCAGTCCGGAATTTAATTTAAGGGATTGCAGAAAATCGCTCTTTGCATGCGCCGTATCTTTCAGTTGTAAATAACAATAGCCACGGAAATAATAGAGATCATCCAGCGAGGTATTTACATTTTGAAACCGGTCAATAGCTGTGTTGTATTTAACAAGCGCTTCTTTATATTTCTTTTGCTGCATTAACAGGGAGGCCTGTTCCCAATACCCGGTGCCCCCTTTGGGATCAAGTGCCAGCAGGCGGGCAAAGTCTGCATCTGCTTTTGCATAATCGCGGAGATTCAGGTACGATTTACCGCGAAAGCGGTACAATTCAATCATCGACGTAGTATCGCCCTTATAAAACGGAAGTGCACTACTGTAGGCGGATGCTGCGTCGGCCCATTTTTTCAGGCTGTAGGATGCATCCCCAATTCCCCAAAAACTTTGCTCATTGTCGGACATATATCGCAAGCTGCTGCGGTATGCTTTTATCGCATTGTCATATTGCTTCAGGGAAAAATAATTAAGTCCCATGAAGTAATAATCATCCGTTAGCAGCAGGCTGTCGGTGCCGGCGTGGCGGATGGCCTGCCCGATTAATTTCAACGATTCGTCGTATTCTTCCAGTCGGTTGGCTACATCGGCGGCGGCAGCCAGCACAATTTCCTGCGTGGAATCAATGGAAATAGCCTGTTTAAAATCAGCCAATGCGCCTTCCTCGTCGTACTGCGCACTTTTTACCATGCCGCGCCAGTAGTAAAGTTTATTCAGCGAGCTATCAACGCCTTTGAAAAGATCGATAGCTTTAGTATAATTTTCACTGGCTTTGCTGTAGTCTCCCATACTATAATAAAACCCGGCCATTGACCAGGTTGCATCGCCGTAGCCCGGCTTTTCCTGGATGGCCTGTTGCATATAGCTGATTGCATCCTGGTATTTCAGGTCTGCTCCCAATGCGTATCCAATCCGGAAAAGGATAAGGGCTTTATCTTTTTGCTGGTATTTTCCCTGCTGAATGGCCACCTTGTATTGTTCGGCGGCACAAGTATAATTGAGTTCTGCATAGCACTTGTTTGCAGCAGCTACCGGATCCTGCGCTTTAACAAAGGTTATGAGCGGTAAAAGAGCAGCAAGAACAACTATCTTTTTCATACCATGATTTGGAGGAAAAATACAAACAGTATTCCCGCTGCATATACCCTTGATTGGGTAAAAAAAAAGCCCCCGCAAAAAATGCGGGGGCCAAACTATTTGAAGCGTTAAGCTTAGTTGCCAACTTTTACCGGTGGTTTTGTTCCGGGAGCCTGTTGTGCAGGTGGTTTAATACCCAATTCTGCCAGTACCGCCAGGGAAAGATCGTCCGTTTCCGGGGCTACGAGGAATACGTCTGTATTCATTACGTAGGTATATCCTTTTTTCTTTGCAGCCGCATCAATTGCCTTTTTAGCCTTTGCATAATAAGGGCGTAAAAATTCATTTTGTTTGAACTGGTAAGCTTGTTGGATCAGGCTTTCTCCGCCATCCAGTTCCTGTTTCAGGTTAAGCAGGTCTTTAAAGATTTGCTCACGAACCTGTTTGGGTTTCGTTGTATCGGCATATTCCTGCGATTTACGCTGGTATTCTGACTGAACATATTGAAGGCGTGGTGCTACAGAATCTGCAACAAAAGCCTGTCCTACCGTATCCAGGTTCACTTTATCAGGCGCCAGTTCCGGCATCAGGCTAACGATGTCATCTATTCGGATGTAGCCGATCTTCGTTTGTGCGGATGCACCGCAAGCCAT
This sequence comes from Bacteroidota bacterium, assembly GCA_048498035.1. Taxonomy (GTDB): domain Bacteria; phylum Bacteroidota; class Bacteroidia; order Chitinophagales; family Chitinophagaceae; genus CADEDV01. The sequence goes on along the minus strand of JBEHYT010000003.1, from coordinate 150,525 downwards.
CAACAATCCAACAGCTACGGCAAGAAATTTCAATTTTTTCATGAGTGTTTGTTTGACTTTTCAATCCCAACCCATCCGGGGCGGTTTTTAGTTTACGTTTTAAAGATTGTATTTTGTTAGTAGTGGTTGCTCTTTCGATTTTTTTAACAATTTATCGCACCCCGAGATCTTTTAGTACATCCTCACTTTTGTCCAGTTTGGGGTCGGCAAAGATAACAGTAATTCCTTCACTTTTATCCAGCACCAGGTCATATCCACGGGTGGTAGCCATCTTCTGGATGGAGTTATACACCTTATCCTGGATGGGTTTGATCAGCTCCTGGCGTTTTTTAAATAAATCACCTTCAAAACCAAAGCGTTGGCGTTGAAGATCGCGAACTTCTTTTTCCTTTTGCACCAGCTGGGCTTCCCGTTTTTTCCGGAGGTCTTCACTCAGCATTACCTGTTCTGCGTCATAGTCTTTATACATGCGGTCCAGCTCTGCCTGTTTAGTGTCGATGTCCTTTTGCCAGTCGGCCGCAATATCGTCCAGGTCTTTCTGGGCGTCTTTGTATTCCGGCATCTTGTCCAGGATGTAGCGGGTATCAACAATCGCGAGGCGTGTTTGGGCCTGCGTGGCTCCCGCGGCCAGCAGCGCTACCAGTACCAGGGAAAGAATCTTTTTCATAACTAAAGGTTTTGCGGTATATAGATGCTTGATTATTCAGGTTCAACGCCCAGCATAAAGGTAAACCGGCTGGCGCCTTTAAATCCGGTTTGACCAGGCTGAATACGATCCAGGCCGATTCCATAGTCAAATCCAAGCAAACCAAACATCGGCAGGTAGAAACGCATACCAACACCTACGCTACGACGAAGCCGGAATGGATTGTAATCTTTATAATTATACCAGCCGTTGGCAGCTTCAAAGAATGTAAGTGCATAGATGGTGCTGCTTGGGTTGGTAACCAGCGGGAAGCGCATTTCTGCCTGGTATTTATTAAAGATCGTAAAGAACTTGCTTGCATTTTGCTGATCCGGGTTTACCGTTGGGTCAGAGGATTCATATACCGGGTAGCCACGTTGTGCAATGATATCATATCCCAGCAAACCAAAGTTGTTGGTAAGCCCTGCATCACCCAACTGGAACCGTTCAAACGGAGAATATTCCAGGTCGCGGTTATACCTGCCCATAAAGCCGTATTTGGCAGCCAGCTTCAATACAAACTGGCGGTTTTTATCAGCTCCCAATGCCCTGCCGATGGGAACATACCATTCCGCATTAAAGCGCCATTTATGGTATTCCGGTGTCTTATAAGGATTGCTTGATTTTGCAATGTCTTTGTTGAACAGTGAATACGGCGGCGTTAATTGCACGCTGGCGATAAAGTTGGAACCCGCAACAGGATAGATGGGGTTGAATACCGATGAACGTTGAAGCGCAATTTTAAAGCTGATGTTATTGGAAGTTCCATCGCTCAGCCCTTCAAATATCGGGTAGTTACGCAGTTTATACTGGGTAAAGTTCAACGCGAAGGTCAGGTTGAAATAGTCATCCGGCCATTTCAGCTGTTTACCCAGCGCAATTGTAAAGCCTGTTGTTTTCAGGTAATTGGTATCGGATTTGGCCCGGTCTATCTGGCCGGTATACGGGTCAAAAGCATTGGAGAACTTACTGTTGTTTACACCAATCGTAAGTGAGTTCCGCTTTTTACCTCCAAGCCATGGTTCCGTGAAAGAGAAACTATATGAACGATAAGCACGTCCGTTGGATTGCACACGAAGGCTCAGTTTCTGTCCATCACCCATTGGCAACGGATCCCATGCAGATCGTTTAAAGATGTTCCGGATCGAAAAGTTATTGAACGTAACCCCGAGCGTACCGGTAAGTCCAACACCACCGCCCCAACCGGCAGAAAGCTCTAATTGGTCAGATGATTTTTCTTCCAGTTTCCAGTTGATATCCACGGTTCCGTCATTTGAATTTGGAACCACACCCGGGTTAATTGTTTCCTGGTTAAAATATTGCAGGTTGGCCAGCTCACGCTGTGAGCGGATCAGGTCGCTTCTGCTAAACAGTTCACCCGGAACTGTACGCAGTTCACGGCGAATCACGAAATCTTTTGTTTTTTCATTCCCGGCAATGGTCACGTTCTTGATCCGTGCCTGCGGACCTTCCTTGATACGGATCTCGTGATCAATCGTATCATTGTATACGCGTGTTTCTACAGGATCTACCTGGAAAAACAGGTAACCATCGTCCATATACAGCCCACTGATATCCCCGCTGCCATCCTGTGCAAGTTGTTTGCCCAGCCGCTTGTTCAGGATATCGATATTGTATACATCCCCTTTATTGATGCCCAATACAAAATTGAGTATGGAGTCGGAGTATTTTGAATTTCCTTTCCAGGTAATATTCCCGAAGTAATATTTATGGCCTTCTTCTACCTTGATATCAATGTTCATGGCTCCCGGCTTCTTACTGGCATAGATGGCAGTATCCAGGATCTGTGCATCCCGGTAGCCCAGGGAGTTGTAATAATCAAGTACTTTTTCGCGGTCTTCTTCAAATTTTTTGGGATCGAATTTCGCGCTGCTGAATAATTTAAAACGGAAATAGGGATCAATCAGGCGTTTTGTTTTGCTGATGGAAAGAAAACCCCAATCCTTGGCGTAGTTGTGAAAACTGTATTTTTCCTTCGTACCAAAATGCGTGCTGTCGGTTACCGGGAACAACGTAAAGCGTGTCTTTTCCTTCGTTCCTTTCATCTGTTTCTTCAGGCGCATGCCGTCAATATTCTCATTACCGAAGAAATTGATGTCTTTGATCCGGACTTTCTCACCCTTATCGATGTAGATGGTAAGTGTTTTTGAATTTGCAAATTGTGGATCATCCTGTTCCACGATGCGGACCTGCACGTTCTGGTATCCTTTATCGCGGTAGTATTTGGAACCCACTTCCATGATATTGCGGCGCATGTTTTCCGTGATGATCGTCTGTTTTACCAGTCCCATCTTGCCCTGCAGCTCTTCAATGTCTGTTTTACGGGGACCAACGATCTTGAAATTGCCGAGGCGCGGACGTTCCTGCACATTGATCTCCACGTACACCTGGTCTCCTACAATACGCGTAATGTAGATCTGTACATTGGAAAAGAATTTCTGCCGCCAGAGAGCGGTAATCGCTTTGGAAAAAATTTCATTGTCGGGATAGGTGAACTTATCGCCTACCTGTATGCCTGAAATAGAAATAACGATGCTGGTGTCGAGGTGTTTGATGCCACTGATAGAAACGCCGGCGATGGTGTATTCTTTTCGAATCTGGCTTTTTCCCCAATTATTAAGGGCGGGGTCAACAGAAGTCGGATCCTGTGCGTGCACACTATGTACGGAAACAACCGCGATGATCACAAAAACAGTAATCCGGGATAGAAATCGTTGCATGGTTGATTGTTCAAGTCAGTCAGAATAATTTTCTCGTTGGGTAGTGGTAATGTAAAACCCTAATTTTGTGTGGTTTATAGCCGTTACGCCTTTGGTTTCAGCGGCAAATTAACGGTAAATACCGAAAATGTTTGTTAAAGAACGCTAATTAGGGGTTGGTGATGTAATCTGTTCGCTCGTCTTCCCGTACCGCCGTTCGCGCGCCTGGAAATCCAGTATCGCTTCGTACAGGTTTTGCTTCCGGAAATCAGGCCACCGTACCTGGGTAAAATATAGTTCGGCATAGGCAAGCTGGTAAAGCAGAAAATTGCTGATCCGGTACTCCCCGCTGGTCCGTATCATCAGCTCCGGGTCAGGAAATCCACTGGTACACAAATACTTCTGCAAGGTGTCCTGGTCAATCGCTTCCACGGTCAGCCTTCCCTGCTTCACCTCATGCGCAATGCTCTTCACGGCATTCAGCAACTCCCAACGGCCGCTATAGCTTAGCGCCATAATAAGGTTGAGCCCCGTATTGCCGCTGGTCATGTCCAGCGCTTCATTCAATTCCTGGCGGGCATAGTCGGGCAACATACTCATATCCCCGATCACATGCAGCTTGATATTGTTCTTATGCAGGCTTTCCACTTCGTTGCGGATGGTTGTTACCAGCAGTTCCATCAAGCCAACTACTTCATACTCAGGACGGTCCCAGTTTTCAGTAGAAAATGCATAGAGTGTCAGGCATTCAATTTTCAACTCTGCGCAGCCTTCCACGATATTGCGTACGCTTTCCACGCCGTGGAAATGCCCATACAGCCGGTCCTGGCCCTGCTCTTTGGCCCAACGACCATTGCCATCCATGATGATGGCGATATGTCGCGGTAACCGCTCCCGATCTATTTGTTCCAGCAATTCAGACATACCCGTGCTTGAATAAGGGGGCCAAAGGTACAGTAATTGGGGCAGAAAGCGCAGACAACCATCTGCCATCGCAGCTTTCCACACATACGGGTAGAAGGGTATTGGCAAGTTGCGCCGAAGGCCTTAATTTGATCACCAAAATCACACTCCAACATGAATAGAAAAGCGTTTCTCCAACAAAGCAGCCTGGCCGTAGCCGTAGCGGCCGGATTACCCCGTGCCGTTCGCACCGCCGTGCAGAATTCCCGGTATATCTACCAGTCGTTGATCATAGACCAGAAGAAAAAAGGTAAGCTCCAGTATATTATTACTGTGTATCATACCGCCGTAAAGTCCCTTTCTTATGCAGCGGACCTGGAAAAGGAAGTGTTCCTTAAAATAAATTATTTTGAAGATGACCTGTCAACGCCTGCAAGCACTGCGGAAATAAAATACCTGATGACGGCGGCCAAACAAACCAACGCTGGTACTGACACCTGGAAAGTGACCGCGAAATATGACTCCACCGTAGCCGGGGAATACAAACCGGCCAAAAACTTTCTGAAAGAACTTTCCCTCAGCATTCAGATGATGACGTCTGCCACCATCCTGGGCTCCAAAAACAAAGCCATTGCAACGTTGCCCTATTATTCCAGCTATACGCCTTCAAGCGGCAGCGGAGGATGCTTCCTCACCACCGCCTGTGTTGAGCATCATAACCTGGCAGACGACTGTGAAGAACTCACCACGTTGCGAAGCCTTCGCGATAATCACATGCTGCACACGTTGAGCGGGCAACAGCAGGTACAACAATATTACCAGGCCGGCCCGGCGATTGTTGCGGCCATCAACCGGTGTGAAAACCGCGCAGACATCTATGATTATATGTATCGTGAAATGATTTTGCCATCAGTGGCGCTTGTTAAAGAAAAGCGTTTTGACGAAGCCGTGGCGCATTATTCCGTATTTGTAGAAGCGCTTCACCAAGCATATTGCAATTAAAAGAAAACCCTCGCTTCAGGCGAGGGTTTTTTATTTCGCACCCGTAATGCTTTTATGCAGAACGGGAATTTTACTTTAATTTTTTAGCGGGCTGTTGGACATTTATACGACTGCAGGTTGAAGGTGAGATGGATCATCGCAGTAATAAACTGGTCCTTCTGCTTGCTATTGCCGCGTTGCCGCCCGGCTATACCAATTGGCTCACCACGCTCATAGGAGCGGTCACTTAACAATTGCGCATTTGAGGGGCTACCATCTGCATTGGGCGTAAAGATAGATGGATCAACAAAAGTAGTGCTTACATCATCCAGGTAGTCGGTAGAGGTAAGACGGTGCAATAATTCAAACCCGATATTAAAACGTTCATTGATCGCGAATTTCACACCGGCGCCGATTGGAACGCAAAGCGCCATCGGTTTATATTGCTTGCGGTCGGGATAGGCTGCTGAGCCCTGGCCTTCTGTGCCCAGCTCACGCAGGTACACTTTTTCTCCCCGCAAATATGTGAAAGGATTGTAACTAAAAGCGCCAACACCTAGGGTAATATAGGGGGTAAATTCATTGCCGGGCTCTCCGGGCATAAATCGGAAGAAGTTGAAATCACCCTGCAAAGACATTTCCCACACATTGGTATTAAAACTCAGGTTGCGGCGGTACATGTACTCGTTATGGGTATTATAAATGTCAGAATATCCCAGGCTGGCATAAGTAGCAGAAAGGCGGGCAGCGATGTAATTTCCGAAGTTTTTACGGAAGAAGATCGTTGCTGCAGGTTTGGGTCGGTTTACCCACGCCCGTGTATTAAGATCTCCGAAATAATGGCCGGCGCCAATACCAATTCCAATTTCGCCCTCCTGTCGTATCTCATTTTGGGCAAAAGAGTGTACGGAAAGGCCCTGGAATGTGATAACCAACAGGGATACAGCCAAGAATTTCTTCATAACGATCGGTTCGAATTAATAGAACGGAAAAATAGCCAATTTCTTTTATTCCCTGGTAAAATTCCTAGTTCCGCCGGTCTAATCCCCAGGTAAGTTTATTGTGCAGGGTATGCAGGAAATTGTTTTCGCTCAGGCGTAGCAGGCGGATGGAAAAGTCCTCCTTTTTTACGGCAAGCTGAACGTTTTTGTTTACAATTTCACGGCGGGAATCGAGCGCGCAAATGATATGGTCTGAGCGGCTTTCGATCTCAAATGAAATCACGTTATCATCGGGTACAATGATCGGTCTTACATTCAAATTGTGGGGAGCAACGGGGGTGATCACAAAACTGCCGGCTTCGGGAAAAACGATAGGGCCGCCACAGCTGAGCGAGTAGCCGGTGGAACCGGTTGGCGTGGCAACAATCAATCCATCCGCCCAATACGTATTTAAAAATTCACCATTTAAATAGGTATGAATTTTAATCATCGACGCGGTATCGCGCTTATGAATAGAAAATTCATTTAATGCGTATGGGATGTTGCCAAAAAGAGGCAAATCAGCATCCACATGGATCATGGTTCGCCGGTCTTCCACGTAGGTCCGTTTGGCAATGGCTTTTACAGCTGTCGCTACCTCACTTCGGCCAATACTGGCCAGGAAACCAAGCCGGCCGAAATTGATTCCCATAATGGAAATCGGTTTATTGCGAACCAGGGTTACGGTATCCAGCAGGGTGCCGTCGCCGCCAAGGCTAAAAATGCATTCAAATTCTTCCGTAAGCTGCTCAGAGGCGGAAAAAGTACGGGTTCCCTCCGGCAGGCGAATAACTTCCTGGAGTTGGTCAAAATAAGGTTGAAAAACGACAGGTTCAATCTGTTGCTTCTGTAATTCATCAAAAAACAGTTGCACATCGCTCACCTGGTCAGCTTCCAGTATCCGGCTGTAAATAGCGGCCTTCATCATGATAATTCTAAAAAATAGACTTGCGGTGCAAAAATACCCCGTTTTGACCTAACTGGTTAAATGTCCATTCAATCTTGATCGTAAAATCATAAGACGTAAACACATCCAGTCCAATTCCCCAGGAATACAGCATCCGGTTAGACAGCATATTCGTGCCGGGGTTGGGATTGTAAACATAGCCTGTATTGGCGAAAACCTTTCCGTAAAACCGGACGGGAATGCGTTCGGGCAACTGGCGGTTTTTTCCCGGCGTACGCAGGGATAGGTTAAGCAATTGCCGTGTAAATGTCCCCTTTAAAAAACCTCCCGCCACCCCGTCTACCACGTAATATTCGTAGCCCTGCAGAAATGCGTCACCGTAACCAAAGAACCTTTGCATATAATAGGGTTGATGAAAAGGTACTGCAAGTCCGCCATAGGCGGTAAGATTAAAAAACGACCTGTTGTTGACATGCCAGCTGCCGGAACCTTTTGCCGACACATACCAGAAATTCATATCCGGTGTAATTCCTTTACGGCCTACTGTAATGTCTGCCGCATATCCCTTGGTGGGATAGGGAATATAATCAAGATCAAAATAGCTGAAGCGATAATAGATTTCAGGATAGGCGATCCGCTTTTGTGACCGGGGAAAATAATTGGGATTCAATTTCAGGATGGTATCAGCTACTGTTTCTACAGAATAACCAATGCCGATATAGTGCGTGGACTTAATGGCACGCCTGTAACTGGCTTCCGCATTTATGTTAAAAAATTTGCGGATATTTCCGTTCTCTGATTTATAAAAAGCCTGCTTATCGTCGATGGTATTATAGTTCACCTCTTTATTTTCTCCCATGCCTAACGAGGTATTGAAGCCCCAATGCATTTTTTTGTCGATGAACGGTCTGCCGTAGCTAAATCCAAGCTGGTGTGTATAGCCGCTGATAAGCAGAAAGCGCAGTTTATCATTCCGCCCTGTTACGTTGTTGTACATGATCTTGGCCCCGTAATTCACGCGGCTCAGGCTGGCATTTTTTTCAAAAAGCCATTGATTAAGATTCCGGTCTACCGGTTTGAAATAAGGGACCGGGAAGATGTACCAGCGTTCCCGAACGTCTACCAGCACATCTACGTAATAACCTTCTGATTTTTCAAGTGCAACTACCACATCAATAAAAAGAGAAGTATTCATCAGTTGTCTGCGGCCGTCTTCAAATTTTTTCACCAGGTCCTGGAGCAGGTAGGATTCACCTGAGCGAAAAGGCAACTCCCGAAGTATGATACTTTCTTTGGTCTTTCGGTTGCCCACCACGTGAATCGTACGGATGATAAGTTTGTCTTCGGGAATAGCTGCGGAAATACTGTCTGCTGAAAGTTGTTGTGCGGAGGCGCTGGCACTGCAAAGCGCCAGTAGTAAATACAGGAGATGATATTTGGTTACCCGTAACATAAGTGTATCCGCAGGGATATCGACTAAATTAGGGTAATTCTGCAACCACCATGCCTTTTGGTGGAAAAAACTAGATTTTCAGATAATTCATCAGGTTGTCGTAATTGCTGCGCAACTCATTGGCATAAAGTTCCTCCCCAAAGAAGTATTTCACGTTGTAATCATAACGCTGAAAGGTTGCTACAATGTCCGACACTTCCGGTTTGTTGATCCGGATGGTGACCTGCATGATCCCCGTTTCGGGGTCATTTGAGGTATTGAGTTGGGTAATCTGGGCGTCATTTGACTCCACCAGTTTACTGATCTCGTTGAATGAATACTGGTTGGTATCCATTTCCAGCACAATCAAACCGCCCGGCTCATTCAGGCTCATAAAATCAGAAGCATTCCGCAAGAGGTCGGTATAGGTTACAGTTCCCACTAATTCATTTTCATCAGAAACAACAGGAACCACGCTAAGTCCGTTTTCAGCGGCAAGTTGTACTGCCTTCAGGAAATGTTCATTTTCCTTTACAGAAAAACTGGCAAATGACTGTTCCAGTTCCCGGATGGGAGCATTGTCATTTTCGGCTTGCAAAAGATCATCCTCACTTAAGATGGCAATAAATTTCTCACCCTCTACCACGGGTAAATGCGTTACATGATTATCGTTCATGAGTTGGAGCGCCTGGTACACCTTGTCGTCAAGATGTAAATAGGGGAGCGTCTGAGATAGTAATTCCCGGGTTAACATGGATAGCGGCGTTGTTTTTCATAAGACCGCAACGACTAGCGAACTGTTGCAGGCTCGTTCAGCTTTTTCAAAAATTTGTGCAGTATCGCGTTAAATTCATCGGGCCGCTCCATCATGGGGGCGTGGCCGCAACGATCAATAAAATGCAGCTCGCTGTTGGGGATCAGTTTGTTGAACTCACGGGCTACAAAAGGTGGTGTGATACTGTCATTATTGCCCCAAACCAGCAATGTGGGTTGCTTGATCTGGCTCAATTCTTCACCCAGGTTGTTCCGGATGGCGCTTTTGGCAAGGGCAATGATCTTAATGGCTTTCAGCCTGTTATTGGTGATACTATAGACCTCGTCTACCAGTTCTTTGGTCGCTGTGGCCGGGTCATAAAATGTCAATTCAGTTTTTTTGCGGATATATTCATAATCCCCACGTTTGGGATAGCTATCGCCCATGCCATTCTCGAACAAGCCGGAACTTCCCGTCAGGATCAATGAACGGATGCGTTCGGGATGTTTTAAGGTATGGATCAATGCAACATGCCCGCCCAGGGAATTACCCAGGAGGTTCACATTCTGGAGATCTTTTGCTTCCAAAAATTTGTGTACAAACTTGGCCAGCCCGCCTACAGAAGTGTGCAGGATGTCCATATCCAGCAAGGGAAGCATCGGCACAATTACACGGGTGTGCTGGCGGAAATATTCAATCAGGCTTTTGAAATTGCTCAACGCTCCAAACAGGCCATGCAGCAGCACCAACGGCTCCCCGTTGCCTTCCTCGATATATTTGAACTTATCCTGTTGTTTAATCTCGTATTCCATGGGCAGTCAATTCAGTTCGGTAAGCCCGAAATTCTGCGACTAAAATAATCGTTTTAACTCAAATAATAACCAGTTGTTTGTATAAAACAATGCCGGTCATGCAAATATACGCGCAACGCTGTGTTTTTAACTAGCTACATCCTATGCGTTACCGACCCGAATATAGATTTTTTTTGATGGCGGCCAATAGGATAACAAACAATTAAAGAGAAGGGTTGAAAAAAGTACAGATATGCTCAAAGACTGGCCGACACACCATCGAAAAATTGTTCCAGCTGGGTGAAAAGATCGCGGAACCAGGGTATAACTGCGCCCAGTGCATTGATCGCTTTGGGGCCCCAAGGCTGAATGAAGTCGTAAGTAACGGATTTCTCAATCGTTTCCGGCCGTATCCAGTTGACCTGTACCGCATAAAAAAGCACCACACTATAGATTGTAATATAGATAGCCGCATAAAGCAGCACTCCTGCTAACCGGTTCAGCCAGCCTAACATTGTCATTTCGGCCACTTTTTCCAGAGCATTTGCACCCAGCCGCACCAGGATCACCACAATCACAAAAACCAGCAAAAATGATAAAACGGGAAGCCAGCGCTGCGATACGTTAACAGAATCACCAATATATCCTGCTGCCACTGCCGATAGTTTCATCGCTGCTGCAAGACCGATTACAATAGCTACAAAGGAAAACACACCCACAATCAATCCGCGCCGATATCCTTTCCATACAGCCAGCACCAGCAGTACTACAAAAAGCGCATCGATGATCATGATGTTGGTTTAGGTATCAACGCAAGTATCACCCATTTAGTGTCAATAAACTATTAAAGCCTACGGCTGAACAGTTATTTGCCCGCCAGCAATTCCTTTACCAGCGTTGAAATTGTTTTTCCATCCGCCTTTCCGCTCAACTGTTTGGTGGCAGCGCCCATCACTTTGCCCATATCTGCAGGGGAGGTAGCACCAACTTCCTGGATGATGCGGGTAAGTTCCGCCCTGATCTCTTCGGGCGACAATTGCTTCGGCAGAAATTTTTCGATCACGGCAATTTCTTCCTGCTCTTTTTGCGCCAGGTCGGCGCGATTTTGTTGGGTATAGATATCAAGTGAATCTTTCCGTTGTTTCACCAGCTTCTGCAATAGCTTAACCTCATCTTCCTCTTTCATGTCACCACTTGCACCTTCAGAAGTTTTGGCCAGCAAAATGGCGGCTTTGATGGCACGCAAGCTACGAAGCGCTACTTCATCCTTGGCGAGCATCGCTGCTTTCAAATCAGTCATTATCTTTTGTTCGAGTGTCATGGCAAAAAATTAGAATTGTGAATAGTTATCAAAATAAACAACTGCTAAAGCGCTTTGTTTTCCCGGATTTGTTTTTCCTGGAATTTAGCATAGAAATCCTTTGCAAATGTTTTCATTTCCTGCACCAGTTCATTGTGATTAGTAGCGCGGCCATAGGTATCAGCCATGGTCATTAATGTCTGGTAAAAAAAATCAGCCATCTCATCAACCATCATGTCTTTTGTCCAGAGATCGATTCGCAAAGCTGCTTTTTCAGCGCCATCCCAAAAAGAAAGCATAAATGCTTTGGCTTTCTGGGCCTGGTCTGCACTGGTATCCGAAGCGTGCCAGTTGATCGCCGCAGGAATGCGGGACTCATCCATTGTTACATCAATCGAGATCGTTGAGGTTGTCATATTTTATTTTATTGCGGCCGTAAAGGTAGAACAAATTCAGGGCATGGTTTGACCGGCAGCTTTTAAGATCAGCGACCAACATTTTGCTGCGGCGTCATCCCAACTAAAATCCCGTGCACGGAAAATTCCTTTTTCAATCAATCGGGCACGAAGGTTTTCATCCTTATAAAGCAATTGCATTTTTTCAGCAATTTCTTCATGAGACGACGGGTCTGCATACAGTGCCGCATCTCCCGCAATTTCTTCCATGGAAGAATTGACAGACGTAATTACCGGAGTACCGCTTTGCATGGCTTCAAGCACAGGCACACCAAAGCCTTCCCAATAGGAGGGATATACCAGCGCATAGGCAGCGCCCATCAGTTGAAAGAGTGTTTCGTCTGGCACATAACCCAGCAGTATAACATCATTACGATATTTATAGGAGCGGAGGCTTTCTACAAATTTTTCGTACTTCCAGGCCAGCCGGCCTGCGATAACCAGCTTAAAATTGCTGTTCTGTTTCTTCTTAAAAATGGAAAACGCTTTCAACAGGTTAGTCAGGTTCTTCCGGGGATGAATGGCGCCGGCATATAAAAAAAACTGTCGCCCATCGGTATGCTGCTCCCGGACAGCAGCGGCTTCTGTTGCGCCCAGCGGCGCAAAGCCTGCACGGGCAGCATTATTAATAACAGCAATATCGGCAGCTTTTATTCCGTAGTTGTTAACGATATCGTTTTTTGAAAATTCGCTTACAGTGGCCAGCACAGTTGCCTTCCTGGCAAAAGCCGGTGTATTGCTACGCAGAAAGCGGCGGTGGGCCGGGATCAGGAATTCCGGGAAATGAAGAAAGGAAAGATCATGCAACACCAGCATCTGCGGCGTTTTTGTCCGTAAAGAGCAATAGCTGTCGCACGAGACAAACACATCCGCCTGGTATTTTTTTAAAACCACCGGGATACGCCAGTTGTACCATAAATTCCAGAGGAGGGGATGGCGCGCTGGAGGACCAACAACAATTGCTTTCACGTTATTGGAGAAAACAAATTTGGGATCGTATGGGCGGTCAAAAATGAAAATAAATTCATGTTCCGGGTGGTTACGCACGATGCGTGCGAATATTTCGGATAGAAAATACCCGTATCCATCGCGATACTCCGATAGTAAAAATCTCGTATTAACTGCAATTCGCATGGCAGGGCGCAAAGTTAGTTGATGAATGCATCCGATCCGCCTGTGAATTTTAGTAAAATAACTGTTGATAACTCCGGGAATTAAAATTTCAGATCGTCATTTTTCGATTTTTTATACCTGGTAATTATCGCGCGATAGAGCATTTCATCATGCATAATGCGTGGGGACATTTGCTGTGGATATTCGTGAAATACCAGTTTGAAAATCGGGCAGTTGTACAATTGCAGAGCTGGCCGGACAGATTTATTTTTACAATCGTTAACTAAGTGTAAATCCAAACGGTAACCCTATGAGAAACGTGTATCACCGTGCCGTTGCTTTGGTTCTGACCTCGATGTTACTGTTGAAAACTACACATTCGGATGCGCAATGTCCCGATGGACTACCACCCGGTTCTGTTGCGTACGACACCACCATCGCCACCCCTGCGGGAATTACTTCCATGCAGGTAAAATTTCCGCAGTTTGATCCCGTAAACGGGATGGTCAAATGCGTTCGACTTTGCGTTTCAATTACCGGTGTTGTTGATTCCGTGAGTGTAGAAAACAATTCAGCATCCAGTCAAACGGCCGACATTTATTACATTCGGACCGACCAGATCACTGGTCCGGGCCTGGCTGTTCCGCTCGTCAATTCCATCAACTATCATTATGGCCCCTACACATTAGGCCCAACAACTGCGCCGCTGGGCGGAGGGCCTGATTTCATTGCCATTTCACATGATACGCTGCTGAATGCCGTAACGGTATGCCGGACACTCAGCGATTCCGCGTCCATTGTTGCATTTTATGGTACAGACAGCGTGAGTTACACCTATGACATTACCGCATTTACCAATATATCCTGTACCGGTGGTAATTATAACAGTTCCGTAGCTACGTCGGCATTTGTGCGCTTCCGGTTTGAATATTGCACCTGCAATCCGTACCTCCTTCCGATCAACAATTACAATTTTACCGCGGTGCGCGAAAGTGGACAACAGGTAAAGTTAGACTGGAGCAATTTTGACCGGACAGATAATGGGAACTACTACTATGAAGCGCAGGTAAGCCGGGATGGCGCGCACTTTGAAACATTTGCTGTTCTTCCTAAATCCGGAGGCCCTGGCGCAAATTATCATAGTATTTTTACGGCGCAGGAAATGGGGATATATTTTTTTAGGATTAAACAGCTGGATAATCGCGGTAAGTCTTATTTTACAGTCGTAAGACATGTGGATATCTTTAATGGCAATCCGGTTCATTTTACTGTGTATCCAAACCCGTCTGATGGCATAGTTGGTATCAAATTTGATATTAATTCATCCGGAAAATTTATAGTTCTTATAAACAACGAATTAGGACAAACTGTTGTCAACAAGGAAGTGACGGTATCTGGTGGCGTTTATCAACAGGTTGCGACGTTAAATAAGGGTTTTTATTGGGTTCGTGTGGTGGATCCCCTTACGCGGCAGTCGTTTGTCAATCAACTTTTTATTAAATGACCTCTTAGGTGGAAGAGGATGGTGGCTTGTAAAAGGGGCCTTGGTTCGGGGCCCCTTTCTTTTCCCTTCCCCTATAAATTGACCAATCGCGCTTCCCCGGAAGCGCGATTTCATTAATAGTCAATCTCTTCTTACATTTGTTTCTTCACCAACTTTGGTTACATGGAATATAATACTACCAGGAATGAACTGGTAATGCGTGAATATGGTCGTCATGTGCAGAAAATGATTGAACACCTGCTGGCTATTGAAGATCCGGAGCGCCGCCAGCGAAATGCATACGCTGTTATTGAATTGATGGGTTTTTTGAACCCGCATCTGAAAAATGTAGAGGATTTCCGTCATAAACTTTGGGATCACCTTTTCCTGATCGCAGATTTTAAGCTGGATGTAAAATCGCCCTACCCCATCCCAACCCGGGAAACACTGAAAGCAAAACCCGACCCACTTCCTTACCCAAAACGGCACCCCCGATATTCGCACCTGGGTAAAAACCTGGAAGTGATCATCGACAAGGCCCTGAAAGAAGAAAATCCTGAGAAAAAACTCGGTTTTGCCAATGCTGTAGCCTATTACATGAAACTGGCCTACAATAACTGGCATAAAGAACAGGTGCATGACGACGCTATTCAAAGCGAATTGTCGAGCATCACCGACGGGCAACTCACCTTTACCAATACACCGTTTGTAAAGGCCTTCCGCAACCAGCCCGAAAACCGCGGTGGCAACAACTACGGCAAACAACGTAATAAATACCAGAACCGCGGCAATGGCGGCGGACGCAGAAATGATAATCGCGGCAACGGCGGTGGCGGCAACTTCAAGAAAAAACGCTACTGACAAGCCCGGTATAATGCATTTTGTAAAAGTTGAAAGTTCTACTTTCAACTTTTTATTTTTACACCCGGTTAGCCAGGGTTTTAAACGAAATTATCCATGCACTCATTTGAAGTAAACGGAGGAAAAAAGCTTTCGGGGTCAATTGTTCCGCAAGGCGCCAAAAACGAAGCCTTGCAAATACTCAGCGCCGTGTTGCTAACGCCGGAAAAAATTACTGTATCCAATATACCAGACATCCTGGACGTAAACCTGCTAATTGAATTGCTGGGGGAAATGAATGTGAAGATCGAGCGTACCGATAGCAATACCTGCACATTCCAGGCGGATGATATTAATATCGACTATTTACATAGTGAAGATTACCGGAAAAAAAGCGGGCGATTGCGTGGTGCGGTGATGCTGGCCGGTCCGCTGCTGGCGCGATTCAGGAAAGCATTTATTCCAAAACCCGGTGGCGATAAAATTGGACGCCGAAGGCTGGATACACATATTATTGGATTTGAAAAACTGGGCGCCCGTTTTCGTTATGAAGAACAGGATGGCTTTTTTCACCTGGAAGCGCCGGAATTGAGGGGCGTTGAAATGTTGCTGGACGAGCCCTCCGTAACCGGCACGGCCAATATCCTGATGGCGGCGGTAATGGCGCAGGGTACAACAACAATTTATAATGCCGCCTGCGAACCCTACATCCAGCAGCTTTGCAAAATGCTCAACCGGATGGGAGCTGATATTTCCGGGATCAGCAGCAATATGCTCATCATCAGGGGTGTTAATTACCTGCAGGGAACTACGCACCGGATGCTGCCGGATATGATCGAGATCGGATCTTTTATAGGCCTGGCGGCGATGACGCAAAGTGATATTACCATTTGTGATGCGGGCGTGGAACACCTGGGGATGATACCGGATAAATTCCGCCAACTGGGTATTGAGCTTTCCATCCAGGGCGATTCGATCCATGTTCCTGCACAAAAAAATTATGAGATCCAGACCTTCCTTGACGGATCGATCCTGACCATTTACGATCATCCCTGGCCTGGTTTCACACCCGATTTGCTGAGCATTATCCTCGTAACGGCTATCCAGGCCACCGGATCTGTGCTGGTGCATCAAAAAATGTTTGAGAGCCGTCTTTTCTTTGTAGACAAATTGATTGATATGGGCGCCCGCATTGTGTTATGTGATCCCCACCGCGCAGTAGTAATTGGGCTGGAGCGCCAGCAAAACCTGCGGGGAATAACCATGAGCAGCCCCGATATCCGGGCTGGTGTGGCGCTATTGATTGCTGCGCTGAGCGCAGATGGAAAAAGTACCATCCAGAACATAGAACAGATTGATCGCGGGTACCAGCAGATTGATGAGCGGCTTCGAAAACTGGGCGCTGATATAAAACGGGTATAACAGATGATTTTCGCCCGGCGAAATAGTTATTTTTCCTTTCTTTGCGCATGGCAAAATTGCACAAGCTGATCATTATTGCAGCGCCTTCGGGGGCGGGCAAAACATCCGTTACCCGCCACCTGCTTCAAACCATGCCGGATCAGCTTGCTTTCTCCATTTCCGCGGCCACGCGGCAACCGCGCAACGGCGAACGAAACAATATTGATTACTACTTTATCTCCGCAACCGACTTCCAGCAAAAAATACAGCAGGGTGAATTTGTAGAATGGGAAATGGTGTATGAAGGCAAATATTACGGCACGCTTCGTTCAGAACTGGACCGTATCTGGAGCCTGGGAAAATCGCCCCTGCTGGACGTAGATGTAAAAGGCGGCATCAATATTCAACAGCAATTTCGGGGCAGTTCATTGTCGTTATTTATAGAACCTCCTTCTATCGCGGAATTGAAAAAAAGACTGGAGGCGAGGGGCACTGAAACGCCGGAATCGCTGGAAGCCCGTATCAGCAAGGCCTCCTATGAGCTTTCCTTTAAACAGCACTTTGACCGTATAATTCTGAACGACAAGCTGGAAGTTGCCTGCCGACAGGCCGAAAAGGCGGTCAGGGAGTTTCTGGCCGGTTAATAGCAGGATGATTCCTCATTACTGCCTTATCTTTACCAAATGGAGTGGAAGACGATCGTCTTTTTTGTACTGACGGTGTTGCTGATGGCCTTCTTTGCAGGCATTGAAATGGCATTTTACAGTGCCAACAGGCTGAATATTGAATTAAAAAGAAAACAGGGCGGCACCAGCGGATTACTCATCGCCCGGTTTATAGATGCACCTGCCAATTTCCTGGGGACCACACTTATTGGCTTCAATATCTTCCTCGTATTCTTCGGCCTGCAGATCAGCAACGTAATGCAGCCCGCCTGGAAATACCTGCATATTGGCTACGATTCCGTTCACATTCTCGTCGAAATTACGCTGGCCACTTTCGTGGTATTAGTTGTATGTGAATTTATCCCACGCGCCATCTTCAGGGCACGGAGTAATGTAATGCTTACAAGGTTCGCATACGTTACGGATATTTTTTATAAGATGTTTTACCCGCTGGCGGAAGGATTGATCAAACTGGCGGAATGGCTCCTGAAATACGTATTGAGCGTTAGGGTAGACAAAGAAAAAGAAGCCTTTAAGCGAAGCGACCTCAAAAACCTTTTTCAGCCTAACCTGGACGGGGAAAAACAGGAAAGGAGCACCCAATTACTTGAAAATGCGCAGGAATTGCCTAAAATTAAAATCCGGCAATGCCTTGTACCTCGTAAAGAAATTATCGGGATCGATTTAAAGTCGACGATTAATGAGGTGCGGGAGAAATTTGTACACACCAAGCTGAGCAAACTGGTGGTGTACGATAGCAATATTGATCATATTTCCGGGTATATCCACCAGTTGGACCTTTTCAAAAGACCGGAAAACATCCAGGCTATTTTACATCCCATCCCGGCAGTGCCGGAAAGCATGAGTGCCACCGACCTGATTGGCAAATTTTCACGCGAGCGTAAAAGTATTGCCTGGGTGGTAGATGAATTTGGCGGCACCGCGGGGATCATTACAATGGAAGATGTACTGGAAGAATTGTTTGGGGAAATTGAAGACGAATACGACACCGAGGAATTTGTTGAAAAACAAATAGCCGAGAATGAATACATTTTTTCGGGTCGCCTGGAACTGGATTACCTGGAAAATAAATATGGATTTGAATTTCCGGAACACGATACAGAAACACTTTCTGGTTTTATTATCAATTATTATGAAACCATCCCGCATCAAAAAGAGCGGGTCATTATTGATGATTACGAATTTGATATTATCAGTGTAAGCGACACCCGGATTGAAATGGTAAAAATGAAAAAGCTGAAATAAAACGGGAATTCAGCTGATCAACAAACTGGAATTATTGCATGGCTCTATTGGACTTTTTTAATAAGCGCAACCGGAACGACCAGGCCGAAATGTCGTTTATCGACCATCTTGAAGAATTGCGCTGGCATATTATCCGCTCGGTGATTGCCGTTGTGGTGGGCGCAATCATCGTATTCATTTTTATTGATTTTGTAGTTAATAATGTTCTGTTTGCACCCACGCGATCCGATTTTATCGCCTCGCGCTGGCTGTGTTCCATGGGACATACACTTCACATTGGCGATGTGCTTTGCTTTCCGCCACTGGATGCCCGCTTCCAGGAAAACACCATGACCGGGCAGTTTATTTCCTCATTTACGGTTGCTTTTATAGGTGGTTTTGTGGTTGCCTTCCCCTACGTTTTCTGGGAACTGTGGCGCTTTGTTCGTCCGGCTTTATCTGAAAAAGAAGTACGTAAAACAAGAGGGATTATTTTTTGGGTATCGTTACTTTTTTTCCTCGGTGTTGCCTTTGGGTATTATATCCTGACGCCGTTCATGGTTAATTTTTATTTTAATTATAAACTAAGCCCGCAGATTGATATACGACCCACCTTTTCCGATTACCTGGAAAACCTGATTTATACTACCGTGGGGATTGGTGTGCTCTTTCAGCTTCCGCTGCTGGTAATGTTACTGGCCAAAATTGGGCTGGTAACCGGCAAATTCCTGCGCAAATACCGACGCCATGCGTTTGTACTCATTGTTATTGCGGCAGCAATCATTACGCCGTCCACGGATCCATTTAGTCTTACCATTGTAACCATTCCGCTCTACCTGCTTTTTGAAGCAAGTGTAATGATTGCCACGAGAGTGAATCGCAGTCAGCAAAAACAGGATAGTGAATGGAGTTGATCAGCTACGGGAAATGATAGTACCTTTACGGGCAGTGATGATTCAAAAAAAAATGTATGAATACCTCTTTTGATCTCAGCAAACCTGTGGCTATTGGTAGTGACCACGCCGGTTTTGAATACAAAGAAGATTTGATCTCTTTTCTTGAAGGAAAGGGAATAAACTATAAAGACTTTGGAACACATTCCACAGACTCGGTGGATTACCCGGATTTTGCGCATCCCGTAGCAACTGCGGTGGAAAGCGGTGATTATTGTTTTGGCATCCTGCTTTGCGGAACAGCTAACGGGGTTGCCATTACAGCCAATAAACATGCAGGCATCCGGGCGGCCATTTGCTGGGGAGAAGAAATTGTAAAACTCGTGCGCCAGCATAACGATGCCAATATTATCTGTATTCCTGCCCGTTTTGTACGTGAAGGGGATGCCGAAAAAATGGTACAGTTATTTATCGAAACGCCGTTTGAAGGTGGCAGACATGCCAACCGCGTTGCGAAGATCCCGTGTAGTTGATCCACGTCCGCAATTGGAATTAACCAGTCATCCCTTTTTTCCCTTCCCAATAACGGAAGGGATTATTTTTATCGTCTATCAACCACTTTATCATGCTTAGAAAACTGATGATCTGCTTTTCGCTGGCGCTTCCGGGCCTGGCAATGGCGCAAAAAAAAGACAAAGCGGCCGTTAAGTACGCCAACACGATTACGGCCGACGATATGAAAAAACATTTATATACAATTGCCAGCAAGGAATTTGAAGGTCGGGAAACGCCTTCACCGGGACTCGAAAAAGCTGCCACTTACATTGAAACCACGTTTAGGAACCTGGGGTTGCAACCGGGCAACAATGGCAGTTATCGCTTGCAATATCCACTCTACAGGGATTCTATGCTAACCAGCAATTTCACGATCAATGGATTGCCGTACCAGTTAAATAAAGACTATCAGCCGCTCACCAGCAACTATTCCGGGGAATTAAGATTCTCTGAAGTGGTTTTTGCGGGATACGGCATCCAGGATGATGGACGCAACGACTATGCAGATCTGAAAGTGACGGGCAAACTGGTAATGGTGGTGGATGGCGGTCCGGCTGATTTCAAACCCAGCCGCAAAGGCTTCCGGTCATCGGTTTCGCTATACGGAAAGATTTCCGCTGCAATGAACAATGGCGCCGCGGGAATATTGCTCGTAAGCACCAATTTCCCGCGCCGGATGTTTAATGCTACCAGCAACTGGAGTCTTACGGGCTACAAGGCAAGTCAGATGCCATTTGCGTTTGAAATTTCACAGGGTTTGGCGCTGTCCATCCTCGGGAAAGATGGAGAAAATTTACTGGAACGTGTTAAGACGAATGAAGTACCGTTGAAAACTTATGAATCCAACATCGGTATGACGTATATGAAAACGACAAAGACCACTTATGTTTCGAATGTAATGGGAATGATTGAAGGAACCGATAAGAAGGATGAATATGTCTTTCTCACTGCACATTATGATCACCTGGGCAAGCGCGATACGGTGATCAATTACGGTGCTGATGATGATGGAAGCGGAACAACTGGCGTGCTGGAACTTGCGCAAGCTTTTGCAGAAGCAAAGAAAGCGGGCAAGGGTCCGCGCAGAACCATCATTTTTATGACGGTAAGTGGTGAAGAAAAAGGCCTTTGGGGAAGTAACTATTATACGAATCATCCCGTGTATCCCCTGGATAAAACATCTGTAGACCTGAATATTGATATGATCGGGCGGGTTGACAACAATTTCAGCGGGAAAAAAGATTCAGCGAATTATGTATATGTAATTGGAGATGATAAATTAAGTTCTGACCTTACTCCGATCACAGAAGAGGTGAACAAGACTTACATGAAAATGAACCTGGACCGCAGGTACAACGACCTAAGCGATCCCAACCGGTTCTATTATAGAAGCGACCACTACAATTTTGCCGATAAAGGAGTGCCTATTATTTTTTATTTCAATGGTGTTCATGCTGATTATCACCGACCTACAGACACACCAGACAAGATCAATTATCCATTGATGGCAAAACGTGCGCAGCTTGTATTTTATACCGCCTGGAATATGGCCAATCGGGATGAGATGCTAAAGCGTGATATTCCGTTGGATAAGCCAAAAGGGTTTTAATTCAAGCAAATAATTTCAAAGGCAGTGATAAATTATCGCTGTCTTTTTTTATTTTCATCTGTGAAACCTGAAACCTTACCTAAAAAACTAACTGATGTCTACCGAACCAACTTCTATTATTGCTGATGAACTGGAATTATATGAGGCCACGCAGCGCGATATTTTTACCATTCTTAGCAAAAATGTAGCGAAAAAACTCTTTTGGGTGGCTATCTGTTTTTTTGCATCGGATATGCTTGCCCTGGCGATACAAAATCTTGTAACGGCTGAAAATGTCGGAATTGCGTTAGTTGTGCCCGCCGTCATTGCAGGTATGGGCTTCCTGGCACGAAAGGAACCCCTGATTGCGGCAGTGATCAGTGGAGTTATAACTGTTGCAATATGGGTACTCATTATTGCAAGCCTGGGCGCGCAAGGTGCCATTAGTGGATGGCTTGTTAAAGCGATTGTGATTTATCTTCTTATTGCTGCAATCCGGGATGGTGCGGAAGCAAACAAGATCAGGAGGGATTTGAAACAGCGGGGTGCTCGCCTGTAGTTGTATAAAATACAGAACTGGTATAAAAAAAGGCGCTCATGTGAGCGCCTTTTTCGGTTAAATCAATTACCATCCTAAAATCCAGGCAAAGATGAGCGGAGCTACAATAGTAGCATCGCTTTCTACGATGAACTTAGGTGTATTCACATCCAGCTTGCCCCAGGTGATTTTCTCATTGGGAACGGCGCCGGAATACGATCCGTAAGAAGTTGTGGAATCACTGATCTGGCAGAAATAACTCCAGAAGGGCACATCATGCCACTCCAGGTCCTGGTACATCATGGGCACTACACAAATCGGGAAATCTCCCGCAATACCTCCGCCCACTTGGAAGAAGCCAACGCCCTTGCCGGATGAGTTGTTACGGTACCATTCTGTAAGCCACACCATGTATTCGATCCCGCTTTTTACCGTGGAGGCCTTTAATTCATTCTTTACAACATAACTCGCAAAGATGTTACCGGTGGTACTGTCTTCCCAGCCTGGCACAACGATCGGAATATTTTTTTCAGCCGCAGCTACAATCCAGCTGTCTTTTGGATCAATCTCATAATATTCCTTAAGATCCCCGCTCAAAACAACCTTATACAGAAATTCGTGTGGAAAGTATCGTTCTCCTTTTTCTTCTGCTTCTTTCCATTGACGGTGCAGGTGTTTTTGGAGCCGTCTGAATGCTTCTTCCTCCGGGATGCAGGTGTCAGTAACGCGGTTGTAATGATTTTCCAATAAATCCCATTCTTCCTGAGGTGTCAGGTCGCGATAATTGGGGATGCGTTTGTAATGCGAATGTGCTACCAGGTTCATTACATCTTCTTCCAGGTTGGCGCCGGTACAACTGATAATCTGCACTTTATCCTGGCGGATCATTTCCGCAAGCGAAATTCCCAATTCACCGGTACTCATGGCGCCGGCAAGCGTAATCATCATTTTACCTCCGTCCAGCATGTGCTGCTCATATCCTTTTGCGGCATCCACCAGGGCTGCTGCATTAAAATGCCGGTAATGATGTTCAATAAATTTAGATACGGGACCTTTGTTCATAAAAAACTGTTTTAGATAAAACCGCCTTCAGATCCCGCCTTCGGAGGGAGACATTGCGGCGAAAGCCGCAAAACTAAAATATTAATACGGGAACCCAAAAAGAGGAAGCTTTCAGCCAATGTGGTGGAAAAAACAGATGTATTGCTGCGTTTTTTACTTTTTTAATCGTGATTTTTCCCGCGGTTTCGCTTTTGAAGCATTTTATCTTTGGATCGTCTGAGGCCAATGACAATGTCTTTCGATCATATTTAGCCGAAGCAGGAGGTGATTTCTGTGGAGGCTGGTTAAAGTAGGTACAAATGAGGCGGATAACCGCCACCAGGTAGCGCTTTGACAAAACGATAAAAAACGGTGGTTGGAAGGTGGGGGAGGGAAAAAGGGAGGGCCCGAAGGGCCGCAGCTATTGCCCGGAATCGAAGAAGTTCCCACTGAAAACACCGCCAAAACCGCAATCATAAAAAATCAGGCAACTTTTTACCGACTATCTCCAACATCACATTCATTGTTGTCCGGAGAAAATAAAAATGCAACTCCGGACCTCTTTACTAGCCTGAATATCAAAGATTATTTAAACCACTTTTTGTCCAATTTAAAAGCAAGGCCCCTTATTCAAAAGCAACTCTGGTTTCGCTGTCCGGTAAAAGTTTCACTTGCTATCAGCGGTTAGCGATTCGTCGAAGTGTATTTAAATCTACCAGTTGCGGCGGAGGCGCCTTCTTTTTGTGCGGTTCCGCGTAGCGGAATGGCGCTGCCAAGCACAAAAAACAGCGCCGGAGCTGCAACTCGGCCCGCCGGCCGTGGAGGCAAAAAAGCCGCAAGCGATGCAATTGCCCAACTTCATAAGATATGCTAAAATTTTCCCCGGACACTAGTGACATCACATTCAACAAAAAAGCCCCACCTTTTTCAAAGCAGGGCCCGTCGGCTGTACGCAACTGCGCACATCATTTAATACGATACCTTCTCAACAGATTCAATAGATCCATCGGGGCGAAATGTCACTTTACTGGCTTTCCCGTTGCTCTTTACAGAAACTTTATAGAACGAGCCCAGCGCATTGTTTAATTCATAACATTCCACTACTTCAGCACCGGCATATTTCTTATTCAGCTTAGAAATAACAGCAAGCGGCAGTTGCTGCTGCAACAAATCCCGAACATAGCCCAGCAATTCTCCGTTGCTATTGAACCACGCTAACGTACGGCTTCCTCCATATTCAAAGGTTGCCCGGGCATACCCGTTATCGTTGATCCAGTTCACAGCCTTCGCTCCGCGAAAAGATTGTTGCAAACTTTGATCAAAAGAAGGATCTACAGGCTTAAACCCTGCAAACACAGTTGATGCGGCCACTAATAAAGCGGCAAATGATAAAATAATTTTTTTCATGGCTAAAAATTTAAAATTGACTCTTTAGATAATGTGACGAACAAAAGTAATTTTCGTTACACCTTCAGTCAACTAATTTATGAGGGACGGAAGCGGTTGTTAAAAAGAATAACAGCTGATAACATTCATTAACGTTGAAACAACAGCACCCCTCTATTCCATAAATAACAAAACCCCGGCTTTTACGCCAGGGCTTGTTTTACCACACACCAAAACTAACTTCTTTTATATCTTCCGTGAACGCTTGTACACATCCCAGTCTGCACTCGATTCTGCCTGCAACATCATCTTCTCATCAGCATTCTCAAGCGTAACATAGTAAGATGTACCAGAGCTGCGGTTTACTTCAAACAAATCCGAGATCCAATAGCCGGAATAATTCTGCTTCAATGAATTTTGCAAGGCCACCGGCAATGTTACGGAGCTGATATACCGGGCTACACCCATCAACTCCCCCTCCATGCTATAAAACGCGATAACATGCTGCGTGTTGAAAACAAACTGAGCCTTCACAAAATTTTCACCTACTGTCCACTGAACATCGGTTGCTGTGCTAAACTCTTCGTTAAAGGATTGCAAAACTTTTGCATTCACATCTGCATTTGCTGCAAATGAACTGGCGGTAGTGAAAACAACGGCCAGCATTAAAATAAATTTTTTCATGACTTTATTATTGTGGTTATGGTTTATGTCTTCGTAAGACGACACAAAAGTAGATGCTGTTACACCCAGCTACAACCGAATTGTGATTAATGGACACGGTTGTTAAACGAATTAACAGCCTGCGCCACCTCTCTTTCCACACTGAAACAGATGATAACAACCTGGAAGGCAGATGGCTAAGAAATTTGCAGAAACGAATATATATTTAGATATTTGTCTAAATATTTAATGAATCAGTTGTGGTATGAACACCGTTTTTAAAGCCCTGAATGATGCTACCCGCCGCGAGATTCTCGAATTACTACAGGAGCGCGATATGACGGCGGGTGAAATTGCCGAGCGGTTTCATATCTCCTGGCCCAGCGTTTCCCATCACCTCGACCTATTAAAACAGGCAAAGCTGGTAAATGCCGAAAAAGACGGACAATACATCTACTATTCTCTAAACACAACCGTGGTAGATGATATCCTGAAGTGGTTGATGCAATTCAAAGCCAAAAAGAAATCATCATGACCAAATTGTTTCGCTACCTGCTGATCCCGATTCTGTTAAGCCCGGCCGCTTATTTGCTGCTGGTGTGGCCCCATCTTCCTGCCAGCGTACCCATGCACTACAACCTCCACGGAGAAATTGACCGCTTTGGTAGTAAAAATGAATTGATCCTGTTGATTATCGTAATGTCCGTTGTAGCGCTTTTTGTTTTCCTGCTATTGTCCAACATCCACCGTATCGATCCCAGACGGTATGGCGCCGCCTCGCCACGCTTTACGCAAATTGCCTTCGGAATTGCCCTATTCATGTCGGCCCTTCAATGCGTCATCCTCTTTTATGCCAGTCACCCCGACCGGCATTTCGATGGAGGATTTTTACTGGCAGGTATCGCTCTCCTGTTTGCATTTCTCGGAAACTATATGCCCAATCTTAAACCCAACTATTTTGCGGGTATTCGATTGCCCTGGACACTGGAGGATCCCCTGAACTGGAAAAAAACACATGCGCTGGCCGGCAAGTTATGGTTTGCCGGCGGCCTGGTACTCGCCATCACCAGCCTTATCTTACCCGCTAAAATAGCAGTGCCTCTTTTTATTACAGGCATTATCCTGGTTATCATTATACCCTGTATCTACTCCTATCTCCTGTTTAAAAAAAGCAAACAACATGCATAAAAAAATATTTCCCATCAGCATACTTCTCCTGCTAACGGTATTTCAGAGCATAGGCCAAAACCAGCCTGCGTTTGCAGGCGATTGGGAAGGAACATTGAAAACAGGACAACAAGACCTGACCATCGTTTTTCATATACAGCAAAACAAAGACAAGAGCTGGAGCAGCACGGTGGATAGTCCGCTACAGGGCGCCTTTGGCATCCCATGCAATGCCACCAGCGTGAAAAACAGTGCTATCAGCATCAGTATGAACAGCCTCAATGCGCTGTTTGAAGGCGCACTGATCGGTGATTCGCTCATCAACGGCGATTTTACCCAGGGTGTTAAGCTGCCGCTTTCACTTCGCCGGCAGGCAACTGAAAATATCGCAGAAATGGACACGCTCCCATACACAACCGATGATGTGCTGATCCCCGTACACAATGCAATCCTATCAGCCACCTTTTTTCAACCTGACCAAATCACTACCAGCGTAGCAGTGCTGCTGATAGCCGGTTCCGGACCTACAGACCGCAATGGCAACAATCCACTGATCCCGGGAAAAAATAACAGCCTCCTGCAACTTGCAGATTCACTCGCCCGCCGCGGATTTGCAGTTTTGCGATACGATAAAAGAGGTATTGGAAAAAGTAAATTATCTGACGGACTTTCAGAAGACAGCGTTACCATTACTGATATGGTACAGGATGCCGTAGTCCTTTACCGGTGGTTAAAAAAAATGAACTACGACCAGGTGTACCTTGCCGGGCATAGTGAAGGATCGTTGGTAGGAATGAGCGCTGCCACACAAATTCCCTGCAACGGTTTCATTAGCCTGGAAGGCGCCGGTCGCAAAGCAGCTGTTATTTTAAAAGAACAGCTCGCAACCCAGCTGGATGCAACACAACTACTGCGCGTAAGCACCATGCTCGACTCGCTCGAAAATGGATATTCCGTACTACCTGACAGCCCCTCATCCATGATGCTTTTCAGACCTTCCGTACAGCCCTACATGAAATCCTGGCTACAACTGGACCCGGCAGCAATCGTTAAATCACTCAGCTGTCCTGTGCTCATTATCCAGGGAAGCAGGGATATACAAACCTCTGAAACGGATGCTAAACTTCTTGCTGCGCAAAACGGACAACTGGTAATAGTCAAAAATATGAACCATGTGTTGAAGATCGTGAAAACGGCCGACCGCGCCGCAAACCTCAAAGCTTACGAAGATCCCCAACTGCCCGTTGCACATGAAGTGGTGGAAGCGATATCGACATTTATAGTAGCACATCAAAATCAATAACCGGTGAACTATCTCGCCCACGCACGTCTTTCGTTTCATATACCCCACGTCTTATTGGGGAATATGATCAGCGATTTCGTAAAAGGGCGGCAAAAATTCACCTATCCACAAACCGTACAAGCAGGTATACAGCTTCACCGTGACATCGACCAGTTTACAGACACCCATCCCGCAACAAAAACCGCAGCAGCCGTCCTAAAGCCCGCCTACCGACTGTATAGCGGCGCCTTTGTAGATGTTATCTATGACCATTTTCTCGCCAATGACCGCACCGAATTTAAAGATGTAACAGAACTGATGGCGTTTTCGCAGGAAGTATATGACCAACTGGCGCTGCAGCAACAATTATTTCCCATACCTTTTGCCGGTCTTTTTCCGTATATGCGCGATCAAAACTGGTTGTATAACTATCAAACCATTGCCGGTATTACAAAAAGCTTTGGTGGGCTGGTAAGAAGAGCCCGCTACCTCTCCAGCAGCAGCCAGGCCGGGGAATTGCTGCAGCATCATTACCAACTCTTTAATGATTGCTACAGGATATTCTGGCCGGCCGTAAAATCGTTTGCGAGGCAACGTTTCGAGGAATTAATGCATCAACCAAACTGACAGGTATTGTTCGCCGCCCGGCGTTTCAAAACCAACAGATTTACACTTATTTACTTATGATGAAAATATTACTACTGCTCATTGGTATCCACGTATTCGCTTTTTCGGCTCATACACAAGGAACAACGTTTCCTCCTACTGACAAGTCCCCGGCCGACATCGCCTATTTCCCAACCAACTATCCCTCCTTAAAAGTTCAGGATAAAATAACAGTACCTGCTGTAACAAGAATCATCTATAGCCGTCCCAGGAAAGATGGACGGGTCATTTTCGGCGACCTTGTGCCTTACGGAAGCATTTGGCGGCTGGGCGCCAATGAAGCTACCGAAATTGAATTTTTTAGAAATGTGACCATACATGGAAAGAAAATTACCAAAGGCCGTTATACATTATATGCAATCGTAAACGAAAAAACATGGACCTTTATCCTGAACCGGGAAACAGACACATGGGGTGCGTTCAAATACAATGCGGCCAAAGATGTGGTTCGGGTAGATGTTCCGGTAGTACGGAATACCGAAATGTTGGAATACCTTTCCATGAATTTTGAAAAAACAACTTCGGGTTGCAACCTTGTAGTAGGATGGGATTGGGTGAAAACGACGCTCCCGGTTAATTTCTAATCACTGGCGTATGAAAACGACTTTTCGTAACTATTTAATTCCACTCGCTGCCATCCTGCTGTTTACCGCCTGTAACAACAAACAGGAACAAACAACCGTAAAAGACACCAGCGTTAACCGGCCCGTGGTTTACACCGCAGACTCACTTCTTGTTAACCCCTATGCCATCCTGGATGTATCGCCCATGGACATGAGCTATTTTCCGGTAGACTATCCCCACGAAAAAATGATCCATGGTGCATCACAACCACCATTTGCAAGAGTCATCTATAGCAGACCACATCTACACGGGCGAAACCTGTTTGGTAATAATGGTATCCTGAAATATGGAGAATCCTGGCGTATGGGCGCTAATGAAGCCACTGAATTACAGCTTTATCGCAGCGCTAAAATTGCGGGTAAAAAAGTTCCTGCCGGCCGGTATATCCTCTACTGCATTCCCTACCCGGATAACTGGAAAATTGTACTGAACAGCGATCTTGACAGTTGGGGACTTACACAAGATAGCACCAAAGACATTATGCACTTCGAAGTGCCCGTTCAAAATGACGCACGACGCCTGGAATATTTTACCATCGTATTTGAAAGCAAAGGAACCCGGTCGGCAGAACTACTGATGGCCTGGGACCGTACACAGGCGCGACTCCCGTTTGAATTTTAAAAACCGCCGGTTGGTTATCTTTACGGCATGTGCGGAATTGCCGGCATCATACAACCTACACCCGGGTATTATACAACTGACACCATATCCCGGATGACAGATGCGCTGGCCCATCGCGGGCCAGACGGGGAAGGTCATTGGCAAAACCCTGGCAAACAGGCACTGCTGGGCCACCGCCGCCTCGCCATTATTGACCTGGGACCGCAGGCGGCCCAGCCGCTTCATTACCAAGACCGCTACAGCATTGTACATAACGGGGAGATCTACAATTACATTGAACTGCGCGACGAACTCAGTAAGAACGGTTACCAATTTCAAAGCCGTTCTGATACCGAGGTAATCCTGGCAGCTTATGATTTGTGGGAAGATGAATGCGTGGACCATTTTGAAGGAATGTTCGCATTTGCTATCTGGGACGAAAAAGAACAGGAGCTTTTTGCTGCCAGGGACCGTTTTGGTGAAAAACCGTTCTATTATCATATTTCCGAAAACGGTTTGCTCTTCGCCTCCGAAATCAAAGGCCTCTGGGCCGCCGGCGTCCCGCAACAACCAAATCTGCGGATGCTGTTCAACTTCCTTACGATCGGGTACACCGATAATCCCGCGCAACCGTCGGAAACATTCTATGAAAACATTCATAAACTACCACCCGCAACCGTACTTTTCTATTCGCCGAATGAAAAAAAATTATATACAGAACGCTACTGGGACCTGGACCCCGGAGTGGTAAATAAAAAGATATCCGATACCGAAGCAATAACCGAATTTGACCGGCTGCTGCGGCAATCCGTAGCCCGCAGACTTAGAAGTGATGTGGCAATCGGTTCTTCCCTCAGCGGTGGACTTGACAGCTCCAGCATTATCGCTACAGCAACACCACTTTTGACACAACAACAGAATCACGCCTTCACCGCATCTTTCCCCGGATTTAAAAAAGACGAAACGGAATTTGCAAAGCAGGTATCGGAATCCCTGGGATGGACACAACATCTGGTAACACCCGGCTCCGAAGACCTGCTCCGGGAATGGAAAAAATTATGCTATCACCAGGAAGAACCCTTTGGATCCGCCAGTACCTATATCCAATATAAAGTGTACGAAGCAGCCAAAAACTCGGGTATCAAAGTGCTGCTTGATGGACAGGGCGCAGATGAAACACTGGCCGGTTATCACAAGTATTATAAATGGTACTGGCAGGAATTGTTTAGCCGGAGAAGACTGGTTAGCAGCCGCGAGATCCCCGCCGCCCGGGCAATCGGCATACAGGAGAAATTTGGTGCCAGGAATGTAATTGCAGCACTTTTCCCTGACCTCGCCTCTGTTATACTTGAACGACAGTACCTGCTGAAAGCAATCCAGGATGATACCCTGACACGCGCCTTTGTAAAAAATTACAGCCAGGAAGCCTATTATACAACGCCCGACTATTTCAACCTGAATGGCGTTTTGCATTTTAATACATTCACACATGGCCTGGAAGAATTGCTTCGCCTTGCTGATCGCAATTCCATGGCGCACGGGCGCGAAGTTCGTTTACCCTTTCTCGATCATCACCTCGTTTCGTTCCTGTTTTCACTACCTGCACATTTTAAGATCCGCGATGGATGGACCAAATGGTTGCTTAGAAACTACGCCGCACCATTGCTGCCTTCCGCCATTGTATGGCGAAAAGATAAAATTGGCTATGAACCACCGCAAGCAGACTGGGTAATGAATCCCGGAGTACAGCAAGCCATCCGGGATGCACGGCAAAAGCTGGTTGACCTCAACATCCTGGAACCATCAATCCTTCAACAACCTGTTGATGCCAAAGACAGTCACCAGGCGGATAACCGCGACTGGAGATACCTGGCCGGAGCAGCATTCTTATAAAAAAATCCCGGCAAAATTGCCGGGACGATCATGGATGCTATATTCTGCTGCGAAAGTTATTGATCACTTTCAGAACGCTTAAACTTTTCAACAAGTTGAAGCGTGGCATAGGGATCAGATTTCACCGTATACCAGTTTTTTTCATCACGAAGCACAACATTGTAAGAAACTTCGGTTTCTGTGGTTAACTCGGTAACCCCATAAATTTCTTTCCCATTGTATTTTTTCTTCAGTTTGGCCAGGATGTTTGGCGGCAAATTATCCTCACCGTAATAACGAAGGGTCTCTACAAGATTACCTTCCGCGTCATAACTGGCGCGAACCTGTATTTCCTGCATCTTGAAATTGGCTTCGTAACTATTGTCCAACTCTTTCCAGTTTACATCCCGGGCGCCAACAAAGGTTTCCTGGAAGGCCTTAAGTACTTTCTCACTTACTTCGGGAGGCGTTGGAGCAGCTTGTGCTGAAAGTCCTGCAAACAGCACAGCGATGTAAAGAATCTTTTTCATGGCGTTTATACTTTTAATTAATGATCGGCTACAGGTCAAAAGTAAAACCCATGACACCTCATCCCAAGCAAATATCGATTATTGGTAAATGAAGAAATTGTAACGCAAGTATTTACAAAGTCATAAAACAACCTGAAGACCTGCATTACCATACTGAAAAACAGAAAACACGACCTGAAACATGAGGTTGATTTAGACAGCAGCTCAATTAAGTATTTGTTAAAGAAAAAAGTTCATAGATGAGTGGTAAAAACAGCAATAGAAACGGTTTGCCGGTTATTCCTCATCTTTGCATCTCAATACAAGTGAATATGAATATTGCAACCAGGATCATCCATGCCGGCGCAGAGCCGGATCCCTCTACAGGCGCCATTATGACGCCGATTTTCCAAACTTCCACATACGTGCAAACGGCACCGGGTCAGCATAAGGGATTTGAATATGCCCGATCCCAAAACCCAACGCGTAAAGCCCTGGAAGAAGCCCTTGCCATAATTGAAAACGGAAAGTTTGGTCTTGCTTTCAGCAGTGGCGTAGCCGCAACAGATGCGGTTATTAAATTATTAGCCCCAGGCGATGAAGTAATTGCCGCCAGCGATATGTACGGTGGAACCTATCGCCTGTTCTCTAAAATATTTGAAAAATTCGGGATCCGCTTTCATTATGTAGATATGCAGGACCCCAACAACATCGTGCCGCTGATCAATGAAAACACTAAATTGATCTGGGCAGAAACACCTACCAACCCGTTGATGAACATCGTAGACATCAGGGCCATTACCACTATCGCCAAATCCCACAACATCCTTGTTTGTGTAGACAATACCTTCGCCTCACCCTACCTGCAAAACCCGCTTGACCTGGGTGCCGACATCGTAATGCACTCCGCCACCAAATATCTCGGCGGTCATAGTGATGTAATACAAGGTGCACTGGTGATGAATGATGAAGCGCTGCGCGAAAAACTTTATTTTATTCAAAAAAGCTGCGGTGCCGTACCCGGCCCGATGGATTGCTTCCTCGTGCTGCGTGGTATAAAAACACTACACGTCAGAATGCGCCAGCACTGTGAGAATGGCCGCATCATCGCCCATTGGCTCCGCAATCATCCGAAAATTGGCAAAGTGTACTGGCCGGGTTTTGAAGATCATCCCGGCTATGCAACCGCAAAAAAACAGATGCGGGATTTTGGTGGCATGCTGAGTTTTACCATGAAAGATGATAGCGTTGAAAACGCCATGCGCGTACTTTCTTCCACTCACCTGTTTTCACTTGCTGAAAGCCTGGGCGGCGTTGAATCCCTGATTAATCACCCAGCCAGCATGACCCATGCTTCCATTCCCCGCGAAGAACGTATCAAAAATGGCCTCGGCGATTCACTCATACGCCTTAGCGTAGGCATTGAAGACGCCAACGATCTCATCGAAGACCTGGATAAAGCAATTGGTTAACGATGATATTTCGAGATAAACTACTGGTGCTAACCCTGCTCATGAGCGGGTTGGCACCAGTTTGTTGGGGACAATCCATTAATTGGGCCGCTATGCAGAAAGAGATTACCGCAACAACCGATAGCTTTTTCCAACGGGAACACATTCCTGGCATCATGGTGGCTGTTCGCTTGAATGGACAGGATTTTTTTTATTCCAACGGCTACGCCGATACCGGTACAAAGAACCAATTCGACTCCACTACATTCGTCGAGATCGGCAGCATCACCAAGACTTTTACCGCATACCTGCTTGAAAAAATTTTTGCCAGCAAACATATATCAGACACGCTGCCTGTGTCATCTTTTTTGCCAACTGCCCTTCAGGCAAACAAGCAACTCCAAAAAGTACCGGTACTGGATCTCCTTAATCATCACTCCGGCTTTCCAAGACTTCCGGAAAATATGAACGCATTCTCCATGCACCCCTATGATGATTACGACACAACCCGTTTATTTACCTACCTGGAAAACGCCCATCCCGAACCCGGAACTTATTCCTACTCCAATCTCGGTTTTGGTATTGCCGGCACTATTTGCACGGAACTTACAGGAAAGCCCTACGCGCAATTGATAAGCGAATGGATAACGGATCCGCTGGCGCTTAGCGACATACAAACATCCATCACCACAGAACGACACGCAACCGGCTACTTTGATAAAGACCAGCCTGCGCCCTACTGGCACTCAGGCGCGCTTGAGGGCGCTTATATCCTCAAAGCTACCCCGGCTGCCATGTTGAATTACCTTTATCATTTGAGTTTCCCCGTCGCTGCGGATAAAGAAATCATTACCCTGCTGCTACAAAAAACGGCAGACGCATCTCCTGGTGTTACCATAGGAAGAGGATGGCACCTGCTTCAGAAAGCAGGCAGACCAGACGTTTGCTGGCATAATGGCGGTACATTCGGCTTTTCTACGTTCACGGCATTCATACCCAACCGGGACGTCGCGGTTTTTGTAGTAGTAAATCAATTCAACAAAAACACAATAAGCGATGGGCTGGGAATTAGCATCATCAAAAAAATGCTGGAATAGATTCCACACTTTTTGAAATCAATCAAACTCTAATTGATTGAAAAACAATACACCTTTTATACTGGCACAGATTTAGCCTTTCTAAGTGCAATAAAGGGGATTAGTCCCTTATCACTTAAATCAACAGCTATGCTATACCTGATTGCCGTCATCCTGATCATTGGATGGCTTCTTGGATTTTTCGTTTTCTCGGCAGGTGGACTGATCCATATTCTGCTGGTAATTGCAATTATCGCAATTTTGCTGCGTGTCATCCAAGGAAGAAATCCTGTTTGATGCTCAATAAATGACGAAAGCCCTTCACTTAATAGAATTTTTGAACGCCAAGGTTGATCTGTACAATCAACCTTTTTTTATTGCTGATGATCCTGTTTGCATTCCACACCTGTTTCAGAAAAAACAGGACCAGGAAATTGCAGGCTTTTTTGCCGCCACATTTGCCTGGGGTAATCGAACTACCATTATCAATAAATCAAAGGAATTGATGCAATTGATGGATATGGCCCCCTATCAATTCTGCCTCCATCACCGTGAAAAAGACCTGAAACGCTTTCTGCATTTTAAGCACCGAACATTCACCGCAACGGACCTTCTCTATTTTATCCAGTTTCTCCAACATCACTATACAAATAACAAAAGCCTGGAAAACGCTTTCACCAGCAACGGCAATAATGTGCGTGACATGCTTACCGGCTTTCATACTTATTTCTTTTCTCTTCCCGATGCACCGGAGCGAACCAGGAAGCACATCGCCACACCTGCCCGTGGATCCAGTTGCAAACGGCTCAATATGTTTCTCCGCTGGATGGTCCGGAACGACAACAAAGGCGTTGACCTGGGCCTCTGGAAAAAGATCAGCCCCGCGCAACTGATCTGTCCGCTGGATCTTCATGTGGCGCGCGTAGCACGTCAATTCAACCTGCTTCATCGTAAGCAAAACGATTGGCAGGCTGCCGAAGAACTTACCGCATTCCTGCGCACACTCGATCCGCAGGATCCGGCCAAATACGACTTTGCACTTTTCGCGCTGGGTGTGATCGAAAAATTTGGTTAGAACAACAGGAATCGCTCGCGCCCCCCCACTTTCTTACTTGCACCAGACGGACGCACATTATAAGTAAATGTTGCCATCACATACCGGCTCAACACATTGGAATAACCCGTAACGATCATGTTCCGCGAAGTGTTGGTCCAGATATTATTATTCTGATTCAGAATATCAAATACGCTCAGCTTTAATACGCCCGCCTCATTTTTCAACATCGTGATGTTTACAGCCGCATTCCATCGCACCGCATTCTTGGGTAAGCCATTCGGGATACTTCCATTATAACTATAGCTCACCTGCGTTTCCCAGATAATATGCTTCGGCATCCGCACCACAAACTCATTATCAAACCCATGATTTACTACTTCCAGGCGCTTAAAGCGATTGCTGGTATAGGATGTGAAATTGTAATAAATATTGTAGCTACTATTCCATTCCACTTTATCATTCCAATTAAAAGAAACACCCGACCATTGGCTGTAACCAAACGTGCTTTGCCAGCTTGTTTCGCCATTAAAGAATAGCTTGCTATGGTTATAATTAACATTGTTTCCTGCGTTCCAGGAGAACGTGAACTTCGGGTTGCCTTTATATTGTTTATTGAACCAAAGATTCAGGTAACCATTCCTGCTCCCATCCGCATTTACCGGCATTGAGGTCTGAATACCCTGTTCATCAACGGTAATTTGTTGCACCACATCATTCTTCGACAAACTGAAATTAGCATAAGCTCCCGCATTCAAATTTCGCTTGATGTCATTCATATAATAATTCAACGAGAAATTCTGGCGCTTCGCAGGCTTCAACCCGGTATTTCCTTTATAGATAAAATAACTATTGGTATTGTCGGTAACCGGCAACAGGTAAGTATAGGAAGGCAGGCTAACATCTTCATTATAGTTAATGTTGAGCGCATTATAACGGATGCCAAATGATGGTAAGATGTTGGTTTGATGCTGCCGAACCGTTTGCAACGCATTGCCAATCTCGTTATCTACCGACTGCACCAGCAAACGAGCGCCCGGCGTCAATAACAATTTACCAAACTTGAACTCCACGCCCTCTACCCAAAAACCACGGTGACTGGTGCGATGAAACCTGCTCGTCAGCAGCGGATTTTCTTCCGTATAATCGGGACCGCCGTTTTTATTCAGTGTTGTAATATCATTATGCAGCCAACTGTATTCATAACGTGCATTACTGCGAATCGTGATCGATTTTGAAAGCGGTTCGCTGTGATTGAAATTCAACGACGCATCCGTACGTGGAATGTACTCCTGTCGCAGTTGCGAATACACGCTGTCAAAGGCCGTTGGATAAATAAAATGCAGATCGGAATTCGTGTAGTTGTTGTTCTTCTTATTATTGATGTCAAGGAATTCTGATATACTAAAGCGGCGACCGCTTTTCTTCCTGGATAGATGACTATACATAATGGATTGACGGAGATAATGCAGTCGTGAAAGATTATCCTGGTCAACATTGCCCGTGCTCAGCGGCCCTAATTTACTGTTGTCACTAACGACGTCATTATTCTTCGCTTCATTTCCGGCAGCCGTTGTATAACTAAAATTGATCAATATGTTATTCACAGAATCCGGCTTCAACCGCGCCCCGGCGCCGAAAATATGACCGTTATTGTGAACAGGACCGTCCAGGTTCGACTGATTAGTAATAACCGTATCGCCTGAAAATTGTTGCAGGTTGGAGCCGCTAATACGCTCAACATCTACAAACGTCCGGAAATATTGCAGGTAAAAAGAGCGCTTTGTATTGGGAGAATGGTTCAGGTTAAAACCGAGTCCTTTGCTGGTGCTAACACCACCGTAATTCTGTAATCCGCCGAAGTTAATTCCATTGATGGATACGCCACTGCCGCCGCTGCTATTGTTCCAGATGCTGATACTATTGCTGGAGCTATTGCTGTTAGTACGGCTTAATCCACCCGTTTGCATTAATTCAGAGAAACTGAAACCGGGTTTATTCAGGTTATTTGTATAGCCAAGCACGCTCACCTGCAGTGTATCCCGGTAAATATTGGCAATCCCGCCCAACTCATTTCTGCTGTCTGTTCCACCTCCCGCGTACACTTTTCCAAACCAACCTTTCTTCACACCTTTCTTCAGCGTTATGTTTACCACTTTACCAACGTTATTCGGGTTGTCGTCTCCATTGCGGATCATCTCATCTTTATCGTCAGTCACCTGCACTTTGTCGATCACATTGGCTGGCAAATTCCGTGATGCCATTTTTGGGTCATCCCCAAAAAATGTTTTTCCATCCACTAAGATCCGGTTTACCGGCTTTCCGTTTACCGTAATATTTCCGTCGCGGTCAACCTGCACGCCAGGCAATTTTTTCAGCAGATCCTCTACCAACGCGTTGGGAAGCGTTTTAAAGGCAGACGCATTAAATTCTATGGTATCTTTTTTTACTACCACCGGTGGACGCTCCGCAATCACCAGCACTTCATCCAGCGATTTTGCATCCGGCGCCATTTTGATTTCGCCAAGATCCAACTGATCAGTTGAATCGATGCTAAATTCTTTCCGGTAAACGCCATATCCCGAAAACGAAATAACCACGCGACAGGCAAAATGAAGAGGAAGCCCTGGCACTTTAAAATCGCCGTCAGGCGTACTTAAACGATAGGAAATAATAGAAGTATCTGCTGCCCTGAATACGGTTACAGTGGCCAGGCCAAGCGGTTTACCGGTCAATGAATCCACCGTGCGCCCTTTTAATGTACCCTGGCCCGCCGCCCAGCTACCCACCAATAGGAGTGCAAGCAGCAAAAAGATGCTGTTTCTCATAAACTATACTTATAGTGCAAGATTACGATAATATTCGTAGAATAAAAAGAGTTATCCGATTTTTGACTCTTTTTTTTGAATACAGGTTACTTAATTTGCATAGGTGAATAATTCCCTGCAGGAAATTGCAGCCAACTTACAATTGGTAGTTCCGGAAAATAACTCCGGTTACGCATTCACGTTAATTGCCAACAGGATCAACGAACTGTTGTTGAACGACTTCAATCGCCTTGTTTCACTGCTCTACCGTTTTGATATAAACGAACAAAAACTGAAACAATTGTTGCAACAACATCCCGATACTGACGCAGGAATTTTAATCACCAACCTGCTGGTTGAAAGAGCAGCGGCTAAAGCGGAGAGCAGGAAGAATTATCAATCTCCACCAATGGATCCCGACCAGGAAGCCTGGTAGCTTACCCTGGTATTAACAATACCTGCCAGGCTTCGCGTACTTTTCCTTCAGATAATAATTGCTTCGCATATAAATGTAATTCCCGTTCCATCTCAACGGGGTTCATGCTATAATATTGCGCTATTTGCTTCACATGTCCATCATCAAACGCCGGATCAATAACAGGCATTTCGTGCACATTCGCCAATTGACCAAGGTTATTACCGGTAAGAACAGCGCTTCCGCGAACGGCTGCCGGCAATGAGTCAATTCCGATACCGAGTTTTGTATTTGGCTTTGCCACCAGGAACAGGTTGTGTTCATTTACCACGCAATACCAGTCGCCACCCAGCCGCGCCACGTGGCGGATTTTGCGCTGATCCAGTTTGCGGTTTTCATCCAGCAATTCATCTGCAATATGCATCCGCAACACTTCACAGATCACCAGGTTACCGGCACCAGGTGTATCACCCAGTGACTTTATTTCATTTACCCTGCATTCCATTTTCACCTTGCTTTCCCGCACCATCGGTGGCCTTACCAGTGTGGCGGGTTCTTCTGTAAATCCGGCTTTTAAAAATTCATTGATGCCTCTTGGGTATTCACAACTTGCCAGTGAAACCTGTTGCACCATATCTTCTGTAACAATATTGATCACCACTTCAGGCACCTCCTTTAAATTTTCAAGGGTATGCTTCGTGGTATTGTCACGCACGCGCCTGGCCGGCGAAAAAATCAGGATTGGAGGGTTGGATGAAAACATATTGAAAAAGCTGAATGGACTCAGGTTTACCTGTCCTTCGCCATCAATGGTGGAGGCGAAACAAATGGGGCGTGGCGCTACCACATGTTGCAGGTAATACTGTTTTTCTACCGGACTCAGCTGGTCAAGTTGAAGCATCATAGGCTACAAATATCCGCAATTTTCCGGCGGGTTGCGGATGCGGCAACCTAAATTCAGGCCGGCCCACCTGGATCCTTTATTAGTTGTCAGGATGAATCCGTTTTTCGCGGATCTGCCGCAATGTTTTATTGATAGTTGTAGCGGCCTTGTGATGCTTCGCAAATCCGACCCGTTGCGAAAGATAAATGCCAGAATGCCCGCTGAAATAATAGGCAGTAAAGCAGGCCACTGCATAGTAAAGGACATAGTCGCCGCCAAATAATTCCACACCCATAATCGTACAGGCCAGCGGCGTATTGGTAGCGCCTGCAAACACGGCAATAAAGCCGAGTCCCGCCAACAGGTCAACCGGAGCACCGGTCACCATCGCCACAGCATTACCGAGGGCTGCGCCAATAAAAAACAGTGGCGTTACCTCTCCTCCTTTAAAACCCATACCGAGCGTAATGGCGGTAAAGAGCAATTTCCAGAACCAACTGAAATAACCGGCGCCGCCCTTCGTAAAACTCGACACGATGGAAACGCCGCCCGGCCCAGGATTGGTAACGCCCAGCCCCAAATAATCACGCGTACCCAATGCAAAGGTGAGCAGAATGATCAGCAGGCCACCGATTGCGGGAATAAGCCATTTTACCGGAACAAAACGGTTGCTGTAATTCTTGATGGTGTGAGACAGTTCAGAAAACAGGTACCCTGCCAATCCAAAACAAATGCCTGCTACTACCACTATCGCCAGCAGGCGATAGTCAAAATGCAAAAATGAAATACTATTGGCAACAGTATCTTTAAACGAAATATGATACGCGGTGTGATGAATGCCATAGGCAGAACAGGTAAAATCTGCCAGCACGGCGGCAATAAAACAGGGCATTAGCGCGCCGTAGTTCAACCGGCCCACAGCTAATACCTCAAGCGCAAAAATGGCGCCGGTTACCGGCGTGCCAAATACGGCGCCAAAGCCTGCAGCCACACCAGCCATCAGCAGAATCCGCGTATCTCCTTTATCCAACCGAAACCACCTGCCCAACCACGCCGCCATACTTCCACCCATCTGCACAGCTGTTCCCTCCCTTCCTGCAGAGCCGCCAAAAAGATGAGTGATAACCGTTGTAATTAATACCAACGGCGTCATCCTCGCTGGAACACCTCCGCCCGGTTCGTGAATCTCATCCATGATGAGATTGTTCCCTGCCTCCGCATTTTTTCCCAGGTATTTATAAATGAAAAAAATAAGGACGCCTGCCAGTGGCAATAGATATAGTAACCAACTGTTTTCCCAACGGCGTTCTGTTGCATGATCAAGCAGCCATAAAAAAAGGGCAACAAGAGAACCCACTACCAATGATACGGGTATGGCCAGGAGCGTCCAACGAAGCAGGTGAGACGCGATTGCAAATTGCTCGAAACTGTTTTTGATTCTTCGGATCATCCTACAAATAATTTAATGTCGGTCCGGTGGACCAGTTACTATTTGTAGGCGCCATTATCCTGCCGGTAAGCAGGCGGTTGAATAGGAAGACACCATTTCCTCAACTGTGAAGATACGGCGGCGTTCTGTAAGTTTTAAATACAGCCGCGAATGAGATTGAACAATAACCCCGATAAGAAATTCGTAACAGCAGGGACAATAAAAACAGGCTACAAATTCTTATCCATTCATCCTCTTTTTTTACCATTAAATAGTATAAAAATACCGATTAGCCCTGATTCTCAATCCGGCTGTAACGAAATACGATTTTTTTCGTTTTACGAATTGTTTCGTGAATTAATTCAGATTTAGTCATCAAAACCAAGTTTAGTTATGAAAAAATTGTTTATCGCCATGGCCGCTATCGCAGCCATTGCCATCACTCCAGCAGCAGCACAAAAATCCGATTCCAAAAAAATTACAGGCAGTGGGAATGTTGTTAGCCGGAATATAGACGTACAGCCATTTGACCAGCTGGACGTAAGCGGTGTTTACAGCGTAGTGCTTTCACAGGGCAGCAAAGAAGGTGTGCGCATTGAAGCAGACGACAACCTCCAGGATCTTTTTGAAGTGAAAAATGAAGGATCCAAATTGGTGATCGGTATGAAGAAAGAAAGTAACATGCATGTAAAAACGAAATTGAAAGTGTATGTCACTTTCAAAAGCCTGAAAAAACTGGACATGAAGATGGTGGGCGATCTCTCTTCTGAAAGCAGCCTCAGCTTTGACGATGTTGCAATTGGCAACAAGAGCGTGGGTGATGTAAAACTCAACATGACCGCTCAAAACGTAACCCTCGACAACAAAAGCGTTGGCGATGTAAAACTGAACGGCAAAGCAGGTAGCGTTGTTATCAACAACAAAGGCGTAGGAAGCATCAGCGCCGGCGATTTTGTGGTGCAAAAACTGGACATTGACAATAAAGGTGTTGGCGATGCCACCGTGAATGCAACCCAGGAACTGGTTGTAAAAGATACCTTCCTCGGTAAAGTGACCAACAAAGGCGCAGCTACCGTAAAAAAGAAAGTTTCCATCTAAGCGATGAACGAAGGAGAAAAAAGCCACGCGATGCGTGGTTTTTTTGTGTCGGCACCCGGACGAAGCAGCCACTCAGGCTCCTGACTCCGAACCCGGACACAACAGCGCTTAGGCTCCTGACTCCGCACCCGGACGAAGCAGCCTTCTCAGACTCTTGACTCCGCACCCGGACACAACAGCGCTTAGGCTCCTGACTCCGAACCCGGACACAACAGCGCTTAGGCTCCTGACTCCGAACCCGGACACAACAGCGCTTAGGCTCCTGACTCCGAACCCAGATGAAGCAGCCTTCTCAGACTCTTGACTCCGAACCCAGACGCAGCAGCCCTCAGGCTCCTGACTCCGAACCCGGACGAAGCAGCCTTCTCAGACTCTTGACTCCGCACCCGGACACAACAGCGCTTAGGCTCCTAACCCGGCATTTAAATGCCGGGTTAGGAGCCACTCATCCCCTCCAGTCAGGAGCTTTTCCTGCTCGGTCAGGAGCCACTCATCCCCTCCAGTCATGAGCTTTTCCTGCTCGGTCAGGAGCCACTCATGTCCACCAGTCAGGAGCTTTTCCTGCTCGGTCAGGAGCCACTCATCCCCACCAGTCAGGAGCTTTTCCATGCTCAGTCGGGAGCCACTCATCCCCACCAGTCAGGATCCCTCCATGCTCGGTCAGGAGCATCCAGGCCAGGATCCACCACTTGAGCCGGATCAGAACGTCTATTTCTTCAACTTTAAAATGCTCCAGTCAGATTCTTCTGCCACAATTGTGTTTGCCAGCTTACCAAGCGCGTCCACTTCCAGTTCCACCACATCGCCCGCCTTCAACCATTGCTCGGGATATGCAGGATTATTCAGTTTGCCGGTTCCATTTAACTCCAGGAAACAACCGGTCCCCACCGTTCCGCTTCCAATCACATCCCCGGGATAAAGATCCACACCGTAAGAAGCACGCTCAATAATCTCAGCAAAGGTCCAGTCCATATCTCCCAAATTTCCATCACTTACCTGCACGCCATTTACATGACATTGCATTCGAAGGTTCCAGCTTTTTCCAACATGGCCTTCCTTGGCGGGAATTTCAAACGACTGCAATTCATCCAGTGTTACCAGCCAGGGGCCGATCGCCGTGGAAAAATCTTTTCCCTTGGCGGGGCCAAGGCTCAATAGCATCTCTTCCATCTGCAAACGGCGGGCGCTAAAATCATTCATGATCATTAATCCGCCGATATACTGATCTGCATCCGCCGCAGGAATATTGCGGCCGTGCCGCGAAATAACAACGGCAACCTCCAGCTCAAAATCAAGCCGCTCCAGGTGATCCGGCATACAAAAAACCTCTCCCGGTCCCTGTATACTATGATGGTTGGTGAAATAAAAGATCGGGAACTGGTCAAACTCCGGTATCATGTCCACTTTCCGGTTTCTGCGGGCTGCCGCAACATGCTGCCGAAAGGCATATCCATCACGACAAGACGCAGGAAACGGCACCGGTGCCAGCAATCGCACTTCTTCCAGTGGAATTCCCTTTTCAGTATTGCGGGTTTTTTCACGCAACATCAGCTCCCCGGCCTGCGCCACCGGGAAAAAATCATCCCAGTAGTTTAAAAACATGCTCATACTGCTCGGAATGTCGGGGTACAACACTTCCATATCAAACACTTTTCCATCTACCAATACGCCCAACCGGTCCTGTTCATCCGCTACGTAAGAAACGATTTTCATAAACTGCTTTTGAATGCCGCTAAGTTAAAGGCTTGTTTGTAACTTGAACGCATGAAAAATGCGCTTATTTCCTGTTTTATTTTTTTGACCGCTTTTATGTCTGCACCTGAGCCTACGGCCTGGATTCGGATCAATCAACTCGGCTATACTCCGTCCGGTATC
The DNA here is from genome assembly GCA_048498035.1 of Bacteroidota bacterium. Lineage (GTDB taxonomy): Bacteria > Bacteroidota > Bacteroidia > Chitinophagales > Chitinophagaceae > CADEDV01. The sequence continues at coordinate 106,398 of JBEHYT010000003.1, read as the reverse complement.
AAAGTGGCTGTGTGGTGCTCAAAAGATAACATCGCCATTCCATCATTTGCGCTAAAAGATGCGATTTCCGGTAAAACGGTTTTTACGGGTAAAGCGAGGGACTCGTTTGGAAAATATGGACCATTTGCGCAGACCTGCAGACTCAATTTTTCCAATTGGAAAAAACCCGGCCGCTATTACCTGGAAGCCGGCGACGCAAGATCACCAGAGTTTACAATTGGCACCGATGTTTACAAAGGCGCGGCCGACTTTTGCCTCCGCTATATGCGCCAACAACGATCCGGCTTTAACCCGTTTTTAAAAGACAGTTGTCATACCCACGACGGCTATGCGCTGTATGCTGCTAATGCCGGTATACCGGATAGCACGCACCTTGATGTAGTGGGTGGCTGGCACGATGCGAGCGACTATCTTCAATACTCCACCACATCTGCTAATGCCACCTTTCACTTGCTGGCAGCCTACCGAGATTTTCCCAATGTTTTTGATGATATAAAACAGGCAAACGGACTTGACGGCACAAACGGCCTGCCGGATATTGTAGATGAGGCTAACTGGGGTATAGCATGGATGCTGAAAATGTTTCCTGACGCACAACATATGTACAACCAGGTAGGTGACGACCGTGATCATATGGGAATGCGTATCCCGAAAGAAGATAATTTCTATGGAAAGGGATTTGAACGACCTGTTTATTTTGTAAGCGGCGAAATACAGCAGCGCGGCAAGTTTATGAACAACACTACCGGCACCTCCTCTACAGCAGGCAAATTTGCCAGTGTATTCGCACTTGCGGAATATTTGAACCAAACTAACCCTGTTTTTAGAAAAGGAACGCTCCAGTCTTCCTATTACGGCAAAGCATTTGAAGCCTACCAATACGGTTTAAAAAAGCCGGGCGTTACCCAAACCGCCTCGGTGAAGTCGCCCTACATCTACGCAGAAGATAACTGGACTGACGATATGGAACTGGCGGCAGCAATGATTCACCAGATGGTGATCAATAGCAAAAATGGTGGCGACAATGGTTACTATATGTTGCAGGCATATAACTATGCACAACAGGAACCTGTTACCCCCTGGCTGGGCGCTGATACAGCCAAACATTACCAATGGTATCCGTTTATCAACCTGGGTCATTACCCGCTGGCGCAACAGTTAAAAGATACGGCGCATGGCCCTCATACCGGTTACTTTTCATCCTTCATCCAGTCTGTTCCGTCTAAATCAGATACCATTCGCGATTATTATCGCCAGGGTATTGAACGCGTATGGAAGAAAGCATCGACAAATGCATTTTACCGGGGTGTTCCGTTTATCTGGTGCAGTAATAACCTCACTACTTCTTTTGCCATCCAATGTTATTGGTACCGGCAACTGACCCATGATAAACGGTTTGAAGAACTGGAGCAGGCAAACTTCGACTGGCTATTCGGCTGCAATCCCTGGGGCACAAGTATGGTGTATGGATTGCCTGCAAGTGGCGATACACCGGTTGATCCACATTCTGCATTCACCCATATCGGCAAATATCCTATTGATGGCGGACTGGTAGATGGTCCCGTGTACACCAGCATTTACAGTGGTTTGATCGGTATTCAGTTAACACATGAAGATGAATATGCTCCATTCCAGAGTAACCTGGCCGTGTATCATGATGACTATGGAGACTACAGTACCAATGAACCTACAATGGATGGCACCGCTTCGCTGATTTACCTGCTGGCCGCAAAAGAATCGGAAAGCGGCGGTGCAGGTAATAATTTTATAAAAAGCCATGGGGCTATTATTCGCGGCGATAGCACGCGGAAAAATATTGCGCTCGTATTTACAGCGCATGATTTTGACGACGGCGGGAACAGCATCGCAAACACACTTAAAGCCGAAAAAGTAAACGCTTCTTTTTTTCTGACGGGCGATTTTTACACCGAGCCCAAACACCAGGCGCTGATCAAAAAACTCAATCGTGACGGACACTTCCTGGGCAGCCATTCCAATCATCATTTGTTGTACTGCGACTGGAACAAACGCGATAGCATGCTGGTTACCAAAGAAGAGTTTGAGAGCGACCTGGACGCCTCTTTCCAGGTAATTGAAAAACGAATTTCGGACCCGAAAAAAACTTACCGGCGTTTCTTTTTGCCGCCTTATGAATGGTTTAACGATAGTATTGCGGCCTGGACGGCCGAAAAGGGAATTCAACTGGTCAACTTTACCCCCGGCACGCTCAGCAATGCTGATTATACTACACCGTCTATGAAGAATTACAGGAATTCAGATGTAATTGAGACGTCTATTAAAAGCTATGAATCCGCGCGACCGGGAGGGTTAAACGGCTTCCTGTTACTGATCCACCTGGGTACGGATGCGGAGCGGACCGACAAATTTTACCGGCGTTTACCGGCCTTGATCCGGTACCTGAAATCAAAAGGCTATCATTTTCAAAGAGTTGACGAGCTGCTAAAACAGGGTTAAGGTATTGAAACTGCTTTTGTTACATCACAGTTTTTGTATCTTTGCGCCATGCAATTTGAGAAAATCCATAATAAAGGCCAGGCGCGCCTTTTTAAAAATGACTTCCTTGAGATGTTGACCAAAACACATCCCCTTGTAATTTGGGGTATGTATATTCCTGTCCTTGGATATATGCTGTATTACAGCAACGCTCATTTTAGTTATTCGCTTGGAAGAATTGCATTGGTGTTCCTCGCCGGTATGGCATTCTGGACGCTGTTTGAATACATTGCACACCGTTTCCTGTTTCACTGGACGGCCAAATCTGAACGCGCGCGTAAATTTGTTTATACACTGCATGGCAATCACCACCATTACCCAAGGGATCGCCAGCGGCTCTTTATGCCACCGGTTCCAAGCCTGATCATTGCTTCAGCAATTTTTGGACTCATGTACCTGCTGATGCGTTCATCCACCTTTATGTTTTTCCCTGGTTTTATTCTCGGTTACCTGATGTATGGCACGATGCATTATGCCATTCACGCGTGGAACCCGCCCTTTAAATGGATGAAACCTCTTTGGAGAAACCATCACCTGCATCATTATAAAAATGAGCATAATGGTTTTGGCGTTAGCTCCACCATTTGGGATCATGTATTCGGTACTATGTTTGACCTGAAAAAAGAAAAAGAGGATAAAGAAAAAGTGAAGGAATTAATGTTCCAGAAAAAATCCTCCTGAGTTTCTTTACCCCCGATCTTTATTTTACTGCGCCAAACACTTTCTTCAGCAGGTCCGTTGTTCTTGCAACAGGATTGGCGCGAATATTTGCTTCTTCTTTCCCTACCTGGTCAAACAACGCATCTACCGCTTTTCCCACAACAAATGAAGTGAGGTCGGGATTTATTTTCTTAAATGTAGTAGGCAGTTTATTATAAGTTGTTACAATGTCTCCATAGTATTTTGTGGCAGACGTTTTCTCGAGGGATAGTTTTACAGAAGGTGTAAATGCTTCTACCAGTTTGGCGGCTGTTTTTTGCTTGAAATACTCGGTGGCCGCATTATTTCCTCCTTTCAAGATGTTCAGGGCATCTGTCAGCGTCATTCCTTTGATCGCATCCAGGAAGATTGGTTTGGCGTAGCCCACAGCATCTTCGGCGCCGCGGTTGATAGCCAGTATGGCTTTATCTACCTCTGATCCCATACCAATCTTGCGCAGCGTATTTTCAATCTTTACCGCATCCGGCGGCAGCAGCACTTTATAGATCTCGCTTCCGAAAAAGCCATCAGTTTTATTCAGGTTCAGCACGGCATTGGTAACTCCCTGGGCAAGCGCTTCCTTGATACCGGCACCGGCTTCTGCCTGGGTAATATCCCCGGTTGATTTTGCACCGGCAGATTTTACGCCAGAGAGGATCTTAGGAAGGGTAATCTGTGCAGATGCTGAAAATGCGAGCATACTACAGGATAAAATAAGGGTTGCGGACAGTATTCTTTTCATGTAACTGGTTTTAATCTGGTTGTAAAATACAACGCGACGGGCCTGTAAAGGCAGGCCGCCTTCATTTTGACGCGTTTTTAGCAATTTTCGTTTGTTGGACCAGCAAATTTTCCCAGGTTTAATGTTTTGCTAATCAAAAGCTGGCAGTAAAGGGCATTTTGGCAGATACTTGCAGACTTATAAGTACCTTTGCTGCCGCAAATCTGCAGGAATTCAATGAGTACAACGCATTTATCCGAACAGGAACAACTAAGAAGGGAAAAACTGGCTGAAATGATCATGATGGGGATTGATCCCTATCCGGCGCCGCTTTTCCCCGTAAATACCGACTCTGTAACCGTAAAATCGAATTTTTCCGAGGCTACGCGTGAAGAATTTGCTGATGTATGTATTGCCGGTCGCATTATGAGCGTGCGGGACATGGGAAAAGCCAATTTTGCCGTGATCCAGGACAGCCGGGGCCGGATTCAGCTATACATACGTCGCGATGACATTTGCCCAGGTGAGGATAAATCCCTGTATGATATTGTTTGGAAAAAACTGATTGATATCGGTGATATCATCGGCGTTCGCGGGTATGCATTTATTACAAAAACCGGCGAAACCTCTATTCATGTAAAAGAACTGACAGTACTCAGCAAATCACTTCGGCCCCTGCCGATTGTTAAAGAGGCTGAAGGGACAACGTTTGACGCCGTAACCGATCCGGAGTTTCGTTACCGGCAGCGATATGCAGATCTGATCATCAATCCATCAGTAAAAGAAGTATTTATTAAACGTACCAAACTGGTCAATTCCATTCGCCAGTTTTTGAATGATCATGGCGCGCTTGAAGTGGATACACCCGTTTTGCAAAGCATTCCGGGCGGCGCCACGGCGCGACCCTTTATGACACACCACAATGCCCTGGATGTTCCCTTCTACCTGCGTATTGCCAATGAGCTATACCTGAAGCGTTTGATCGTTGGTGGGTTCGACTGGGTGTATGAGTTTAGTCGCAATTTTCGGAATGAAGGTATGGACCGCACCCATAACCCAGAATTTACCATCCTTGAATTTTACACCGCCTACAAAGACTATTTATGGATGATGGAAACCACGGAGCAGTTGTTGGAAAAAGCAGCCCTGGATGTTTGCAACACCACGGATGTGCAGGTAGGCGCCAGCAACATTTCTTTCAAAGCGCCATTTAAACGCGTTAGCATTTATGATGCGATCAGGGAACACACCGGTTTTGATGTGAGCAACATGGGCGAAGAGCATTTACGCAGCGTGTGCAAACAATTGCGTATTGAAACCGACCCAACCATGGGACGCGCGAAATTGATCGATACCATTTTTGGAGAAAAATGTGAAGAGCATTTTGTACAACCAACATTTATCATCGATTACCCGGTAGAGATGAGCCCGCTCACCAAACGCCACCGGAGTAAACAAGGTCTTGTAGAACGGTTTGAACTGATCATTAACGGCAAAGAAATTGCCAACGCTTATAGCGAGTTAAATGATCCGCTGGATCAGCGGGAACGGTTTGAAGAACAGGTAAAATTGAAAGATCGCGGGGATGATGAAGCAATGTATATTGATCACGATTTCCTGCGGGCGCTGGAATATGGCATGCCTCCTACGGCCGGTATCGGCTTCGGGATAGACCGTCTTTGCATGCTGCTCACCAACCAGTCGTCTATCCAGGACGTGCTGTTCTTCCCGCAAATGCGGCCGGAATCATTTGGTGATGCGCCCAAAGAAAAACCCGAGGCAGACAACGAATAAGGGCTGCGAACTGAGGGCTATTCCACAAACAGGTCGGTGTATAATTTACCGCCGGGCGTTACGGCATATTGGCCAAGGTCAGTAATGCCTTCCGCGGCCAGCACTTCCTCATCAATAAAACAATGGCCTGTGCAGGATGCAGCGTTTTTACTAAAAATAAAATAAGCAGCATCTGCAAGAATTTCCGGCTTCCGGCTCATTTGCGAAAGGGTTTGTCCGCCTAACAGGTTACGAACCGCAGCTGTGTCAATCGTAGTTCTTGGCCATAGCGCGTTGGAAGCAATGCCATCAGCTTTAAATTCTTCTGCCCACGCCATTGCCATCATGCTCATATTGTATTTCGTAATTGTATAGGCAATATGAGGCGCGAGCCATTTTGGCTGAAGCGATATTGGCGGCGAAAGTGTCAGGATATGTGCATTGCCTGCCTTTTTCAAATGAGGCACACAGGCCCTTGTAACCAGGAAGGTCCCGCGCACATTGATATCGTGCATGAGATCAAAACGACGCGCTTCTGTTTGTTCAGTACCGGTTAATGAAATGGCCGATGCGTTATTAACAAGAATGTCAATTCCTCCAAAAACGGTGATCGCGGTTTCCACGGCGTGTTGAATCTGTTCTTCAGACCGAATATCACATTGAACCGGCAGCGCTTCGCCACCGGCAGCCCTTATTTCTTCGGCGGCCGAAAAAATAGTGCCTCCCAATTTCGGGTTCTCTTCGGTTGATTTGGCTACTACTACAATGTTGGCGCCTTCACGCGCCAGCCGGAGCGCAATGGCTTTGCCGATACCGCGGCTGGCGCCGGTTATAAACACCGTTTTCTTGGCAAGTGACATATTGAAAAATTTAGATGACTATACGAACAAGATAGTAATTTTTTATTCGTAGCACTTAGCTGAAAAATGAAAACTCATTCAGCTATAGCCAATTGGAAAAATCCATTCCCCGGGAATCACCATTTTTACGACCTCGATAGCCCGTAATCCTACGCGCAAAACTGTAGTTTCAGCAGAAAAAGGATCGGGCATTTATGCGCTATGGCGAACAATCCATGACGCTTAGTTTTGATCCTTGTACTAAACAGCGTCCCGTTTCTAAATCCATATCCTTTTTCACCATCGCCGCAGGCGTATTGCCGCGGGGAATGCTGATCAACTGAAAACACTACTTGAGTCGACGCTGCCCGCGCATGGAAAGTACGGTTAAGTCTCGTCTCAACGTAATCAAAAGTCTCAATGCCCCCGGGCGCTGAGACTTTTTTAGTGTTCTGGTAAAACTGGCCGATTTTGAACAATCGATTCAATTTCATCCAGCACCCCGGCCGTTAATTTGGCAGACGCTTCCAGTGCGCCGAGGTTCTCCAGGAGCTGCTCTTTGCGGGTAGCGCCCAGGATGGCCGTTGTTACATTTGGATTTTTAATACACCAGCCAATTGCCAGCTGCGCAGTGGTGATTTCCAATTTTTTTGCAAGCTGACTCAGCTTCCGCACTTTGTCCAGCATTCCCTCCTGCATCCACCTGTCTTTAAGCCAGTCGAACCCGGAAAGCGCAAAGCGACTGTCTGCCGGAATGCCGTCATTGTATTTACCACTTAGCAAACCGGACGCCAGCGGGCTCCAGATGGTAGTACCCATGCCTACGGTTTGAAATACCATCAGGAATTCATTTTCCAGTTTATTTCGTTCAAACAGGTTGTATTGAGGCTGTTCCACCACTGGAGCAACCAGGTGATGTTGGCTGGCAACGCGATGGGCCTCCATAATTTCCACGCCGCTCCATTCACTGGTTCCCCAGTAAAGAATCTTACCCTGCTGTACCAGGTTGTGCATCGTCCAGACAACTTCTTCAATGGGCACATTTTTATCGGGGCGGTGGCAGTAATAGAGGTCAAGATAATCGGTTTGCAACCGGTGCAATGCTTCTGTACAGGCTTCATAGAGGTGCTTGCGGCTAAGTCCCGTTTGGTTAGGCTTATTTTCTTTTCCGCGCCAGCCCCAAAATGCTTTGGAAGAAAGAACATAGGAGCTGCGATCCCATCCCTTTTTGCTGATTACACGGCCCATCATTTTTTCACTCTCACCAAGGGCATATACTTCTGCATTATCAAAAAAATTAACGCCGTGATCATAGGCGATGCCCATCAGTTCATCAGCTGCGCTGTCATCAATCTGTTTGTGAAAACTGACCCAGCTTCCAAAGGAGAGAACGCTAAGTTGCAGGCCGGACCGGCCCATACGACGGTATTCCATGCTTTTTGATTTTTTGCCGGCAATGCCGGTGAAGAAAGTTAGTGAAGATGTAACAATAAAATCCGGGCGGGGGTTCAATTATTTGGTGAAATCACCGTTTTCCGTGCCCTTTATTATACCGGTGGGGTATTTGAATGTAATGCTGGAAAGATCCTGTGTAGCCACCATTCCCTTTCCGCCGTTGATCATTTTATTAGCGCCATGATACTCGGCATATTGATCTGTATAAAACAGCTTTGTGTTCTGGTCCCACCAAAGATCAGGAGTGCGCAGGGTATCTCCTTTGATATTGATCACCACTACGCTGTCGCGGAGATAAACTTTATTGAGTTGCTCGTAATACTTCCCGTATTTACAATCCAGCCAGGTTTCCTTAACGAGACTATCATTGAAAAAATCACAATGGAGCGTTTTGGGGAATTCTACCATTTGTGTATCTGCAGAATAGCGGTACATGATGGGTGCCTGCAATTTAGCGCGGAGCTTTCCGTCCTGGCTTAAAACGCTCTGGATATCTACGCCTTCTTCCCGGCTGTCTACTTTTTGTGTTAAAAGACGGATTTCCTTTTCATCGTTTTCACAGGATGCCATCCACAATTGCATTGCGGCTATGACAGCCACAGCTGCCAGCATGCGTGTAAAAGATGTGGCACTCTTCATGAGATGCGTTACCGGTCTTAGTCGTACTTGCGTTTTACAAACCAGATATCGCCAAGGGCAAAACCGATGGAAAGTCTAAACAGGTTTTCACGAAGAACATTATTATCATTTCCTCTTTTGCCATATTCAAGGGCGATATTGATAGCAGTTACCTGTGTTCTTGCCTGGCCAGAACCTACAAGAGGAAGTCCCATACCAAACGAAGCGCCAAACTGCGGTAATTTATTAGGAACAGCGATATAATCGGGCCCAAAATATAAACCTGCGCGGTACACTACATTGCTGAAATAGCTTCTACGGGGCTGCGGTCTCAACTCGCCGCCCATATGCAGTTCCCATTTATTACGCAGGCTTTCCTTTTGACCATAGAACCGGAATTGATCCCAGCTTTGCTGGGAAAAGTCCATACCGAACAACCAGCTTCCGCGCTTGGGATTGGCTCCTTTTTCATATACAAAACCAACGGTGAGTGATGAAGGATATTGAATTTTTCCTTTAACCCCGGTTTGGTTGTAGACGCTGTCGAGCGTAGTGTTTCCGAAATTATCATCCACGTAGTAGGTTTCGCGGATCAGATCCTGGCGGGCATTAAACTGTTGTCCCCAACTTCCGTATGCTCCCACAGTGAGAAAACGCGCGTCCTCATCTTTATTTTTAACCAGTACACGGTATTGCGCGCCGCCGGTAAAATAAAAATTGCCGTAGTTGGTTCGGGTTTCATAATTACCGCGATAATATTCTACGGTATCGTTCAGAAAAGAACGGCGGGTGGAGTAATCGTTTCTTCCAAAGAGATAACCGGCATTAAGACCAAGTGCCAGCGTGTTTTTGCTGTTAATGATAAATTTCCGGGCTATACCGAGAGAGGGAAGAAATGCACCGCCATCCCCTGTGTATTCAGTATAGGCGCTATCAATGGAGTTGCCGGTAACAGGATTTATCAGGCGTTCTATATTATAGATCTTGTAACTGATCCTGGAAACGGGTCGCAGTCCAAAACTCATTCCCCATTTGGAAGAAAGGGGAATGCCGATCTGCATATGGGAAAACAAGAGGTTGTTGGCAGTAAATTTCTCCGGGTTATTCGGCTCGCGGAGGGTTCTGTTTTCCAGGTTAACGCCCAGATCCAGCACCGCTCGTCCGGAAGTTAATTTGTTTGATTTTGGCTCCTTATAGGAAACAAAAAAGGCGTATGACGCCGGATTGGCAAAATTGACAGACAGGGCAAATGGATCGATATATCCGGCACTTATTCCGCCCATTGCGCGGGAAGAAATATTCGTAGCAGGAACAAGATCGCCAATTCCATAGCGGGAATAAGGTGAATTATCCTGCGCATGCGCAGCCAGGCCCTGGAAGGCGGTTAAAAAAGCAATAAATACAGCGCTTAAAGCAGTTGGCTTAAGGTATAACTTATTGATTTTCTTAGGGGTTATTAACTTCACTAATAGCATAAAGACCCTTAAAGATTAAATCGGGGTCTGCAAATATCCTGTTTTTAAGGTGTGAAGCCAAATGCACTAAATCACCCCCGGTTAAGACGACGTTAAAGTTCCCAAATTTCGCCCTGTATTCATCGACGAATCCGTCGATTTCCATGGCTAATCCCAAAATGGTACCGCTGAGCATGTTCGTTTCCGTGTCATATCCAATCAGCGGCGCATCGGCCGCAGGCCGGATTAATGGCAATTTAGCGGTATAGTCATGCATCGCGCGCAGCCGCATTTCCAGGCCGGCTGAAATACCTCCACCGACCAATTCCCGGTATTTATTGATGAAATTGTAGGTAACACAGGTACCCAGCCCTACCACCAGCACGTTTTTTCCCGCATAAAACCGTACAGCTGCCGCCGCGAGGGCCAGTCGGTCAGCCCCGATCGTGGCAGGTTTGCCCACCGGGCTGGTGAAATCAAGTTTTGTTTCGTGAGAAAGCTTGTGAAACTGCGTAGCCGCCGCCAGTTCTGTTTCCAGTTCAGGTCGGTGATCAATTACCGATGAAAGGATTGACTTCGCCGGTTGATACCGGGTAAGCAGGGAGTGAATCGTTTCGGGCAAATCGTCTTCAATCACCTGGCTTCTCACCAGTTCATTTCCTTCAAAAACGGCAATTTTTTTCCGCGTATTTCCAAAATCAAGACAAAGCGTTACAGGCATACAGATAGGTTTGTTCTATTTTCCAAAATCGAATCCTTCAAGATTTTTGAAGTGACCGTTCAATTTGATCTTTTCTTTTAGCTGTTCCATCCCCGCCACCATCGGTATCACTTTGGCAAGATGTCTTTTCAGGTATTCCTGTCGCTGGCGCTCATCCAGCAATGTGAGCAGGTCATATTCTTCCTGTAGCGATAACCCGATATGATGTGCCACATCATAAGTATTCAATTCCGCCTCTGCCTTTGGAAATTCTTTAGACACTTTCAGCAATTCATGCAGGTCTTTAATCCCCTGGATCACTTTACGCATCAGTTCAGCATTCCCATGATCCCGGCTAACAGGATAATTGACAATCGCTCCGCTGTATAATTTATCGGGAACTTCTTTTATCACTTCCAGGATGCGAAATACACGCTCTCCCTGGGTTTTAATGTCCATCTCCCCGTTTTCATGCACTTTGGAGATTTCCCTGATGGTAACAAGTGATCCATAATCCTGCACTTTTTTATCAATAACTGTCGGTATGCCAAACATTCGCTGTTGCTCATGGCACTCACGGATGAGTTGTTGATATCGGGGTTCAAAAATATGCAGGTTCAGCGGCTCCCCGGGATAAACCACGATGCCCAGGGGAAATATGGGAATAAAGTTTGTCATACATACACCTCCATTCAAAATTCATTGTAAAGTTACTGCCATTCGGCAAAAGCTACCGCTATTGCTGTTGTGTGCGGTTTAATTCGCGCAAGCGCGAATATTTTAAAAACGTGTAGAAGGATGTCATCCGGGCGCATACATAACCTTCATGACCATCCAGGAAGCCACCCTTCAGCAAAAAATAATTGATGAATGTAAAGCCTGGCGACAGTCTTATTTTAAACCAACTGGCTTTTTTACCGTTCCGGAAACTGTTTTCAGCCCACCACATCGCATATTGCACTGTTTTCCGGCTGTATTCTTCCATGTCTTTCATGGTAAGGTGCAAAACAGCGCCGCTAAGTTTTTGCACTTTTATTTTTTCCGGCGTGATGAGTGATTCGTGTACGGCTGCATTATTCCAATTGACCACCTTTCTGTTGAAAAGGCGAATATGATGATCGCCGCCCCATTCACCAAAGCGCAGCGCTTTGCTCCCCAGGAAATTCTGGAAGGGAAGGTCGTATATGATATTTTCATCTCTTAATTGAAGTTGTTGTAATTCTTCCCGTAGATCATCGCTCAGCGCTTCATCCGCATCCAGGCTAAGTATCCAATCATAGCGGGCCAGGGCATTGGCTTTTCGTTTGGTGGCACCAAAACCTTCCCAGGAGCCCTGCTCCACCCGCGCTCCCCATTGCCGGGCCAACTGCATGGTTTGATCCGTACTGCCGTTATCATAAATAATAATATCATCGGTAACGCCCTGTACACTTTTAAGCGTGCGTTCGATTACTGCAGCTTCATTTTTACAAATAATAACAATGGAAAAGCGCGTCATATTGCAAGTTTACGTTTTTTCAACGAGCAGGTAACGGGCTGTGCAAAGCAGCACAATAGCATAAATAAAAACACCAAACTGCACTTCAAGGGGGACGTCGTACAACAAACCCACCAATGAAATAACGCAGAGCCAGCGCCACGCTCCGCGATAACGGACTGGTTGCAGAAAAGGAGCCAGCACCGCCACCAGGAATGCCAATATGCCGGGCCAGCCAGCCCCTGCGCCATATATCAGGATTTCACTGCTGGGTAATATGCGGTCGGCCGGTAATACCGGTGGTGTTAAACCTGCATAATAGCTTTCTACGGCAGCAGTAATATTGCCAAACCCGGCGCCGCCGGTTGGGTTCGATTGTAAAATGCTATAGCCTGCCTTCCATGAAAGAATGCGCATGGCATCGTTGGAACCAGGTAAATAATTGCCTTTCCATGCATAGGCCCATTCATATTGTGCAAATAATATCCTGTTGTGAAAGGATGGAACAAGGAAATAGGCAAGCACGGGAAGCGCAATGATGAATAACGCGATGGCGATAGCGTGTCCTTTTTGAAAGTCGCGTAGCGGCAACCCGATTACGATGGCCCCCAGCAGCAGGTAAAAGGTCAACAGACCTGTTCTTGCCGCCAGGATGTGCAGGAATAAAACCAACCATGCAGCCAGGATTACCAATAGCCAGTAGCCGCGTTGCTTTTCGCGAAAAGCAAGAAGCGCCAGCCACCCCAGCGCTACAATGGCAAGGACCACCAGCCAGCTATACCTTACGTGATCGTTCTCCAATGGTGTTTGCATGGTTTTGGCCCGCAGGTAATCGATGTTTACCAGGTCTATATTCTGCAAATAATGGATCATGCACCATGCAGAGCTCGCAACCACCAGTAAGGAAAAGAAAAGTAATAACCATCGCCATTGCTGTGCAGTCAATTGCCAACTTCCTGCAAAACACAAGGGGAGCAGCAGCAGGGGTAATTTGATGCGCAATACAGATGCCCATTGGTAAAGATCTGCACTCCACCAACCGGATACCAGCGGAACCAGGAAGAGAAGTGCCATAGACCACAGCACTGGTTGCTGAAAAAAATTGTGAATTTGTTGCCGGCCGGTAAACGTGGCCATGAAAAACAGCACCAGTGAAATGGACAGCGCAGCCCTTGATACAAAAAGCGAAAGCAGCATTAACAGCAATACCATAAAAATGAGCCCGCTTCGCTGTTCATTCTGTAACTTGTTCCACATACTTTTGTAAACGTACAACATCCTAATCATTGATGTGGCAGGAATTACTTAAACAAGTAGCATCTGGAAATGTGAAAGCGCTGGCGCGTGCAATTTCACTTGTTGAAAATATGCATCCCGGTTATGAAACGCTTTTGCAATCCCTGCCTGCCGGAGCAACAAAAGTGATTGGCATTACCGGTCCACCCGGCGCCGGGAAAAGCACGCTTACAGATGCATTGATTGGCGTGTTGGTTGGCCAGGGCAAAAAGGTGGCTGTTCTTTGTGTAGACCCTTCATCGCCGTTTAATATGGGAGCAGTTTTGGGCGACAGGATCCGGATGAGCAACTGGTATAACCATCCTTCGGTTTTTATCCGATCATTGGCTACACGTGGATCCCTGGGAGGTTTGCATCCGCGTATTATCGAAATCGCCGATTTGCTGAAAGCATCTCCGGCAGACCACATCATTATTGAAACGGTGGGGGTAGGACAAAGTGAAATTGAAATTGCGGGACTGGCGGATGTTACAGTAGTGGTGATGGTTCCCGAAGCGGGTGATGAAGTGCAGACGATGAAAGCGGGCCTCATGGAAATAGCCGATATTTTTGTTGTAAATAAAGCAGACCGCCCGGATGCCGATTTATTTGTTCGCAACCTTCGGTTGATGCTGGCACCTGCATTTAGTAAACATTACCAGGAAGTGCCGGTGTTAAAGACCATTGCATCGGAACACCAGGGTATTGAAGAGCTTGCGTTGGCCATTACGCACCAGCTACAAAAAGCGCATCTTACGGATAAACGATTTTGGTTATTGGCAGAGCGTGCCTATTACCTGATAGAACAGCAAAAAATGGCTGGTATTGATAAGCAGGAATTGAAGAAAGAGATTGAACAAGCCTGGCTGAGCGGCGATTTTAATCTTTATCGTTTTGTTGCCAATCGTTTTTGATTCAGGACTCCGGGGATTGATTTTTCCACCAACGATAACCGATGAATCCTACAATGGCGAGGGGTGCAAAAGCAAGGTAGAGAATACCTGAATTAAGTCCGCGTGCAGGCTGCTCGCCTAATTGTTGTGCCGTTTTGGTACAGATGGAGCATTGGGCAAAACTGCGGGTAGCGCCGAGGAGAAGAAAGGAGATTGAAAGTGCCAGTATCACGATTCGCGTCTTCATACTACAAAATTACAACATTTACCAAATAAGGAACATGATTTCAGTTAGTTGCTGACGAATTGAATTTCATGTTGTTAGCGGCGGTAGGGTCGGGGTAACAGCAGCTAAGTATGGTTAAAGTGGCGATTTGAATCGGAATCTGCACAGCGGTTATTTATTTTTTTCCCGGCAATTTCCGTTGTTTTTCCGTTGGTGAGGGGCATAGGTTGGTTTTATCTTTAACGCGTCTGAGGCCAATGACAATGTCTTTCGATCATATTTAGCTGAAGCAGGAGGTGATTCCTGTGGAGGCTGGTTAAAGTAGGTACAAATGAGGCGGGTAACCGCCACCAGGTAGCGCTTTGACAAAACGATAAAAACGGTGGTTGGAAGGTGGGGGAGGGAGAAAAAGGGAGGGCCCGAAGGGCCGGCGGAATGATCAATTCAGTAATTCGACGATTCGATGATTCGATAGAAAATACAGATGTGAAAATGACGATGACAGAATTATCGACTTAATGCATCACTAATCAGTAGCGTTTACTAAAATTTTCCCGGACATTAGAGACCACAAATAAGAAAAGGGTTTCCTCCCGGAAACCCTTTATCCATATGGTACTTTGCTGATTAAACGGCTTCTGCTTCCATCCGCTTCTGTGCCTTCTTCCGATCTTCCTCGTCAAGGATCACTTTCCGCATGCGGATGAAATTCGGAGTTACTTCAATACACTCATCATGCTGGATATACTCCATACATTCTTCCAGCGTCATCAAGGTCTTGGGAGCAATGTTAGTAGCTGCATCACTACCACTTGCACGGTGGTTGGTCAGCTTTTTGGCTTCCACCACGTTCACCACCAGGTCTCCGGGCTTGATGTTTTCAGCCATTACCTGGCCGGCATAGATCTCTTCAGCCGGATCCACGAAAAATGTTCCGCGATCCTGCAATTTATCAATTGAATAAGCGGTAGCCGTGCCACCCTGCTTGGCAATCAATACACCATTGTTACGACCGGGAATGGGTCCTTTCCATGGCTTATATTCCGTAAAGCGGTGCGCCATTACAGCCTCGCCCGTAGTGGCCGTAAGCATTTGCGTACGCAAACCAATCAACCCACGGGAAGGAATATCAAATTCCAGGTGTTGCATTTCGCCACGCGTTTCCATTACCAGCATCTCACCCTTTTTGCGGGATACAAGATCAATGACCTTGCTGGCAAATTCACTTGGCACATCCACCACCAGGTTCTCATACGGCTCACATTTCTTACCGTCAATTTCTTTTACAATTACCTGCGGTTGTCCTACCGTAAGCTCATAGCCCTCGCGACGCATGGTTTCAATCAGGATACCCAGGTGAAGAATGCCCCGGCCATACACCAGGAAGCTATCACCTTCGGGATTGTCTACCACCCGAAGCGCCAGGTTCTTTTCAGTTTCTTTCATCAGCCGGTCACGCAGGTGGCGACTGGTTACAAATTTTCCATCCTTACCAAAAAATGGTGAGTTGTTGATGGAAAACAACATATTCATGGTAGGTTCATCCACGCTAATTACGGGTAAAGCCTCCGGATTTTCTGCATCGGCAATTGTATCGCCGATATTAAAATCATCGATACCCACTACAGCACACAGGTCACCTGCCAGCACTTCGGATACTTTTTTCTTTCCCATTCCTTCAAATACGTACAGTTCGCGGACGCGCATTTTGCGGGAACTGCCGTCGGCCTGCATCAAAGCGATCTGCTGGTTTTCGCGGATGGAACCGCGGCTCACTTTCCCGATTGCGATACGACCGAGGAAAGAAGAATAATCCAGTGAAGTGATCTGCATTTGCAACGGGCCTTCACTCACTTTGGGCGCCGGTACATGCTCCAGAATGCCATCCAACAAAGGATTAATATTATCAATTTGCGTTAAGGAGTTATTGAACCAGCCATTTTTTCCCGATCCGTAGTAAGTGGGGAAGTTCAGCTGCTCTTCTGTAGCGTCCAGGTTGAAGAAGAGTTCAAATACCGCATCATGCACTTCATCAGGGCGGCAGTTTGGCTTATCCACCTTATTAATAACCACAATGGGCTTCAGGTTAAGCTGCAGTGCCTTCTGCAATACAAAACGGGTCTGAGGCATGGGGCCCTCAAAAGCATCCACCAGCAGGATAACACCTTCTGCCATTTTCAGCACGCGTTCTACCTCACCGCCAAAGTCGGCGTGACCAGGGGTGTCTATCACATTGATTTTTACATCTTTGTAAGTAACCGCCGCATTTTTGCTAAAAATGGTGATGCCGCGCTCACGCTCCAGGTCGTTGCTGTCCATGATCAGTTCACCAGTGTCCTGGTTATCACGGAATACTTTGGTAGCGTGTAAGATCTTGTCTACCAGGGTTGTTTTGCCGTGGTCAACGTGGGCGATGATCGCAATATTTCTGATGTCCATATACTCGATTTCAAACGAGCGGCAAAGGTACGTCAATTAAGCGGGGGCAGCAAAAGAAGTGGAAATAATAACAAACACATAGCGTTTGTACGCTAAGATGAGGTTTTTGTCTTCCGCGTGCCGGAATGGACGGAATAGTCGCCTTTTCCATCCCCATTTTCATCTACTGCGTCTTCTTTGCCTTTTTTCCCCGGATTAGGCGCTGCCGGTTGTTTTTCCCGGTATGAACCCCCGGAATGGCCTTTCTGGCCGGAATTTTCTTTTGGATCTGTTTTTTTCATAGTCGTTTTATCCATTTTGTCAAAAAGATCGTGCCAGCGGCACGTAAAACGTCTTTCTGCCAACATTCTTTATCTTACCTGTCAATTGCTTGTTATGCCGCGTACAAAAATTGCAGGAATCGGGATGTATGTCCCCCCCACTGTGGTCAAAAATGAGGATTTGGCCGAATTGATGGACACCAGCGATGCGTGGATCCGGGAACGCACCGGCATCGAGGAGCGCCGATATGCAACCCGATATGAAGATACCACCGCTACCATGGGTGTAGCTGCGGCCACTATTGCCCTGGAACGGGCAGGGATTACCGCCGGAGATATCGATATGATCATTTTTGCCACGCTTAGTCCCGACTATTATTTCCCCGGCTGCGGAGTGTTGGTGCAGCGTATGTTGGGCATGCGCGAAGTGGGCGCATTGGATATCCGGAACCAGTGCAGTGGCTTTGTATATGGACTTAGCGTAGCGGACCAGTTTATCCGCACCGGCATGTATAAAAATATCCTGCTGATTGGTTCAGAAACACATTCTTATGCCCTCGATTATTCCACGCGCGGCCGGAATGTGTCAGTCATTTTTGGAGATGGCGCGGGCGCCGTGGTGTTACAAGCCACAGATAACCCCAACCAGGGTATCCTGAGCACCCACCTGCACAGCGACGGCAACGATGGCGAACTGTTAAGTATGCCCAATCCCGGGTTTCATGCCGGGCGATTCTGGAAAGAAAAACGCCCGCCGCTGCCGAAAGCTCCTTTCGGCGGCATGTTCATCACTCCCGACCTGGTAGCAAAGGAAGATTTGTTTCCAAATATGGACGGTCCGGCAGTATTTAAAAAAGCAATCGTCAAATTTCCCGAAGTGATTCGCGAAGCGCTTGAGAAAAATGGCTATCAGCCGGCTGATATCAACCTGCTGATTCCGCACCAGGCTAACCTGCGTATTGCCCAACATGTACAGCAGCAACTGGGTTTGGCAGACCGCCAGGTGCATAACAATATCCAGAAATATGGAAATACCACAGCTGCATCTGTTCCTATTGCGTTGTGTGAAGCGTGGGAAATGGGCAGGATCAACGAGGGTGACCTCGTTTGCCTGGCGGCATTTGGCAGCGGATTTACGTGGGCAAGCGCTTTGTTAAAATGGTAAAGACAATTATGCAAAAAATGTGACGGTCACATCCTGTAAAAAATACCTGGCAAGAGAATTGAAATAAAATGACCATGAAAAAATTCTTTTTTTTAGCAGTGCTGCTGACAATGTGCGTATTTACCTGGGCTCAAGCTGGGTTTAACTGGACGTTTGAACTGGCTGGGAAACAGGTTGCGCATTTTGTAAAGGAAGATCCAGCAGGGAACGTGGTAGTCCTGACTACTGCGCAATTGTCGAAGAAATCATCACTTCGGGTTGTATGTGAAAATACAGACAGCGCATGGACACGCTGGATTATGATAACTGATTCTTTGGGTAATAACCTGGTTGAGCGTATTGATGCCAGGCATTGTGATGGTGAAAAAGAATTAGCTTATTGTGTTTCTGGAAAAGAACTCAGGAAACTATTGGAAACGCATGGTGGTTACGTGAAATTATATACGATAGCCGTTCCCGCTGACCCGGCAATGGCTGCGGCCGTTCGGGTACGTCGTGTTCCGGTAGCAAACATCCGCCTGAAATGAGCTAATTTCGGCGGGCATGGATCGCTTTATCCTCTACATCATTAACCCGATTTCCGGCACACGTGGAAAAAAAGATTTGCAGACGCTCATCGAAAAAGAAACACGGCGCAGGAATATTTCGTTTCTGATTTTCCCATCGGTAGCGAGCGGTGACTATTCATTTTTATTACCCGTTATTGAAGAACACCGGGTAACCGATATTGTAATTGCCGGGGGTGACGGCACCGTGAGCCAGGTGGTATATGGACTGATGCATTGCAAGGTCAATTTTGGCATTATTCCCTGCGGATCGGGCAATGGACTTGCGTATGCAGCAGGCATTTCCCGGCAGCCGCAGAAAGCGTTACAGGTTATTTTTGAAGAAAAGGCAAAAGCAACCGACGGCTTCCGGATCAACAACCAATTCGCCTGCATGCTTTGTGGACTCGGCTTCGACGCCAAAGTGGCACATGATTTTGCCCAGCAACGCAAACGCGGACTATCCACATATGTAAAACAGGTGATCCGGAATTTTTTTGCTGCACGTTCTTACCAGTTTAATCTTGAAATAGCTGGTTCCAGCTTCCAGGCAGATGCATTTTTTATCAGCATTGCCAACAGTAACCAGTTTGGAAATAATTTCACCATCGCGCCGCAGGCAAGTCTTAGTGATGGTATGCTGGACATTGTAATTGCGTCGCATCAAAACAAATTGAAGTTGCTCTATCAAACCATTCGCCAGGTGATGGGCAAAAACCGCCTGCAGGATATTCCCACCGGGAGCGCAAAAAAGAGCATGTTGTATTTTCAAACCGACCAGCTTGTTATCAGCAATGAGTCAGAAGCGCCACTGCACATTGATGGCGACCCGGCAGAAACGCCGAAAAAAATAGAAGTGGCTGTAATGAAAAAATGCTTTCGTCTTATTCGCCCCTGATCGCATTTGATGTTGTAGTAACGCCGAGCAATTGCTTCAATTTCGTTGAACTCTCCATGTTTGATACGGAAAATACAGAACGCATAATATCCTTCTCTTCCTGTTTGGTAAGATGAAAATTGAGCGCTGCCTTATTTTCTTCGTTATCCGCAGCATACTGGAACACTAGTTTATGAATACTTCTACCTTGCTGGTCTGTATAGTAGCTGAGCATATCATTCTGAAAAAATTCCATCATCTTAAACCAGTTATGCTGCAATAGCAGGAAGGGTTTGGTGGCATGGTCAGCAATATCATCCGAAACATAGGGATATTCCCAGGCGCCGGCACCGCGGTCGCGGATTTGGATGATCAATACGCCACCAGTATTTTCCCGTATCCAATCATCAAATGAAGTAAGGAACCTCAATGTGGTTTCCTGCCCGTAATTATCGCGGAGACCTGCATCCATTACATCAATTACGGGATTGGAAGGAAGCCAAACGTTAGGTAAAACAATGGGGAAGGTGGCGTTCATTCGTAAAGCCGTTAACATCCGCAAACTGTAGGGATCCTGTTTGGCGAAGAAGGAACCAAAATCAATAGCATCCGGATCCATAAATGGAATACGGGTAGTATCCTGGTAGCCCTGCATCATAAAACGAACGGGTTGTGTGCTGATGATCATTTTGCGGCTATCCCGGGTTACCACGGAATTAAAAAACATGAGTGGAATACGGGCAGCCTTCTCATCGGCAGCATAATCTTTCACCTGCAAATCCAGGAAATGATGCGTGTTGCTATTTAATTTTTCCTCGAATGCATAGCCGCGGTCTTTTACATAGACATACGGACCTACATGGAATTTTTGTGCGGGCGCAATCAGGTCGCGGGCAACAAATGAAGAAAAAAGCGGGTTGAGGAGGTCTTTTGCAATATCATCTACATAGGCTTTATCCTGCAACCGGATTGAAGCACCGTTAAGACGACGGCGATACAACTCACGGAAATAAGTAGCTCCAATCATTCCGCCGGAGGCGCCGCTGATCAGGAAAGCCTGGTTCATGATCTGTCCATTCGTAATACTATCGAGATGTTGCAATACGCTCATCGTAAACGTTGCGCTCCGGTGCCCGCCTCCACTTGTATTGATAAACACCAGCACCGGCTTTTCGGTATGCTGCTTTTTCTTCCATGCATCCAATATGCTGATCATATTTTTACGATCAGCCTCAATATTCTCCGGCGTGCAAAGATTTAACAGGCCGCTGCGCGAATATTCCGGTCGCTCTGTTTTGTTGGTATAGTTAAGTCCATACGCCTTATTGCGTGGATCTATCCAATCCATTTTATAAAAGAAGTTCAACAGTAGGATCAGCGCCAGCAGGTAAGGAATGCTCCAGCTTTGTAGAAAATAAGTGATGGCACCGGCAACGCCAATAAGAATGGAAAAGAAGATGGTAATACTTGCCGCGGCAGGAATCTGAAAGAATGGATGCTCCAGGAAAAAACCGGTTAGCACCAGGAATACAAAGGCCGTAAAAATAGACAGGATGGCGGCAAAATGATGACGTTTGAAAATGGAGTCTACAAAATCCTGTGTGTAATGTGAAACATCGCGCGTGCGGCGCAGCCGCACCGGCGTTTCAAAATACCATTCCACCTTAATAAGAGAAGCACCGAGATGCACTTCTTTCACCGGTTGTAAATGTGTAATATAAGAAGTTGGGTTGCTGAACAGCGGCATCATTCTGCGCTGAATAGAGCGGTCTGCCCGAAAAAAATAAATAAAAGAAATAGCCAGTATCAGGAGGAGTCCGCTTAAAAAACCACCTACCAGGAAAATAATCTCGGTAGCGCTGATCAGTTCTTTATAATGATCAAAGTCGTACGCTTTTACAAAATAAAAAACCAGGAATACCAGTGGAATGATGGCGTTGTTGATACAATATTTAAGAAACGGATTGCCCGAAGCTGCGAGGAACCGGAAATGTTTTGAAAAAAGAATAAATGTGGCAATGTTCCAGCTCATGATAAACATCCCGATCGACATACCCACGATTGCAGAGCTGATGGAATTGACATTACCAAGATATTCGGGCCCCAGGAACAGGGAATCGGCTCCAAAGGTTTTCATAAACGTTCCGTTCACGGTGCTGAAAAGGATAAACCAAAAGAGCAATAGCACCTGGTATTTCCTGAAATGAAGGAAAAGCAACTGAATTGGAAACGAAAAGTAAAATCCCTTGAGCCAGGCTTTCATGTAATGTTGATATATTGCTAAAATACTTTATTGCAGGGTGCAATGCAACCCTGAATTTAGCAATAAACTTTTGCGCCGGGAATTAGTTTTTTTTAAATCGAATCACAACTTGTTTCTATCGCAGGCGCAGGCGGTAACCAAAAACAGCTACTGCCAACAACATGCCCATTAGCAAGTGTAATGGTTGTGCAATAGCGGGCACCTGGAGATAGGCAAGTATAATTCCCAGCGTCATTGCACTAATTGCAAGTAAGAGGATAAGTATGCCGTTTTTTTTGAGTGCCGGTTCCTGCGCCGATTTCCAGGCGAGTAGTATACTTCCTATCAGCACTACCCAGGAAAAACTGCGGTGAATGAGAAAAACAAAGTCGAGCTGGCTGATCCAGGTTTCGCGGCCGCCGTAATTCATGGATTTTGAAATTTCATCCACCTGTTCCCGAACTTGCGTACCCAGAACAATCTGAACAAGCAAAATGATCAGCAAGCTAACCGACAGGTGAGCCAGCAATTTATTTGAATACAGCGTATTCTGTTGCAGGCGACGAATGATCAACAACGGAATTCCCGCCAACACCAGCGCCATCAACATGTGAGTGGTAATTTTTACCACTGCCAGGTTATGATCCACTACTGTTTTTCCCAGCCAGGCTTCAAAACCAACACCCAGCAGCAGCAGGAATGACAGCAGAACGATGGATCTGTTCGTTTTGCGAAACAACCGGAAACTCCAGAGAAAATGGATAAAGACAACTATTCCCAAAAGAGCGCCTACAAGGCGATTGATGTATTCCGTCCAGGTATGAAACGCATTGAACGTATGGTCAATGTCTTGCTTTTTAAGATATTTTTCAAAATCAGCCGGTAATTGGCTGGCCTGGGTGGGAGGAATCCAACTACCAAAACATTTAGGCCAGTCGGGACATCCCATTCCGCTCTGCGTCATGCGTACGGTGCCTCCTGCAATTACAACTAGAAAAACCATTACCAGGGCAATCCAGGTAAACCGGGTGTAGGAACGATATGATCTCATAGCGCGGACAAAGGTAGTGCAGGGACTTATATAAACGCCGTTGAGCAACCAGGACGGTGGAAAAGAGCAGCTCCGGTTCTCCATGATTTTGCGCTACAAGTTTTAACTTGCCGCCTGGATGCTGGCAGCGTATTATCATAAAACAAAGATTGAAGCCGGATGTGACGAAGCGGGCCGCGGATGCTATGCGGGACCGGTATTTGCTGCAGCCGTTATTTTACCTAAAAATTTTACACATCCTTTTCTGAACGACTCCAAACAGCTTTCGGAAAAACAGCGTGATTTGCTTCGCCCTGTGATAGAGCAGGAAGCGATTGCTTTTGCGGTAGCATCCGTGGATAATGAAGAAATTGACAGGAGTAATATTCTCAAGGCTTCCTTCCGTGCCATGCACCTGGCTATTACGGCGCTGGCTGTTTCTCCTGAGTATTTATTAATAGATGGCAATCGTTTTACAAGCTATCCCGCCATCCCTCATCGCTGTTTTGTAAAAGGTGATGGCCGCTATGCCAGTATCGCTGCCGCCAGTATACTCGCGAAAACCTACCGCGATCAGTATATGCTTGGATTGCACGATGAGTTTCCGCATTATGCCTGGAACCAAAACAAAGGTTATGGCACGGCCACGCATCGCAAGGCGATAGAGCTTTTTGGCCTTTGCAGGTATCACCGCAAAAGTTTCGCCATTGACCCCCAGGCCACTTTATTTGATGATTAACACAGGTGTTAAAGTTTCCAGAACGCTTTAAACTCTTGCCACCGGCCGGTGTCTTACTTCCAAACAATTTTAGTTCACCTGAAAATTTCGAACTCATGAAAAAGCTTTTAACTCTCGGTATAGCCTTCGTATTTACCGCAGCCGTTGCATCTGCACAAAATGCTCCCAAATTAACAGATCATGGTCGCGGTAAAGGGGATATTACCCGCGTGGAACATCGCAAAATGAAAAACGACCGCGATCGTCTGCATCGTATGGAAAAACGTGCCCATCATGATGGTAAAGTAGGCCCGCGCGAACGTCGTAACCTGCATAAAATGCGGAAGCACAATCGCCACCAGGCATACCGCTTCAAACACAACCGGCACAAACGCCATCATGCCCGGATGAGCTAGTCTATCAGCAATCCATATATATTTCTGTGATGAATGCCTCCCCTGACCAGGGGAGGTTTTTTTATTCCTCCTCCCAGGCACCAAGACCCTGGCGGGTGACTATTGGGCTATCGCCTGTACAGTCAATGATGGTAGAAGGAACGGTTCCTCCAATGCCTCCATCAATCACAATATCAACGTCGTTCATAAAGTTTTCATACATGATTTCCGGATCGGTATAATCTTCCACCATTTCTCCGGGCAGTGAAGCGCTCAGGATGGGGCGGCCCAACGCCTCCACCAAAGCATGGGCAATCCGGTTATCGGGAATCCGAAGCCCGATCGTATCCTTTCTTCCCTGCAGGATGCGGGGTACCATTTTGCTGGCGGGCAGGATAAAGGTATAAGGCCCCGGAAGGTATTCCCGCAACAGCCGGTAAGTGGGCGTGGCCAACTGCTTGGCATAGTCGCTCAGGTGGCTCAGGTCAGAGCAGACAAAGGAGAGCTGCGCCTTCTGCGGATCCACTTTTTTGATACGGGCAATGCGTTCAATAGCCCTGGGTTGCAGGATGTCGCACCCCAGGCCATATATCGTATCTGTAGGGTAAATAATGATACCTCCCTTTTCAAGGATGTCTGCCACCTGCCGGATGAGGCGGGGCTGGGGATTATCGGGATGTATTCGTAAAAGCATGAGAACCTTGATTTTAAAATTACATGGTTTTTGTAAAACTGACCCGGATTGTCGGGCATTTGCACGACAATTTGTAATTTGGCCGCCAATTAAGGACTGACGCTATGCAATTACGACCGGTTGCTGTATACGATACTATTGACCCCGATGTGTTTAAGAAGGAGTTTTATCAACCGGGGATCCCTGTGGTGATCAAAAACCTTGCTAAAGAATGGCCTGCATATTCTAAATGGAACTGGGATTATTTCAAGCAGCTGGTAGGTGATAAACGAGTACCGTTATACAATAATATAAAGAGTGACGCATACACGCCTATCAACAAGGCTGACGATTACAAAACTTTTGGTGAATATATTGACATGATCAGCCAGGGACCAGCCGGCTGGCGTATTTTTCTCTTTAACATTTTTGATCACGCTCCGCAACTCACGAAGGATTTTACATGGCCCGAACACTTGATGAAGGGGTTTGTAAAAAAATACCCGATGCTTTTTACGGGTGGCGCTACCAGCATCACCCATATGCATTTTGATATTGACATGTCACATATCATTCACACGCAATTTGCCGGTCGTAAGCGTGTATTGATGTTCCCATTCAGCGAACAGCATAAACTGTATCGCAAACCATTTGAAGTGTTAAGCCTTGCTGATTTCTCCAACTATTACGATCGTGAACCGGATTATAGCCAGTATCCTGCATTAAAACTAGCAGAGGGTTATGATTTTATTCTTGAGCCGGGAGATACACTCTTTATGCCCGCAGGGTTTTGGCATCACATGGAATACCTTGACAGCGGGTTTGCCATGAGCCTCCGTGCACTGCAACCTTCCCTGGGTGGAAAGTTAAAAGGAGCCTGGAACCTCTTCGGAATGCGCAGTATAGATACGCTGATGAAGAAGATGGTTCCCAAATGGTGGTATGACCGGAAAAAGAAGAAAATTTTCCGTAATGCCGACAAGGAATTAACTGCTGCCGGACTGGCAACTTTGCACTAATATATTTTTTTTACTGGATGGTCCAGACCTCATTGCCACGCAGCAGTTTGTCCAGGTCTGCCGGCTTCCTTGTTTTGGCATCCTGCAACTGCAGGGCCATTTGATCTTCGTAACAAGGGCGATTTGCCTGGTAAAAAACACCAAAGGGTCTTGGAAGGTGTCCTTCTATCCGGGGATCGTCAAAAATGCGCACCAGGATCTGTGCCTTATAGATGTCATTTTCATTATGTATCCAAAGATCATCTGCGCTATAGCCATCCGAAAGATTCACCACCTGGGGAGTAAAACCATCCAGCCGAATACCTTTATCGTTGTTGGCGCCAAAGAGAAAAGGTTTACCCTGTTCCAGGAATAAGGTTTCCTGGGGTTTCGATCCTTTTTCAGTAAAAATTTCAAAAGCACCATCATTGAAGATGTTGCAATTCTGGTAAATTTCCAGGAACGATGCGCCTTTATGTCCGTTAGCGCGCAGCAACATAGCCTGGAGGTGTTTCGGATCACGATCCATGGTGCGGGCTACAAACGTGGCGTCTGCGCCCAATGCAAGCGCGGCAGGATTAAAAGGATGATCGATACTGCCTACAGGCGTTGATTTGGTTACTTTATTCTCTTCAGATGTAGGTGAATACTGACCTTTGGTTAATCCGTAAATCTGGTTGTTGAACAACAAAACATTTACATCAAAATTCCGGCGAAGCAGGTGGATGGTATGGTTACCACCGATGCTAAGACTGTCGCCATCACCGGTAACGATCCAGACACTTAACTCCGGCCGGCTGGCTTTAAGCCCCGAAGCAATTGCGGTTGCACGCCCGTGAATGGAGTGCATCCCGAATGTATTCATATAGTAGGGAAAACGGCTGCTACAGCCAATCCCAGAAATGATCACGATATTCTCACGCGGAATTCCAAGTGTGGGCATTACTTTTTGTACCTGTGCCAAAATGGAATAGTCTCCGCAACCCGGGCACCAGCGAACTTCCTGGTCGGTCGCAAAATCTTTCGCCGTCAGGGCCGGCGCGGTTGTCGTTTCGCTCATAATCCCACAAATTTAATGATTTGCCAAAGGCAAAAAAAGCATATTAACAAAACTACTTACCCCTTGCCTGCTTCGAGAAGCGCTTCCCAATACTCGGCTGCCCTGCGGGTATGGGGCACCACGATTGTTCCCCCTACAATATTGGCCACGGCAAAGATCTCATATATTTCATCGGTTGACAGCCCCTGTTCATGGCATTTGCCCAGGTGATACCGGATACAGTCGTCGCACCGCAGCACCATACTGGCCACCAAACCCAGCATCTCCTTGGTTTTGGTAGAAAGCTTTCCCTCGGCGTAGGTATTGGTATCCAGGTTCCAAAGTCGTTTAATGACCAGGTTGTCTTTTTCCAGTATCACCTCATTCATCCGTTGGCGATACGCATTAAATTCATTAACAAGATCAGACATAACGTTTGTTTTTGCCGGCAAAAATACGATGGCTACCGCTGCGCATCATGAATTGTAAAGGATTTGCTATCAGGACAGGAAATATGAGCGATAATCGGGAACTTTGCCGCAGCAGCGGCGTTAGTAATGATAACGATCCCGCTACCTTATTTTCCGGTCTCGACATTTCAAAATAACTTACAGCGTTTAATTTCAGCCTATGAACTATGATTTTGGTATGATTGGCCTTGGTACTATGGGCCGCAACCTCCTTCTCAATATTGCTGATCACGGCTTTAGCGCTACCGGCTATGACCGGGATGCCTCCAAGGGAACATTGTTGGAAAATTCAGCCACTCCCGGCACTACGGTTAAAGCTGCCGCTTCGCTGGAAGAGATGATGGCCTCTCTGAAAACACCCCGTAAAGTGATGATGCTGGTGCCTGCGGGTCCCATTGTAGACAGCGTAATCAAAGACCTCTTGCCTCTTACCTCCCCGGGTGATATTATTATTGACGGTGGCAACTCGCATTTTACCGATACACTTCGCCGACTGGACGAGTTAAAGAATAAGCAGATCCACTTTGTAGGCATGGGCGTTAGTGGTGGGGAAGAAGGTGCACGTCGCGGACCGGCCATTATGCCCGGGGGCGACCAGGAGGCATGGAAAGAACTAAAACCCATCCTGGAAGCAGTTGCTGCACATGTTGGCAACGATCCATGCGTAGCCTATATGGGTAAAGATGCGGCAGGGCATTATGTAAAAATGGTGCACAATGGAATTGAATATGCCATCATGCAACTGATCAGCGAAAGCTATGATATTCTGAAACGCGGACTGGGATTGACTAACGAGGAACTTCACAATGTATATAATAGCTGGAACGAAGGTGAACTTCAATCTTTCCTGATTGAGATTACCGCGCAGGTGTTCGAGAAAAAAGATGACGAAACGGGTAACAGCCTCGTGGATATGATCCTGGACAAAGCCGGATCCAAAGGCACAGGCAAGTGGACGTCGCAGGAGTCGATGGATCTGCCTTCCTCTATTCCTACCATCGACACGGCTGTTGCCATCCGGGATCTGTCGTCTTATAAAACAGATCGCGTAGCGGCTGACGAATTGTATAAAATGGCGGTAAAGCCCTGGACGGGCGATAAAGCGAAAAATATCGCGCTGGTGCGCGATGCATTGTATACGGCCACGGTCATTGCCTATGCGCAAGGACTTACCATGCTACAAAAAGCATCAACAGAGCGGAAGATGGAGATACCGTTGCGTGATGTAGTCCGCATCTGGCGCGGCGGCTGTATCATCCGCTCATCACTCCTTGAAGTGTTTACGGCGATCTATAAAAAACAACCACAGCTTTCCAATATTTTGCTCGATAAAAAAATTGCAACCATCATCCGCAAAAAACACCGCAGCCTGCGCAGGATCATCGCACTGGCTGCAGGAAGCCGTATTCCGGCGGCGGGGCTGATGAGTGCGCTGGCTTACCTGGATACTTTTAGCACGGGACGTCTTCCCACGAATCTTATCCAGGCGCAGCGCGACCTGTTTGGCGCGCACACCTACCAGCGTATTGATAGAGAAGGAAGCTTTCACACTGAATGGTAACAAACTGATTTAAATGAAACAAAACAGCAACCTGCATCCAACGATCTTATTCATTTTTGGAGGCAGCGGAGATCTTGCAAACCGGAAACTGATGCCGGCCCTATACAATTTGTATATCGACGGCTACCTGCCCGAACAATTTATTGTAGTTGGCGTGGGCCGAACGCCTTTTGCCACGGATGATGAATATCGCGCCAAGTTATTTGAAGGCGTGAGCGAATTTTCCCGCCGTAAAGAAAACCTCGAGGAAAACTGGAAAAAGTTTTCGTCTGTGATCACATACCATGAAATGGATCTGCTGGCTGACGAGCCTTATGTGAAAATGACAGGATGGATCAACGATAAGGCCAGGGAATGGGGCGAAATGCCTAATGTGATCTTTTACCTGGCAGTAGCGCCGCAACTCGCACCGGGTATTGCGAAGAAACTTTCCGAGCAAAAGATGTGCATCAACTCCAAAACCACACGGATGGTGTTTGAAAAACCGTTTGGACATGACTGGCAGAGCGCGCACGACCTTAATCAGTTGCTCAGCGGAATGTTCCAGGAAGAGCAAATATTCCGCATTGATCATTACCTGGGGAAAGAAACCGTGCAGAACATTCTCGCATTTCGCTTTGCAAATGTATTGTTTGAACCAATCTGGAACCACAATTACATTGAACACATCCAGATTACGGCAGCAGAAACCGTAGGCGTGGAAGAGCGAGGAAGCTATTATGAGCAAGCCGGCGCACTGCGCGATATGGTACAAAATCACGTATTGCAATTGCTTTGCATGGTAGCTATGGAAGCTCCCACTTCATTTGAGGCCAATGAGGTTCGTAACAAAAAAGTGGATGTACTCAATGCAATTCGCCGGTGGAGCCCCGAAGAAGTGCATGCCAATGCAGTACGCGGACAATATTCCAGCGGCTGGATAAAAGGAGAAGAAGTAAAAGGCTACCGCGAAGAAAAAAGTGTGGACCCGAACTCCCAGGTGGAAACTTTTGCGGCTGTTAAATTCTTTATCGATAACTGGCGCTGGCAGGGTGTTCCGTTCTATGTGCGGACGGGAAAATACATGCATGAAAAGTCAACCCTGATCACTATCCAATTCAAGGAAGCTCCCAAATTTTCCTTCCCGGAAGAGGCGGCAACTTCCTGGCGAGCCAACAAGCTTACGTTCAGCATTCAGCCACAAACCGATATCCGGATTCGCTTCCAGGCCAAACAACCCGGACCGGAAATGGTACTGAACCCGGTAGATATGGTCTTCAGCTACGCAGACGCATACGATGACAATAAAGAACCGGAAGCGTACGAAACGCTGCTGGAAGATGTGATTGAAGGAAACGCCACCCTGTTCATGCGCGGAGACCAGGTAGAAGCCGCATGGAAAGTAATTGAACCGATACTGGAAGCGTGGCAAACGCGGCAGGCAGTTGATTTCCCCAATTATCAGCCCGGTAGCTGGGGACCTGAAGATGCCGAAGCCCTCATCGCCAAGGACGGCTATTTTTGGGCTACATTGCCGCTCGAAAAAAAGAAAAACGGAAACGGAAAATAAGTCAGCATGAAACCACCCGGACATCAACCTGCTGTTTTTGAAACAGCCAACGACCTTGCGCTGGCTGTAGCCAACTGGATGGTGGATTGCATTGCCTCAACCCTGGAAAAACAGGACCGGTTTACATTGGTGCTGTCTGGCGGCAGCACCCCGGAAAAACTATACCGGCTCCTGGCAAGCGACTCATTCCGCAGTCGCATTGCCTGGGAGAAAGTACATATTTTTTGGGGTGATGAACGCGCCGTTCCATTCACAGACTCCCGCAACAATGCAGCGATGGCATTTGAAACGCTGTTGAACCATGTGCCTGTAAAAAAAGAACATGTTCATCTTATGGACACGGCCCTGGAACCAAATGCAGCGGCTGAAGCATATGAGAAAATATTGCGTGATTATTTTAATGAGGCCGATAAAACGTTTGACCTCGTATTATTAGGAATGGGAGATGACGGCCACACCCTGTCGTTGTTCCCGGGCCAGGATAATATTCACGAACACAACAAATGGGTGATGGCGTTTTTCCTCGACGCGCAATCGATGTACAGGATCACGCTCACCGCACCGGTAGTTAATGGTGCGGCGCGCGTGGCTTTCCTTGTAACCGGTTCTGGAAAAGCTGTTTCACTGTTTGAGGTATTGTATGGCCAGCATGATCCGGATCGCTATCCCGCGCAACTCATACAGCCCTACCGGGAAAAACCATTGTGGTTTATCGACCATGCAGCTGCGGCTGAACTGGAAAAATAGACCGGATGCCACTTTTTTTGCATTTTTGTCGTCTTTAGCAATCAACCATCCTTTATGCTGGATCCTAAAAAATGGACCGTGTTACTTTCCCTGTCGGGTTTTATCGGCCTGGCTACCTGGGTTTCCCAACCTCCACAGCAGCAGCGGAACCTGAAAGTGCTTCCTGCAGATATTAGTGACGCCAAGCTGGACAGCCTGATGAAAACCTATACCGTCGCATTGGGTGTAAACTGTAAATTTTGTCATGCTTCCAACCTGGGATTCCCTGGCGGTCTTAATTATGCATCAGATGCAGAACCGATGAAGGAAAATGCAAGAAAAATGATGGAAATGACATTTCATATTAATAAAACCTGGTTTTATTTTGATACCACCCGCCGGGTGATTGATCTGAATGTTGTTACCTGCAATACCTGCCACCGCGGGGAAGCATACCCGGAACAATGATCACTGCGAAAGCGACTTTAGCCAGTCTTTAATTCCCGCAACAATTTTTTGCGCTACCAGTTTTTGAAATTGGGGATCGCGAATTTCGCGTTCATCATCCCTGTTGCTTAGAAATGCAACTTCTACCAGGCAATTTGGAAACTCAGTTGGTGCATTGAGTGTAAAATTAAAGCTGCCTACATTTCCAAACTCGGCAAGGCCGGTTTCCAATAGACGGTTCAGCACAAACTGTGTTAGCGGGCGAAACCCGGGATAGCGATAATACGTACTTACACCGCGTATCGAATCTTTGGAAGAAGAATTGAGATGCAGGCTGATCAGGAAGTCGGGGTTGGCAGAATCTGCAATCGCCCATCGTTCATTCATACTTAGCGTAGTGTCATAATCTCTTGTCATTACCACGGTTGCGCCTTCCGCCTGCAATGCAGCTTGCAATTCTTTCGCGAATTTGATGGTGTAGTCTTTTTCCAGTATCCGTGTGATTGTGCCTGATGCGCCGGTATTGCTTCCGCCATGTCCGGCGTCAATAACTACTTTCAGGTGATCCAGTATCAAAGCAGCAGGCTGCCGTTTGATCCGCACAACCAGCTTTTGACCTTCATAATAGATCAGGTAGCCCCAATGCTGGCTATGTTTAAGATCGATGATCACACGAAAAACATCATCTTCAACTGCTTCATAAGAAACAGATTTTACTTCCTGTGCAGATGAAAGCTGGGTGATCCAGTTGGTGTTGGATGTAACTCCATATATATCCACCACCAGGCGCGAGGGATTAAGCCATTGTGCTGAGCGGTAAGGAAGCCGTTCATCAAGGGTTATAGCAACATAATCAAAAAGACTATCTCCATACACTTTCCAGTTTGCGCTCAGATAGTAGGACTGCAAGGAATTGACGCTATCCCGGATAAAATACATTTTGGGAATAAACGCGGTATGGCTGGCCGACAGTTGCACTTTGTATCGATCGCGTACACTATCTACCACTCTTAGCGTAATATTTGTATCCAGGTAAGTCATTTTTGCGCCGCCGAGGCGATCATTTCCCTGTCCGTATTCCAGGTATGGTAAATTTCCGGTAGTCTTTCCCGTAAAAAAACTCGAAGGAGCAGGCTGCGCGCCTAACTTAAGCGTAAAAAGAAGCACAGCAAATAAAACAGATCGTAACATAACAGTAAGATAATACAAAAAGCCCTATACGGGCTGCCCGTAGAATTACGGCGCGCGTCACATGCTTTTACTGAATTTGGGTATAAACCATTACTAGCAAGCACTATGCACCGCTAAACCGCGTTAATATTGCAAACCACAAGCCAAGAACGAACCAATTTTTTTAATCCTTATCCTTCCGAAAAACATCCACTATGACCTGGAACGATTTGTTGGGACTAATATCCACCACCGCATTAACCATGCCCATCCTGGTATTACTCTTTACCAGGCTGGCGGCCTACCGCACATTCCCCTTTTTGATTGCTTATTATTGCGCCGCTGTTCTGTGCAATTTATTATCTCAAGGTTACCTGCATACCTCTACCGATGTTCAAAAAACGATCAGCATCATTAATAATTTCCTGGACACGCCACTTATGTTGCTTTTCCTGACTTATTTCGGCGCCTCATTAAAAGGTCGCCGCAGGATGCACCAGGTAGTTGCCGGTTTTGTTGTTTTTGAGTCAGTCATCATCGGGCTGTATGGCCTGTCTGTAAAGAGTGTAACGCTGATCATGGGACCAGGCATTTTGATAACACTCGCTTTTTGTGTCCCATTCTTTGTACGGCAGGTCAAGATCACTATCGTTCATCACAAGGCGTCCGGCAAAGCATTGATGATTGCAGCGCTTTTATTTGCCTATGGCTGTTTCAGCATTATTTACCTGATGTATTATGTAATGGAAATCCGGGATCGGCAGGATACGTTCCTGGTGTATTTCCTGGTGTCTACATTTTCATCATTACTGATGAGCGCCGGTATTCTTGCGGAGCAGAGCCGGGTGCGTAAATTATTTGAATTAAAAATCGTGCGTCGTGAACTTTCTGAGATTTACTCACAAGAAAAAACGGCCACGCCGTATCGGCAGGCCGTTCTGGATTTCGACAAAGACTTTTTAATTTAAAAGCAATATTTACGCGCAGCAAGCATTTTATCAGCAATTCGCCGTCTTGCATCTTTTGTATTAAAAGGATCTGCTTTTGTAAAGCGTTTAAGTCCCATCAGGATCATGCGCTGCTCATCTCCATCAGCAAAAGCATTGATGGCATCTTTACCTGATTTGTTTACACGATCGGCCGCATCATACAAATAGGTGCGCATAATATCGAGGTAGTCCTGCGCTGCCGCCTCGCCCTGCTTTTCCACTATTTTCATCGTGCGGAGCAAAACGCTCTCCGCATTGAAAGTGTGAATAGCCATATCGGCGATGTTCATCAGTATTTCCTGTTCACTGTCAATCTTCATCATCAACTTTTGTACGGCAGCGCCGGAGGTGATCAGGATGGCTTTTTTCAGGTTGGTGACCAGTTTCCGCTCGGCGGCAAAAGGCGTTTCATCACTGCTTCCAAAATCAGGAATACTCATCAGTTCTTTCTGAACTGCCATGGCTGGCGTCATCAGATCCAACCGGCCCTGCATGGCGCGTTTCAATGTCATATCCAGTGTCAGCAGCCGGTTAATTTCATTCGTTCCTTCATAGATGCGATTGATCCGGCTATCGCGGTACGCGCGGGAAATATTGTATTCGGCGCTAAAGCCATTTCCGCCGTGTACCTGCACTCCTTCGTCTACCACAAAGTCCAACACTTCGCTTCCATATACTTTCAACATCGCGCATTCAATGGCATACTCTTCAGCACCACCAAGCAGCGACTCATTTTCAGGCTTGCCTGCTGCCAACAAATCATGCTCTTTATCATCAATCCATTTAGCAGTCCGGTACAGGGAAGATTCTGCTACAAAGATGCGGATGGCCATTTCAGCAAGTTTATGCTTGATGGCGCCAAAATTGGCGATCGGTTGCTTAAACTGTTCGCGGGTACGCGCATATTCCACTGTGTCGTTCAACGCGCGACGGGAACCGCCAACGGCAGCTGCGCAAAGTTTCAGCCGGCCAATATTGAGAATATTAAATGCAATGCGATGTCCTTTTCCGATTTCCCCAAGTACATTTTCAACAGGCACGCGTGCATCCTGGAAATAAAGTTGTACCGTGGAGGAACCCTTGATGCCCATTTTATGTTCTTCTGGTCCCTGTGTAAATCCTTCTGTTCCGCGTTCTACAATGAAGGCCGTAAATTTATCGCCGTCCACTTTTGCAAATACGGTATATACCTGCGCAAATCCGCCATTGGTGATCCAGCATTTCTGACCATTCAGCAGGTAGTATTTACCATCGTCGCTCAACTTCGCGGTTGTTTTTGCGCCAAGTGCATCACTGCCGCTATTCGGCTCGGTAAGTCCATAGGCGCCCGCCCATTCTCCGGTAATCAGTTTGGGAATATATTTCTCTTTCTGCGCCGGGGTTCCAAAGTAAAGAATAGGAAGCGTGCCGATACCGGTATGTGCTGCAATAGCTACGGAAAATGAATGACCTGCGCCCAGGTATTCATTAACAATGGTAGATGTTACAAAGTCTTTTCCAAGCCCGCCATATTGCTCCGGAAAGGATGTAGCGAGTAAGCCTTGCTCACCTGCTTTTTGTACCAGTGATTTCATCAGACCGGGCTCCAGCGCATCGATCCTGTCCAGGATCGGGTACACTTCAGCATCCAGGAATTGATCACACATATCACGGATCATCAACTGCTCTTCCGTGAAATCTTCCGGGGAAAATGTTTCAGATGGCAAAGATTCTTTTACCAGCCATTCTCCTCCCTTAATTGCGGCTTTTGTTGCTTCGGCTGTGCTCATATACAGAAATTTTAAATCGTTTATTTCAGGTTGTCGTACACTATTTGTAACACTTCTTTACACACATCAATTTTATCCGGCGGCACGGTTTCTAACGCTTCATTCAGTGTTTCTTCTGCCAGCGCCATGGATTCTTCCTGCAAACGCTGGGCCTGCTTTGTTAAATAAATCAGGTTTATCCGCCGGTCTGTTTCAGAAGCCACACGCTTTACCAGGTTTTGCTTTTCCAGATTATCTACCAATCTTGTAATGCTCGGCTTGTCGCGAAAGGTTGCATTGCAGAGTTCCTGTTGGCTAATGCCTTCCTGCTTCCAGAGATGATACAATACGCTCCATTGCTCGATGGTCAAACTTAACCCTGCTGCATTGAATTTCTTTTGCAGGCGGCGGGCAATAGCAGTGGAAGCTTTACCGGTTACAAAACTGTATAACTCTCCTTTCTTAAAATGGTTGTTTGACATATAGTTGTTTGTGCAACTATCCAAAAATAATCTTATTTTTGATTCGTCCAAGTTATTTTGTCGCAAATTTTTATTTATGATCACCGGTTTTGTCGAGTATAAGTCCTCGCAAATTGCCTGGTACCGTTTTGGAAACGGATCAGAGCCGGTGGTTTGTTTTCATGGCTATGGTGAAGAGGCACAACGCTTTGCTTTTATGCAAGCCGGTTCTGATGACAATTTTACCTTCCTGGCCATCGACCTCCCTTTTCATGGCAAAACAACCTGGAATGAGGGTTTGCATTTTACTGCCAGGGATTTACAGCTCCTGGTTCGGCAGGTGCTGCTGGAAAATGGTTTTACCGGCAATTTTTCGGTAATAGGTTATAGCCTGGGTGGCCGGGTAGCATTAAGCCTGTATGAAACCCTGCCCCAATCAGTAAAAAAGATGGTACTGTTGGCGCCCGACGGATTAAAAATGAATTTTTGGTACTGGCTGTCGACACAAACCAGCCCTGGAAGGCGATTGTTTTTCTTTACCATGAAAAACCCTGCCTGGTTTTTCGGCTTGCTTAAGCTGCTCAACCGGTTACGACTGGTGAATAGCAGTATTTTCAAATTTGTAAAACATGCTATTGGAGACCGGGAGATTCGGCAACTTCTTTACCTGCGCTGGACGGGCTTAAGAAAGTTAAAGCCGCGCCTGAACCGCATCCGTAAACAAATCAGCGCAACTGGCACAGAAGTTAAGTTGCTGTATGGGCAACATGATAGGATCATCCGGCCGGAGCCGGGCGAGCGATTCCGGCGGGGCGTGGAAGACCAGGTTAATTTGGTGCTACTGCCGGCAGGGCATCAACTGTTACAGCAAAAATATCATACTGAAATACGCGCTGCTTTGCTGCCCTGATCGCTTTGATTAGCTTTGGGTTCTGCATGGTCCTTTATTACATCGTCATATTACTGTTGATCCCGTACAGCTTCATCGTGTTGTACTTCGGGTATGTATGGCAACATATTCCCATTTTTTCGTTGGACCAGCAGCAAGGAACAACTGCTTTTTCGGTGATCATTCCTGCACGGAATGAAGAACAGGGTCTGCCCGAACTTTTGCGCGCGCTGGAGCACCAGCAGTATCCCCGGCACCTGTATGAAGTGATTGTAGTGAATGATCACTCTACGGATCAAACGGCAGCAGTTGTTGGTCGGTTTGGAGCAACGCGGTTGATCAATTTGCAGGATCATGGAATTAATTCTTACAAAAAGAAAGCGGTTGAGACAGGTATTATCGCGGCTGCAAATCCCTGGATTGTATGTACGGATGCGGATTGTATTCCCGGGCCGCGGTGGCTGGCTGCACTGGCACAACTTATTGAGAAAAAAAACCCCGTTTTTATTGCAGCGCCGGTATGTATTAATAACAACCGTTCCCTGGTGCAGCTTTTTCAAGCTGCTGATTTCATGGTGCTACAGGGAATTACCGGTGCGGCGGTGCATGGCAACCAACTTTCCATGTGTAATGGTGCCAACCTGGCTTACCGGAAAGATGCATTTGAAAAAGTAAATGGGTTTTCGGGTATTGATTCAATTGCGTCTGGTGATGATATGTTGTTGATGCATAAAATTGCGCAACAATATCCCGGGGGCATCGCTTACCTGAAGACCGAAGACGGGATTGTGCAAACAGCGCCGGTTACCAGCTGGCGTGGTTTTTTTAACCAACGTATCCGCTGGGCCAGCAAAGCAACCCACTATAAAGACCGGCGCATTTTTGGGGTGTTGCTGCTGGTATATCTTTTTAATTTATGCTTCCCGGCCCTGGCAATTGCAGGTTTTTGGGATCGCTGGTACTGGATCGCCTTGTTAGCACTTTGGGTGATAAAGACATTGGTAGAACTACCTCTTTTCAGCAGTGCAGCTTCTTTCTTTTCGCGCCGTTGGATGATTCCTTATTTTATTCTCCTGCAACCCATGCATGTAATTTATACGCTCGTCTCCGGCTTTTTAGGCGTAGCCGGTACCTATGAATGGAAAGGACGTCGTGTGCGGTAATTTGCGGCGGGCATTGGAATTTTACTTCTTAACTTCCGGCCGTGAATGAATCAATTTCCTTTCAGCGTGCGGCCTGGAAACGTCTTAAAAAAAATAAAGGCGCCGTTTTTGGATTAATTGTAATTGCGCTGGCTACGCTTGTGGCCGTTTTTGCCTATTACATTGCTCCGGATCCCTCGCCCTATGCCAACCGCATTATCCTGGAGATTGGCGGCGAAAAACCTGGATTCACGCAGGAGTTCCTGAAAGTAAAAAAAGAGCAATCAGTACCTGCTGCGGGATTTTTCAAAAGATTGCTCGACGGACAGCCTGACGCCTATTACTTCGTTCCCATTACGAGCTTCACGAAAACAGCCGACAGCATTGTTGTTGAAAAATTTATTGATGAGGGCCTAACGGAACGACGGGCATACACGGCTGCGCAACTCGCGCCAGACCCGGTAAAAAAACAGCGATTTATTTCCGGTACGGATAAATTTGGTCGTGATATTTTAAGCAGGTTAATTGTTGGAACGCGGGTTAGTCTAAGCGTTGGTCTTGTTACCGTTATTATTTCACTGGCAATCGGGCTGTTGTTAGGTTCGCTGGCCGGATTTTTCAGGGGTCATGTAGACGAGATCATCATGTGGTTTACAAATGTGATCTGGAGCATTCCCACACTACTTCTTGTTTTTGCCATTACGCTGGCGTTGGGCAAGGGGTTCTGGCAGGTTTTTATCGCCGTTGGATTAACGATGTGGGTGAATGTAGCCAGGCTGGTGCGTGGGCAGGTGCTGGCTATTCGTGAACAGGAATATATTGAAGCCACAAGGGCGCTGGGCTTTTCTGATATCAGAACTATTATTCGCCATATCTGGCCCAATATTATGGGCCCGGTAATGGTTATTGCCGCCTCCAACTTTGCATCTGCTATTGTTATTGAATCGGGACTCAGCTTCCTGGGCGTTGGGGTGCAACCGCCACAACCCAGCTGGGGGCTGATGATAAAAGAGAATTACAACTTTATTATTACGCAAAATCCGATGCTGGCTCTTGCTCCGGGCTTTGCCATCATGATACTTGTCCTTGCCTTTAACCTGCTGGGAAACGGTTTAAGAGATGCGCTCAATGTTCGTGGCCGGCTTTGAAGCTGAAGAAAGACCTGCCCTTGCAACCAACGCAGCAATACAGAGGTAAAAGATACTCCCGATCTTATCGGTCTCTACAAGATCACTCAAAAAATTCACACAACAGATCATTACAATAATTACGCCAATCGCCTGTACTATTATCCTTTCTTCCCTGTTGCTGGCATTGTTATACATGCGCTCTATATAATAAAAAACGGCGCCTAATAACAGTAGAAAAAAAATAAGTCCCGGTAAGCCCTGTTCCAGGGCAACCAACAGAAAATAATTATGTACGGTTGAATGCTCCTCGTTGTTACTTACCCAGGTTCTGAAAAGCGGAACGGTATAGGGTTTGTAATTTGTATAAAAACCGGCAGGACCAAACCCCGTTAATGGTTTTTCTTTTACCATTCTCGCACCGGCAATCCAGCGATAAAAACGTTCGGCGGTGGAAATATCCTTCAATTGATAGGTGGCCGCCAGGTGTTGGGAAAAGTTGGTATGAAAGATCGTTGTTCTATAGTCATGCGCCAGCCGCAGGTAATTGTCATTTTTAACGAGCCAGAAAACAGACCCGGCCAACGCGAAAAGCGCAAGCAGGTAGGTTTTAAAAAGCAAGTGCCGGCGAATAAGTAAGTATGCAATAAGACCTGCCAACAACGCAAGCCATGCACCGCGGGAATAGGTAAAGAGAAGCGCAACCAGCAAAAACAAAACACAACCGGCAAGTACAACACGCCATGAAAACCGTGGCTGCAGGAAAAACATTGCTAAAAAAATTGGAATACAACATACCAGCAACGACGAATAGGTTACGTGATTTCGAAAAAAAGGTGCAGCTGCAGGATTGATACCGGTGAATGTAAACCCAAACCTGGAATGGCGGATAAAAACAATAATCGCTGCCAGCAACATCGCTATCGCCAATAGCGTGGCTGCCCTTTTCATTTGTTTTGGGCGTTGAAAAACGATAATGCCGCCCACAAAAAATGCACCCAGGTACCAGACCTTTGCAAGCAGGAATTTTACCGCCAGCATCGGTTGCACTGCAAGAACTGTTACAATGATAATCCACGCCAGTTGGAGCAGTAATATCCAGGTGATCGGGTGGTTCCAGGCAGCAGTCGGCACTCTTGACCGGTCATAGATACACATCGCCGCAGCAAGCAGCAATACGGCAATCATGAGCGGCTCATCGGGAAGATCAGTTCCCAAGGTAGGTGTAAAATTATATTCGAAAGAAAAAGGAAGTGCAACCAGGAGAAGTGTGAAAAGGAACGGCAGCCTTTGCCAGCTGAAATAAATAAATAAGAACAGGAAAGGAACCAGGCATACCCAGTACTGGCTACACATTAACGCCACGGGCATGCATACCAGGAACAGGGACGCGAAAAAATTAAAAAACCTGTTATCGTATTTAGCGATCGATTTTTGCACGATTATCCGTCTTTTTTGATTCCAGCGCCAGCGCCAGCAACAACACAAAAAGAATTGCAGCGAAACCGGTAACGAGTAAAACAGTGATCAGCTTTGGCGTATCGGGTCTTAGTGAGGGCCGCGCTGGCTCAACCACTAAAAGAGCCGGAGATGGATTATCAGCCATTAGCCGGTATTGATCCAGTAATTTTTGTAGTCGTTGTATTGTTGCATCGCCATCCGGGCTAGCATTATCCGGCCGGCTTTTTTGCAGGGTTAGCTCACGTTGTATATTTTCCATCATTCGCCGGTTGATGGCATTTTTGAGATCAGAATGAATGGCCGATAGCTGCGTGAGCAGTGCATTTGCAAAAACGGCGGCCTGGGCGCGATCTTTATCCCAAACTTTCAATTTCAATTCGCCGTATTCACTTTTCATCACTTTGCTGTTCTTGCGAAGCAGGTATGCTGCTTTGTCAACAGCTGCGGGACCTTCTTCTTTTACATGGTAATGAATGGCGAGATTAAGCTGGCGGGCTACTGCAAGATAGATTGTATCCAACTGCCCGGTACCCACAATCATGTCCAATTCATCAGCTGTTCCGAGCGATGGGTACAACTGTGTGACCTGGTCGTTAAAAACAGCGGCTTTATCGCTCAGGTACGGGCTGACGGGAATTGCAGTTGCTGTAGAACAATATTTTTCAGGTTGCAGCCAGCAGGCTACATACGCTACCGCAAGCGACAGCGCAAGGAAGACAAGCATTTTCTTCCACCACTTTGTAATCAGGTAAAAAAGATCGGGCATACATCATGTTTTAGTATAGTGAATCCATTGGCCTGGCAAAACTAATTTTGTAACACGCATCAGTATTAATGTGATCACAGTAACAAGTAGCAACAAAATTGGCGCATGAATGCGATATTGCCCCCAGTACAAAATAGCAATCACTGCCAGTGTGATAAAAATATACATTCCCGCAGAGCGGAAATGGTATCGGATACCTGTTTTTTGATGCACTGCTATCATGGTTACGATG
Organism: Bacteroidota bacterium; assembly: GCA_048498035.1. Taxonomy (GTDB): domain Bacteria; phylum Bacteroidota; class Bacteroidia; order Chitinophagales; family Chitinophagaceae; genus CADEDV01. The sequence goes on along the minus strand of JBEHYT010000003.1, from coordinate 64,635 downwards.
CCGGCGGTTACCTGGCTAACGATAGCTGCTATACAACAGCCCTTTGCGCCAAGCGTTGGGATAAGCAGCAGGTTCAGCAGCAAATTGATACACAGCGCCACTGCCATTAACTTACAAAACAGCCGGATTTGTCCAATAGCTGTTAGCACGGTGCCGTACAGGTGTACCAACATATATCCTACAAGTGCGGGCAGCGACCAGCGCAGGATATCCTCGCCACGGGCACCGCCATTATTATATAGAAATTGATCAATCCATGGCGCAAGAAACCAGGTAATGACTGCGATAGTGATGCCATACATGATAAGTACATGGCGGGCTGTCAGCACAATATTATCGATAGCTTTTTTTTGTTGCCAGCGGTGGGCGATATAAGGCAGCAGGAAGGATGCAACAAGGAAGCCAATCATATTGGCGGCATCCAGCAAACGATAGGCCGCGGCATACAGGCCTGTTTCAGCTGGCCCGCTCGGGTGCAGGCGTTCCAGTAAGAAACCATCGGCGCGGTAGTGTGCCGCCATTAATAATACGATCAGGGCATATGGCAATGCCTCGCGTATTGGCAATTGGCTGGCTTGTGGGTCAACGGTTACGGGACGAAGGCGACCGGAAAATAATATTGCTACAACCAGTGCAAATGCCAGGCAGGCGGCTTGTATTAATGCAAACGTAGTAACGGGCAGCGGGCGATGTAAAAGCAGTATTGATCCGCAAACGAGGATCATGAGTGTTTTGTCCAGTATGGAAAGCCAGGCATCTGTTTGAAATTGTTGGCGCGCAGTGATGATGGCACGGAAGAACAGGAAGAAGGATGTAATTATTTGTACAAGCGCAAGACTTGCCAGCAGCGCCCAGTTCGATATTCCGGTTAGCCATGCTACGAGAAGGAGTGTTAGGAGGTAGGTACCTGTAAATACCAGTTTAGCCTGTAGTAGTTGCCAGAGTTGTGAAAAAAAGGAGATGGAAGTGGCGAGTTGGCGGTTGAGGAAGGTGGTCAATCCCCAATCGAGGAGAAAGCTGAAAATAACAGAGAGGTTGAATAACGAGAAATACGATCCGTAGTTGGCGAGGCCGGCCCTGTTTTGCACCACGCGATCAATGGCAAAGATCCATGCCGGTTTTACCAGCAGGTTGAGTAGCAGCAGGAGGCCCAGGGATGAAAAAAACCGCGAATTGGCGGGGCGCATTACATTACTTTAACGTTGCGACTAAAGCTTTCTTCCAGGGAAATAAATGTCTCGGTGCGTTCAATTCCTTTGATTTTCTGCAGCTGATCATGCAATACGGACCGGAGTTGATTGATGTCTTTGCATACGATTTCTGCAAACATGCTATAGTTGCCCGTGGTATAGTTCAGGCGAACGATTTCCGGCATTTTCTGCAGTTCGCGAGCAACTGTATCGTATAAGGAGCTTTCTTTCAGGTAAATGCCGATAAAGGCGATGACGTCGTAGCCCAGTTGACGGATGTCAACATTCAACTTCGTACCTTTAACAATGCCCGCTTCCTGGAGTTTTTTTATGCGAACGTGGATGGTACCTCCTGATACAAACAGTTTCTTCCCCAGGTCGGCGTAGGAGATTTCGGCATTTTCCATCATATGATGGATGATCTGGAGGTCCAGTTTGTCAAGATTTAATTTAGCAGCCATTTTAATTCCCGTTTTTGATTATTTTCAAACATAATTCAATTATTTTGAATAATATCAATAATTTCAAATTATTTATTAGAAAATTTGGAATAAAACAGCCATTTGGCCTATATTTGTGTTATCAACGTTCTTTTACAGGATTGCTGATCATACTGTGGGGTGATGAAATTTTTGGCAGACATGCCCCCTTGTCTCGGGGGTGGGGATCACAGGATAAACGTAGCATAGAGCCGTTGGTGCAGCAATGTACCGGCGACCAGGGTCGACCACTGAACTTTGTGCTATAGCTAACTGCCTCGTGGAGGTTCGACTCCTCCCCCTACAGCTCTCTTTTTTCGAAGCGTATTAGTTTTTCTCATGTGATTGTTTGCCTTTCCATCTCCTGGAAGGGCTTTTTTTTGCTTCGTTGTGAGCGATGAATAAACCGACAGTCGTTTTTTCATCAGTATTTTTCAGTTTTTTCCATTTCGATCCGTTGTTTTTCCCATGGAGTCGCCTGGCCTGCGATATATATTTGTATTGTCTGACGCGAACGACATTCTTTCTGATTCTATTTTGCTTTGACAGGTATTTCCCTGTTGAAGGGACAGGCAGTAAAAGCGGGGATGATGGAAAGCTCTCCGAAAGGCGCAGCTTTGTATCAAACAAAATGGTGGTTGGATGGAGGGGGAGGGAGGGCCCCGCCGGGGGTGATGTTGGTGATGAAAAAGATCAGCGAAGCACCGTAATGCCAACAAAAGCCTCCTCTATTCCAATTTTTTATTGGAATGCCCACAGCAGGGCCGTTGCAGGCTGGACATTATTTCTCCTTTTATTCAATGCCGCCATATATGCCGGCAGAAACACATCATTTTTTTACAACATCATCACAGATCGTTCTTTAAAAACACAAAGTATCAAACTCTTTCTTAAGCAAGTAGTTAGATCACTCGCTGTTATCAATTCATTGCCATAATTCATAGTTTCCATTAGCTTTGCCTATTGAAAAGACGAAATTGACTTTGATATGAAACGAATTTTACTGCTAACCTCCATTCTTCTCTCTCTTCAATTGCTTGCACAAGATAATGCTGTGCAAAATATGCGCTCAGAATCGACCAGGTCCATAAAAAAAGACGATAAAGACACTACCCAGAAAACCTGGAAAACCGGCGGCATTTACAGCCTGAATGTAGCCCAGGGTTCGCTGACGAACTGGGCCGCAGGCGGTGATAATTTTTCTCTTACGGTCAACTCACTCCTTAGCCTATATGCATTTCACAAGAAAGGAAGGCATAGCTGGGACAATACTTTCGATTTTAACCTGGGGTATATTCGTACCACAAGCCTGGGCAGCCGGAAAAATGACGATCGCTTTGACCTGCTCTCAAAATACGGGTATTCCATCCGGCCAAACCTGAACGTATCCGGGTTGTTCAACGCCCGCTCTCAATTCTTCAAAGGCTATACTTATCCGGATGATATGAAAACATTTTCATCTGATTTTATGGCGCCCGGTTATATTCTGCTAAGCGCCGGTCTTGATTACAAAGCCACCAAGCATCTCTCCATTTTTATATCGCCTGCAACTGCGCGATGGGTGATTGTTAGAGACACTGCACTTTCCAATAAAGGCCTTTATGGCGTTGAACCGGGCCACTCCAGCGCATTTGAATTCGGCGCATTCGCTACCATCAACTATATGAAGGACATCAATAAAGTCGTTTCCTATAAAGGTCGCCTCGACCTGTTTTCAAATTACCGTCATAAGCCTACAAACGTAGACGTGTTTATGTCGAATGTTTTAAATGTAAAATTGAGTAAAGTACTCTCTGCCACCTGGGGCGTTGATTTGATTTATGACGACGACGTACGCTTGTTTGGAAAAGAAGGAAAATCTCCAGCGCTTCAATTAAAATCACTTGTTGGCATTGGCCTATTGGTAAAATTTAACAATAAATAAGAAGTATACCGGTATAAACGCTGAATTAACAGTCTTTTTATACTAATTTTTTTCTTCGGAAAAACGTTGAGGTTTTTATCTTTGCACTCTCCGATACCCTTTTAAGATCAAACCTCTGCTAAAACCGAACCGCCCATGTTGAGAAGGACTACCGGATTTATTTCCGTTCTTTTTTTCTTTATCCATGCTCAGGCGCAGGATGTAAGTATAAGAACGCTGCAAACAGAATCAGCACGCACATTTAAAAAAGCCGCCAACGACACATCAAAAAGTTGTTGGAAGAAAGGCGGGCTGTACAATATTGCCGTGGGCCAGGGCTCCCTCAGCAACTGGGCCGCCGGGGGCGATGATTTCTCCCTCTCCATTGCCACCTCCCTCAGCCTTTATGCCTATTACAGAAAAGACAGAACCAGTTGGGATAATGCACTTGACATTAGTTATGGCTATGTAAAAACGAGCAGCCTGGGCAGCCGGAAAAATGACGACCGTTTTGACCTGCTGTCAAAATACGGGTATTCCATTAACCAGCATTTTAATCTTGCGACATTAATTGATCTTCGCTCACAATTCTTCCGCGGGTATGCATACACAACCGATAAAGACATTGTAAAAAAACGGTTCACCTCTTCGTTTTTCTCCCCGGCATATGCATTGATAAGCCAGGGTATCGATTACCGGCCTGCAAAAAATCTCTCCTTCTTTGCATCACCTATTACCTCGCGGTGGATCATCGTTACCAATGACTCTATTTCTGCGCACGGTGATTTTGGCGTACCCGCCGGGGAAAATAGCACCAACGAACTGGGTGCATTTGCCACCATCAATTATAATAAAGCTTTTAATAAATACATTAGCTACAAAGGAAGACTGGATATCTTTTCCAACTACCGCAAGGACCCGCAAAATGCCGACTTGTATATGACCAATACATTTACTGCAAAATTTGCAAAGATCATCGCGCTCACCTGGAATGTAGATATGATCTACGATGACGATGTGGCGATGTTTGGAAAAGATAAAACATCACCCGCCCTGCAAATGAAATCGATGATCGGGATTGGACTGCAGGTGCGTATATAAAAAACCCCGCCAAATGGCGGGGCAAAAACCAAAAACCACTACGATTGATAACAATTACGATTCGATCTTGTAAGTGATCGGTAAAATAACCCAGGTCTTTACTTTCTTTCCTTTTATTTCACCCGGAGCCCAGGCAGGCATGCTGTTAATGACACGCACCGCCTCATCTTCCAATCCATAGCCGATCTTTTGACCAATCGACTGCACATTGGTAATATTTCCTTTATCATCAATACCAAAGCGTACATGAACAGTGCCCTCGATATTATGATCGATCGCATTTTCAGGATATTCAATGTGATCATTTACATAGTCCTCTATACCACGCTGACCTCCACGATAAGAAGGCATAATCTCGGCGTAGTTATAGTAACCTGATTTATCCATTTCCATTTTTGTAGCCTTATCCGCATCTCCCATGGCTACAGAAATTCTACCCTTACGGGCGCCTTTGGCAGTTCCGGAATTGGCCGGGGCACTCATCGTGCCGGTCCCTGCGGTATCACTTCCCGTAGTCACAGACGACATTGAACTGCTATCCATGTCTGGTGTGGAAGTATTACCCGATTTATTCTCATCATTGCAGGAGGCGATGATCATACCCGATCCGATCAGCATTGCGAGGGTGGTGATTCTCCAGTTTAATTTGCTGACTTTCATAAACTTAAATTTTTGAAATAAATAAGATGACATTTATATATTAAAAATACCATGCCACTCTCCGTCCCTTGAAAAGCCCTGGCGTTGTTATCTTTGCATCAATGGGACAGAAAAAACTCATCCGATTTGCCGAGCTGGAGGCCTTTCACCATGTATTACAGTTCCCCAAAGACATGCCCGGGAAATGGCATGCGTTCTTCAATAACCAAAATCCAATAACGCTGGAACTGGCCTGTGGAAAGGGAGAATACGCTCTTGGACTTGCCCGGCTGTATCCGAAACGGAATTTTATAGGCGTAGATATCAAAGGCAGCCGGATTTGGGTGGGGGCCCGAACCGCACTGCGCGAAAATCTTTCCAATGTTGGATTTCTTCGCACCCAGATTGATCAATTGGCTGATTATTTCTCTCCGGGCGAAGTTGCTGAGATCTGGATCACCTTTCCCGATCCCCAACTTCGGTTTTCCAAAGCTCGTAAACGGCTTACGCATCCAAAATTCCTGCGCCTGTACCAGCAATTACTTATTCCAGGCGGCATCATCCATTTAAAAACAGACAGTCCCGACCTCTACCGCTTTACAAAACTGGTCCTTGACCGCTATCATTGCACGATTCTTGACGATAAGGATAATGTATATGGCGATAAGGAGGTTAGCGATGACCTTGCCATCCGTACACACTATGAGGCGCTTGATATTGCCGGCAGCAACCGCGTACATTACCTGCGGTTCACACTACCTGAAAACCTGGGAGGAAAGGAAGAAGATGAAGAATTGAAAGCAATACTTCGGGAACATGAAGGAGTTGATTGAAGGAATTGATTACTATTTGAATGATGACGGCTATCTGGTACTAACCGAAAAGTATCTCCGTGACCGCGGCTATTGCTGCGGTAATGGCTGCCTGCATTGCCCCTATCAATACGAGGGCGTTCCGGAACCGCGGCGCTCCTTTTTGCTCGCAAAAAAGAAACAACAAAACGACTCATCTTCCTGATATGGCTGCTAAAAAGAAATCCCGGGAAAAACCCAAACCTGTAACGCCTTCCGGAAAACGGGAGGAAAGCTTCTTTGAACTGGTATATGAAGTAGCAAGGCAAATTCCGAAAGGGCGTGTTACATCTTACGGCGCTATTGCGGCATGCCTGGGAACAAAATTGTCTGCCCGTATGGTAGGATGGGCCATGAACGGCGCACACCGCGTTCGGCCAAAGGTTCCTGCCCACCGTGTTGTAAACCGAAACGGGATGTTAAGCGGAAAACATCACTTCGCTACACCCACGCAAATGGAAGAACTTCTTAAAAAAGAAGGCACCCGCGTAAAGAATGACCAGGTAGTGGACTTTGATAAAAAATTTTGGGATCCCGCTGCAGAACTGGGCTTTTGATCAGGTATAGTAGGGATTGATCATGAGGTAAACAACTACACCCGTAACTGCCACATAAAACCAGATCGGCCAGGTAATACGCGCCAGCTTTTTGTGTCGCTCCCAATCGCCCGTAAGGGCGCGATACGCCGTAAACAATATGAATGGAAGTATGATTGCCGCCAACGGAATATGTGTGAACAGGATGATCCTGTAAACCGTACGAAGCGGTTCACCACCACCGAAAATGGTTTCGCCTGCAAAAAGGTGGTGACAGATATAACTAACCAGGAAAAGAATAGAAAGCACCATCGCAGTAAGCATAAAACGCTTATGCACCAGGTATTGTTTTGCCTTTACTGCAATCAGCGCCGCCAGCAGCAGGATGGCTACCGCCGAATTGATCACGGCATTCGCTTTCGCAAACAGGTGCACATCAAAACCCAAATTCAACTTCAACGTGATGCGGCTTAACCCGGCCACAGCTACAAATACAACGATCGAAAAAAGGAAGATGAGCGTTCGCGCTTTTTTGTCATTTCTTTTCCAGGCGGCCGGAAGCATATTTTTTCTTTTTTACAAACAGGAAATAAGCGGCAACAATCAGTAACACAGTAATAATCATTACCACCAGTATCAACTTCATATCACCGGCCAGCGGGCCCGGTTGGGTTTTATCTTTTTCCAGCGACAATAACACGATATCTTCTGCAAGGTTCGCTACAGCTACAGAATCCCGGCTATGATACATCAGTGGGTTACCAAACTCATCTCGTCTTGCACGTACCACACCATGTTTATCCACCAATACAAAAATATCGGAGTGGGGGAAAATCGTATCCACGTTGGGGTCCAGCACAGACAGCTTCATGTCTTTATTGGACAAATCATAAATAGTTTGTTTATCGCCGGTAAGCAGCCACCAGTTAGCCGGATCGATCTGGAATTTATCAGCCCATTTTTTTAGCTGGGGTACGCTATCATGCTCGGGATCGATGGTAAACGATATATATTGTACATAATCTGCTGTATTGTCCCCTTCACGCAGGCCTTTGGTTACCACGCTCTGCAGCCGCTTCATTTCAGCTGTCATTCCCGGGCAAATACTATTACAGCGGGTGAAGAAAAAATCGATCACGCTAATGCGTCCGCTGTCAGAAAGCGACACATCCGAAAATGACACCTGCCTACCCAACTGGTTCGTCATGGTAAAATTGGGCAGGTGATGCCAGAATGTATCATTCACCTGCTTTCCCTTGGAAATATGCGTGGCTACGCTATCATAGAAAATAGGTTTGGGGATAGCTGCTTTGGGCAATGAATTAACATAGATAAAGATGATTACCGGTATGATCAACGCTATCAGGATTGCAAAAAACGCCTTTTTATTCACTGTTGATACTTTAAAATGAAAACCATCGCCCTACTGTGTTTGCAGTTGACGATGGTTCTAAATAAGTTGGTAATACGAACGAAACGCTGTGCTAGTCTTTACCTCCGTGAGATGCCGGTTCGTCAACAGCCGCATTATGTGGTGCCGGCATAGTTGATTCGTGGAAATGCTTGTCATATTTATTACGGAGATTTTTATAAGAATTTCCGTCTGCAATAAAAGCAATGATAAACCATACAAACAACAGCAGCGGCACTACAATTGTCATGATCATATTGCGAATCTCATCGCCCAGGTGCATAAACACCGATACGATATAATATGCTTTCGCCAATGTCAGGATGCAAACCAGTCCTTTAAAGGCAAGAACAAGCGTTGTATTCGGATGCTCTCCTTTATGGATAGTATAAATGCCCAAACCGATGCAAAGTTCAATGATCGTAATGATCGACAGCAGGATCGTGGTTTTGCGCACCCGCTTTTTAAACTCCACATCATCTGTATGATGCTCAAACGTAATTTCTGAAGATACCAGTTGCTGTTCCATCGTTGTCAATTCGTTATTAATAAGTTTAATTCTTTTAGATCAGGTAGAAGCAAAGGAATACAAATACCCATACCAGATCTACAAAGTGCCAGTACAGCCCGGCCTTTTCAATCATCAGGTAATGTCCTTTATTCTGGAATACATTTTTCTGCGTCATGATCAGCATGATAATATTGATAACAACGCCTGAGAAAACGTGGAATCCGTGAAAACCAGTAATACCAAAGAAATAGCCACCAAATGCTATCGGTCCTTTAGCACGAACACCCAGTTCCGCAACATCAATTTTTGCCAGCAGGTCGGAGTCGCTCATTTTACGAAGCGCGTCAATTGTGTCTTCATGGTGATGCATGTGCACCAATTGTGCCAGCGTATTATGATCTGTTTTTGCGAGTGCAGCGGTTACAGCGTTATGATCCACCAGTGCACCCCAGGGGTTACCGCGCATGGTTTGGCCAATTACTTCCAATTTTCCATCCACCAATACGGCATGTTCGCCAGTGATAAGGTGATGCCACTCCCATGCCTGGCAGCTCAGGAACGCAATACCTCCGATGATGGTCCATATAAGCCATTTCGTTACGCCTTTTTTATCTCCTTTATGTCCTGCATGAACGGCCAGCACCATCGTTACAGAACTGATGATGAGAATGAAAGTCATCACACTCACAAATGCGAGGGGTAGGTTATGGTGACCAGCTCCGGGAAAGGCATTAAACACAACGTTCGGGTCGGCCCAAAAGTTTTGGCTAAAACGGATAGAGCCATAGGAGATCAGGAACGCACCGAAAGTGAACGCATCGCTCATCAAAAAGTACCACATCATCAACTTGCCATACTCCATGTTGAAGGGGCTTTTTCCACCACTCCACCATTTCGTTTGATGTGCTGTAACGGTTGTAGACATTAGTTGCCAGTTTTTATTAAGTCAATTGATCGTTCTTCTACCCAATTACCAGGAAAAATACAAGCAGGTAGATCCAAAGGATATCTACAAAATGCCAGTATGTTGCCGCAACTTCAATGGGCGTTGAACTATAATTTTTTCGTTTTGCAAAGAACGCTTTCAAAAAGATCACGATCAGTGTGATTACTCCTCCTATTACGTGAATGGCATGAAGGCCAAAAATCACGTAGAGAAATTGCCCGGCGCCGGCGGCTCCTGTAAACTGGATATGCTGCACCGTCCAAATCTGCGCAAACCCCAGGCACTGTAAAATCACAAACACCACGCCCAGCAACAGGGTAATTCCAATCAGCCCCCTGTATTTTGACATCTCCCGTTGTTTAAACGACCGGAGCGCCATCTGCATCGTAAGGCTACTGATCAGTATCGCTGCCGTAGAATACCAAAAGTAAACCGGCACATCAACTCCTCTCCATCCTGCCTGGTTGCTTTTTACGATAAAAGCGCTTGTTAGCCCGGCAAACATCATTACGATACTTCCAATCGCCACCCACAGCGTAAACTTGTGGGGATGCATTTTCTTTTTAGGTTCTTCTGTCACAGCTTCTAAATGCATATTTCCTTCTCCTAAAATTTGTTATCCATGATGCCAGATCTTTCCAATTAATAACGCCAGCATCACCACGGGCAGGTACATATAGCTTCCAAACATCACTTTTCTCGCTGAGGCTACGTCCATTTTTCTATACAGCGTAATGCAGCGCAATAACATGAAAAGATTCCCGGCAATGACCAGTAAAAAACTGATCAGTCCCTGGGTACTCGCATATTCACACATGCCCGTGAAATAAGGCAACAGTGTAACGGGAAACAGCAACAGTGAATACACTACAGTTTGTAGTGCCGTAAACTTTGTCGGCCCCTCATTGGCCGGCAGCAGTTTAAAACCCGCTGTTGAATAATCCCGGTGTGCCACCCAGGCAATTGCCCAGAAATGGGGAAACTGCCAGAAAAACTGGAAGCCAAACAACAACCAACCTCCTGTACTCAACTGATCATCCCCCGCAGCCCATCCGATCAAACAGGGCAATGCGCCGGGAATAGCGCCCACCAGCACCGCAATTGAATTCACTTTCTTCAACGGCGTATAGATGAACGCATACAGGAACAAGCTGAATGCTGCCAGACCTGCCGCCAACCAGTTAAAATAATAGCCGAGCAAAAAAACACCCGCGGCTCCCGTGATGATCGCAAAGGCCCAGCCTTCTGCAACACTCATCCGGCCGGCCGCTACCGGCCGCTTTGCCGTGCGTTTCATCAACGCATCTGTGTTTTTTTCAACTACCTGGTTGATGGCATTGGCACTACCTGTTACCAATAACCCTCCTGCAAAGAGCAATCCAATCATCGTCCAGTCGTACTCCACAACTTTCGATGCCAGCAGGTAACTGATCACACTGCTGAACACCACCATGATACTGAGCGAAAGCTTGATTAACTGCAAATAATCCTTAACCTTATTCATTCGCCCAACTATTTTGAAGCAAAAAGAAACTTCAAATCTCCACAACCACAGTCCCGCATTCCTTTTACTTATCGCTTTATTTAATGTTTACTCTCATCCGCGCTGATAGGCTCGGTTTGAGGAATAAACTCACGGCCATCTTTACCATAGTCATACGCCCAACGGTGCACTTCCGGAATCTCACCCACCCAGTTACCATGTCCCGGACGAATAGGTGTAGTCCATTCCAGCGTATTCGCGCCCCAGGGATTTGGATTGGTTACCTTTCTTCCTTTCCAGATAGAATAGAAGAAGTTGAACAGGAACATCAGCTGCATCGCAAATACAATCACAGACACTACAGTGATCATCTTGTCGAGGTCGCCAAATTGAGAGAATGAATGCCATACGCTCTTATCGAGGTAACGGCGTGGCACCCCGGCAAGACCTTCATAGTGCATAGGCCAGAAGATCAGGTAAGCGCCCACCATTGTAACCCAGAAATGGATATAACCAAGCGTATTGTTCAGGTACCGTCCAAACATTTTAGGATACCAGTGGTACACGCCTGCAAACATGCCAAACATTGAAGCCACACCCATTACAATGTGGAAGTGGGCAATCACAAACATGGTATCGTGCAGGTGAATATCAATGGTAGAGTTTCCAAGGAAGATACCTGTAAGACCACCGGAAATGAACAGGCTTACAAATCCAATTGCAAAAAGAGCAGCAGGTGTAAACCGGATATTACCACGCCAGAGTGTTGTGAGCCAGTTGAACACTTTGATAGCCGAAGGAACGGCGATCAGCAAGGTCAACAACACAAACACCGATCCCAGGAACGGATTCAGTCCCGTCACAAACATGTGGTGAGCCCAAACCAGGAATGCGAGAATCGTAATTGCAAACAGTGAACCCAGCATGGCCATATAACCGAAGATCGGTTTGCGGGAATTGACGGAAAGAATCTCCGACACCATTCCCATGGCTGGCAACAGGATGATATATACTTCCGGGTGCCCCAGGAACCAGAATAAGTGCTGGAAGAGAATCGCGCTACCACCTTCATTTGGAAGTGCCGCGCCCGCAGTGTAAATATCGCTCAGGTAGAAACTGGTGCCCAGGTTGCGATCAAACAATAACAGGATCAAACCGGAGAATAATACCGGGAATGAAAGAACGCCCAGTACCGCGGTAAAGAACATGGCCCAGATCGTCAACGGTAATCGCGTCATACCCATACCCTTCGTTCGCATATTCAAAATCGTGGATATATAATTCAAACCGCCTAACAACGATGAAACCACGAACAAAGCCATACTCACAATCCAGAAATCCATCCCTAATCGCGAGCCGATTGACGCGGAGCCTAATGCACTCAATGGCGGATAAACCGTCCAGCCACCGGCTGCAGGTCCTGTTGCCAGGAACAGGGAGGAGATCATGACTACGCTGGCCAGGAAGAAGAACCAATAGGACAGCATATTCAAAAACGGTGACGCCATGTCACGCGCACCAATCTGCAAAGGAATCAGGATGTTGGCAAATGTTCCGCTCAATCCTGCCGTCAATACAAAAAACACCAGTACCGTACCGTGCATAGTTACCAGTGCATAATAAAATTCATTTGTAAGCTTACCGCCGGTTGCCCAATGCCCAAAGAACGTTTCCAGGATAGGGAACGACTGATCGGGGAAACCCAGTTGCAAACGGAATAATACAGAAAACAAACCTCCAATCACCGCCCACACCATACCGGTAATCAGGAACTGCTTACCGATGGTTTTATGGTCCATGCTGAAGACGTACTTGCTGATAAACGTCTCTTTATGATGACCATGATGTTCGTCGTGGTGATCATGCGAGATAGCTACCTCCGGGTGTACATGCAATGCTTCGCTCATATTCTATTTTTTTAAAGACAACCGCGTTGTCTCACCTATTTTTAGTTTCTTGTTTTCATTTGGGCGTTTGGAACCGCCAGTTTCGCTACTGCAGAGTCCGCAGGAGATTTGGCCCCTACAGAATCTGTTTTTTGTTCAAATAGCTGCGCATAAAGTGGCTTTTGTGTCGCCATCCATGCATCAAACTCAGCCTGGGTTTCCACAATAATAGTACCGCGCATTTTGGTGTGACCCTGTCCGCACATCTGGTCACAGGATATTTCATATACAAAGTCGGGATCTCCAGTTTCTTCAATCTTCTGCTTGGTTGTTTTGGTAGGCGTAAACCACATCGTAGTAGGTGTTCCCGGAACTGCATCCATCTTCATCCGGAATTCTGCCAATCCCACGTCATGGATTACATCTTTGGAACCGATGATCAGTTGCACCGGCTTGTTTACCACCAGGTGAAGCGGATTACCGGCACCCACATAAATATCATCATGTGAGTATCCATCGTCCCAAATGATCCCGAGGGAATTATTCCCATCAATATTCTTAAAGTATTTTTTTCCAAATTCATGGTCAGCCCCCGGGTAACGATATTCCCATTGAAACTGGCTACCCACAACTTCCACCTGCATAGCATCTTTTGGCGCCGGACCGGTGATTTTAAACCAATAGAAAATACCAAACCCTACCAGTACCGTAAGCGTGATGGCAGGAATAACGGTCCAGATAACTTCCAGTTTATTATTATGTGGATAGTAGAACGCTTTGCGTTTATCAGATTCCTGGTATTTAAAAGCAAACCAGAAGAGTGCTATTTGTGTTGCAAAAAATACAATACCTGTAATAGCAAGTGTTACATAAAGCATGGTATCGATATGCACGCCATGATCTGAAGCAGGTGCGCCAAGAATTTTTCCCTTCAGGCGCTCATTACAATAATAAACGCCAATCAGGCCAACAATCAGGAATACCAACAGCAGGAAGCCGTTGATCTTGTTGGTCTGTTTCCGCGCTTTCTCCTCGCCCCGCAAAATCGAAACATACTCACTGGCTTTAGCAATCTGGAATGTGATCAGGAACCCAAGTACCAGGACCGCTATGATGAAAAATGTTTGCATACCGTATTCTGTTTTTGAGACCGGTCTTCCGCCGGCTTCGTTTTTTCAGTTTTTCGTTCTAGGTTCAGTTGGTTTTGCCGCGTTCTTACGTATGGTGAATCAGGCTTTCTTTGATAAACGGATTGTTTTTGGCCAGCAGCGGCGCCTTTGTCAATGCACGGCCAATGGTAAACATCAGCAATCCAACAAAACCGAGGGCTACACCAAAATCAAAGACGATCATCGGAACATAGGTTTGACCTGTTTCCGCATCCTTCAGCGGACTTGGGAATACCATCTGGTACAAATCCAGCCAGTGACCAAACAGGATCAACACCGCCATAAATGTCATGGTTCCATAATTCCGTTTTGCATTTCTTGTCATCAGGATCAGGATCGGCGCTACAAAGTTGATGATCAGCATCAGCCAGAAAATTCCGCTGTAGACCCCTTCCGCACGTGGCTTGAAATAAGTAGTTTCTTCCGGGATATTCGCATACCAGATCAGCATAAACTGGGAGAACCAGAGATATGTCCAGAAGATTGAAAACGCGAACATGAATTTACCAATATCATGCAGGTGCTCATTGGTAGTATATTCCAGGTAACCGTTGTTTTTAAGAAACACTACAAACAATGCAATAAGCGCCATACCTGCCACAAACGTACTTGCAAATGTGTACCAGCTATACATGGTAGAATACCAATGTGCGTCAATGCTCATCAGCCACATCCAGGGGATGGATGACATTACCGTAAGTGCAAAAACGACGATGTATACTGCCGCCCATACCGTATCATTCCATACAAATTTTCTTCTGCCTTCCACGGTCGGGATGGGGTTGTTATCCAGGCTGCGGGAACGTTGGCGCATCTTCCATCCAAGGAAAGACCATGCAACAATTGTAAATATGCTGAGGCCGATGAAAAATCCTTTATTCAGGAAACCGCTTTTCCAGGTCAGTCCTGCATCCTGTTTTACATGCTCCGTATCTGTCCAATGATAAATTTCATGATTACCTCCCAGCACAATGGCAAGCAGGATCACCAGGCACAACACGCCAATTACCGGCACCGCCGCAGAAATTGCTTCCGGCACCCGTCTGAAAGCCTGTTGCCACCCACCCCACGCCAGCGTAGTGGCACAGATAAAGAACATGGAGGCATTTACTACCAGCAGAAAATAAACACTGTTTTGCAACAATGAACCCCAAAAACGAGCCTGCGCATGCGGATCATCTTTGGAGCCCTGTGTAGCCCATAAGATACCAATGGACACAACGCCCACCAGCATGAATATGATCGCTATCAGGTTATATCGCTTTGGTACTACAAAATTGTCCCGGCTAGTCATCAGTATACGTTTATTATAATTTCTTCTAAAACAGTTTCCTTAGTTTTTTGCAGTTGCCATGCTGTCTTTTGACGCCGCAGCCGCACCTCCATTCTGTTTGGATTTGATATAGGCGATCACCATCCAACGTTGTTGGGTAGTGAGCTGGGAAGCATAGCTACCCATCTGCCCTTTTCCATATGTCACAGAATGAAACATGGTTCCTTCTGCCATCTTCTTCATATCATCCGCCATAAAGTTCTTTGGCGCTGCAGGGAAAGGACCATCACCACCTTTCCACAGCGGACCGTTTCCGTCCAGCTTAGGACCATGGCAAATTCCACAATTAACCAGGTACAGGCGCTCCGCTTCTTTCATATCCACGATGCCTGAATCCAGCGGACTTTTTACAGATGCAGATTGGGCATACCCTGCAGAATCATTCTTCAGCAGGTACGGCGCCATATCGCCACGGGCCACTGTACCTGTTACAGGCTGCTCATTGTAAAAGATCTTGTCGCCATCTTTACCCCAGCCATTCCTGTCTGTTGTAAAAACCGATGAATCCAGCGCTGCATAGGTCTCGTAAGCACGGGAGTAGAACATATCCGGCATATACGCACGTCCCGGACTCCGTCTTGGTCCACAAGAAGTCAGTGCAATTGCGAGTACCCCTCCTGCTATGATCAAAAATTGTTTCATCCTGTATGATTAATGAGATTAATATCTAAGGCTTAGCTTTTTGTTTCAAATTTCATTTTGTCCTGGCCATAGCTTCCGAGCCACCAGCCGGTTTCCCGGTGATCTACTTTTACATCCGTAGCGCCTACACTCTGTAAAAACGCAATTACATCCGCTTCATTCGTCTTATCTGTGCACTCCAGCGCCATTACAAACGTGTCATCTGTAGAACGCGGGTTAAAATGATCTTTCTTTACAAAAGGCGCCAACTGGCAGAGGTAACAGAAAGTAAGCACCATGCCTACCGCAGAAAAAAGCACCGTCAATTCAAAAGTGATCGGTATCCATGCCGGCAGGGAGAAAAATGGCTTACCGCCAAAATTCAGTTGCCAGTCGATCGTAAGCGCCCAGGTAATGAACGTAAGCGCCGTGGTAGTACCCGTGATGCCATAGATAAAGCCGGCAGTATGCAGGCTGGTATCGCGCAAACCCATTGCTTTATCCAAACCGTGGATCGGGAAAGGCGTAAACACATCATGGATCTTGTACCCTGCACGGCGAACTTTTTTCACCGCGGGAAACAGGACCGCTTCCTCCCCGAAATTTCCAACTACGAATTTTTTTACAGCCATTGTATTAGGTTCAAAAAGTCAAAATTCAAATATCAAATCCAACAGTACAGCAGGTTTTAGTGATGATCTCCTGCATATTCATGTCCAAACTGCTCAGTAGTCTCACCTTCAACCGTACCCATCTGCTCTTTAAAGTTCTCACCACTGCGTTTCAGGATATGCTTGATTTCCGCAATCGCGATCACAGGGAAGAATTTGGAGAACAGGAAGTAGCAGGTAAAGAACAAACCAAACGTTCCCATATAGAAACCAACCTCCCAGATAGATGGCGAATAATAAGTACTCCAGGAAGAAGGCAGGTAATCACGATAAATAGAGGTAACGATGATCACAAAACGCTCAAACCACATACCGATATTCACCAGGATCGACATGAAGAAGGTTACCAACAAACTTCTTCTCATCTTCCGGAACCAGAAGATCTGCGGAGAAAGCACGTTACAACCCATCATGATATAATAACTCCAGCCATACGGACTGTTCAGGTTAACACGGTTTTCTTTAAATGCAAACCACTCATAATCCACGTGTGAATACCAGGCCATAAACAATTCCGTGAGGTAGGCAATACCCACAATAGATCCGGTAAGAACAATTACTTTATTCATTACCTCGATGTGCTCAATAGTGATATAATCTTTCAGACCAAGCACTCTCCTGGTAATTACCAGCAGCGTTTGCACCATCGCAAAACCTGAGAAGATGGCACCGGCAACGAAGTAAGGAGGGAAGATCGTGGTATGCCAGCCCGGTACTACCGAAGTGGCAAAGTCGAATGATACAATCGTATGCACTGAAAGTACCAGCGGCGTACTCAAACCAGCCAACACCAGCGATAACGCTTCATGACGTTGCCAGTGTTTGGTAGAGCCCGTCCAGCCAAATGATGCCACACCATAAAATGTTTTTCTCCATTTTTCCTTTGCACGATCACGCAGTGTAGCCAGATCCGGTATCAGACCAGAGTACCAGAACAGCAGGGATACCGTGAAATAGGTAGAGATCGCAAATACGTCCCACAACAAAGGTGAGTTGAAGTTAACCCACAGGGGACCGCGTGTATTGGGATAAGGAAGTACAAAGAACGCATTCCACACACGGCCCATGTGCCAGATGGGGAACTGACCGGCACACATTACCGCGAAGATCGTCATCGCCTCAGCCGCGCGGTTTACACCCGTACGCCAGCCCTGGCGGAAGAGCAACAGGATGGCAGAGATCAGGGTTCCGGCGTGACCAATACCTACCCACCAAACGAAGTTGGTAATATCCCAACCCCAACCGATGGTCTTGTTCAGGTTCCACTGGCCTACACCATACATTACCTCCATGGTTACCGAGACAATACCGAAGATCAGCAGGGCCACAGAAATAATAAAGCCGATCCACCATGCCCGCGAAGGCGTGGCTTCCACGGGGCGGCAAATATCTTCTGTTACCTGGTGATAATCCTTGTTACCATCTACCAGCGGTGGTCTAACCTGGGCTTCGTATCTAAGTAATGACATATTTGTTTCGCTTTTAGCTTTAGCTGCTAGCTTATCGCTTCAATAAATGAACTAATCTCTTTCTTTTGCGTTACAATTACTTCCATCAGCGAGATCCGGTTGTTTTCAAGCTACAGGATGCTTCATGACCCCCTGCAGTAATGTAAACTGGTCTCAGCATTTTCACATTTTCAACCACCGCGTTCCGCTTCCATTCGGCTTCAATTGCGGCCCCGTCCAAGCTGTCCGATTCCGGATCTACAAAAAACAACGGAACCAGGTATTCATCGCCTTTCTTCCCCTTTAAATCGCTCTTTTTTATACACGACTCAACAAAATCTTTCATCTCCTCCCGGTTATCATTCACCACCTTTACGCGAACATCTTTCCCTTCAAAAAACAATCGCATCAAAACAAAGGCACTTTCCTTTTTCTCAAACAAAAACGAAGGATATTCCCGAAATGCCTTTTGAATATTCTTCTCCAAAACGGAGTCGCCTTTTGCAACTCCCTGGGCTTGCAGGAAATGACTGCCTAACATCATCATTCCCACCAGTAAATATGACCTGCAAATCCCTTTCATACAGTTTTACACAAGTCGTTTATACAGCAACACGCTTTTTTACCAACACATCAACTTACTTCTCCGCGTGTTCCATTTTTTCTTCCTTCGCTGCGGGCTCTTCATGCTCAGCACCTTCAATCACTTCATCCGTATTCCGCACTTTCGCCAGGTAACTCACATTAGGTAACACGTGCAGTTGCTCCAGCACATAGAACGTACGCAGCTTATTATCCTCACGCACTTTATTAATCTGGCTCGCTTTGTCGTGTACATTTCCAAATACAATCGCATCCGCAGCACAAGCCATCTGGCAGGCTGTTTTAGCTTCACCATCACGCAATACGCGATTTTCCTTCTTCGCATCCAGTTTGGCCGCCTGCAGCTTCTGTACACAGAAAGAACATTTTTCCATTACACCACGGCTCCGAACCGTAACATCCGGGTTCAGTACCATGCGGGAAAGATCATCATTCATCTGGTGAACAGCCGGATCCAGCACACCTACTACTTTCTGATCCTGGTTGTTCGGGAAGCTGTCGGCTCCGGTATAATCCGCCCAGTTAAAACGACGAACTTTGAACGGACAGTTATTAGCGCAATAGCGGGTACCGATACAACGGTTATACGCCATCTGGTTAATACCTTCTGAACTGTGGTTGGTAGCAGCTACCGGGCACACATTCTCACAAGGTGCATTATCACAATGCTGGCACATCATCGGCTGGAATACCACACCCTTCAGGTTGTCCGGATCTTTTTCATCCGTTACAAAATAGCGGTCAATCCGCAGCCAGTGCATATCGTGATAACGTAATACTTCACTCTTACCAACTACCGGCACGTTGTTCTCTGCATGGCAGGCTACCACACAGGCGCCACAACCATAGCAGGCATTCATGTCGATATTCATGCCCCACTTCAAACCGGGCTCTGCATGCACACCGTACAGCGTAGCATCTTTCCTGAAATCTCCGCTCTCTTTCGAATATTCTTCACGCAGTTCCTCGCGGTAGTCGAAAATTTCATCCGGACGTTTTTTGAAAGTAGCCAGCGTTGTTTCGCGAACCACTTCCTTACGACCCATATAACTATTCTGAATCTGCATTTGCGCAATCTTCTGCTTGCGTCCTGCACTTTCTACAGTTACTGCATTTTGGTATTGAACCGTGTTTCCGTCGAATGAACTAAAGGGATAAATATTTTTACCCGGACCAAATGCCGTTCTTCCCAGTTCTTCATTCCGGCCATATCCTACTGCTACCGCAATAGTATCCTTGTTCATACCTGGCAACACCAACACCGGAAGTTCTATCGTTCCCTTTCCAGCCACGGTGATCTTGATCACAGGTTTGGAAGGATAATATTCGTAGTTATTTTTTGAGCTTTCTGATCCATCAATCAGATCCAGGCCCAACAAATCTTTTGCAAGGGAAGTGCTGATCAGCGCGTAGTTGTCCCAGGTAGCTTTGGAGATAGCATCCGGCAACTCCTGCAACCATGGGTTTGTTGCACCGGTACCCGAGCCAATAGAAACCTTTTGATAAAGCGCAATTTCTACGCCGCTGCTTTTTGCTGCGCCAATGGCATTTGCAGCCGCGCTAACAGCCGCACCGTTATACGCACCACCGCCGCCTGAAGCCGCTTCTTCATACACACCTTTTTGCAGGATCATGTCAAAAGCTGTTTCTGAGCCCAGCTTCCCGATCCAGTAATTGCGGAAATAAGTATCGTAATCGTTGGTATTACCTGCCCATTTCAACAATGCAGTCTGGTACGGGCGGGTTTTGAACAGCGGGTAAATTGTTGGCTGGAGAAAACTTGTATATCCAGCTTTAGGTTCTGCATCGCCCCAGCTTTCCAGGTAGTGATGTGTAGGGAGGATATACTTGCAATTCTTAGTGGTTTCATCCATTCTTTCACCAAAGGAAACCGTGGTCTTCACTTTTGCAAGCGCTGCGGCGAAACGGCTTTTCCATTCGCCGTTGTCCAGTTTTCCTTCGTGATAAGTATACGCAGGGTTAGCGCCATAAATAAGCAAGGTTCCTACCTGGCCGTTTTCCATTGCGCTTACCAGGTCTACCAGGTCTTTATCTATACCCTGGCGATAGTTCACCGGCTTGCTCCAGTCGATCGTTGTGCCATAGGCACCAATTGCATTATTAATTGCGTTTACTACGGTCTGTACATTGGCGTCATTACTGCCGCTTACTACCAAACCTGCGCCCCTGTTTGCTTTCAGATCATTGGCCACTTTAGCAACACCGGCTGCGAGTTTTGCATCCAGTTGCGGTGCTGTTACTGAGCCATCAATAGCAGCCAGCAACGCCAGTGCTACGGCACCGGTTTGAGATGGTTTATGGGTAAAACGCTCATCGGCAGAAGCGCCGGTAGTGCTTACAAAACCTTCAAACTGGTAGTGCTTGCTCATGGTCGGGTTCTTCTCGTCGATCCGGCGACCCTGCGCATAGCCTTTTGCATTTTCAACCGTAGACAGCCAGGTACCGAGAAAATCGGCTCCAAGGCTTACGATTACTTTGGCTGCGCCAAAATTGTAGGTGGGAATGCGGCGTCCAAAACCACTGGCTTCGTTGGCCAGCAACATTCCACTATATGACACCGGGTCAGACACTACATGTTTTGCCCCGGGATATTTTGCAAGAAATTCAGCAATGGCCTGTTTGGTAGTTACCGAAGTGATAGTGCTGGTAAGCAATACTACCGGTCCGGCAGCCAACCCCTCACCAATCGCTTTATCTGCCGCTTCGTAGGTTGCTTCGTCAAACTTATCGCCGTTTTTCACCAGCGGGTGGCGAAGACGATGGGTATCATATAAGTCCAGTACGGAGGCCTGTGCACGGGTGCTTGTACCACCTGCAGTATAGGCCTGGTCATTACCTTCAATTTTAATCGGGCGGCCATCACGCACTTTTGCCAGCACAGGCAGCACATCTCCATCCTGCACATAAGTGGTAGCGTAGTACTTGGGAACACCGGGAAATACATTCTCCGGTTTATTAGCAAAAGGAACAGCTTTCCGTACCGGTATTTTACAGCTGGCTGCCAGCGTTGCGGCAGCAGTGCTGAAACCAAGGTATTTCAGGAAGTCCCTGCGCGGAGCTTTCGCATCAATCAATCCCTTATCATCAAATCCCTCAAAAGGAAGTTCCTCATGAAATTCATCCTGGTTCTTCTTTTGAAACTCTTCACTGTTGCTCAACTCTCCGAAACTTTGCCAGTACTTTTTTTGGCTCATTTATTTCAATTTGAAATTTGAAAATTTGACTGCGGCTTGCAAACAATCGAACCGGTACGTTCCGATCAATAGTGACATTTCTGGCACTCCAAACCACCGATATCCTTTACCGTTACACTATCCATCTTGCCATTCTTGATATCCTCATGGAATTTGGCATAAATGCTATAGAACTGGTTACCGGTGCTATCGGTATTGAAATCAACTTTTGTTTGGCGGTGACAATTGATACACCATCCCATGCTCAACTCAGACACCTGCTTCACTTCATCCATTCCGGTAATTTCACCATGACAGGTTTGGCACTGCACCTTACCTGCGCGAACGTGTTGCGCATGACTGAAGTAAACGTGATCCGGCAGGTTGTGGATCTTCACCCACTGGATCGGCTTGGCCATGGAAGCATTCCAGGCATTGGGATTGGCCGGATCAAACCCTGCATATTTATAAAGCTTTTGAATTTCTGCACTACCATTCACCTCGGATCCATCTTCACGATATAATTTCGGACCCTTTTCGTATTTGTTGATCGCCTTGTGACAGTTCATACACACATTCACAGAAGGAATGGCTGCATGCTTACTTTCCCAGGCGTTGCCATGGCAATACAAACAACTGATCTGGTTAATACCGGCGTGTACTTTATGAGAATAGAAGATTGGTTGCTCAGGCTCATATCCAATCTGGCGGTTAAGCCCGATGGCGCCTTTACTCAGGAAGAAACCCGCCAGCGCAAAAAACACCAGCGACACCATCGCGATATAAATCTTATTGCGGTAGAAAGGAACAGGCTCCGGACGATCAATTCCTTCTGCATCATCCGACATCTTCTTCAGGTTGCTGTTCACATACATCAGGATCAACGCCACAATAGCAAGGATCAGGGAGATAACACCAAAGATCACAGCGTTCTGATTACCGCCAGTTCCACCACTGCTTGTTGGAGGCGGGGGCGGAGGCGCCGTGTAGGTCTTATTGATATAATCAAAGATCGCGTCGATATCTTTATTGGCAAGGTCAGCTTCTGAGAACTGCGTCATCTGCTGGTTATTAAACTGCTTTTTCAACGCAGAATAGTGCGGGTCAGACGCCGTCAATGAATTCGTGTTGTGGATCCAGTGATAGATCTTCGTCATATCACCCTTATAGTATTCCTCATCAATTACACCGCCCAGCTTTGGACCTGTACTATTATTAAAAACATTGTGACAGCTGGCGCATTTTGCATTGAAAAGTGCTTTACCATCCTGCGCGGACAGAAAGTTAAAAGAAGAGAACCCTACTAAAGCCAGTATGAAGAGCGAAAGTCTTTTGCCGGTTGGTTTACAAGGAGTCATAGACGCAATTGATCAAAAATGTGGATAAAATGCCCTAATCAGCCGCAAAAATAAGCCACGAACGCAACAAAAAGACAAGTGCTTTAACTTTTTTTTGACCCGCTACCAGCTTGCATTTCATAGGATTTAGACCGTTTTATGACAGAATGTATAAAATGTTTGTCATGAAATAGTAAACCTTGTTGAACCTTTTTAGCAATGTGAAAATAGAGATGGAACATCCTCTTTTTTTCCGCACTTTTGCGTCGCTTTTGAAACAACAAAACCAATGTTTGACCGGCTTCGCGAAAAATGGAAAGTAAACGGATGGCAACTCACCCTGATCATCTGCACGTTTGCTATTGGCGGAAGCCTTACCGGCTTCCTGGCTAAAAAGATCATGAACCTCCTTTCCCTTCATCAGGACTGGATCTGGGCCATTATTTACATATTATTAATTACAATTATTTGGCCGTTGATGGTGGTAGTTGTCAGCATCCCGCTTGGCCAGTTTCGATTTTTTCGCTCCTATATCCGCAAATTGGGCCAGAAAATGGGCCTTTTAAGCAAAAAAAATGCATAAAATAGCCATTTTTGCCTCCGGAACGGGCTCAAATGCCCAAAAAATCATCGATTTTTTCCGAAAAAAAGATGTTGTCCAGGTTGCGCTGATTGTATGCAACAAACCGGGAGCAGGCGTGTTGAAAATCGCGGAAAACGAGCAAATTCCGGCCATTTTAGTCGAAAAAAGCACTTTTTTCAGCGAAAATTCATGTAAAAATGCACTTTCGGCCCACGGCATTGATTTTATAGTTCTCGCCGGATTTTTATGGAAAATTCCCTTTTCACTTATCCAGGCATATCCCCATCGCATTATTAATATACATCCTGCATTGCTTCCCGCCTACGGCGGAAAAGGTATGTACGGCCACCATGTACACCAGGCAGTTTTGAACGCAGGTGAACCGGAATCCGGTATTTCAATACATTATGTTGATGATGAATATGATCATGGCGGCGTGATTTTCCAGGCCCGTTGTGCCGTTTTACCATCTGATACGCCAGACACACTCGCCCAGCGGATCCACGCCCTGGAACACCAATATTATCCCAGTGTAATAGCAGACGTGCTGAAACAGCTGGATGATAAAGCCGTCTAACTTCTTCATTTATCACGCTTTTCACAATTTCTTTCGTTACTTGCCGCCCATACCGAACCAGTGGCGAAAAGACTCTATTATATTATCATTTTCTGCCTGGTCCTGGCGGCAGCACCCAGAATCGCCCAGGCGCAATACCGCATTTCCGGAACCATTTTTGACAGTTCCCGGCATTATGTACTGGAAGCTGTTTCCGTGCTTTCCACCAATGGCAAAGGCACACTAACCGATGGTGATGGTAAATACAGTATAGATGTAGGGGAAAAAGACTCTATATGGTTTAGCTACCTGGGTAAACCCACCATTAAATTCCCGGTGCTGAAGATCCTCAACCCCATGGAATTTGATATTTCACTACAGGTAAATGCTACCGTTTTGAAAGAAGTGAAAGTGGTGCAGCGCAACTATAAACAGGATTCCCTGCAAAACCGGGAAGATTACGCCAAGATCTTCAACTACCATAAACCCGGACTTAAAGTGGCCACCCCCAGCTATGGCGTAGGTGCCGGGTTCGACCTGGATGAGCTGATCAATGTATTCCGCTTTAAGCGCAACCGTAGCATGGCTGCTTTTCAGAAACGCCTGCTGATAGAAGAACAGGAAAAATATGTTACGCACCGATTTAATAAAGGTCTTGCACGCCGCCTTACCGGTCTCGACGGACCTGCCCTGGATAGTTTTATGATCGTATTCCGGCCACCATTCTTTTTTACTCAGTCGGCCGGCGATTATGAGTTTCAGCAATACATCAAAAATGCTGGTGAGCGCTTCAAGCTCGGACTTCGACCAGAGCCTTTCAGGATGCCTGAAAACCCGGAGGAGAATGATTAACGCAACATCATTCCATCCATTGCCGAATCAACGAATTGCCGAATTAGCGAATTAATTAGCACATTTGTATTCCTTCCATTGTCGAATCATTGAAGTAATTAGCTGTAATTTCGGCGCAAACAGTGCCAATGGACAGCAACCTGCACAATGAGTTTCGCAAGGAATTTCAACTGGAACGCCTTATTCTTTTCAGTGATGCCGTTTTTGCTATTGCAATAACGCTGTTGATCATTGAGATAAAGATTCCTGAAGTGCACGAAGGTGAATTGACAGATCATGCCCTGGTAAAACAGCTCTGGCTGCTGTCCCGCAAATTCATCGGCTTCCTGATCAGCTTTTTTATCATCGGTCAATACTGGATGGTACATCACCGAATGTTTGGCTTCGTGATCGCCTTTAATTCCAAACTGGTGTGGATGAACCTGCTTTTCCTGCTCGCTATCGTATTAATGCCATTTAGCACTGCTTTCTACAGTGAATACTCCGGCGCCCCGGTAGTTACGCCATCTATATTTTATACGTTCAACCTCGCATTCCTGGGCGGCATGAATTTTCTGATGTGGCGATACCTGGGAAATCCAAAGAATAGTCGCCTGACGGAAAACCTTACGCCAGCCCTTGCACGCTATTCCTGTTATCGTGCACTTACTGTACCGTTGATCTTTCTAATTTGCGCGCTTGTTTATACACGTTCGCCAAAAATTGCGGCGTTTATTCCTGCCACTATCCCTATTGTGTTGAAACTGGTATTTAGTCCAATGAAGAAAAAATTACTGGCCACCGCCAAACCCTGAAATAATTTCTCGATGATCGGCTACCTTGCAGTATTGCAAATAGATAATTTATGGAACAAACAACCCTTGGTATCGGCACCCGCTTACAACATACATTGCACGGACCCGGCGTAATAGTAGGGGTGCGTTATGCAACTTACCTGGTGTCTTTTATTAATACCGGCATAAAAGAAGTGGAGAAAACAGATCCGCAACTGGATGAGATCATACCTGAAAATGTGAGCGTGGAAATTGAGACCACTTCCGAAACGGAACGGTCCCTGTTGCGCATCCTGCGGCTATGGGGCGGACTTACAGAAACGGTGCCCCTGGGCGACCGCTGGCAAAACGGTAAGCTGATTTTACAGCCGGCCGATGGATCGTTGAAACCTAAAGAAATACCGGTTGAAGATTTCTTTCATAAGATCGTGATGCTGCGCGACAGGCTTCGGGTGTTGGAACAACAGATCAACAGCAACAAAAAACTCGCGGAGGAAGAAAAGATAAATCTCCAGCAATATATAACCCGCTGCTATGGTTCACTCACCACCTTCAATGTACTTTTTAAGAACAAAGAAGATTGGTTTGTGGGGGAGAAATCAGGCTCAGAGAGTTAAAGAAGTCTGCCGGTTTTAGCGTTTCATTGCGTGTTCCTGCTGGTATTGCAGGGTAATTATTCAGTAACTTGTAGGCATGAAATGGCTTTTTCTTCTCGCATTCCTGCCGCTGGCGGCAGCGGCGCAAACGGATTGTGATATCCTGATCAAAAATGGCAAAATCATCGATGGCAGCGGCAACAACTGGTATTATGGTAGTGTGGCTGTAAAGGACGGTAAAATCCTGAAAGTGGGCCGTGATGTGAATATGACGGCGGCCAAAGTGATTGACGCCACCGGCCTGATTGTTTCGCCCGGGTTTATTGACGTGCACACCCACCTGGAGGGCGATGAAACCGGAGATCCGAATGCAACCAATTTTATCCTGGATGGAGTAACCACCTGCGTTACCGGAAACTGCGGTTCATCCAATATTGATATCGGCGAATATCTTCACTGGATAGATTCCCTGCATCTTTCTATCAATGTAGCTTCTTTGATTGGGCACAATGACGTGCGCAAGGCGGTAATGGGCCGTGCAAACCGCGATGCAACGCCTGCCGAAATGCAAAAGATGGAAGGCATCGTAGACAAGGCCATGCGCGACGGTGCTGTTGGACTTTCTACAGGCCTTATTTATATCCCGGGCACTTATACAAAGACACCAGAAATTGTAGACCTGGCAAAAATTGCTGCTAAATATGATGGCGTATATGCATCTCATATGCGGGACGAAGGCGACAGTGTAACACAGGCGATTGAAGAAGCGCTCACGATTGGTCGTGAAGCGAAGATCCCGGTTGAGATTTCCCACTTCAAACTTAGCGGTCAGCAAAATTGGGGACGAAGTAAAGAAACGGTACCGATGATAGAAGCCGCCCGCAAAGAAGGTATTGAAGTAACAATTGATCAGTATCCTTATACAGCCAGTAGCACCTCTATCAGCACGCTAATCCCCGATGAAGTGCTGGCAGACGGACAGGACTCCATTCGCGCACGCCTGCAGCGAAAAGATGTGCACGATTACGTGGTAAAATATATGCTGGGTCGCCTGAAGAAAAGAGGGCTGAAGCATTTTAGCTATGCTGTGGTTGCTTATTACGAGCCAGACACCAGCTACAATGGAAAAAGCATTGAGCAGATCACGCAGATGCTTGGTAAAAAGCATAAGGCTACGGTAGAAGCAGAGACGGTGATTGATATCATGATGCATGGGGGAGCCAGTGCTGTTTTTCATGGTATGAGTGAAGACGACGTAAAGCGCATCATGAAATATCCTTTTGATATGTTTGCCTGCGATGCGACCATTCGCAGGTTTAATGCGGGTATGCCTCATCCCCGGGGATATGGTACCAATGCGCGCGTTTTGGCAAAATATGTACGGGATGAAAAAGTGATACCATTGGAAGAAGCAATTCGCCGGATGACTTCATTGCCCGCTCAAAAATTTCAACTGACCAACCGCGGTTTGCTGCGCGAAGGATTTGCAGCGGATATCCTGGTGTTTGATGAAAATAAGGTGCAGGATATGTCTACCTACGAAAAGCCACACGCCTATTCTGTAGGATTTCAATATGTGCTGGTAAATGGGAAGCTAACGGTAGATAATGGGAAACATATCGGCGTTAGAGCAGGTCAGGCGCTGTACGGGGCGGGGCATACGCGGTAGGGCGACCAGTTACTTTGTAAATAATTTTGCTGGTGTTTTAGCCGATCAAAAAAAGCAATTATGATTGGACGAAACGTTTATATTTTCGCGTACGTGTTCCATACAATCAAACTTTTCAACTCCCCAATAGCAAATTTCACTTCCCGCACCTGGCCTACGCGGATTACATCAACCAGTGCCAGCATATAATATAATTTCTCATCTTGTAAAGCAGCCTTAACCTGGTCTTTCCAAAGCGGCTCAATCCTTAAGCCCCGGTATTTACCCCGTGCATCAGGCCATACGTAGTTAAGGGCGTCTTTTTTACTCCCCTTAAACGCTGCCTGTATCCTGGAATGAGAGTGGGCGGTGTAGATTCCGTTTACAATAGTCCCTGGCTCAGCCGGGAAAACATGATGCACTCCAAACTCCAAAAATTCCAATAAAGACTGACGATAAACTTTCTTTTTGTTTTCCGGGTCAATCAAACCTCCTACTGCGCTGCGGTGAAGTGATTCAGAGATTTCTGACTGGCTAATAAAAAGTTCAGACGCCAGGTCTTTGTTCTGCCAAAGCTGTTCGCCCTTCGCCACTATTTTAAGAAGGATGGGGATATCCTGAGGACGCATTCCATTATGCTTTCTCATTTTTCAAAGATACACCTTAATTCGCAATTTGCAAATTGCGAATTAAGGATGTCCTGTATAATTCCAGGTTAAATACGCTAAAATATTTAGCTTTTTATGTCTTTGCAGACTATCAATGGAGAGCAAAAAATAGTTACCTGGCATATTATAATTCAGGTTGGGTGAACGCTTCCTGTGGAATGGATTTGCCTGCCTTCAAGGCTTCAAACGCAGCCCGTTGATACAAACTATTCGCCATCATTTCATCAAACGCAGCAAGATCTTCGCGCACAAATACGACCGTTGTCTCCCGGACCAGTTCTCGAACGGGGTGTTCTCGTACCACACATCCAACCATCACCGAAATGACTTTTTTATCCCTTAACAGGCGTCTGGCTAATTTTTTCGAAACGGCTCCATTACGCACAAGTAAAGCACGGTAAGCCCATATACGCACCACTGGGTTTCTATCTTTTATCAGTGTTGTTAATTCCTTTTCCGAGGCTATGGTCGCCATCCAGGCTCCGCTCACCCAACCTGCACTTGGGGTAGCGGCAAATCCAATATATTCAGAAGTGATCATGTTCTGTTTACGAAGTGCCGTGGTTATTATTTTCATAGAGTCGGCGTGAGTGCTTTGCGCCGACGTTGTCATTGAGAGCACCACAACAACAAATAAAAAGTATAATTTGGATTTCATCTTATTCATTTTAAACAGGATGCTGCACCCATCCAATGTACATAAATTTATTCGTGCGATACAATAACTTTAACACTCCAACTTTTCAACGATGAATGTACTTTGGCTATACCTCAAACCGTATCGCTGGTGGATATTCCTGGCACTTGCGCTGGCGGGGATTGCACAGATCATGTCGCTGTATGACCCGGTAATTTTTGGAAAGATCATCGACCAATATGCATTTAATCCAAAAAAAATGACGGAAAGCGCATTGGTACATGGCGTGCTCTTCTGGCTGTCTATTGCTGTAGGCATTGCACTACTGGCGCGATTGGCGCTTACATTTAAAGACTACGTGATGCGGATGGTGGTACAGAAATTCGGAATGAAAATCTTCAATGATGGCCTTCGGCAAACGCTACGCTTGCCTTACCAGGAATTTGAAGATACCAGCAGTGGTGAAATCCTCTCCATTCTCCAAAAAGTGCGTGGAGATACAGAACGGTTCATTACTTCATTCATCAATATTCTCTTTTCCTCCTTTATCGGCATTGGATTTCTAGTGTGGTATGCATTTACCAAACACTGGGCATTGATTCCCGTTTTCCTGATCGGCGTTGTGCTGCTTGGAGGACTTACCAGCCTGCTTAGCAGATCCATCAAGGCATTGCAACGTTCACTTGTACGACAAAACCGGCAGATGAGTGGTACGATCACAGAATCGCTGCGGAACATAGAACTGGTAAAAAGCCTGGGGCTTACCTATCCTGAGATCCGAAGACTGCGCACACACACCCAGGAAATTTATAACCTGGAAATGGGTAAGGTAAAAAAAGTACGATCCCTTACATTTCTCCAGGGAACGGTGCTAACGTTATTAAAACAATCCATCCTGTTCATCCTGCTATGGCTCATTTTTCGGAAAGTTCTTTCTCCGGGGGAATTGATCTCCATGCAATTTATTTCCACGGGCATCATCGGTCCGCTGCAGGACCTGGGCAGCATCATCCTGCAATATCGTGAGGCGGAAGGATCCATGCAGGCCTTTAATGAATTAATGCAGAAGGAACCCGAATACCGCCCGGAAGACCCGGTTGACCTGGGCGAAATAGAACAACTTGAATTTGACGAGGTAACCTTCCGGCATCGCAATGCATCGAACAACGCCATTGATGACATTTCATTTTCTGCGCGGCGCGGCGATACCATTGCATTTGTAGGGCCCTCCGGTTCCGGCAAATCAACATTGGTAAAATTATTGGTGGGCCTTTATACGCCGGTAAGCGGCGAGATCCGTTATGATGGCGTATCCTCAAAAGATATTCGTTATAACAGGATGCGAAAACAATTGGGTTTTGTAACGCAGGATACACAGCTCTATTCCGGGACCATCCGGGAGAATATGAAATTTGTAAAACCGGATGCTACCGACGATGAGATTTGGGCTGCAATAGAAAAAGCATCGGCCACGGCTATTGTAAACAGTTCCGGTAATGGCCTGAACAGTGTTTTGGGAGAAGGTGGTCGGAAAATATCCGGTGGTGAAAAACAGCGGCTGTCTATTGCGCGTGCATTGCTTCGGCAACCGCGGCTATTGATCTTTGACGAAGCCACTTCCGCCCTGGATTCGCTTACGGAAGAACAGATCACGGAAACTATTAAAGATATTTCTTCGCAGGCACAGCGCATCACCATCCTGATCGCGCACCGCCTTTCCACTATTCTCCATGCGGATACGATCTTTGTATTGGAAAAAGGTAAGATTGTAGAACAGGGAACCCACGACGACCTCGTGGCACGCAAAGGCCTGTATTACGCCATGTGGCGACAACAAATTGGAGAACGAAAAGTAGTTCGGTGATGAAGAACGAATATGCAAATGCGGAAATGTGATTAATGTGCTAATGTGAAAATGAAACCCTGAGAACCTTTCATCGTTTTTTGCACTTTTAATTTTTATCTTTTCACTTTCTCTTGCGTCCGTTGCGATAACGTATTTATGAAGGACTATTTTTTGTAACGCAATGAACGCAGAGGTCTCGCAAAGGCCGCAAGGAGTAATTCAATAATTCGACAATTCTTTGATTCGAAAATGGAAGAAAGTCTTTCATGTGGTAATGCGAAACACTTTTGGACGTCTCATTTTTATACATTTTTAATTTTTATCTTTTCACTTTTCACCTTCTCTGCGGTTCTTCGCTTCCGTTGCGATACCTCATTTATGACGGACTATTTTTTGTAACGCAATGAACGCAGAAGTCTCGCAAAGGCCGCAAGGAGTAATTCAATAATTCGACAATTCTTTGATTCGAAAATGGAAGAAAGTCTTTCATGTGGTAATGCGAAACACTTTTGGACGTCTCATTTTTATCTTTTCATCTTCTCTTGCGTTCATGGCGGTTCCTGGCGATACTACATCTATGAAGAACTTTTTTAGTAACGCAAGGCCATGGTCTAGCAAAGGCCGCAATAAAAATGCATTCACTCAGTATTTCATTCTCTTGTTCGAAAGCAATGATAATTTCGGTTGTCCATAAAATTTCCCGAACACTAGTGATTGCCGAATTCATGAAATAATTAGCACATTTGCATTCCCCACCATTATCGAATCAGCGAATCGCCGAATTAGCGAATTAGTTAGCACATTTGCATTCCCCTACCATCCCCCGCCTCCCCCACCGCCACCGCCGCCGCCGCTGCTGCCGCCTCCAAATGAACCGCCCCCGGAAGAACTTGAAGGTGGTGTGCTGGAAGATGCAATAGCACCGCTGAAGGAAGATGCAAAAGAAGAATTAAAAGAACTGCCCGTTACAAAGCCCGTGGTAAATGATGAAGATGTATTCGGGTCCATAGACGCAGAACG
Organism: Bacteroidota bacterium; assembly: GCA_048498035.1. GTDB lineage: Bacteria > Bacteroidota > Bacteroidia > Chitinophagales > Chitinophagaceae > CADEDV01. The sequence continues at coordinate 32,144 of JBEHYT010000003.1, read as the reverse complement.
TATAATATCTTCAAACTGGTGACCCCACTCAATTTCACAGCCAAGGGCAATCGCAAACGGAAGATATTTTTCATACAACTCAAGCGAACGGTCTGGCGGATTCAACGTGTTGAGCCGCGGCGTATCCGCCGCCGCGAGGAAATTGCGAAACCCTTCGATATAGTCACGCATTTTTTGTCCATGCGGACTATAAGCACGCATTAATCTTGAAAAGATTTTTAACATCGTCCACGCCAGAATAACTCCAATCCCAAAATACACGACCTGCTGGCCAGAGCCGCGGTGATTCAATGCAGGTATCAGCCCCCACCCAAACGCCCAGATAGTAGCTATCACAATAATTAAGATCGGCAGCGCCATATATGAATAGTTCAACGCAAAGAAACCGGTGTAATTCTGTTTGGGCACCCCGTCCCGATTCTTGTATGTCGTTTCACAATGCTTTTTTATTGTTTTATTGAGATCAAACAGTCGACTATTGTATTTCCCATTCTCTATGGTAGTGCCTACCAGTGTCCGCACATCATCTTTGAAATCAAGATAGCGACTGGTAGCTGCTTTTTGCTGTCCACGTGCTTCACCAATGTGATAGGTATTATGTTTAAAAACAAACCCTTCGCGGTTTACATCAATCTGGATCTGTCCTTTTACTGCAGCATCCACTACAGTCGCTGCTGTTAGTTTTTTGCTATATACCTGGTCGAATATATAACCAACTGCAGCGGGAGAATAACCGTTTGGCGGGTCGTATTGCGTTGCAATAGGTCCTTTCTCAGGATCCCGGCCATATTTCATCCATCGCCGAAAGGCAATTAATCCTGCCAGCAGCGTTGCCAGTGGTAATAAAAAAACAGCTTTATTATTCCAGAAAAAATGATTTGCCCGGGCGAATACAGATGGCCGGCTAATAATACCCGGAGGCCATGAAACGGCTACCGATAATCCCTCATCCTGCAACAGTGGCGCTGTTGTTTCAAATTGCATTGTTACGCTGTCTCCGCTATGCTGATCCACGAGGCGGCAATTCCCCGAGGTATCGCCCTGTACGCCGGTGTACCAGCGGTATGAAAGTGGCTTTGCACCCGCAGGCAGCACCAGGTTATAGCGGGCCGTGTCGATGCGAAACGACCAGTCGTTGCCCGTCACGTTCCAGAATAATTCATCGTAGTTATTAAAAAATTTAAGTTGGAAATCCGTTTCGTACTCCAGTGTATAATGAAAGACTCCTGCTGGAAGAAACTGATCTTCTGTTCCGAAATAAACGGCAATCCCGTTTGCCTCTTTTTTTGTGTGATATTTCTCGTCTTTTCCATCGCGCAAAGCGCGCAACAACCGGAACGTTGTGTTCTTAAAAAAACCAGCCTTATTATGATAGTATAGTGGGAACCGGCGGACAATTCCATGCAGGATCTCATTGTTGGGACGTACGACGCGCATCGACAAATCCGCCGCGTATAGCGGACTTACATTGCCATTACTATTATAAACTACAATGTCTTCCTGCACTTTTAATTTTCCCGAAGGTTGTACCGACACTGTACTGCTAAACGATTGGATATAGTCTTCCTGTCCGGGCTCCAGGTAGGCTGCCAGGTTTGGATCCTGCGCCATTGCATTGTTGACCAGTGTTACTACCTCATAAAAATGCGTATTGAGAAAAGATGCATAGGAAGAAGGCGCAACACCGCGCTGATGTAAGAATGAGACCAGACCGGAAGAAGTAAGCTCCTGCACCCGCGGACGCAACGCATGATAAACACGTTGAAACGCCTCGTCTGTAACACCTTTGCTGCTGGTGATAATGCGGACCGCGCTATCAATAATAGATTCGGGAATGTGTTCAGCGGGTGCGTTCAGCCTTGTTCGCTGGCCTAATACAGCAACCCCTGGCAGAACAAATAACAGAATAACGAAGAATAGGCGAAACCCTGCGAAGCGTGATGGCATGGGGGCGAGGTTTAATGTTGCCTGAAATTACTAAATCACTGCAACACTTCTTTTACCTGGGATGCCATTTCAGAGATCCAGCGGGCATATTCTTTTCCGGAGGGATGCAATCCATCGGGCGCCAATAGCGAGAGATCATTTTTCGCCTCCCGTGTAAGTGCAGTAATAGAAACAAACCGGGCATTGGCTGCTATCGCCTCTTCATAACTTGCCTGGTTAAGCTGTTCAACTTGTTCACGTATCATCATTGTATCCAGGTGTGCTGCAAAAGGTGTAACGCTGTAGTCGGGAATAGATAATACCAGTACCTTACGCGGATCGCCACCGGCGAACCCGATGGCAGTTTTCAGTAGTTGTGAAAACCGCGCACGATACCCGCTGGTGTCGCCTGTTTGATATTGATCGTTTACGCCAATCAGAAGTGTTACAAGTGAATAGTTCGCGGCTGGTGATGCGGCTGCTATCGCATTGGAAAGATCGGTGGTAGTCCAACCCGTTTTTGCAATGATAACCGGCTCATTCAGCGCAACACCGTTGTGATCGGCCCAGCTTTTTAGCTGGTTGGGAAAATTCTCCGAAGGATCTACGCTTTGTCCGATGGTGTAGGAATCACCAAGCGCCAAAAACGGACGCTCCAGCTGCGGAGGCCTCTCGCCCGCCTTCTTGCAGCCCGGCAGCCATAAGGCCATTGAAGTAACCAATATAATCAACAGGTAACGCATCGTAGTATATACGTAACCCACAACAATACCGACTTACAACTTGTTCGATTTTTTTAAAATGTACCTAAGAAATGCTGCCGATTAGTATGACATCAGTTTTTGCACCGATTCATCGAGTCGTGATTTTGCAAGAAAATTATTTTCCAGTTCAATGCTGAATGGGATGGGTGTATCCAGGGATGCGCACCGTACTATGGGGGCATCGAGTAACTCAAAACAATGTTCAGCAATCCAGGCGGCAATTTCACCACCGATACCACCAATCAGTGTGTCTTCGTGCAACAACAATACTCTTCCGGTGCGCGCTACCGCGGCGCGAATGGCGTGATAATCCAGCGGCAACAGGGTACGGAGATCGAGAATATCGATAGAAAGTTCCGGGTGTTCGGCGGCATAATCCTCTGCCCAGTGCACACCGGATCCGTAGGTAATGATCGTCATTTCGTCGCCTTCGCGAACGTGCCGGGCCTTGCCGATCTCCACCTCATAGTAGCTTTCAGGTACGGGGCCGCTTACGCTCCTATATAAGGCTTTGTGCTCAAAATAGATCACTGGATTGGGATCATTGATAGCGGCAATCAACAAGCCTTTTGCATCAAGCGGTGTTGCAGGATAAACCACTTTCAACCCGGGCGTTTTTACAAACCACGCTTCATTACTTTGGCTATGAAACGGACCTGCGCCCACACCACCACCCGTTGGCATCCTGATCACCACATCGGCATTCTGTCCCCAGCGATAATAAATTTTTGCAAGGTTATTGATGATCTGGTTAAATCCCACTGTTACAAAATCAGCGAACTGCATTTCCATCATACTCTTAAAACCTTCCAGGCTTAAGCCCAGGGCAGTACCTACGATTGCGCTTTCGCAAAGCGGGGTATTGCGCACACGCTGTTTGCCAAATTCTTTTAAAAAGCCTTCAGTAATCTTAAATGCGCCACCGTATTCAGCGATATCCTGTCCCATCAGCACCAGGTTGGTATGGCGCTGCATGGATTGTCGTAACCCTTCGCTGATCGCATCTATCATGCGCCTGGCAGGAGCGGTTTGCACATCCATTGTACCAGATAATTGCTGATCAATCACTGGCACATCATCTGCAGCGCGCTCCGCATACACATCATTTATTTCTGTTTCCGTATCTGCAACCACCGGTTGCGTGGCAAAACCCACAGCGAGCTCTGCTTCTATCTTCGCGTGAAACTCTTCGCGGATCGCTGTTACCGCCTCCGGGGAAAGAACCCCCTCATTTACCAGGAACGTTTCATAATTCCGGATGGGATCTTTGGCTTCCCATAGTTTAAAAAGTTCCTGCGGAACATATTTGGTGCCGCTGGCTTCTTCATGCCCACGCATCCGGAATGTAGTGCATTCCACCAGGTAGGGCTTCTGGTTACGGATGCAATAGTCGCGAACGCCGGCAATTGTATCATATACTTCAAGAACATTGTTCCCATCAATTTTCACACCCTCCATGCCGTATCCCTTTGCTTTGTCTACAAGACTGATGGCGCGGTATTGTTCATTTACAGGTGTACTTAGTCCATAGCCGTTATTTTCAATTACAAATATTACCGGCAAATCCCAAACGGCCGCCACATTCAATGCTTCATGAAAATCGCCTTCGCTGGTTCCCCCGTCGCCGGTGAATGCGAGTGAAATTTTCTTTTCCTGGCGCAATTTTGCCGCCAGCGCCACGCCATCGGCAATAGCCAGCTGTGGGCCGAGGTGGGAGATCATACCGCAGATATGATGCGCGCGGTTGCCAAAATGAAAACTACGCTCACGTCCTTTGCTATATCCTTCCTGTGCGCCCTGCCATTGCATAAAAAGTTTGCTCAACGGCATATCCCGGCTCGTAAAAACACCAAGATTCCGGTGAAGCGGCATAATCCATTCATCCGGCTGCATAGCCATCGTGGCACCTACGGAAATGGCCTCCTGGCCAATGCCGCTAAACCATTTGGAGATTCGACCCTGGCGAAGAAGAACGAGCATTTTTTCTTCGATCATCCGCGGCCAAAGCAAATTGCGATAAATAGATACCAACTGGTCTCCGGAAATGTCTTTTCGATTGAAAGTCATACTGCAAACCTATAAAAAAAGGAGCGGTCGCCGTTCAGCCGGGCACCTGCAGTTGTTAAGTTTTCCTGAATCCCGCGGGCCGGTTATGCAAAACCGCTAAATCCGGCATCTTGTTGAAAAGAGACGTATGCGAATGAATCTTCACAAAAGACCCGCCCTTGCGGTTTTTTCCATGTTCGTTGGACTGGCGCTTTTAGACGGCAACCTGCCAGTTTCCACCCGGTCAACACAGCCCGCAGACCCAAACACCGCGGCTCCGGCACCCAAAATTCAGGCAGCCATCCTGCTGGATGTAAGCAATAGTATGGATGGCCTGATTGCCCAGGCCAAGTCCCAGCTGTGGAACATGGTAAGCGTGATGGGAAAAGCAAAATGCGACAATGACACGCGCCCGCAGATTGAAATTGCATTATATGAATACGGCCGCGACTCCAATGATCCACTGAAAGGATACATTAAACAGATATCGCCGTTTACCGCGGATCTCGATAAACTTTCGCAGGATCTCTTTAGCCTGTCTACCTATGGCGGCAGCGAATATTGCGGGTACGTAATTCATACGTCGCTGAATGAGCTTAACTGGGACACGACCGGCAATAGCTATAAAACAATTTTCATTTCCGGCAATGAGGACTTCCTGCAGGGAACCGTGTCTTACACCATCGCCTGTGAAGAGGCGCGTAAAAAAGGTGTTATTGTGAATACTATCTATTGCGGCAGCAAGGAAATGGGGCTGCGGGAACACTGGCAACTGGCGGGAGAATGTGGCGGCGGTAGTTTTACCTGTATTGATCAAAATTCAAAAGAAGATAATATTGTTACTCCCTACGACTCTACGCTGTTTGTATTAAACACGCGCCTGAATAAAACATATATCGGGTATGGTACGGCCGGGGCTTCCAATATACAGCGCCAGCAAGCCATGGATCAGGCAAATGCAACGCTTAGTGAAGCCGCTATGGCAAAACGCGTAGTGGTAAAAGGCTCATCCGCCTTGTATTCAAATGAATCCTGGGACCTGGTGGATGCGGCACGAAAGGATAAGGGATTTATTGAGAAAGTGGATATGAAACTTTTACCCGATTCCCTTCAGAACAAAACGCGGTCGCAGCTCCAGGAGCTGATCAATTCCAACAGCCGGGAGCGGAGCGCTATCCAGGATGAGATCAATGCCATCAATAAAAAGCGGGAAAGTTATATCGCGCAGCAGCGCGCAAATGCGGCCCGGAACGGGCAAACAGCCACCCTGGAAACAGAAGTTGAGAAAATCATCCGGGAACAGGCCGCACGATTCAAAATGAAGTTCTAAAAAAAATTCCCGGGAGCTGTTAGCCCCGGGAATACTATTTTCACCTTTTCCTTTTAGATCACCAGCAACTCATAAAATGCATCCGGCTGCAGGTATTTCTCTGCCAGCGCCTTAATTTCTTCTGCCGGGATGGTTTTAATAGTCTGGATCGTATCGTAAAAATATTGCTCCGTTAAGTTATTCAACACGATATTCTTCCAGCGCGCAATGATTTGAAAAGGCCCGTCCAGGTCACCCAGTATGCCACCAATCATATAATTGCGCACCAGCAGCAATTCTTCTTCGTCAACTTCCTCCTCCCGCAATAGTTGCATCTCCTTGTAAATTTCTGCAATAGCAGCCTCACTCACATCACGTCCGGCTTCGGTGCTGATCATCCAGGCCGACTCATGGATGTGATTTTGCAGATAGCTATGAATTCCGTAGGTATAGCCCTTCTCTTCGCGTATATTACTCATGAGCCTGGAACCAAAAAATCCACCCAAAACAGTATTCAACACCTGCACTTTTAGAAAGTCGGGGTGATGCCGGTTGGGAAATGCGCGCGCCATGCGGATAGAGCCCTGCACACTGTTTTCATCATTGATAATGCGCACTTTTCTTTCCGTAGCAGGCTTGATGGAAATGGGCTGGAGGTCAACTTTGCCGTTGGGGAGATCTCCGAATGAGGCATTCAATTGTTCTTCCAGGTCGTTCGGCAGGCGGCCGGCAACAAACATCACCAATGACCCAGCCTGGTAGTAACGTTTGTAGAAATCAACAAGCGTTTCGCGCTGCAATGCATCAAAGTCAGCGTCACGACTGTACTTCCCGTAGGGATGATCTTCACCATAGAGATAGGCATCAATAAGGCGACCGGCAACAAAATCACTTTTTTTGAGATTCACCTTCAGCCGCTGTTTCATATTCTGGCGGTAAATATCCAGTTCTGTTTGCGGAAGAATTGAATCACTGATCAGTTCCCGCACTACGGGCAGTAGTTCTGCAATATGTTTTGTAAGACAGTGCAGCGTTATGGTTGCTGTTTCATTATAACAGGCGCGGTTGAGATAAGCGCCATAGTATTCAAAATGTTCGTTGATCTGGAAAGCTGTTCTGTTGGATGTGCCGTTTCTAAGTAAAAAATTGGTGCTTGCTGCCACCAGGTTCTGATCTTCCAGCCAGTTGCCGGCTTTAAATACCCATTCTACAGAAAGCACATCTTCTGTGCCGGCATTTACTGCGTACACTTCAACACCATTTTTCAGTACCAGCTTTTCAGCTTTCTTCAATTCAAGTTGAAAATTAACAGCGTCTACGATGGCCGGAGCCTCTTTCCTGTTGATCATCTTTATATCACTCATATAATTCCTTTAAGCCAAATCTCAGTTGTTGGCCCGATAGTAAATTGTATTACTGTTTTCTTTGCGGAAAATAGCCCTGCTTTCCTGCAGGATATCTTCCGTGGTAACGGATGCATATTTTTCCAGTTCAAAATTCATCCAGGACGCGTCGCCCAGCAGTTCGTAATAGGCAAGGCTGTTGGCCCTGTTCATTACGCTCATGTCTTCAAAGGCGATCATACTTTCGGTTTTGTTCTTTACTTTCTGCAACTCAGCTTCCGGTACCAGTTCATTCTTCATTTTTTCCAGTTCTTCTTCCACCGCTTTTTCCGCGTCTTCCAGTGTTACTCCTTTTACAATCTTTCCTTCAATCGCCAACAGCCCATTGTCTGTGCTCCCAAAGTGATAACATTCGATACTGCTGAAAAGCCGTTTTTCTTTTACCAGCGACTGGTACAAACGGGATGAACCTCCGCCGCTAAGAATATCACTGAGCAATTCAACAATATAATAGCGCCGGTCCAGGCGGGCGTAGATATGCCAGGTTTTGAAAAATGCATCAAGCGGTACGTCGGCTTTGATCTCCAGGCGTCGTTCTTCTGTTTGTTCAGGTTCTTTGGGAAGAGTCCGTTTATATTTCTCACCGGAAGGGATATCGCCAAACCATTTTTCAGCAAGTTCACGAACGCGTTCCGTGGTTACGTTTCCTGCTACCACCAGTACTGCGTTGACAGGGCGGTAATGTTTAAAGAAAAAATCCTTCACATCCTGTAGCCGTGCATCTTCAATATGAGACAATTCTTTTCCAATGGTCATCCATCGGTACGGATGCACTTTATAAGCAAGCTCGCGCATTTTATGCCACGCATCGCCGTAAGGCTTGGTGAGATAATGTTCTTTAAATTCTTCCACCACCACTTTTCGCTGCACGTCCAGGCTCTTATCGCTAAACCCGAGCGATAGCATCCGATCGCTTTCCAGCCAGAAGGCGGTTTCAAGATTTTCAGCGGGAAGCTGGATATAATAATTCGTCAGGTCGTTGGTAGTATACGCGTTGTTTTCACCACCTGCCATTTGCAACGGTTCATCGTAGTTTTCGATGTTTATCGATCCGCCAAACATCAGGTGTTCAAATAAATGGGCGAAGCCGGTACGGGACGGATCTTCATCGCGCGCACCCACGTCATACATAATATTCACAACAGCCATGGGAGTGGCAAGGTCCTGGTGAACGATTACGCGCAAACCATTTGCGAGCGTAAATTTTTCAAAATCAATCATAGCAGAATAACAGCCTTTTAATGATAAAGTTGCCGGGTAAGCCCGGCACAGAGCAGGCTGTAAAAATATTGAAATTGGATGAACGCGGGGAAAATGGACACTGATTTTTCTGTTATTTTATTGAAAATCAGATTTTTGCAGGCTAACGCTTCCGGATCGAGCCGGTTTTGAAATTCATTTCCCTAAGATCGTTACCCCGTTTGTATACAATATGCACGTGCGTATTAGCTACCTGGAGCGCAATCTTATATTGGTTCAGGTTTTGGGAAAAATTGGTATTCACTGCAAGAATCACATCGCCCTCCAGGAAACCCGCTTTTTCTGCCGGCGACCGGGCTGCAACATCACCAACAACTACTTGTCCATCAATTAGATATAATTCCAGGCCCGAATAGGAATAATCAAACGGTTCCGAAAAATGGGCATTGGGTACCAGGTAAAATTCACGTTTCCTGTAGTTGATGATGGCGTTAAACCGGCGAAGGAGGTCATTGCCAATAAGTCCGCCTAAATCCGGGTAGGATGTTACATTGTTACGGTCTTCAAACACAAAAGCGGGCACTGAGTGAAACCGGTAGGGACCCAACTTGAGGTCTTTAATCACGGTTAGCTGCATATCGATTTTACCACCAACGCCTTCGCCCTGTTTGGCATAAAGCCGACGTGTTTTTTTCAAAAACTGGCTGTCTTCGATAAAATCCTGGTTGAAAAGCATACAAACTCCGGCGCCAATATCATAAAGAAACCGGGCGTCAATCCGCCTTGCATCGGTTACGCGTACGCTGGTGGTTGCCAGGTTCCCGATCCGTGGATGAAGCAAAAAACCGCCTTTGGGGTAGGTGACCGATCCTATAGTGCAAATGGAAATGCGCTGGCTGTCATAATCAAGCCGGAGAATATACCGGCTAAACAATGAGTAACCGATAATTCCATCGATCTGCTCGCCATACACAGATGTAAGTACGGAGTAATCATTAACATGGAAGTCCAGGCTATCTACCGTAAGGCCCGGAAACCGCAATGTTTGGTTATAGAGGAAAGGTACTTTCCGGATACCGCCAACACCTTTGATCGTCTTATCGGTAGGAACAGGATGCAATTTCAGGTAATCCACTGTTGCAGAATCGAGCGAAATGCCGCTGCTGCCGCTGTCCAGAACAAAATGGAGGGTATCTGGAAAATCATTCAATTTTGCTGAAACAATAACAATACCGCCTGTGAGTTGTATAAATGGTATAGTGGTAAGGATTTTCGACGGCGGATCAACAAACTCCTCCTGTGCAAACGCAGGAAGCGAAAATGCCAGCAAACAGCTTAAAAGCAATCGTTGAAAAAAATTGGGCATGCAGTAGGTTTTGATCGCTACGTACCTGATTTATGACAATAATTTATCATGAAATGATGCAGGCGGTCTTTTTTAGTGCTGTCAACATTTGTATGATAATCCGTAATTCACCTGTAATTTTGCAGTATGCACCTAAATGACCTGTACGATAAAGCCTCTAATTTCGGGTTTCTTTCGATAGAAGAAGGAGTTTTCCTCCATCAACACGCTCCTTTGGCTGAACTGATGTTTATTGCGGACGAACTGCGAAAGAAGCAGGTGCCGCACGGCAAAGTAACCTGGCAGATAGACCGGAATGTGAATACCACCAACGTATGCGTGGCAAACTGTAAGTTTTGCAATTTTTATCGGATTCCCGGGCATGCGGAAGCCTATATCACCGATATGCCTGTTTACCGGAAAAAAATTGAAGAGACATTGAAATACGGTGGAGATCAGTTGTTGTTACAGGGCGGTCACCATCCTGAACTGGGGCTTCAGTTTTATGTAGACACTTTTCGCGCCATTAAAGCAGAGTTTCCCAATATTAAACTGCATGCGTTAGGTCCGCCGGAAGTAGCCCATATCACCAAACTGGAAAAATCAACGCATCGTGAAGTGTTGCGCGCATTGCGCGAAGCGGGCCTGGATTCGCTACCTGGTGCCGGCGCTGAAATTTTGGTAGATCGTGTTCGACGTCTCATCAGCAAAGGAAAATGTGGCGCGCAGGAATGGCTTGATATTATGGCGGAAGCACATCAGCAGCATATTACCACTTCTGCAACCATGATGTTTGGACATGTGGAAACCATTGAAGAACGTTTTGAACACCTGGTAAAGATCCGGGAGGTGCAAAGCCGCAAACCGGCTGATGCAAAAGGTTTCCTGGCATTTATTCCCTGGACCTTCCAGGATGTGGATACATTGCTGGCGCGCATTCGTGGTGTACATAACCTGACCACGCCAGAAGAGTATATACGCATGATCGCGCTTTCAAGGATCATGCTGCCGAATATAAAAAACATACAGGCATCCTGGCTAACGGTAGGGAAGCAAACCGCTTCCTTGTGTTTGCATGCCGGCGCTAATGATTATGGATCTATCATGATTGAAGAAAATGTAGTAAGTGCCGCCGGTGCCCCTCACCGGTTTACATACAAAACCATGCAGGAAGCCATTCGCGAAGCGGGCTTTGAACCGCAACTGCGCAACCAGCAGTATGAATGGCGTGAAATTCCTGCGGCCATCCAGGAACAGGTGATCGATTATTGAGCCGGTTTTTTGTCTACCTTCCTGTAGCCAAAAACCAACCAACATGAAACGCCTTATCCCACTGCTTTTTGCATTGGTATCAATCCATGCATATGCACAATCCCCATTGCAGTTTAACAAACTGGTAGTGCAGTGTGAAGATAAATGGATCGCTATTCCCAGGGACAGCTCGGGCAGTTACACGCTTGAATTTATCTACATTGATGAGCAGGCCGGTCTTACGGCTGATGTTGCCGGTTCCTTCAAGATCATCAACGATCACTTTGTGTTTTCGAAGCTGCTTGATTCAACTGTAGGTTCGTTTAAAGTACGGGTGCCGCCAACTGCTGATGTACCGGTAGCCATTGTACCTGCAAGCGCCTTAAAAGAAATGGGAATAGATGAAACGCCGAAGTGGCTGTTTGCCTACAAACAAACATCGGATTCCGTTGCCCGTATGGTGCGCTGGGGCTATTTATACAATGATTGGGGACAGTCTGCACTGGCACTTCCTTACCTGGAAAAAGCATATCGGCTTGACCCCAACAAGAAAGGACTTTTATTTGAACTGACATTTGCCTACAATGCGCTGGAGCAATATGAAAAATCGATTCCGCTGCTTGAAAAGGCGTCAAGTGCCGAGCCTCGCAATTGTGGTGTTTTAAAAGAACTGGCCTACGCTTATACGCAAAAGGAAGATCTTGCACAGGCGGCAGTGGTTTATAAAAAACTGGTTGATAATTGCCCGGACAATACTGGTTTTATCAACGAAACCGCCTACAACCTTGCCTATCATTACTACAGCCAGGCTGATCAGAAAAACTTTATGTTGTGGTATAACGAGGCAAAAAGACCTTGGGAAAAAATGAAGAACGCCAGCAAGCGCTGGATTATATGAAAGACAAGATTGACAAAGCCGGCAATCCCTGACGCGATGTTGGGTGAAGGTTTGCATCTTGTAAATTGCGTGTAAATAATTGCAATGTAAACGGTCATGCCAGCCATAGGATTTACCTTTGTACCATGAAACAAACCCGACTCTTCCATTGGTTTCGCATGTGCGCTGTAGCAGAAGGTATTTCCTTTCTTTTATTGCTACTGGTAGCCATGCCCCTGAAATATATGGCCGGTTTACCGATAGCAGTACTGATCATGGGAAGCATCCATGGCGCATTATTTGTGCTTTTTGCTGCAATGGCCATGGCGGCAAAGGATAAATATAATCGTCCATTCAAATGGCTGGTGGCGGCAGGCGTGGCCTCCATACTGCCATTGGGCACTTTTGTGATGGACAGGCGCTGGAAACAGGAGGAAGCCGAACTGGCTTTGGAGGCAAAGAAATAAACTACCCTGCGGGCGGTATTGGCATACTGTCATCCGCGCTTATTTTAGAGCGATGAATCTCTGGCTGCCCACGCTTTGTACCGTAGCGGTTACTATTATTTTTCTCGTAGCTGAGCGGATTTTCCCCGGTCGGCCGCTTCCCAATTCCAAAGGATGGTATTTCAGGGTGTTGCTGGTAAATGCATTCCAGGTTGGGATTACATTTGCCACCAACAGGATCTGGTTTAGCTGGCTAAGCGGGCGATCTGTTTTTAATTTATCCGCAATCAACATTCCTGTGCTGGAGGGATTTATTGGCTGGCTGTGCAGTACTTTCTTCTTCTACTGGTGGCATCGGATTCGCCATGCGAACGGGTTTTGGGTTATTTTTCACCAGGTGCATCATTCCCCATCGCGTATTGAAGCGCTCACATCTTTCTATAAACATCCCGTTGAGATTCTTGCCGATTCATTCCTGATTGCTTTACTAATGTATCCTTTTCTTGGCGCTTCGCTGGAAGGCGCGTTCTGGTTAAATTTTTTCGCCGCTACCGGCGAATATTTTTACCACTCCAATCTTCGTTCTCCAAAATGGCTTAAGCATTTTATACAAACACCGGAATTACACTCTATACATCACCAACTGGGCGTACACAAATACAATTATTCCGACCTTCCACTTTGGGATAAGTTATTTGGAACGTATAAGGACACCGATGAATTTGCGGCGCATTGTGGTTTCCCAAGGGAAAACGAACGAAAACTTTGGAAAATGCTTTTGTTCCGGGATGTATATTCTGATAACGATGAGAAAAAAACTACACCAGTTTCCGAACAGAAAGATCCGGTTCCAGGGCCACCATTGAAGCGCGAAAACCTGCCCTGATCTGACCAAGTTCATGCTCCATGCCTATTACTCTTGAAGGATACAGGCTGCACATCCGTAAAGCATCTTCTACTGCGGCTCCGCAATACTGCACAAGATTTTTGACCGCTTTTTCCATCGTTAATGCAGATCCGCTCAGTATGCCCGCGGCTTCAAATTTATCGCCGTTCCGGTAGTGTTGATAAGGTCCCGATGAGGTTTCCGTTACAGCATCAGTAATTACAAACAACCGCTCTTTCATTGCAGCCATCGCAACCCGCACCGCGGTAAAATCAACATGATAACCATCAGGAATTATGCTGGCATTCGATCGAACGTCGGTCATTGCCGCGCCAACAAGTCCGGGCGCCCGATGTCCCAGCGGACTCATAGCATTAAACAGGTGCGTAACAGCGGTGATGCCTGCGTCAAAGCCAGCAACAGCCTGTTGCAACGAGGCATTGCTGTGGCCCGCAGAAACAACGATTCCCCGGCTTCGGATCAGTTGCACCAGCTTTGCGTTACACACTTCCGGGGCCAGCGTTATCATACGGATAACTCCTTCTCCGTAGTCCAGCAATTCCTGAACCTCTTTTTCATCGGGTGGATGGATAAGGCTTTCAATATGTGCCCCGCGCTTCAGGGGATTGATCCAGGGACCTTCCAGGTGCAGACCTAAAATACCTTTTCCGCCTGCGGAAAGATAGTGTCGTGTGGCATCTATCGCTTGGTAAAAAACTTCTTTCGTATTGGTAGCCAGCGTAGGTAAACTGTACGCGGTGCCGCTGCGTGCCGCTTCCTGCACCAACACTTCCAGCGCAGCTGGTTCCGTAAATACCGAAAACAATTTTCCTGCTGCGCCATAAACTTGTAAATCGATAAAAGCAGGCACTAACAGGGCGCCCTCCAGGCGTTCGGGTCTGAAATGGGAGGGGAGTTCAGACGCAGGCACGAGATCCTGTATATAGCCTCCTTCTACCAAAACGGCATGGCCGGTTAACCATTCAGATCCGGTAAAAATCTTTTCGGGCAGATATGCTATACTCATAATTTCCGCGCAGCGATGATGCTGTTGCAGCAAAGGTCTGTATTATTTGTTTGCACGTGCTTTTTTCTTTTCAATTTTACGTAGTGCAATAGGACGCAAGACCACTTCGCCCGCGCAGGTGTATAGTGTTTTCCAGATAAAATTAAAGAACGACTTGGTTGATTCACGAGTGGCGGCCACGTTATTGGCTGTACGCTCGTCATCGCCATTTTGCGGATTGCTTTTATAAATCACCAGGCGATTGGCAAGAAAAGAAAGGAAGCCCCGCTTGTTGAGCGATTTATCATCCTCCACTTTATTCAACAGGATATCCATATTATCATAGAGGAGACGCAGCGAGCCATGTCCTACTGTTTCATTTCCATCAATGGAATATTCCAGGCGATGCATATCAAAAGATTGCAGATCGGTTGCCGTCATCGCCAGCGCGAGTGGCTGCAACTGGGCGGCATCCAGGTTTGTAATGGTGGAGCGAACGCTGAATGCACCTGCGGGGTCCTTTAGATTAAAAATAAAGCGTGCCTGCAGCCGACCGGTCTTCATCACGCCGCCATGCACATCTGCTACACACTGATCCGACTTCGCAATCCACATGGTATCGTTGGTAATGTTTCGAATGGTTCCATTCACATTCGGAAACGCAAGATGTCCGGTCATGCCGGTAACATTGTTTGTTTCGTCGTAAGTAACCGTAGCGTTATTGGCCGCCAGTTCCCGGATACGAATAGTAAAAGGCGCATGTTGTAATAATTGCTGCGGGTATTTTCCTTTTTTGGAATAGGGATTAGGCTTTATATTCCTGTTCATCGACACTTTTATCACCGGCGCATCCAGGTGAATGGAATCGGCACAGAGCCGGTTGAAATTGATCCATTGCGGCACATCGAAATTGCGGATAGTGATCGCTGGCATTTTTAACCGGTATATTTCATGCTGGTATCCAAAATGGCGCATAAACTGAACTTCACTCAAAATCGGCTTAAATTCGAAATCGGCTACATCCAATGCTCTTGCAGCTGATGAGTAGTGAAGACTGCCGGCTCCCAGTCCGTATAAACCATCCGGCGTTTCCATTTTCATATTCTTCATGGAAATCGCGAGGTTTTTCGCAAATAACATTCTTGACGAATCGTTTGCAGAGGCGCTATCTACCAGGATATCATAAATCCTGGCATTACACTTGTCAAATTTCCAGAAGAACGTAGACGCACTGTCAACATTTTGATAACTAACATTCAGGCTGTCGCAACGCACCAACCGTACGGCAATAGATCGAATGTCTGGCTGAATGGCTTTCCAGAGTGGCTCGCCTGTTTGGGGAAGATCCACAGCGTTTCGGAAATGCCGGGCCATATCCAGGTTGGCCTGGCGAAAACTGATCACATCCACATTTATTTTCTTGCGAAGAATAAGTGACCAAACACCCACCCCTTCAATTTTTGCTTCCTGCAGGTTGAGCAGGAAGGTGATAGGAGGCAGGTTATTTTTTTCCCTTAATCGTTGGTATCGCGCGCTATCGATACTGATGGTCAGATCGGAAATATGGACAGAACCTCCCCAAAAACTGACCTTAAATTTCCCCATATCGAAGCGATACAGGCTGTCGGACCCTTTTACGATCACGTCTGCAAGCCGCTCCCGCACCATGGGTGGAAGATACCGGGTGATAAAAACCTGGAATCCTATCCCCGCCAACACAATGAGGATGAACAGGGAAATAAGTATCCATTTTAACACGCGATGACGTTTCCGGGGGGTGGCCATAGTAATTATTTCCCTTAACGGTTATAATTCTGTGCCAATCTGGAGAAGAGGTTAGCTCACCACAAACCGGTAGCCGATTCCCTTGATGGTAATGATCTCTATGGAGGGATCTTCTTTTAAATACCCACGCAGTTTTGTAATGTAAACATCCAGGTTTCTGCTATTGAAAAAAGAATCGCTGCCCCAAAGCAGGTTCAGGATATCCTTACGATCAATGATCTTATCCCGATTTTCATACAGCAGCTTCAACAGTTCGCTCTCCCGGTATGATAATTTCCTGTCTTGCCCATTATATTGCAGCAATTGCCGGTTTACCTGGAACTGGTATTGTCCAATCCGGACGGTATCAGCAACGGACCGGGGTTGATCGTGGGTTGTACGTAGCAGGTTTTGAATCCGCACAATCAACTCCTCCATACTAAAGGGTTTACGGATATAATCGTTACCGCCTGAAGAAAACCCTTTCAGGACGTCTTCTGTCTGAGTTTTTGCCGTTAAAAAGAGAATAGGAACAACCGGGTCAAGTTCACGGATTTCGTCGGCAATGGTAAACCCGTCTTTATTGGGCAGCATTACGTCCAGCACGCAGATATCCGGTTTCAATTCCTGGAAAAGGGCAGTAACTTTTGCACCGTCACTTTCCATCGTTACCTGGAAGCCGCGGCTTTCCAGCGATTCACGTACAATTTTACCAAGAAAGAGTTCGTCTTCAACATATAAAACCCGTGGAACGCTCATAGTTATGATTGTGGTAGTTGAACGATAAAGGTAGTGCCTTTACCCGGTTCACTTTCAACCCGGATGGAGCCCCGGTGCATTGCCACCACGTGGGCTACATAACTCAAACCCAGGCCATATCCCTTTGCGTTATGCTGGTTTCCTTGCGGCACGCGGAAAAATTTTTCAAACACCTTTTCCCGGTATTCCGGAGCTATACCAAGGCCGTTATCCGCTATTTCAAGCCTTACCTGTTGATTTTCCCGCGTTACTCCAATCCGTATTTGCGGCGCAGCGCCGCCATATTTCAACGCATTATCTACCAGGTTAAAAACCACGCTCAATAAATGGAGCCTGTCACCGCTAACCATCATTCCTTCCGGCGCATCCATGTTTAACGTAGCATGGTACTTCTCCAGTTGCAAACGCATGGAGGTTACTACTTCCTGGACTACGCCTGACAGATCAACCGCTTCAAATCGTAATTCGACATCTTTCTTTTCAAACATCGACAATTTCAGCACTTTATCCACCAGCAGGTTCAGCCGTTGCAATTCATTTTGAGAAATAGAAAGATATTCTTCGGTGCGTTGCTGATCATGAATGGCATTGAAATTCCGAAGCGCCTCAATGGCAACGCCTACTGTGGCGATAGGTGTTTTAAGCTCATGTGTGATATTGCTGATAAAATCATTCTTCAGTTGCGACAGGCGTTGTTGCCGCAGCATATTTCGATAAAGGGTAATAAATGAAAACAGCGTAATGCCCACCAATAGCAAAGAGAACAAGATTGGAAGCTTTAGCTGTTGAAAATAGTAACCAAACGTATTGGTGAGTGCAAATGTAAATGATGTGGGTTGTGAAAATCCAATCGTCACGGCATCATCCGGAACTGTCTTCGAACTATCGATCCGGATTACAGAAAATCCTACATCCAGTTTCTCATCCTTCAGCCGGCGGGCGTATGCGCTGTCAATTTCATTTACACGAACGGAATCGCGAATATAGAGGGAATCCACATCGTACAGGATCCGAAATACATTCATGGGACCGTTTATTGTGCCTTTAATACTAAATCGCAACGAATCATCCGGGGCACTTTTACCATCAGTCCGAACCTCAGCGCTCTTCGTCCGTACGCGTGCCTGTGAACCGTCATTTCCACCTGCAGGATTTTTATCTGCCATACCGATAGCGATCATTTTATCGTCGCTATGCGCTCCGCCGCGGGTGATATGAACTTCGCGAATGGAATTGGGGTCTGCTATAAGTGAATCAAGACGATGACCCGGATCATTCCGCTGCCACAAAACGGAATCTACCATCATTTTTGAAATGGCAGAATCTGACGACACCCGGATCATAATGGTGTTGGCTGTTTTTTTAAACGCCCGGAGCGAATCACGCACCTTTTCCTGCAGCAGGCTCAACACAGAAATAACAGGTTCCCGGGTTACCACCCTCGCTTTTCCCGATTGTTTACCGGCAGGATTGCGGAGAAAAATATCTGGCAATCGGAACGAAGAATCGCCGCGGAGCATGGAGCTGTCTACACGTAGTTTACTGGCCTGCAATTGCGTTACCGTTTGCCGAAAGGCCTGGTGCGTTTGAAGCTGGAGATTTTCCCGCTCCCGGTCGTAGTTGTTTTTCAACCAGTAAAGTTGAAAACCCGTAATGCCGAGTATCGCAACTACCATCAGTAATATGGATCCGCGCAACTTCTTCATTGATCTGTCAAAAATACCTATTTGAACCGGTCTGGAAACGCTTCGTTAACGTTTATTAACCTTAATGCAAGGTGGCTTAACCTCCTTTAGCTGCCTGGCCGATTAGCTTTGATGAAAATCAACGTTATGAAAAAGATAGTCGCAACCGGCAGCATCCTTTTTGCTGCATTGGCAGTGGCAGCCCAGCAAAAACAGGGCCTCGTAAATTATGACCGAACCATCCAGATGCAAATCTCCTTCCAGGGAATGTCTGATCAAATGCAACAAATGATCCCCAAATCACGGACCGATAAGTTTGAGCTTCGCTTTGGGAATAATCAATCACTTTGGCAGGCAGTTGAGCAACCTGTCGACGATAATTTCTCCACAGAAAACGACGGACGAGGAATGCAGATCCGGTTTTCAACGCCCGGCGCCACCGATGTCTCCTACCACAACTTCGACAAAGGAATAACGGTAGACAAGCGCGACCTGATGGATAAAACCGTTATTGTAGACGACAGCATTCATGCGATGAAATGGAAGATGACCGGGGAAACTAAAACAATACTGGATCACAATTGCATGAAAGCAGTTGCCACTAATATCTCGCAGCGAACGAGAATGACGATGGAAAACGGCAAAATGGAACGAAAGGAAGTAACGGATACATCAACAATCATCGCCTGGTTTGCTACCGATATCCCCGTTGCTGCCGGACCTGCAGAATACCAGGGACAACTTCCGGGCCTGGTATTGGAACTGGACATTAACAATGGTCGCCAGGTGTTTAAAGCTACCGCAATTACCGACCAGGTTGATGTAGACAAGATTAAAGAACCAACCGGGAAAAAACACTATACCGCCGACGAGTTTAAAGCCGCGCGGGATAAGATGCTGGAACAAATGCAAAAGAACAATATGAACCAGGGCGGTCCTGGTAGCCGGCGCATCATCGTTTCAGGTTAACCTTCTTGCCTGTTGGGCTGAAAGGGATGGTCATGAAAAACAAATTTTGCCATCGGGCGTAAGCCTGGTGGCATTTTTTTTGACAGTTAAAAATGAATACTTAAAACCTAAGAGTGACGGAGAAAAGATTATTGAAAACAATTCTTTAATTCGACGATTCGATAATTCAGCAATGATTTGTCATGCATGAACAATCGTTTTCGCATTAATCACTTTCACATACCTGTATCATTGTTTCACGTTACCAACTCATTTTTAGTTGTTCATTTTTTTTGCTGTTAATTGTCAACCAGTTCGCCATTCCGCTGCGCGGAACCGCACAAAAAGAAGGCGCCTCCACCGCAACTGGTAGAATAAATACAAGTCAATTCAGTGATTCGTCGATTCGTCAATTCGATGATACAGTCATCATCATTTTCACATTTGCATTCCGTTATCGAATCAGCGAATTATCGAATTAATTTCCACATCATCACATTTCCACATTAGCACATTTGTACTCTATTGTAGAATCAGCGAATCAATAGTCCGGGAAAAATTTTCTTGCACAACCGAAATTATCGTTGCTTTCGAACAAGAGAATGAAATACTGCGTCAATGAATTTTTATCGCGGCCTTTGCGAGATCTCTGCGTTCATTGCGTTACAAAAAATAGTCCTTCATAAATGCGGTATCGCAACGGACGCAAGAGAAGGTGAAAAAATAAAAATTAAAAGTGCAAAAAACGGTGAAAGGTTCTCAGGGCTTCATTTTCACATTAATCACGTTAACACATTTTCCTACATTGTCGAATCAGCGAATCACCGAATTATCGAATTAATTAGCACATTTGTATTTACCGTACTTTCAGCACCATCCCATTTCCCGTATTTAAGCCGCTTTTGGTTAAGCTGTAAGTAAAGCTGAGAAGGAAGAAGCGACGTAAGATATTTACCTGTTTATCTTCAATGTAATTCTGATTCGTGGTACGGCTGATGCCCGTGTTGCGATTCAGCAAGTCGGTAGCCGCCAGCTTTATCTCTCCGCGACTGTATTTCAGGAACTGCTTGCTGATACTTGCATTCCAGATAGGTACATTGGTATTAAATCCTTCCGCACGCTGGCTGTTCAGGAAATAACTGAAGTCGGTGGCCAGGGTAAAACTGGCCGGAAGCTGCCACTCAACAGATGCACTATACTCCTGGGAAAGATATTGCGCATTGCGGCCGGAAGAAAGTGAATAATGCGTGCGGTTAAAAGAATAATTAGCGCCAATTTCCATACTCAGCTTGTCTGTTGGGTTTGACGTAATTCGCGTAAACGGCCCAGCCGACCAGGTATGGATAGTGTTGCTAGCAAGATTTACAAACTGCCTGGATTTTCCGGTGCCTACAGAACTGCCTAATTCCAGTCCGCCTTTCAGGAAACGGAGCGGCATGTTATAACTCATACTTAGGTTAAAATTATATACGCCGTTTACATTTACAGGTTTTGTTTTCCGGATACCGGTGGTAAGATCAAGACTATCAAAATTGACAATTTTATTTTGTGTAAGCTGGCCATTCAGGTTAAAAAAGAAATTCCGATTTTTAAATGGATTGACAAGAGAAAGATTGGTTCGAACGGCATGTGTAAATTCCTGTTTCAAATCCGGGTTACCCAGTTTCACATACAATGGGTTACTGTTGTCAGGCACCGGTTGCAATTGCGACGCCGATGGCTGATTGGTAGTTGCGCTATAGTAAAACGAAAGATTTTTATACCGGGTAAAGTTATACCGGAATGTAGCGTTAGGAAGAATATTGACAAATTGCTTCGATATGACGCTGTCTTTTACATCACTGATTATTTTTCCTGTCAGTTCTGCGCGCTGCCAGGTGGCACCCAATGAATAGTTGTATTTCTTTCCCACTTTTCGCATTCGCAACCCGGCATTTGTATAGCTGTATTCATTCTGGTAATTATTACTCAGCAAACTGTTGAGCTGGTCAAACTTACCAGAACCCTGGTTGTAGTCGTAAGTAGTTTTATCAGACGTATTTTTAGTAAAGCTATATCCGGCGCTAAATTCAAGTAGCGTTCGCTTCCAGAGCGGCTCAGTGTACGTTGCTCTTGCACTGTAGCCACGCAGGTCGCTGCTATTATCATTGTGCTGGTTGATGGTATCCCTGCGATAGACAGATCCTGCGGTATAATAATTGGTAACGGCATATTGACTTCCGTCCCCATCGTTATTGTTCAACGACGTATTCAACAGTAATGAAAGCGTTCTTCCCCTGTGTTTGAATTTTTTCCGGTAAAAAATGCTATTGCTAAAATTATATCCTTCCCGGTGTGAAACATTATCGCTGAACCCGCTATTGACAAAATCGCCTGCGTCATTGCTGGTTGAATATGCTTTGTTGGTGATATTCCGGCTATGCTGGTAGCTAAATGCCGGCTGGATGCGTATAGAACTTGAGGAGTCTATTTGTACAAGCGCATTGAAGTTGGCACGATGGCTGTTGCTGAGGTTGTCTGAATAGCCATCTTCCGTATAAAATGTATTGCCTCCAGGCACGATGTTTTGCCGCAATAAATGACTTTTAACCACCGGGTTAAAGCGATTGTAGAAATAGTTGCTTTGCAAATCCAGTTTACTACCGATGATATTATTATAATTGATCCCCCCGGCCCAGGTTGTGTTTATTCCGCTGTTGCCATTCAGGTTCAGGCCAATTGCAGCCGCATCATCATCACTCAGGGAAATGCTGATGTTGCCTCCGCCACCAGCCTGTCGCATCTGGTTCAATGCACCGCTAAAGTTCAGGATATCCATGAACGAAAAGCCTTCGGCGTTGGTATTATTGCCCATTCCGATAGCAGATAACTGCCGCGCTCCTTTAAAGGAATTAACATTAAACCTGCCTTCGTAGCGCTCATCCGTACCGGCACCGGCGGAAACTTTTCCGAAGAGCCCTTTTTTGCGATCTTTTTTTAGTTTCAGATTGATGGTCTTTTCGTAGTTCCCATCATCAAAACCGGTAAGTTGAGCCTGGTCGCTTTGTTTATCGTAAACCTGTACTTTATCTACCGCATCGGCCGGCAGGTTGCGGGTGGCAATTTTGGGATCGTTGCCAAAAAATTCCTTGCCGTCTACCAGCACGCGCGAAACTTTTTCGCCCTGGGCCCGCACGGTTCCATCTTTATCTACCTTAACTCCCGGCAATTTTTTCAGGAGTTGCTCCACGTTGGCATTGGGAACAGTTTTGAAAGACCCTGCGTTGTACTGGATTGTATCACCCACCATTGTAATGGGAGGCGCCTCACTGGTTACCACCACTTCATCCAGCACCTTATTGCGGTCTGCGATGCCCAGTTCTCCAAAATCGATCTCCCGCTGCTGGTCGGTAATAGAAAACGCCGTACTGCTGTTGTGATAATTGACATGCGTAATCAACAGTCGAAAATTACCATTAGGAAGTCCGTGGAGTTCAAATCGACCATTATCGCCTGACATTGAAAAGGTTACCAAGGAGGAGTCTTTTTGGTCCATAACAGAGATGGTGGCGCCGGGCACCGGCTGTTTCGCCAGTGAGTCGTAGACAATTCCTTTAACAGAACCTTTTTGGGCGTAGCCCACAATTGCAGATCCAAGGATGATAAGCAGCAGGTAAAACTTTCTCATAGCTATATTTCATTACAGCTACGAAAGTATTCTTACATCTTTGGCCTTGTGGTTAATTTGGCTTGGATTAATGTTAATGATCGTTAATGTTTAATCATCAACGCGTTTGCCGCGTTCATCATCTTCCCGGTCACGACCATATACCATCAATTTCACTTTCCACTCCATCAGTTCATTTTGCATCACCAATTCCACTTTCATCTTTTGAAAGACTTCGGTGGCAGATTGTAGCGAAAAAATACAGGTAAAGAAATCCTTCTCTTCAACGGGGTCCTCGTAATGTCCTTTGAGATGATAAGTAGAGCCGTCTTCGGTCTTTACACCCAGGTTATTTACCTGGTTAAAAAGTGATTTGAATTTCTTTTTTGCCTCTGCAAAATCCTCCGTCCTGAGCAGCGTTGCCTGCCAGCTGCTGACATTCTTTTTCGTGGCGCTGTATTGGGTAATGGTTACGTCTTCGGCCCCTTTAATAGAAAGATTGCAGGCATAGTCTGTGGATTGTGGACCTTCATTAACCGGCTCACCGCGGAGATGCATAAACTGGCTGGGATAGTCCTGGATTACCTTCTTCAGATCCCCGCCAATCCCGTTTATGGCAGGTAATTTTAACTGTGCGGAACTCAAAAAAGGGGTCAAAAAGGCGATAGTAAGAAATGCAAGGGCTTTTACGGTTTTTTTCATCAGTTTGGATTTAACGTGTTTTGAACACCGGGCAATATTATAAAATGTTAGATTTATTTTATACTTTTTACCTTGATTTTTACGTTACCCACCTTTAAACAGATCCAGTATGCGAAACAATCGAATCTCACATGCGCATGAACATGCGAAAATTTACCGGCAGCATTACAGGCCGTCGTTGAACGTAGTACGATTGCTGAAGTCGGTTATGGCCGTATTTATTTCCGGATCATCACCGGCTTCGCAGCGAACGACGTTGCGGAAATAATGCGCGCTTACTAACCCTTAAAATAACAAGGCTGCCTTCCGGGGCAGCCTTTTTTGATTTTATCCTTCTACGCGCATATTCCGCATTCCGCGCTGCATTTGCCGCGGCATTGGCGGCATTCCGTCGCCACGCTGGCTTTTACCGCCCATTTTATTCAGGTTAAATAAAAGGCTGACCATAAAATAGCGCCTGAGCACATTGCTTCTTGTATCCTGGATATAATTTTCTCCAGTGCTGCGGTTGATACTCTGGTTTTGATTCAGGATATCGTTTACGGAAAACCGTAGTTCGCCATTTTTCTTCTTGAATACCTGTTTGCTCAGCATGGCATTCCACAGCGGGATATTCTTGTTAAAGCCATCCGCGCGGCCCGTATTCACATAATAGTCAAAATCGGTAGAAAGGATCCAGTTGCCCTTGAAAGTATAAGAGGCATCTCCGGAATAGGTTTGCGTATAATAATCATCATTCAACGTCTTATTGATCGAGTAGGTAACTTTTGTATATGCCACATTTGCTTTTACGCCAAAATCAAATTTTTCCTTATTAATATTTAACCCCACGCCCTGGTTCACAGAAAGCGTTTTACCAATATTACGCTGCTTGTATAAAAGACTCACATCGCGGCTGAAGGAGAAATTATTGGTGAAATTAAGACTGGAGCCTTTCATGTTCATATTTTTGAAAGGAAGTCCAAGCGTAAGAAATGTTGACCCTCTGTAGTAACCATTTACGTTTTCCGGACGGGTAAGCTGAACGCCCCTTCCCATGGTGTCAATACTATTAACAATCTTATTGCTGGTTGTATTAAAGTTTACGCTGGCCGCGATGTAGCGGTACGTAAGAATATTAAACGTATTATAGTGTAAAACGAAACTGTGGTTGAATTCCTGTTTCAAATCAGGATTACCGGTTTTTACATTCAATGGATCCGTTACATCCAGCACATTTTGCAATTGTGAAACAGATGGCTGATTGGTACGGCCGTTATAGGAAAATCGCAGGCTTCTTCCTTTCGCCGGTGTATAATTGAAATTGGCGGTTGGAAAGAAGTTGACATAGCTCGCTTTGATCAGCGAGTCTTTGCCGGTTGAGGCCTGGTAGCTGTTGCTCTCCAGCGTTGATTGCTGTACGCCTAAGCCTAATTGATAATTATATTTCTTTTCTGCAACCCTGAAATTAACCCCCGCCCGGTTAGCCACAAATGTGTTTTCAAACCGGTTGGTCAGCAGTAAATTCGGTGTTTCATATTTTCCCGATACGGTATTATAATCGTACGCCTCCCGGTTTGAATTACTCTTATTACGGGTATAGGCATAGTTAAATTCCAGGATTTTATTATTCCCGATCGGCTCGGTGTAGGAGGTGCTCAGAACGTTGTTATTATTTTTTGTATCCTGGAAATTCTGTTGATCACGGTTTATCTGCTGTTGCATAGAGCCATCCGGGTTGAAAAAGGTATTATGCGACAGGGTAAAACCATCTCCGTTGCTATTACCAATATTGCTGTTCCAGCCAATGGTAAGCGTACGGCCCTGGCGGGCGAAGCGGTGCCGGAATAACAGGTTACTTCCAAAATTCATCCCGTTGCGGGCGTTGGTATTCTGCGTGCGGCTGTTCACTGATTCATAATCGATCCCGTGTACTGATGAAAAGGAATAGGATGTATCGCCGCTAAAGCTTTGTGATCGTTGAAATGTAAGCGTGGGGGTAAACAAGATACTGTTCATGGAATCAATAAAATACTCAACGCGCAGGTTAAACCGGTGGTTTTGGTTCATGTTTGTCTGGTTGGCAGACCGGTTCATAGTGGTAGTAGAATCAATAAATGTTGTTTTCCGGGTCATATCCTGTTGCTGTGTATTCTTTGTATCGGAATAAAAATAGCTTCCCGCAACTTTAACCTTGCTGCCGTATTCATCGGTATAGTTCAGGCCGGTAGAAAGTGATCGCAGTATACCCGTTGTGCTACTACCACCAAAACCGCCAAAGCCGCCGCCGCGGATAGACATGCCTCCGCCACCAAAGCCACTAAAACCACCCATTGAACTGATAATATCAGAAAAAGAAAAGCCCTGTTTATTAATATTGTTCGTGTTGAACAGCACTGAAAACCGCTGTGATCCTTTGAATTTGTTTAGCGTTACGTTACCCTCGTATCTACCCTGGTCTCCATAGGCCGCCAGCGCTTTACCAAAATATCCCTTGTTCCTGTCCTTCTTCAACTTGATATTTATCGTTTTGGTACGGTTGCCATCGTCAATTTTGGTAAACTTCGCCTGGTCGCTCATATCATCAAACACCTGTACGCTCTCCACCATATCTGCAGTCAGATTCTTGGTGGCCAACTTGGGGTCATTGCCAAAAAACTCCTTGCCATCTACCAGCACTTTTTGAACAGATTCACCCTGGGATTTTACGTTGCCGTCTTTATCAACCTCCATACCCGGAAGTTTCTTGATAAGGTCTTCGGCGGTGGCGTTCGGCTTTGTTTTAAATGCATCCGCGTTGAACTGAACGGTATCTCCCTTCACAACAATGGGAACAGTAGACGTAACCACCACTTCGCCCAGCGCCTTTATGTCCTTTTCAAGCTCCACATCACCGAGGTCTACTTTTTGATTGGCAGCAACGACAACTGATTTTGAAAACGGGATAAAACTCTGGTGGGAAACAACCACCCGGTAATTACCGGCCTGCAATCCTTTAAATTCAAAACCACCGGTTTTAGTACTAATGGTAAATGTTACGAGGGCAGAGTCACTGTCATTCACCAGGGAAATGGTTGCGTCCGCAACACCTTGTTTAACAGTAGTATCTACCAGGCGACCCTTGATGTCGCCATCGGCTTTCTGGGCCCGGGAGAACGCACAGAAGCTCAGGAATGTAAGCAGTACAGCTATTTTCTTCATAAAAGGGGAAATCGAGATTAGTACGAAATTAGACGTAAGGTCTTTGGATAACCTTCGCCAAAAGGTCAAATAATAAAAGAAACCTGATAAACGGCAACTTTGAATCGACCAGGATGGTTCGGGACGGCCTGGGCAACGGCGCCACAACCCGTTCGGTGGAATAAAAAACCGCCTGCTTGGAGGCAGGCGGTTGCTGAAGTCGCTTGTTGGCGTCAACTGAAAAGATACTCCACGTCTTCCCGCGTAAGCGTTTTTACAAAAGAAGCATCGTCGGAAATAATATCTTTTGCCAGCGCTCTTTTTTTCTCCTGTAGCTGGATAATCTTGTCTTCGATCGTGTCGCGGCAAATCATCCGGTAAGCGAAAATATTTTTTGTTTGCCCAATCCGGTGCGTCCGGTCGATGGCCTGCTGTTCCACGGCCGGGTTCCACCAGGGATCAACGATGTACACGTAATCGGCAGCCGTCAGGTTAAGACCTACGCCCCCAGCTTTCAGGGAAATGAGAAATACCCGCACTTCTTCATTGGTCTGGAAACTCTGTATTGCCTTTTCACGGTCAGGTGCCGAAGTGCTTCCATCGAAATATTCGTATTTCACGCCAAGTTCATCCAGTTTGGCGCGAATCAATGACAGCATTCCCAGGAATTGGGAAAAAACAAGCGCCTTATGATCCCCGATATTCTCTACAATTTCCCGGGCCAGTTCTTCCAGTTTGATGGAGTGGTTTTCAAATTTCTCCTGTTCATTAAGAATAGCAGGTGAATCGCAAATTTGTCGCAGCTTCATCAATCCCTGCAAAATGGTGAGTTGCGATTTTTGAATTCCCTGTTCCTGGATCGTCCCCATGATCTTATCGCGGAAATCATTGCGGTAGGCGTCATAGATCTTTCGTTGTTCATCTTCCATTTCACACCAAAGGATCATTTCCTGTTTTTCGGGCAAATCTTTCGCCACCTGTTCTTTTGTCCTTCGCAGAATAAAGGGATAAAGTATTTTCTTTAAATGTTCCTTTCGGTCCTGCTCGCCAAATTTATCAATGGGAATGGCAAACTCCTGCCGGAAAAACTCCACTGTTCCAAGCATCCCGGGATTTAAGAAATTCATTTGTGCAAATACATCAAAGGTGTTGTTCTGAAGCGGTGTACCGCTCATGCAGATCCGGTGTTTTGCATTGAGCAACCCGGCAGCTTTTGTAACCTTGCTGGAAGGGTTTTTGATGGCCTGGCTTTCATCCAACACGGCGTAATCAAAATCAATACTTGTAAGAAGTTTGATATCACTGCGTAATGTTCCATAGGTGGTAATCGTTACGTCGTGATCCATCAGTTCTTCTTTGGTGCGTGTTCGTGTAGGTCCATGGTGAATGCGATACGTAAGGTTAGGCGTAAACTTGCGGATCTCATTTTCCCAGTTGTATATCAGGGTGGTTGGACAAACAACGATTGCTTTCAATTTCCCGGTTTCTGCTTTATAAAAATCAAGAAACGACAATGCCTGCACCGTTTTACCCAAACCCATATCATCAGCAAGTATACCGCCCCAATTGATCTCCCGCAAATAGTTAAGCCACTGGTAGCCTGCTACCTGGTAGGGGCGTAAGATCATTTTCAGGTGATACGGCGGTTCTATCTCCCGGATCTGGTTAAACTGACGCAGTCGCTCATATTTTTCTTCAAGTTGAACTACCAGTTCTTCCTCGTCGCGTTGTTCATATAATTCATCTACCACGCTCAAGTGAAACCGCGATAGCTTAAGCGAATTTGCTTTTCCTTCTCCAACACGGAATAGCAAGGAATATTTCTTTATCCATTCTTCCGGGAGAATGCCGAGTGTGCCATCATTCAACTGAACAAATTGTTGCTTATTGGCGAGCGCCCGTTTTACTTCTGCAACTGTCACCTTTTGGTCTCCAAACAGGATGTCTACTTTCGCATCAAACCAATCGGTATTGCTGCTGATGAATATTCTTGTTTGTGGTTTGGAGGTATTGAATCTGTAGTTTTTTAACGCCTCAAATCCAAAAACCGGCGTCTTCATATCTTTCATCGCATCAACAAACAGGAAAAACCAGTTATTCTTCAATACATCATTACCCTTCAATGCCAGAGATCCATTCTCT
This sequence comes from Bacteroidota bacterium, assembly GCA_048498035.1. Classification (GTDB taxonomy): domain Bacteria; phylum Bacteroidota; class Bacteroidia; order Chitinophagales; family Chitinophagaceae; genus CADEDV01. Next base: position 2,880 of record JBEHYT010000003.1, on the reverse strand, counting down.
TCATTATAAATAAAGTTGGAATGCAGGTTTTGCAACTGTTGTATAAATACAGCTTCCTTCTCCCGGTTACGATGTACAATTGTGATCTTATCACCCTGCGGCACTACGATATCATCCCGGTCACGGCTCCTGGTTTCAAATCCCTTATAGGAAAAGCTGGGTTGGAAAAGGAGATAATCTCCTTTCTCCACCAGGAACAGTTTTACATCCGGGTCACCGTCTTTGATCTCCTGTACCAGGCTTTTATCAAAATCAACTTTATAATCGCGGGTAAGCGGTAGCAGGAATTGTTGTAACGTTTTAGACCAATCTGCTTCTTTCACAGTCATCTTTCCTTTGGAAAGAAATTTTTCAACCAGGTGAATGGTTTCATTGTCTTTCCACAAATGCAATTGCTGGTTATAAAGGAAAAACAAAGGGCTGTTGCTTTCATTGTCGCCCAGGTCATACTCCATGCTTCCCAGGCTAACGCGGCAAACAATACTATATTGCCCGTTTTTTTTGACAAAAAACCGCGGCTTTGCTTCTTCCTGCGCCAGGGCAAGTGGTTCAAGATGTTGCGTTCTAAAGGTTTTGCCTTCCGGCAAAAGGAAAACAAAGGGATTGCTTCCGGCATCCGCAAAAAGTTTTTTGAGTTTTGGCAAGAGGTATTCAGCCATCAACTCTTTGGTTTCTTCGGGCAGATCGTCATCTTCCTGGTGAATGATATTTTCCCAAATACCTGAAAACGGTGAATTCCTGCTGATATATTTATTGATTTCACCTTCCTGCAACTTTCTAAGTAGGCCCAGCAGGTCTTTATCGGTTTCTCCCAGCTTTTCTGTTTCCACATACCTTGATATATCCAGTTTTTCCACCTTCCCTGTAAAGGCTGTGTCACTGTCATTGGGCTCACCCATTACTACGTCAATCGTAAACTGCGGATAATTTTTTTTATTGAAATTAACCACTACACCTAGACGAACAGATGGTTTTGATTCAATCACATCAGCCTCCACAACTTCGGGTTCCGGCTCCTTTTCCTTCTGTGGAATCAATACCGGTTTGGGTGGCAGCGCAACAGGAGCCACGCGTTTAATACTGGAGTCAAGCACGCGCAAAAAAGGCTTTCCTTCCTTGTATGCAAACTCAAATTTCCCATCCAGGTCGTCACTAAGTGAATAACCATAGGCTTCCAGGAGCTTATTTTTCTCTTTGTCCCAGTTACGGATACTGTCAAAATAGTTAGCGCCATAGGCGTTCAACAACTGCATCAGCACAATGATCTTGGGAAGGCAAAGCGGATGATCCGGGTCATCATAATCACAGCTGGTGTCAAAATTCCGCTCTTCATTTTTTTTGATGATCACTGCGTAGTCGTTGCCATTGAGCGTAACGGTTGCTTTCACCATTTCGTTTTCTGCGTATTCAATCGTGGCCTTATTGGTTCGCAGAAATTTTTCTGCATCGGCGATTGTTTCGGGGGAAGAGAGCAGCCGGAGTGTTTTCAAATCAATGGTCTTCATTTTCGCCACCGTATGGCGCTGGTCGTACTTTACCTCATCTGTCTGTAAATGTCCGCGGTCAATCATCTCCTGCAACTGAAAAAGCGATGCCGCCTCATGCCGGCAAATATCGCCCAGGTTGTAGGGGCAGGTACAGCGGAGTGAAAGGCCTTTGGGGTCTTTGAATTTTTGGATATATACTTTGTAGTAGGTAGAATAGATGTCGTCCTTTACACGAAAAACCGCAGATCCAAAGAGTTCGTCGTATTCAATCAATTCAGTAAACCCGATTGCATGAATTTTCTTTCCTCTTCGAATTACTTCGTCGGTGCCGTGCGTATAAACGTATTTGATAAGGTGCGGTAAGGCCATAATGATCAATTAGCATTGCCTTTTAGCGCGTGAAAAAACAGAACGTTCAGCGGATGGGGCAATCGGCAAAAATAAAAGAAACTGGAGCGGATTTCCTTGTAAAAATGGCAAAATATTAAATACCCGTCTGTCCATTTCTACACGGAGAAAAAATCGTATCTTAGAAGGTTTGTTCTTCTTCACCCGCAGCGCGATTCTTTGTCGGGAAAAAAACATTTTTCGCGCGTCTTTTTCCCCTTGTATCGATCTTCTTGCAATGCATCTTTGAAAAAAGAGAAAGATGCCGGTTATTCGCCTGTGGATTCATTTTGTTTGGTGTACTAAATTCAGGAAACGTATCTTAAATAAAGCGCTGAAAGCTGTTGTCTTCCGGCATATCCGCGGCTATGCGGCGGGCAAAAAAATTTATGTTGATACAATCAACGGGCATCTTGAGCATGTACATTGTCTTATTAAACTTCGGTCCACTCAATCTGCAGCGGGTGTTATGAAACTCATTAAAGGTGAGAGTTCGCATTGGATAAACCTAAACAAACTAACAACGCAGGATTTCGAATGGCAGCCTGAATATTATGCAGCATCGGTAAGTCCGTGGGATGTAGCCCGAATACGCAAGTACATCAGGAACCAGGAAAAACATCATCGAAAACGGAGTCTTGATCAGGAACTGGATGATCTGGGGATGAAAGCAGAAGATGATGGAGAAGATCCGGATCCTCCCGGCACCTGACCCAGCACCTGACGAAGCACCCAACCCAGCACCTGGCGAAGCACCCGAGCCAGCACCTGGCGAAGCACCCGAGCCAGCACCTGACAAAGGGCCCAACCCAGCACCTGGCGAAGCACCCGCCCGGCACCTGACAAAGCGCCCAACCCAGCCCCTGACGAGGCACCCGAGCCAGCACCTGACGAAGCACCCGCCCGGCACCTGACAAAGGGCCCAACCCAGCATAGGCGGCGCCCAGCGAGGCCAGCACCTGCGTCATCCGCTCGGCATAGGGGCGGGCCGCGACGGCAACCTCCT
>JBEHYT010000002.1:0-328525 GCA_048498035.1 Bacteroidota bacterium | reverse complement strand
ATCCCGAAGTTACAGCGTCAATTTGCCTAGTTCCTTCTCCACGGCTCACCCGAGCGCCTTAGAATATTCATCCCGTCTACCTGTGTCGGTTTGCGGTACCGGCTGCTATACTCGCTTTTCTTGGAAGAACTTTTATCACTTCGCTTTGCCCGAAGGCTCCACTCAGGCGTAGATATCCGTCACTACGCAGCGACCACGGTTCTCCGTCACTTTTAATGTATAGCAGGCGCAGGAATATTAACCTGCTTTCCATCAGCTACCCCTTTCGGGTTTGCCTAAGGACCGGGCTAACCCTGATCCGATTAACGTTGATCAGGAACCCTTAGACTTTCGGCGATAAGGTTTTTCACCTTATTTATCGTTACTTATGCCTACATTTTCTTTTGAAACCGCTCCAGCATACGTCGCCGTACACCTTCGGCGCAGTTTCAATGCTCCCCTACCGATCTTCCGCCGAGGCGGACGATCATAGAGCTTCGGTTAGTAGTTTGATGCCCGATTATTTTCCGTGCGGGACCTCTCGACCAGTGAGCTGTTACGCACTCTTTAAATGAATTGCTGCTTCCAAGCAAACATCCTGGCTGTTATAGAAGTCCTACCTCGTTTGATCAACTTAACTACGTATTAGGGACCTTAGCTGCTATTCTGGGTTATTTCCCTCTCGGCCACGGATCTTAGCACCCGCAGCCTCACTCCCGGTAAATATCTGTTAGCATTCGGAGTTTGTCAGGGTTTGGTAGGCGGTGAAGCCCCCTAGCCCAATCAGTAGCTCTACCTCTAACAGACTTATAAACCGAGGCTGTTCCTAAAAACATTTCGGGGAGAACGAGCTATCTCTCAGTTTGATTGGCCTTTCACCCCTATCCACAGGTCATCCCAGAACTTTTCAACGTTAACGGGTTCGGTCCTCCATTCCGTGTTACCGGAACTTCAACCTGCCCATGGATAGATCACAAAGTTTCGCGTCTGCCCCCACTGACTAAACGCCCTATTTGGACTCGCTTTCGCTACGGCTCCGTTAATTAAGAACTTAACCTCGCCAGTGAGGAGCAACTCGTAGGCTCATTATGCAAAAGGCACGCCGTCATTCCGAATTGCTTCGGAACTCCGACCGCTTGTAGGCGCACGGTTTCAGGTACTATTTCACTCCCTTGTTTAGGGTGCTTTTCACCTTTCCCTTACGGTACTGGTTCACTATCGGTGTCTGAGGAGTATTTAGCCTTACCAGATGGTGCTGGCAGATTCAGGCAGGATTCCTCCGGTCCCGCCCTACTCAGGATACTGCTCGTCCTCATCAATTTGTGCATACGGGGCTATCACCCTCTATGGCTCAACTTTCCAGATGATTTTACTTGATGATGATTTCTAAATGCAGTCCTACAACCCTCCTCCGGCACGCCGGAGAAGTTTAGGCTCTTCCCTTTTCGCTCGCCACTACTCAGGGAATCACTATTGTTTTCTTTTCCTCCCGGTACTTAGATGTTTCAGTTCCCGGGGTTGGCTCTCTTTCGAGTTTCACGTCTTCAACGTGAAGGGTTGACCCATTCGGAGATCCAGGGATATAATGCTCGGTGCAGCTCCCCCTGGCTTATCGCAGCTTACCACGTCCTTCTTCGCCTCTCAGACCCAAGGCATCCACCATGCGCCCTTAGTTGCTTTAAAAAAATTAGAAACTAGAATTTGTTATTCTTGTAGTTGTTACCCGACCACATTTCTTCAGACCAACCATAAATGGTGTGATATTTCAAAATTGTGATCGATTGTTAGATACTCGTCTAACATTTTTTTTCCCAATATGTCAAAGAACTTCTATCAATTAATAACTAATAATTAGAAACTAAAAGTTATTCATTAATATGAGTTGATAATTTGGTTGCGAACCAATAGACCCGAAGTCATTATCATTGTTAAAGAGCTAATTTTTGATCTTCCTTTTACATTCCAATCAAAAATTGTGGAGGATATCGGAGTCGAACCGATGACCCTTAGCTTGCAAAGCTAATGCTCTAGCCAACTGAGCTAATCCCCCATTTCTAATTTGACAACGAGGTAATTTGAAAAATCTGAAAATGAATATCCTCCGCTCATTTTCAAATTAGCGCATTCTCAAATTGGCTAATTATTTCGTAGACCCGAGCAGATTTGAACTGCTGACCCCTACATTATCAGTGTAGTGCTCTAACCAGGCTGAGCTACGGATCTGTTTGTAGCCCCCGTGTTATCGGGTTACTTTTTTAAAAGAACTAAACAATGAAAGTTGTGGGAAACAATAGCCAGTAAGTCTATCTGTTTGTAGTCAGAGACTACAAATAGTGCTCTAAAAAGGAGGTATTCCAGCCGCACCTTCCGATACGGCTACCTTGTTACGACTTAGCCCCAGTCACCAGTTTTACCCTAGGCGGCTCCTTGCGGTTACCGACTTTAGGTACACCCGGCTTCCATGGCTTGACGGGCGGTGTGTGCAAGGTCCGGGAACGTATTCACCGTATCATTGCTGATATACGATTACTAGCGATTCCAGCTTCATGGAGTCGAGTTGCAGACTCCAATCTGAACTGAGAAGAGGTTTTTGGGATTAGCTCCTTATCGCTAAGTTGCAGCCCTTTGTCCTCCCCATTGTAGCACGTGTGTAGCCCTGGGCATAAAGGCCATGATGACTTGACATCATCCCCTCCTTCCTCGCGTCTTACGACGGCAGTTTCACTAGAGTTCCCAGCGTTACCTGATGGCAACTAGTGATGGGGGTTGCGCTCGTTGCGGGACTTAACCCAACACCTCACGGCACGAGCTGACGACAGCCATGCAGCACCTTATCACGTGTATATTGCTATAAAGACAGCTTTCACCATCGGTCACGTGACATTCTAGCCCAGGTAAGGTTCCTCGCGTATCATCGAATTAAACCACATGCTCCACCGCTTGTGCGGACCCCCGCCAATTCCTTTGAGTTTCAACCTTGCGGTCGTACTTCCCAGGTGGGATACTTAATGCTTTCGCTCAGACACACACAGTGTATCGCGTATGTCGAGTATCCATAGTTTAGGGCGTGGACTACCAGGGTATCTAATCCTGTTTGATCCCCACGCTTTCGAGCCTCAGTGTCAATATATGCGTAGCCAGCTGCCTTCGCAATTGGTGTTCTATGTCATCTCTAAGCATTTCACCGCTACATGACATATTCCGCTGACCTCCACAATATTCAAGACTGATAGTATCAATGGCAGTTTCCGAGTTAAGCCCGGAGATTTCACCACTGACTTACCAGTCCACCTACGCTCCCTTTAAACCCAGTGAATCCGGATAACGCTTGCACCCTCCGTATTACCGCGGCTGCTGGCACGGAGTTAGCCGGTGCTTATTCATATGGTACCGTCAGGCGATCTAGAAAGATCTTTTTTCGTCCCATATAAAAGAAGTTTACAACCCAGAGGGCCTTCATCCTCCACGCGGCATGGCTGGTTCAGACTTTCGTCCATTGACCAATATTCCTTACTGCTGCCTCCCGTAGGAGTCGGGCCCGTGTCTCAGTGCCCGTGTGACTGGTCGTGCTCTCACACCAGTTACTGATCGTCGGCTTGGTGGGCCGTTACCCCGCCAACTACCTAATCAGCCGCACACCCATCTTCAAGTGATAAATCTTTAAAGTTAAAAAGATGCCTTTCCAACTTACTATGGGGTATTAATCCAAATTTCTCTGGGCTATTCCCCGCTTAAAGGAAGGTTGTGTACGTGTTCCGCACCCGTTTGCCGGTCGCCGGCAGTGTATTGCTACACCCCGCTGCCCCTCGACTTGCATGTATTAAGCCTGCCGCTAGCGTTCATCCTGAGCCAGGATCAAACTCTCCATTGTAAATGATGTTTGATACTGACATTTAATTCTCATTAGAAAATTAACGTGTCAAATCGAATTGTTTTCGCTTTGACTTACCTATTGTTTTCATCTCGATAAAAATCGAAATAAAGTGCTATTGCTTCCCAACTTTCAAAGATCTTTTGGCTTCTTATTCGCCCCCCGTTTTGAACGGGAGTGCAAAGGTAAGGGCCTTTTTATTTCTACCAAATTTTTCTTCATCTTTTTTTCAAAAAAATCAGAATCTTTTGGCGTGAAAATCAAACTGTTTTGTGAAGAACTACCACCGTTTTTTTAACAGCGGACGGCAAAGGTACAGCTTCTTTAATTACCAGCAAATTTTTTTGCTTTCCTTTATTCACATTTGCCGCACATGCTATTCACAATCTTCAGAGAACTACGCTGTTTTTCAAGCGGGGTGCAAAGATAAGCGTAAACCAGTTTCCGCCAAATCTTTTTTCAATTAAAATTTTGCAAATCAGCGCAAAACAAAGCCCATACTGGATTTGCGAGCCCAAAATTTCTTTACAAAAACAACAGCCGGCCCCTTTCGAAGCCGGCTGTAACCTTTTTCACTCCCTCTATCCCCCCCTACTTCTAAAAAGGGTTTTATTGAAAATCAATTCATTACGTAATTTCAACGCCTGCCTCACCCCCTACGGCGTACTCCTGTTCAACCCCAGCAGGATCGCAATATCCGTAAGCTGGCCAAACGTTGGCCGCGCCGGCATCCGCACCGAAGTGCGCACCTGGTCCTTCGCGCCCCCATCCCAATACAGGTCCGCCCATTCACTCATATTGGGGAAACTCTCGAATATCTGCTTGAATTCATCCTTAGTCCTGGCAGAATAACTCGTAAAGAAGTCGGCATACGCCAGCGCCAGCAGCCAGGGCCGCGCCGCAGACGGCGATGACACACTTACCGATGCCAGCGTTTGACCCGTTGGCAACGCCGCCTCACACACTTCCTGGAACAGCAGCGCCACACCACTTGTAGACACATTCTGCATCCTCGGGTTGATCTCCTTCAGCGCATTGAAAAATGCCTGCTTGCCCACATGTTCTATATACGACTCAAATATGAGTGCCAGGATCATTTCATTATGAACAATAAACCGGGTAGGCACATTCCGGATATGAAAGAATCCGTAGCCCCCACCGGTTCCATATGGAGTAACGCCCGCTGCTATCAACTGGTCGTATAGCCATACATCCGGCGAAATGCCACCGGCGTGGCCGGCACTCAGGTTCGTACGTTCCACCATCAAATCGCCATTACCCGCAAACCACTGGAAATAATGGTTGGCCATACTGCGTCGATAGCTGAGCGACAGCGTATTTGCGATACCTTCCTTGAAGGTAAATGCAAGATCCGGGACTGCCTCCACATCATAGTGATCACCGTCTCTTCCATATACCAGGTAGCGGCCATTGGCATAAAACATGTGCTCCCGCCCGTCTGAATAATCCTGTGTATGCACCAGCTCATGGATTACCGTGCCATAAGCATCCTGTATAACCCGCTCACTGGCGAAATACACCGTTCCCATCCGGATCTCTCCACCGTAGGCACCGGTGCTGTTATTATTGGCACAAGGCCAGCTTTTACCACGATTGTCGGTACAGATCCCGTAGCGTGTTTCCGCCGCCGGTGAAATCGTAATATTCCCCGTTGAATCATCAATCAGGTAAACCATGATGGTTTTATTGGTGATCCGCAGCACATTGGCTACATAACTCTGAAATTCATCGTCGCCACCGGCAGACGATCCACGAAGCAATGCACGCACCATACGCTGCGGGCCATTCATCACCGTGTTGGTCCAAAACGCCCCGGCTTCCGTACCGGCCGCAATCTGTGTTTTATTCAATATCTCGGGCGAATAAGCCGCATCATTGGGCCTTGCCACGTATCGTATATCAAGCTTGCTCATGATGTAGGTGCGGTCTGCATCATTTGCCATCGACAGCAAACCGGTACCCAGGAGCAGCAGCAAAAAAATTGTCTTTTTCATATCTTACTTATTTTACGTTGTCTACAAACTGGATCGCATCGGATGCTTTTAGGCGACCTGACGTTTTCGTTTCATTATTAGCCATTCTCCAGCTAACCTCATAGGAGTAATCATACTGGTCTCCGGGCAACATGAAATCCACTTTCTCAGAAAGTTGTCCTTTGGCCGGGTTGAGTGTTACCTGTTTTACCTGCTCCTTTCCGGCCAGGTCATAAAACAGCTTTACAGTTACGAGCCGAACATTGGCTGCAGCCAGTGTATTGGCATCGGCAGTAAATTCAACGGAACGACGCTGGTAGGGCGGCATCAGATCGATAGCACCTGACTGAGATGCCTGGGCAGGCACCTTCACCGTTTGCCCACCAAAGAAGCTCCATTCTGCTTCGTATTCATAGTTGGTCCATTTTTTCCGGTCGTTATCTCCTTTCCAACCATACACCATTTTAAAGTTGTTGCCTTCTTTGTTGAAGTTGTTGCGATCAATGCGCACTTCCTGGTTGGTAATATCACCTGACTGGTGCGTCTTTTTCAATCGCACGTTTACGAAGTTGATAAACTGTCCAAAGTCCTGCGCATTCATTCCATCCACAAACGCTACGATTTCACGCTGAACAAACAGCGGATCGTCGAGATTTACCTGGCGGAATACGGTGTTGTCGTTCATCAGGCCAGACAGGTTCCCGATGTTCTCATCAAAGCGCATCGTGATTTTGTCTGACGTGGATTTATTAAGATCGATTTTAAATTTTCCTTTTTGGTGAACGGTCCGCATCTGGAAAGAAGCAACGATGGCGATTGAGGGCAATGCAGCATTCTGCACATTGCTGTTATTCGCCGGCTGGTTGGGATTTGCCGTGTTCGTATAAGTCCCGGCTCCGCGCGGAGTAGAACCTGAATAGGTGGATGCAGGGCGTGATGACGGTGTTGCTGTCGCTCCTTCCGCCGGATGATCACCATCTGCCGGGTGAGACGCATCTGTGGGATGCGATGCATCGGTGGCAGGAGGCGTGGTAGATGCCGCTTCGCGTTGGCGCTCCTGTGCTTCTGTTCGCTGCCGCGCTTCACGTTCTTCATTTTCACGGTTGATGGTCCGCTGTTCTGTTCGTGCATCACGCAATTGGGTAGTGGCGCGATCCAGCATGCTGGAACCTCCACCGGTACCTGCTGTCAGGTCTGAGATGGACGGATTACCGCCGCCATTCAATGGCGTAAACATCATATCGGTGATCTTATTATAAGCCGTTGTGATCAGACTTTCCATTTTTTCATCTTCACCGATCTGCGTTACCTTGATAGCGCCGCTACGCACGAGATCGTCAAACGCCGCATCTATTTCAGCCGACAAAAAACTGGTTGCCACGCCCACATTAAATGCTTTATGATCATAGATCTGGTCAAAGTCGGCTTCAATCGTAGCGTTTTTGGGAGAACGATAACCACCCACTTCCATTTCAAAAGTGAAGCTGATATCAGGCGTAGTGGTTTTAAATGATTCCCACAGAATTTTTGCACCCTGTTTGGTAAGCTGAATAGAAACGGCGGCTTTTTGTCCATCCAGTATGGGGGCATTTCCCAATCCCACTACCTGTTTGCTAAGACCGCCCTGTGGATCTTTAAACGAGGAGACGATCCCGAATTTGCCCGAGCGGTATACAACAGGGCCTTCAATTTTTGCATTTGGCTTAATGCGCTGTAGTTCCCGCTCCGCCTCGCGAACCTGGTCTTGCGTTACTTCGAGGCTCACCACGGCATGTACAATACCACCGCCATCGCCTTCATTGGCAGCAGGCTGATCTGCACCGCTAACCGAATTCTCAACATAACGAAGGAATGAAAACTGCGGCTTACCGTCTGGTCCTTTTGCCAACTTAGGCTTGTCTGAAATATAGTAGTAAGAGGTTTCATTCCCGATATCCGGGAACAATGTGAGGTCCCCCGCTTTCACGGGCCGGTCCAGGTTGATCGACTGGGCGCGAATTGCGGTCACAGTAAAAAGAAAAACCCCAACCATGAATAGCAACTTCTTCATATAAAAATGGTTTAAGTAATGTGGTCAATTAGTTTTTGATAACACCCAGCACTTCCTTGAAACTATCCAACACTTTGTCGGCAGTCACTTTACCATCCGGGCCCGGGGCGATGATCGCTTTGGCTGCATCGATGGCCTTATTGAAGGTTTCAGAAGTTTTGTCATTCAGTTCATCCGGGATCACAGCATATACATAGTTATCATTGATCTTTGCACTCCAGGGCAGCGCCAGTTTACCAGATGTGGTGCTATTGAACACCAGTCGGTATACATACCCACGGGTATCGCGATCCATAAAAAGCATCTTGCTTACCAGGGACTGACCAGCTGCGGGTGACACATTGATATTATCCTCCACTTCCTGCCCGTATTTGAGATAACGTATTTGCAGCGTGGCGCGACTGATGTTCATCGCCTTTAACTTATCGAGGTCTGCTTCAAATTCAATCAGTCGTGGAGTAACCGGTGGTTTAAGTGTAACGGCTTCCATCTGGCCCTGTTCCCACACCGGTGCTGCGGGATAAACGTTTCCACCGCGAAGGCTCCATTGTACCATATACTGGTACATATCGGGGTTTTTATCTTCGCCGGCAGCGTAGGTCATTGCGGCAGTGATCCCTTTATCGGCTACATATTTCTTATCGATGGTAACGCGGTCTGTAAAATCGTTACCGGAATTGCGTTTTTTCTTTACGTTGATGGTAACATAATTTACTTCCTGGTCAAACATTTCCTTGGCTTCCAGGTCGAGCACAAAGCGGATGTCGAGATGTTTGAAGAATGGATCGTTGAGATTTACACTGGCAACACATTTTTTATTGTTCTTAACGCCATTGTACCAGGTTTTCAAATTTTGGGAAAATGCAACCGGCATTCCCAACATATAGTTATAGTTCAGGTCAATTGTTTCTTTTTTCTTGCGCACGCTTTGCTCAATGCGTTTTACATTCAGGTAATAGCCATACGCATCTTTCTTGCCGGGGAGGTATTCTTTTTCAGCATCACTAGGGGGAGTAGCTTTCGGATCATCTGTGGCAGGCGTGGCAAATTTGTCCATAAACATCTGGAAGAAAAGCTCCGACAACTTTTGCGATGTAGCATTGGGAATACCTTCGTCGATCTGGATCGTGACTGCATTTTTCTCTACCAGTTTATCATACAGGCTGTGCATTTCGTTCCACGACTGGCTTTCCTGCACTGAATTTTTTGATTCAACACGGCGATATTCCGCATTCACTTTATCCTCCTTAATGAGCTGCGATATTTTTTCATAATCAACTACCACCCTTGCTTTCAGCCCATTTACCTTTACATAATATTTGTAATAGAAATCGCAGCTGAGATCGGTGATGGCCATATCTTTTTCAAACGTGGTAGCGAGAAGCTGCGCGCCGAATTTGTTGAGATTAGTTGCCACGGCCACTTTAGCGCCTTCCTGTAATGGTGCCCTGCCCGAGGTAACCATGCTTTTGGTCATACCCCCGTCTTTATTCACCACGCCCGATGTAACGCGGAAGGAGTTGGCATCGTCTTCTGCAAAAAGGTCCACTGGCCCCTTAACGATGGCGCCCGATATCTTGGCCGCCAGCTTAGTTTGCAATTCCGCGAGCTGCTGTGGCGTATAACCCAGTTGCATCAGGAAGTGCATCAATGCGCCGCTAACGCCGCCGTTATCTTCCCGCTCCTCGGTTACATATTTAAGAAACAGGAATTCAGGATCGCCGCTTTGCGGGCTTTTTGACAGCATCGCCTGCGTTGGCACATAGTAGAAATTCTTACCTCCGGTTGCGGCGCGACCAGAGCCCACTGTTTGGGCGTACAGGGTAATGGCAGTGCCATCGTTCAGCGTTACCACCACTTTGGAATTAAAGTCGAGGTTTTGCTGAGCGTCCGCCATTTGCGAACACATTGTTATCAACAGGAACATCAATCCGGTGCCGAGTAGTTTGGATCTCCACACCATTTTCGTCAGGGGTTTCATATCAAGTTGTTTTGTGACTGAAATGCGATTTTGAAGGGCGTTTTGCCCGGTGAAAAATTTTATAGAGAACACGTTGCCCCAGGAAAGAGCGCTTTGCTTTCTGATCTGCGTTTTTTACCACTTCCACGCGGGGTTGCTTGCGCAACTCGCGGTATAATTTATTAGGTGTAGTGCTCCAGCCGGTCAATACAAATTCTTTCCCATGCAGCGAACTTCCAAGCAGGCGCTCCATGGGAAGGCGAACAAAATCTGAGCAGTTAAACCCGGTTGCATTGAACGGATGAGCGCTTTCCACCAGGCTATCAAGTAAACGGATCATTTTCCGGTCTTCATCCCAGGAAGTGCGCACGCGCAACAATCCATCACTTGGGTAATGTTCTTTGTGCGGAATACCTTCATCATACAGGCTATTAATCGTAATAGATCCTGTGCTGGACACAGGCAGTTTATAGTAAACTGCTTTCATGTCCTGTTTGATATGGCTAACGCGAAAATCATCATCGTCCGGCCAAAGATCATAGTAGGTTAATTCGCCCGTTTTAACCGTATCGGGAGCTCCGTTTTCGGCGGTGCCATGGCCCTGTTTAAATACGATGCGATAATTGTCTACCGCGATGCCCATGTGCCCCGTTTTTCCCTTGCTGGTGGCATAGTAAACGATGAACACATCCGTGCTACCGGCGTTTGCCGACATCCAGGCCATTAGCCCCAGGAATGTTATCAGGCGTTTCAGTTTCATTTTGGAAATACGTCGATAAAGAGTATTTCGGAATCATTTTGTCCGCTGCTGACTTTCTCTGTGCCATCTTTCATCCGCCAGCGGATGGTGTACTTATAATTGTATTGCCCTTCGGGCAATGTGATGTCGAAGCTTTTTTGCGACAGATCATCATCCGGCTTCACGGTCATTTCCATTGTCTTTTTGTCGCCAAAAAATGGATATTCCACCTGTACGGTTGTTGCCCGTACATTGTTTGCCTTCAGCGTTTCGGGGTCAGCTTCCAGTTTCACCAAACGTCGTTCGTAGGGTGTGAAGAGATTGATCATCGCCGCGTTCTGTTGTTTCCAATCTGCCGTATAGGTTTTTCCTCCTTTAAAATTATACTGGGCTTTATAGTCGTAATTCAGCCAGGCCTGCCTGTTGGCATCACTAACAGAACCATAGGTCATTCCGATCATTTTATTATCGGTGAGCATGGTTTTGGTGATATTCACTTCTTTGAGCGTTGTGCTGCCGTCTTCATGTGTTTTGCGAAGCGTAACGGTAACGCTGTTGATCATTTTGTCAAATTCAGGTATCAATGATCCGTCTACGCCAACAAAAATGTCACGTTGTTCAAAATCGGGATCGCTCAATGATACCGTTTTGAAGTAGGCTGTATTGTCGCCGTATTTTTTGTAGAAATTGCCAATATTAAAAGTGATGTAATGATGGCGATCAGTAGTAGTACGGCTGCTAAAATTCATGACGGTAGAGCCCGTTGTCTTGGTGTCTTTTAGTTTATAGGCAAAATGAGCCCCGAATCCATACGTTTTTCCGCTGGAAAATGCGCCATTGCCATTGTTGCTGAATAGTCCGCCGAGAAGGCCGGCCAGTCCGCTTTGATCAGCTGCAGGCGCCTGTTCGGGATCAATTCGCCGGAAGAGCATATCGGTAACTTTGGTATACGCGGTAGTTACAAGATTATCCATCCGGCTATCATCACCTGCTACTTCCAGTTTGATGGCGTTTGTTTTGCGCAGTTCATCATAGATTTTTTCCAGGTCGGCGCTGACAAAATACACGGTAGCGCCTCCGCCAATTTCTTCATGTTTATACACCTCATCCCAATTAACGGTCATCTTTGCGTTGTAGGCGTCTGTAAGACCGGAAAATGTGAGATCAAAAACGATCGAAATATCTGGCGTAGCCATTTTAAAACTTTCCAATAGCAGCCTGGAATGCGGCGGATCCATTTCAAATGACAGCGCAATTTTGCTGCCCTGCAGAACCGGTGCTGCACCCATTGCCAGGAGAGCGCGCTCAGGCTTGCCATCTGCCGGGTTGAGGATGGACGACACCAGGGCGTACCGGCCTTCCTTAAAGACAATAGGCCCGCGGATTTTCATGTCATCGTTGTTGAACAATTGTTTCAGTCGCTGTTCGGCTGCCTTTACTTTCTTCTCATCAGTATCATAGGTAACCAGGAAATGTAAAACGCCGCCACCACCGGCTTGTGTGATCGTTTTTTCCGGCATCGACAGGTTGTCATCGTTGTTGTTTACATACCGTATAAATGAAAACTGCGGTTGCTTTTTTTCGTCGATGGCCAGGCTGGCATTATCGGGCAGGTACAGGTATTGCGTTGTATCTGTAGTGAGCGGAAAGCACCACAACCCTTCCAGCCGCACGCCACGATCAATCGATATTTGCTGCGCATGAGCACCATAAACCGCCATTAACAAGGCGATCAGCGCAACAAGATGTTTTATTTTTTTTCCAGTATACATAGCTGTTGTATGGTACACTTTTTACTTTTTAAATTTTTCGGCCGCAGGCGGCGAAAGGAAGAGATAGTTGGAAGTGAGTACGCTTGCTTCTTTGGCTTCGCCTTTTTCTTTGCTGTACCAGGATGGTTGGATAACGATGGGCGCCCCGGCATCATGATACACGGTCACTTTGCTGGTAGAGGTTTGATCCCCGGCGCGGAGTACCAGACTGCGCACAACTTTTTTATCTCCCCCCTGTATGCTGGCAAAAGTGACGTTGACTGAAGCGATGCTGTCTTTTGCAAACTCCTGCCGATCGGCATCTACGTCGATATACTCTTTCACCAGCGGTGGTATTAATGAGACGGCAGGATCGCTGCTCTTGATCCATTGTGTTTCATCTGCGGGGTAACGAACCACTTTTGATTTTCCTTTGAAGCTCCAGAGTAACTGGTATTCATATCCCAGCCAGTCGGCAGTTTCCAGTCCCAGTCGCGGATAGGAAATTTGTTTGAGGTTAACTCCTTTTTTGAGATCGCTGCCGTTGATAATTACCTGCGAGGTGACATCGGCCTGGCCATTGCTGTATTTTTTGCGGAAGTTGACAGTTACAAAATTGATGATATCGTCAAATGCATCTACAAATTCGCCATCCACCTGGAAGTTGATATCCCGGCGTTGAAAGGCAGGGTCGTCCATATTTACGATCCGGAAATAGCGCGGGTCTGCGCCAAGCTGGGAATATAATCCGCCCAGGTTTCCTGCCGTATGAAACGGCACTTTTATGGTAGTGGATTTGCTGAGATTGAGGTAAAATTTATTGGTACGGATATCTTTAATATCCTTCATGATATATTGGTTATCGGTCCGGTATTGCGGGTTCAGATTTTTATCGCGCTTGGGCGCGAACCAGCCCAGGATGGGCAGTGAACCCATTACGTCAGACATACCTTCAGCGATATCATTTACAACACCTGTTTTTTCCTGCTTACCCTGGTCTACAAATCCAAGGTTGGGATCTACACGTTCGGGTTCTTTTGACCAACCGGTTTTTGTGTCAAACATGATTTCGGTGAGTTTGCTGGTAACCACGCTCAGGATACCGTCCATATCACTGGTCTTTACACCCAGTCCGGCGGAGCGGTCAAAAACATCCACTTTAATGCCGCCGCTTTTGATCATTTCATCCACTACATTTCTCACCTGTTGTTTATTGTATCCTTCCTGTTTGTTGAAGATCTGGCTGAAATGCGAATAGACCACGCTCATATCAGCAGTTACTACTGCATTGTATGCTTTTACCGCCGCTTCATAGTACCCGTGCACGGCCACCGATACATCAGATGTAGGACCGGTGAATGAATTCCACAATAAGGTAGCGCCTTGTGGCGACACCAACGCAGCTATGGCCGCTTTAGACCCGGGTGTTAGTGGCGCAAATCCCGATGTGATAACGCTGCGGGTAAGCGCATCCTGGCCGTCCTTATTGCTTAGTACGGCGGATACGATCTCAAAACTGGGGACTGTAATATCCGGATCATCTTTTTTGGGCTGCATCAGCGGCACTGGTCCGGCGATACGCGCACCTGGTGCATATTTCTGCAGTTCTTTGGTCAGGCGTTGCAGCGTGGTATCAGGCATTTTAAATTCGATCAACGCGTGCAGTAAACCACCGCTGCCTTCGGGCTTGTCGCTTGCATATTTAATGCAAAGAAATTCAAGCGTCCCGTCTTCCTTGGTTGCCAGCCGCGGGTACGTGGGCAGGTAATAATAATCCTTGTCATTTGCCCGGTCCTGCAACAGCGTTACGCCGCTGATATAAACGGCGCCCTCATCATATTTGACCTGGGCGTGTGCGTTCAGGGAATTGATTACCAACAGCGCAATAATGAGCCTTTTGATCATATCATTGTTTTTAAAAGTCATTGATCGGGATCCGGTTCTGCCGGTTTTTTCACAATCTGGTCCGGTGTTGACGTAATGTCGAGTATCTCACTCCACTCCTTTCTTGCTTTCCATTCCGCCTGCCGGATATCACCATCCTGGTTGATCTCTGTTACCCTGTAAAAAAAAGGTTTGTCGAACCGAACGGCATACGCAAAACGAATACTGCGTGCGTACACATCCGGCTGGCTTTGCCGGAAAGTGAAACTCGTGGTGATATCCGAACCATTTACACTGGTTGCTTTAATTTCTATCTTCTTCGCAAAAAGATCAGCCCGCAGTTCATTGTTAAAATCATAGCAGTACACATCAAAAAGTGCGTAGCGTGCCGGCACTTTCTCGTTGATATCAGCCACCTGTATGGTTCCGGGCCATTTATCTGGGTTTACATCCAGGCTTACCACATCTGCTTTAAAAAGTGTAATGTGGAGCTGACTATCGGGTTGATTTTTTATTTCATTTGTCAAATAATCGCGGATCTCATCCCGGATCTTATTATCTCCAAACACATTTACGTCACTTGCGTTTGCTTCCGAGAAAACGGTAAACATCGCGTAAGCGAAACTCATAATGGATTGATGGTTGCGCAGCGCAGATTCCACCAATTGTTCATCAACATTGGAAAGGCGTAATGTAACGATGCGCTCATTCCAATAACTATTGCTGGAGGCGGCTGCTTCATCAGTAGCTTCTGAATAATTGGCGGGAATCAACCGGGTTGTATCGGTATCGCCGGCACCTGCAAATACCAGTACGGATTCAAATTTCCGAACGGGCAGCGGACGAATATCTGCGGACGGATGCAGTTTTTTGAATGCCGTTTTTGCATCATTTATTTTTTTCAATGCGTCGGGATCTATGCCTACCCGGAATTGCAGCAGGTTGTTGTATTTAGCAATACCGGCGTCCCCTGCAGCAGCAGTGCCGGTGTACCGCATTTTAATAAGTGTAAAATCCGGCTTACCATCTGCACCCGTTGCCAGGCGATAGGAAGCGGGTACATAATAATAAACATTCGCTTTTTTGCTGTCGCGATAAATTTTTTGCCCGGACACTGTTTCAACGGATGCCAATGACGGCTGGGCGCTGCAGTAAAACAGCATTCCCATCAAAACGGTGACGAGGGCCGCACTATTTTTGGCGAGTGAATTCATTGTACCGTGATCAGTGATTATTGGACGCCGGGAATAATGCCCCGGAATATTTCCTTCATTTTGGTTTTACCCAGCAACATCTCCTTATCAGAACCGCGTATCCACCCTTCGGACGGATAAAAATCGCCATCTTCCGTTGCTGCCGTGATCTTATATTCAAAATCAAGCGCGCCGTTTTGCGGAATAAAGAGTGGACCGGTTGAAAATTCTTTGTCGGCATCGCGGGTAACTTTGATAGCTGCCAGTTCTTTTATTTCTGATCCTTTAGGATCTACCTGGGCGCTGCGCACCGTGATCATAAAGTAGCTGGCGTGCAGTGTGTCAAAAACAGCTGGAGGAATTACAAATTTCACCTGTTGTGCTTTGCTGCCGGATACGCCGCCTGTAACAGCGTCCATTACACGCGCATCACAATCACTGCAATCCTGCACGGAATAATCAAGCCACATCACTACTGATTCTGCCCGATCCAGCCAGGCGGGCACAATGCTGCTGTTGAAGGAAGCCTGCGCCTGGGAGGGAATTACGGCATCACCCATCGACCAGGAATAAATGATCGGCTTCGACGTGCCTTCTTCTTTCTTCAATACATGGAGATAATTCAGTTTTACCGGGTAGGGAGTCAGGTTTCGCCAGGTATGTGTTCTCCAGTCGTTAGGCTCAATGTTCATTTTCCCAAGTGTGCGCGTATCTGCAAGATTGATCGATGCAGGAATCTGCTGATCGAGTATCTCTTCATCATCCGGTTTGAGGATCACTGAAGCTGCAATACCTTCATGCGATGTGAGGGCAGTTTGAATAAATTCCTTCGTATCGGCATCGGTTTGCCACGACACCTTAATATCATTATTCAAATCAGTGGTTGTTTCAACTGCAATTTTATCCTGCGGGATATTATATTGGGATGTAAGTGTGCTCTGGAAGGTAAACTGTGGGTTTTCGCGCAGCGGCAGAAAACGAAGGTCTACGAAATCCGGGCGTGCCGCACGCAGTAACGTTTTAATAAAATTGCGCTCGCGCGAACTAATGCCGGCAGTCAGCGTAGCTGACATCCGCACCGGAGCATTGCTGTTTTCAGCCTGTTGGCTGCCGTACAATACATTAAAAGCATATCCCTTTTCCGGTTCCGTTTTTGATTCCCACCGAAGGTGGTAATCTGCAGGAAGAATATAATATATACCCGAGTAGATATTCTTATCGGCAAAGATGGTCATGTTGATATTGGAAATATCCTGCGGCCGTTTGAAGTCTACCTGGTTGTCTACGGTTAGTCCGTCCCACAAATTGATCTGTATATTTTTATCCGGGCCTTTTGGCGTTTTGTTCTGCGTGGCAATACCCATTACCGCAGGTTTCATCAATGCCACCTGGCTCAGGTTATAGACTTTCAGTGGCGCTACCACCAGTTGACCATTTTTCTGAAATGTATAATTGCCGGTGTTGCTTACAGCGCCGTTACGAACAGTAACCGAATTAACTGTTAGCTGACCGCCAGCCAGGTTAATGGTAAGCGTAGTGCTTTGAAAGCTCCAGGTAAAAACGGCTTTAAAACTGGTAGCGGAAACGGAAGTGAGGGTTGTTTTGCCCCAGTCGCAATCACTGGGTGAACATTTGCCAAACGCCTGGATGCTGTTGTTCCCGGTGATGATCATTTTAGTGATACCGCTGGTATTTGCATCCGTGTTGGTCCAGGTGCCTGAAATATCATCCGGCATCCCTAAATTTTCACTGTGGATAACAGGAGCGAGTGCATTGCCGCCGCCAATGGGGCGCAGGTTTTGCACACGTTTGATGGTTGTGGGTTGAACGTAAAGTAGTTTGGGATCAAAGCGAATGGTCTTTCCCGGCACCACATCTTTTGCCTCGTTGCTTTTGAGGCTTCCGGCAATACCAACTGGCCGCAGGGTTACGTTGACGATCACATTTTGCGGATCAAGCTGGTTACGCCATTTTTTGTTCAGGCTGAATACGGTGATATTACCGGTTCCGTTTTCTTTTTTGGCAACGTCGATGCGGAGATAAGGTGATTCAAAGGCTGCGCCTTTCTCTACTGCTGCTGCCATTGGCAGCACTATTTCTACCGGTGAAGCTTTTGTGGCTTGGGAAAATTTTCCGACTACCACTTCATTTTGTTTTTTCCGGGCCGCATCCATTACGGAAACGGTGAAGTAGCCGGAAGTGTATCCATTGTAAAAAATCCTGACGCGCAGTTCTTTTTCGGCATCATTAGTAACAACAACGCTGTCAATGCCGCCACTTAACTTACCGCCAAAGAGGTTGCCGATACCTGATTCCAGCAATGTGCTCACATCATCCACCTTATTCAGGCGTTTGTTGAGCAGCCCGCTGAAATTTTGTGCCTGCATGGCATAGGTAAACAGAACAAGTGCCAGCATGAGCGCGAACCTGCATTTCATACATCTATAGTTTGGTGTGTGTTAAACTACCAATGCTTCAGGCCCTTAACCACTTCCGATCTCTCACGGAAGCATTGAAATGATCAGGTACAAATTAAAAGAAACCGTTCTCGCGGAGCAATACCACTTTCAGGTAGTAAATCAAAAGGTGTTAGCAACTTGCAAAAGACGAAAGGAAAATTTCTACGGTTGCAATATACTGTTTATAACGGGGAGCCGGAAGTTGCGAAATGCACACGGGTAAGAAAAAGCCCGTGAGCCGGCACGGCAAAACTGGCCTGTGTACAATCCCGTGCTTCGATGATATTTTTGAAGCCTTCAGGCGTAAGTTTACCACGCCCCAGTTGTAACATGGTGGCGGTGAGCGCTCTAACCATGCCGCGGAGAAAGCGATCTGCCTGTACATGGTAGACCAGTGTATCTTCTTCCTGTCGCCACTCACTCCGCAGAATGTTGCAAATGAATGTTTTTACCTGTGTGTTTCGCTTGGAAAAGGACGTAAAATCCTGGTATTTCGTTAGTAGCTCTGCGCCCTGCTGCATCGCGTCCAGGTTGAGCCGGTAGGGGAAAAAATAAGCGCGATCTGCCAGGAAGGGATTTTTTCGCTGGTAAATAAAGTAATTGTATTCGCGGGATTGGGCATCAAACCGGCAATGGGCGTTGTCATCCACTTTTTTTACGGATTGAACCACTATATCACCGGGAAGAATTGCGTTCATCTTGTATAAAAACTGCTCATGCAGCGGTTCTTCAAAATCAAAATGAAAGAAGTTCTGCAGTGCATGTACGCCTGCATCGGTCCGGGATGAACCGGTAAGCACTACTTCTTTGCGTTGCAAAACAGTAAAAGCGCGTGTTATTTCATCCTGGACGGTATGCGCATTTTCCTGGGTTTGAAAACCGCTGTAGGCGGTTCCTTTGTAGGCTACTTCAAGAAAATACCGGGGCATGCTGATCAATTACGGATCATGGCGTTAAACCGATTGATGTAGTAGTCGTTCTTCAGTTCTGATACCAGCGACGGGAAATTGCCCGGGTCTGATACAAAAACATACGACATATCGAAGAATTTATATTTCCCGATCTCCTGCAGGAAAAGCGTACTCAGGATACGAAGTTGTTCAGTGGTGAAACATTTTGTTTTAAAATATTTCCTTGCCTGGTCCACCATATCATCATCATTATCCTCGGCTACCATTTTCTTCCGCACTTTAATCAGGTCGGCATCGGTGGCTACTTCCTTGCATTCCGTTTTGTACACGTTACGAACTGCTACCGGTTCCTTAGTGACGGGAACTGCCTCAACATTTTGTGAAGTAGTTACCGGTTCTTCTTTTACAATCGCCGCGGGATGGGTGGTATCAGTAGATATATCTTCCAGGAATTTCCGGTCGCCGGATGGTTGAGATGCAGCGGCTATTTCGGGAACTCCGGGGATGAGGATTTGGATCGTGTCTTTTTTACCACCGGCCTGCGTATCAAAATAAGTAACGGCCACTCCTTCCTGCGTTGTCACCGCTTCCTGGCGGGAAATTACCGATGGTTGAAAGTTAGTATCTGCTGCTTCTTTTATTTCAACTACGGCGAGGGGAGTTTGCGTCATCTCCTTTACGGCAACCGGAGGCATACCAGATTCAGGAATTTTGTCGGCCGACCTCGGTGTTTCCGCAGGTTGGGCAGGCAACGTGTCAGCAACCGGCTCAACAGGTTTGTCGGTTGTTGCGGTAGGTGTTACGACCGGAGTTTGTGCCATTTCAGCCTTTTTTGCTGCTGCTTGTTCCGCCGCTACTACGTACGCAGGCTTTTCCCGAAGGGAAGAATCACCCGCGGCGCGGGCTAATATATCCGTAAATGGTGAAACCGTATTGTTGCCAGACGAAGAAGAAACTGTTGGGGTATTGTTGGCCATCTGAACCGCCAGTGTTTGCAGGTCAAATAATCCCCATCCTTTTTCTCCAAAATTCTTGAGCAGGTAACCGTGGTCTTTTGCCTCAACAGCCAGCGAAAAATGCTGATCAGGCCATGTATTTCCCGGAAAACCAACGCTGAATGTATAGGTGCTATCGCGCAGATGAGAAAGGATCAGGTAGCCGGAAGCGGAGGAACTGAAGGTTTTGTCGCTCAACCGCACAAAAAATGCCTGGTTTTGCTCAGATTGGAGATAGGCAAAGTACACTTTTTGGGCTTTTACCAACAGCGTGGAGCTGATCAATAAAACACTCAGGAGAATTTTCTTCATGTTCCGGGTATTGGTTATCAGGGCAAAAATACTTGAAAAAAAGCTACAACATGCTGTTAAATAACCACTAGGATACCTTTCATCCCATTTCAGCCCTGTGCAAACGGGAAGCTTGTTTACCTTCGTGGCTCTAAATCTCTATTATGAAGAAACTTTTGCTTGGAGTGGTTGCATGGGCCGTGAGTTTCTCCCTGTTTGCACAGCAGGGCGAACCCCAGGAGGATACGACCTGGAAAACGGAATACAGGGCCACCGCCACCCGGATTAACGACCTGGTACACACCAAACTGGATGTAACACCGGATTTTAGCAAGTCCTATGTGTATGGAAAAGCGTGGATTACGCTGCATCCTCATTTCTACGCTACAGATTCGCTCAATTTAGATGCGAAGGGCATGGAAATCAAAAAAGTAATGCTGGTAAAAGGCACCAAACAAACTCCGCTGGTGCACAGCTATGATGATTTTAACCTGCGGATCCAGTTGGACAAAACCTATAAAAAGGACGAGAATTACACGGTATATATCGAATATACTGCCAAGCCGGATGAATTTGAAGCCAAATACGGCAACGATGCGATGCTAGGCATTAAAGGATTCTACTTTATCAATCCCAAGGGCGAAGACAAGGAGAAACCTACACAGATCTGGACACAGGGTGAAACCGAAGCCAATTCTGCATGGTTCCCTACGATCGACAAACAAAACCAGAAAACAACGGAAGAACTGACAGTAACGGTAGACAATAAGTATGTAACGCTCAGCAACGGTAAATTAATGTCGCAAAAGAAAAATGCCAATGGCACGCGTACCGATTACTGGAAAATGGACCTTCCCCATGCACCTTACCTGTTTTTCCTGGGCGTGGGCGAATATGCCGTGATCAAGGATAGCTGGAAAGGCAAAGAAGTAAATTATTACGTAGAAAAACCCTACGCAAGCGTAGCCCAGAAAATATTTGGCGATACGCCTGAGATGATCGGTTATTTTTCTGATGTGCTGGGTGTACCATTTCCCTGGGTGAAATATTCCCAAATTACCGGGCGCGACTATGTAGCCGGAGCCATGGAGAATACAACAGCTACGATCCATGAAGAAAATGCACAGCAGGATGCGCGCCAGTTGGTGGATGGCAATAACTGGGAATCAACAATTGCGCATGAACTGTTTCACCAATGGTTTGGCGACCTGGTAACAACCGAAAGCTGGAGCAACCTGACATTGAATGAATCATTTGCTGATTTTTCTGAAACACTTTGGGCTGAGCATAAATATGGACAGGATGCCGGCGATGAAGAAAATTACAATGGCATGCAGGGATACCTGCGCAGCCATAGTGAAAACAAAGACCTGGTTCGCTTTTATTATTCCAACCGTGAAGATATGTTTGATGCGGTAAGCTACCAGAAGGGCGGGCGTATCCTAAATATGCTTCGGCACTTTGTTGGGAATGATGCGTTCTTTAAATCGCTGAATTTATATTTAACGACGTATCGGTTTAAATCTGCGGAAGCCCAGCAATTGCGCCTGGCTTTTGAAGAAGTAACCGGCCGCGATCTCAACTGGTTTTTCAATCAGTGGTATTATGGAAGTGGGCATCCGGTGGTAGATATTGACTATGTGTACGATGATGCTGCCGGCAAAGTACAGGTGATTGTACACCAAACGCAGCCGAAATTGTTCCAGTTGCCACTGGCGATTGATATTTACAATGGTTCTACAAAAACAAGGGAGAATGTCTGGGCTTCACATGCTGTGGATACATTTACGTTTAATTACAGCAAGCACCCCGACCTGGTAAATGTGGATGCAGATAAAATTACGCTGTGGGACAAGGAAGATCATAAGACGCTTGATAATTATATTTTCCAATATGGCATCGGCAATTATGTGGATCGCCGTGAGGCAATAGCGTATGCTGCAGCCCACCAGGACGATCCAAAAGCAGTTGCGCTGCTCAACCGTGCCATCCAGGATAAATATGATGGTCTCCGTACGTTTGCCATTGTTCGGCTGGATCTGAAAAAGCAAGCTGTGAAAGACGCGGTGGAAGCCAATTTGCTGAAAGTAGCGCAATCTGATCCGAAACGTGTAACAAAAGGTGCGGCCATCAATGCGCTTGGTTTTTACAAGAAGGCGGAATATGTGCCTATGTTTACAGCAGCCGTAAATGATTCTTCTTATACAGTATCGGGTGATGCGTTGCTGGCGCTGAACCGTACCCAACCGGATGCGGCGTTACCAATTGCCCGCAAGCTGTCTGAGCAACCGGCCAAAGGCGTATTGAACAATGCTATTTCTACCATCCTTGCGCAATCTGGTGATGAATCACTGTTTGACAAGATCATGGGTGATTTCCGCAAACGTTCTCTGCAGTCGCGTTTCTCCGTAGTTAATAATCTGGCCACTTACCTGGCGAATATCAGGAATACGGAAAAATTCAAGGAAGGTGTAAATGAAATTGTGCAGTTCAGGGATACTATTCCTGACGCGGTGCGTGGCCAAACCGATCCTTATTTGAATGGTGTTATATTGAAAGGGATCCTGGTAGCGAAGGATGCAGCGGTGAAGAAAGATCCGAATGATGCTGCGGCTAAAGAACAATTAGATTATATCAAATCAGTAATGCCTGAAGCAGACAAGAAAGGATTTTGATCTAATTCGATAGTTCGGCGATGCAGTAATTCGCTGATTGAATAAAAAGAGCCGTTCGCCTGGGCGAACGGCTCTTTTTATATTTTTCACCTTCCTCCATTATCGAATCATTGTTGTCCGGAGAAAATAAAAATCCAACTCAGGACCTGTTTACTAGCCTGAATATCAAAGATTATTTAACCCACTTTTTGTCCAATTTAAAAGCAAGGCCCCTTATTCAAAAGCAACTCTGATTTCGCTGTGCAGTAAAAGTTTCACTTGATATCAGCGGTTAGCGATTCGTCGAAGTGTATTTAAATCTACCAGTTGCGGCGGAGGCGCCTTCTTTTTGTGCGGTTCCGCGTAGCGGAATGGCGCTGCCAAGCACAAAAAACAGCGCCGGAGCTGCAACTCGGCCCGCCGGCCGTGGAGGCAAAGAAGCCGCAGGCGAATGCAGGTGTCCAGGTGATCGTATTTGCTAAATTTTCCCCGGACAACAGTGATTATCGAATCACCGAATTATCGTATTACCGAATTAATTACCATTTCCCTCCAGCGCCACCCCCGCCGAAACTGCCGCCTCCAAATCCACCAAACCCACCAGAAGAACCACCACCACCGCCGCCGCTCCAGCCACCGCCGCCTCCTGACCATCCGCCAAATCCGCCACCGGATACATAGGTACCACCTCCACCGCCACCAAAGCCGGCAGATAGAACAATAAACAGGATGATGGCGACAATAAAGAGTGCCGCTGGAAATTTCTTTTGCTTGCTACTACCCCATCCCGCAGGAGCTTTGTATCTACCTGCGGCAGCTTCCTGGATGGAAGTGGTTGCATCGTCAAGCCCCTGGTAATAATACCCTTTTTTAAAATTTTCAATTATGTCGTGGTCGGTGATCGTCTGAGCGGTTCCATCCGGTATTGCTCCTTCCAACCCGTAGCCGGTTGCGATAAAGGCATCACGGTTGCCTTCTCCACCACCGGTGCTGATCAATATAACAACGCCGTTGTTAAAGTCTTTGTTTCCAACACCCCAGGCGCGTCCCAGCGCGATAGCGTATTCGTCTGCACTATAACCTTCGAGTGATTTTACAATAACGATGACAACCTGGTTGGAGGTACTATCATCATAGGCTACCAATTTTTGTTCGAGTGCCTGTTTTTCGGCAGCAGTAAGAAAATTGCCTGTGAAATCGTTTACCAATGTTGGCGGACTGGGCCGGGATGGGATCACTTTTTCTACCTGTGCCAGGGAAGCCAGTGAAAACAGCATGCAGGATGCCAGCAGAAAAAGTTGTAATCTTCTCATCGTCCAAAAACTATCGTGTCTGGTAATTCGTTCTTGTCTGTATTCTTATCGTACGGAAAATGCTGATGCAGTGCCTCTCCTACCTGGATCACACATTCAGCAATTCCTTTTGCATAATCTTTCCTGTTAAAGGTGTGGATCATATCTGCAACGCGTTCTTTCCAATATGTTTCTCCTACGCGTTGATGAATGCCTTCATCTCCAAAAATAGCCAGTTGGCGATCTTTCAGGGCAATATACACCAGCACCGCATTGCGTTGTTCTGTCTTCTCCATCTGCAGTTTGCGGAAGATCTCGGCTGCGCGGTCAATAGCATCCACAAACCGGCAACGGCTTTCTACATACACGCGGATTTCTCCACTGGTACGTTCTTCAGCGTGCTGGATCGCCTTTACAACGAGATGATTCGCCTCGTCACTTAATAAAGGCTTAGGTTTTCTTTTCAGGAAGGAGAACACGGTTATTATTTAAAATTTTATTTCAACGGCCTTATCGGCATTGGTATCTGCCTGGAATCCTTCGCGCTTTTTAAATCCAAATAGCCCGGCGACGATATTCGTTGGAAAACTTCGTACACTGGTATTATAGGCACGCACAGCGTTATTGAAATCATTTCTTGCTACTTTAATACGCCGTTCTGTTCCGCTAAGCTGCGCCTGTAGCTGGTGAAATGCTTCTGTAGCGCGCAACTCCGGGTAATTTTCAATAATCGCAATAAGGCGGTTGGCGCGTGCAGCCACGCTGTCCTGGCTTGTGTATTGCTGATTAATGCCAGACGAATCCTTACTATTAATCGATCCCAACCCCGACATGGCCCTGCTACGGGCTTCCGCCAGATCGGTAAATGTTGTTTTTTCAAAATCGGCCACGCCGCGAACCACGCTCACAATATTCGGCACCAGTTCCAGCCTGCGCTGGTAGGTGGATTGCACTTCGGCCCAGGTTTGATCTACTTTTTCCTGTTTGCGCACCAGCCCGTTATAGCCGGATATGATCCAGACTAACAGGATAAGCACAACGGCTCCTGCAATAAGGGCAATTCGTTTTTGCTGCTGACTCATTACTAGAATTGTACAGTAGGCGCTTTTTCAGCACCCTCATCGGCTTTGAAGCCTTCTTTCTTCGAGAAACCAAACATACCAGCCAGTACATTATTTGGGAATGAACGGACTTTTACATTATAGGTGTTAACAGACTTATTAAATTTCATCCGGGCATTCCGGATATCGCCTTCTATACCATCCAGTTTGTGTTGCAGATCCAGGAAGTTCTGGTTGGCTTTGAGATCGGGGTATTTTTCTACCGTTACCAGCAGGCTCTTCAACGCACCTGTCATCTGTGTTTGTGCATCCTGGAATTTTTGCATATTCTCAGGAGTTAGCTGGTCTGCGGTCAGGTTGATAGAAGTGGCTTTGGCCCGTGCTTCGATTACAGCGGTAAGCGTGGATTTTTCAAAATCGGCAGCGCCTTTTACCGTATTCACAAGATTGGGAACCAGGTCAGCCCGGTTTTGGTAGGCGGCCTGAACATCGTTCCAGTCGTTTGCAACCTGTTCATCAGCCTTTACCAATGCACGTTGACCGCTGCAGCCCCAAACCAGGAGAATGAGTACCAGTGCGGCAATACCGATAAGTGCAACATTGCGTGTCCCTTTCATGTGTGTAGAGTTTAGGAACCGAAGGTAGAAAAAAAAGAAGCAAGCCGCAAGGGCTTGCAAACAACGCATTTTATTATAAAATAGTAAAATCTCACTTCGGGGTGCACATTAGCCTGCTTTGCCCACGGTTAAGATTAACCTTCCTGTACTGCGGCAATGCCAGGCAGGGTTTTCCCTTCAAAAAATTCGAGCATGGCGCCTCCACCGGTTGATACATAACTCACCTTATCCGTAAAATGAAACTGGTTCACAGCAGCTACAGAATCACCGCCGCCTACAAGTGAATAAGCGCCCTTCTCGGTTGCTTCGGCCACGGCCGTAGCGATGGTTTTCGTACCATGTTGGAATTTTTCCATTTCAAA
Source organism: Bacteroidota bacterium (assembly GCA_048498035.1). Lineage (GTDB taxonomy): Bacteria > Bacteroidota > Bacteroidia > Chitinophagales > Chitinophagaceae > CADEDV01. The sequence continues at coordinate 302,462 of JBEHYT010000002.1, read as the reverse complement.
AACACCCATCGGACCGTTCCACAGGATGGTTTTGGCGGCATGGATCACGTTTGTAAACTGTTCACATGCATTGGCGCCAATGTCAAGCCCCATCCAGCCATCGGGAATGTGGTTGCTGGGAGATGCAGACGTTTGCGCTTCAGCGGCAAACTGATCGGCAATCACGGAGTCTGAAGGAAGGTGAATGCAGACATTTTTTGCTTCTGCTTTTTTGAGAATTTCGAGCGCGGTGGCAAGTCGGTCGTCTTCGCACAGCGATTTACCGATCTGGCCGCCTTCGGCTTTCATAAAGGTGTATGCCATTCCACCTCCGATAATAATATCGGTTGCTTTTTCCAGCAGGTTTTCGATGATCAGAATTTTATCAGACACTTTTGCGCCGCCGATAATGGCGACAAAAGGTCTTTCTGCGCTATGCAATACTTTTTCTGCGCTTTTTACTTCGGCTTCCATCAACAAACCAAACATGCGCTTGTCTTTTGGAAAAAATTGCGCGATGACGGCAGTAGATGCATGCGCGCGGTGTGCGGTACCAAATGCATCATTTACCCACACGTCGCCCAATTTTGAAAGTTTTTCAGCAAATCCTTTATCTCCTTTCTCTTCCTCCTTGTAAAACCGCAGGTTTTCCAGCAACAAGATTTGACCGGGCTTCAGGGCGGCTGCTTTTTTTTCGGCTTCTTCGCCGATGCAGTCGTTGGCAAATTCTACCGCAGTACCCAGCAATTCAGAAAGGTGTGCAACGAGGTGTTTCAATGAGAATTTATCTTCGGGGCCGTCTTTCGGTCGTCCCAAATGGCTCATCAGGATCACGGCGCCACCATCTCCCGTTATCTTTTTTATAGTGGGAAGGGCTGCACGCATCCGCGTATCGTCTGTGATAGCAAGTGTTGATTTATCCAGTGGTACATTGAAGTCAACCCGTACCAATGCTTTTTCCCCTTTGAAATTGTGGTTGCTGAATGTAGACATAGCCTTTCGTTTGATAGTTAAAGTTGTTGCATTGTACGTGCTTGTCGCGCTTCCTGGAACAGAAGGTGCCCGGCTACTGTCGACATAACCTCATCGGTTACATCTTTTCCACCGTTCAGGTTTGACCCGATGCTGGAAACCGTGTAAACGGGTCCCCAGGGAATACCCCACCAACCTGTAAAAAGTGTGAGAAGGGTGAAGGGCCAGCTTTTAAAAGAACGGCGTTTGCCCGGTGGTATAAAATATACGTCCGACGTCCGGCGCAGCGTTACAACAAGCAATGAAATGCAATACGAATAAAACACAAAACGGGCGCCGTTGGCCACTTCCTGTTCGAGGTCGGAGGCCGACAGTCCCTCAATATTTTTAATCTTCATACGGATAAAACTGCCGCTGGTTGTGGTGGACAAGCAGCGGCAGTATATAAGGTTTATTAGCTAATCAATTTTGCAAAATAATGCACGGTGCGAACGAGCTGGCTAACATAGCTCATTTCGTTATCGTACCAGGATACGGTGCGTACCAGTTGAACATCGCCCACGGTTTGCACTCTTGTTTGTGTAGCATCAAATAGCGAGCCGTAAGTGATGCCGATGATATCGCTGCTTACGATCTCGTCGGTGGTGTAGCCAAAACTTTCGTTAGACGCCGCTTTCATAGCTGCGTTTACTTCTTCCACGGTTACTTTTTTACCCAATACTGCTGTCACTTCGGTGAGTGAGCCGGTAAGGGTTGGTACACGTTGGGCGGAGCCGTCCATTTTTCCTTTCAGGTTGGGTAATACCAGGCCGATGGCTTTGGCGGCGCCGGTGCTGTTGGGCACGATGTTCTGGGCGGCGGCACGGGCGCGGCGCAGGTCGCCTTTCGGGTGCGGCGCATCCTGTGTATTCTGGTCGTTGGTATAGGCGTGAACGGTAGTCATCAGGGCATTTACAATGCCAAATTGTTCGTCAAGCACCTGCGCCATAGGCGCCAGGCAGTTGGTGGTGCAGGACGCGCAACTGATGATGGTTTCTGAGCCATCCAGTATGTTGTGGTTTACATTGAAAACGATGGTTTTCAGGTCGCCGGTGGCGGGGGCTGAGATTACTACGCGCTTTGCGCCGGCGGTAAGGTGTGCGGAGGCTTTGTCTTTATCGGTGAAGAAGCCTGTGCATTCCAGTACTACGTCTACGTCATGACTCTTCCAGGGTATTTCTGCCGGGTTTTTCTGGGCATAGATGCGAACGGTATCGCCGTTGACTACGATGGAGTCTTCGGTGGCTTTTACGTCGGCATCAAACCGGCCCTGTGCGCTGTCATATTTCAGCAGGTGGGCTAGTACTTTGGGGCTGGTAAGATCGTTGATGGCTACCACATCGATGCCGTCCATTTTGTAGATTTGGCGGTACACGAGTCGGCCGATGCGTCCGAAACCATTGATAGCTACTTTTACGGTGCTCATTTTGAGAACGATTGAGGTTTGTGAATGAAAACCGGTGGTGTAAATGACCGGCGAGAGCGGGGCGAAGTTAGGAAAACCGTTTGGAGAAAAAGGGAATCGAAGCGACAAAAAAGTGAAATGGAAGGGATTGGAATTACGGTTGCTTTCGTTTGATTTTGAGTGGATTTCGATTGCCTGTTGGGCTACCAGGGTGGGTCATCAGGCAGGGCCTGCTAACGGATTCAAAAACATTTGGCTGGAATTGCGGCGACGATTATCTTTGCCGTCCCAAAAAGCAGCGTAAAACCCTGTTTTTAAAGACGGCCCGTTCGTCTAAGGGCTAGGACACCACCCTTTCACGGTGGTGATACGGGTTCGAATCCCGTACGGGCTACAAACGCCTCTCGAGCTCAGCGAGAGGCGTTTTTATTTGGTAGCGAGCCGAGCTTGCTCGGGTGAGCGAGCAAATGAAAACGCCGTCAGCCCTGTAAGGGCTGAGAGACTTTGGGTAAATCAATGCGAAAGGGATCATGGATATAATCCTGCATGGGCTACTAAACCTTTCGTAGAACGCCCTGTATCGTACAACGGTACGGGGTTCTTTTTGCTCTTCAAGTAACGTCCGAGTAACGGCAAGACTAAGATCGAAAATTGTTATTGCCTATTGCAGCTCTTTTTTCCTTTCTTAATAATCTTTCGAAAGAATTTGAGCTTGCACGGTGCTTAAGAAGCCTCAAAATCAGTAATAATATCATACCGAACATAAAACTCCTTTGTCCCGGCCTTAATGTCAAAGTAATCATTCAGTTCAGTGACGATAGGTATGAAGATTCTGTTTTCGGTAATAATAGTTGTAGTTGGAATTGCTCTGCCTCCGGTCGAGTCATCAGATAATTTCTCTTTTAATTCAATCTCATAATACAGTGATAATTTATTTGAAGCATGCGTGAAAATATAGACAACCTTATGCATGCTCCAAATAACCTTCGTTGTATGAGGCTCTAAGAAAAATTCAAGTTGGCTTTTAAACAACTTATCTGATAAACTGAGGAAAAATGAAAAATTGTTTAGGTGCGGATAAGCCTTCCCGGTCTTTAAAATCTTTTTGTCAGTTTTTGTGTCCTGTCTTAAAATCGGAGGAATAGCTCCATATTCATCAAATGAAAGTTCTACGGAGGAAGTATGTTCAATGATACTTGGTATCTCTTGTTCTACGCTCCCTACTTGATTTCTTCCTACAAATTGAGAATGTGTTTTTATTATCGTCGTCGATTTTTTAAGAGCTTCCGGGAAATCAATTTTTCCTGTAGCAATATCAGTAATCAACGCTTCAAATGCTCCAACGTCTGAATACTCATACTTATATAGCTCCTTATTTCTCATAAGAATTTTGTGAAGTGCATCAGCTCCTTGCTTTGTTGAAGAGGGGACATAGGCGGAAAACTTCTGATAGAGGTGGTTTCTTACAAAGTCCTTAACAAAGCTTCCAAACAATGACCAGTCTGTATTGTAAATCTGTAAAACCTGTTTTACAGCACTTGAGTCACGTGATAAATAAATCAGAACTGTATCATCTTTTTTGCCCACGAGACTTGGCACTTGATGGCTAATATTAGCAATGTATACTTTTGAATCAGCTATTAAGTAATCTTCGTTTAATATATTAGTAATTCGTAGTATAAGAGTTACTTCGGAAAAAGAAAGATCCTTAGTGTCGAACACTTTTAAAACACGTGCCTTATCTGGAACTTCCTCAACATTAATTTTTTTTATGTACTCAAGTTGAATCCGTCTTCTTGGATTGTCTTGACTAGGTAATAGTAAGTATGAATTTTCGTTCCCGAATTGAAGTATAGTGGATTGATCACGTCCGGAATAGTAATATACTTTCTTCCCGTCTACTGTTTTTGATATCTTACCTAAATTCCACCTTTCATCATCTGGTTGAACAACTATTTTAAGATTTTGGGCTAAATCAAACCTGTTGTGTGAGGATATGTAACTTAAGAACCCTGAATTACTGTCAGCGATTTCTAAATTTGCCATTGAGTTTGCGATCTGGAGTTCTATTGCATTAATTATTTGAGAAACAAGTTCGATGCTTTCTCTACTGAGTGCCTCTCTGCCTGCAGTGGGATGTAAAATTGATAAATTTACAACCCCACCCAAGTTGAAATGCCCTGATACCGGAATAGGAGCTAGACCAAAGTAATTTCGTAATCCATAAATTCCGCCAACTCCTTGCGATAAAAAAATTTCACCCTTAATAGGTACTGATTGTTTAAGAATGTTAGAGCATACAATTTTGATAATATTTTGGTTCGTGTACTTTATCAGCAAGTCGAATGAAGAACCATTGGGAGTCGACATTTTGTATTTTTCAGATTTATACAAGTTCTCTGCACTAACATCGAATATGTTGGAATAATTAGTCTGACTAATATTGGTTCCGTTTATAATTACAGGAACCTTTAAATACCGAACATAAGGGTTAAGATAGTTGATTGCTCCTTGTAAGGAAAGGCTCACCGAGTCATCTAATTCAGCAATTATTTGGGTTCCTGGTTCTCGTTGCTCCTCGAGTGTCCGTAATTCAATACATTCTTCAGTTATTGATAACGAGTCTCTATTTGCAAATGTTTCAATAGTTTCATTTGCCTTGGCATAATGTGTAATTACTTTAATTGATTTACATACGCCAAAATTTGCCATTGCCCCTATTCCAAATGTGCCAACTACTCCAGCCTTTTGAGCTAATTCATTATTCTTTCCGCTTGAACCTGCTTTCCAAAAATTATTTTTGACCACATCCTCGTTCATGCCGATACCATTATCTTCAATAGTTACATACTGAGAATCAATATTCACATTTATTTTTGGCTGAAATGAATCATTTCCCTCATCCTGAATCCTCATTAAAATGGCGTCATAACCATTCTGTATGTTTTCCCGAAGTAGTGCATATGGTGAGTCATAAATATCGTTAGAAAGAATCTCAAGAACCCTTTTGACTTCAATTTGAAATGATAATTTGCTTGTCGTACTCATTTGATAAGTATTTCAATTTTTCTTATAAGTTCTTTGACGGCGGGGTCTGTTGAATAGCCTTTTTTAGCCTTTTCCAAAAAATCTTTCATTCGACCCCTATCTCCCACATTAATAGATGCATTTAGTACTGCAATCATTTCCTCGCTAGTTTGAGGCTCCACAAATACCTTCATTGCCAATTCAAAGTCTTCAGTTTGAAAAACACACTCCACTAGATATTTTCTGACGAAATCGTCATTCGTATCTAAATTCAGCAACATTCGTTTAGCTTCGGGGTAATTATTCCCCCTAATCAGTTTTTCAATCTCCACTAATAGGAAAGGAACATCGGCTACGGGCGGCTTTTCTATTTCCAAGGAATAGTGGCTTACGTTTTTCGAGTCAATTCGTCCCGCTGTCCAGATTGGATTATCAAACGGTGACGACTCTGTTTTTTCTCTTATATGTAAAGTGACTTGTAGATTTGCTTTTTCATTAATGCTCTCGATTTCGATTAAATTATATTGGCGATTATTTCCGACCGGCAATTCATTTGGTCCTCCACAAAGTGTGCCTGCACTGAACACTATAATTTTCCTTTGTTCAACCACATTACTGAACTCATGAATAAGTTCTGTCTTGTGCTGGTGTCCATGAAAACCAATCGAAATCCCAGTATCAATAAAATTTTTCAACCTACTACTATCCATATAATTCGAATCATATGGCAGTCCTTTGGTATTGTGATGCCAGGTCGCCAGTATCAAGCGACCCCTTTTATGAAATTCTCGGAGCCTCAAATTAACTTTTGCGATACATTCCGGGTTAATATCTCCTGCTAGCCTTAAATGATCATTGCTAAAGCAACTGTTGTATCCGACAATAGTCAAACTAAATTCTGGGAAGTCGAAAATATCATATTGATTCGTTGGATCAACACCATATGTCCGTTTACCTTCATAAAAAGCCGAGTAAAAATTTGCAAATGCTTCAAGTCTTTGATTGTAGGCATTAGGGTTAGTAATACTATAAAAAGATCGATCTCTCCATGACCAACGAGTTAAAGAATTTTGATTTAGGGCTTCTTTTAAAATTTCTGATTTGAGATTATCTTTTTCATCAACTATTCTTGCGTTATCAATTTTCTCCATACTCGCCTTGGAATATTTCCAATCGATATCATGATTTCCTGGAATAATAACAATCTTGGATTTATCACCTCCAAGAAAATTCATAGTTAATTCATTAAGAAAATCGATTGCCTCAGAATACTGTTGCTTAATTTCTTCGTCAGAGCCAGTTTGTTTAGTTGATCCTCGAATAATGTCACCGCTTGCGACAATGATGTTAGGTGCTTGAATTTTTGGATTCTCTGAACCAGTATATCGTTCCCTATCCTTCAATAAAGAAGATAATAAAGCAATATTGGAGATTTCTGTTCCTTTGCTTCTATGCAAATCAGAAATATGGAGTATTGATACCTTGCCTGTCATATTACTAGTTTAAATATCCATTATTTCTTTTCTTTCGGCGGTGGAGGCGGTGGCGGATTCTGAAAGGTAGGGAGTGTGTTTTCATTCAATTTTCCCTCCTTAATTGAATTATTCGGCTTTGTTTCTGTTGATGGCTTACTTGGTTTGCTTTCTTTTCCTTTGCTCATAATTTTAAGTATTAAAGGTTCTTTTAAAATAATTCAAAGCTTCTTTTTCTGTTTTTGTCAAAATAGACTTATTTGTTCTCTTGACAATTTCATTAACAGTCTTATTGATTGACCTCTCAGTATCCTTTAGCTTGTAAAAGGCATCCTGCATCTCGTTGTCAGTTAAACGCAAATTGTAGTGATTCATCCAAAGCTGTTCCATCTTGTTGTAATAGTCGCAGTAAAAATCTATCACTTGATCTAATTTGTCCAATTGTTTTTCAGAAGGCACGAGATGAGGACTCAATAGCTTCAATAACGAGATTCCTGATACAATTACACAAGCGACCAATGGAAGTCCCTTCCAAAAGGCCCAACCCATTACACCAGCAGACGAGAAAGCAAGTATGATGATATTAAAAACATTTACCAATCTTCTCTGATAAGCGATTAGCAAAACACAATAAATGTGATGATGTTTGCATTGGGTCATTTCGTTCCAAAGTCTATCTCGCATACTTAAAGAGCCGTTACAGCTTGCTTTGAAAACTTATACATTAACTCAGCTGATTTTAATGCCTGCTTTACTTGCATTTGAGCCACCAATACTCTGTCCTTTTCCCTCTCTTTTTGAATTTGCTTCTCTTGATCTTCGTCGGAAAAGAATTCATTTTGCTGACCGTTGTATTGTAGTATCCCATGGTAACCGATCCATACCTTATAGTTAGTCTCAAAAAATTTCAACAATGTGCTATTTGAAATTTTAAGCTTATCAATTGTTTCCTTAAACGCCGGAAATACCGTTGAATAATAGACAATAGTTTTATCACCTATCTTTTTGGCTACGTAGGCTACTGTAAATACTTCATCCGAATCTTCGGCGATGTTCTCCCACGCCTTCGCCCAATTGGCATCTCCAGGACTTGCTGGCAAAACAGCAAAATCAGGAACAAACCCCTTTTCTTCCTTCGCTGGCTTATCGATGGGTTCAGTGATTTCAAACCCTACCTCGTCCTTAATTTGATCGCCATTAGGTTTTGTTAAGGAAACGATTACCCTACCTTTATCGCCTGCTTTTGCATTCTGACTTGCTTTTACCCTCCATCTTACACGACCACCGTCAAGTGGAAAATAGGATGAAATTTCCAGATTCTCAGGCTCAAATTTTATCCGTACTTCATTTCTAAATCTTGAATCGGCATCCGTTTCAACAACTATCAATCCACTTTTATTTAGTCGCACTTTAAGAATGTCCTGCGGCGAAACAATTTCAAATCTTGTAACCTGCGGATAAGGTAATGTTAGCAAAGGTGTCGGTGAAGGTGGTGGTGGTGGCGGGTCATCTGGCGGATCGGAATTAAGTATATCTGTTTCAGATCCATCACCCTTCCTGACCGTGTCGCCCTCAGCATTTGGCATAAAACCGGCCTCCCGTAGCAATTTGACAATTTCCTTCTTTACTTCATCATCAGTGGAGTCAGTAACCTCGCTTATTTCCTTTTCTTCAAGCAGTTTTTCCAAAGCTGCAAGTGCTGTATCTTCTTTTAGAATTTCTCTTAACTCGGCTTTTATGCTTTCAAGGACATCTCCATCTCTTAACATTTCCCTGTTGGTTGTAAAGAGCAACCGTTTAACATTAATTGGCGCTTCTGTAGCGTCAATATGAATAACAAGGTGTTTCGAAACTAAGTCAAGCCCCAAATCCTTTGAAACTTGTGAAACTGTAAGTTCTCCTTGGTTTTGTCCATTCAATGTCAATACTGCTGGGTGCTTGCGCTGAACATACAAAGCATTTGAATCGGTTCTTAAATCTTTGTATTCAGCACCGGTTTTTTTGTTTTTCTTCCTTTCATAATTGAAAACGACCCAATACTCAATCTTTATACAAGGCGTAGTTGCACCATAAGGAGTGATGAATGCAAATGGCTTGTATAGTTTATATTCTGTATTTGAATCATCAAGCTCAGAGTCCGCAGCTTCACCTTTGCTTGCCAACTTCATTAACCGATTCCTGCTGCCTGTAACAATCTCATAGCGTGGATCTTTTCCCCTGAGATCGATTATTTGAAACGGTATCAAAGGATCAAAGAGAGAATAATGAAGATAATGATATAGATTTCCTTCGGTTGGAGATAACGCTTTGTAGATATTTGTCAGTCTAAACGCATAATGTCGCACCAAAGTTCCACTCTTAAGCAGATTCATTCCACGTAAGTTTTCTTCAGTATCATATAGCTTGATATCAGAACTTAATTCAAAGCTTGGAACTGTGGCAACTCCATAGGAGTTTTTCAAAGACAAATAAGCATAACAATTCTCTTTGTAATTTTCACCAAGTGTAATTTCTTTAATAAGAGTAAATGCGACGGTATTAGGGTTTTGTGAATGTCGGGAAACTACAAGAACATAATCCGAAAATGCAAGAGTGGATGCACCCCCTTGCCCAAATGCACCTACTAAATATTTTCTTGTAATCTTGTTCCCACCTTGTAAGCTCAAAATTGTTGAAGGAAAACTATCTGGTAAAATTCCAACTCCAAAATCCAGCACGTCCACTGTGGGAGCTTCTTTTTGACCTGAATCACTCATTATGACTCCGACTTTCCTGTCAAAATTGCCCTGAGAATATTTCCAATCGAACAATCCTGAGTTAGCCGTCGAGTAAGGTCTGCCGAACCATTTGTTAACTGCCTCCTGCGGGCTGGATTCTTGTTGAGCAATCCTTGCTGAATGTTCTTCCAGAACTGCGTCAATCGCATTGGTTATTCTCTCAGTAAGGCTTCTTCCTGGCTTGCTTGCTAACCCAATTGTAGAATAATTGCTGGTAGTATTCCCGTAAGCCTGCCAGCACAAGTTTAATTTGCCAAATGGCTTTTCCAAACCAATATCAGAAACGTCACCAATTTCCGTGAGGATTAGCCTTACTTCATCTGGCATCGTTGCCTTTAAGAGCCGTTCAAACAACTCTTGAGTAGTATTAATTGCCATTTATATCTATTTTTTTCGGTGGACTATGAGGACTTCTTTACTCGAAGAGATTTCGCTTTTAGACTTTACATACCACTTTCTATTTGGCACATCCCTCCAAATTCTCCTGATTCGTCCCAGGCTATCCCATAAGAGTGGGATTTCCTCATATCCCGCACCTTCCATCATTTCAAGATACTTTGGCAAAAACTTCTTATGATCTGAAAACCCGACTAATTGAACAATTACTGCATTGTCATCTATTGCAGAATGAATAGATTGAAAAACCTTTTCGGCAATATCAAAGTATTTTTTCTTTCCATGATCCCGATAATAGCCAAATGTGTAATGACTACTGCCCATCCCATCCAAAGAATCAATAATCCAAAATGGTGTTCGTGTACGTTTCCTGCTATTAACTTGCCATTGGTGATATAACATGTGTACTCCAACGTATGGCGGAGAAGTAATAATCAATTTGGGTTTTGCAGGAAGACGTTTTAATTCGTCAAAATCCATTATGAATTCAGACGAACTATTGATAGAAAAACACTTTGGTGCTTTTTTCTTCCCACTTTTATCAATGGCTCCTTCAAGGCTCTTTAGCCCTTTTACAAATGCTAATAAATTCTGATTAAACATTTTTCTAAACGCATCAGCAGTCGGGATATTTTCTCTGCAATCAATAGCCCATTGGGCTGTTCGGAGAACAACACATTTCACAAAATTCTGTGCATTCTCACTATTCAATGAATCAAGTTCATTGAGTATTATTTCAACTGACGCCCTTATTCTCCAAGGGAGGTTATTCAAATAACCTTCATCATCATAATAAGTGACTATCGGCTTGTAACCCGCTATACGTTTAGACAACAGAGGTTCGGACCATTCCAATATTCTTTTTACTTCTTCTTCAGAAAGAATAGTTGTCTTAACACCTGAAACAAAACAGGCAATTGGACTGATATCAAATCCAATAGAATGACGGTTAGTTGCCAATGCTTCAACAAGAGAAGTGCCACCCCCAACAAAAGGGTCAAGAACAACATCTCCCGGGAGACTAAAAATTTGAATTGCTTCCCTTACAAATTTTGGGGAAAAACGGGCGGGATAGCGGTAAAAATTGTGGGTATATCCTTGTACAGTATCTTTTGATGATACCGCCTTCCGTAACCGATCAATCGCCTTTTGACTAATACTGATGTCAAATATTTTCATCTACAGTGGTGGTTAAAATTCAAAAGTTTTGGTTCGGCTCCTTGTCTTCTCTGTGAAAGATATTTCAAGAATTTTAATTTGTTCTTTCACAGCCTTCAACATTTTCGTCACATCCTCATCTGTGTAATCATAATTGTTTCTATTAGAGCATTTGGCTAAACTATCTATACTATCCAGAACTTTCTGTACTCTTTTTGATGCTACATTTTTGAATCTTTCCCTTTTTAGAGCAAGATTTTTTTCAGTCATTTTTACTATATTTATACAAATATAGTGTATTTTTAGTTGTCAAAAAAAGTCAAACATATATTTGTAATTATTTACTCTTATGTAGGGTACTAATAGCTGTGTTTCAGTCTTTTAAGAGAATCTTCAATCTCCCTTTCATTGACTCGCCTTTCCAATACTCCCTGTTGCCTTTGGTAAAAGGCAAAAAAGTTTTTAGCACTAAAGCTATCATTGAATTGCCTTTGCATTCCTAATGCTACTTCAACTACCCATCCATTTGAAGTTTCTCCCAAATAATAATACTAGTATTTGTATCGAGCCTGCTTTTCGTTGTATTCATCAACTCCTTCTCCGGACCATCCACTTTGAATGGCATATTTGTCGCCAGATTGGTTTCTTACAATCTTGAAATCTTCAGGCAATGGCTTACCGCATTGCCAAAGCAAAGACAACAAAAGGCAAAAGCTGATTTGGCTTAGTAAATTTTTCATAATAGGTTTTATTTGATACCCTGAATTACTCCCTTTGACTGAGCTAATATCCAAATAATTTGCGTATATAAATATAGGCAACAACGGAGAAGGATTTCTTTTCCTTCGCCTTGATGGCTGCATGTTACAAAACCAAATTGAACAGTTTGTTATCAACAAAGTCCGTGAGAAGCGACTTGAGAAAGGTCCCTCTCAGCACGACGTTGCCTTGATGCTTGACTTATCTCGTGGTTACATTGGTCAGGTTGAAAGTCCCAATCACCCGGCGAAATACAACATGAATCACATCAACCACCTCGGCAAAGAATTTAAGTACTCTTTGAGGGATTTCTTTCCGGACAAGCCTACGGCTGAAAATTTAAAGAAACGCAAAATTCGGGCAGGAAAATGACCCGAGAGGTGATTTTAAAAACCTTTTACCCCGGCTACTTTTCGATTTAGCCGGCCATTCCAATCAAATCCTTCGCAAAACTGCTTTTTGGCGCTTGCCATTTACCCTCTGTTATTGAAGATTTATTTGCAGGGACAATAAAGAAAATATCGCAATTGCCAACGTTCTTATCGCAATTAGAAAATGAAGTATGTCTAGCTTTCGATAGTAATTCATTTAACCGGTTGCTTCCTACCTTTATCGCTCAACTCCCTCTCTCATGAACTACTTCTCCCCCGCCAGCGCAGCGGCACGGTATGCAAAAGGACGACCGCAATTCCACTCCAATACCATCGCCCATATACGCCTTTTTCTTCACCTTCAGGAAAAACTGGAAAATGCGCTCGACGTAGCCTGCGGCACCGGTCTCTCTACCCAGGCATTGCTTGAAATTGCCAACAACGTGTACGGTACTGATATCTCCGAAGAAATGCTACGGCATGCACCATTGCCGCAGCAAATTCATTATCAAATTGCACCGGCAGAACAACAACCCTTTGCCGATCAGCTGTTTGATCTTATTACAGTAAGTTCTGGTGTACACTGGTTCAATATCGACGCCTTTCTTCGCGAAGCGCATCGTCTCCTGAAACCCGGCGGATGGCTGATCCTGTATGAGAACCATTTTATCGCCGAAATGGAAAATCAACCGCTGTTTACAGCCTGGTTCCAGAACATGTACCTGAAAAAATTTCCGTCTCCACCCCGGAATAATAGCTATGACTGGACCACGGCAAACCTGGCTCCAAAAGGATTTTCAATGATAACCGAAGAACGTTTTAAAAACCCGGTTCAATTTAACCGGCAGCAACTATCGCTATACTTCACCACGCAAAGCAATATTATATCGGCCGTGGAAAACGGCCACTGTACCTACGATGCTGCAGAGGACTGGCTGAACAAAGCACTTGAGGATTTTTTGCCCGGCACTACTTCCCGCACTATACAGTTTGGAAACTGGATCAAATTCATCCAGAAAACCACGTAAACCAGGAAACGGCAGGAACAAAAAAATAAACCCTGCTCCTTAAGAAACCGGATCAGGGCATTCTACTATCATTGTTGTCCGGAGAAAATAAAAATCTAAATCCGGCTCCTATTTATTAGCCTGAATGTCAAAGCTTATTTGACCTGCTTTTTGCATAGATTAAAAGCAACCCCTCTTATGCAAAGAGAGTCTTTATTTCGGCTGTACGGTAAAATTCTATCCGGGAATTAGTGATGAATAAATCGGTTGACCACCTCGCGTTCTCTGCGGCTCCTGGCGTTCTTGGCGATACTGCATTTATGAAGAACTTCTTTTTGTAACGCAAAGGCCGCCAAGGTTTCGCAAAGGCCGCAATAAAAATTCATTCACTCAGTATTTCATTCTCTTGTTCAAAAGCAATGATAATTTCGGTTGTGCAATAATTTTTCCCCGGACACTAGTGATTCTGCTATAAAATAATTTTGAAATCAGCGGCGGAAAAATCTTTTATTCACCACCATCCTTGTGCTTGTAAATATTTTCAATAATATCCACCACCTTCAGCCCTTCCAGTGCATTGGTATCAATGGTATCTTTTCCATTTAACACATCCACCACATTCTGAATTACGAAATGATGGTTGGCGGCGCTTCCCCGGTAATCCCCGTAATTATTCCCCGGATTAGTTGGCAAAAGATCTGGCATTACATAATCTCTCACATGACAATATTCTACTTCATTCATATATTGCCCGCCTACTTTTATCGACCCATGTTCAGCAATAATGGTAATACTGCTTTCCAGGTTCTTATCCCACACCGCAGTGCTGTAATTAAATGAACCTACCCCTCCATTCAAAAAATCAAAATTCACAATACCCGTATCTTCAAAATCTGTCAGTTGCTGATGGCTAAAATCCCTGAACCGGGCCTGTATGTTTGAAATATCGCCGAAGTACCAATACATCAGATCAATAAAATGGCTAAACTGCGTAAAAAGCGTACCTCCATCCAGGTCCTTTTTCCCATGCCAGTTTCCCTTCTTGTAATAACGCGCATCCCGGTTCCAATAGCAATTGATCTGCACCAGGAAAACATTACCCAGCTTCCCACTCTCCAGCATTTTTTTCAGCCAGATACTGGGCGGACTATACCGGTTTTGCATCACGGCAAATACCTGCCGGTGTACCTGGAGCGCCTTGAAGATCACCTTTTCCGCATCGGCTTTGCTAAGCGCAATCGGCTTTTCTATCACGATATGCTTTTTCGCTTCCAGGCACAGCATTGCCTGTTCTGCATGGTAGCCGTTGGGAGTAGCAATATTCACAACATCCACCAACTCAGCCGCCGGTGATTCCAGGAAGGCTTCCAAACTATTAAAAAACAGTGCATCAAAATGATCAATTCCCAACTGCTCCTTTTTCTTTATGTCGATCAGCGCTACCAGCTCGCAATCTTCATTGCGGCTGATCATTTCCGCATGAGGTTTCCCGATATGTCCACAGCCCACCACCGCAAATTTTATCTTCTTGCCCATGTCATTGCTTTTGTTTTACAACCGTTCCATTCTCAAGATGGTACTGCTCCCCGCTTTCCGGGCAAGTGGCATTGCCGTGGTTATCGAATATAAGTTTGTGACCGTATTCACTCATCCAACCCGTTTGCCGGGCGGGATTACCCATCACCAACGCATAAGCCGGCACGTCTTTGGTTACAACGGCGCCGGCGCCAATAAATGCAAAACTGCCAATCGTATGGCCACAAATGATCGTGGCATTTGCGCCGATCGTCGCGCCCTTTTTTACGAGCGTTGTCCTGTATTCATGCTTACGGCTAACGGCGCTGCGGGGATTAACCACATTGGTAAATACCATGGAAGGCCCCAGGAATACATCGTCTTCGCAAAGAACGCCTTCATAGATAGACACGTTATTTTGCACACGCACATTGTTACCCAACTTCACGCCGGGGGCAATCACCACATTTTGTCCAATATTGCAGTGCTCACCCAACTCACAACCCGGCATCAAATGGGAAAAGTGCCAGATGCTGGTACCCTTGCCAATTACTGCGCCATCATCAATCACCGACGTGGGATGCGCGTAATATTCATTATTTGAGCGTTGTGCGGTCATTATAATTTCCTCCAGATTCCCCGCAAAAGGGAAGCGTTGCAAATATACAATTCACATTTTCATCCTAAAAGCAACACAATACCGCATCAGGAATTCTTTTTCCCTTATTTTTTGTACTTTTTCCTTCCTCAAGCAGGAAATTATGGAAATGGCATATTTAATTGGCGGTATCGCCCTGGGCATAGCCCTGGGATGGCTGATGGGCAGTTTGTTTTTACGTGCAAAATCAGTGTCGAGAAGCGCGTTTGACCAGGCAAATACAGGCCTTGCGGCCGAAACTGAGAAAAACAGGATTCTTTCCCAACAATTGCAGGCCCGCGAAGAAGAATTGGCCAACAGCACACGCGATGTTGCCAAATGGTTTGCCGATGCCACCAATGCTTCAGCCGATAACCGTTCCCTGCAGGAAAAACTGGATACGCAAAAGTCAGAGCTCGAAGAACTGAAACGCCAGTTTCACACCGAATTTGAAAATATCGCCAACCGCATCCTGGATGAAAAAACCGAAAAGTTTACCAAAGTAAACCAGGAAAGCCTGGGTTCCATCCTGAAGCCACTGAGTGAAAACATCGACACCTTTCGCAAGAAAGTGGAAGAAACTTATAACCGGGATTCAAATGAGCGCTTTTCATTGGGAAAAGAACTTGAAAAGCTGGTACAACTGAATAACCGCATCAGCGAAGAAGCAAATAATCTTACCAATGCCCTAAAGGGCAATAGCAAAGTACAGGGCGATTGGGGCCAGATGATCCTGGAAAACATTCTCGAAAAATCCGGCCTGCACAAAGACCGTGAATATTTTATCCAGGAATACCTGAAAGATGCCGATGGTAATTACCTGAAAAATGAAGACGGCAGCCGGATGCAGCCCGATGTCATCATCGCCTATCCCGACAACCGGAAAGTGATCGTGGATTCCAAGGTTTCATTAACTGCCTATGCCCGTTACGTGGCCGCCACCGATCCCGATGAACAAAAACGAAATATTGCAGAACACCTGCGTTCCATTCGCCGGCATATTGAAGACCTGAGCCGGAAAAACTACCAGGATTTTGCACCCACCCTTGATTTCGTAATGCTTTTTGTTCCCAATGAACCGGCCTACCTGCTGGCATTGCAACAGGATCCTGATCTCTGGCATTTCGCCTATCACAAACGCATTCTCCTGATCAGTCCAACCAACCTGATTGCCGCACTTAAATTATTGTCTGATCTCTGGAAACGCGAATACCAGAACCGCAATGCGCAGGAAATTGCCCAGCGTGGCGCGGCGCTGTACGACAAGTTTGTAAATTTTGTCTCCAGTCTTGAAGATATCGGCAATGCTCTTGAAAAAGCGAGAAAAAGTTACGACAACGCCTTTGGACAATTGAAAAGCGGATCAGGAAACCTAATTGGACAAGCCGAAAAATTAAGGGAGCTTGGCGTAAAACCTAAAAAATCCTTACCGGGCGCATTGCAACAACCGGATCAGGAAATGTAGCCGGTGCCGGTTATTCTTTTTTTACTTCTATATAAAAATTCCGGTCTACCCGGAACTCATCCGGCTGCTTAATATGAATTGGCATTTCCTGCCATTGTTCTGTAGGATGAATCCACCATTGTGTTGCTTTATCAATTGTAAACTTCAATGGCATGGCAAAGCCTGCAACACAGTTTTCCCAACGGTAATATAGCACGTCATTGCTAATCCTATAATGAAACACCGGCACCTGCTTTGTTTCGAGGTATTGCTTATAAATGGATTCAAAATGTTGTCCGCTGAGGCGCGAAATGGCTTCCAGCACCTGCCCGGTAGTTACTGTTTGATGATAAAATTCCCGCTGCAATCCTGAAAAAACGTTCCGAAAAGCACTATCTCCAATGATCTGCCGGATCATGTGCAGCATGGCGCCGCCCTTGTAATATTTGTCGGTTGTATTGGTTCCTAGAATAGGTTCATCATTTTTGATTCGCCGCCAGGTGCCGATGGCATAATCATTTCCTGCCTCTACTCCGTATACATAGCTGGTGTAAAGAACTTCAAGATATTTTGTAAATCCTTCGTGTATCCAGCTATCGCCATAGTTGGAAGCGGTTATGCTGTTGCCAAACCATTCATGACCACTTTCATGCACCATCATGAAATCCCACTTTAAACCCCAGCCGCTGTTTGAAATAAAGTCTTTGCCGCGATACCCGTTCTGAAATCCATTTCCATACGCCACGGCGCTTTGGTGCTCCATGCCCGGCATCGGCGCTTCCACCAGTTTATAGCTATCCGCATAAAACGGGTACGCCCCCATCCAGTATTCAAATGCCCGCAGCATGGTATCTACCTGCAAAAAATGACGCTTCCCTTTTTCAAGATTATAATCCAACACCCAAAAATCACAGTCCAGGTTGCCCTTCACACCTTTAAAGTTGCGATGCCAGGTCTTGTAATTCCCGATATAGGGAATGATATTATAACTGTTGATAGGACTGATCACTTTCCAACTGTAGGTAATATATCCTCCGGCCAATTTTTGTTTTCCTGTAAGGCGGCCATTGGCAACAGCAACCTGGTTTCCCGGTACGGTGATATTGAATTGTACGCCTTCCTCTGGTTCATCATACAACACTTCTTTGCAGGGTAGCCAGATGCTGGCGCCGGAACCTTCGCAGGAGACGCTCATCCATGGACGGCCCTGCTGGTCTTTGGCCCAGATCCAGCCATTGTCTACCGGCGGATCTTTTGCCACAGCCGGTTTTCCTTCAAATGAAACCTGGATCGTTTGCCGGCTTCCGGCAGGAATTATTTCCGGAAAATAGACCAGGTAGCGCTCGTCATTGGTCTTCTCAAAGCGCAGATTTTTATTTTGCCAACGCACCTGCAAAATATGCATCGGTTGTTGTAGTGATATATAGAGTGATTGCCCGGCGGATAGAGCTGCAAAGCTGACTTCATTCGTTCCGCTGATGAATTGTTTGTCGTAATCCGGCCGGATAGAAATTGTATAATGCAAC
The DNA here is from genome assembly GCA_048498035.1 of Bacteroidota bacterium. GTDB lineage: Bacteria > Bacteroidota > Bacteroidia > Chitinophagales > Chitinophagaceae > CADEDV01. The sequence continues at coordinate 283,978 of JBEHYT010000002.1, read as the reverse complement.
AGGTTCCACCAGCGATGCTCCGCTGCCGTACCGGGCGGTGGATTTTCTCCGCGCTGCGCGAGCATACAACTGGTATTTATTAATAAAAAAAATGAAAGCAGGGGTGATCGCATCGTTTTAATTTAGCTGGAAGCTAAGAACGGGGATGTAAGGCAAATATTTTGCATTACGGTTTCTTTAACGTTATTGTATTCCGGCAAACTGGCGTATCTTGCCAAAAGCGATTTGAACGGATGATAATAACCAAACCATGAATGAAATTGTACGGGCTGTCCGTAAATTTTTAAGAACCAGCTTCAGGCTGGATGGAGACCGGGCTGATGAGTCGGTGATCATTGAATCAATCACGAATAATGTCAGTTTCCGGGGCACGAATCTCTGGACGCTGATCTTTGCGATCCTGATCGCCTCTATTGGATTAAATGTCAATTCCACTGCCGTAGTAATTGGAGCCATGCTTATTTCCCCGCTAATGGGACCGATCATGGGAATTGGTCTCGGCATCGGCATCCTGGATTTCGGGTTGATGAAAAAAGGATTAAAAAATCTCCTGATCGCCGCGGTTTTTGCGATAGCAACTTCCTACATTTATTTCCTTCTGTCCCCACTACACGAAGCCCGCAATGAAATTGTAGCACGCACCACCCCTTCCATCTGGGATGTGCTGATCGCTTTTTTTGGCGGTCTCGCAGGCATTATCGCCGCCACGCGGCAGGAAAAAAGTAATGTATTGCCCGGTGTAGCGATTGCCACCGCATTGATGCCGCCACTTTGCACAGCAGGTTTTGGACTGGCTACACGTGAATGGTATTATTTTTTGGGCGCGATCTACCTGTTCTTCATCAATGGATTTTTCATTTGCGTGGCCACATTCCTGATCGTTCGCTACCTGAAATTGAAGATCCGGCGGTTTGCGACACGTGCCCAGCATCGGGGTGTGGTACGCTCTATCTGGATAGTGGCTATTGTAACGCTTGTACCCAGTATCTTCCTCGCCGTTCGCATTGTGCAACGCACCATCTTTGAAGAAAATGCCAAATCATTTGTTCAAAATGAATTTCGGTTTACACGTACCCAGGTAGTTAACCAGGCGTATAAATATGACCGGCATCACCCTACCATTGAATTATTACTGATTGGTGAAGAATTGAGCAAACGTAAACTGGACTCATTGCGTGGTCGAATGTCGCATTACGGTCTCGATAGTAGCAGCCTGGTTGTTCGCCAGGGCCTGAATGCCAAGCGGGAAATTGATCTTGCACAAATCAAAGCCAGCATCCTGGGTGATATCTTCCCGCCCAAAGGCGCGGATTCCACCGCTCCACCGCCCAACAAACTGGAAATGCCACTGCCGGAACTGGGTGCAGAATTAAATACACTCTTCCCGGGCCTTAAATCGTATAGTCTTACCAATACGATTGTACATGAGCAGGCATCCGGCAAAACGGACACATTGCCGTTGCTGGTGGCAGGATTTTCACGCATTCTCCCGGCACGGGAAAAGAAAACAATTGAAAACTGGCTGATTGAACGCTGCCATTCAGACACAGCATCTGTTATTATTAATTACGAAAAATAAACTGGCAACACCGCTTATTATTATATTGGTATGACGACGATTCTTCTGATTATTGTTTTTATTATTGGGTATGGAGCCATTGCACTGGAACATAGCCTCCAGGTAAATAAAGCCGCATCAGCGCTTATTACGGGCGTACTCTGCTGGACGATCTACATTGTGCAGTCGGGGCATCCCCAGGAGGTAAGTGAACAGTTATTGCACATGCTGGGCGAGATTGCCGGCATCGTATTTTTCCTGCTGGGTGCCATGACGATTGTTGAACTAATCGACGCGCATAGCGGGTTTGACAGTATTACCCGGAATATTACCACGCGCAGTAAAAAGAAATTGCTATTCCTGGTTACACTGCTCACGTTTGTGTTATCGGCCTTGCTGGACAATCTTACCACTACGATTGTAATGGTATCATTGTGCAATAAAATGTTACCCGACCGTTCAGACAGGCGTTGGTTTGCAGGTATGATCATTATCGCAGCGAATGCCGGTGGTGTATGGTCTCCGCTGGGAGATGTTACAACGACGATGTTGTGGATTGGAGGACAAATTACAGCCAGCGCCATTATCCGGCACCTGATACTTCCCAGTCTTGCCGTATGTATTGTTCCAATGCTGATCATGGGCCGGCGGTTTGGAAAGCAGCAGATTGCCAAACTCCCTGTTTCCACTTGTTCGCCGGCAGAACGCAAGGAGGGCAAAGTGATATTGATCGTAGGTATGTCACTACTGGTAGGTGTGCCAGTTTTTAAAACCTTAACCCATCTCCCACCTTTTATGGGAATGTTGTTGGCATTGGGTGTGATGTGGCTGGTAACCACAGTTATTCATCGCGCAAAACAGCAGGATGCAGTACGCTTTTCCGTGGCGCATGCCCTTCAAAAGATAGACACGCCCAGCATCCTTTTTTTCCTGGGAATCCTGTTGGCCATTGGCGCACTGCAATCATTTGGCTTGCTTACGCTGGTTGCAGACGGCATGCATACAACGCTCAAAAATGATTATTTAATTGGCGCTTCTCTTGGCGTTACTTCGGCTGTTGTAGACAACGTGCCATTAGTTGCTGCCGCGCAGGGTATGTATAGTCTTACCACCTATCCGCCAGATCACGCTTTCTGGTTATTTCTGGCACTTACCACCGGAACCGGTGGCAGTATCATCATCATCGGGTCTGCGGCGGGTGTTGCCGCTATGGGTATTGAAGAGATCAGCTTTGGCTGGTATATGAAACGAATTGCCTGGCTGGCACTCCTCGGATTTTTGGCCGGTATTCTTGTGTTTCTTTGGCAACCGTTTTAACGCATTCGCGCTAGCATTGCCTTCATCTCGGCAATTTCCCGTTCCTGGGAATTGATGATTTGTTCAGACAATGCTTTCACCTCGGGATCATGAATAGACGCATGCTTACTGGTCATAATTGCAGATGAGTGATGCGGGATCATAGCCTTCATATATTGTATATCGTCCACCGGAGTTTGTGTACGCAAACCCGCCAGCGCCAGCCCAAATACGGCAACAGCCACTACACCGATGACGACATTTGTCCCCTTTTTGGGATACATCCGGGGCATCAATAGCAACATTAACAGCGCCATGGGTGCTACCATCAGCAATGCCATATAGGTGCGTGTGGTACTCAAATAGATGTGATCCAATGAGTCAACGTTCAAAAACATCACACCGTACATGATTACGAATGAGATAAGCAACATCACGGCCATTCTCGAATAGTGATTCTGTGTCATACTGTTCAATTTTAAAATGAGCAATAACAATATGTTGCACATATTTCATGCCTATAACCAAACCATGCCATTTTTATTAAAAACGCAGGTCATTTCCCGTCTCCAACAGACGTTTCTTAATTTAGCAGGGACAATTTTCATTTATGAAAAAAATACTAGCCCTTTTGCTGGTGCTTGCGCAATGTAAATTCGGTGCAACACAAACTCCTGAACACGACTTACAGCAGTTGCTTGCAGCAAAGGATTATTTCAAACTGGATAGTGTATTTAACCGGCATACAAATCAACTTACGAACAACCAGCAACTGTATTATCGCGCATTCCTGGATAATGCATTCAATCGCAATACGGCGTGCATCCGGGATGTAAATGAATTTTTCTCGGGAAACGCCAATATACCGGATTCTGTTGCAGCGCGGCTTCGCCGTTTGCAGTCGGCCAGCTATGTAAAAACATTTCAGTATGCAGCGGCTGCAAATACCGATAGCCTGATCCTGCATGATTTTCACGGCGCGCTTGACAGTGCTACCACAGACGATATAGAAAACGATCTTTTGTTCAGAAAAGCGCTGGCCGGAGTGCCGGCGCAAACAGTGACGTTTCACCAGGACCAGCACATTTCCTGGAAAAAGAATGAATTCAATCTTATGATGGTGCCGGTTACTGCCAACGGATCTGTTTTTGACGCTGTATTCGATACCCGTGCAGAATATTCATGTATTACTGAATCTTTTCTCAACAAGCTGGGTGTACGCAAACTGGATGTTACGTTTAATGAAGGAAGCGGCCTGACAGACATCAGCTTTAAAGCTTCATTGGGAGTAGTAGACAGTATTTACCTGGGCGGGATTTTATTTAAAAATGTTGTATTCCTTGTAATGCCTGATGAGAGCCTTCACTTTAAGCAAGCTGATGTTGACGTTCAGTTAAACCTGATCGTAGGCGCGCCAATGATTGAGCAGTTAGGTGAATTTCATATCCGGAAAACGGGAGACCTGTATATCCCGGCTTCCGCTTCGCCCTCGGCGCTGCATAATATGGCTACCGAGTTTTACAGCCCGGTAATCAGGTTGCAAATGGGCGGCGACTGGCTTCATTTTTACCTGGACCTGGGTGCCGCCACTTCGCAATTCTTCTATGAATTTTATGACCGCTACAGGGAACTTGTACAGGGCAACGGAAAGAAAGGTAGCATCCACCTGGCGGGTGCAGGAGGAATTGTAAAAAAAGACGTGTACACGTTACCCTCGATTCAACTGTCAACCGGAACCGCGACCGCGACACTGAAAGACGTAAGCGTTCTTACACAACCTGTTCAAAACAGCAGTCATCACTACGGTAATATTGGACAGGACTTCGTGGATCAATTTGATGAAGTGATTTTCAACTTCCGGGATATGTATTTTTCAGCGCGAAAAAAATAGCGGGCAGTAATTTTGGATGAATGCCCTGTTGTTTGTTACGAATTTGGATGTTCTTTTCCCGGCATTTCCTCATTTTTTTCACACCGCCCTTGTTTAATTTCCCATGGAAAGGCTTTCTGGCAGAAGTATCTTTATATTGTCTGAGGCCAATGACAATCATTCACAGCTTGTTAATCCGCCAGACTAATTTGAAAAAAAATCACGCTCTTTTGCAACAATATTATCAATTTTATGGTCTGATAAATATGTCTACATTTTTTGTTCATACAAACGAGCCGACGTCCGTTAATTGGAAAAGAGAAAGTGATGCATGTACTACCGATGAGGTAATTCAGGCGTACCTCGAGGGTGTTCAGGATGGACAAAATGCCCATTTTAAGGTATTAATTAATCAATTCAGAAATAATTTAAAAGTAGCACAACAGGTTTCTGAACAGTTGCTGCAGGAAGCCGCCAAAAAAGATATTTGCCTCAGCGAAATTCATCTAAAAGCTGATTCCATATTGAATTTTGAGGCCTTGTTTATGTCCAGCGAAAAAGACTTTGTCTCCGATAAATTTCGTGAAATTTATTTATGCGCACGGGAGTTGAAAAATAAAGTACAAAACGATAGATTTTATATTTCATTTTCATTTATGCCATTCTCGAAATATGTAAACCCGAAACGGTTAAGTGCTGACGGTTTCTTCTGTAAGTATGTCGACAAAAAATAACGAACGCCTAAGCCACGGCTTTCACAATCAATCGGTTTCCGAATATTTAAAATTGAAAGGAAATTGCCCGGATTGGGTAATAACGACCGCTTTTTATGCGGCGCTGCAGTTTGTTAAATATAAAATATTTCCTTTTAAAATGCCCGCGATTGGCGGCAGATATACCCAGATATCCGACTTAGACGATTGGATATTATATCAAAAAAACAACGCTCAAAAAATTACCGACCGTCATAAAATATTAGCTGATTTGGTAGAAAAATATTGTACCGCCATTTACCCCGATTACGACTGGCTGTTGGACATGTCAAAAAACGCGCGCTACAATACTTATATTCATGAACCGGCCATTGCGAATAAGGCGACCTCTCTGATGATGATCATAAGAAAATATTGCGTTTAAAATGTTCAACCCCGTTTTTGCCATCATCCACCAATTTCCTACCTTGTACTCTATCGTCCGCCAATGGCGACAAACCATCCACTTTTATGAAGTTTTTTTTCGCACTGCTGCTTCTTCTCAGCACCGCTGCTGCACACTCACAATTCAACGCGCAGGAAGTTCCCCTGCCTCCCGAAATCTCCTATTACGACAACCAATTCTCAAGTCTCGGCATACATAATGGCCGACTTTTCTTAATGTCGGAAAGCCGGTTGCAAGACGGTTCCGAAGGAAAACTATATGCAGCCAGTCTGAAGGGGATCATGAAAAAAATAAAAGACAGTAGCTACGCCCTCACCTGGCAGAAATATCACCTCTATGGACTGGAAACACTTCGAAGCCAAATTGATCGCAACGGCAAAGCCTACGAAGGACTGGAAGCCATGGTGCTGGATGGTAACCAGGTCTACCTCTCCGTAGAAACCGCAACTCCTATTTCCAATTGTTACCTGCTCCGTGGCAACCTGCAGGATACCTGCGTGCAAATGGATACTTCATTCCTGCTGCCCCTGCCAAAATTTACCCGTCAGGATGGGTCGCACATCTACAACGCCGGCTTTGAATGTCTTGCCAAAAAAGACGACCAGCTCCTGGCCTTCTACGAATACAATTATTTCTCCGGGCAAAACAACGCTTATATGATCGACCGGTATTCGCTGCAAGACCATAGCCTGCACCTGTTCCCCATCCAAAAACTTCCCTTTCGAATTCCCGATATCGTTTACATGGGCAAAAACCATTTCACCGCCATCAATTACTTTTATAAAGGTGAAGGCGAAGATACCGTGTACCGACTCCCCGCAACCGATGCGGAAAATAGTCTTATTAAAAAAGACGGGAATTATATCAACTACTCCCGGCTGGTTGACATTGAACTGGATGGCAACAATCATTTTTCGTGGAAACCCATCGCCGAAATCCCACCCGCCTATGCCGATTACAACTGGGAAGGAATTGCACCCTACCGGGATGGCTATTTCATTATTAACGATAAATATTCAACCCGTCCTTACCGGTCTACCCTGCTTTACCTGCAACCGTCCCGGTAAATGAATATTTACCTGGCTTTTATTATATTTATCCTTCAAAAAACTTAACCTATGGCATTTGGAGATCGTATTTCAAACGGCTGGAAAATTGCAATGAGCAGCTTCCAGGTTTTGAAAGAAAAAAAAGAACTGGTTATTTTCCCCATCCTTTCAGGTTTTGCAACCATCCTGGTCGTGGGTTCTTTTGCCCTGGCAGTACTGTCAAAAACAGACTGGGACCCTGAAAATAACCTCCAGGATTTTAATACCCCGCTCTACTACGCATTGTTGCTGGGCTTTTACCTGGTAAACTATTTTATTATCATCTTCTTCAACATGGCGTTGATCCATTGCACAAGGCTGTATTTTGAAGGAGAAGAAGTAACCCTGCGCGCCGGCCTTCAATTCAGCGCCAGCCGTATCGGCGTAATTTTTTCCTGGGCATTTTTTTCCGCCACTATTGGATTGCTGCTTCGCGCCATCCAGGAAAATGTGGGCACCGTTGGCAAGATTATTACCGGACTGATTGGCGTGGTTTGGAGCGTAGCTACCTTTTTTGTAGTACCCGTAATTGCCTATGAAAAAGTAGGCACACTGGAAGCCATCAAGCGCTCAACCCAGATCATGAAACAAAAATGGGGAGAAAGCCTGACCGGTAATTTCAGCTTTGGACTGATCCAGATCCTTGCATTTATCGTGATTGGCCTGCCACTTTATTTCCTGGGCGCCATCTTTAGCCCAATGGTCGGAATTATTTTTGCGATAGCCGGTATCTTCATTGCCATGGCCATCATCAGCGCAGCACAAACCATCTTCGTAAGCGCAGTGTACCACAACATCAATGGCAACATCACCAAACACTTCGACCAGGTGATGGTAGATGACCTGTTTACCCAAAAGAAAAAATCGTCCTGGACCAATAATTAAAACTTACTTCTTTGCGCTATTACCCCGCTTCGGCGGGGTTTTTTATTGACATTTGCCGCCAGTCCGTTCAACCTAAAAATGCCCAGCCGAATTAAAATCCCTGCAAATCCCGTTTGGAACGATTTTAGACTATTCCCGGTGAACAATGCTACAATATGAGAACAGCGTTATTTACCGTCCTCCTGGCTATTACATTTTCCGCCCAAGGTCAATATGTTACGCCCGCTAAAGACACGTCGCCCATTACCATGGCGGCTGGCGCGCAGTTTAAAGCCTCCCACTGGAAAGAATTTTGGTGGGGAAAACATTACCGGCCGGAATGGACAACGCCCGTCACATTCCCCACCCTTCATCTCTGGCAGGTGGACGGCGGACTCACCCCGCAAAAACAAGGTGGTGGTCACCAGACAAAAACGCTACGGCTCCTAAGCAAAAACGGGCGGGAATTTGTGCTACGCACGATCGACAAAAATCTCGACGTACTAATTCCCGAATCACTGCGCGGCAGCTTTATTAATGATATCGTGAACGACCAGATCAGCACCGCTCATCCCTATGGCCCGCTCGCCATCGCAAAGATGTCGGGCAGCCTCGGTTTTTATCATACCAACCCCGCTATTTACTACGTAGCAGATGATCCTGCGCTTGGTGAATTCCGGGAAACATTCGCCAACCGTCTTTGCCTGCTGGAAGAAAGAACCAACGGCGACGGCTGGGAACATAACCCGCGCTTTGGTAACGCCGACAAAATTATCGGGACAGAAAAATTGCTTGAACATTTTGGTAAAACAACTAAGTATCATGTAGACCAGGCCGCCCTATTGCGCGTACGCTTGTTTGATATGATCGTAAACGACTGGGACCGCCATGAAGACCAATGGGTATGGGCAGTACGGGATTCCGCAGAGCTGCGGCTGGTGGAACCTATTGCCCGCGACCGCGACCAGGCCTTCTCCAAAACGGATGGTGTAAATATGTTCCTTCTCTCCCAGCCCTGGGCCTTCCGCCCACTGGAAAACCTGGCGCCACATGTTCGGGATCTTCGCGGCGCCAACTATTCTGCCCGTAACCTCGACCGCCAATTTCTGAACCAGCTAACCCGCACCGATTGGGAAAACGCCATATCCTTTGTGCAATCGCATTTAACAGATGCAGCTATCGACAGTGGGATTAATGAAATGCCTGCCGCGGTCAACAAATGGCAGGGTAACCATCTCAGGAAGAGACTGCGCCAACGACGCGATCATATCCGCAAGGATGCGATGCATTACTACCGCATCCAGAGCAGGCAGGTTGTGATCAATGGAAGTGAAGATGATGAAACGTTCCTGGTACATGTAACAGATCCACGCCACGTAACCGTTACCGGCATCAGCGAAAAAAACGACACATTTTATCACCGTGCATTTAACCGCGCAGACACCCGCGAAATCAATATTTACGGACTTGAAGGCAAAGACCATTTTATAGTGGACGGCTCAGGGCGTAACAGCTTTCATATCCGCCTCCTGGGCGGGGATGGAAAAGATCATTACAAAACATCCGATGATATGCACGGAAAAGCGGCTACCGTATACGATAGTATTATCCCGGACAAGCTAAACACGGCTCATCTGAAAGTGCAGCGGAAATGGGATACGCTTTACAATTACCAACGCGCATCTTTAAAATGGGACTACTTTATTCCACTCATTATGCCAGGCTTTAACCCGGACGATGGAGTGTCCATTGGACTCGGATTATTATATCGTCGGCAGCAGTGGGGCAAAACACCGTTTGGGTGGCAACAGCGTTTTGCCGTGAATTATGCCACGGAAACCGGCGCAATCGGGTTCGATTATAAAGGACTATTTAAACAGGCCCTGGGGAAATGGGATATTGATCTCACAGCTTCCTACCTCGGACCAAGATACACGCTCAATTATTACGGGCTGGGAAATGAAACTGAATTGAATGGACATGATCGATCTTTTTTCCGGGTCAAAGCCAATGTGCTGGATCTAAGTCCCGGCATCAGCAGAAGCTGGAAGAAAAATTATTTTCGCCTGGGATTACACTATCAAACGGTGGAAATTCTCCAGTCGCAATCAAAATTCGTAACATCTCCCGAAAGCGATGTTGACCCTTCCGTTTTCTCCGATAAAAAATTTGCAGGCATCAGCTCGCAATTTGAATTTGACACACGAGATAACAGTCGCCTGACGCGTAAAGGAGTTCTTTTCAGCAGCAAAGCGTCCTGGATCGATAATTTTGAAAAAGACAATCGTAACTTTTTGAAACTGGAAGGCTCTTTTGCTTTCTATCAACACATCTCTAAATTTATAGTGTTTGCACACAGAACCGGCGCCGCTACCAATATCGGCGACTATGAGTTTTACCAGGCTAATTACCTGGGAGGTAGTTCCAACCTGCGGGGATTCTGGCGCGGACGGTTTGCAGGGCGTTCCAGCTTTTATCAAAACACAGAAATTCGGTTGGGCCTGGGTAATATGAAGAACTACGTGTTCCGCGGGGTATTCGGTGTTCTTGGATTCTTTGATGATGGACGTGTTTGGATCCCGGGAGAAAAATCAACTAAGATGCATACTGCATTCGGCGGTGGTATTTTCTATCTACCATACAACCTGGTAGCGCTCAACCTCTATTATTCCAAATCTGACGAGGCTGATATTATTTCATTGCGGGTAGGCTTCCTGTTTTAACTAACTGATGGTGAATGTAAAATGGAACTGACGCGGATCATAAAAAAAGATCCCAAAAAATCGTAATTTAATAGAACTGGCAGTGCCGACTATTCGGCGCTGCTTTTTTTTACCTCCACTAATTTTTATCAACTAAACCGTACAGGTTTCGCAGATACAATAAACGAAACGGGACAACACGTCTGCTGTCCCGCCGCTGTTAGTGTAAACGATTTCCCCTTCGTGTACTAACGCTCTTTATAGTAAGTTGATAAAACCATTTTACTTATTCCGCCGGCCTCTCATTATAAATACATCGCAAGACAAAACAGACTAAGCCGTTTACCATTTTTTTTAAAAAAATGTGGATTTTCTTCCCCCTGTGTTGTCGATGGATTTTTCCGGTGGATGCCCGGCATGCTTAGATGGATACCCGTACCGGGGCAAAATGGCATGAACCGGTATAAATATTGTCATTTATCCGAAAAATGATCGCATGAGCAGTGCCTTTCCCATTATTTCCTGGGGCAACGGGACCAATATTTACGAAGTCAATATTCGCCAATACACGCCGGAAGGAACATTGCGGGCATTTATGGAACATATTCCGCGGCTGCACCGTATGGGCATCGAAATTCTTTGGTTAATGCCCATTACGCCCATCAGTGTAGAAAAACGCCAGGGCACTTATGGCAGCTACTATGCTGCCAGTTCTTACGTTGATATTGACCCGGCCTACGGCTCGGGCGATGATTTTAAAGCCCTCATCCAACTGGCACATAGTTTTGAGATGAAAGTGATCATCGACTGGGTAGCCAACCACACCGGGTACGATCATCAATGGACGGTGGCCAACCCCGAATGGTACCGCAAGGATGACCAGGGAAATTTTACCGAACTATATGGTTGGATTGATGTAATAGATCTTAACTACGAAGTGCCTGCGCTGCGTGCAGCGATGATCCAGGCAATGATCTATTGGATACGAACTTTTGATATAGACGGGTTTCGTTGTGATATGGCACGAACCGTACCCATTGATTTTTGGGTGGAAGCCCGCAGCGAATGCGATGCCATCAAGCCACTGTTTTGGCTGGCAGAATGTGAGATACTAGCCTATCATGAAGCATTTGATGTTACCTACGGGTGGGAAGTGATGCGCGCCTTCGACAAATACATGAAACGCGAACTCCCACTGGCAGATATATTGCCGCTGCTTAACAATTATGCACTCTACCCCGTAGGTTCTGAAAAATTGCTGTTTACGTCCAACCACGACGAAAACACATACACAGGAACGGAATATGACAAATACGGCGTTTGCGCCAAAGCGCTCGCCGCGTTTACCTGCACCTGGCCCGGAATTCCGCTCATTTACTCCGGCCAGGAAAAACCCAACCTGAAACAACTTCCTTTTTTTGAAAAAGATAGTATTGACTGGTCGGGCGATGCCCAACTGCATGATTTTTATTGCACGCTCCTGGCACTTCGCAAAAAAAATAAAGCGCTGCAAGAAAGTGCATCTGTGTTTATCGTACCCACTCACCATCCCGACAGCCTGGTTTATCTCTGCCGCCGTCAAAAAGACAAAGTGCTTGTAGCCATGAACCTTGGCACCACCAATGCAAACTTCACCATCAACCACCCGGCCATTGCAGATCATTACACTGAACTCTTTAGTGGTAATCATACCGACATCCGTCGCCAACACCAGTTTGACATGGAGCCCGGCGATTTTTATGTATATCATGTAACCTCATCACTCCACTGACCATGCTCAATACATCGGTACCTATACCAGTCGCCACCGGATTTCAATTCACCGAAGGACCGGTTTGGACCCGCCGCCGGTCTTTATTATTCAGCGATATGCCCGCCAATTGCATTTATGAATTTCACGATGGGAAAACACGGGTATTTTTGGAAAAAAGCGGTTTTACCGGGTCAGATACCACCGGCCTTTCCCGAATGATTGGATCCAATGCCATGGCATTTGATGCAAACGGCAACCTGCTCGTATGTATGCAGGGCGATCATGGCATCGGTATGTTATCGCCTGGCGGCGAAAGAAAACTGATCTATCCCCAATATGAGAACCACCCGTTTAATAGTCCAAATGATATCGTGATCCGTTCCGACGGTTTTATTTTTTTTACAGACCCACCCTATGGACTGGAAAATGAACAACTGCAGCCAGCGCGCTTTCAGCCACTGGCCGGTTTGTATTGCGCCAGGGGCGAAGAAATACAGCTGCTGAGCGCGGCATTGCATTTTCCCAATGGAGTCTGTTTCTCGCCCGATGAAAAATACCTATACCTGGGAAGTAACCACCCGGAAGAACCGAGATTATACCGCTGCCAGGTAGATGAACACGGACGGCTGAAACGAATGGAAGTTTTAGCGGAAGAAAATGCAGATGGCATAACCACCGACCGGTTTGGCAACCTGCTGCTTTGCTCGCCAGACGGGCTACGGATTTTATCTCCTGCAGGCAAACGGCTGGGGTTAATTCCTGTGCCGGAAATGATCACCAACTGCTGTTGGGGCGGCAATGATCTGTACCTGACTGCGGAACATTCTATTTTCCGGCTTTCCCCGCCGTTCAGTTGGCAGTAATTTGGCAGTATAATTGAACTGTAATATGGTATGACATCCAAAGAATCTCACTCCGGCGCCCAATATGCCCGACCATCCGGGTCAGAAACGCAACCGGGTATTGAAGTGCTGCACCACCAGTTGCAGCCCCTGGAGCATGACAAAAAATTGGGAATAGCGCTGGCAGGACTTGGAAATTATGCCACGCAGCAACTCGCTCCCGCACTTCAACAGTGCAAATTTTGCCGGCTGGCGGGCATTGTTACTGGCAACACCTCCAAAATACCCATGTGGCAGGCACGATACAAGATACCGGATGAAAATGTCTATAGCTACGATAATTTTGATGAGATCGCTTCCAATTCATCAATCGACATTGTATATATCGTATTGCCGAATGCATTGCATGCGGAATTTGCGATACGCGCGGCAAAAGCGGGAAAGCATGTGATCTGCGAAAAGCCGATGGCGCTGACAACTGCAGAGTGTGATGAAATGATTGCAGCCAGCAAAGCTGCCAATCGCCTGTTGGGCATCGGGTACCGGCTGCATTTTGAGCCTTATAATATGGAAGTAGCCCGTATTGGTACGGAAAAGATCTTTGGCAATCCTACCTACATTCATGCGCAGCATGGACAGGCAAATATGGGCGGCTGGCGTCTCGATAAAAAATTGTCGGGCGGCGGCGCCATCCAGGACCTGGGTATTTACTGCATCCAGGCAGCGCGTTATGCCTGCGGCGAGGAACCCGAGAGTGTACAGGTGTTGGAACAACGCGGGTTTGACGCTTCTGATCCCGGAAGTATGGAACGGTATATCGCATGGGAAATGCAAATGGAAGGTGGCCTTACCGCACGCGCAGAAGCCAGTTATGAAGCAGATATGAACCTGCTTCATCTAACCGCTGAACATGGCTGGATTGAACTATCGCCCGCCTTCAGTTACAGCGGCATTCACGGCAAAACGGCTACCGGTTTTTTACAATTGGCATCCGTAAACCAGCAATTGCTGCAAATGGACGATTTTGCGCTTTCGGTATTACACGGTTCCAAAGCCTCCCTGCCGGGAGAATTAGGTAAAAAAGACGTTGCGATCATACAAGCCATTTATTCATCCATGCAAAGCGGCAACCGCGTAGCTATTGAATAAACCTGCAGAGAGAAAAACGAAACCATGAACAACACTATCTTCCAGTTTTTCCACTGGTATTATTCCCCCGAGGGAAACCTGTGGCAACATGCCGCAGAACGCGCGCAACATCTCGCCAGTATGGGCATCACCCATGTTTGGCTACCACCGGCGTATAAATCCGCCGATGGTGTGAACGAACCCGGCTATGCCGTATATGACCTTTATGATCTCGGCGAATTTGATCAGAAAGGGACGGTAAGAACGCGCTATGGCACGCGCGATGAATACCTGGCCGCTATAACCGCATTACAGCAAAAAAATATACAGGTGATTGTCGACATCGTTTTCAATCATCGCATCGGGGCCGACGAAAAAGAAAAGATGAAAGCCATTCCTGTAAAAGAAGAAAACCGGCTTGAGCCGTTGGGAGAACCGCAGGAAATTGAAGCATTCACAAAATTTACCTTCCCCGGGAGGGGCGATAAGTACTCCAATTTTAAATGGAATAAGGACTGCTTTACAGGCGTGTATGAAAACTGGACCATTAACCTCATCCTGAATGAATACACGAATGGTACCTGGGAAGAATTGGTGGGGTCTGAAAATGGCAATTATGATTTCCTGATGGGGGCTGATGTGGAATTCAGGAATCCACACGTGCGGGAAGAATTGAAGCGTTGGGGATCGTGGTATCATGATACCACACATTTTGACGGGGTCCGGCTCGACGCGTTAAAACATATCAATCCCGGGTTTTTCCCGGAATGGATTGATCACCTGAATGGCAGTTTTAATAAAAATTTCCTGGTGATTGGTGAATACTGGAAAAGCGATGTTGCTGTGTTACTTCAATATATCGAAGCCACACAGGGAAAAATTCAATTGTTTGATGTACCCCTGCATCACAACCTCTACCATGCTTCGCTGCAGGGGCCGGCGTACGACCTGCGGACGATCTTTGACAATACGCTCATCCAACAAAAGCCAGAGTTAGCAATTACGTTTGTTGACAATCACGATACCCAGCCCATGCAGGCATTGGAATCAACGGTGGATTACTGGTTCAAGCCGCTGGCGTACGCGATTATCCTGCTGCGCGAACAGGGCATCCCCTGTATTTTTTACCCGGCGGTATATGAGGCGAAATACCTGGATACGCACCAGGAGCAGGAAGTATATATTGAGCTCAACCGTGTTCAGGGTATTGAACGTCTTATTGAAGCGAGGTCACGTATCAGTTATGGCGTGCAACGGGATTACCTCGATCATCCCAATGTGATTGGCTGGACACGCCAGGGCGACCTGGAACATGAATTTAGTGGCTGTGCGGTACTGATGAGCAATGGAGACATGGGCACCAAGCGAATGAGTATGGGCCCCGAAAATGCAGGCCGCAGGCTGGTTGATTTGCTGGGGCGCCAGCAGGAAGTGATGCAACTGGACGAAAATGGTGAGGCCGACTTCACCGTTGGACCGGGCGCCGTGGCTGTTTGGGTGGATGAACGTTACCAGCCGCAATGCGCAATATGATAAAAAGATATTATCCTTCCTGTTGACTAAGTGAATCCACTGTTTTTGCTGGCATTTCCCCGGTATCGCAATCGGTTGCAATAAAACTGTGTGGTATTTCAAACGTTGTAGTTAAGGCGCCGCTCCATTCCCCTTATTTGTTGTTATACTTTTATAGCCCTCGCCTAATGAGGACGATAACGATATGCAGCAGATTTTTGATCTTACCGGTAAGGTAATTGTTGTAACCGGGGCCACCGGCATTTTGGGAGAATCATTTGTAAAAGGAATTACAGACGCAGGCGCGAAAGCGGTACTGATCGGCAGAAATAAGTCGGTGGGTGAAGAACGAGTAAAAGCATTGACGGCAGATGGGAAGGAAGCGCTTTTTATTGCGGCAGATGTATTATCAAAAACAGACCTGGAAAGCGCACGGGACAAAATATTAGCAACATGGGGCAAAATTGACGGGCTGGTAAACGCTGCGGGCGGTAACGTACCCGATGCAGTTGTGGCTCCCGGCAAAGATATTTTTGATTTGAATATGGACGGCCTCAAACAGGCCTTCGATCTCAACCTTTTTGGAACCATTTTGCCTGTCTCTGTATTTGGTCCGGCACTGGTGGCCTCCGGAAACGGAACCATCGTCAATATTTCTTCCATGGCTGCCAAAACGGCCATTACCAGGGTGCTTGGCTATTCCATGGCCAAAGCTGCCATTGATAATTATACCCGATGGATGTGTGTTGAAGCGGCAGCACGCTACGGCGGCTCGCTCCGCGTAAATGCGGTGGCGCCTGGATTTTTCATCACACACCAAAACAGGGCCCTGCTGACCAATCCCGACGGATCCTATACCGAACGTGGCCAGGCGGTGATCCAAAATACACCGTTTAAACGATTTGGAGCGCCCGAGGAATTAATTGGCGCATTGGTGTGGCTTCTTAGCGACGCTTCTGCCTTTGTAAGCGGCGAAGTAATTTGTGTTGACGGGGGCTTTCACATTTTCTCCGGCGTATAAATAACACGAATACCTGTTCGTATTTGCCATTCGCACTTCTTTTCAGCAGCGTGAATGAGGATTCACACTAACTTTGTGAACGCATTTCCCGGTTAAAAGGAGTTTCTCCAATGATACCGGGACGATCTTATCATTATTCATTATTCATTGTTCATTTTTAATTCATACATCCTTGCAACTTAAACAAACCTGGCGCTGGTTCGGCCCCGATGATCCTGTAACGCTTCAAGACGTACGTCAAACGGGCGCTACCGGCGTGGTAACTGCCCTGCATCATATTCCCCATGGAGATGTTTGGCCGATAGAAGAGATCAGGACAAGAAAAGATATTATTGAAGCCGCGGGCCTGACCTGGGACGTAGTGGAAAGCGTAACCATCCACGAATCCATCAAAACACGAACCGGCGATTTTCAACAGTATATCGATCAGTACAAACAAACACTCCGAAACCTCGCGTTTTGGGATATCCGCATCGTTACCTACAACTTTATGCCGGTAAACGATTGGACCCGTACCGATCTGAAATATAAAATGCCAGACGGATCTGAAGCGCTCTACTTTAACTGGGTAGATATGGCCATCTTCGACATCTTTATCCTCGAACGGAAAAATGCTAAAGACGCCTACCCTGCGGAAATTGTGCAACAGGCTACAGAACGTCATAAGTCCTATACGGCAGAACAACTCCAGGAACTGCAAACTATCGTGATGTTTGGCATTCCGGGCGAAAAAAAACAGTCGGTAGAACAAATGCGTGAAAAACTCGCCCAGTATGACCACATCAACCACGATCAATTGCGCGAGAACCTGAAATATTTCCTGGAAGAAGTTTGCCCGGTGGCGGATGAACTCGGCATCCAACTGGCTATTCACCCGGATGATCCTCCGTTCGATATTCTTGGGCTGCCACGCATTGTGTCTACCGGCGCCGATATCGACTATATTCTTTCTGCTGTTCCGAATAAAAGCAATGGCATCTGTTTTTGCACGGGCTCACTTGGCGCTAATAAAAACAACGATCTTCCAGCCATCGCACGCCGCATTGGAGACAGGATGCATTTTGTACACCTGCGCAATACTAAACGGGATGAGCAGGGCAATTTTTATGAGGCCGATCACCTGGACGGGGATACCGATATGTATGCAGTACTCACCGAAGTACTCGCAATACAACAGCACGCAAAGGCGCCAATTCCCTTCAGACCGGATCATGGGCACCAGATGATGGACGACATGAACAAAACCAATAATCCCGGCTATTCCTGCATAGGCCGTATGCGCGGACTGGCAGAACTGCGCGGACTTGAACTGGGCATCTACCGCTCGTTGTACAAAAAATAAATAACCACTTTAAAAAATACGAAAGCACCCTGTCATGCGACAAGGTGCTTTTTTTCTAACTGCTCGCTCTGCTTAGAAATTGAAATACGCTTTCGCGTTATTATAACAAATATCTTCAATCATTTTACCAACCCGGTCCAAATTATCCGGCAACTCTCCTTTTACAATGTCCTGACCTATTATATTACACAGGATTCTCCGGAAATATTCATGCCGAGGAAACGAAAGAAACGATCTGCTGTCCGTAAGCATGCCTACAAACCGGCTTAAAAGTCCCATGTTGCTCAACACCTGCAATTGCCGTTCGATGCCGTCTTTCTGATCCAGGAACCACCAGGCCGCGCCATATTGCATCTTTCCTGCCACCGTTCCATCCTGGAAATTTCCCATCATCGTGGCATACACTTCACTGTCCGCAGGATTCAGGTTGTATACGATAGTTTTTGCCAATTGCGATGAACTGTCCAGGAGGTCAAAAAAAGCGGCCATCGTCCTGGCGGTTTCAAAATCGCCAATGCTGTCTACCCCTGCATCAGCGCCCAGCTTTTTCAGCAGGCGGGAGTTGTTATTACGAATAGCACCCACATGCCATTGCTGTACCCATCCCTTCTCATGATCAAGCAACGCCAGTTCATACAATACACCGGTTTTAAATGAGGCTGTTTCTGTGGCAGACAACCTATGTCCGCCCCGGAGTTTATCAAATAATGCGGCTTGTTGCTTTGGAGAAAAATCTGCGGCCGCCATAGTTTCACATCCGTGATCGCTGATGCAGCCACCCGCTTCTGCAAAATGATCATGACGCATCCGGAAGGCAGTGATGAAATCCGCATATCCCCCGATGCGATGACCACTGGCATTCTCAAGTTTCTGTACATAATCCAACCAGCGTTCCAGGTTCTCTACGGCAATGCCGTTATCTGGCCGAAAGGCGGGTAACATCCGCAGCGAATGGCCGCTGTTACGAAAACGGAGGTGATGTTCGAGTGTATCACATGGATCATCTGTGGTGCAAACAACCCGCACATTCATTTTTTCCAATAATCCCAGAACGCTGAAATCTTTTTGCTGCAGCAACTGGTTGCAGTGTTCATATACCTGTGGTCCATTTGTTTCATCCAGTAGCTCGTGAATGCCGAAATAACGCTGCAATTCCAGGTGTGTCCAGTGGAATAAGGGGTTACGCATGGTGTAAGGAACCGTTTCGGCCCAGGCGTTGAACTTATCGCCATCAGTTGCTGTGCCGGTAATTCGTTCCTCCGGGATCCCATTCGCGCGCATGGCGCGCCATTTATAGTGATCACCGCCCAGCCATACTTCCGTGATAGTCTTAAACTGCCGGTTATCGGCAATATCAGCAGGAGAAAGATGGTTATGGTAATCTACTACGGGCGTATTCTTCGCAAAGCGGTCAAACAGCTCCTGGGCCACAGGGCTCTCCAGTAAAAAATCGTTTGCCAGGAATTTCTTCATATTCTATCATTATTAAAAATCGTGAAGCATTTTATTAAAGGGTGCCAACGGCAATCCGTCTGCACCAAAAACATTGGCAGCACCCGGCAGCAGCCAGCCATAACGGACGGCCGTCACTTTTCCGATGCCAGCACCTTTCAGCCGGATGGTGCGCGAATTATCCAGTGAAGCCTGTGCCGGCGAAAACTGGAGTTTATCATCATTGTTCCGCACACCAGTTTCAAAACCCGCCGGAACCGTTTCTCCTTTGCCTACCTGGATATCCGAAGCGAAATGGATCAGTACATCATTTCCATCACGATCTATTTTACGGATGTCCGGTGACTTCCAGGATATAGCCTGGTGATAGCTGGTATGCAGCACAGCACGTAAAAGGCGATCGGCAGCCGGTTCCTTATGCGTGTAGTGAATATTGTCCATATTGCCCAAATCCAGCGTAATTACCGTGTACGTACCCGGTTCTTCCTGCATCAGGCGGTATTGTGCCTCCCGAACAGTAGCTGCCGCATCCAGGTTGCTATAGCCATAGGCTGCAATCTGGATAATATAAAATGGCATCGTACTTCCTTTTCCCCAGGCCGACCGCCATTCTTTTACGAGGCTGCGCAGCACATAGGCATATTCATCTGCGTAGCCAACATTGGATTCTCCCTGGTACCATACCACTCCCTTAACGGTAAAAGGAATGACCGGCTTTATCATTCCCGCAAAGAGAACACCTGGTTCCCGCCAGGGCCGGTTAAAATAATACAGGGTTTGCGGCTCGGCAGGCTTCTTATAGTTATTGCTGTCTGGCAGTTGCCGGTGCTGAGCCCATGCATCCATCTGCTGGTGATACAAAACAGAATCTGCGCCTGCATGCTGCTGGATATAATCCCAGCGATCAATATACCGGTGTAACAGCGTATCAACTTCTATCCGGTTTCCCGGTATCCAGGCCTCTGCCGGCGTGCCACCCCATGCGGAAAACACAATTCCTACCGGAACATGCAACTGGGCCTGCAATTTTTTTGCAAAATAATAGGCCACCGCAGAGAAGGACGACACCGTTTGAGGAGATGTTTTTTCCCATACGGAGCCAGGGGCATCATCAAACCTACCAAGACCATACTGGCGTTTTACACTGAAATAGCGTATATCGGGAAAATTCGCCTGCGGGATTTCCGTCTTTGCATTAGCATCGGTTTTCATTGTAAAACCCATATTGGATTGTCCCGAACACAGAAATACTTCGCCGAGCAACACATCATTCACCTGGAGGGTACCAAAACTTCCCTTCCATTGCATAGTGTAAGGCCCGCCTGCCTTTCCTGTTTTGACCTCCACGCGCCATGCTCCTGTTGCATCTGCGGTAATTTTTTGACTAACGCCCCAACTGCATTGCAGCGTAAACTTTTCTCCGGGATCAGCCCAGCCCCACACAGCTACCTTTGCCTTTTGCTGCAGCACCACTCCATCACTGAACACAGCGGGCAACTTCACTTTTGCGGATACTGTTATTGAAAAGAATAACAGCAGTAGCAATCCGGTACTCGTTTTTTTCATACTCATTTTTTTGACGTGAACAGGATCAATGCCGGTTTGTCAGTTGTGGTATTAATGACCACCTGGTGGCCTTTATCTTCATCATCGCCCAACTGACGCGTTTCACGTATCAGAACCACTGTAATGGGGCCGGCGCCAGCCTGGCGCAGAATATCTGTCATATCCAGCCAGTGCGTGTTGCCTGTATTCTCAAAAGCGATCTCTCCTGCTACAAAAGCTTTTGTGCCTACGCCATGTAACAATGCCTCTTTTGAATCCAGCAGCGGCGCATTCTTCCAGGTAAGAGAAGCCGCTTTCCAGGCAGCAGACTTAAATGCATATACATGCAGGCGGAACGGCGTGCTTTTATCCGTGGCGCCATTTAGCTGCAAGAGCGCCCTGTTTGTATTTTTTACATTGGAAGGGAGATTAAACTGCAAATAAGCTACCTGGTTATTGCCCGGTTGGCCCGCATCCAGTTGAACAGCTACCGGCGCACCCGGTTTGCGGACGGCGGCAGACCATTTACCGCCCTGCACACTTGTAGCTGCGGTTGTCGGGATCAATTGTTGTTGCATATTTGCGGCGCTGATGGTCAGCAGCATTACCGATTGTGCCGGAAGGTCAATATTGAACTTCCCATCAACAATACGGATCACATTTGTTACCTCGCCATAATGAGCGGCATCAACCAGTTCAGCAGTTGCCACCGCGCCGGTTGGCAAATTGAGCGCAGCAAGGTTGGCCGACAAATGATAGGTGTACAGGCCACGCTGCACCAGCCACATATAATAATTTCCCGAGGCAGCGTCAAATGATGTGTATGTATCCATGCCCGGATCATCCACTGATAATTTGGTTGTCATTAGTGGCCGTTGCTCTTTAAATCCTTTGGCAAAAAGGCGAACCACTTCACCGGTACGCTGAATACCCGATACATCAAAATCAGGTGTAGCAGAAGGTCTATCGCCAGCGGCGAATAATTTAATTTCACGAACCTTTACCGCCGCCTTATCCGTTGTGATAAAACGGATTGCCATTGTTGTAACCGGTTTGGTGAATAGTTCAAACACCTGGGCATATTTGTTTTCTTTCTCCACGGCCCCGGAAATATCTTTCCAATTATCACCATCCAGGTATTGCAACCGGAAATTGCGAACACGGTCGGGGCTCGTGTACACACCACCGTCAGAGCCCGTATAGATCACAGCGCTGCCGAGTGTAGTTGGTTTATCGAGCGTAATCCGCGCCCACTTTTCAGTTGCCGTAGAATCTGCATGCCAGGCAGATAAATCGGATTTATTTCCATCAGTAATATAAGTGGCACCTGTGCCTCCTGAAGTGGTTACGGGTTTGCCGGCAGCAAGATTGTTGTACGCATCTTCCACGATTCTCCTTCCCTGCCAGATAAAATGATGGCCAGACTTGATGCCTCGCGGGTATTGCCCGCTGGCAGTATTCGCAAACTTGAATGCCCACATGCCATAGGTTCCATTCTTCATATTATTGGAATAGATGCCGGCCCATTCGGTAAAGAGACTGGGAGAATCCATTGTTTCTTCCTTGTCGATCAGGTAAGCATTCATCCAACGCCCAATTTCTGTAAAAACAATCGGCGGCGCCTGGTGTGCCGGATGATTTTCTTCGAGGAGATTGCGAATATTCTCCACCCTGGTTTCATATCCCGCCGCAGGCGAATTGTATGAGTGTGTTGAAAAAATTTCGAGCAGATCCTTATCCAGTTTATTCCCGTGATAGTCGGTCCGCATATTTTTTGCAACGGCCGTCCACCAATCTGTATTTTGTCCCGCCGTTACGGGTCCTACAAATTTCGCGACGAGCTTTTTGCCGTAGGCTTTATTTACGTCTTCAATGGCGCAATGCACCGCATCCGAAACAATTTGCATGGCCATGATCCAGGTGTCCAGCTTCATCGGGCCAGAATTACGATGGTTGGGTTCATTCTGCAAGGCAAACATGGTTACACCGCCTTTCTTTGCACTATAATAGGCAAGTGCGTAATACCGTTGCCATTGTTTCCATTTGCTGGACCAGTTATCACTAAAATCAGTGCTGTTGATCTGCAGGATCACATCAACTCCCAGTTTTTTTAATTCTGTAAGCGCATAGTTGTACACCATTGCGTTGGTGGATGATGAATCGGGTTTATCATACAGGGGAAGCAATTGATTCCATTTAAGAAACGCGTTATGTTCGGGCGCTTTGCGAAGTGCCGCTTTGCGGCGATCAAATTCATCCACTAATGCCAATGCCGGGTCTACCTGTACCGCTGTTTGTGGCACAAATGAATTGAGCGAAGCCCACACGCGGAACGCATTTACATTGGAATAACGAACCCACCCGGATATGTTACTGCCGGGCATATAGTAACCCTGGTTGTAGCCTACGTATTGCATCGATTTGCCAGCGGGCTGCGTGGTAACGGTGAGTGTGGCCTGCTGCGGCCCCTTGGGTACCGATGTGGAAATTACCGAGGGCGTAAGTGATGGCGGCGCCGGCATGTTGGGTGTTTCTTTACCCAGCACTTCAATCTCCATGATGGAAATGGGTTCACCATCATCACACACAAGCCTTATTTTGTAGGTGCTAACACCCGGATCGTATGCAAATTTGTTCAGCACATTCCGGTTTTCATGTATTTCGCTTTGCGGCAAATCGCTCCAGTTGGCATCATCCCAATATTGCAGGCGAAAATTTTTGATGGAGAAAAAACCGGCTGCCTGGTTCATTTCGGATGGTTTTTTTTCTTCATCCAGCAGTCCGCTATACACCCGTATTTCCCGCACGGTATAATATTTCTGCAGGTTGATCTCAACAATATGTGGCGCTCTTCCGTTGGCGGCCTCCCATTTGGAATTGCGCGAGATCTTTCCATCCACAAGGTTGGATGCAGGAAACCCTGCAGCTTCGGACGATACAGCCACGGGCTTATGCAATGCTATATTCACATCCTGCGAAGCAGCCTGGAACGAAAAAATGGAAGCTGCGATAATCGCAACGATTAATTTACGCGTCATGGTTTTTTTATTACCGTTTGAATGGGTTGTCCTACCGGGTGCGAAGCATGAAACTCCAGTCCCAGCAAATGCGCCATCGTTTGTGCAAATTGATTTTGATATACCTGGCAATTAGGAACTTCACCCAGCGCGGGTGTAGACGGACCTATAACGGCCATCCAAATCTGGTCGGCGCCGGGAATGGAGCGGCTATGGTTTTTCCAGGTAGCGCCATCTCCCCTTCCGTGATCACAGGTAATAAGTAGTGTGGTTTGCCCGCGGTAAAACGGATCCGACTGCAGGTAGTTCCATACATTGCGGATCATGGTATCACAGGCATTTGCAGATTCCAGGTAGGAGTCATACGCATCCCGATGCCCCCATGCATCGGTTTCGATAAAGCTGATCTGCAACATCCGCGGGTGATTTTCCTTCATATATTCACTCGCGAGCGTGTACGTTACCGCATCGGGGCGTTCACTTCGGCCAAATGATTTCGGGAGGAGGAATTGTAAGGCGCTTACGGCAGTTTGTGCTGCATTGGGATGATCTGTAAAAGGTTCATAACCGGCATTTACCGGGAACCCGCAGCGGTCCTCATTCAGGATACGATTGAAAGCTGCCCAGGAAGCAAAGGCAGCCACTTCGCCTTTAAAGCCCGGTTGTTTATTCACAAACTCCGGCAGCGTTATATTGGGGTTGGCGGGATAGTCGTTTGAATTGATCACGGTATCACCAAAGCCGGTAAATATTTCGTTGTATCCAGGGTAGGAAAACCAGTAGCGGTTGGTTACGTTTACGTTACTGTTGATATCCCGGTTTCCATAGATCTGGCCTTTTGTTGCAATGCTGTCCCAAAGAAAGGGCATCAGCTTCCGGCGACGTAGTGCAGGGTCGGCTGCCCACAGCCGTTGCATTCGCCAGGCAGAGTCTTTACTCCCTTTTAGCTTTGGTAATAACATGGAAGAGTCTGCCCCGCGAAATACATCTTTCCAGCGCATGCCGTCAAACGTGATCACCACGAGTTTTGGACTTTGTTGTGCCACCGCAACAAGAGAAAACAAAACCAGCCCAAGTGTTATCATCTTTTTCATCGTTCCACGATTTTCAAAACGTTCAACATTATTTCTCATCGAATGAGGTTTGCAGTAATACCAGTCGGCGATCTCCCTTAAACCACATCTTCAGCGAGGTGGTATGAACCGGTACTGGCACATCAACCGTTTGGTTGGCGGGCACCAACTGTGTTACCGGTGTATCATTATTGATCCGGATGGTGACAGGCAATGGTTCGTCGGCCTGGTTCCATACTGTTGTGTGTGCTACTGATTTTCCAGCGGGAATTCTGCACCAGAAATAACCTTCTCCCCTGTTGCCGGTGGTATCTACGGGGTCTGGCACATTCCCAAATCCTCGAAGATTGTAGGGCCCAAACATACGACGGCCATAGGCTACATACTGGATTCCCGGCCTTGTATTGAAACCACCGCCAGCGCCCAGGAAGCGGTTGCCGATGCGCGTAACCGTGATCTTTGACTTTGAATTATCAGGAATGCGCGGAACACCGTGCACCATGAGGCCACTGTTTACTCCCGTCAGCACACCTTTCTCCGTGGCATAGTCGCCCCAAACAATCGGCGCTGTGATCAGTACGTAATTATCATGGGCTTCGTTGCCCGCAGCATAACGGATCATATTCGCCAGCATCCGATCGGCAATGGGATCAATACCTGCACGGCGCGCCAGGTCGAGACCGGTAAGCAGCAAACTGCCTTTGCCGTCAAACACCTCGGCAATCGCAATGCCTTCCAATGCTACGCCATAGTTTGCCAATACGGCTATTGAACCGATATCCTCTTTGTTGTCCGGAACAAATCCATCCGTTACTGGATAAACGGCTGGAAAACCCGGTTTGCTTTCTGTCCAGTTGGTATAATCAGACCACACCCGTAATTCTTCCCGGCGCACGCCATCAAAAACAGGATGTTCCGGTCGTTCGGGATTTACATTGAGACCGTTCCGGGAAGGTCGCGCCGGTGGCGGATATGACGGTACGTCCAGTTCCGTTGTCACATTCCGGAACGGTGCTTTTGAAATCTTGTTTACATTCAGAAAATGTTCTGCATCCTGGCGCAGGCAAACCACATGACCGCCGCGCTGTATAAACTGGCGTAATACAGTTGCAGCTTTTACCAATTGCGCATCGGCGCCATTTTCACCTATTATTAATGATGCACCTGCGGGAATCGATTGGAAGGCGGCGATACGTTGGTAACGGATGCCGCTTTTATCCAGCGCTGCAGCTGTTATGCCTGATGGATCATACAGTAAGATTTTCCGTGTAACGGGCGTCCCGGATGTGATGATCGATTTATTGCCGACAAAAACCGGATCTTCATTTTCCGAAAGTATTTTTCCATCCCGGATAATCTTTCCCAGCAACCGGTAATTTCCTGCTACAGCGTTCGCCGGAACCGGGATTGATAATTGTTGTTGCCAGGTGCTGTAATACGGAATTGCTGGTAATTGGATAGAGCCCGTGCTTACCGCCTGGTCGCCCGCATCACGTAATTCATATACCAGCGTTGCGCCTGCCTGCAGATCATTAAAGGCATTATCGTCGTTTACAATATGGAGGATGGGTTTTAAGGTAGTTCCGGCATACACCTGTGTTGTCCAGTTTTCCCAACTCACCAGCAGTGGCTGGTAAGACAGCCTCGCCTGTTTGGTAACAGGTTTAGGGTCCATATCAATAAACTGTTGCACATTATTCCAGTTATAATACAGGATTGTAAATGGAAAAACGCCGCTCAATTCCGGGTTGATGACGCGCATGCGACGAAATAATTCTGTTGCTTTTTTGAATGTATAACTCTGGTGCTCGTCGGCCAGTGAAGGTTGCGATGCCCAATCTGCATGACCGGTCCAGTTGAGTTGTGAACCGGGGTTTTTATGATCCGGTGTCAGGTTATAGCTGCCATCGGGACCGGTATAGTTGCCCACGCATTCTGTGAATGTGATGGGTTGCACTTTTTTGGCAAACGGGATGATCTTTGAATTGTCGCGGATATTGATGAAGTTGAATGGGGAGCAATAGTACCAGCCCCAGTAGCGATGCAAATCACAGATATCACCTGATTTACCGTAGCCGTAGCCGGCATTGGCGATATAAAGCCGCGTATCGTCCCAATCGTGCAGTTTGGGATAGGCAAACGCCAGGAATTTCTCCCATTGCTGCGCAACTCTTCCTTCAAAGGGAACTTCATTGGTCATGGCATATACCATCAGGCTGGGGTGTGATGCAATAGCTGCAAATGCGTCAGTTTCATACCAGCGAATAGCGCTGTCATAATCTTTAGGTGGTTTTTCACCATCTACGGTGCCACTATAGTTTCCGCCAAATACCATCATGCCCAATTCATCACACACGTTGTACCAGGTTTCGTCGTTGGGAATACGAATAATATTAACGTTGATGCTCTTCATAAAGCGAACGTACTCTTCAGCAAATTTCCGGCTTCTCTCCACGCTGTCTGGAATACCGCGTGAAGGCGGGTTGATGGCAATGCCGCGAAGGAAGATCGGTTTTCCATTGAGCAGGATATGCCCGTCCCTGGATTCAAACATCCGGAAACCAATGCGCAGTTCTTTTACTTCTGCGCTGGACCAGGTAGTAAACTGCACCTTATACATGACCGGCGCCGTTGGTTGCCACAACTGCGGGGTTAAACCGCTTACGCGAAACGTAAGCCTGGACGGATCGCCGGGTACTGCTTCACCCTGCACATTGCCACTGTATAGTTCCTTGCCGGTTTTGTCATCGGTGATGCGCACACTGTATTTATCATCTGCTTTTGGCGCTGCAACAAATGTGGCTTCCAGTTTTACCGAATTAGTGGTGGTGAATGCCAGCAGGCGTTGAATAGTTTGGGCAGGCTGTTTGCCCCCTGCATTTACGCAGAGCGTTGCAAGAAGAAAGAGAAATAAAAATCCTATTTTACGGTTGTGCATCATCGTTATTTATTTTTCCAGGTGTTTCATTTTTTTGGCAAAACGTTTTCCATAGATCGTGGCGGATTCAGCATTGAAATGCGTCTGATCGCCTTTATCCGTCAGTCCTTTTGAAGAAGCCACGGCGGTATGGGGAACTGTTTCCGGCAGCTTTTTTAAAACTGCATTGATATTGGCATACTGAGGTCTGTATCGTCCTAATTGCCCGGCAACAAAAGGCAGGTTGGGATCTCCGGCCGCTTCCCGCACCCGGTTGATCAACGTTACCAGGTTGTCCAGGTAGTGACTGGCACGTCCGGGGTTGCTATCTGCTTCGCCCTGTAACCAGATCACGCCTTTGAGATGTCCTGCCGGCAGGGCAGCTTTAAGACGCACCATCGCATCATCATAAGGATGGGTTTGTGTTGCTTTATCATAGCCGCCCGGCACCCATACTTCGATAGACGTGCCTCCTACTGCACAGGGGATCAGACCCACCTTGTGTACTTTCCGACCTTTGTGGGCCATGGCAATGCCAAACGACAAACCGGGACCCACACCGGCCACTTTGGGTTTATCAAAGTGAACGGGATGATGCGCAGGCACCCAGTGGTTATCCTTGTCCAGCATCCAAACTGCGGTATCTCCCATGGCACGATATTCCTGCGTTAGCGGCCCACGTCCTGCCATGTTCGACTGGCCAATGAGCAGGTAAAGGTCCATCCCGGAATCAGCATCCTGGGCATTTAGTGAAATCGATGTTGCCATAAAACAAATTACAGCGATTGCTATAGTTTTCATTTTCTTCATTATCGAATTGCCGAATTAGCGAATTATTGACTTTTCATTAGCACATTTCCACATTAGCACATTTATTCCTTCGCTTTCAGCGAGATTACCATCGGTTGTGCCTCTGTGTCTTCATCCACAATCGCCTGCACGAGGCAGTCGGCAGACTGTCCTTTGGCGATTCGTCCCGTTAACGTTACCGTAAAACTCTTTCCTTCCTCCGGTTTCACATCAAAAGGTGCTTCGGTAATGCTTGCTGTAAAACCCGCCGGTGGTGTAACGCGGAATGTTCCTTTTGCCCCTATGCCGCGCACTTCGCGGATGGTGATGGTTTGAACAATTGCGGTATCCCTGTCGGCAGGCAATATAATATCACCACCCAGGTCGGTTGCTTTCACCGTATGTGGGTTCAGGATAATGCGTATTGGTGAGAACATCACCCGCCAACCCAGTTTGCGATGCGTACGATCGAGGCTGATCAGGCTTTTATAGTGAAATGGCGGACGTGGTTCAGGATTACCGCCCGTCCAGTTGGGACGGCACCAGAAATCGGTAACGCACCAGTACATTTTTCCAAAGAAATGTTTGCGGTTATTGAGCAGCCGGTTGTGACCATCTACCACAAATCCCTGGTAGAGTTCTGTACTTTTTGCAGTTCCCATTTTACCGGGAATAGCTTCCGCACCATATTCCGAAAGTATAATTGGTTTATTTCCGGCGTAAGCCTGCACCGCATCCAGGATGCCGGTGATGGAATTAATATCTTTTGCATACCAGCCGGCGTAGTAATTCTGACATACAAAATCCTGGTACATAAAAGTCCTGTCGAGCGTATAGCGGTGTGTAACCTGGGTATACAGTCGGTGCGGTTCCAGGGCACGCCCTGTTGCGATCACTTCTTTCACATATTCAGGCGCCCCGTCTTCGTCGGTCAGGTTTTCGTTGCCCACAGAAAAAGCAATCAATGCGGGATGGCTCCTGTCTCGCTGGATCATTTTGGTGATCTGCTGTTTGCCAAAATCACGGACTTCCTGTGACCCCATAATAGCGCCTTTCAAACCGGTAACGTTAACTTCTTCAATAACGAGCAGGCCGAGTTCGTCTGCGGCATCCAACTGCGCAGGTGTGGTGGGATAGTGTGCCGGTCTGAAAAAACGGAAGCCTTTATCGCGGTACAGTTTCAATTCCTGGTAGGCCAATCCTGATGGTTGTGTACGGCCCAACCCAGGGTAATCGGCGTGGCGATCAAAGCCCTGCAGATCTTCCACCGGTTTGCCATTGAGCAGCACATCACTTCCTTTTACCACTACATCCCGAAAACCTGTGTGTTGTTCCAGCACACCAAAATCGCCTTTCATTTTTACGGTGTACAAATACGGCTTTTCCAATTCCCATTTTGTGATGTTGGAAAGTTGCAGCGAAGAAAAATTAAGTATTTGTGTGCCTGGCGGAATTGTGACTGTAACCGTAACAGGGCCTTTCACTTTACGGTTTCCCGCATCGTACACTTCCAGGGTTACTGTTTTCCGAACCGCTGTAGCGGTACTGTTAAGGCCTGTAGCATATAGTTGCAGCCCCCCGCCTGCGGTGCCTTCTGCCCGCAGATCTGTTAGTGTAGCGGCTGGGAAACGCTCCAGGAATACTTCCTGCAGCAACCCGCCCCAGTTCCAGTAAAATTCGTTGATCCGTTTTAACACACCCATGGTGGTAAACCGGTTGTCTACCACAACACAAACTGTATTTCGACCCTGTTTCAAAAACTTGCTGACAGGAAACCGCGTAGGCAGGTAGCCGCCGTGTGTTGCACCTGCAAATTGACCGTTTACAAATACTTTTCCGCTCCAGTAGCAGGATTCCAGTAACAGGTTTACCTGTTCAGTGGGTGTGGCGTTAATATCCAGTTCTTTCCGGTACACACCAATGATCCCTTCGTAGCGGTTCCAGTTGGTATCCACGGCGCCGAGGGAATTTGGCACGAGTATCTTTTTCCAGGTGCCCTGGTTATAGCCATTGGCAACAGCGGCAGGGATGTCTCCATCCAATGCCCCTGCAGGTAATTCCAGTTCGGAGGCAAATTCCCATCCGCCTGCAAGACTTTGCCGTTGGGGATCGTTTTGTTTTGTACCTGTTACTTCACGGGTTTCCACTTGTTGCAATGGGCCGCCTGAGGAAGCCAGTATGTGCAGCGTATGTTTTCCTTTGTCAAACCAGGCCGGGTCAACAACCGTTGACCAGTTGGGTGCGTTGCCTGTTTTTTGCGCGTAGAGATCGGTTAGCTCAGCCACCTGCATATCATCGATCATAAACCGCACCAGTTTGGTGCCTGCAGGCGGATGCGCATCAAGGGTAAGCAGTTGGCGGCTTGATGCCCCGTACACTGCTTTTGAAGAAGATGTTTGTGCAGATGCAGTGCCCGGTATTGCCAATGCAATCATCATCGATCCCGGGAGCAGGATGCTTGAAAAAAAACGCTTCATGTCTTAGTTCAGTTTATTAATTCGTAATCCATTTAAAATAGCAGCCCCTTTCAACGGGTTAAACCGGATGGTGATGCCTTTGCCGGCAGCAGTAACAACCGATTTGAATGTTGCAGCCCGGGCGAAGCCATATTGAGCAGTGAGATCAACTGCAGAAAGTACGGGTTGATCATTAATAATCACGTCAAATACACGATCCCCTTTTTGCAATCTGTCTGGTTCAGCAAAAGCAAGTGTTACTTCGTATTGGCCATCCGGTACATCCAGTTGATAGCTTTGCAGGCTGTCGGCAAAAGAATATAGCAATGGTTCATCTTCTGTACCGAGCAATACATCTTTACGATCAAAGTTGCGGATATTGCCGCCGATGCGTCCGAATCCGTCTTTTTGGTAGGGATGATCGGCCACCCATACATTGTTGCTCGCATCCTGGTATTGAGACACGGATCCCACATTGATGGAAAGCGATTGAAACGGCTGGCTGGCATCCCGCAGGTTGGCGGCGTAGCCGGAATAATAAATCTCCACCTGGTCGGTGAATAGCAGCTTCCCTTTTTTTGCGGTAGCGATAACTATATTTTTACCTGGCTGTAATTGTACCTGCCAGCTGCATTTATTAATATCATTACATTTCGCTGTAGAAATCGTTTTTCCATTCAGGGAAAGTGTTACCTGTCCCAGGTTGGAGTAAACTTCAATACCTGTTGATTCGCCAATTTGTCCGCCGCGGTGCAACCAGTTGCGCGATGCGATATACAGCATTGGTTCGGGGTTCCAGTTGGCCTTGTAGAAATAATAAACGTCTTTTGGCTGGCGGTCCCAGGTTACCATTCCTTTCTGGTTCATGTGTGGGGCTGGTCCGCCAATATTGGGTTGTGAAAAATCGAATTCATTCCAAATGGCTGTACCTGCGAGCCAGGGGCGTTTATTGATTTCGCGTAAATAGGCTTCGTGGTAGTAACGTTGGTATTCACCGGTATAATCCATGCGCACCGGTGCGTCACTATTAAGGCGCACTTCTCCTTCTGCGCCATACTCGCTGATAAAAACAATATTTTTCCCTTTGCGCCGGTCGAGGTCATTTGCAAAATCCTCCACCTTTCCTGAATACCATCCGCTATAAATATTATAGCCTTTTATCTGCGTGATGGTATCCAATCCAAATTTTGCATAGTCACCACTGGCATGCATAGCCATAGTGGAATAGCGTGCAGGATCTTCTGCATGAACGGTACTATCCAGTTGCTTTACCAGTTGGCGTACAGCTGAAAGATATGCGGTATCTGAGTGATGACCCAGGCGTTCACCTTCGGGGCCGTGGAGTAATATTTCATTATTGGATCCCCAGATGATTACGGAGGGATGATTGTATCCCTGTGTAATCATTTCATGGATCATGCCGGTAGCGGTTTGGGTAAACCGCGGATCGCGGGTGATGAAATTAACAACCGGTGTTTCTTCCCAGATCAGTATGCCCAATTCATCCGCCAGCCGCAGTACTTCTGCCGCCTGTGGGTAGTGTGCAAGACGAACGAAATTGCAACCCATATCCTTGATCAGTTGCATATCGCGGCGATGGTCTTCCGGGGAAAGCGCATCGCCTTTTCCTTTCAGATCCTGGTGGCGGTTGGTGCCATGAAGCACCAGCTTTTTTCCATTGAGGAAAAAACCATTGGCAGCATCAAAGGAATACCAGCGAAAGCCGAGTGTATTTTCAATGGCATCGCTCACACCGTTTGTTTCAATAGTTGTAGTAACGCGATAGAGATAGGGATCTGAGGGGCTCCACAGGTGTGGGTGATTAATTACAATATTATTGTCATGCGCAGCCATTTCGCGAATGCCGCTGGCAAACTGAACATCTTTTTGGGAACGTGCCACTTCATTGCCTTCGGCATCCCTGACAATGGTGAGCAATTTTACAGGTTGCGCTATTTTTTTTTCATTGATCAACGTGGTGTTTACCAGTATGCGACCACGTTCTGTTGATACTTCGGGTGTGGACAGGTACACGCCCCCGGAATTGGTATTAATGTCTTTCACATGTACGTCACCAGTGCTGATAAGCCATGCATCGCGATAGATGCCACCGTAAGATGCATAGCCAACATTCAGCGGTGGTATAAAGGGATTGTGTGCATTGCTTATTTGCACGGCAAGCTGGTTTACAGCGCCGGGTTTCCAGTTGAGATATGGAGTAATGTCTATCGCGAAGCCGGTATAACCGCCGCTGTGATCCCCGGCAAAAGAACCGTTGACATACAATTTAACGGCCTGGTTGGCGC
The DNA here is from genome assembly GCA_048498035.1 of Bacteroidota bacterium. Classification (GTDB taxonomy): domain Bacteria; phylum Bacteroidota; class Bacteroidia; order Chitinophagales; family Chitinophagaceae; genus CADEDV01. The sequence continues at coordinate 250,289 of JBEHYT010000002.1, read as the reverse complement.
CTTCAAAATAGAGAAAGAGGTGACGATTTTGCAGGGATGGATCCAGCGCCAGCTTGCGGCGGTACCAGCTTTCACCGCGGCGGTAGGTAAGATCGTCATCAAATGGGTCAGTTGCATTCCAGGTATGGGGCAGTTGCACATTTTCCCAGCCGGCATCATTAAAATAAACTGTTTCTGCATAGGCGGCGCCACCGGGGAGAAACTTCCAGCCGTCATCTACGCTGGTGATTGTTCTTCCCTGAGCATGCAATTGTGAACCGGCTAATAAAAGGAACCAGGATATGCAAACGGTGAGGCTTCTCTGCAAACGGATCATAATCAGGTATTAAAAAAAAGCCGGTGAGGTGTGCTCACCGGCTCCGTTATTCGATTAAAAATAGCCGGGATTTTGCGGCATTACCTTGTCGATATTCGCATCAATTACTTTTTGCGGGATCGGGCAAAGTGTATCGCGCAGGATGATGCGCGGACCCGAATATTTGTTATACAGTTTGGTACGATCATACCAGGTGTGAGTACGGATCAATGTGTAGCGGCGGTGCTCTTCGGAGAATAACTCGCGGGAGCGCTCATCCAGGATAAAGTTCATATTGATGTCTGCCGCTGTGATGGGCGTGGCATGTGCACGTGCCCGCAGGATATTGATCGTGATGGCCGCATCCTGTGGCTGGTTAAGTTTCATTTGAGCTTCGGCCAGGAACAGGTAATCTTCTGCCAGGCGAAGGTACACCTGGTCGTTATAGTTACCGGTCTCCTGCACCAGTGCCGGATCATCCGGCGCCCAATCCCATTTACGGGTATTAGGCCAGTTTTGTGCAGAAGATGAACTGGGTGTAGGTTCATTGCAGGCAGTACTCAGCTTCACCGTGTCGCCCAGGTTGGGACCAGTCCATCCGGGCGCCGTACAGGTAGCATTTGGATTGGAGCCTGCAGGAAGACTGGAAGCTTTGTTCATGATCCAGAAAAAACGCCATGCAAATGGTCCGCCGCGATCGTCGCCGGGGCCATATACAGACAATGCATATTTTGTTGCGGCAAAGCGGCCAAGACCGCGACCTCCGTTGTCTTTTGAATAATCGATGGGAGTTTTTCCACCTACTTTGATTGTGTTGTAGCGGTTTACCCACCAGCGGCGCATGATGTTGGTAGCGGCACCTGTTGAAAGGTATTCATTGGGGAACACCCAAAGTACTTCGGTATTTCCTTCGGTGCGGTTTGAATTCCCGTCGAGGAACATGTCTGTGAAGGGCGTACCCGGTTTACTGGCATTTACACCATAGCGTGCTGTAACCAGTTTATAATTGGGATTGTTGATCACTTTCATCGCCATATCTTTTGCTTTCTGATCCTGTCCCAGGGTAAGATAAAGTTCCGCCAGGTAATGTTCTGCCACTACTTTGCTTACGCGGCCGTCGGATGGTGGTACATCTGGGAGGTTTGCTTCGGCAAAAAGCCAGTCCTGCTCCATTTGCGCACGCACTTCCGCTGCCGGTGTACGTTCCCAATCGAAACGAACGGTACCACCGTTGGATTCTTCAAGATTCAGCGGCACATCACCCCAGAGATAAACGAGGTGGCGATAGGCCCAGGCGCGCAGTAGTCTTGCTTCGGCAACGATAGCATTCTTTTCGGCATCGGTCCAGTTGATACCCGGTGTTGTTTCTGCCCGGTTAATGATGGTATTTGCTGAATTGATCACTTTATAGAGATAGGAGAAAAAAGTGGTCATGTAGCCATCGGCAGGTACCATGCGGGTACCAAAATCATTAAACACGGATTCTGCGGCACCACCTGCCGGGTAAAGACTGTAGGCATTGTCTACACCAATCATCGCGGCTGTATTGGTGATATCGTTGGAACTTCCGTTTACACCGGTGCGCTCCTGGCGCACCAGGTTGTACAGGCCATAAAGGCCTGCCTCGAAGCCTGCTTTGTCAACATATAAATTGTCGGGCCCAATAATATCTCTTGGCACCTCCACCAGGAAATCCTTCTTGCAACTTGCCACGGAGGAAACCGTGAGTACAAGGAATACTATTTTAATTATTTTGTTCATAACGACTCTTTTCAGGTTGGTTATTAAAGGCCGATGGTAAGACCGATTAAGAGATCCCGTTGCAACGGCAGTCCGTAATTATTACTCAGTTCAGGATCCAGTCCTTTGTATTTCGTAAACGTTGCCAGGTTGCGACCGGTTACGTACACTTTCAGACTCGCCATATTTAATTTTGTCAATACTTTAGCTGGCAGATTGTAGGAAATAGAAAGATCCTTTAATCTCACAAAAGCATCATTTTCATAAAAAGGAACGCTGAGTTTATTTGCATTTTGGTCGTTGGCATAGTGTGTTCCGTTTGGATTATCGACAGACCACCAGTCTTTCTTCACGGTATTCCGGCGGGTATCGCCAAATACGTTGTCGATCTGGAACTCGTCCAGTTTAACATAACCGGCGGCGCCCTGGAAGAAGAACATCAGGCTGAAATTTTTGTACTTGAAACTATTGGTGATCCCCCAGGTGTACTTGGGATCCAGGTTGCCAAGAATCACGCGGTCGAGGTCCGTACTGATAGTACCGCTGGTGTCAACATCTTTCACGCGCACATAACCGGGTTTATCGGTGGGTTGGGCGGAATTGTTTACTTCTTCCTGTGATTTAAAGAAGCCATCGTATTGTAGGCCGTAAGCCACACGAATGGGTTGTCCGATAAACCATTTATTTGCTTTATCACTCACACCTGTACCATACAAGTCAACAATCACGTTGTTGCTATATGAAATGTTCAGATTAGTAGACCATGTAAAGTCACCTTTGTTTATGTTAGTAGATTGTACTCCAAAATCAATTCCATGGCCTTTTGTTTTTCCGATATTAGAAAGTACCGAAGCGATGCCCTGAATAGGCGATAAGGTTCGGGTAAGCAGAAGGTTGTACGTATTATTCCGGTAATACTCTACTGAGCCGGTGATCCGGTTTTTCAGCAATCCGAAATCAACGCCAAACGATAACATTTTTGTTGACTCCCAGCCGAGATCATCGTTGGCAATTTTTACAGGAATGTAACCGGGCGCGGTAGTTCCGCCGTCCAGGTAAGGCGCTGCACCCAAAGCAGCAAGAGCCGCTCCCGGGCTAACACCCCGGTTACCTGTCAATCCATAAGAAGCCCTCAATTTCAATTGGCTGAACAGATCCTGTTTGGACATGAATGATTCATTCACAATATTCCAGCCTACAGCAACGGATGGATAAGTTCCGTATTTGGTAGACGGGCCAAATGCCGAGTAGCCATCCCGGCGCGCTGTTAGCGTTAAAAGATACCTGCCATCATAACCATAGTTAATACGCCCCATTTGCGAAAGCAGGTTCGACTTATAATAGGTGCTTGATGGTGTCAGCAATGCCGCAGCGTTCATTTGATAATTGGTAAGGGCATCGTTTGGAAATCCCTCGCCTTCCAATTGATCCCGGTCGTAATCTTCACTCTGGCTACTGTATAGAGCAGTTACATTAATACTGTGTTTTCCAAATTCGCGGGAATAGTTAAGGATATTCTCAACCGTAAAGTTTCGATCTACAGAAGAAAAGTTGATCGCATCTCCGTTAGATTCAAATCCCACAGCTGTGTTCCGCGGATAATAGGTTTTACGCTGATTATTTTCATACTCAACACCTGTATTTAACCGGTAGGTCAGGCCTTTCACAAAGGGAACATCCACCTTTAGTGAGTTTGTGGTAAATATCTTGTAGGTATTGTCACTATTGAGCGTGTTAAGACTATTTAGCGGGTTGCCGGCCTGGTGCACTGCATCATAAGCATACATGTTTATTGTTCCGTCAGCATTGTAAGGCTCGGTAAGCGGGTTAAAGAAATTTGCACCGCCGCCAGCGTTACGGGTATCATCAAATTCTACGGCAACACCTGAACGATCGGCGAACGAAATTTGGGAGCTGGTGGTGAATTCCAGCCATTTGGTCAGCTTTACCGTTAGGTTCGGCCGAAGGCTGTACCTGCGATATTTATCATTCTTCACTACGCCCTCAACATCAAGAAAAGTTCCGCCCAGGTAGAAGGAAAATTTATCGGTACCGCTGCGAACGGAAATACTGTGTTGGGAACGTGCACCAATGCGCGTAGCGAGTGCGTACCAATCTACCCATTTCCCTGCGTCAAATACGGCCTGTTCCTGTGCATCAAGGCCATTCGTAGTGGCATTGGCACGTTCAGCCTTGAATTTAGCAAATTCAGGCCCACTCAGCAGGTCTGGTTTATTCACCAGCGTCTGAACCGAATAGCTCCCATCATAGGTTACACTCAATTTCCCTTTACGGCCCTGTTTACTTGTAATTAGAATTACCCCGTTTGAGCCTCGGGATCCATAAATTGCTGTAGCAGAGGCATCCTTTAGTACTTCAATGGACTCCACGTCTGCGACGTTGATGTCTGAAATACCACCAACGTAAGGAATTCCGTCCCAGATGATGAGCGGAGAACCATCGGCAGAAATGGACTTACGCCCACGAACGAGTATTGAAACCCCGTTGCCTTCTGCACCTGCGGATCCCTGCAGTACAGAAATACCGGGTACTGAACCCTGGAGTGCACTCAGGATGTTGTTGTTGGGCAATTGTTGTAATCGTTCTTTGGGGATCGATACCACAGAGCCGGTCACATCCCTTTTTTTCTGGGTTCCATACCCTACCACCACAACAGCATTCATGGATTCTGTGTTCCGTTCCAACTGAACAGACACAATATTCGTACTGCCCACTTTTACCTCTTTGTCGTTGTAACCAACATAAGAGAAAATAAGGACATCATTTCCCTTGCGGGTAAATTTGATGGAAAAAGAACCATCGGGCTGGGTGGTGGCGCCCAGCGTTGTTCCTTTTACCAAAACAGATGCTCCCTGGATAGGCACACCATCACCATCAATTACCTTACCGGTAACTGTTGTGGTTTGTGACCACCCTTTTAAAGGAAGCAGGAAAAACAGGAACAGGCACAATGCAGTGATCGACCTGTACAGGGGAGTGGAAGACATAAGCAACCGTTTTTTGAGTTAAAGCAAAGCCTTTTTCATAAGCACCATCTTCCCGTCCGGGTAGCAGCCGGTATACAGCAAGACAGCAGTTTCTGCCGACTAATTTAGAGACAATCGCAACGGGAAAACCGCGGCAGGTGTGGAAAGAAGCACTACAACGATTGAAATCAACGGGTATAACGATTTCATTCGTTCAGACCGCTGCAAACAATACAATGCATTTTATCAATTATATTTATTTATAATACGAAAAATGTATATTTCCAGCACGTTTTAGCGGGTTAATGGTTGAAAATTTTGCAATCAACCGATTCAATTCAAGTACATTTGTTGCAACGAGGCTCAAATTTTTGCATATGAAGCGAGGCGTTACCATAAAGGATATTGCCCGGAAACTGAACATGTCTGTTTCAACGGTTTCCAAGTCGTTGAATGATGACCCTTCCATCAGTGCACTCACCAAGGAACGGGTGAAAAAACTGGCTGACGAATGGAATTATATTCCCAATGAGGCCGCGCGCCATTTCAAGCTCAACAAAACATTTACCATCGGGCTTATCATTCCCAATATGATGGACCAGTTTTATGCACTGGCGATCAATGGCGCTGAAAAAATTGCCGGGGAGCAGAAGTATAATGTCATTGTTTCGCAATCCCATGAAAACCCGGCTACGGAGGATCGTATCGTTGATCTTATGAAACGCAATCGTGTAGACGGGTTGATTGTGGCTATTTCCAAGGAAACGGGTGATATGGCAACGTTTAAGAAGCTGGAAGCGATTGGCATCCCCGTTGTTTTCTTTGCCCGCCCGCCGGGTGATGATTCCTTTGACTACATCACTTCTGATAATGAAGGCGGCGCCTTTAAAGCCACTGAATTCCTGATCCGGAAAGGGCATCGACGCATTGCCCACCTGATGGGGCCGGAATCGATGCAGGTGAGTCATACCCGTGCCGAAGGATACCGCAGGGCGCTTGAAAAAAATGGCATTAAATACGATCGTGACCTGGTAAAATCAGTTGACCTGACAGAAAAGGCTACGGTGATGGCAATGAGCCGACTGTTGAAAATGAAAAATCCGCCAACGGCGTTTTTTACATTTAAGAATTATATGAGCCTGGACGCGCTGGAATATTTGAAGAAGAAACACCCGGAGTTGCTGGACAACGTGGATTTTGCGGGTTTTGGCAACCTGCCATTATTCCAGTACCTGGATCACAAACCGGTTGCTTCGATTGAAGAAAGCAGTTATGAGATGGGTGAAGAAGCTGCGCGGTTGTTGTTCCAGATCATCCAGAATCAGGAGCCGCTTGAAACAAGAACTGTTCAGCATATCCAGATACATTGTAAATTGCTAATTCATAAATAATAAAATAATGCATCCTTAATTCCGGATCTTGCCGGGGAAACCATTCACGCACGGGTAGCAGACGTAGACGTAGATGATTTCGCAGCGGGTCCGCTTCATCATACTACCTGATTCCGTATGAAAAAGAAAGAAGTAACGATCTATGATATCGCGCAGGAGCTCTCCATTTCGTCTGCTACCGTGAGCCGCTCCCTGCAAGACCATCCTGCAGTAAATAAGATCACCAAGAAAAAGGTGATGAAGAAAGCCCGCGAGATGGGCTATCGTCATAATATGTTTGCCAGCAGCCTCCGGCTGCAGCGCACGCATACCATTGGCTTCCTGGTGCACGAGTTGAACAGTACCTTTATCACTTCGGTATTGGCCGGGATTGAAAAAATTACCACGCGTGCCGGCTACGATCTCCTGATCGCCCACTCGTCTGAAAGTCTTGAAAAAGAAATAGCGAATGCGCATAACTTCTTTAACAAGCGCGTAGACGGGTTGATTGCTTCGCTGAGTTTTGAGACCGAAAACCTGGATCATTTTCAGCCCTTTAATGAAAAGGGAATTCCGCTGATCTTCTTCGACCGCGCGGATGAGCATAACCCATTGAATACAGCGGTGATCATCGACAACTTTAAGTGTGGCTACGAAGCTACCAAACACCTGGTGAGCCAGGGTTGTGAGCGGATTGCCCTGGTTACCTCCAGCCTTCGGCGAAATGTGTATAGCGAACGGCACAGGGGCTACAAGCAGGCGCTGGCGGATGCGGGACTTGCCTATGACAGCAACCGTGTGCTGATCAACAACCTGAGCGAAGAAGCTGCGCATGATATTGCTGAAAAAATACTGCGGATGTCACCCCTGCCCGACGGCCTGTTTATTACGCACGACTTTACTGCTGCCGTGTGCATGCAGCACCTGGTAGAGCGCGGTGTACGAATTCCGGAGGATATGGCGATTGTTGGCTTTAACAACGATGCAGTAAGTAAACTGGTGCATCCGCAATTAACTACGATCGATTACCCGGGTAAACAATTGGGTGAAATTGCGGCCCGCAACTTAATTGAGCAATTAAATGGTGCGGAGGTATTGCAACGTACCAATACGATCATCATCCGGTCTGATTTAATCATCCGCGAATCCTCTCGCCGCAAAAAATAAATTACCATGCTTCGCAAAATAATACTTGCTATTTGCTGCTGCTTTATACTGGCCGGTGTTGCCGCCCAGCGACCGGGATTAAAGGAACACAAACAGGCCAAAAAGTGGTTTCGTAAACAGGAATGGCTGCAGGGAGGACATTTTAAGCCGGAAAAAGGCATGGACTATGATTTCTTCTATGCCTACTATAATATGAACCCGGCGGCCTGGCAAAAAGCCTTTGCGTTTATCAAAAATACCAACCTGGATTCATTGCCCAAGGGGAAATACCCGATAGACGGCGATAATGTTTTTGCGTCTGTTACGGAAGATCCGACCAAGGATTTTGAGAAAACGAATTGGGAATCGCACCGGAAATATTGCGATTTACAAATTGTGGTATCTGGCACGGAGAAAATGGGGCGTTGCCAGGTTAGCCTTGCTACGGTTACCAAACCATATGATGAGAAAAAAGATGTGGCTAATTACAGCGCCACTGGTGACATGATCACGGTTACGAGTCATCACTTTATGATCTTCACGCCTTCTGAGGCTCACCGCCCGAATATTACGCCCGGCGGGAATAAAGTGGTTAAGAAATGTGTGATTAAGGTGAAGGTGGGGGATTAGTCTGGCAGCACGTCCAATTTCTCCAACTCACTTTCCTTTAGATTTCCGGGAGGGGGTCACTGTCATCTCCACTGCTTTTTTCGTCAGCCGTAATGCTTTTACAAAACCCTTAAAGGCCTTGGTCAACAGCGATCCTTTCCAGTGGCTCGCTCTCGATGAACAGCTGCATGACGGGCTTTACTGTTAATCTGATAAACTCCCTATCTCACAAAAGGGAGTTATAAAATGGAATATTTTTATTTTAAAAGGAATCTCCCTGTTTGCTATTTTGGGATTCCATTTGTTCTTCTCGTTATACAAGTTTTTATTTCCATACTGAAGTTTCTTAAAGTAAAGCCTAATCTGCAAATTTGCCGTAAAAGCAAAAACAACTGTCGTGTAATAATATCCTTTCTTCTCTGTCAATAAGATTACCCTTTTATATGAACAATTGATTAGTGAATCAAAAAAGCCGATGTTTTGTCGTCCCAGATATTCTTCCAGCGGAAGCTGCTGAATACAACTTACAATACATTTCTCTGTTGGCGTCAACAACGTATCAACTTCACTCATATCACAGGAAAACCCCTTTTGAGAGAATACACGAGTTGAACAAAAGAATAATATTGAGATAAATAAAATCCTTTTCATAGTCATAAGTTTATTTTGCCATCACCCTGCTCCAATTATTTTTATCTCCTTCAGTTGTTTGATATAAAGCTATGCCCGATTTACTGCCGTCACCGATTGTGGCCATTACTGCATTGACCTGCCCATTCGCACTTGATTCTTTTAAATTATTCGTATATGTATTCATTACCCCTTTCGGATCGGCCAGAAAATCTTTTGCCAACTTAGCATCAGTAATTACAAATGCATATCTGGTCGTCTCGTTTTCAGCCATAACAAAAGCTCCAACATTTCCCGATTGGGCATTGCAGCATAAACATAAGGCGCCATCGGATGGTATTTATCAGCTTTGGAATCAATGGTCATAAACCTCCCAATCTGATTATCATACATCCTCGCCCCATAATCCAGCCAGTCTATGCTTCCAGCTTTTCAGCTGCCGAAGGCATGGCACAAAAAACCACTCGGGAAGGAGTGACGGAGAAAGTATTAATGTCCTTGCCTCCAGAGCCTAAAGTTTCAGGACTTATTGCTTATCGTCATAGCGTTCAATCATAACAAAGTTCATCTTTACACCCTTTAATACAATGACCAGCATATCGGAAGCAAATCATTGATATCTTTTTCTTCTTAAACTCGTCAATATCAAAGGTGTATCCAGCGTTTAATGGCTTTGTCTGATTTAAATCATTTACCCTTACATACACAGACAAACTGTCTGAATATCGAAAAGCGATACTCCAAATATAGCCAGCCTTTTTCTGATAAGGTACATACCGTTCATAGCCGAACCCTAAATCCTCTAAAAAAGTCGCTACTTCTTTTCCTTTGTAACTGTCAAATCTCATCTTTGCAAGTTTTTTGCTTATTGCCGAGTCTTTCGCCGTACAATTTTCACAGCTAAAACTCTTTACATCATTATTGTCAAGTTTGCTGACTTGAGCACAACCGTTCTGCATAACAGCCACTAAGCTGATTAATAGGATTAAGCTCTTACTCATAGCTCTTTTTTAAATGAATTAAAGTTAATGTTAAAAAGCCTTCTTTTGCTCTTGCTTTTGCTCTTTGGTTTGCTCCTTTGTTTGCTCTTGGTTTTCTGAAGGCATAGTTGGCCCTCCCACTTTTGTAAAAGTAACTTTGTCTTTGTCGGTAGTCATATAAAAAGTAATGCCTGATTGGCTACCATCACCGACAACACCTAATAAACGAGCCCGAACTGCCCACCTGCCCGAACCCACTGCTGCTGGCTACATACCGGAACTGCTCCCGCCTGCTGCGCATTCGGACAGTCATCTAAAAAAACATTACTTACAAACGCCTTGGTCCGCGCCGTATTGTAGCCCGACTGGCTGTTTACCAGGTCTTGCATACCTGGGGATAAGGTCCTTTTTATTCTGCCGCTATTCGTGTATTGAAGCTTATAAGAGTCGTCAGATTCAAAAGAATTATTACCGTAAATTCTTATCCCCTGTAAAAGAGTAAAAACCCCATTCTTCTTTTTAGCAAGGAGCCTGATGCCTATTCCGTCTTTATCATTGTGGATGGTTAAAGAATAAGGATTATTAAATGAATAGGCCAACAAAACTTTGTTTAAGTGGTTTGGAGATTCAATAAAAAAATCCCCCGGCAGCTGATATTTTGAACCGCATTGCCAAAGCCCTGGAAGTGTCGCCTGATTATTTACTCAATGGTACCATGCAGGATAAGTCTGCCGAAGCTATCAGCGATGAAGAACTGCTGATGCAGTTCCGTAAAATAGAAAAACTCCCCGCTGATAAAAAACAACTCGTTAAAGAATTCCTCGATGCATTTATTTTTAAAAGTGATTTACAAAAACAGCTGGCTTCTTAAAAAGAAGTGGCTCTCTCCTGTAAAATGGATACAGCACAATACAGCCGTATTGAAGGCGGTAAAACTGATCCTTCATTCTCTGCTGTTGTCCGTATGGCTAATGCACTCGATGTATCCACTGACTTTTTAATGAACGGAACTACGGCCGATCTGGCTGCAGAAAAACTAACCGATAAAACTCTCGTTAACCAGTTCAGCCGTATCAGTGAACTGTCCGAAGAAAATAAAACTGTCGTTTCAAAACTCATTGATGCTTTCCTGTTCCAGCAGGAGATGAAGCAAAAACTTACTCAATAAAAAAACCGCAGCGACTACTGCGGCTTCGAGATTATCTAATTAAGTAGCGACATTTAAATACTGTATCTTTTGACCAATCTTCTCTTTTCAGTCTCAGGGAATATGTTGCAATACTGTTTGTCGCAATAAAAATATATACATTTTGATTAATGACACTGTCGTCAACAACTTTATAGGATTTCACTACTGGGTCTAATTCAAAGTTTCTTTTAAATCCCTGAATTGAATCGGTACGAGCCACACTTATAGATTTAATCCCATAATCTTTTTTTTCCAATATATAGAAACGTCTCTCCTTTGTATTGAAAAAACAGTAGCTTTTAGGACTGCAAGAATAAAAAATGACAGATGCAATAACGATTATTAAAACAGGTTTATTCATAGAGCTAATTTTTAGGTTTGTTTACATCATCCAAAGTGTTAACAACATTGTCTGTTATTGCTTCCTGCACTTGCTTTGAAGCAGCATCTACCCGTTTTTGTTGTCGTTCAATTCTTCTTTCCAACCTGTGCTTTGCTTTATCGCTGCCTGTAAAATTATCCAGCTTGTCTTGCATAGAATTAAGGGTGCTTGTTTGTTCACTCAGATTAAATGCAGCACCAATAAAATTCAAAGTTTCAGATTTCGCATTATCATCATAATTACCTTGAAGAACCTTTAATGCAACTCCCCCTCCAAAATTAATTAGCTTATCCATTTGTGAATTTGGGCCAAGGCCATTAGCGTATGCCCTGGCTTCAGCGGGATCTTTTTCATAGCTAAAACCAGCACCAACATATCCGATACCATAGTTTGTATACCAGTTCAAGGCACCTACAACATCATTTCCTATTTCGTCTCGATGATTCTGTTCATGTGCTATTAGTCCAGCCCAATAGCTATCGCTTCTAGATGATAAATAACGATTATAACTGACGGTTCGGAAAAGTGTTATTGCTTCAGCAAATTGAATATCGGATGGCTTCCACGTAGTCCTATTAAGGGAGTTCATGCTATAACCAAAAGCTGCATGTAAAAGTGATTTCATTGGATTGGTTAAATGCCCATTTCCATCAATCATGTATTTGGGTTCTTCTCCATCTAAATCTATTGCAACTGTCACCTGGTTACCGGCAAACTGATAAGGTGTATAATAAGGATAATCCACAGCTTTATTATCAATGCAGAAAAACCTGCCAATCTGATTGTCGTAGAAGCGACGCTTATAATCATACCACTCTAATCCGCTGCCATCAGAAAACTCTTTGTTCTGCTGTTCGTAGCCATTAAACTTATATTTATTTTCTGTTCCACCGAATGCAAGTGCTTTAGAACTGATGCCATTCATCGAGAGCCCAAAAGGATAGTAGTGCGTTTCTTCCAATAGCGGCCCCCTGACATGTGTTACCTGTAAGTTATCAAAATATACTCCTTTTTCCAAATCATCAGTTCCATTGCTTACAAATATATACAGGTAGCCACTTTTGTCAATTGGCAAATTTGTGAACATATGCGTTTTATATTCTCCGGCGGCACCAACCTGATCGAACCCGCTGCTGCTTGCCACGTACCGAAATTGCTCATCAAACAATATCCAGTTTAAAAACGCTTTCGGACGGCTTGTATTGTAGCCTGACTGGGAATTAAAAAACATATTTACAGCATCAACAAAAGCTCCGGCATTATACAATTGGGTGGACGTAACCCCAAAATGATCCGCTGTGATTTGCCCAACCTCACTATATAAATTACTTAAAACGCCGGGAATTGGATCTTCAGGTTCATGTAACGGTGTATTGTTATCCCACCAGCTATTGACCCGGACGTTAAAGTGATCTCCAGCCATTACTCTCAATACCAGCCCTGGACCCACACCAAGGTTAATATAAGAAGCCCATTCATTAGGATTAGAATATGTCGTATCCGTCGGATAACCTGAGGGCAATCCGTCCCTCGTTTCGCCTACATTTGTATAAAATGCCTCTTCTATCGTGGCGTTGGTCGGCTCCATTGTTGCCACCGGGTAGGCGTCCGTTTGCTGTTCATCGGTGAGTAGCATCCGCACGTTACCCAGGTGATCTTTCACCATGTAATCATAGTGCAGCGTACTATCCTGCGGCTTAAAGCGCGCACGGCCCTCTTCAGTACCGATATACTGCAAGGTGTCGTTCACATAGTTGCCCAGCATGTACAGCGTTGTCGTCACCCGCACGGGACTTACCGTGCTGTCGGTAGTGATCTTTTTAAGCTTACTACCCGCCGCATCATACACGTACTCGATAGTTCCCTTGCCCAGCACCTTCACTTCACGCGGCAGGTTCAGGTGATTGTAGCTGATGCCATTGATCCCTTTATTGTTATCCCCCTGCAGGTTGCCATTGCCATCATACCAGTAGTCGGTACTCGTATTGTTGGTGGTCTCTTTAAAGTCGCCCAGCTTCGTAGTAGCATCATTGGCCAGGTCAGTTACATAGTCCAGTTTGTTACTACTCGTAGCATACCCGTAGTGCAGGCTGTCGATCACCACCGAGCTGGTTAGCTTCAGCCCCAGCTGGCTCATCGCCAGGATATTGCCATTATCATCATAGCGCATGCCCCGTACCGTGTAGTCCACACCCAGGTCACGGTTAAAGCTGCTGTTATTATACTGGTTAAACGCAGCGCCTAAAAACCGGTTGGCGGCATCATAGGTAAAATCATATTTACGGAGCTGGTCATCTCCCGTACTGCGCCAGAGCATGCCCCCGATATTGCCATTGTACTGCGCCGCTGCATAGCTCTCGCTGTGACCATTGGCGGTGAAGGCAGTCTTGTCATAGCCCAGGTCGAACCCGAACCAATGGCTCGTGCTGGTGGTATCCTTTACATACTCCCGGTTCATGCCCAGCATCCACCCGCGGATATTATAGGCATATTCCAATGAGTCTAACCCCGCATTAGCATGATAGTAGGGCGCCAGTATCTTTTTGCTCAGCTGGCCCAGCGCATTATAGCTGTTCTCACTAAGCGTGGTCCAACTACCGGGCACCGCACCGGCGTTCACCCTGCTAGTGGCTGTTTTCTTTTCGGTCTTCACCAGCCGCCACTGCTCATCATAGCTCAGCTGCGTCAGCACCACCGAGGTGGCCGCACCTGTACCGGCCTTTTCATTTTTTATTATTTGTAATAGTGGCTGGCCCGACCAACTGTACTGCGTTACCGCCACATCCGTGCCGCCCGTTACGTTGGTGTTCTGGGTCTGGATCACCCGGCCTTTGTCATCGTAAAAGCTGACGGCATATAAATACGTGCTGGATGTTCCCAGCACCTTGGTCTTGGTGCCCGTCACCATGCCGCGCGTTTGTGAAGAGGTGGCCGTTGCATCCTGCGCATAGGGCCAGGTACTGTTGGACGGGGTCTGTAAATAACTGTCGTAGCTCGTTACCCGGCTGCCACTCAGCGGGTTTCCCTCGCCGCTGCGCCAGCTATAATCATCATAAAAGGTTTTGGTGAGCTCTTCACTCGTATAATCCGCCAGTTTGGGATAGGCAATACTGGTATCAGCGCGCTCCCAGTGATAGGCCACCTCATTATAATGACTGTTATCGGTCAATAGTCCCGTCTGTACCAGCCGGTTCAAGCCGTCATATTGCATATACACCCACTGGTGATTTGCGCGCATGGCGGAGTCCTGCGTCAGCACCAGCCGGTCGCGCGCATCATATACCATGTACACCGTACCCGCCCCCGGCACCTGCTTCATCACCATCCTACCCTTCGCATCATACTCATAGCGGAAGCACTGCTCCTGTAATAAGGTACTACTTACACTCCAACTGCTACCCGCAAGCGCCTTCACCCCTTCGGGTTGGATCACGGCCCGTAGTTGTCCCAGGTCATCGTAAATGTAATAGGTGCTCAGCCACCCATAATAGCCCTTGCCAGAACCATCATCTTCGGTAGCCGTCAGCTGCACTTTTTTTAAGATGATCTGACCCTGCAAATCCTTGAACTCCACCACCTGGTTATGATGCTCATCCTGAGTAACATTTTTATACAAGGTGCCGGGTTTATACACACTATCGGCGCTGTAGGTACCCCAACTGCCGCTGTGCTCCGTCACCTCCCAGATCCGCACACTGTCCGCTGCCGTATTGATCCAGTAATGTTGCTTAACCCCATGGCGGTCCTGCTGCAGCGTTGCCCCGGCCGTGCCCACCCAGTTATCCCCCGGGCTGTAGGCTTCCAACACCCGGTTCAGCGGGGAGGCTTCAAACACCGTTTGCCCATAATAATACTGCTCATCTCCAAACATCGCTTTATTAAAAGCACTGTCCTGCTGAAAAGGGTTCATCTTAAACAGGCCATCCGCCATCGAGGTATTACCACCCGTAGCATTTGCTGCAAAGGGCAGGTACTTGTACACCTCCCGTCCCAGTTCATCATACAGCACCGCGCTCACCAGGTCTCGCGCCGTATCACCTGTGGCCTGCGAACCCTGCTTCACCACTGTTTGCAGCGGACGACCCAACCCATCAAAATACCCCGTTGTCTGCCGAACATCTTTATAGGGCCGTGCCATCAGTGCATTGGCACTCGCCTCCGGCGCCATTGCGTCCCAGGTACGTACATAGTTCACCTTCACACCGGCCTCGTACGCAAAGGGCGCTACGCGCTGTGAAAAGCCGCGCACACCCGTCAGCACCAACAGGCCAACCAATATCAATCGTTTACTGTTCAAAAGCATGGTATTTGGTTTTGAGTTCCAGACTCCAGGTCTGGTCGTTCTGTTTTATGTTCCACCGCTACTGCTTATCCTCTGCGCAGTACACTGTTTTGGCTTTTCTCGTGACACCTACTGCCCGAGGCTGCCTAGTCCCTGTTCACCGGTTGACGCGTCAGCAACCGCTCTGTCAACGGGCTATCCAGCGCAAGCCTTGCCCCCTTCACCGCGTAGAGTTCACCGGACTGGTCTACAAAAAATTTACTGCCCGCACCCTCGGGATTATGATCGAAATGAAGGTTGTGCTCCTTATGGGTCAGCCAGGCAAACAAAGCAGACTGTCCCTCACCATGGTTTACCAGCATCGGCTCAGTCACCACAAAATGCAGGGAGTCGCTACTGACCATGGCCTGAAGCTGGCTTAGCCAACCAGCGGAGGGGCTACTCTCCAAGGCGGGAACACCGATGACTACAATCGACTCATGGTGGCTGGCCTGGAACGCTTCGATGTCACGGATCCGCACAGACGTATCCTCGTCAGACGCCGGCAACAGCATGATCACCAGTTTTTTCCCCTGGTAATCAGCGAGGTTAATCGTGTTACCCGTTATAGCTTTTACCGGGATAGCGTAAATGCTATCTGAAAACCGGAACGATAGCAGGCAGGTGACAATAAAAAAACCAAGGATATAGCGCATAGATCAACGTTGTTTAAAATGAATCAATAGATATAAATGTTCTTGCAACTACTGTTAAGGTCTACCGAATAAAAATAGACCACGTTCCCCGCGTCTGAATAGCCGCAGCCCACATCGTAATTGAAATATCCGGAAGGACTACCGGGGATCATCGTGATGTTGTAGCTGCCGGGAGGAACAGCCTGATCGGTTTCACTGTGACCGCTTAGACTGACATAATAATCTACCCCCGTTGAATTATTATGTAACTGTACCGTAAAGGAACTGCCCACATCGCTTGTGCAAACGACATCGATGTTTGACGTAGCGCAAGTTCCATGCAGGTTGGCTTGCTGTTGTGCATATGCATTTGCCATACTGTCTGCAGCCGTTTGACTTGAATAAGAAATAAACATACCTGCAGGTACAGTTACGGCATACGCTTCAGGCTCCTGCCCACCAGAACAACTCTGAGAGTAATAATAACTGCTAAATGCAGCATTCTGGTAAATAAAGCATTGTTCGGGTTGACCAGCGTAGTTATAACAATATTTTTTTACAATGTTACTGTCCTGATCCCGAATTAAATTTAATCTTCCAAAACTGTCGTATTCATAAAATTGAGTCTGTCCTGCAGCATTCGTCTCACTAGTTATGCCAATTAACGGCTTAAATGTAAATGTCGTTGATAACGTGCCGGAAATAGTACGAAGATTATTCAAGTTCGCGCGGAGGGCGGCGTCACTGGATGGGCTGTTCAGCACTGATGGCGTTATGTAACTACTAACCGTTGAGTAATCGCTTCCCAGAACTGAAGCAACCGGATATTTCTTATTGTAACCCCAGAGATAAGATGTCTTTGTACCGCCTCTTCCCGTAGTCTGCAAAATATTTCCAACACTATCGTACTGATCATAGACTTTCAACCATTTGTATCTTCCATCGGGGGTAAATTGTGTAGAATCAGGGGAATAGGGTATAATCCCCATTTCTCGACAACTAAACTTAAACCCTGATAATAATATGGGGGCAGGAATTTCCAGCTTAAAGAGCGTGTCTGGCAAGCCTGCGCCGAATGTCTTATACTTAATCAAATTGCCGCTTAAAACACGATAATCGCCATTTTTAAATTCGTATACAACGTGCTCCACAGGAAAGGCCGTTAGATGGTTAGTTTGGAGATAGTCAATAAACGGCACGCCAGGAGCAAAATCATCGGCATAAGTAGTAAACTGAGTAATTGAACTCCCATCGCTATTAATATTCTCAATTCGTGTAGGCTGTAGATGTCGTATATTATCGTAAGCCGTATTTGTCTCAGCTGAAATATAGCTTACGCCATCATCGTTATATGTCAATTCGGTCTTGCCACTGTTGTATAGGAAAGATGAATGCACATGGGAAATAGAAGTAAGGGTTCCATTTAGATAATTTACTACCGAGCTACCACCGTCTTCAATTCCCACCGTCGGCTTTAATTCAATAGACTGAATATCTTCTTGGCTGCTCGGTAATTCTGTATATTCATTTATTACTTCCTTCTTTAGAGTGCCGGATGGAGAATAATAGCTGGTATTCGTTTCAAGTCCGCGCATATAATCCTTTGAGGACATATGCGCAAGTTTATAATTACTGAACCCGTTTGTGAACGTTACAAAGTCATCTGGATAGTCTGAATACGTTGTAAAATAGTGGACGATATATGAACTGTCCTGAAAGCGCTCTACTACTCTGCTGTATCCTATCGGACTACCTTCGCCAACATCATTGATTGGATCGGATGTGGCCATGAATCCATAGGCGTTGCTGGCCAAGTCGTGAAGGCTAGCATAAAATGCGGGAAACACAGATAATACGCCACTTGACCATAGATTATTTTGGGAAACTCCCATTTTATACTCGAAACTTTTTTTAGATGCAGTTATTCCATCATTTGTTTCAATAGATCTTATTCGCAAACCAGGACCTTTTTTGCTATATAATAGAACAACTGAATCCAGTTTATAAACAGTTACGAATGCAAATGCGTGCGTAATGTCAGCACTGGATGAGGAAACCAATGCACTAGTGTTAAGAACGGCCGCGAGATTATGCGTTCCCGCAGACATTTGAAGATCGTATTCGTAGCTAACCCCAGGTTCACCCCATTCATGCTGTGGTCCATCTGCCGAGCACCCATATCTGATATTGACATGCGTTGGTTGTGAGAGTGTAAAATAGACCGTATCCGGATCAACATCGAAGCCACCTTCATCGCGAGAATAGTTAAAACCGTAAGATTCAGGAGGGAATGCGGCTTCATACATCGGATTTTGGTCGGCGGCATAAGAGTCTCCCTGTGAACCATAGTCATTCGACTCATACTCGAATTTGGTAAAGCCGCCGGTAGGATAGACTATTTTTTGTAAAATTTCGGCCTGAACAAAACTGGATGATATAGATCGATTAGCCGAACCTGTATATTGTTCAAACTCCGGTACATATTGTTTTGGAATCCTATTTTCGCCATTTGCCGCCGCATTATAAAATCCCCAATAATCTACATCATTAGTTAAATACGGATCATGATTACCCGGCCCTGGGTAAGGTAACGGCAGTTTCAGATCATTGTACTCGAACGAATATTTCTGTTCCGTTGCTTGATTACTACCACGTAAGACAAGATTTTTTAATTTTAGTCTCTGCGTTGAGTCATCATAATACTCAAATTTCCAAGTCTTCACAACTTCATCACCATCGTCGCGCAAAACGATCGAATCCAGTTTTTTTTCTTCTGCGGTAGCAGCTGAAATTCCAGTAGGAATATATTTTGGATCATGCCTGATAGTTTTTCCAAAAGTCAGGCGACCACCTTTAAAATCAATCTCATCCAAATAAATAACTTCATCGGTACTGGAACTTACATTTATAGTTGGCCCTGTCACAAGAGTTCCGTCGGTTAGACCGCCCGTCACTTCTTTTCGTGTACTATATGATTTATAGCGATACTCGCTCAACGGTTCAGTATATTTAAGAACAATACTGTCCCCGGATAGATTTTTTATTTTTGAAAGATACCAGGCGGTAGCAGGCGCGTCAATTAAAGAAGATCCTAAATTTCCTCTTTCGGCCTGAGTAAAACTGTAAACCACGCCATCATCAGTTGTCACAATAAATCCACCAAATCCACCAGGCCCCGGCATCTCCTGTATTTTAAAGGGAACCTGTTTTTTAAAATGGATGTTTCGATCCCAATCAAATATGAATTCTCCGGTATGTCCGCAAAAATTAAACTGATATAAATCCGATCGCGGGTCTACAGTTCCGCTAAAATAGCCCTCCAGAAATTCAGAATTTGGCAGACTATCCCATAGTTCTTTCCCGCTATCGTTTGACATATAAAACCCTCCAGTCCAGTCATCGGCTTTATCTCGAATTGTACGGGTTATCACTCCACCTGCATTTAAACTAAATCCTAATCCTACCCAACCGGGAATATCGGAGGGGCGGTTGCCACCCGCATGGTAACTAAGCGAAACATCAAGTTTCAAACTCCCACTGGTAATCGTAACAATATCTTGTCCGATGCTAACTAGCCCATTATACAGGTTAACAGGATATTCGCCGTATTTGCCCAGGCTAGCCGCAGTTGGTGAAGGGTAAATCACCTTATTGTTATCTAGGTCCGTAAATGATCGTTGCGCATGAACTTGCAGGCCTACTATTGCAAACAATAAAAATATACCCAGTTTCATTATTTCTAATTTAAATTCTTGAAAATACCTGTTCGATGATACGTTATATTTATCGCCATCATCCGCCAGTTACAAATTATATCCAACCCGAAACACAATCGGCTGTGTACGCGGTACCTGGTCGTAACTCAGCAGGTCCCACAGCAATTGCAGTTTCGTTTTCTTGAAAAATTTACTTTTTACATTAACCACCTTACTCACACCCAGTAATCCACTCCGCTGCCAGGCACTGAAGTCCTCCAGCTGCGCCACATGATTGATACGACTGCGATAGTTCAGCTCATATCCACCGCTCAGCCACCAGCCGCCTTTGATCTTATAATCAATAAAACTTCGCACTCCTACTCCTTCCGCCGTTACCGTAATGTCCCGCCAGCCACGCCCCCAGCCCATCTTCACGCTTGCGCCAATACCAATGATGCTTTTATCATTCAGTTTATAGCCTGCCGATAATCCGATATCACTGGTAACCGGGAAAAAAGCCGTCGCCTTCTGCGACTGGATATTGGTACCCAACTCCATTCGTTTCCAGAATGGTTTTGTCTTTTGACCGTTGGGTTTAAAATCAGGTAGTTCATCACTACTGCTGCTGCCACCGCCCTTCAGCACTTTATCCTTTAATGCCGTGAGTTGCGCCTGCGCCTGCTGCAGGTTTTGCCGCACCTGCTGTGCTGCGCCCGGCCCACCGGCCGCCACCTGCTGCTGGATCATCGCGTTCACCTGCGCCCGCGTTTGCAAACCTGCCAGGCTCGCCATCGTAAGCGGTGTGCCATCAGCACCCGGCAGCCGAAACATCGTCGCCAGTTGGCTGTGTTTAGCCATAAAATCCTTGAATAGCTTTGTCTTTGCCAGCAGTTCCAGCGCCTTTCGCTCCATTTTTTTGGAGTCGTGCAACAGTGATTTGTATTCATTGAGTTGTGCGCTGTAGTAGTAAACTGATTTGTTGATGCTTTTTAATTGCTTCAGCATGCCCAGGTTCATTAGTCGCTCTTTCAGCCACTGCCGCCGCTCTGTAATGAAACCTCGCACCACTTCGGCCTGGTTAAATTGTCCTTGTAACAAATTAGCTTTTGCCAGCGCTGCTTTGGCTTGTTCACTGACTGCGGAACCGTCAAGAAATTTCAACGCGGTTTGAAGACTGTCTAATTTTGGAATATAATTACCAGTGGCTGTTGCTACCGGGTTTTTCAATCCCTGCCGCATCGCTTCATATTTTGTATGCAGGGTAGCCAGTTGTTGCCGTGCCGCTGCTGAATCCTTTGACGAAAGCATTTTTTTCAATGCTTTTTCCTCCTGGCGTTCCAGGCGGTTCAGTGTTGCGGTTGATTTTTGAATGATTTTTTCCTGGAGGCGATCGGCCTTTTTACCAATGGAAGCCACCCATTTTTGCGGGTCTAGTTTGCCAAAAAGGGAATCAAGATGACCCTGTGCAGCCAGGCGGCTACAGGTGAGCAGTGTGCATATACAAATCACGACAAAACGCACACCCCGGACAAGGTTCAGTTGGTTGGTGAAGGGGTTCAAATTTTCTCTAAGCAGGCATTTTGCGCCCGGATAAGGTCAGTATGAATGTAGAAACTTATGAAACTAACTTCCAAAAATTCTCTTCTCTTTTTTTCTCAAATAAGTATTTTCACCTAAAACATACCTGATATTTTTAATGTGTCGGCCTGTTCAATACATCAACCATCCACATTAATTTCCATTCGCAAATGAATGATTTGTAAAACGAAGCTGCCGAAACGAATCTTGTTTATTCACAGTATATACATGAATAAATTTGAATGCTGTCAGGTCCTATCATCGTCGTAATGAAGTTCTGCTATAAGCTTCATGTTTGCATTATCTATCTTCCCTCACTCACCACAACTTCGCGTTTAGTATGTAGAAAATCACGGTCATAATGGGACATTACCGCATGAACTTTCGCAAAGAAAAGGATGGCACAATTCTTTATGTATATCCATTAAAAAAGTTATGAAAACGGAAATTCTTTCATTGGAGAAAAAATATTGGGATGGCATGGCCGACCATAATTTCGACGTGGTTAAGGGACTTACTAAATTTCCCTGCCTGGTAGCCGGGAAAAGTGGCGTAATGAGCGTTGATGAGGCCAGTTACAAGAAAATGTTTGATCAGGGAAGCGGCCGAAAAATGTCAGTCAAAAATATTTCCAATGAGCAAATTCAAATGGGCCAGGATCATGCAATGATCGCTTACCAGATTGAACTGGAGTATGACGGCAAATCTATGCAGTGCGCCTGCACCTCCACCTGGATCAAAGAAGACGGTAAATGGCTATGCGCCATGCACTCGGAAGCGGAACTGGAGAAAAAGGGTAACTAAGCCAACGCATTTTAGCAATCCCGGTTGAAACACTGAGGGCAAATCTGGCACAATTTTTACCTTATTAGGCAAACTGCGAGTATGTCTACTGGATTTAAATCAATGGAAACCAAACGGTTACTTCTTCAGCTGGTGATGGACGACCTGGCCTATGCGCGCGAATGCCAGCAAATGCAAGAACTGGTGATGCTGAGCAAACAACATCCCTCACTGCAACAAACATTCACATTGTTCCTGGAAGATAACATGATTCCCGCCAGCACTCTTACGCCTGAAATCAGTAATTAACACACCCTTGGACTTCGCGTTACAAAAAGAAGTTCTTCATAAATGCGGTATCGCCAGGAACGCCAGGAACCGCAGAGAATGCAAGAGAAGATTAACAGTGAAAAGATAAAAATCAAAAGGGTAAAAAGCAATTACAGGGTCACAGCGTTTCACTTCCACACCAACCACTTCTTCCATTGTCGAATCAGCGAATTGCTGAATTATTGAATTTCATAGAGCGGGTCGTTAAGGATTCACCGCAATTTCATTCCCCTACTTCTAAGAATCGCTTCTATATAATAATAATCAGCGTAGATGATGGGCGTATCCACCTCGCTATTTGCGGGTTTATGTCCTGTACTGTGCAGCAATAGAAAACCGTGATGTGTTCGCGGTATTGCCCGGTAATACGCGGATAAACTGGTCAAAATCTGCATCGCTGCTTTCCTGTACTGCTTTCCGTTTCCATACCTGCTTAGTTCCTCCAATGCCGAAGCGATCACCGCCGCTGCGGATGCATCCCGCGGCTCCTGTTGCATATCCGGCACACCAAAATCCCAAAACGGAATTTTATCTTTTGGCATCAACGGATTATTGAGCAGGTAGGCCGCCACTTTTCGCGCCTGCGCGAGATAACGAATATCACCCGTTTCACGATAACACATCGTAAAACCATACAAAGCCCATCCCTGTCCGCGCGCCCACACCGACTCATCCGCATAACCCTGTAAGGTTGTCTTTTTTATCACCCGTCCTGTTGTGGTATCATAATCCAACACATGATAACAACTCCCATCTTCCCGGAAATGATTTTTCAATGTGGTATTCGCATGGCTTACAGCCACCCTGTAATAAGTGGAATCGCCCGACAATCGCGTAGCAGCAAACAACAACTCCAGGTTCATCATATTATCAATAATAACCGGGTACTGCCAGGTGCCAAAATCCCAGGAACGGATACAGCCCACTGTTGGATTGAAACGTGTACAAAGCGTTTTCGCTGCTTCAATGATCATCCGCTTGTAACTGGTATCTCCCGTAAGCCGATAACCCCAACCATAACTGTTGTAGACTTTAAAACCCACGTCGTGGGAATTACGGTTCCACGGTTCGCGGTTCATCCGGGCCGTAAACAACCGCGCCTGGTTTTGAAAAACAGTATCCGTTGTTGTGGTAGAAAGCATCCATAATATCCCGGGCCAAAACCCGCTGGTCCAGTCATTAGACGGCACCAGGTGCAATGTATCCCCATGCAATGATCTTGGGAAAAAGCGGTTTCCCGATTGGAAACTGTCGATTGCTGCCAGCATTACGCGGGCCTGGTCTCTCGCATCAGCCAGCCAGCGTTGCTGCTGCGCCTGCGTTGTTGCACCAACGGTTATCAAAAAAAATCCGACTGCTAAAATTCTGCACAACGCCTGCTTCATCTGCAAATTAATTTTGTTGATTATTGATTGGCCGGATCGTGCAATTGTGCCAGGTATAACATCCCCGGCGACACCCCGAACACGTCCGTAAATTCAGCAAAAGATGGGTTACGTCCTGGCAGCCGCCCTGCATACGGCGTTCCCTTCATCCCCACTATATAATTCTTTCCGCTTACCCAGGGATCCTGTATCGCAAACTTCGACGAAGTACAATTCCAAAAAACCTGGTTTACGCCCGACCATCCATGGCCGGTTCCCCAGTTGCCGCGGTCCTGCGCATTGATCTCACCATCAGAAACGATATTATCATACAACGTGCCCATGGCCCACCGATGATGCGGACCAATATCGGCATGCGTTTTTTCAGCCTTGCAATTAAAAAAAACATTCGGACCACGTACGCGGGCTCCGGTTACATAATCATGGCGGCCTTCAGCAGCGAAACAATTCATCACCAGGTTCATCTGCCCGTCATTATTAAATGAATAACGACGGCCACCGATGATCTTCGATTTTGCATCCAGGCATTTGCAATCGGTAACGGTGATATTCCGGCTTTGATCACCCAGGTTCACACAGGAATATCCAAAATAACGCGCTGTTACATTCCGCACCCAGCCATCTTCCAACCGGTTAAAGTTGACGGCATTCCAGCCATGATCTTCATCTTCATCGCCATTGTATTCTGATACACAGGTGAGGTGTTCAACGCCCACATTCCGGATGCGCCCCGGGAAGCTATAGCGAAATACTTCGCCGCCGCCATATTGCGCAGACATCTCCATAACCACGGGATTATCAAGTGTAATCTCATCACCGTTTACCTTGCGCACTACGCGTTCAAAATACAGGTCATAATCATGGGGCGTCCATTGCAGCGTGGTGCTGTCACGCACCGCTATCTCATCCATCTTCAGGTCATGGATCCATTGCTGGGTGCCGGGCCGAAAGATCATAATACTATCGCCCACATGAAAACCGTCTCCATCCTCCACTGTAATTACATGAGTACCAACGGGTACATAATCACCCGAAATCTTTTTACGGGTTCCCGTAATTTCTTTCCAGCTGCCGGTTCCGCTTGCATAGATCAACGAACGCTGCCCTTTTCCCGTCGCCACAAGTACCGTTTCCTCTCCCTCCCCGCGCAACACAATCCCACTTGCCTGGATCTTTATCGTACCCGGAATTTTATAAATGCCCTTTCGTAATAAAATAGTTCCGCGAAGACCATTAGCCCCTATCGGCTGTTTTGATAATTCGTCAATAGCAGCCTGGATCAATCCCTGCGCACTGCCGGTATCCGGCGGATACAGAATGACCGTCATTTTTTCAAAAGGAAGCGTAACACGTCCCTCACGGTAACCTACGCGACTAAAGTCAGGAATAATATTGCCCTGCGAATCCGGCGTGTAAATGAGATGCCCTTTAGCGTCACCACGCACATAACGGGATTCGCGCATTTCATTCGGTTGTGCATGCAGCATTGAAGTAACCGAACAAACCAGGAGCAGAAGAAAATAGTTTTTTGTCATCATTGTTGTTGCTGCCGGGATTTTGGACAATGGATCATGCAGCATTAATTGGTGGACTGCATCAGCTGTTTTACCTGTAAGGCATTCAGAACGGCTTCTCCTTTTATAGCCGTAAAACGGATATCAATTCCGTCTGAACCGGTTACGTGCACGTTCACCTGCTTCACTACAGGCCTTGCAAGTCCGTATTGTTCAGCAATTGAAAAATCCTTCAGCACAGGCTTGCCATTTATCTCAACATTAAATACGCGCGGCAGGCCCTGTTCTGTACGGTCGCCCTGGTAAAGATCATATGCCAGTCCTTTCACATTTCCGCCCAGCAATTCTGCAAAATACATCGTTAATTCGTAGTCGCCCGCAGGAAGATCCAGTTTATACTGTTTTATCCCGGTTTGCTGGGTTTGAAACAGCGGATCGTCATTTGTATCATCAATATTCTTATCCGTCCCATACGGCAGTTTGGAAATTTTAAATGGTCTTCCGCCCACATGTCCCCAACTACCGGCATGATACGCCTGGTCGGGTTGCCAGAGCAGTTGATGCGCACGATCGAGGTAATAACGATCTGCACCCAGCAAAATATTCATTTCACCCACACCGCCCGGCTTCCCTGCAAACGACCATGGCAACACGTGAAACTGTATGGTGGCCGTATCCTGCAATGTGCCTGCCCTTGCTTCAAGACGGGTATTGCCATTTTTAAACGGCAATTCCCAACTGGCCAGTCCGCCGTACACAGCAACCTTACCCAATGATTGATCATTACAAATCAACTCCACGGAATCCTGGTTGCTGGCCACCTGCACCAATTGTTTACAGGACGCCAGCCCGCTGTCTGCGGTTGCAATGCGTTCATTCCAGCAGGTGCTTAGTATTTTTAGAAACGGTTTTTTTAACAACAGCGCCTGGTACAAATAATACGGGTCTTTCGGCGTCCGGTCCCATTCCGTCAACCCTTTATTATTAATATGCGGCATCGTTTCCGTGCGCGTTTCTGAATTAAAATCGGCCAGGTTCCATACTACAGCGCCGGCAACAAAT
Source organism: Bacteroidota bacterium (assembly GCA_048498035.1). Lineage (GTDB taxonomy): Bacteria > Bacteroidota > Bacteroidia > Chitinophagales > Chitinophagaceae > CADEDV01. Next base: position 223,655 of record JBEHYT010000002.1, on the reverse strand, counting down.
GGACGCTTCATCATTTCTTCCATATAATACTGGTGAAATGCAGTAGCGTATTCCACGCTTTTATCAAAGCGCTCCGGTTTGGTACTGCGGATGCGCGGATCGGCGTCTGCACCATATTCCGTCACCATCATGGGCGTATTAGGAAACTCCTTGTGAAAATGGTCCAGGAAAACGGGAAATTCTTTCATCTCCGGACTGTACCAGCCCGGGTATAGGTTCCAGCCCACTACCATTGGTATGGAAGTGAGGCCTGCATTTCTGTATTTGTCCAGGTCGCCGTGGTTAGCCAGCATGGTGTACCGGTATCGATCCATTTGCCGGGTTAAGCTGTCGAGCGAAAAAGCCAGTTTTGCAACGTTTGAAAAATAAACCTGCTGTCGCTTTTTATTGTCGTTAAAATGCGGCCGTAGCAATACCTCGTTCATATAACACCACATGATCACGCTGGGGTGATTGTAGTTCTGCGCAATCATTTCCTGCTGCATGCGCATGCAGTTTTTTGTAAATGCTGCGGATTCCGTGATCTCATTTACAATGGGTATTTCCACCGAAGCAAGAATACCGATCCGATCGCAGGTTTGTAATACCACGGGGTCCTGCGGATAATGCGCTACGCGCAAAAAATTTGCGCCCATTGCTTTTAATAACAACACATCTTTTACGGCAAGCGAATCCGGCACTGCATTTCCCATGCCTTCGCGGTCCTGGTGGCGACTGGCGCCCACTAATTTGCAGGGCTTTCCATTTAGCATAAATCCCTGGTCAGCATCAAACCGGAACCACCGGCAACCCAGCGGTTGTTCGAATTCGTCCAGCACCTCACCGGTTGACGCATCACGGATGGAACAAACAATACGATAGAGGTAAGGATCATCCGGGCTCCACAAATGAGGCGATGAAAGTTCTATATGCCCCAGTGAAATAGTGTCTGATCGCTCCCGGCTGGCAGTCAGCTGCCGGCTATTGCTGCCGACTATTGCATTATTTTGATCCAGCACCTGCGCAACAATCTTCAGTTTCATTGCTTTGCCGGTATAATTAGCCACCAGCGTTTGAATAGCAACAGTAGCTTGTACGGCGCTTACCTGCGGTGTTGAAATATAGACAGCACGACTTCCATTTTGTTCCAATGAAAAATGAACACGATTCAGCGCCAGCAATTGTACATCGCGATAAATACCTCCGTAAAAAGTAAAATCGGCGGATAAAGGTGCGATGGTGGAATCATAACCATTATCCACTTTTACCTGGAGGTGTTGAGAAGCGCCATTTTTACGATTGACCAGGTTAGTGAGCCGGGCATAGAAACCCGTGTAACCGCCAATATGTTCGGTTACTTTTTTACCATTTAAAAAAACCGTGGCTACCTGGTTAGCTCCTTTAAAATAGAGATAAAGGTCGCGGTCTTTCCAATCAGCCGGTATCGCCAGTTGGCGCTGGTACCAGCCTACACCGCGATAATAACCGGGAACATCATCCATTACGTCGGCAATATTCCAGGTATGCGGAAGTGAAACAGGTTGCCAGGAAAGGTTTTTGGAAGGAAGCCGGCTGGCAGAACTATCCTTTGCAAAAATCCACCCGTGGTTTAATTGCACCACATTCCCGGAGCCTGCAACCGATTGCTGCGCACCTGCGCGAAATGCCAACGCCAGTATCAAAAAGAGTACGCTACTTTTCAAGGATAATATTATTTAGAATTCGATTCGTTTTTCAAAAATTGAATGTCTTTCAACTGGAAGCCCCCTTTCTTTACCACGATGCGTATGGGCAATGATTGTGCGGGTAGCGCAACCGCAGGTGTAAAGAAGCTTTGTTGCCAGTTGGAATGTGCAGTCAACGCCAGCGCACCCATCTTTCTGCCCCCTATCCACAATTCCACTTCACCGGCATTGCCGCGTGTGGTAACGCCTATCTTCCAGCTACCAGCTTTTTGTACCTGCACGCTGTATTGCAACCATTCGGAAGGTTCGATATCCGTTACAAAAACGCCGGTGCTATCACCGGAAATATCTACACCATCATTCCGGTATCGATAGCCGCGGTTCCCTTCGGTATTTACACCGGCGGTGTATTGATACCTGCAGGAATCCACGTCGTAGTATCCAACGCGTTGCCCGCCCAGGTCATAGTCCACTGCAGCTACCTGCGATTTATCTCCAATACGATGTTGTTGAAAAGGAATGGCCTTTTTCTCCCGAACCTCGCGGAACAAAGCATCCACCACATCCTTGTGAAAAATCATCCTGTCAACTGAAAGATTTTCGAGCAATTGAGTCAGCACGTTCCATGCAAATCCAGTAGAAGGTTTAGCACCTTTCCCGCCCCAGTAGGAGCGTAATGTTTCGTAACCCGCTGGCGCGATAATCTCAAACGGGTTACTGATACCCATTTTCTTCTCCTGCCACCAGGCCCAGCCAATGCCATGTGATTCTACCAGGCGAATAGCTTCAGTAAACCATGTATTGGCATTCTCGCCGGATTCACCCATCCAAAGCGGGTGCCGGAATCGCTCACGCAGTTCCAGGAAATTCCGGATGCTTTCGTCATTGTTGAAATTGCCGTATTTGTGAAAACTCATCACCAGGTTATCATCCCAATCCGGATCAACACCCTGGTAATTGTTTCCAAATCCATTTCCTTCCACGATGATGATATGATGCGTATCCACGGTACGGATCGCTTTTGTAATATCCATCATCAATTCGCGCAGCGGTTGATTATTTTTTTCATGAATACCGCGCACATCGTTTGTATCTGTAAAACTCCAATTGGGTTCATTAATGATATCGTAACCGCCAATCCAGGGTTCGTTTGCATAACGCGTTGCCAGTTTTCTCCAAAGCGCGATCATTTTATTGCGGTTGGCTTCACTTTCCCACAACGAGGGCCTGGATGCATCGCGGTCTGAGATAGGAAGATCATGTCCCTGCCCGCCGGGCGCAGCATGCATATCCAGGATCAGGTACATCTTATTCGCAGCGCACCAGCTTAGCAGCGAGTCGGTGATGCGAAAACCCGTTTCCAACCAGGTATTTTGTCCGGCCACAGGTTCCTGCTCTACCGGCAATGTAAATAATGCATAATGCATGGGTAAGCGGATCGAATTAAATCCCCACGCAGCCATCGAATCAATATCTTTCCGGGTAGTATGCCGGGCGAGCCACTGCTGGTAAAACTGTTCCGTTTTTTCCGGGCCCACCAATTCCTGGATCTTTTCCCGGATACGATGTTGCTGGCCCAAATTCGACAAGCGAAACATATACCCTTCCTGCAACATCCATCCGCCGAGGCCCATGCCACGCAACAAAAATGGCTTCCCGCTGCCGTCTACAATGGTTGTTCCTTCTGTATGCAGAAAGCCCTGCGCTGTGACCGACGCAGTTGCAAAAAACAACAGGCCGCCAAGCGCCAATCGCAACAGCAATGGATGGATGGAAACTGATTTCATTCGCTCAGCGGATTACAATTGTACTGATCGAATGCGGCAGGCTGGTAACTGCTGCCGTTTGGCCATTTAGCCAAACCTGGTAATCTGTTTGGCGATCCGTGGTATTTAAAACCACCACGGCGATACTGCCGTCCGTATTCCGGAAGGCTGTAGTTTGCAACCAGGTACGGCTTGACGCCGAAGCAATTCGTTGTGCGCCGGGACGAATAAATTTCGAAAAATGGCCGATATAATAATAGGCATTGGTAAACAACAACTCGCCTGTTTTTGTATTTGCATGAATAGGTGCAAAACAAAAATTACCTACGTGATTAGGCCCCCCGTTTTCATCCAGCAGTATGTTCCAGTCGGTCCAGGCTGCCGTACCACTATTAAAATCATTAAGCATGGAATAGGCATATTTTTCGCCCAGCGACCAGTTGTTGATACTGTCCATGCTGAATTTTTCCTTACAGCCTTCGGTAAAAAGAAGTGTTTTACCGGGAAAAGATTCGTGTACCATCTTCACATTATCAAACTGCATTCCGCTGCCTGTCCAGGTTTCGTACCAGTGATAACCAATTCCCCAAACATATTTAGCTGCAGCAGGATCATTCAGTATTACGCTGGCACGTTGAAAAAGAAGATCGCGGTTATGATCCCAGGCGATCAATTTTTTATTGCCCATACCGTTTTTAGATAACGTTGGACCAAGATTATTTTTGATAAAATCGCGTTCTTCTTCAGCCGTAAAAATGCAGGATTCCCACCGTTGTTTGGCCATCGGCTCATTTTGAACGGTAAGTCCCCATACGGGTATTCCTGTTTTTTCAAGTGCGCGAATGTATTTTACGAAGTAGTTCGCCCAGGTATCGCGGTAGTTAATGGCCAGGTGTCCGCCGTGCAGCATGTCGTTGTTATCCTTCATCCAGGCGGGTGGGCTCCAGGGACTGATAAATAATTTCAGTTTATTTCCTGTTGTCTTCATGGCCTTCCGGATCAGCGGTAATTTAAACTGCTCATCGTGGGCAATCGAAAATGTTTTTAGTGTATTGTCGTTTTCTTTGACGTAGGTGTAGGTGTCGCTTGAAAAATCGCAACTGTTCATGTTGGTCCGGGCGATCGTGTAGCCAATTCCTTTATCGGCATTGTAGTACGCATTCAGCAATTGTTCCTGACTGCTTTCAGGCAGTTTTGCAAATGTTTCTGCAGAAGCATCTGTAATCGCTCCACCGATACCGATCATGGTCTGGAAGCGATGCGCGGGATCCAGGTAGATGCAGGGCTCCGTTTCAACCGGTTGTGCATGGGGACTAAAAACAGGTTTTGCGTCAGGGGTCATGCGCAGCTCGGTTTGCCGGGCAGACGTATAAACGGTTACAGTGTGGGACTGGGCGCGGCAGTAGCCGGTTACCAGGAGAAAGAATAGCCCCGGGATCAGTTTTTTCATGTCGGTTGAGCGTTAGAACCCCAGTATGAAAAGGAGGTATGCTCTGTTTACCTCACTTTTCATAACTGAAGGTTGACTTGCTTATATGAGAATCCTGCTTCTCACGGGCCTTGCCTGCCCGCGAACAGCAACTGCACTAATTGATCGTGATCGGACGGCGATAGGCCGTTGAGAAAATATCCACTTCAAATTCACTGGTGATATTATCCAGTATCTGCACCTCAAATTTGCGCGAGCCCGCTGCCGGGTTATTGAGCATTTTGAGATAGATCGTATCCATGGCCTGCACCGCATGCGGGAAGGTAATGGAATACGTGGTATCTGAAGAAGGAATTACATTCCCGTTTTTATCTACGATGTTGTAATCTACACCACGAACGGCCGGTGTTGAGATACCATAGGTAGTAACGGCGTATTTGGCAACCGCATCGTAGCTGCGGTTAAAGGTGGAATAAAACTGCACGGGAAACTTCAGCAGCGCAGTTTGTGAACGGGAAACTGTTACAGCAGAATTATTATTTGGAACAAAAATGCAATAGTAATGGTGTTCCAATTCCGGGAGGCCTGCGGGATAACTCTTATCCTCGCAGGAACTAAAGCCGGCCAGGGTTACCGCCGCAAGCAAACTGTATAATAAAGCTTTCATTGTCTTTTCTTTTTTTATTGCCAGTTAGGGTTTTGAACTACAGCCTGGTGGCTGGTGGAAATTTCGTGAATGGGAATGGGATACAGGTAGTCGCGCTCCGGGCGGAAATGACGCGTAGAAGCCGGTTCGGTGATCAGCACCTGGTTGGCATTCAGGTTAAGTCCGCTCTGGCTTGTGCCTACCCACTCTGCAGCGATAAACTTGGCTCCCAGCAAATCCTGCGGTAGCAGCACTTCTGCCAGTTTCCAACGGATGAGATCATCGTAACGGAAACCTTCCAGCGCCAGTTCTACCGTGCGCTCGCGGCGTATTTCATCGCGCATGCTGAGGTTGTTGGCAGTTACAAACGCATTTGTAAGCTTGGGAGCAAATCCCACACGCGTACGTAATGCATTCACCGTAAGATTTAAGTCAGCATCGCTGATAGAGCCATTCAGTTCATATTTTGCTTCAGCATAGATCAGTAATACTTCTGCATAGCGGATCAGGATGCGATCTGTAGTAGCAGCTCCATTGATCTGCTGATCGGCAGTGCTGAATCCCTTCTTTGGTGCAAATGCAGTGCGTGACCCTAATGATGTTTTAGGCACCCACGGACCCTGGTACGCCTGCTCACCAGCGCGGAAGTACGTAAATCCTACGCGTGGATCGCGATTGTCCAGGATGGTATTGTAACTCGGCTCACTGCCTTCGGCTACAAAGTAGGAAGACTGCGTGGCAGATGGAGTATTGTCAACATTCCACGCTGGTAGTCCGTCAGCATATAAATACTGACGAATCAGGTTACGCGTAGGCGCCATCCGACCATTTTCAAGATCACGTGAGTTGTTGTGCGCTACAATTACATTGGCATTGCTTACGCCATATATTTTCACAAAGATGTTCTCCGTGTTAGACGGACCTTCACCGGTTTGTGTAAACAGGTTCAGGTAGCTGCTGTACAATGTATGGCCCTGGCCCATTACCTGTTGTGCTGCTGCAATGGCAACATTCAGGTGATCCTGCCATGTTACACCGGCAACATTATGAAACTTGGCCCAGGTGCCTTCATAGAGACCCACTCTCGCCTTCAATGCCCAGGCTGCGCTCTTGGTTACGCGTCCGTATTGTGCAGCAGGCAATGCAGCGCGGGTAGGCAACCATTGTGCGGCATAATCAAGATCATCATAGATGGCCTGAACCACCTGCGCACGCGGTGTACGCGGCATATACAGATCCGGATCATCCAGCGTAAGCGTGTGCAACACCAGTGGCACATCACCATAGATCTTTACCAGCTTGGAGTACGCATAGGCACGGAAAAAACGGGCCTCGGCGATATAGCGGTTTTTCACCGCATCAACCACTTGCGCACGTGGCGCCTTTTCAATGATATTATTAGCCGTAAAGATCTCATCATAACGATCATTCCAGTCTCCGCTTTCCCCCGGAATATCACGGGTACCAATGCTGACCGGATTGGGTCCACCCGTGTTTACAGCATCGTCTGCCCGGTTATCAATCCAGTCGCCATCAAGTTCCTGATACATCCGGTTTGTAGCGGTTATTAAATCCGCCTCCGTATTCCAGAAATATGCATCGTTTAAGGATGATTCCGGGAAGCGATCAATCTTACAACTGCCCAGCAACAGCGAGGTTGCCAGCAGTAAATAGGAAACTTTATTTATTTTTTTCATTGTTGCAGGCAATTAAAGTGAAAGATTTAAACCAAATGATATGGTGCGATAGAAGGGGTAAGTTGTTGCACTTACATTGTTCCCTACTTCAGGATCAAATACGCTCAGCACCTTTGTTGATTCCCACAAATCCTGTCCCGATACATAGATCCGTAATTGATGGATATAATGTTTACGAATAGGAACAGTGTAACCAATCTGCACATTCTTCAACCGAATGTAACTGCCGTTTTGCGTCCATTTATCAGAAGGTTTAAAGTTGTGTGCACTGGTTTGATACATGCGTGGGAACAATGCATCCGGGTTGTCTGGCGTCCAATGGTCCATGTGAATCGTCCATGGCATATCTGCTGTTCCAAGGATTGGAGAAAGTGTTCCCTGGTCAATCAGGAAGCTACGGTCCAGTGCGCCCTGGAAGAAGATGGAGAAATTGAAGCCTTTCCAGTCGGCGCCCATATCAAATCCATACTGGTAACGCGCATTGGTAGTACCCAGGTACACCAGGTCACCCGGATCAGCAGGCGTATGTCCGCCACTGCTGATTACATGGTTTCCATCGCGATCCAGGTATTTTACATCACCAGGCGCGGGGTTCGGGAAGAACGGGTATTGCACGTTCGCCTTGTAATCATCTGCCTCCTGTTGGGTCTGGAAATATCCAGCTGTAGTATATCCCCATACCGTATTCAGCGGGTACCCTTCCAGCAATGGAATTACGCCACCATCTCCAATTTGATTCCTGTCGCCATAATGGAGAAGCTTGTTCTGGTTGTCAGAAATATTAAACCCGATATTATAGCTTAATTTTTTATTGATCACATCAGCCCAGCGGATCTCCAGTTCCTTACCCCAGCTTTTCAACTCGCCTTTGTTGAAATAAGGCACCGGGATACCAATAATATTCGGCACATCTGGTCGAGAAAGCATGTCTTTGTTACGTTTCACAAAATATTCCACAGTAACGGTCAGCCTGTTTTTCAGGAAGCCGGCATCGATACCCACGTTCCATTGCTGCAACGTTTCCCAGGTCAGGGTGGGTGAAGCCAATTGCCCCTGGTACACATAGGTAGACCGAACACCGTTAAACGTAAGACTGTTTCCACTGGTCAGCAGGGGAATATAATCATACAATCCCAACGCCGCACTGTTACCCAACTGTCCCCAGGATCCACGCAGTTTCAGGTTATCAACAAACCCTACATTTTGCATAAATTTCTCCTGGTCTATCCGCCATGCAGCAGAGAAAGACGGGAACACCTGCCAGCGAATTTGGGGTGCCAAACGGGAACTACCATCATAGCGATAGTTTGCTTCAAACAGGTAGCGATTATCATAGTTATAATTCAACCGTCCAAATGCAGAAGCCAATGCCCAGGTTTCGATTTTGTTGGAGTTGGTTTTTGTAAGCGGATCAGCAAAGTTGAAACTGAAGAAATCATTGTTCACCATGCTTTGCGCTGATGCGGAAAACTCATCTTTCCTGTATTCTTCAAATGATCCGCCCTGCATAAAGGTGAAATGATGCGCACCAAGGTTCAACGCATAGTTCAGGTAACCCTGCACGTTGTTCTGGTATGCCCTGTTCTTTGTTTGAGAATACGAATTCGGCTGGTTAATGCTAAAGCGAATGGTATTGGTAGAACGACCGTACCAGATCAATGTGCGGCTCTTATTTTCCATAGCGTAGTTATTCTGATTCCGCCATGCGATAAGATTAAACGTCAATCCTTTTACCAGGTTTTTCACCTGCAAATCCAGTTTGCCGGTAATAGTTTCGTAATTGCGGGTTTCAAGTCCTGCATTTTTCTCAATATCCACCGCGTTGATCTGTAAGTCGCCATTGTATGGCTGACCTGTTACGTCCTCAGCCGGCGTGTAGAGACTTTGCCTGGCGCGACTGCGGTAAAGCCTGTTAATGATCTGTTCTGTTCCAAAAGAGTTTTCATCCACAAAAGAACCGATATAACCTGCGGTTACCTTCATGGTTAAATATTTGTTCAGCTCAGCATTGATATTCACTTTCAGATTGTAGCGCTTATTATCATCCGGGCCATAGCGCAACACGCCATCCCTTTTATAAAAAGATCCGGAGATCAGGTAGTTGAGGTTTTTCTGACCACCACCCACGGAAAGGGAATAATTGCTTTGGTGGTTGATCTTGTCCATCCCTTCCTTGATCCAGTTATTATTCCCATAATATTCCCAGCGATCTGAACTGGGGTTGGGACGATAGGAGAAATTCGGATTCTCCAGCCACTCGTATTGTTCAGCATTGAATTCACGTGCGCCGGTGGCATTGAAACGCGCCTCATCAATCAACGTTTGCTCATCCCAGGAATTAAGACGTTGCGGCTGGCGCGCTGTGATATTGATACCGTAGTTGGCATTGAAGTTTACCGTTGTGCGACCTGCCTTTGCCTGTTTGGTAGTAACCAGTACAACACCCGCGGCGGCGCGTGCACCATAGATAGCAGCGGCAGACGCATCTTTTAGCACAGAAATAGATTCCACATCGCTGGGATCCAGCAGGTTCAGATCCTGCTCAATACCATCCACCAGCACCAGGGCGCTGGTATTATTCACGGAACTAAAGCCCCGAATACGGATATCATAACCTTCGGAGCCAGGCTTGCCGCTTCCGCGCAATACGGTAAGCCCTGGCGTTACACCCTGCAGCGCACTTGTTACATTCGCTACCGGGCGGTTTGCCAGTTGCTCACCTTTTACCTGGGAAACTGAGGCAGTAAGATTTACCTTCTTTTGCGTTCCATACCCCACCACTACCACGCCTTCAAGGGCATCATTTGCCCGGCGCAGGGTAATGTTGACCAGCGGACTGTTTCCTACAATCTGCATTTGGTCTGCATACCCGGTGTAGGAAAAGATAAGGGTAGCGCCAGGCTTGGCCTGCAGGCTATAATGCCCCGCCGCATCTGTTACGGCCCCACCCCGGGCACCCTGTACAATCACACTCACCCGCTCCAGCGGAGCGCCAGTGGAATCAGTTACCGTACCCTCAATTTTTTGATTTTGCGCCAGCACCGCAACGGCACTGACCTGGAAGAATAAAAACAGGAGAAAGAGTTTTGTCCATTTCCCGTTAGAGAAATACCGGACATACGAAAGCAGTCGCTTTTTTCTCATATAGCAGCATTTAGAGTTTTGAAGAGCTTCAAAAGTGCGACTTTAACACGCCCTCTTCCAAATTTTGCACTACGTCAAAACCTCTACAGAAAAAAATAAATTCATTGATAATCATTAAATTACGATTTCGTCAACCACTTCTTTTGGTACGCCGTCTAAAAATCCGGTACTTTTTACTTTCAAACTGCGTTTTTTCTCCTCCTGCCTTCAAGGCCAAAAACTACCCGCTTATGCGCCTGTTCAACTGCCTGCTTTTGCTACCATATATATTATATAACACAGAAATCCGTGCGCAATCGCCGGTGGTAACCGGCTATATCGCCGGGTACCGGGGACTGATCGACACGTCGGTGGTAGCCGCCCGGCACCTCACCCACCTCAACTATGCTTTTCTTAATATCCGGGATGGGCAGGTAGTTATCGAACACCCGGCCGTGGACACGGCCAATTTTCAGCGGCTGTCGGGGTTAAAAGCCCGAAACCCCAACCTGAAAATCCTGGCGGCAGTAGGCGGTTGGTCGTGGAGCAACAATTTTTCCGATGCGGCGCTAACCGATTCCAGCCGGCAGCGTTTTGCCAGCAGTGCCATGGCCATTCTCCGGCAATGGCACCTGGACGGACTTGATATCGACTGGGAATACCCGGGCATGCGGGGCGATGGTAATGTATTCCGCCCGGCCGACCGCGACAATTATACGCTGCTATTGCGGGACCTGCGTACAGCAATGAACCAGCTTTCCCGTGAAACGGGAATACATTATCAACTCACCACGGCCGTTGGCGCCTTCAGTGAGTTTATCCAAAAAACAGCAATGAAAGAGGTGCAACGTTACGTGGATTATATTCATTTGATGACCTACGATTATGGCAACGGGAGATCAGGTCACCACACTAACCTTTATGCTTCGCAAAATGATGCGGCCGGGAATTCAGCCGATAAGGCTGTACGTAATTTTATTGCCGCAGGTGTGCCAGCGTCCAAATTGGTGCTGGGCATTGCCTTTTATGGAAAAACGGGGATTGTAGACAGCGCATTAAACAATGGCTGGAACCGGCAGTATGTTTCCAGGGCTTATGCAGGAGGTTACGGATTTATCTGCGACAGCATTCTTTCCAACCCGGGGTTTTTATATTACTGGGATAACCAGGCGAAAGCTCCTTATTTGTTTAATAGTAGCACCAGGCAGTTTATTACATACGACGACGAACGGTCTGTAATGGAAAAATGCAGGTATGCGAAGAAGGAAAAACTGGCAGGCGTATTTTTCTGGGAATATCTTGAAGATCCGGCAGGCAATCTTTTGCGCAGCATTAATAATACACTTCATGCGCCGGCGAACTCAGGAAGTTACTGACGCCAGGAAATCGGTGAGGTTGGATTCATTGGGTACATCCAGTTTTTTACGAAGGCGGTAGCGGCTGGTTTCAACCCCACGAATAGAAATATTCATCAGTTGTGCAATCTCCTTACTCGATAGGTTGAGCCGCAGGTATGCGGCCAACTTGAGTTCCGATTGTGTAATAGAGGGGCAATATTCCTTGAGCTTCATCAGGTAATTGGCGTACACGCTGTCAAAGTGCATCGCGAATTGCTCCCACTCTTCCTCATGATCCAATTCCCCATCAATAGCACGAAGGATCTTTTGAAATTCACGCGCGCCCTTATCGTTGCCCGACAGGGTTTTATAGGAAACGAGGTCTTCCTTCAGCTTGGACAGCATTTCTTTTTTCCGCACCAGGTTCATGGCTGAAGATGCCAATTCTGAATTTTTGTGGGTGATTTCCGCCTGTAATTTTTCATTGCGCAGTTCAATGATCTGCTTTTCACTTTCCCGTATCTCCAGTTCATGGATCATTTGCAGCTCCCGCTGCTCCTCTGCATATTTCCGTTGCTGCTCCAGGAGTTTCAGCTGCTGCAGGCGCTTGTATTTCCGTTGTTGTCGTTTGTAAAACCAATACAGTATTCCACCAATCAGCAATGTATAGATCGTATAGGCCCACCAGGTTTGGTACCACGGCGGCAGAATAGTAAACGAGAAACTTGTAACCGGCGATTCATTGTCGAAGTTGTTGCGGCAGCGTACGTGAAAAACATAATGCCCTGCGGGAAGGTTGGTATAGTCTTTTTCTGTTTTTCTTGTCCAGTCGGACCAGTCCTGGTCAAAACCCTCCAGGTAATATTTATATTGTGTGTTTTGCTCCTGGCCAAAGATAGAGGAAGAGCATTCAAAATGAAGTGAATTGCCGCGGTAGCTCAGTCGCGGTTCTTTCGCCAGCAATTTATATCCACCGTACACAAGACTTTCCTTCAACAGCGGCGCTTCCACTTTTCGGATCAGCGGCCGGAGTATTTGTTGCTTCTGTTTGTATGCTGCATAATTGATATGAAAAAAACCACGCTCTGCCGCTACAAATACGTTGTTGCTATCAATGACGTTTACATTCTCAAAACCGCCGCCGAGTATCCTGCCATCCAGTTCCGTGATCATGATGATGCGTGGCTGCCCGGAAGAGCGATCAATGACACCCAGTTTATGATCCCTGCTAAACCAGGTATTTCCATACCGGTCGTCCCGGAGATAACTAATTGTTCCCTCCGGGAAAAAACGGCGCAATTCTGTATCAGGGATAAAATCCTGTTGTTTTTCATCCCATTCAAAAATTCCTTTGTCAGACGTCAATACTACTTTGTCCCCTACACGGAATACCTTGTTGTGGTTAGATGAAAGAACATGATGCGGATCGGGGTATCGTTGATACACCGGTTTCCCGTTAGCATCCAGCTTTACATAAAAAAGACCCTTGTAGGGATGCGCTACCCAAATTCCACCGTGAAGGTCAGGCACCATAAAACGGGCTGCTTCAAATTGTACAGACAGGTGTGGGTCCGTAAGTTTGCCGTTGCTATACCTGTAAAAATTGATACCGCTGTAGGTTCCGGCAATAACGGTGGCCGAAGGCTGGCTATCATACAGCGGTTTGAAATTCCAGCAACCGGTTTTTGTATCCAGCGGAATAGCACGGTTGTCCTGGATGATAAAAGCACCTTTGTTGTGACCAAGTAATAATTGGTCGTCAACACTGGCCAGGTTCCATACCTGGCCTTTGGAATTTTCGATCAACGAAAATTTTCCCATGGAGTAGCTCAGATCTTTTGTATTAAGATCCAGTTGGGTAGTATATACGCCGGTGGAAAGCCCGAGATATAAACTGCCGTGATGGATGACAGACGAATACCCCGAGTTCCGGTCATCGCCATCAGCGTAAATATTCTTGATGGCATTGCTATAGGTAATGAGGTTAATACCATTGTCCAGTCCAAGCCAGAGATTATGATCGCGGTCTACCAGCACGCTCAGCACATTGTTGTTCAGAATGCCTTCTTTCTTGGTAAACTGTTGTACAAAATGCCCGTTGTTGTCAATTACGATGCATCCACCGAGAGTGGTGATCAGCGCTACGTGGTTATCCGACAATAAGGTTGCACCGAAGATGTTTTTCCCGGCGGCCAGTTTTACATCAGGGGTTTCAAAGCCCGTTAATGAATCATGTTGCAGCAGGAACAGGCCTTCCATCAACGTGCCCACAAGGATCCGGTCATTGCTGAGTGGTATTGCGGCGCGCATCACGGCATTTGCAGGCAACTTCCCGAATTGTACGCGGGGCATCCATTGACCATTGCGAAATGTCATTAGCCCCCGCTCTGCATCATTTGCCAGCAGTTCATCACCGCAGGTATTCATAAATGCCCAGTTGCTGCTCTCATAGATCTTCAGGCGGCTCCCATCATATTCCAGGATCATTTTGGTGGTGCGGAAAAAGATATGACCTCCGAAGCGGGCAGCGCTCCAAACATCAGCAAAGTCATTTCGATTTTTAGGCAAAAGAATATTAAGGGAATGATAGCGTAGTTCTCCCTGCCTGTCTGCCTCAAAGTAACCAATCTCTCCCTGTCCACCGATATAGATCCTTCCGCTGCTATCGGCCAGCACAGACCGGGCAATGGTCCGGTTGGGCAATGGATACAGGCGCCAGGATGTACCGTCAAAACTGAGCAGGCCGGCGCTGTTGGCGATATAAAGAATTCCGTTCCGGTCCTGGGTCATGCACCAGTTCTGGTTGCCGGCGTTATAACTTTCCTTGGGATAATTGATAATGGTAGGAATGCCGATGGTGTTTTGCGCAGCGCTTTTTTCAGTTGGAATAAACAGCAGGCAACACAGCAGAAGCGGCAGGATGATATGATGTGCTTTACAGCGCAACATGGCAGCACGAATATAGGAGGAACTAAGGATAATAATGCACGTAAAAAAGCAGGACCGTTTGGTCCTGCCTGGCATTCATGCCGATTTGACAATTGAACTGCTTATTACTTCAACCTTAAACTGCGTTTAGCGCATGATCGAAATGGCGCAACCTCCACCCGGTGCCAGCGGAATTTCCAATATCGTATCACTTGAAACCGTTCGCTTTTCAATACTGTATGCTTCGGGGTTCTTCTGCCAGTCGGCATCTTTTGCATCTTTGTAGACCGTAGCAGTATAACGAACGCCGGGAGGAAGAAAATCAAGTTTAAAGGTGGCCGTTCTGCCATGCTCATCAGTAATAGCACCGGCAAACCACGCATCTTTTCCTTTTGCTTTACGTGCGATAGTAATATAATCGCCCGGCTCTGCTTCCAGGATACGGGTATCATCCCAATCTGTTGCCACATCCCGGATAAACTGGAATGCATCTTTTTTTGCTTCATAATTTTCCGGCAGGTCGGCAGCCATTTGTAATGGACTGTACAACGTAACATACAGCGCCAGTTGTTTGGCCAGTGTACTGTGTACAGAACGTTCCGGAGCACCCGCGGCATATCCTTTTAGTTTGAAGATACCGGGAGTATAGTCCATGGGACCACCCATTAATCGTGTAAAGGGAAGGATCGTTTCATGATCGGGCGCATTCCCGTTACTGAATGCATGGTATTCATTGCCACGGGCCGCTTCTGACGCCATGAAATTGGGATAGGTGCGCTGAAGTCCTGTTGGCCTGGGGGGTTCATGCGCATCTACCATTACCTGGTACTGGAGTCCTTTTTTTAATAC
Source organism: Bacteroidota bacterium (assembly GCA_048498035.1). Taxonomy (GTDB): domain Bacteria; phylum Bacteroidota; class Bacteroidia; order Chitinophagales; family Chitinophagaceae; genus CADEDV01. The sequence continues at coordinate 208,216 of JBEHYT010000002.1, read as the reverse complement.
GCGTTCATAATGCAGTACCATCCATTGCCCGTCATGATGCTCACCGCGGGGAATAATACGACCAACGTAACCGGTTTTGACGGCAGGATAGCCAAATTTTTTCATAAAGCGGAAGGCGGTATCAAGCCTGCGATCATAGTTGGTGGCGGAAGCAGAGGTTTCATTGTGCATGATCATCTTTACGCCTTTTTTCCGTGCATAGTCTGTAATTGCTTTTACATCAAAATCCGGGTAGGGCGTAACAAAATCAAATACATTCTCTTTCCAGTTACCAAACCAGTCTTCCCATCCCGTATTCCATCCTTCTACCAGCACGGCTCCAATGCCATTTCGCGCAGCGAAGTCAATGTATTTTTTTACATTGGCTGTATTAGCGCCATGCCGCCCGTTGGGAATTAATTTTCCTTTTGCATCCAGGCTGTCCGGGAAATCGGAATAATTCCAGGTGCTTTTCCCGGTTTGCATTTCCCACCACACACCCACAAATTTGGTGGGTTTAATCCAGGCTGTATTACCAGGTTCGGCCGGTTCATTCAGGTTCAGGATCATTTTTGAGCGTAGCAGATCTGTTGCATCATTGCTTACGATAATCGTTCGCCAGGGTGTAGTGCAGGGCGCATGCAGGTAGGCTTTATTGCCAACAGCATCGGGAACCAATCTTGATTGCAGGCTATGTGTTTCCCTATCCACGTGCAATTGCATGGCAGGATAGTTAAGCAGCGCTGCTTCGTGGATATTAATATAGAGGCCATCTGCCGACTTCATCATCAACGGCGTTTGTACAGAATACCGGTCCGTTACCGTTCTTACACAGATATCGGTAGCAGCGTCTACTACAGGTTTGTTATCAATTTCACTCAGTTTGCAGTGTGTATAGGAATATTCGTTGCTGTCAAAATCTCCCGGTATCCAAAACGCGGAGTGATCACCTGCCAGGTTAAAAAAAGTTTGCTCATCCTGTACTACAAAGTACTTAAGGAGTGGTTGTCGTGGAAACTCATAGCGGAACCCCACGCCTTCTTCATACACGCGGAATTTAATATCCAGCATACGTCCACTGTTATGTTGCAGGTGGACGGTTAGCTCCCGGTAGTTATTGCGGATGGAATTGACCTCACCCCAAACAGGTTTCCATGTCTCATCCACTTTTTTTTGATCTATGCCAATAAGACTGAAACCGCGATCAAAATCCGGGATACCCTCCAGTTGAAAACCCATGGAGGATGGATAAACAACAGGCTTATCCGACAAATACACGTTGTATTGCGGGATGCCGCCGGGTGCAATATCAACCGTAAGGCGTATCCTGCCATTTGAAACCGTAACCGGCAGCGACTGTGAAAAACCAGCAACAGACAACAAGATGCAAAAAACGAGTACTTTATATTTACGTGTATGCATTAGCGTTATTTTTTATTTTCCTGGGGTTGATAAAAAGAAATATGATTCCCCGGGTAGGAAGGATTGTATTCCACCCGTTGATCACCCGTTACTCCCAGTAAAGTTTTCCAGGTGGATTGCGTTTGGGTGCTGAATGAATAGGTCAGCCGGTCGGTGCGGTAAGGCTGATCTGTGATCCATTCCGGGCAAATTAATTGCTTAATGAGTGAATCACTGCGCTGAAGCGTTGCTGTTACAGGCCCGGCGGTGCCGGCAAAATGAGTCGCCACCAGGCCGGCGGCCACAGGAACCGCTTTGTTATTCACACTGAGTGTAGCCGGTTTTGACAGGATTGAGACTATTTCAATTGAATCCTCCACCACTCTGTCCACTCCCGGTTTTTCAATTTCCACTACGGGAAAATCAAAGGGCGATGGATGAATATTCTGCCTGTATTTTTTATAAAACGCAATAATAATATCCTCAGCAGGCAGGGATTCTTTTTTCCAGCATTGTTTGTAATAGCGAAGTAGTAGCGAGAATCCGTCATTATGATTGCCTTCAGGCGCCAGGTGATGCCCTTCGGGATAATCGTTCCAGGTAATGATGTTGATCATTGGCACATCCCGTTCAACGCAAAATTCAAGCTGCTTTCTAAAGTTGTAAGAAAGACCGGTAACGATATACTTTCGCTCACTGTTCTTCAATCCTCCCGCTACGGCTTCGCCTGCATAGTGATACATATCCCATGTTCCTTTACGGATAAGTTTGGAGGTATAAAAATCAGGGAATGCAGATCCCGTAAATGTGCGTTTTCTTTTTTTACATTGATCTGCTACCATATTGCCAATATAATGATCTGTGTACGGCAGCGTCCAGAGCCATACGGCTGGGAAATAGTCGAGGTAACTATTTAGTTTATCCCTGGTGATCTGTTCGTTGATCGATATGATGCAGGCCAGCTTTTCATGCAGTTCCTGCCCCAGTTTCCGGTAGGCATTAGCAGCATAAAAAGCGGTAGGTGCTGTTGGCCCGGTTGTGGGAATGTCGGCCAGCGTGTCTCCGTACCATGTGTAGATGATCAATCTTCCGTCTGGTGTGCGCAGCCAATGTGGGTTCGTTCTGCCGGCAGCATCCAGCAGCCGGTTGATGCGTCTTGCAAACTCCGCAAGCCGGCTGTTCTCATCGCCACCCGAAGGATGTGAAATGCAAAAGGTAAATTTAAAATCGAGGTGCAGGCTGTCTGCCATGCGCAGGTAGCTGTTGATGATCACATCCCAACCTTCATTTCCGAGCGTGTAATAAAACTGGAACCCGTCGATCCCGCTGCTGATGGCAGCTTTAAGATCCAGTGCTACAGCTTCATCAAGGGAGGCATTGGCAAGAATGGAATCAGTAAGCACATTTACCTGCGTTAGTCCGCCGATGGGCGCGGTGCTGTTGCCGGAGGGTGCATAAAATTCAGGATCGCAGCTATCTTCCAGTTTATGTCCTTTAAAGCGCAGGATATTGGGCATGCAATGGGCCATCACCAGTTTTTTATCCAGTAGTGGCAGGCTTAATTCTTTGTCGTTAACGATGGTGGTTGCCAGCGATGAATCCGGGTGATGAAGTGTTGTTGTCACCATCATAAAAGCAAATGCCATCATCACCGGCCAGCGGCCGATACATTGAAATAAAAACTGCATGCTTATTTTGTTTGCGCTAAAAAACGGCAGCGGGTGATCCGGGCTCTGCATTCCGGGGCCCGCTGCCAGGGGAACTGTTTTAATGATAACCCGGGTTTTGCTGGCCGGCAATAGCAGCATTCGCATTAAATTCTGCCAGCGGAATAGGCCATGCATAATTTTTATCCTCGTCAAATGTCAATGGCGTGCTAACATTCATAGCCCGAACATAGAATGCGGCTTCTCCGGGGCCAATTCGCCAGCGGCATACATCAAACCACCAATGTCCTTCGTGAAATAATTCTGCCCAACGCTCATACCGCAGCGGGTTATGGCCCAGTACCGGGTCGCTGATGGCCACTGTAGCAGCAGTTAATGAAGCATAATCTTTAGCAGAAGGAGTATTGATCGGAAGATCATACGCCCGGCGATGCACTTTATTTAAATATTCGAGACCGGTTGTTGGATCACCGCCACCAATACAGGCTTCTGCATATAACAAATAGATATCTGCCATGCGAAGAAAATACCAGTTCCATTTGTCATAGTTCACCATGTTGAGGTGGTAATCAATGGCGGCATATTTTCTAAAGCCCCATCCATACGTATTGGGTTGCCCGGCCAGGTAATCTGGTTTTGACACGGGTACATTTTCACGCGGGCCGCCATTCCAATCAATATTAAGGGTATCAAGCCAGGGCTGAACGAGATTAACATACAGGCGTGGATCGGCAGTTTTGTTGGTGCGTACGGCTTTGGCCTGCGCATAATATACAGGATCCATGATTTGCGCCGGGTTGGACGGACTTGCCGGCAGACTGTTGTTGTATGCGGGGTTTGGCACTAATGAATAGTAGCCGAGCGGATAACCGAAACGGGTTACATTTTTATCATGCACACCCAGGTTACCGCCATAGCCCAGCGGCCGGGAGCCGGTTTCAGTACCGGCCTGGCTCAGGATGTAGGGCGACCAGATTACGCCATTAAGTGTGGATGCATTGGGAATACCGCCCCAGGGACCGTAGTTGCCGCGGTTATCGGGATCCACGTTCATTTCAAACAATGATTCTTCATTGAACTCATTGGCCTGGTTGCCGGTGAATGCATCGCGATATTTTGAAAACGGCATTAATGTTTTACCGCTATTGGTAATTACATCCAGCAGCGTGGTTTTTGCATTGGCCCAATCTTCTGTAAACACATACGCTTTTCCAAGCAACGCTTTAGCCGACCACTCCGTGGCGCGGCCCACTTCGGCCGAAGGCCATACCTTTCCGTGGAGAAGTGTTGCGGCATCTACCAGGTCTTGTTTAATGAAATCCCAAACCTCTTTGGTAGTGGCACGCGGCTGTTGCGTGGCGGCAACATTTTTGGGAACTTCTTTGTACAGTGGAACGCCCATCTTCCCTTCATTCACACCACCGGCTTTAATATAGGCTTCACCAAAAAGACATTCAAGATGGAAATAATAGAAGGCGCGTAAAAATTTAGCCTGGCCGCGCACCGCATCAATGTCTGGCTTTTGCGCAGCGGTAGCCCGGTTTTGTTCAAAAAAGTCAGCAGCTTCCAGCGTTACATTGCAAACGGTAACGCCGGCATAAAGGGTAGTCCATGCGTTCTGCGATTTACCATTGGTAACACTCAGGTTATTTGCAGCCATTTCATTCCAGGCGGCATCGCCATTATAGTTGGCATCACCTGCATGCACACAATTTTCAAGTGCTTTTGGCATGAGCTCAAAACCGTAGAGCCCGATGCTTTTCCAGTTGCCATAGGCAGGATTGAGCACTGTATTCAACTCATCCAGGCTATTGGGAAATGAGGAGGTTGACACACGATCGGGTGGCGCCACCAGGGATGGATCACGTTTGCACCCGGCCACTATGGAAACTGTTAGTATAACAGCAATTATTTTTTTATACATCGTATTGGGTTTGACTGGTTATTAAAGCGTGATATCAATTCCGAATGAATATATTTTGGTTTGCGGGTACTGGCTCACTACATCAATACCGCGTGCGGTAACGCCGGAGTAGCCTGATGGAGAGAAGGAAGCGCCCAATTCAGGATCGAGACCGGAGTATTTTGTAATAGTGAGCAGGTTGTTGCCCATGATAAACACGCGTGCTCCTTTTAAATGGATCTTTTGTAAGAGTGATGGCGGAATATTATAGCCAATCTGCAGGTTCTTCAGCTTGAGATAGTCACCTTTTTCTACAAAATAGCTGTTGACACTCGAGTAATTGCCGTTGGGATCCATGGTAAACGTGCCGTTTGTATTGGCGATTCCAAGGCGCGGTTGATCAGTGAGGCCATTGCCGTTGAGATAGGAGTCATTCCATACTTTGGGTGAGGTGTTACCATCCTGGAACGGCCGCATTTCATAGGCCTTTACACCATTGAAAAGATCAACACCGGCTACGCCGTTGAACAGGAATTGCAGGTCGAAGTTTTTATAGTTGAGCCGTCCGCTGAAACCATATACAAATTTGGGATTAGGATTACCAATCACCTGGCGGTCTGCATCAGTAATGGTGCCGCTTTTGTCAACATCTTCAAAGTGCAGGTCACCTGCATGTGCTACATTTCCATTTACTTTCTGCGAAGCGGCTTCTTCATCGGTTTGGAAAATGCCAAGCACTTTATAGCCGTAGAAAGAACCAAAGGGAAGTCCTTTCCGGGTGGTGGTAATGGTTTGGTTGGGCATCATCTGGAAGGCCACATCACCGTTGTTGTAATAATTGTAGCCATCCAGCAGTTCCGATGTTGTTTCGGTGGTGAGTTTGGTCACTTCATTTTTATTCCATCCGCCGGTAAAGGTCAGATCGTATTTGAATGCATGATCCTGGTTGCGGTAACCCAATGTAAGTTCAACACCCGTGTTACGAACAGAACCGATGTTGGTAAGGTAAGGAGCCGCAATACCCGCGCTTGGCGCCATGGGTAATGCGTACAACATATCATCGGTGGTTTTATTGTAGTATTCAATAGTGAAATACAGCCTGCGGTTGAGCATTTCTCCATCCAGGGCAAAATTCGCTTCGCGAATGGTTTCCCAATGCAGATCAGGATTGGGAATTGCGCTGTAGGTTACACCCGGGATGATAGTACCGCCGGGAGAAAAATTCGCGCCACCGGCGCTGCCATTTCCAAGGCTGGCAAAAGGCTGGTACACGGAAAGAAAAGAATAGGGTGCGATGTTGCTGTTGCCTAATTCACCATAGCTGGCCCGGAACTTGAGCGTATTGATCAATTCCACTTTTTTCATGAAAGATTCTTCAGAGATAGTCCAGCCTGCAGAAACTGCAGGAAACACACCACGCTGGCGGTTAGGACCAAATACGGTAAAATTGGCATCCTGGCGGATAGAGCCCGACAGGTAATATTTACCTGCGTAGTTATAGTTTACGCGACCAAATACCGATTTGATCAAACCGTTTTTATCGGTAAAGCTGGTTAATGTATACGCGGTAGTTGCTGTTGGGATAAACGAATATTTCCAACCTGCGGCAGGTGATACATTGGTGGCTGATACATTATTATAGTTGTATTTGCTCACAATTTGCTCAAAACCGCCTACTGCATTTACATGGTGTGCGCCAAAAGAACGGTTGAAGGAAAGAAGATAGTTCGTTAGCAGCGACTGGCTTTCGATATTCAGTTTGTTGAGTGAATTGGAAGTACTTCCTACACCGCCGATGGAAAATGAATTCTGGTAATAATTCTGTAATTCATTGTAGTATGAATAACCCACATTGGTGCGAAAGCTAAATCCGTATGGCAATTTTACCTCTCCATACACATTGGCCTGTAGATTATTTTTAAAATTTTCCACGCTTGCATTGTCTACTGCACCCACGGGGTGAGTACCGCCGAAAGCGAGGCCGGGATAACCGCCGGGCAAGGTGCCATAGGTGCCGTCTTTATTGTATACCGGGATGATGGGCAGGGTGCGGAATGGCGCATTGTGGAGTTGTGCTTCAACACCTACATTTTGCGGCGCGGACGTTTTCCGTTTGGAAACGGCCAGTTCTTCACCCACTTTAAAGATCTTGCCCAATTTAAAATCAAGGTTGAGCCGCGCGCCGCCGATATTGGAATAGTTATGGCGGGCAACACCTTCCTGTTTGTTGTAGAAGCCAGACAGCAAATAATTCACCACCGGCGTTGAGCCCGACAGGGAAATATTATGATTTTGCTCCGTGGCGTTATCAAAGGTTTCATCCACCCAATTGGTATTGGCTAGCGTATCAAGACCACCGGTATTGGCAAACCGGCCATTGTTGATAATATTTTGCAGGGCGATGTAGCCATCTTTATCCAGCAGCTCTCCTACTTTAGGCGTGGTTACGCCATAGCGCATATTGTAATTAATAACGGGTGTGGTGCTGGTTCCTTTTTTGGTGGTTATTAATACCACACCTCCCGCAGCGGCAGCTCCGTAGATAGAAGCCGCAGCAGCATCTTTCAGCACATCGATGGTTTCAATATCCTGGACGTTGACATTACTAACGTCGTTTACGCGCACACCATCTACAATGTAAAGCGGTTGTGGCTGGTTAAGGGAAGCGAGGCCGCGGATGATGATGGAAGGCGTAGCATCTGGAGCACCGGAACTCTTTACGATATTAACGCCGGCTATCCTGCCCTGCAATCCTTCCGTGGCATTGGTGATGGGTTGGTCTTTAAACAGCTCACCTTTTACGGAGGATACAGAACCGGTAAGATCTTTACGGCGCTGGGTGCCATAGCCCACTACCACAACGGTATTGAGTACCGAGTTGGAAGGGACAAGTGCTACCTGTATGTGCGACTGGCCTCCCAATGTAACATCTTTGTTTTCATAGCCAACAAATGAAATGGTAAGCACATTGGTGGCTGTTGGCACGGTAATCGAAAACATACCGCGGGCATCCGTGGTAATGGCAGCCCGATCTCCTTTGGCTGTTACCGATGCACCTTCCAGCGGCGTCCCGGATTCACTGGTTACCAGGCCGCTGATGGATTTGGTTTGTGACCAACCCGTTTGTTGAAAAAATAGAAACCCGGTAAGCACGAGCAGCCGGAACAGCAATCGTCTTTTGTTCATAAAAGAGCAGTTTTAATGTTTTGCAATGGTAAATGGGCAGCGCCTGGATGGAGAAACCAATGCCCAACGGAGGGGCATGCAGCCGGCAAAAAAGGAGAATCCCGGAGGGAATGGCAACGTTTTGATTTCATCTCGCAAGCAATTTTTCAGCCTCACCCTGTGTCGGTGTCAGGCTACTCAAAAAAACTATCTCGCGAAGGCGAATCCAATTTATATGGGTACAGTATTAAAAATATTGGCGATAAATGGCCAGTTGTTTTTCTCAAAGAATTGAAAATTAGACACTTGATATTATATATAATATTTTATAATATAATAAGCTTGTAACAGTTCCACCGGTGGATATCGCTTAAAGTGCCCGGATCTCCATCACTTTTTTCTCAAAATCCTCGTTTGCGACAAACGAGCGGTTCTTGATTTTCGTCTTATATGTATTAATGGTATGCACCGAGTACTGCAGGATTCGCGCTATTTTTTCGGTGTCGTGGATGCCCATGCGGATGAGGGCAAAAATCCGGAGATCGGTGTTGAGCAGTTCACCTTCCCGCAGTTCTACCCGGTTGTCTGGCGTAAACAGCGCATTGAACTCCGCCACGAAATTGGGGAACAGTTTCAAAAACACCCGGTCGAAGTTCTGAAGCAGGTATTCCTTTTCAGCGCGGAGGTCGATGTTATTTACGAGGAACCGGATTTCTTCCCATTTCCGGTCGTTCACCTTTTGCTCCAGCGATTTTTTAAACCGCTCGATCTTGTCGAAGAATTCGGAATTGACATTGAAGAAGTACCCAATATATTCTTCCTTGATCTTATTGGCTTCTGACAGGCGATGGTTCAGTTCCTGAAGGCGATGATTGGTTTCTTGTTCTTTCAGATGCGCTTCGGTGATGGCCTTTTTGGCCGCCTGCAGCTTTTTTACCTGTTTTAATACAACGATGGCAAGCACCACCACGCCCAGGAGTGAAAGTGTTACTATAATGGCGTAGGTGATCACCGTCTGCTTTTGTTTCTCCACCAGGCTCAGTTTCTCACTTTCTATCAGTGGCAGAATATCGCTTACGCGGACTTTTCGCTGGCGGGCGCCATAAAATGTGGCATCCGAGATGGCCAGTTCGATACAGGCTGATGCATTCTTTACATCTCCCTTCTGATACAGCAGGTTAGCCAGGTTAAATGCCGCTGCCGTTTCTTTAGTAGACGATTTAATATCGGCGATAGCCGCCTGTATCAATAGATTGATCGCCGAATCACGCTGTTGATTTTGAATATAAATATCACTCAATGTGGAAGCAGTAAGCGCAACTTCATGGGCCGTCAGGTTGGGGCGTTGCATAAGGGTGCGATAAGCCACCAATGCCTCGTCTTTATGACCGGAACGGATGTTTTTCAGCGCAGCAAAATAGATATAGGAAAATGAATGCGGATCTCCTACCTGTAAGGCAGAATCGATATAGGCAGTTCCCTTTTTTACGTAAGCGGGCGAATGGTAACTATCGTTATTAAAATCAGCCAGGTCATAAAACAGGCGACCCATAACGAGATAGTATTCCATCCGCAGGCTGTCTACCAAATCTGCAGCAGCTATAATATGGAGTGAATCTGCCGCTTCTTTAAAAAGACCGGCGGAGAGCAGTGAAAATCCCAGCTTAAGACGGGCTTGTCCCAGTCGGCTCCTATCATTCATCTGCGCTGCTATTTCCTGTAGCTGGCGCGCATAGCTGTAGGCAGAATCGTATTTGAATGATTTGTATTCCTCGTATAATTGCAGGCACACGGCAAATCGTCCTTCGGGAAGACTGGTTTGTTGCAGCGTGACTTTTAATTGGTCGATACCGCGTTGTTTGGCTGTATCATAGCCGGGCGCCTCCTTTTTTACGCCCTGCAGGTCTGCCAGCGACACGGGGGCTTCCTGGGCGTGGAACAATAGTGGTAAAAAGCACACGGCGGTTAAAAGTAATAGACTGCGCATCATCGTTAGCGGAATTAAACCGGCCTGAAAAATACGAAAATGGAATTGTAGTTAGCAATCCCATTTTACGCCGGTTGTTCATAACGCTGAATGTATCTAAAACAAAGGCTTTCCCTGGTAGTAATCCAACACTTTAATACGGTACAGTGATTCATACTGTGCGTTGACGAGATTGATCTCTGCCGTATTGAGATTATTTTTTGCGGTTAAATAGTCGATGGACGTGCTTGCACCGGCATTGTAGCGGATATCCGCCGCGCGAAAAGATTCCCGGTATGCGTTTACCTGGTCAAGCAGCAGGTGATAGCGTTCCAGCGCTGCCTGCATATCCGTGTAAGCCTGTTGTATTGCCAGTTGCAACGCGGTTTTTGTGGAACCTGCATCCATATCTGCCTTCTCCAGGTTGATCTTTGCCAGCTTGATACGGTTGCGGGCAATATTCCTGTTAAAAATGGGAACCTGCAGATTAAGGCTCACGGATGAAAACAGGTTGTTTGAAAGCTGCTTCCCATAAGCGATACGCTGGCTCTGAAAATTATCCACCCGGTACACCACGGGTGACGGAGTGCCTCCTACCAGTACATAATCATCCGATATTTTGTCGGTGGTATTAATCAACACCGGCTGCGTTGCCACGCTGGAGTAATTGGTGTTGATGTTTCCCTCCAGCGAGAGAACAGGCGACAGCGTACCGCGGGCAGCAGCAACGGCCTTTGCCGCGCCCTGACGGCGAAGGTCAACAGCTTTTATTTGCGCAAATTGCTGCAAGGCGACCGTATAAATAGAATCCGGTGAGGTATTGTAGGTATCTGCCAGTGGCGCCTGCGCTACACGTTCTACCTGGAATGAAGTATCGAAAGGCTGGTTCAACAACTGGCAAAGTGAAATTTTTGCAGCCACCAACGCTTTCCGGGCATTGAGGATTGAAATTTGTTCACTTGCATATTGCCCGCGCATATCATACAATTGTGACGGGGCGATGGAGCCTTCTTTGTTCATCAATTCCAGGCGCTCTACCTGTTTACCGGTAAACGTTAATTGCGCTGTGGCCTGGTGCACCAGGTCGTCTGCACCCAATACGCCTAAGTAGGCCAGTATCACTTGTATGGTCACATCATCCTGTTGCTGTTGCAGGCTCATTCGGGATGCTTTGTAATAAAGTGCATTCTGCTGAACTGTATTCCGCAATGAAAAGCCGGCAAACAATGTTACTTCAGAAGCCAGGCCATAGTTGGCATAGTTGAACGCTTCGGTGCTATAGGCGTTGGTAAATGGATCGATGCTTCTTCCCTGGTTAATACCGGCAGCAGCAACACCAGCCAGTGACGGCCACCGGTTCAAACGGGATTGCGCCAGTGAAATGCTGTCTACTTGTGTAGACAAAAGCTGTTGTTGCACGGCGGCATTAGCTGCGAGGGCTTTTTCAATACATTGCTGTAATGACCATGTTTGTCGTTGTGCTTGCGCAGCCGAACCAACTGCCAGTAATAGAAAAAGGAGCAGGTATTTTGTTTTCATTCACATTACTTTGATGCTACGACGCCGTCGAGCAGATCTACAATTCGATTGCCAAATGCTGCATTTCGTTCGGAATGCGTCACCTGGATAATCGTGGTGCCTTCTTTATTTAATTGTGAAAAAAGCTCCATGATCTCATCACCATGTTTGGAGTTGAGGTTACCCGTGGGTTCATCAGCCAACAGCAGTTTCGGAGCGGCAACAACTGCCCGTGCTATACCAACAATTTGTTGTTGTCCGCCGGACAACTGGGCTGGAAAGAGATCCTTTTTTCCAACAATGTTGAACCGGTCCAGGATATCGCCCACCATTGCTTTCCGATCGGCGGCGTTAACTGATTTATACAGCAACGGCGCTTCGATATTTTCATATACGGTAAGATCATCCAGCAGGTGATAGGATTGGAATACAAAACCAATATTTTGTTTGTATAGCGCCATTCTTTGTTTTTCCCGTAAACGGGAAACGGGTTCTCCCATAAAAGCATATTCACCTTCGTCAAATGCATCCAGCAAACCAATCACATTTAGCAGGGTTGATTTACCCGAACCGGACGGACCCATTATTGAGACAAATTCACCTTCTGTCACCTCCAGATCCACATCACGCAGTACAAACACGCGGCTGTTCGAAATAGTGTACCATTTATAAATTCCTTGTAGTTGTACGAGTTGCATGATGTTATCCTGCGTTATTGAAACAATTATTCGGTCCGCAAGCTGCGTACCGGGTTGGCCAGTGCGGCCCGGATAGACTGCAGGCTAAGGGTGATGACAGCAATCAGGAATGAGAAGAGAATGGCGACTGCAAAAAACCACCAGCTGAGGGGAGTGCGATAAGCAAATCCCTCCATCCACCGGTGCATGATATACCAGGCCACAGGCATCGCCAGCAGGTTGCCGATCAGTACCAGTTTTAGAAAATCGCGCGATAATAATCCAACGATTCCGCTAACCGAAGAGCCCAGCACTTTACGAATACCAATTTCTTTGGTGCGCTGTTCGGCGCTAAAGGTTACAAGTCCTAATAATCCCAGGCAACAAATAGCGATAGCAACTACCATAAAATAGCGAACCATTTTTGAGAGCCTTGTTTCGGTGGTATAATTTTTTTGAAAATCAAGATCCAGGAAACTGTATTCAAAGGGTTCGTTGGGAATTATTTTCTTCCAGGCCGCGGCGGCTGCCTCCAACTGGGAGCTGATACCCGTACTGCCGAGGTGTGCAATGACATATGAAGACGAACCATCTACCCGGAAAAATCCCATGGGCTCAATTGGTCGTTGTAATCCTTCGTAATTAAAATCGCGCAGCACACCCACCACCTGGAAGCGGAAAACGGTGTCTGCCCAGTTTACAGCAAGAGTTTGATGAATGATATCCGCGGGTGAATGATATCCCAGTTTAGCCACTGCTTTTTCATTCAGCACAATGCTGTTGGTAGTATCCGACAGGTAATCGTTTGAATAACCGCGGCCTGCTACAGGTTGCAGATCGAGCGTTTTCATAAAATCTCCATCTACATAATTCATTTTGATATTGATAGCCATATCTTCAGCGTCTTCAGGCTTTCGAAAGTTCATATCACTTGCATTAAAAACACCGGGGTAAAAGGTGGATGATCCTACTGACTGAACGCCGGGCACCTGCGCGATGGCTGTTTTCAACGCTGTTCCATGCCGTTTGGCATCATCGCTGCGCAATGGGATCACCAGTTGTTGTTCTTTTTGAAAACCGATATCCGCGCTTCTTAAAAAGGTCATCTGCCGGTGAATGGTAATAGCGCCCACAATCAATAATGCAGCAATAAAAAACTGGAATACGACCAGCACTCGTCTAAAACTGATTGCGGCCAGCGAGTTGGAAAACCGGCCCTTCAATACACGAATGGGCTTAAACGCCGACAGGTAAAGAGCGGGATAGCTGCCCGCAATGAGCCCCGTAACTACGGCGAGTGCTGTGAAACCCAATAGCAGGGGTAATTTGCCGGGAATGTCCAAATGAAGCGAGGTATTAGTAACCTGGCTAAAAAACGGGAGCAGTGCAATAGTGAGTAAAATAGCGATCAAAAAAGACAGGAGCGCAAGAAAAACGGCTTCACCAAGGAATTGCAGGATGAGTTGTCGCTGCCCTGCGCCCAACACTTTACGAATTCCTACTTCACCGGCGCGTTTTACGGAACGTGCTGTAGACAGGTTCATAAAATTGATACAGGCCACGAGCAGGATAAAAATTGCAATGGAGCCGAGAATATACAGGTAGGACAGACTTCCGTTTGGCGTAACATTTCCATCCATCCCGGAATACAGGTGAATATTTCGCAACGGGACCAGGAATTCTGTTTTGGTGGATCCGTTTGCCTGCAAATCCCGCTGCATGTATTTTCTTACAAAACCCGGCAACTGGCTTTCTATTGTCGTTTTCTCCACGCCGGGCTTGAGCAGCAGGTAGGTATAAAAAATATTATTATTCGCAAAATTGGTCGAATGCATGGCCATGTCACCAATTTCCCCGGAGTACATCGAGAGGAAAAATCGTGCGTCAACATGGGAAGGATGATTAACGGGCCGGAAAACGCCGGTTACTTTATAATCGCCGCTGCCATTGGTGGTACTTCCCACCCGGATCACTTTGCCGATGGCAGATTCATTCCCAAATATCTTTTTTGCGATCTCTTCGTTTAGCACAATGGCGTTAGGCTCCGTTAATGCATAAGTTCCATTGCCTTCTACAAAATGGTAATCGAAGATGGAGAAAAAGGAAGAATCTGCAAGAAACCCTTTTGTTTCATAAAACGATCGTATATCGTTGTGTCCTGCATCATATTGGAGCAATGTTTTATCATCCCGAAAAAGTCCACACAGCCGCGCAGTTGCTTCAATACCGGGAAACTCATTCTTAAGCGCAGGTGCCATCGGACCCGGGGCGCTGGCCGTGTGCCACTCTTTTTCATTACGGTGGTGAATAGTCCCCAACTGGTAGATTCGCCCAGCCTTTGAATGATAGGCATCAAAGCTGAATTCATTTTGGATATAGAGCCCGATCAGCATACAGCAGGTAAGTCCTACTGCCAGCCCGAAAATATTGATCAGCGAGAAAAATTTATTCTTTGTAAAATTCCGCCAGGTCAGCTTCCAGTAATTTCCTACCATAGCAAAACGATTTATTCGGTACGTAAATTTTTTACAGGATTGGCAACTGCAGCGCGCAGCGCTTTGGAACCAATTGTGATCATGGCGATCAGCAAGGCGATCAAACCGGATAGCCCGATGACCCACCAGGAAACCCCAACGCGATATACAAAATCACGCTGCCATTGATGCATATAATACCAGGCCAGCGGCGCCGCAATCAGGAAAGCGATACCAACGAGCCAGAAAAATTCGCGGGAAAAAAGAAACAGAATTTGCCGGGATGAAGCGCCTAACACCTTACGAATCCCAACTTCTTTTACCCGTTGCACCGCCATAAACGAAGCGAGTCCATAAAGTCCAAGACAACTCAGGAGAATAGCAATGACGGCAAATAACTGGTACAACTGCGACATCTTTGTTTCCCGGAGGTAAAAATTATTCACCTTATCATCCAGGAAATTTTCTTCGTGCACGAATTGAGGAAACACTTCGTCCCAAAGGGCGTCAATTTGTTGCACTGTAGCAGCAATATCCTTTCCATCGATCCGGATACCGGCTTTTTCATAAAATTCAACGTTGGTGCTAATCAGGATTGGTACCAGTGCGCGACGGAGACTGAGCGCATGAAAATCTTTTACAACTCCTACAATTTTGCCACGCAACTGTCCACCCCACATCTCTATGTCCCGGTTAAGACCCGCGGCGGGATCGGTAATCCCAAGCCGGTTCAAAAAAGTTTCCGTAACAAGAAATTCATGAACGGTGTCGGCGGCATACAGGTTTCTTCCGGCCGCAAGAGTAAGTCCATAAGTGCGGAGATAACCGGTATCTGCCCATTTTAAATTGGCGCTCCATTCCGTTTCGTCCTGGGCATGGTCAAACCGGAGATTGGAGCTCCAGTTGCCATCGTCTGCCGGAGGCGCATAGCTAAAGCTTACTGATTTCACCCCGGGAACTGCTTCCAGCCGATTGCGGAGATAAGGCAGCCGCGCATGGCTGGCGCTGTCGGCAGGAATATCTACATTGAGAATTGCTGTGCGATCAAATCCCATGGGCCTGTTTCGAAAGAGTTTCATCTGCTGCAACACAACAAGTGTGCAAATGATCAGGGCCTGCGCAATTACAAACTGCGCAATAACAAGTCCGCGCCGAAGTGTTATTCCTTTAGCTGACTTTACATTGAGCCGGTTTTTTAATGCCGTGATCGGGTTGAAACCGGAAAGTATCATCGCGGGATAAAATCCTGCCAGCACCACTACCAGCGCGCAAAGAGCAAGTAAAAAAACAATTAGAACGGGGTTATGAAAAAATTTAAGTTTGATAGGTATCGACAGTATGGATGCCACCAGGGGCACACCGGCCAGGGCTATTAAAATACCAAGTAATAAGGCAGCCGCTACGATCAGCGTTGTTTCTCCATAAAACTGTAATCGCAATTGGCGGCGGCTGCTCCCAAGCACTTTACGCACGCCCACTTCGCGGGCGCGATTGGCAGATTGCGCCGTAGCGAGATTTACAAAATTAACAATGGCAACCAGGAGGATCAGGATTGCAATCAACTCAAAAGTCCGGATGGTTGCTTTCGAAATGGCATGCCCGGAAATATTAACGGTATCATCATCATAATGAACGGCAGCCAGGGATTGCGCCACCTGGCGGGAGCGTTTCCAGTCATCTTTTTTGTATTTCGCTGAAAGCGCGTCCAACTGCCGGTCCAGTTGTGCCTTGTCCATCCCGGCAGGCACGCGTACATAGCAACAATAATTGCTCGACACACTGTGCCAGTCGGTAGGATCAAACTCTGATGATTCAGCAGTAATCGAAGCGGCGATCTTCAGTTGAAAGTCTGTATTCGCCGGCACATTTTCCATTACGCCCACCACCCGGAAATCGCGGCCTGCTGTTCCACGCAGTCGTTTGCCAACAGCCATTCTCCAATCGCCAAAATACCGGTTGGCTGTATTCCTGTCCAGGACAATTGCATCAGGGTTCTTTAGTTCCTGGTAATTGCCCGCCAGTAGCGGAAAGTTGAAAATTTCAAAAAAGCTGGGATTCACGTAAAACCATCCATCTTCCCGGTATTTCCTGAACCCGCCGGGTGCATTCGGATCCGGCACCTGCACCTGTTGTGCATCCTGTGCATGCACTACAGAAACTTCCATGCCTGGAAAATCATTCCGTATTGCATCGGGAAGCGGATAAGGTACTCCTCCGGAAAAGCGGGATTCGTCAGAATGGGTAATAGTAGTCAGCACACGATAAATACGATCCCCATCTTTATGAAAATTATCGTAGCTGGTTTCAAATTGAACCACCAGGAAGATTGTCAGGCATACGGCAATGGCTACGGCCAGGCCCACAATATTGATCAGCGCATAGGCCTTGTTACGCAGTAAATTCCGAAACGCAATTTTGAAATAATTCTTAATCATGGCTATACTTTAATCCCGGTCAGATCAGGATATTTTCAGTTACGGTTTGTCCGTCCAGCATCCGGATGATGCGGTGGCTGTAGCGGGCGTCATGTTCACTGTGCGTTACCATTACGATAGTTGTGCCCTGCTCGTTCAGATCAGTCATCATCTGCATCACTTCATTGCCATTGCTGGAGTCCAGGTTGCCGGTAGGCTCATCGGCAAGGATCAGTTTTGGATTATTTACTACTGCCCGGGCAACAGCTACGCGTTGCTGCTGGCCACCGGAAAGTTGTTGCGGATAATGATTTTTCCGATGCATGATCTGCATTTTATCCAACACCTCCTCCACCCGCTTCTTACGATCAGCAGCTTTAGTACCCGTATAGATCAGTGGCAATTCTACATTCTCATACACCGTTAATTCATCAATCAGGTTGAAGCTCTGAAATACAAAACCGATGTTCCGCTTGCGCAAATCAGCTCGCTTTCGTTCATTAAAATGAGCCACCTCAATACCATTGAACACGAAACTTCCTTCATCGGGGTCGTCCAACAAACCGAGAATATTCAACAGCGTGGACTTTCCGCAGCCGGATGGTCCCATGATGGCTACAAATTCACCTTCTTTTACATCCAGGGAAATTTTATTCAGTGCTACCGTCTCAATTTCTTCGGTCCGGTAGATTTTTTCAAGTGATTTAATACTGATCATCATTGCCATACATTAGTGATTAAATAGTATCGTTAAAATAAGCCATCGGGAAAATATTCGCAGATTCAAATCCCTGTTGAGCACTGCCGGTCTCCTGCCCGTGCATCACCGCAGTAGCACACTCTTTCCGGCCTTCGGCCACAATAGTTACTGCAGATAATCCAACAAGCAGCAGTGCGTAAATTAAATTCTTTTTCATGGTCATTGGTTGCTGTTTATTTTTTCAGTACCAGTTCTTCCATATCCCCATAATTTTCGTAGCTGGACGTAATGATCCTGTCGCCGGTTTTTAATCCCTGGAGAATTTCAAAATAGTCCGTATTCTGCCTGCCCAATTGTACCGGCACGCGATAAGCCCTTGTACCATCGCCATTAAGTTTGAAAACCCACTTGCCGGCCGATTGCTGGTAAAACCCGCCTGTATTAACGATCAGTGCCCGCGTTTCATCACTTAGTGCCAGGCGGATCTGCAGACTTTGTCCCCGCCGAATGCCGTGTGGTACAGGTCCGTCAAATTCCATATCCACCTGGAAATGCCCTGCCGTAACCTGCGTGTACACTTTTTTTATCTGTAATTTATATACGGTATCGGCAAAACTGAATGTACCGGTGAGGCCTGTGTAGATCCGGGAAATGTAATGCTCATCCACGTCCACTCTCACTTTAAAACCGCTTAGCACATCAATCTGCCCCAGGCGATCCCCTTCGTGTTTGGATTGTCCTATTTCTGCATCCAGTGAAGTAAGCTGGCCGTCGACGGGCGCACGAACGATCAGGTCGCCCACTTTCTTCTGCATTACCGTTAACGCGTTTTGAGAACCCAGGTACGATTGCCTGGCTTGCTGTTGCTGTTGCAGGTTGGATACGGAATCCTGTTGTAACACGCGGTCAGACAATTTTTGCTTTTGCAGCAGATACTGATAATTATTTTCCGATTGACGAAACTCCTGCGCGCCAATCACCTTTTCTGCATACAGGTGCTGGTTCAATTTATAAATCCGTTCGGCCTCTTTCAACTGGCTTTCCACGTCTTCTGCCTGGTTCAGTTTGCTCACCGTATTCTGCTGCGCGGCATTGGCGGATATTTGCATTTGGGTAAGCAGGTTATAAACCGATGTTTGCTGGTTAACGAGACTCAATTCCAGGTCGGTATTGGAAAGACGCAGGATCGGTTGGTCTTTTTTCATGATAGCGCCGTCTTCCACATATCGTTCTTCCACTCTTCCGCCTTCCAACGCATCCAGGTAAATAGTTGTAATGGGGAGTACAACGCCATTGACAGGTATAAATTCCTGGAAATTGCCCATGCGCACCTCGCTGATGGTAACCCGGTCTGCATCAACATTCAGTGTTTTTGCAGCACTTACCAGTTTATAGCAAAGAACCGCGAGGCAAATTCCCGCAGCAACTCCAATGATCGTCATGATGCGACGACGGCTCCACTTCTTTTTTTCGACAACCCGATCCACGATTTATTTTTTTCAATTGTTGTGAGGATTATTCCAGCGCCGTGCCAATTTCCGAATTCAATGAATTACAACGTATTGTATTTTTCACGCCTTGCATACTGTACGTTTTTGATACAGCAGGTGTACGGTTTTGATACAGGTACAGTTCATTCAACTTTCATAAAGTTTTAGTTGTCATGCCTTTGTATTTATGGTATAATTGCAGCAAGGGTGGTATTACATCCAAAATGACTGGCAGATCATGAATTTGAAAAATATATCGATACTCGCGGTAGATGATGATACTGATGTTTTAACGGCAGTGCGGTTGTTGTTAAAGACAGAAGTGAAAGAGGTTGTGATTGAGAAAAAACCGGAACAGATCCGTCAACAGCTTTCGCAACAGCGATTTGACATTGTATTGCTGGATATGAATTTCAACAGTACGATCAATACCGGCAACGAAGGATTGTTTTGGTTGAAGGAAGTAAAAAAACTCGCACCGGATAGTATTGTCGTCATGATTACCGCCTACGGCGATATTGACCTGGCAGTGCGATCTTTAAAGGAAGGTGCTTCGGATTTTGTAGTAAAGCCCTGGCACAACAACCGGCTGCTGGAAGTGATTCGTGAAAACCTGGACCGGAAGCCCGGCTCGAAGCCGGTTTCCCAACGATTCCAGGGAGAGGATATCATCGTAGGTTCATCCGCAGCAATGACCGACCTGTTTCTCAAAATTGAAAAAATTGCGCCTACGGACGCGAATATTTTATTACTGGGTGAAAACGGGACGGGAAAAGATATGCTGGCGCGTGTTATTCATGAGCAATCTGCACACGCTGCGGGTCCTTTTGTAAAAGTGGATGTGGGATCGCTTACGGAATCGCTTTTTGAGTCTGAACTGTTTGGTTATCGGAAAGGTGCATTTACCGATGCGCGGGAAGACAGACCGGGGCGATTTGAAATGGCGGCGGGTGGTACGCTTTTCCTGGATGAAATTGGAAACATTCCCTTGCACCTGCAGGTGAAATTGCTAAGTGTGCTGCAAAACAGGATGGTGTACCGATTGGGTAGTAATGAGCCGCTGCCGGTTGATATCCGGCTGATCTGTGCCACTAATGCCGCGTTGCAGGACCTGGCCAATGAATCGCGCTTTCGTAAGGACCTGTTGTACCGGATCAATACGGTGGAATTGCTGGTGCCTCCATTGCGCCATCGGCGCGACGATATTCTTTTACTGGCCAACCATTTTTGCCAGCGCTATGCTACAAAATACATGAAACCGATGCGCAAGCTGAAACGTTCTGCGATCGATAAATTATTATTATATCCATTTCCGGGCAATGTGCGGGAATTACAATATACGATTGAGCGGGCCGTAATTATGGCGGAAGGGGAAGAACTGGAAGCGACGGATATTCTCTTTTCTCCCATTGAATCACCGGCAGCAACGACAAGCGAGGAACGAGAAACGAAATTAAGCGCCGTTGAAAAAAACACGATCCTACGGGTAATTGACAAACACAATGGAAATATAACAAAAGCAGCAAAAGAGCTTGGTCTTACGCGCACTGCACTCTATCGTCGCCTTAGCAAATATGATATTTAAATCTTACCAGTCACGTATTATTATTCGTGTGTTGCTGCTACTGGCAAGCCTTAGTGTATTGGCGTGGCTATTAGTAAAAGAGCAATTTACACCTGGTTTATTGTTACTTCCGTTGCTTATATACCAGGTATATGATTTTATCCGCTTGCAGCAAAAAGCGCAGCGTGAACTGGAGCAGTTTGTAGACGCAGTGCGCTACCGCGATTTCTCCCGTTATTTTGATGTCCGGAATTCGCCAGCTGAATTGCAAACGCTGCGTAAAGCCTTCAATGAAATTACGAACGCGTTTAAATCCGTAAGCCGGGAAAAAGAAACACAGTATCAATACCTGCAAAAAATACTTGAACTGGTCAATACCGGTATTGTTTCGTATGAAATAGAAAGCGGTTCAATTGTATGGATGAATGAGGCATTGAAAAAACTATTGCAGATCCCCTACCTGAAAAGTCTTCACTCCCTTGAAAAACGGGATGCCGCATTGGCTACTGCCATCGCCGCCATTCATCCCGGGGAAACTCAGGTGATCAATGCAAAAATGGGCCAGGGCAATGGCAAATTGCTGCTATCTGCCACCGGGTTTCAGACAGATGGGAAAGTGTATAAACTGATCGCCTTTCAGAATGTGAGTAGTGCATTGGATGAAACGGAGGCAAAAGCCTGGCAGAAATTACTGAGCGTGCTTACGCATGAGATCATGAATTCTGTAGCGCCGATATCTTCACTGGCCGATACTCTCGGTCACCGGCTCCAGGATCACCGGGCCAACGCCGGGGAAAATTCCGGAGCGCTGGAAGATCTGACAGTTGGCATCGACACCATCAAACGGCGCAGCGAAGGGTTACTTCAGTTTGCAGATACCTATCGTACATTAAATAAGATCAATAGTCTTAAGCTGTCACGCATCCGGGTTCACGATCTCTTTGAAACGATCCATCACCTGTTGCAGCCTACGCTGGAGCAGAAAAAAATTACAATGGATGTCATTCTGAAACAAACCGATCTTGAGCTGGAGGCAGATAGCAATCTGATAGAACAGGTACTGATTAACCTGGTGATGAATGCCATCGAAGCAGTAAAAGAAAAGGAAGATGCACAAATAATGCTGTCAGCGTTGTCCGATGCCGCCGGTAAACCTGTGCTGAAAGTAACTGACAACGGCATTGGCATTCCTGCAGATTTACTGGACCAGATTTTTATTCCGTTTTTTAGCACCCGGAAAAATGGAAGCGGAATAGGGTTGAGTTTATGCAAACAAATCATGTTGCTGCACCGAGGATCCATCCAGGTGCATTCAGTAATTGGAGAAGGAACGTCCTTTATTTTACAGTTTTGACAAAAAAAATGTCCGGCGTTTGCCGGACATTTTTTCTATTTCCTCCCCACATCAAATTTCCTAAAGATCGATTTTACGGCGGACGAAATTTCTTTATCCGTCATATTACGGCTGTCAACCTCATCGGTCGTCCATCCCTGCCAAACAGTTTTATCTGTTCGCGCATCAATCATAGTGATGGTAACCGTTCCTTCGCGTACCTGGTATTGATCACGATCATAACCCAGGAACTGTGATGGATAATACACCGTCATATAACTACGGCGCCAGGGGTTGTAATAAATACGGCTAAATGGTTGGGAATATACCGGGTCACTTTGTTGTTTGGTTGTTTTTTCAACCAGTACATCGTAGGTGAGCAATACATCCGGCCGTGAACGAACTTCAGACCAGCCGGCTGTTTTTCCCAGCATTTCATTAACGGCATCTTTGACCTTGCTTTCAGTAAGATCATTCCGTCGATTGTGATTGCGCGGACCGCGCCCGTCTTTGTCGATCCATGCATATGTTTTATACCGGCTGAAATCAACCGTATCGTCTTTTTCAACATGTGCTGTAGAGCCACAACTTGCAAGCAAGAAGACGATTCCAAGGCATCCGCTCCACAGACTCCATTTGATTTTCATACACTTACTCCTTTTTTTTGTGATTAAAGGACTTCATGTAGGAAAGGAAAATACTGTGCCGGGTTTATTAAAATTCTGCAAAAAAAGGTGAACGAAACGGTATCAAAACCAACTATGTAAGTCCCACTTCATAATGGCGTTCCGGGATCTCAACATCCAGGAATCCTTTCTTTACCAGTCGCTGTTTAAAGTCCTGCTGCACCGGATATTCCCCATGTACGAGGAAAAGTCGCCGCACCTGGCGCGGGTCCTGGCAGGCCAGCCATTGGCAGAGGTCTTCATAATCACCGTGGGCGCTCATGCTCCGGATAGATCCGATCTCCGCGTTGACCTGGTGTTCCACACCAAAAATGCCTACTTCTTTCGCTCCGGCCAATAGCCGTCCGCCCAGTGAATGCGGTTCACAGTAACCGGTTAGTAGAATAGTATTCCGGCTGTTTTCAATGGTGTTGCTGATATGGTGTTTAACGCGGCCGGCATCTGCCATTCCGCTGGCAGAGATGATCACGAAAGGTCCGTTTTGAAAATTGAGCATTTTTGATTGATCCACTGTTTTGATGTATTTCAACCCTTTAAATCCAAATGGATCGGAATCTGACTGGAGAATTCGCTGTATGTTTTTATTAAAATATTGCGGATAGCGTTTTACAACTTCGGTAGCCTCAATGCTAAGCGGGCTGTCTACATAATAATCCAGGTCGGGCAGGCGGCCTTCCAGTTCGAGTTGATTGAGAGCAAAAAGAATTTCCTGGGTACGACCAACACTGAACGCGGGCATGATCAGTTTGCCTTTTTTCTGAAGACAGGCTTTTTCCAGCCAGTCGAGAATAATATCCGGCGTTGTAGTGTGTTGATCATGGAGGCTGTTACCGTAGGTTGACTCAATCAGGATATAATCGGCCTGCTGAAAGGTTTCGGGTGATTTAAGAATCACATCGCGATAGCGCCCTACATCTCCACTGAAACTGATCCGCGTTTCCTTCCCGTTTTCCTGTATTCGAAGGTGTACACAGGCGCTGCCGATAATATGACCCGCATCGGTAAAAAGACATTGTACACCAGGTATTACTTCAAACCAGTTGTCATAACTTTTTTCCACCAGGTGGTCAAATGCGCGTTTTGCATCTTCCATCGTATAGAGGGGCTGCAGGTAAGGCTGGCCATTGGCAGCGCGGAGCCTGTTGGCATATTTCACATTGTCTTCCTGTATCTCTGCAGAATCTTCCAGCAGTACTGTTGTCAGATCACGGGTAGCATCTACACAAAAGATCTTTCCTTTAAAGCCTTCCTTTACCAGTTTGGGAATAAGTCCGCTATGATCAATGTGTGCGTGTGAAAGGATCATTACATCCACTTCCGATGCCTCAAAACCAAGATTCCGATTGAGCGCATCTGTTTCATTTCCCATCCCCTGGAACATACCGCAATCAAGCAGGATCTTCTGACCAGATTTCAATGTAATGAGGTGTTTGGAGCCAGTAACTGTTCTCGCCGCACCATGGAAAGCTATTTTCATATGGTTTGTATTTTAAATTTAGCCAATCAACACATTTTCTATTATTATACCGTCAACTTACCGAGTCATTGTATTAATTCTTTCGTTTTACAGACCAGGTAATTCGGAATTCAGCGATCTTCTCTCCTGCTTCATTCACACCGGTGGAAACGGCCTGTATGATACGTGCCTCACCGGTGGCCATTGTTTCTTCCACAGCTGTTTCAAACAAAGCGCCGTTGTTGCATGTAAAAAAACTGGATCCCGTTGCTTTTTTAAAATAAGTGGCTTCAAGCCCTACCACCAGCATGGATACAGATGGTTTTCGTTTATAAATTTGTGCCATCGCCAATAATCCCGTACTCATTTCAGCAGCCATGGCCAGGCAGGCGAAATAAGTGGAACGAAATGGGTTTCTTGAAAACCATTTGTACGGTACCGACACCACAGCATGAAGGTCGTCCATTTCCGCTACCCTCACACCTGAAAAGTAAGCGCTGGGTAAATTGCCAAGCAGGAAAAGCCGGAACTTTAACGGGTGCTTAACCAATCGTAAAAACTGGGGTAACGCCGGGTTCATATTAATGTTGATATTGCTTCGGGTCTAATGCTGCAGGTGACCAGTCGCTGAAAAAACCCATCACTTTTTCCTTATCATATCCCTTACCCAGTTCCAGGTAGCTTGAATTTTGAATATGCAGCAATTTTCCTTTTCCGTCCAGTACCAGGAAAACGGGAAATCCAAATCGTTGCGGGTAACCGTAACTGGCAAGAACGGGCAAGTTCTCATTTTCCTTACTGTAATTCAAATGATAAACTACATAAGACGCCTTCACGGCTGAATCCAGCGCAGGATCATTGGTTACAAAATCATTAAACCGTGCGCACCAGATACACCAGTTGCCACCTACCTGTATCAATACATGCTTGCCTGCAGCCTTTGCCTCAGCCACCTTTGCAGCAATTTCTTTTTTTGCATCCGCTTCGGGGTGATAAATATGAAACTTGCTAAGGTCCTGCGCATGTATCAATACCACGCTCATCATCGCCAAAACAACCATTCCCAATTTTTTCATATACTTATTACTTTAATTTTCTTTATTAATTTTTATCAAACGCAATTACTACTGCCACCGCTTTGTTGCTATTAGCATCTACCCGGAAATTAACCCTGCCGTCTGCGGTGTTATTATAATGCGCACCCGAAATCAGGATATTCCGTACCGCATCGTTCAGTTTTCCGGCATAGGTGGATTGTGTACTGCGTGAAATAGCAGCATTCAATTGCTGGTAATCCAGTTCATCCTTACTAACAACAACCGCCATATAATCTTTGTTGCCAACATTATCCGCTTCCAGCGATTTTCCATTGGGGAAGAGGCGATAGCCGGTGATGCCGCAATAGGGAGAAAATTTAGAAACCGTCTCTCCCTGTTTCAGGTAGGGAAATAATACGTAACTACTTCCGTCTGTTTCCTGTCCAAAGATGTAGATATAGCATTCTGTTTTGTTGCTCACTTCAATTTTAAACCGTGTACCGGGATGGATGGGAGAAACGGTTTGAAATTCATTGCCGCCCGTATTTTGCAAAGCGATGTATCGTTTACCATCATTATTTACCAGTCCAATGGTACATTCCAGCGGAATATTGGCTACGTTGCTGCGTTTTGGCAGCGGGTCCAGGCCGTAGGCTTCTTTTACATAATTCTTAAAATCACCATAGCGCACCCAGGCTACACCATCTTTTCCCCAGTTCATACCCCAACTGTTCATGATCTGGAAGGCGCCCCCGAATTTGCGATCGTCATAACCAATAACACACATGGCGTGGCCGCCCATGCCCATTTGGCTGGCATCCATGCCACTGGGTCTCCATAATTCCTGGCCCATCATGTCCTGCATAAAGCTTTGTCCTACCATCATCCCAATAGCAACGGGCGCATCTTTGGCCAGGTGTTCTTTAATAGCGCGCACACTAATTGCGTCCACATTATCACCACTGGTAAGACGCGTAAAGCCGTGAATTGTATTTTGACGTCCTTCACTGATCGCCGACGAAGAAGGAGTACGCTCACAGTCCTGGTCGTTATATGGATAATCACGCAGGGGAACGCCGCCATTGCGTTGCATGGTTTCCATGGCGCGCTGGATGTAGGAGCCCTGGCAATCGTCGAGCCGTATCTGGTTGTATAAATAAGATGGACTAAATTCAATCTGGTTCGGGTCCTGCCCGGTAGCCGCGGAGGTTAGAATGGTTTGCGCAGCATAGGCGCAACTCCAGGCAACGCAACTCCCCTGCTGGCCCTGGTCGCCACGGTTGGGTGCAAACCGCAATAGTGATACTGCCTCGGGCAGCGCATTTGCCGGATTCCCGGCATCCAGTTCCTCATAGATGTTTGCCTTGCCGAATGTATCGCGGTTAAAGGCATAGCCGCTTTGCGAAAATTGCTGTTGAATCTGCTGTACCTGCTGGGTGATTTGCTGCATATTGCAGCCGGAACCACTTCGTCCAAACAGGAAATAGGCGCCTACTGCTATTACGAGCAACGCAATAATGCCTTTTCCGCGAAATAGCCCCAATAATAAAGGAAGCAGGGCGCCGAGGCCGCCACCACCGGGAATATTGGGTCCGTTTCCACCACCACCACTGTCGTCGTCCTGTTGGTTTGGATCCACGGGATCATCGGTCATTCGGATTGGCATAGCTATGAAGTTTTGATATGATTAGTACAACTAATGTAGTAAGTTAAGCGGAAATCTGCCGTTATCCCGGTGGTTAATTTTTTTGGAACAATGGCTGTTTTTCCCTGAACTTACAGCAGATTTGATACCGCCCGGAACGGGCCGCTCATCTTAACACGAAAAAATGAAAAAATTTCTTCTAAGTGCGCCGGTATTATTTGCCGGTATATTGGCCGCAGGCCAGAAAGTCACCAACCGCATCAAGCTCGAAACTGGCCAACAGATCAACGCTACTGTTCAAATGAGCACCAAGGCTTCTCAGGAAATGCAGGGACAGAGCATTGAATTTAATACCGATGATATGGCCTATCATTCCTATAAAGTGACCAATGCCACCGATGATAATATCACCCTACATCACCAGATGAACAGGATCACTTTTTCATTTGACGGGATGGGTCAGAAGAAAAATTTCGATTCTGACAAACCCGGTGATATGAAAGGAATGTTTGGCAAGCCGATAGCAGATGTACTGGGGAAATCCTATGATGCTGTGGTAAGCGCAGGCGGTACCGTGATGATGGCGCAGCCGGAGAAAATAGAACTTGCAGCAACCGATGAGCGCCTGCAGGTAGTGCTGCGTATGTTACAAGATGTACTGGAAGTAGCACAGCCTCCGAAAAAAGGAGGTCATATGCTCACTATTCTCCCTGAACATGAAGTGGGCGTTGGTGACAGTTGGACAGACACCACGCAGATTACAGACGGCTATACGATCAATAAGTACACGCTTGCTGCTATTACTGATACGGCCTACCAGGTTACGCTAGACGGAAGCGCATCCAAAACAAGTTCTTCAGAAATCATGGGTATGCAGGCTACGAGCACACTTAATTCAAAATTAACAGGCACATTGCTGGTTGATCGTAATTCCGGGATTACAAAAGAGAAAAAAATAGATGTTCAAACCACGGGGTCGCTGGAAATAATGGGCAACCAGATGCCGATCAATTCCAAAAGCAACCTGTTGGAAACGCTTTCGATCACCAATTAGGATTATAGTTCCACCTGTTTCCGCAACAGGTCTTCAAACGTATCGCGTGCGCGTACCAGGTGGAATTGTCCATCTTTTACCAGTACTTCAGCCGGTTTGTAGCGGGAATTGTAGTTGGATGCCATTTCAAATCCATAGGCGCCGGCATTAAGGAATGCCAGGTAATCACCTTCACGCACTTCGGGCAGCGGGCGATCGGTAGCAAACGTATCCGTTTCACAGATATTACCGGTTACCGTATAGATTTTTTCTGCTCCCGCGGGATTGGAAATATTCAGGATATGATGATAAGCATCATACATCATTGGACGGATGAGATGATTGAGGCCCGTATTTACACCTACAAAACAAACATCACCGCTTTGCTTTAACACATTCACGGTTGCCACCAGGTAACCAGCCTCGCTTACGAGGAATTTGCCCGGCTCAAACCATACCTGCATGTTGGCGGCTGCAGGGTGACTGGCAAATGTTTGCTTTAACTGGGCAGCCAGTTCTTCGATATCTGTTCCTTTTTCGTCGGGCCGGTACGGCACTTTAAAGCCGCCGCCCAAATCAATCACCTCCAGTTCCGGGAAATGCGGGATCAGGTCAAACAGCACTTCAGTGCCTTTTACAAAAACCTCCA
This sequence comes from Bacteroidota bacterium, assembly GCA_048498035.1. GTDB lineage: Bacteria > Bacteroidota > Bacteroidia > Chitinophagales > Chitinophagaceae > CADEDV01. The sequence continues at coordinate 179,459 of JBEHYT010000002.1, read as the reverse complement.
CATCCTTGATTTCGCTGCCAGTATGAATATGCAGGGTGCGGATATGCACCTGGTGTTCTTTTACAATGGAAAGAATCTCGCCGACTTTTTCCGCGGGAATCCCGAATTTACTTCGATTATGCCCCGTAGAAATTTTGAGATTACCACCGGCCATGATATTGGGGCGAATGCGAATGCCTACCGGGTAAGAATGACCAAATCGCTTTCCAAATTTTTCCAGGTTGGAAAGACTGTCGATATTAATGTGTACGCCCAGTGAAGCAGCTTCTTCAATTTCTTCAAAGGCGATGCCATTAGATGTATACAATACGCGAGAGGGTGCAAACCCGGCATAAAGCGCAAGTTTTACTTCATTGATGGAACTGCAGTCAACATTGCAACCAATGTCCCTGATATAACGCAGAATATTGACATTCGTCAATGCCTTACTGGCATAGAAGAACAACGTGTTCATTCCACGAAAAGCCGAAGTCAGTTTTTCGTACTGTTCACGGATACGCTCTGCATGGTAAACATAGAGCGGTGTTCCAAATTGTTGCGCGCAGGCAACCAGTTGTTCATTGGAAAGTTGTTGTGACATCAAGGGCTAATTAGCCGGCGAAGATAAAAAAGAAGTGGCACCGGTAACGCGCCACTTGCATGCAATTCTTATTTTAAACCGAAACGGTTGTTAGTTTTCCGCCTGTTCACTGCCGTCCTGGTTGCTGATCAGCTCGCCGTCTTCTGTTACGGCCAGTGATTCAACGTCGTCTACTTCGTTATTTTCGCCTTCGTTTTCCAGCGCCCCGCCTTCTTCCAGTACGTCCTTGATCACGGTTGGCTCCACCAGTTGTTCGGCCAGCACTTCCTTGATCTTTGGCAGGTCATCTGCGGAATTGATCCCGAAGTAGTCCATAAAGTTCTTGGATGTGCCGTACACCAGCGGATGACCCGGCAGTTTTTCATTCCGGCCTGTAATGATGATCAGTTCTTTTTCGAGCAATTTCTGCACGGCATAGTCGGAACTTACACCACGGATGGCTTCAATCTCACCTTTGGTTACAGGTTGTTTGTAGGCAATAATCGCCAGCGTTTCCAGTGCTGCTGCCGACAGGCGTTTCAGGAATTTATCGCCATTCAGTTGGGCAACGGTTTTATGGTATTCTTTGCGTGTCAGGAATTGCCATCCACCGCCGCTCTGGCGAACTTCAAAGGGATAAAAATCGGCGTTGTATTTTTCAACAATTCCTTCCAGCGAAGCTTCTACCTGGTCCAATGAAATTTTATCATCCATATAGCCCAGTGCATTATTCACCAGTTCAGTAATTTCCAGGGAAGTGAGCGGTTTATCGCTGGCAAAGATCAGACATTCAATATGCGGTATCAGATTAGTGATTTCCATGTTGTTGTAAAATTAAAAAGCTTGCAACAATAGCCGCAAGCTTCATGAAAAACTTAACAATTCAAAAAGAAGTTAGTCACATGTTATCCCTGTAATGCAGCTGCGCCACTCACGATTTCTGTCAGCTCGGTCGTAATGGCAGCCTGGCGGGCGCGGTTGTAGGATATTTTCAGTGAGCGCAACATTTCATTGGCATTTTCACTGGCTTTATCCATGGCGGTCATCCGTGCGCCATGTTCAGAAGCATTGGAATCAAGTATCGCTTTGAAGAGTTGGGTGTTGAGGATCTTGGGCATTAGTTCAGCCACCAGTTCTTCACGTGAAGGATCAAAGATGAAATCCGCCTTGGTTGCACCTGCTTTCTTTTCCGTTTTTGGAATTGGCAGAAAGCGTTCTACTTCGAATACCTGGGTAGCTGCATTCCTGAATTGGCTATACACGATTTCCACTACATCAAATTCTTTTTCGGAAAACGCTTTCATTGCTGCCTCAGATAACTGTTGCACGTTTTCAAACTTAAGATCGAGGAAAATATCTTTATAGGTGGCGTTGGTCTTGTAGTTCAACCGTGAAAAGTGTTCATACCCTTTCTTTCCCACGCTCCAGATCGTCACATTTCCTTTCCGGAATTGTTCGGCATAATTAGCGGCGATGGTAGATTTGGCCAATTTGATCACATTGGAGTTGAAGGCGCCGGCAAGACCGCGATCACTGGTAATAACGATCAGCAACACTTTTTCAGCCGGGCGTTCTGCGGCTAGCGCCATGCTGCTGTCATTCTCGCTGTTGCTGACAATATTGCTCAGCATCTCCTGCAGTTTCTTTGCATAGGGACGCATTTGCACAATCGCATCCTGGGCACGGCGCAGTTTGGCAGCGCTCACCATTTTCATCGCCTTGGTGATCTGTTGCGTACTCTGAACGGATTTAATGCGGTTGCGTACCTCTTTTAACTGGCCTGCCATGGTAAAATTTTTAAATAACCCGTTGCAACGCAGCCTTTTTGTACTGCCTGGAACAGCGGGTGTTTTCAGGCCGCAAAAGTACAGGGGAAATATGAAAATTCAATAGTAAAAACGGGCAATTTCCAAAGCCTGTGGAAAAGGCGGTAACAACTTCAAAATGAGCAGCGTAATTAAGACTACCGTTTTAGGACAAATTCCCGTCGCAAACTGTAGGAAATGGTCATTTTACCGCCTTCCGGCGTGGTAGAGGTCAGCGGAACGCGAACATCCCGCAAAAGTTCCAGGTGAATGGGCCCCGGGGTTAGTTGCGCCAGTTCTGCTGCATGCAGCAGGATGGCCCCGTTCCGCACGGTATCGACGCGATCAATCCCTTCGCCATTGCGCGAGGTATCCATCAGCACCATCCGAACCGCCCCTCCGTCCTCAACGCCCGACAGCGGGAGTTGCAGGTTACCAGCCTGTACGGAATCTGGAATAGTTGCCTGGAGAGCCAGCGGCTGAAAGGAAAAGTCCTGGGTATATTGTTTGCCATCACTATTGGAAAACAGGATATTATGTTGACCGGCCATCCGGTTTACGGGAACCCGTACTTCATAATAAGCGCCAGCCATCCGCGAGCTGTCTACGGCAATTTTGTTGCCATCGAAGGATACAAAACTTGGATCATCCAGCACCAGCGTAGTGCCATGCGGGCCGCCAAAGCGGAATTGGAGCAATACGGTTGCCATTGCGTCATCCTCATCGCCAGTAATTTGATAATCAAAGAAAACGGCATCGGGATTTACGTCCTTGCTGCCACCGATCTCATTATTAGTGCAGGCGGAAAGAAGCAGGATGGCAGTTACGGAAATAAGACAAAAGGTGGAAAAAAAGCGGTTCATGGTTTCGATTTTCTGTTTATTCCGTCAGGAATGGAAAGGTAAGTTAAGAAAAGACAAATTTGAGGCCGGAACCAGGTAAAAAGGTTTAACCTTTCTGCCAATTACGACTGGCATCGAAGCATTATCTTTGCATTCCTGTCAAATTGGCTTACAATTGATTGTAGCATTTTTTTTGACACTTGGCTTTTTCAACCCAACCAGGAAATTATTATGTTAGGATTTATCCAGAAATTATTTGGTGGTAGCAAATCCGAAAAGGATGTGAAGCGCATTGCTCCGCTCGTGGAGAAGATCAACGCTCATTTCGCCTCCTATGCCACGATTAGCAACGACGAATTGCGCCATAAAACCCAGGATTTCCGGGCTCGTATCCAGGAACACCTGAAAGAAATTGACGGTAAAATTGCCGAAAAAACGGCGGAAGCCGAGGCATTACCGTTTAACGACCTGGTAGGTCGCGATGCCGTGTACCAGGAAGTGGACAAATTGAAAAAAGACCGTGATAAGAAAATTGAAGAGGCGCTGCAAGAAATTTTGCCTGAGGCTTTTGCCGTAGTGAAAGAAACTGCCCGCCGTCTTTCTCAAAATACAGAGTTGGTTGCCACCGCCACTCAACTGGATCGTGATCTTAGTGTAAAAAATGGTGGATATATCCGGATTGAAGGTGATCAATCCATTTTCAAAAACACCTGGACTGCCGGTGGCGGACAAGTAACCTGGAACATGGTGCATTATGATGTGCAGTTGATTGGTGGGTCAGTGTTGCACTCCGGGAAGATTGCGGAAATGGCCACTGGTGAAGGTAAAACGCTTGTTTCCACCCTGCCCGCCTACCTGAATGCATTGGCCGGTGAGGGTGTTCATATTGTAACGGTCAATGATTACCTGGCACGTCGTGACCAGGAATGGAACGGGCCGCTGTTTGAATGGCTGGGCATTACGGTAGATTGTATCGACAAGCACCAACCCAATACCGAAGCACGTCGCAAAGCCTACCTGGCAGATATCGTTTATGGCACCAATAACGAATTTGGTTTTGATTACCTGCGGGATAATATGGTGCATTCTGCCAGTGAGATGGTGCAACGTAAACATCATTTTGCCATGGTGGATGAGGTGGATTCCGTGTTGATCGATGACGCACGTACGCCATTGATCATTGCCGGACCGGTACAACGCACCGGTGATGAGCAACAGTTTCTCCAGTATAAACCCCGGGTACAGGTAATTGTACAGGAACAGGAGCGTCGTATTCGCCAGAATTTGAATGAAGCAAAGCGGCTGATTGAAAAAGGGGATGACGATCCCAAGACCGGTGGTCTTCACCTGTACCGCGCCTATCGTGGTTTACCTAAATATGGTCCGCTGATCAAATACCTGAGTGAACCTGGTATTCGTGTAAAACTGCAAAAAGCTGAAAATTACTATCTCGCGGATCAGCAGCGCAATATGCATATCGTAGACAACGAGTTGTTGTTTTATATTGATGAAAAGAACAATTCAGTTGATCTTACGGAAAGCGGTCTGAGCACCATCACCGCGGGCGGTGAGGATCCTGAATTCTTTGTGTTGCCTGATATTGGTGTAAAACTCGCTGATGTAGATAAAAAAGATATCCCGGCAGATGAAAAACTGAATGAAAAAGAACTGTTGCTGCAGGAATATGAGCAGAAATCGAACCGCATCCATACTGTTCAGCAATTGCTGAAGGCATACGCGCTTTTTGCGCGCGATGTGGAATACGTGGTAATGGATGGCGCTATCAAGATCGTAGATGAACAAACAGGTCGTATCCTGGATGGTCGCCGGTATTCTGACGGGCTGCACCAGGCTATTGAAGCAAAGGAAAATGTGAAGATCGAAGCAGCTACGCAAACTTATGCAACGATCACCTTGCAGAATTACTTCCGGATGTATCATAAGCTGGCCGGTATGACCGGTACAGCGGAAACCGAAGCGGCTGAGTTGTGGAGTATCTATAAACTGGATGTGGTTAGCATTCCGACCAACCGCCCAATGATCCGTGATGACCGGAATGACCTGGTGTATAAAACCAAACGGGAAAAGTACAAAGCGGTTATTGATGAAATTGAAAACCTTCGGAATGCGGGCAGACCGGTACTGGTAGGTACTACATCGGTAGAGATCAGTGAGCTGCTGGCCCGGATGTTGACGCAGAAAAAGATTCCTCATAATGTATTGAACGCAAAACAGCACGCCCGCGAAGCACAGGTGGTGGCTGAGGCCGGTATGGCCGGAGCTGTAACAATTGCCACCAACATGGCGGGTCGTGGTACGGATATCAAACTGGGCCCCGGTGTAAAAGAAGCTGGCGGACTGGCAATTATTGGTACGGAGCGGCATGAAAGCAGGCGTGTAGACCGCCAGTTGCGCGGTCGTGCCGGTCGCCAGGGAGACCCCGGAAGTTCCCAGTTCTATGTATCGTTGGAAGATGAGCTGATGCGGATGTTTGGAAGTGAGCGGATTGCTGCGCTGATGGATAAACTGGGGTATAAAGAAGGCGATGTGATCCAGCATGGCATGATCAGCAACAGCATTCAGCGGGCGCAGAAAAAAGTGGAAGAAAACAACTTTGGTATCCGTAAACGATTGCTGGAGTATGATGATGTGATGAACAAGCAGCGGAATGCGATCTATACAAGACGTAACCACGCCCTGTTTGGCGATCGCCTTGCGCTTGATATCGACAATGCGTTTAGCGTAACATCGGAAGAGCTTGTACAGTTTTATAAGGAGCAGGAAGATTTTGAAGGGTTCCGCGGTGCCTGTTACCGTGAGTTGGGAGTTGCCATCGAAATGGATGCAGAAACCTTTGGCAGCATGGATAATAACCAGTTGATCGACCAGCTTTACCAGTTAACGATGGACCGCTATGAGCGGCGGAAGGAAGAGATTGCAGCACAGGTGTACCCGGTATTCCAGAATATCCAGTCCAGCCAGGGTCGGCATATTGAAAATGTGGTGGTGCCGGTATCAGATGGTAACCGCGAATTGCACGTGGTAGCGCCGTTGCAGAAAACGATCGACACCAATGGCCGGGAATTGACGGCTTCCATGGAAAAGAATATTACCCTTTCCCTTATTGATGATACCTGGAAGGACCATCTGCGTGCTATGGACGACCTGAAGCAGAGCGTGCAGAATGCGTACCTGGAACAGAAAGATCCGCTGGTGATCTACAAAACGGAAGCATTTGTGATGTTCCGTAAGATGAGTGGCGAGTTGAACCGGAAGATCGCATCGTTCCTGGCGCATGCCAATATTCCGCAGCAGCAGCCTGAGTCTGTAAAAGAAGCCAGGATTGAAAAAACAGACTACAGCAAGATGCAGATTAATAAGGAGGAGATAGATGCTGCAGGGCAGGATTATGCGGCCAATGAGCATGATCAGCTGGAAAAGATGGAGCCGATTAAGGTAGCGCCCAAGATTGGCAGGAATGACCTCTGCCCCTGCGGCAGCGGAAAAAAATATAAGCACTGTCACGGGAAAGACGCCTGATCAGGAAAAACACTTATTTCATTGAAGCTCCGCTAGTTCGGAGCTTTTTTGTTGTCCGGTAATGAGTTAGCGACCAGGAATTTTAAAGAATTTTGCCTACAGCGTAGTTTTACTATTGAAAATTCGTATTTTCTGCAATAGCTTTGCGTTGTCTTACGGCGGATGAGTGATGAGATTACTACGTAAGACCGTACTAATTCAACCCTATAAAAAGAAAACATGAATCGTAATTCTACCCTGAGCATTTTCGCTATTGCCCTTGCTATCTTTACTACTACCAGCCTTCGTGCGCAGCACACGTATGTAGACAATGGCACTTCCAACAACTACAACCTGAATAATGGAGACAGCCTGTATGTTGCCAGTGGAACTTTTTCCGGCAATATCTGGTCATTTAATAACGGCGCAAAGATCACTATCGCCAGCGGTGCCAGTTTTCAACCCGGCAATCTCAGCAACCCCAAAGGAACCTTTCTTAACTACGGTTCTGCTAAGTTCAGCGGTCTTTCCGGCAACAGCGGTCTGACAGTTATCAACTGGGGCACATTTTGGGTTACAGGTTCTACCCAATTAAATGGCAGCAACGAAACATGGACCAACGAATTTGGTGGCATGATGCGTTTTGACAATGGTGTGGATAATAACGGCAATGACATTATCAATAAAGGCACCCTGACCATTTCTAACCTGAACATGAATAATGGTTCTACCCTTACCAATTATTACATCACAACTATCACCGGCAACTACAACGGTAATACAAACAGTATCCTTACCAATGGCGGCACATTTACAGTAAATGGCAAGCTTACATTCAATTCCAATTCTTCACTGGCTAACACCTGCCGTATCATCAGCAATGGTGGTATCGTGAATAACAGTACTTCTTTCAATAATAGCGGACTGGTATGGGCGAAGGCAGCGGGTAACAACAGCTACTTCACTAATTCCGGTACTTACACTTCATCTGGTAACGGCACCCTGAAAACGGTAACGTTTACCAACCACGGTACACTTCGCGGTGCAGGTAAGTTTTATCTTACCGGTAGCACTACCAGCTCTGGCACTGTAGGTGTTTCAGGAACTACTTCAGACACACTTCGTATCTATGATGCTACCCGCACAAACGGATCTCAAATTTTTGATCAACAATCAGGAACAGTTAATGCAAATGCTATTTTCCGGGAACTGTCTGCTCCTGATACCATCAACAACGTGCCTGGTTGTTCAGTTCTCCTGATCCAGAATATTCCCCTGGCTGTGCAATGGAACTATTTCTTTGTGAACATGGCCAACAACGTGCCTTCCCTGAACTGGTCGGCTAATTTTGATGCCAACACTCGTTTTGATGTTGAGCGCAGCTATGATGGCACAAACTTTACCGCCATTAAAACACTTTCTACAACCAGCAATAGCGGCACATTTACATTTGATGATGCATCTGTAAATACACAGGTAGCTGTTGTATATTATCGTATCAAATCTGTTGAGCCTTCAGGTGTAACAAAATATTCAGAAACACGCGCCGTGAAATTTGGTATCAAAGCCGGCGTAACCATCCAGGCAATGCCTAACCCTTTTACAAGCCAGTTTACCATCAACTACCAAAGCGCATCAAAAGGCACGATCCTGATCAATGTATTCAGCATGAGTGGCCAGTTGCAGTTTAGCAAAATGGCTGCAGTAAGCAACGGGTACAATAGCATCAGCGTAACAGAAGCTGCAAAAGTTGCAAAAGGTATGTACCTGGTACAGGTTAGCCAGGATAATGTGGTTGTAGCCACAGAGCGCCTGGTTAAGCAATAAACGAACGATTCATGTTATTTCAATAGGGACGGTTTCTTAAACAACGAGCCCATCACGTTCTGTGATGGGCTTCGTTTTTTAGCAGAGCGATAAGATCAGAATCCTTTTTTGATACCGTATTTATCGCTGTATTTTTCGTTCAGTTGCTTTTGTTTGTCGGTCAGGTCAATCTGCCTGCCCTGGATGAATGCATCGGTAATGATGCTGCTTTTCATATCCAGGATATCACCTTCGCTGATTACAATATTGGCGTCCTTGCCCACTTCGATACTACCGGTTTTGTCGGCAATGCCCATCACCTTTGCTGCATTTAGCGTGATGGCTGCCAGGGCCTGTTCTTTGGTTAGCCCGAATGCTGCCGCTGTACCTGCATTAAAGGCCAGGTTTCTGCCGCGGGTTTGTCCATCGTCGTCTGAAATGGCAAACAGGACGCCTGCCTTTTGTAATTGCGCTGCCGTTTTGTAAGGCTGGTCTTCATCATCATCGTCAAGCGTAGGCAGGCTATGTGGTTGCTGCAGGATCACGGAGATATTGTATTTCTTCAGAAGATCCGTTACCTGCCAACTGTCGCTTCCGCCTACAATGGTCATGTCGAAGCCAAACTCTTTTACAAAATCGATGGCGAGCAGAATTTGCTTTACGGTATTGGCGTGTACGTAGAGTTTCTGGCTTTTATCAAACAGGCCTTTCACAGACGCAAATTTCAGGTTGGTTTCCGCATGGGTGGGCTCTGCCAGGTAAGCTTTCGCTTCGCGGAAAAAGGTCTTTACAGATTCGATACGCTCAATGCCTTCCTTTACCGGGTCTGATTGTTCTTCGCCGCGGAAGCGGCCGCCACCGCCAAAACGCGGGCGTGCCAGGAGTGAAGGCATATAAATATGCATGCCTTCATCGGCTTTGTAAGCGGCATCTTCCCAATTCCAGGCGTCCAGTTGAACCACAGATGACGATCCGGCCAGCAGGCTGCCTTCGGGTACGATATTGGCCAGAAGTATCCCATTGGATCGTAGTGTATTGATCACTTTGGAATCGGTATTGTAGGCCACCAGTGAGCGTACATTAGGATTCATGTCTCCTATTTCGCGTACATCAGAGCTGGCGCGAACAGCCGCAATTTCAATAAGACCCAGGCTGCTGGTAGGTAATATCAGGCCGGGATATACCTGTTTGCCTTTGGCATCGGTTACTTTTGCGCCTTCGGGCACGGTAATATCGGCGCCTACGCGCGAAATTTTTCCATCTTTTATTTCAATTACGCCATTTTCAATTACCTGTCCGTTACCCACATGAATGGTGGCATTTTTGATATAGAACACGCCTTTCTGCGGCGGTGCCGGCGAAACGGTCTCCTGTGCATGAGCGGCCAGCACAGCGGCCATCGCGAACACAAATAATAAAGTTCTCATTTCAGGAATTTTTTAATTGTTAATAGTGTCATCATCTTCTGTATCTACAACCAGCAGTCCGTGGTCGTGCTGGTGTTCACTACAGGTATGCATCAGGTGATAGCTGGGCTGCGCCGGGATTACCGGTGCGCCGCTGCGTTTTTCGGAATTCATTTTCCGGATCAAACGGTTTCGCTCCGTGTCCACCCATTTTTGCATCTGCTCATCCTTCGCCCGATCAAAATATACCGTACCATCTACGATCGTGTAAATTGGTTTTGCATAAATGCTGAGAGGGTTATCCGACCAAACCACGATGTCTGCGTCTTTGCCAACTTTCAGGCTACCCACTTTATCGTCAACATGCAGCATTTTTGCCGGGTTGATGGTAACCATATCTAATGCTTCTTCTTCAGAAAGGCCACCGTATTTGATCGTTTTAGCTGCTTCCTGGTTCAGGCGGCGCGCCATTTCGGCATCGTCTGAATTGATAGCAACATTCAATCCCACTTTATGCATAATGGCGGCATTGTAAGGGATGGCGTCCTGCACTTCCACTTTGTAAGCCCACCAGTCGGAGAACGTAGAAGCGTTGGCTCCATGTTCTTTCATCTTGTCGGCCACTTTATATCCTTCCAGGATATGTGTAAAGGTGTTGTAATGATAACCCATCCGGTTAGCCACTTCAATGGAGCTCATAATCTCACTTTGAACATAGGAATGCACGGTGATAAACCGTTTGTTTTCCAATATCTCCACCAATGCATCCAGTTCCAGGTCGCGCCGTGGCGGCGTTAATCCTTTTTTATCCTTTGCATCATTGTATTGTTGCCATTCCTTCCGGTAATCTTTGGCGCGGGTAAAAGCATCTACCAGTACCTGCTCCACACCCATCCGGGTATCGGGATAGCGGTTGTTATTGGATCCATTGTTCAATGAATAATAGGAGCGTTTTACATTTTCGCCAAGGGCGAATTTGATCTGGCCGGGCCATCCTTTAAACTTGATCTGTTCATCATCCAGTCCCCACCGTAGTTTGATCAACTGTGTTTGTCCACCAATAGTATTGGCAGAGCCATGCAGGATGTGCGAGGTGGTAACGCCGCCGGCAAGCTGGCGATAGATATTGATATCTTCGGGATCCAGGTTATCACCAATCCGCACTTCGGAGGTAACGCTTTGTCCGCCTTCATTGATTGATGCGGTCGCGATATGTGAGTGTTCATCAATGATACCAGGGGAAACATGCTGGCCCGTAGCGTCAATGATGCGCGCCGATGCATCAGACAGGTTTTTGCCGATTGCTGCAATTTTCCCGTTTTTGATTAATATATCGGTATTCTTTAATACCCCGGCAGCATCGCTGGTCCATACGGTGCCGTTTTTGATCAGGATTGTTTCCTGTTTTGGTACATCACCTTCTTCCCAGCCAAATGCGACAAAAGGATACAATACGTTGCCCATGGCAGGAATATCTTTTTTATGAGTTGTATCAGGCTGTGGTTCGCCGGCCTTTACAAAGCTGGTATACCAGGTAAGGGAATTCCCGGATGAGTCAATACCGGTTCCGTTCCAGTCGGTTCCACTTACCATACCGCTCAATCGCGTAGCGGATGGAGGCAATGGGGTTTCGCCGCCGCGGCCGCCAAAACGGGGTGCAGGACCATTTCCGCCAGGTTTGCGGGTTTGTGGTGCGTAGCTTAGCTGCACCTGTTTGCCATCGATGGAGAGCCTGGCATTCAGGGTATCTGTGCCCACCATTTTAACGCTGTTACTACTTTTTACATCCAGTGTATAGTTTTCTGTTCCTGAGGGCGTATTTACTGTAAGCTGGTAAATTCCGGTAAGGATGTCTTCTTTCAATTTATAGCGAATCCCTTCCACCCAGTTATCCAGCACAACTGTTTTTTGGTTGAAAAGTGGTCCGTTTGTTACAAGGAAATTAGCCAGTTTGCCGGTTTCAAGACTTCCCACCTGGTCGTAAATTCCCAATGCCATTGCGGGGGCTTTGGTAAGCGCGTCCATAGCGCGACTTTCGGAAAGGCCGTATTCCATCGCTTTGCGAAGGTTGCCCCAGAATTGATTTACACTTTTCAGGTCGGCTGTTGTAAGACAAAACGGTATTCCTGCTTTTTCCATAGCGGCCGGATTGCCGGGTGCCATTTCCCAATGTTTCATATCGGCAAGTGAAACAAAACGGGCATTGGCCGGGTCTTCCACATCCTGTGCCTGCGGGTAATTGAGCGGCAGGATAAAAGTGGCGTTAGTACCTTTTATTTCCGTCAGGCGCTGGTATTCATTGCCGCCACCTTTGATGATATATTGCACGCCAAACTCGTCTCCTATTCTATCGGCACGCAGATCGTTCCATTTATCATTGGCTTCGAATATCTGGGGAAGTCCCAGGTTATCGTTCCAGGACTGCAGGGTGAGATTAATCCCCTCCAGCGCTGGCTTGTTTTTATACCATTGTGCGTCCAGGAATGTTTGCCGTAACAGGGCAATGGAACCCATCATGGAGCTGGGATACGATTGCGTGGATGTGCCTTTATTAAATGAATAATTGGCAGATGCACGTTCTTTTACCATCACGAGGTTTTCTTTTTCGTCGGCCAGCGTTACCACTGTCCCAGTTCCCCGGGCGATACCATCATGTACATGGCAAAGCACTGTTCCAAATCCCTGTTCGCGAAGCGACTTAGCTTTGCTTTCATCCGTGGCAAAAAGCTTATACGCATCCACATCTGTTTTCAGCGCCTGGTTCCAACCGTAGGCACCTTTAACGGCGGATTGAAGTTGCGCGGGTTGTGCAAAATTAAAACCGCCGGTGCGTTGTGGCGTAGCCACGCCATAGTCGGCGTAGATATCAATGAACGATGGATAAATAAATTTGCCGCTGCAGTCAACCACCGAAGCGCCGGCAGGTGCGGCCGCTTTGCCAGCGGAAATAATTTTTCCATCTTTAATTACGAGGGTGGCATCGGTAAGCGTGGTGCTACCATCTTTAACAATTGTGGCATGGGTAAACGCGTAATAGCCATGCCTCGGATCCACCACGCCATTCTCAGGAAATGTTACCTGGGCATGCAACGTGGTAGCAGCTACCAGTCCTGCCATCAGCGCAGGTGCAAGCAGAAGCCTTGATTTTCTCATTGCAGATTAGTTTTGTTTAATGTGATATCAGAGTTGTACCTGCCCCAATTTAATTAATAACTGGATAGGTGTAACAGCAAGTTTGAAGAAAGGGCAACCTGCCGGTTGAAGGGCCCTAAAACGGGCTCATTTGTCCGACTGATTGAAATAGGACGGCTTTTTGCTCAACTTGCAGCTGTGCGGTAAAATATTACCTTTGAAGCGATTCAATTATTAACTATGGCTACAGGCAGTATACTGCGGATACCTGATTTTGCACTTAGCCCACGAATTGACCAGGTGGGCGTGGAAGAACGTGCCTCGCGCTTTACCAAGCGGAGCATTAAGAAAGAGTCTAAGATGAATGGACTTAAGCTGGTGTTGAACATGATTGATCTAACAACGCTGGAGGGAAAAGACACGGATGGAAAGGTGAAACAACTTTGTTACAAGGCAATGCATCCGCATGATGCGGTGGAAGGGATTCCAACCGTTGCAGCGGTATGTGTATATCCGTCTATGGTCCGCACTGCCCGCAAAGCGCTTGGCGATTCAGGCATCAAAGTGGCTTCCGTTGCCACGGCTTTCCCCAGTGGCCAGGCGCCCCGTGAGATCAAGATCAGGGATACTAAATACGCCGTAAATGAAGGTGCGGATGAAATTGACATGGTGATCAGCCGCGGAAAGTTTCATGCCGGTGAATATAATTTCGTGTTTGATGAAATTGCCGCCGTAAAAGAAGCCTGTGGTGCGGCACGATTGAAAGTGATCCTTGAAACCGGTGAGTTGGGCACATTTGATAAGGTGCGGCGCGCGAGCGACATTGCGATGTATGCAGGAGCAGATTTTATCAAAACCTCCACCGGCAAAATACAACCGGCTGCAACGATGCCTGTAACGCTGGTGATGCTGGAAGCCATCCGCGATTTTTATTATAAGACCGGTATACAGGTGGGCATGAAACCCGCCGGAGGTATCTCCAAATCAAAACTGGCCCTGCATTACCTGGTAATGGTAAAAGAGGTGTTGGGAGAAAACTGGCTGAACAACGAGTGGTTCCGTTTTGGCGCCAGCAGCCTGGCGAATGATGTGCTGATGCAGATTGTAAAAGAACGAACAGGCCTGTACCAGTCCGCCAACTATTTCTCAGTAGATTAAGCAGGTAAAAAAAACGACAAACGAATTGACATGGCAAAAAAAACTTCAACGGCTAAAAGCAATACGGTAAAGCTGCAATTTGATACCAGCTGGTCTTATGCACCGGCGCCTGAGAGTAAAAGTGCGGCTACCATTGCATCGCAATACGATTTATATATCAATGGAAGCTGGCAAAAACCGGCGAGCAAAAAATATTTCAGTACCATCAACCCGGCAACTGAGGAAAAGCTGAGTGAGGTGGCGGACGCCAACCAGGAAGATGTGAACCGGGCCGTTGCTGCTGCGCGTTCAGCGTATGATAAATACTGGAAAAAAATGCCGGCAAAAGAGCGGGCGAAATATATTTTCCGCATTGCGCGAATGGTGCAGGAAAAAGCGCGTGAACTGGCGATCATCGAAACGCTGGATGGCGGAAAACCGATCCGTGAAAGCCGTGATTTTGATGTGCCCACTGCGGCCAATCATTTCTTTTATTATGCCGGCTGGGCGGATAAGCTGGATTATGCCTTTCCAAATCGCGCGGTTCAGCCACTGGGCGTAGCCGGGCAAATTATACCATGGAATTTCCCGTTGCTGATGGCGGCCTGGAAAATTGCGCCGGCGCTGGCAACAGGTAATACGGTGGTGTTAAAACCTGCCGAAACAACGCCGCTTACCGCGCTAAAACTGGCAGAGATACTGGCAGAGGCTGATCTTCCTCCAGGTGTGGTAAATATTATTACCGGCGCGGGCGCTACCGGTGCGGCCCTTGTTAATCATCCCGACGTAGATAAAATTGCATTTACCGGGTCTACAGATGTAGGGAAGATCATCCAGCGCGCAATTGCAGGTACAAAAAAGAAGGCCACATTGGAACTGGGTGGTAAAGCCGCTAATATCATTTTTGAAGATGCGCCGATTGACCAGGCGGTGGAAGGCGTGATCAATGGAATTTATTTTAACCAGGGCCATGTATGTTGTGCAGGATCCAGGTTATATGTACAGGAATCGGTAGCAAAGGAGGTGATCCGGAAATTGAAAGACAGGCTGGAATCCCTCATCGTTGGCGATCCCCTTGATAAGAATACCGATATCGGCGCCATTAATTCAAAGCAACAACTTGAAACCGTTCGCAAATACCTTGCCCTTGGCATACGGGAAGGAGCAGAAATGTATGAGAGCTCCTGCAAACTACCCAGCAAAGGCTATTTCCTGCGGCCAACGCTATTTACAAATGTGGCGCAAAGCTCAAGAATTGCGCAGGAAGAAATATTTGGGCCGGTACTGGCCGTACTAACGTTCCGAACTGATGATGAAGTAATCGAGAAGGCGAATAATACACCCTATGGTCTGAGTGCGGGCGTATGGACTGATAAAGGTTCTAAGATATTTAATATGACACGCCGCATGCGGGCAGGTGTAGTGTGGGCAAACACATTTAACAAATTTGATCCTGCATCGCCATTTGGCGGTTATAAAGAAAGCGGCTTTGGCCGCGAAGGCGGCTTACATGGTTTGTCGGCCTATGTAAAATAAAATGCGTTGTTACCTGGTCCTTAACTTTTGACTTTTGAACAAATAATATGTCGAAGCAATCCTCATCCAAATCAACACTCTCCATCAGTGCAAATGGCCTGGAGAAAACGAAGTCGCAAAAGCGCCTTGAAGTGTTGAAAACATACAAGATTTATATCGGCGGACAATTCCCGCGTACGGAATCGGGCCGGTATTATACGCCGGTGAATAAAGCGGGACAAAAACTCGCTAATATTTGTCTTTGTTCCCGGAAAGATTTCCGGGATGCAGTGGTGGCAGCCCGGGCGGCATTCAGCGGCTGGTCGTCACGCGCGGCATTTAACCGTAGCCAGATCCTTTACCGGATAGGCGAAATGCTGGAGGGAAGAAAAGCACAGTTTATTGAAGAATTAATGGCGCAGGATTATACCCGCGCACGCGCGGAAAAGGAATTGAACCTGGCGGTGGACCGGTTGATCTATTATGCCGGTTGGTGTGATAAATACCAGCAGATCTTTAGCGCGGTAAACCCGGTTGCTTCTTCACACTTCAATTTTTCGGTGCCTGAGCCGATGGGCGTTGTGTCTGTAATAGCGCCACAACAGGATGGATTGTTGGGCCTGGTATCTGTTGTTGCTCCTGCGATTGCGGGCGGAAATACATGTGTGGTGCTGGCGTCCGAACAATTGCCGCTTTGCGCTGTCACGTTTGCTGAGGTACTCAATTCTTCTGATCTGCCGGGTGGTGTAGTGAATATATTAACAGGTAAACCGGCAGAACTGGTAAGTTGGTTTGTAGATCATATGGATGTAAATGCCACGGTGTATTGTGAGCAGGATAGTGCCACGCAGGCAAAAATCCGCGAAAAGGCGGCCACCAACCTGAAACGGGTGTTTATCTATGACGAGGTAAACTGGACGATGGATGAAGGTCAATCACCTTATTTCATTTTTGATCTCCAGGAGGTAAAAACAACCTGGCATCCCATCGAAAATATTGCAGGAGCTGGTGGCGGCTATTGACTAGCAACGGCTTAAATCTTAACACAATCAAAAAGTTGGGTCCGGGCGCAACCGATCCGTGTTGTTCCGCTTCTCTATCCTATATTTGGTAAGGTATTTGAGAACCATAAACCGCTCATGAAAATATTCACGTTTACGATCGCGCTGCTGCTTTTTGCAACTGCCGGCTTTTGCCAGGATACAACGTGGCAAAAATCCGCAGATTCAACGCTGGTGATAGTACACCGGGATCCCCGGCTGGAACTGTTGATGAAAAAACAAGCCCAGATCAACGAAGAAATGAGTCGTGATGCACGCCGCTATGTAAAAGGCTTTCGCATTATGATCATTACTACCAACAATCGCGATGAAGCGAATGCCGCAAAAGCGAAGATATACACGTATTTTCCGGAGCTGAAAACGTATCTCTGGCACCAATCGCCCTATTATAAATTGAAAGTGGGCAATTTTAAAGATCGCAAGGATGCTGAATCCTATCAGCGTCGCCTGAATTCTTATTTCCCCAAAGGCGTTTTTATCATGCCTGACACTATTGAAGTAAAGCCTGGTCATTTTAATGAGGATGATGTAGACATCTAGGTTGCCGGATTGGCGGGCCGGGCGTATTTTTGAAGCATGATAGCGAAGATCAAAACCCTGGCAAATCAATATGCTCCTGAATGCATCGAGATCCGGCATCACCTGCATGCCCATCCGGAACTTAGTTACCAGGAATTTGAAACCTCCCGGTTTGTACAACAGCAATTGCAACAGTTGGGGATTCCTTTCCAGGTAATGGCCACTACCGGCGTAGTGGGTTTAATAAAAGGTAAAAACCCGGAAAGCCGTGTTGTGGCGCTGCGCGCCGACATGGATGCGCTGCCCATACAGGAGGAGAATGATGTTCCCTATAAATCAACAAACCCCGGCGTCATGCACGCATGTGGGCATGATGTTCATACTACCTGCCTGTTGGGTGCTGCACGTATCCTGAATGATCTGAAAGAAGAATGGGAAGGAACGATCAAACTGATCTTTCAGCCCGGCGAAGAAAAAAATCCCGGTGGCGCCAGCCTGATGATAAAAGATGGGGTACTTTCCAACCCCGCTCCTTCCAGTATTTATGGGTTGCACGTTCATCCCGGTCTTGCCGTTGGCAAAATGAGTTTCCGCGAGGGAAAAGTGATGGCAAGTGCGGATGAACTTTATATAACGGTTAAAGGCAAGGGCGGTCATGCCGCTTCTCCTCATCTTTGTATTGACCCGATCTTTATTGCATCGCACCTGGTGGTAGCATTGCAGCAGGTGGTGAGCAGGAATAACAATCCGCACAATCCAACGGTGTTATCGATCACCAGTTTCCAGGGCGGCTCTACTACGAATGTTGTTCCGAATGAAGTGAAATTAAAAGGAACATTCAGGGCCATGGATGAAACATGGCGGTACCAGGCGCACGAGCTGATCCGTACCATTGCCAGCAACCTGGTGAAGAGCATGGGCGGTGAGATTGACCTGCTGATCGATGTGGGTTATCCGTCAGTGTATAATAATGAAGCATTGCACCAGCATGCCTGGCAGCAGGCGGTAGCATTTGTGGGAGCTGATAATGTGGAAGAAACGGAGAAGCGCATGGGTGCGGAGGACTTTGGTTATTATTCCCAGCAAATTCCCGGCTGCTTCTTCCGGTTGGGAGTTATGAATGAAGAAAAAGGAATTACAGCGGGAGTTCACACGCCCAGGTTTAATATTGATGAGCGTGCTATCGAGATCGGGATGGGCATGATGGCGTGGCTGGGAATCGCAAAATAATAGTCAATTTGTTGAAAATCAAATAAATAAAGGTGACCTAAAGCGGCCATCTTTATTTTTGTACATTGCAGCCCATTTTGAATTCCCACTCCGGCGGGACTGGGAATGAAATTAAAATATTGCTATGCAAAACGATCTGCGCAAACAACAAGCGCTTGAGTATCACTCAAAAGGCCGGCCCGGTAAAATTGAAGTGGTACCCACCAAAGAGGCCAAAACACAACGAGATCTTTCCCTTGCTTATTCTCCCGGCGTTGCTGAGCCCTGCAAGGAAATTGCAGCCCACAAAGAAAATGTTTATAAATACACAGCCAAGGGAAACCTGGTAGCGGTGATCAGCAACGGCACTGCTGTTTTGGGACTGGGGGATATTGGCCCCGAAGCCGGCAAACCGGTGATGGAAGGAAAGGGCGTTCTTTTTAAAATATTCGCCGACATTGATGTATTCGACATTGAGATCAATGAAAAGGATCCGGAAAAATTTGTTCAGATTGTAAAGGCGCTGGAGCCAACTTTTGGTGGCATTAACCTGGAGGATATTAAAGCGCCCGAATGCTTTTATATTGAACGGGAACTGAAAAAGCAGTTGAATATTCCCGTGATGCATGATGATCAGCATGGAACGGCTATCATCAGTGCCGCTGCGCTGCTCAACGCGCTGGAAATACAAAAGAAAAAAATCGAAAAAGTTCGTTTTGTCGTAAACGGCGCCGGCGCCGCGGCCATGGCCTGCATCCAGTTGTATGAGGCGCTGGGCGCGAAGCAGGAAAATTTCCTTGTTTTCGACCGTAAGGGCGTATTACATAAAAACAGAACTGACCTGGAAGATTTCAAACGCAGCTTTGCAAATGCAAAGCACGAGATGACCCTGGAGCAGGCCATGAAAGATGCCGATGTATTTATCGGTCTCAGCGCAGGAAATGTGGTAAGCGCAGACATGGTAAAAAGCATGGCAAAAAATCCGATCGTATTTGCCATGGCGAATCCTGATCCGGAAATTACCTGGGAGGAAGCTACCGGGGCACGCAAGGATGTAATTATGGCCACCGGGAGAAGTGATTATCCCAACCAGGTGAACAATGTATTGGGATTCCCCTATATCTTTCGCGGAGCGTTGGACGTAAGAGCAACACAGATCAACGAAGCCATGAAGATGGCTGCGGTTAAAGCACTTGCCGAACTAACACGCACGCCAGTGCCCGATATTGTAAATATGGCCTACAATGAGAAGAGTCTTTCATTTGGTCATAATTATATTATTCCCAAACCGGTAGATCCACGCTTGTTGGCAACGGTAGCGCCCGCTGTGGCGCGTGCTGCTATGGAAAGCGGCGTTGCGCAATATCCTATCACCGACTGGGAGGCTTATGAAAATACGCTGAACAACCGTCTTGGCCTGGATAATCATGTAATGCGCGTGGTAGGTAATAAGGCGCGCCGCGATCCAAAGCGGATCGTATTTGCCGAAGCAGACAATATCAAGATCCTGAAAGCCGCGCAAATTATTTTTGACGACGGCATTGGCTATCCCATTCTTTTGGGCGACGAGACAAAGATCCGCTCCATTGCTACTTCCAACGGCATTGAACTTACGGATATGCCCATCTTTGATCCGCGCAGCGATGCGATGGAAGAACGCCGCAACAAGTACTCCGAGTTATTTTTTGCAAAGCGTGGCCGCAAGGGTTTTAATGCCTATGAGGCGAAAAAAATCATGAAGGACAGGAACTACTTCGGCTGTATGATGGTGGAATGTGGTGATGCGGACTGCATGATCTCCGGGCTGGCAAAGAATTATCCCGATACTATACGTCCGGCGTTACATACCATCGGCACGGAAGAAGGTGTGAAAAAAATTGCAGGGATGTACCTGATGTTGACGAAAAAAGGCCCCCTTTTCCTTGCAGATACCACGGTCAACTTTAACCCGACAGCGGAAGAACTGGCAGAAATCACGTTGATGGTGGCCAAGGAAGTGCGTCACTTCAATATTACGCCTCGGATTGCCATGTTGAGTTACTCCAACTTTGGCAGCAGTAATTCACCCGAAGCGCGGTTGGTAGCCGAAGCACGCAAGATTGTAAAAACAAAAATGCCTTCACTGATCGTGGATGGTGAAATGCAAGCCAGTGTTGCGTTTAATAAAGAGTTGATGAAGGAAAACTATCCTTTCAGCGAGTTGGTGGATAAGGACGTAAACACACTCATCTTCCCAAATCTTGCATCCGGGAATATTGCATATAACCTGATGAAGGAATTGGAAACGGCAGACGCGGTGGGTCCTATCCTGCTGGGCTTAAAAAAACCGGTTCATATTTTGCAGTTGGGTAGTTCCGTACGCAGTATCCTGAATATGGCGCTAATTGCCGTTGTAGATGCCCAGATCAAATCAAAGGCTTCTGCATCCACGGAAGAAATTGTGAGTAAATCACCCTGGTGGAAGCGCTTCAAAAAAGTGAGCAGGGACCTGTAAGTATCCGGTACTCATTGCGAAAAATAGTATTTTAGAGCACCCATGACGATTTTTAGCGACATAGGCCAGTACCTCTTGATGTTGAAAGGCATGTTTTCCAAGCCTGAAAATGGAAGGATGTACTGGAAGGAATTCATGCACCAGTGCGCAGAAATTGGTGTAGGCTCGTTGGGTATTGTGGCCATCATCTCGGTGTTTATCGGCGCTGTATCCACCATTCAGACAGCCTATCAGCTTGTATCCCCGCTTATTCCCCCTTCTACTATTGCGCAGATTGTCCGGGATACAGTAATCCTGGAATTTGCACCTACGCTGGTTTGTATTGTATTGGCCGGTGTGGCCGGCAGCCGTATTGCCAGTGAATTGGGTAATATGCGGGTGAGTGAACAAATTGACGCCCTTGAAATAATGGGTATCAACACCAAAGCCTACCTGGTTATGCCAAAGATAGCGGCGGCGCTGTTAATGATTCCTCTGCTGGTTGTAATTGCGATGGTGCTGGGAATCTGGGGCGGACGGCTGGCAGGTATCTCTGCAAATATTTTGTCGGGCGATATTTATGATAAAGGTCTGCTTGAATTTTTTGTCCCCTACAATGTCATCTTTGCCCTGGTAAAGGCATATTTCTTTGCATTTATTATTTCCAGTATTCCCTCCTTTTACGGCTATTATGTAAAAGGCGGTGCGCTTGAAATTGGAAGAGCCAGTACAAAGGCGGTAGTGGTAAGCTGTATCCTGATCCTTTTTGCAGATTATATCCTGTCTGCCTTATTGTTGTAAAAAAAGCGAACAACTAAAAAATCGATAAAGCGCGAGCGCTGCCTGTAATACATGATAGAGGTTAAAAACATACGGAAAAGCTTTGGTGAGAAAACGGTGATCCAGGACGTAAGTGCTGTGATGAAAACCGGTCAATGCAACCTGATCATCGGTTCAAGCGGAAGCGGCAAAACCGTGCTCATGAAATGCATGGTGGGCTTGTTTGAACCCGATGCCGGAAGAATTATCTACGACGGGCAGGATTTTACAGCCATGAGCCACGTGGAAAAAACTGCCATTCGCAAAGAGATCGGTATGCTGTTCCAGGGCTCTGCATTATTTGATAGCTTGTCGGTAGAACAAAATATCATGTTCCCCCTGAATATGTTTACGGACTGGTCGGCCAAAAAGAAGCTGGACCGTGTGAATGAGGTATTAGCCCGTGTGAATATGGTGGATGTGAACCGCAAATTTCCGGCGGAGTTGTCGGGCGGCATGAAGAAACGTGTGGCATTGGCGCGGGCCATTGTATTAAATCCAAAGTATCTTTTTTGCGACGAGCCCAACTCTGGTTTGGATCCGCAGACTTCCTTGGTAATTGATAAGCTGATCAATGAAATTACACATGAATATAATATTACCACGGTGATCAATACGCATGATATGAACAGCGTAATGGAGATCGGGAATTATATTCTATATATGTACCAGGGAGAAAAAGAATGGGAAGGCAGTAACCGTGAGATCATCTTCAGTAAAAATCAGCGGTTGAATGAGTTTATTTTTGCATCTGAATTCCTGAAAGATGCAAAAGAGATGCGGATGCTGGAAGAAACGGGAAAATTACCGGGGCAGTCTCCTGCTACGGAATAATCATTATCTATCCGAAAATTAGTGGCGCGGTTGAAAGGACCGCAGATCGTCGTCTTTTCAGCAGGCAGTATCCTTTTTTTCACTTTTTTGCCGTTGTTTTTACCATGGTTTTAGATGCCTGGGATGTTAGCTTTACCTTGTCTTAAGCTGATGACAAATGTTTCCAATACTTAACGACAACAAGGTTAAAATTTGTTGTTGTATTCCCGATGGCGGTCTGTGGTAGCGAAAGTTGCCGCCCGGTATTCTTTTTTGAAGAGGGTAAAAATGAGTGGTGGAGGCGGGGGAGGGAAAAAAAGGGGAGGGCCCGCAGGGCCGACGGAGAACCTGGTTGGTGACCATTGATGAGTCAAAAAACAAAATTGTCGCTTTTCTCAAAAAATGCCGCAAAGCCACCGCATCGTCCAACAACCGCCATTGAAATTTTCACCACCAGCTCCAATCATTCAATCGTTATACCAACAGCATTCTTCCCCACCCTCCCATCCGGCCATTTTCGATTTTGCCTTTGACTCCTAAGTCCTTAGCTTTGCCCCACTTTAACCGACGATCATGAGTATTCTTGTCAATAAAAATTCGAAGATCCTCGTACAGGGCTTCACCGGAACAGAAGGCTCCTTCCACGCCTCCCAAATGATCGAGTATGGCACCCAGCTTGTTGGCGGCGTAACACCCGGCAAAGGCGGTTCCCAACACCTCGACCGGCCTGTTTTTAACACCGTCGCAGATTGTGTAAAGGCCACAGGAGCCGATGTAAGCATCATTTTTGTGCCCCCTGCTTTTGCCGCAGACGCCATTATGGAGGCTGCAGAGGCCGGAATTGGCCTTGTAGTGTGTATTACCGAGGGCATTCCCGTCCAGGATATGGTAAAAGTGAAAAATTACCTCCAGGGACGTTCCACACGCCTTGTTGGCCCCAACTGCCCCGGCGTTATTACCGCAGGCGAGTGCAAAGTGGGTATTATGCCCGGCTTTGTCTTCAAAAAAGGCCGCATCGGCATTGTGTCCAAATCAGGTACCCTTACCTACGAAGCTGCAGACCAGGTAGCAAAAGCCGGCCTCGGCATCTCTACAGCAGTAGGCATTGGCGGCGATCCGATTATTGGAACCACCACCCGTGAAGCAATTGAACTGTTTATGAACGATTCCGAAACCGATGCCATCGTAATGATTGGTGAAATAGGCGGTGGTATGGAAGCAGAAGCCGCACACTGGATCAAAAATAACGGCAATAAAAAACCGGTAGTTGGATTCATTGCCGGACAAACCGCACCTCCCGGCCGCCGGATGGGACACGCTGGCGCCATTGTGGGCGGAGCAGATGATACCGCAGCTGCCAAAATGAAGATTATGACGGAATGCGGCATCCACGTTGTAAACAGTCCGGCTGATATCGGAAAAACAATGGCCGGTGTAGTAAAAAAATAATACTTCGCCCCTGGGCGCTTATCTAAACGCAAACCCCGTTCCGCAACCGCGAAACGGGGTTTTGCTTTCCTTACGTGTATGATTAGCGTGAATTACGGATAAAACGGGCCAGGTCTTCGCGACTTGCATTAAAAGCAAACACATCGTTGATAGTCATTGTAAATGCCGACTTATCAATCGTTTTGCCATAAGCAAGTTTGGCCAGTTGCAATTTATTTTCCTCCAGGGTAAATACCTGCAGGAGAATCTTCACCTGCGCCGCCGTAAAATAATTAGCGGCAATTGCATCCTGCGCAATTTTCATTTTGTTGCCCTCATACCATTCGCCACGGATACCGGAGAGCGCCTGGTTAAGATCCCGATCAGAAATGGTACGCATATAGCTGTTATCACGGCCACCATCCCAATTACCATCTTTCTGAAAATCATATCGGTCACTGCCATAGAACGTTCCTTCAGGATAGCGACTAATCCGCTGTGATGAAGTTGAAATATTGCCAAACCGGTCAACCGTCATTTCAATGGCTGTGCGGGGCTGCACCATTAATGATGAACTATACACCAGTTCCA
Organism: Bacteroidota bacterium; assembly: GCA_048498035.1. Classification (GTDB taxonomy): domain Bacteria; phylum Bacteroidota; class Bacteroidia; order Chitinophagales; family Chitinophagaceae; genus CADEDV01. The sequence goes on along the minus strand of JBEHYT010000002.1, from coordinate 154,825 downwards.
TTTTGGCGCGACGCATATCATTAGTGCCATAAAATGCACGCTGGCGATAAACTTTTACATCATGATAGCCGGCATCCACGCCAGTGATCATAACTGAATTATGATTGGGCTGGAAACGTTTGCCATCTACTACAACGGTGAGTTGTGATTGGTCGGTTGCCTTAAAAGACAACGTACTGCTGGGGCGGGGAGCAGCGGCAAATACTGCAGTTCCGATAAACAGGGAAGATAAAAGTGTAGAAATTGTTTTCATTGTCTTTGATTTTTAGTTGGGAACAATTGTGTTCCTGCCTCCTCATTTTCAAAGCACATGCCACCGTGCCAAAAATGGCTTCCAAGGAAACGTTAAAGCCCCAAACAGATCAAAGCTTAAAGCACGAAACCATTTACCAGTAACGATTTCAGGCAATATCAAAAGAAATGCAAAAGCCTTCACCGCCGGAAAATATACCCTCGTGGCGGTATTGGCCTTTGTTAAGAAAAAAGAAACTTTTGATTATCCATTAAACCTTTTGTTACTGCTTTCCCCGGTAACTTCCCTTTTTACAAGCCCCACGCACCTAATGCCCGCTTCGGCGGGCTTTTTGTTATGAAATCCTACAGTTTCGTGCATCTATACTAGGAATTCAAAATGATTAACTTGTATCAAAATTTAAAGCGTATGTGGTTTCAACGCCTGAAAACCGTATTGATCATCGCCTTGCTGATCGCCTTTTCAACCAGCAAAGCTCAAAGCCAGCCTCCCGTGAAATTGTATTCTGCCGAGTGGAAGAAAGTAGATGATTTTATCAGTAAAAACCTTCCCAAATCGGCTATGACCGAAGTGGAAAAAATCTACGCCCAGGCCCGGAAAGACAACCAGGACGCACAACTGGTTAAAGCGCTGATCTATATGGGCCGTCTTCGGACAGAAACAGAAGAAAATGACGAAACCATCGCAACAATACGTCAGTTTGAGAAAGAACTTGCGAACAGTAAACAGCCGGTAAAATCGATACTGCAAAGTGAACTGGCAGATCTGTACTGGAGCTATTTCCAGGAACACCGCTGGGACTTATATGATCGCACCAATACCACAGGTTTTAACAAAGAAGACATTGCCACCTGGACGTCCGATGATCTCCATGCCAGGATCAGTACGCTCTATTTGGAATCGGTTGACAATGCAAAACTTCTCCAACAAACAAAGCTGGATGGATATAACGCAATTATTACTATAGGTAATGTACGCCACCTCCACCCTACCTTATATGACCTGCTTGTATTTCGTGCCATTAATTATTTTTCAACAGGCGAAAGTGCGATCACAAAACCAGAAAATCCCTTTGAAATAGACCAGGCATCCGCCTTTGACCCGGCTGCAGATTTTGTTCACCGGAAATTTGTTACCACCGACAGCCTTTCGCTGGAACATAAAGCCCTCCTGCTGTACCAGGACGTAATTGCTTTTCACCTGAAAGATGCGAAACCAGATGCGCTGATTGATGCCGACCTGGCGCGCCTGATGTATGTAAAAGAAAAGTCGACGCATCCCGACAAGGATCAACTATATTTTAATGCCATTAACCATGTTGCGCATCAATACGGACAGATTACTGCGGCCTCATACGCATGGTATTTACTGGCTGATTATTACAACACCAAGGCAAATGAATACAAACCGTATGGTGATAGTACCTGGCGCTACGGCCGCGTAAAAGCGCTTGAAATTTGCGATCAACTGACGTCGCAAAAAGATTCCAGCATGGGCAAATATGCCGCCATGCAATTGGCCCGTGAAATTAAATCGCCGCGTTTAACGTACGCAGTAGAAAAGGTGAACGTACCCGATCAGCCATTCCGTTCATTGGTTACCTACCGGAACATCAATAATCTCTCCATACGACTTGTAAAAGCAACTCCCGAGCTGCGGGAACTTGCGGAAAGTGATTATGGGAAATATTGGACGTCATTGCTAAAGGCAACACCGGTTAAAACATGGCAGCAGGTATTGCCTGCAACCAACGACTACCAGGAGCATAAAGTAGAGATTAAAGTAGACGGATTACCAATTGGCGAATACATTCTTGTTGCATCAGACCGTCCTGATTTTGACGAGAAGAAATCAACCATCGGCAGTCGTTATGTTTACATATCAAATCTCGCCTACGTAAACAGGCAGTTTGACCTTTTTGTAGTAAACAGAACCAGCGGCAAGCCGATTCCTGACGCAACAGTTACCGTTTGGAAAAAAACCTACGATTATAAAACGTATAAAAATGTTCTTGTAAAACTGGGTACCTACCGGTCTGACAAAAACGGCTATGTATATGCTGCCGACAAAGCAAAACTAGCTGCTGCAACAAGTTACAGCGGAGAAAATATCGAATATGAAATAAAAGCAGGAACCGATCATCTTTTCCTTGACGACAATCTCTATCGATATTATTATCCCAATAAGCCCGAGCAAAAATTGAGCATTTCAGCCTACACCTTCCTGGACCGGTCCATTTACCGCCCGGGGCAGACTGTATATTTCAAAAGCATTGTGCTTGTGCACCGGCCGGAAGATAAAAACTGGCAGTTATACACAGATCATAATGCCACCGTTTATCTCCGCAATGCCAATGGTGAAGTAGTGGATTCTATAAAAGTAAAAACAAACGACTACGGTTCTTTCCACGGCAGTTTCAAATTGCCTGAAGGAACATTGAATGGAAGCTTTTCCATTTCTACTGACATGAACACCCAGCAGCAGTCGTTCCAGGTAGAAGAGTATAAACGGCCTAAATTTTACGTGGACTTTGACACATTGAAAACTACATATAAAGTAAATGATAAGATCACAGTTACCGGAAATGCGAAAGCTTATGCCGGGAACAACGTTGATGGTGCAACGGTTAATTACCGGGTAACGCGGGAACCGCGCTATCTCTATCCGTGGATGTTTTGGCGCTGGTGGCAGCCGCCAACGCGTAGTATGGAAATTGCGCATGGCACGGCCAAAACAGATAAGGATGGTAAATTCACCATCGAGTTTACAGCTGTTCCAGATCTAACCATCGACAAAAAATTCGATCCCGTTTTCGATTATGCGATTGAAGCAGATGTGACCGATATCAATGGAGAAACGCGCAGCGGCAATGAAACCATTTCAGTGAGTTACAAATCACTGATGATTGATGCGTCTATACCCGAGCGGACACCTGCAGACAGCCTGCATAAATTGATGATCTCTACTGAAAACATGAATGGCCAGTTTGTTCCGGCAAAACTGCATGTCAGCATCACAAAGCTGAAGGAAGAGCAGCGATTGATTCGCGAAAGGTATTGGGAACGGCCCGACCAGTTTGTAATGAGCAAAGCGGAGTATATCCGCAATTTCCCCAATGATGAGTATGATGATGAGAGTGATTACCGGAGTTGGGAAAAAGAGGCGGTTGTGTATGATGAAACAGCTGACGCAAATGAAAACGGAAGTTGGGATCTGTCCGGCAAATCTTTCAAACCCGGGTTTTATGTTGTAGAAATTACAACGAAAGATGCTTCAGGTAATGAGGTAAAGGATGTTCGCTATGTGGAATTGTATGATGCTGCAGCAAATACGCTAACGCGGCCGCAATATTTATGGACCGACGGAAAAACAAACGCTGTCCCGGGTGAAAAAGCTACGGTAACGATTGGTACTTCGGCTACTGATGTATTTGTGATCCAGCAGACCAATAAGAATGAAGACAACGACGTATTCTCGTTTAATACGATCAGCCAGGCACGAAAAACATACGAATTTCCCATCACAGAAGACGACCGGGGTGGATTTTCAGCCAACTGGGTTTTTGTAAAAGACAACCGCTTTTTTGTGCATGATGAGACGATATATGTTGGATGGGAAAATAAGCAGTTAGATATCAGTTATGCCAGCTTCCGCGACAAAACACTGCCCGGTAGCGAGGAAACCTGGAAAGTCAGAATTACGGGTTATAAAAAGGATGCTGTGGCAGCAGAGATGCTGGCAAGCATGTATGACGCATCGCTGGATCAATTTGCGCCGCACAGTTGGACGGCCCCCGCGCCATGGGTGTCATTTAAAACCTATATATATGGCAATACAGGTTGGCAGGGCCAGAGCAATTTCCGCCAGGAGGTATCCACTGTACATAACCGGGTGGAACCGGCAGTCCCATTTGCTGCCAAAGTATATGACCAATTGATCACCGTGGCAGGAGACGGCTATGGTGATGTAGTGGTGGTTGGGTATGGCAGAAGTGAGCGGAGGATGGCGATGGCTGCGCCTTCGGTTGCAAATGCTGACATGGCGGGGCAATGGAATGATGTACAGTTTGAATATAAAAGCAAGATGCAGTTAGATAAAGACACCGACGGTGCTGTCGACTCCACTGCCCTTTCTTATACAACTACGCCCACAAACACCAACAATACAGGTGCTGAAAGTGGCGTCCAGGTACGCAAAAACTTCAATGAAACCGCCTTTTTCCTCCCGGACCTGCACACCGATGCTGAAGGCAATATTGAATTCAGTTTCACCATGCCGGAAGCATTAACCCGTTGGAAATTCCAGGCACTGGCGCACACCAAAGACCTTTCCTTTGGATACAGCAGTAAAGAGATTGTTACCCAAAAAGACCTAATGGTGCAACCGAATCCGCCGAGGTTCTTACGGGAAGGAGACAAGATGGAATTTAGCGCCAAAGTGGTGAACACCACCGGGGTGGAATTAACGGGAACTGCTTCCTTTGAATTGATTGACGCCGAAACCAACGAACCTGTTGATGGGTTTTTCAGGAATGTTGTTCCCAACCAATACTTCACGGTGGCTGCTGGCGAGAGTGAAGTATTAAAATTCCCAATTGAAGTACCTTATCAATATCAGCACGCCTTACTATGGAGGATTGTTGCCAAAGCCGGAAATGTAAGTGACGGCGAAGAAAATGCTTTGCCTGTATTAACCAACCGGATGCTGGTAACAGAAACGCTTCCCCTGCCAATGCGTGGCACCGGTACTTCCATTTTCAACTTTGATAAATTACTTCAAAGCGGAAACAGTGAAACGCTGGAGCAACACGGACTCACCATTGAATATACATCTAATCCGGCCTGGTATGCAGTTCAATCCCTGCCTTACCTGATAGAATACCCTTACGAATGCGCGGAACAAACCTGGAATCGTTACTATGCCAACTCCCTGGCAAGTTCAATTATCAGTCGCTCCCCGAAACTGCAGCAGGTATTTGAAAAATGGCGGATCACAGATACAACAGCATTGATGAGCAACCTGCAAAAAAACCAGGAACTGAAAGCGGTTTTGCTGGAAGAAACACCATGGGTGCTGGAGGCTAAAACAGAAGCTCAACAAAAGAAGAATATCGCATTGCTGTTTGATATGGTAAAAATGAGCCAACAATTAAACAACGCATTTGAAAAGCTGAAACAAATGCAGAGTGAAAATGGCGGATTTGTTTGGTTCAGCGGTGGCCCTGATGATCGCTATATTACACAATACATTGTAACAGGCATCGGACACCTGAAAAAACTGAATGGCGTGGTTGGCGGACAGTCGGACAAACTCAACAGCATCCTTTCAGACGCGATACCTTATCTCGATCAGCAAATAAAGAAGGATTACGACAACCTGGTAAAAAACAAGGTAAAGCTCGCTACGTATTCACCAGGATATACAGAGATACAATACCTGTATATGCGCAGTTTCTTTGCGGACTATAAAATACCGGCGGCATCGCAGGTGGCGTACAATTATTTCCGGTCGCGCATCCAGGCTACCTGGACGCAGCAGAACAAGTATATGGAAAGTATGATTGCGCTGGCGTTGTACCGAACAGGTGATAAAACCACTCCCGCAGCTATTCTGAAATCGTTGAAAGAAACAGCGATCAATAATGCTGAATTGGGCATGTATTGGAAAGATGGAGGAAGAAGCTGGTGGTGGTATGATGCGCCAATAGAACGCCAGGCATTGGCTATTGAAGCGTTCCAGGAGATTGCAAAGGATACAAGAACGGTAGACGATCTGCGTACCTGGTTATTAAAAAATAAACAGACAAACAACTGGGGCACCACGAAGAATACCGCCGAAGCCTGCTATGCGTTACTGTTACAGGGTACACAATGGACCGATAATGATCCGGTAGTGACGATCCAGTTGGGAAATGCCATGACGATCCGTTCAACCGAACAACAGCAGGAAGCCGGAACGGGGTATTTTAAGACCACAGTGCCTGCAGAAAAAGTTCGTCCTGAGATGGGCAAGGTGAGGGTTACCGTAGATAATCCTGCGGGCGCCGATAAGCAGTCGGCCACCTGGGGTTCTGTTTATTGGCAGTATTTTGAAAATCTCGACAAAATTACTTTTGCGGAAACGCCATTGCGTTTGTCAAAGAAACTGTTTGTAGAAACCAACACTGCCCGCGGTCCGGTATTGACACCGGTAAATGACGGAGACAATCTGAAGGTGGGTGATAAGATCAAAGTGAGGGTGGAGCTGCGCGTTGATCGTGATATGGAATATGTGCAAATGAAAGATATGCGTGCATCTGCGCTGGAGCCGGTGGATGTGATCAGTGGATACCATTGGCAGGGCGGACTTGGCTATTACCAGGTAACCAAAGATGCAAGCACGAATTTCTTCTTTGACCGGTTGAACAAAGGCACTTATGTATTTGAATACAACCTGTTCGTAACCCATGCCGGTAACTTCAGCAACGGTATCACTACAATTCAATGTATGTATGCGCCTGAATTCACCGCGCATAGCGAAGGGGTTCGGATTAATGTGGAGTAAACAGAAGAATCTGTACTTTTACAAAAAGGCTGTTGTAACTAACAGCCTTTTTTCTTTTAGAACCGGACACACCACCTGTATGCGCTATTTTCTTTTTCTTTTTATCGCCGCGGCGATAACTTCCTGCCACAGTTCCCGTAATGCGGTAGTGGGCACCTATGGCCTGCAAACTTCTCCGCGAACATATTTGAAGTTAGTAGACAACGGACGATTTGAATTTGTAAAAAATTTAAGCGAGCCCGGCCCTGCCTTTTTCCCCGACTCACTCGAATTAAATTTTAAAACATCCGGAACGTGGCAGATGGAGAAGGGACGGAAAGTTGTTTTGAACAGTGATATATCGGAAAAAACACCGGTCGGTTTTTCAGATGCTGCCGCAACAAATCCCTCCCTCACATCCTTTAGCTTTTATAATGAATATGGCGACCCGGTGGCGATCCGTTTTATGAAATTCCCACCGAATAAGATCAAATTATACAAGGGTAATTCAATCTCATTTTTTGCCGGCGATCTCACAGCCGCCGATTCACTTGAATTTCATTTCTACGGCTATCGGCCTGTCAATTGGCCGGCAGCGTTTGCCAACAATGACACTGCCAATCACAGTCATACCATCACCCTTTACCAGGACAATCGCCCAGGTTTCTTTAAAGACCAGGTCTTCTACTTCCGGAAAAATAAGATCATCAGCAGGGATCGAAGCATTGCGCTGCATCGGGATGCGGCCGGGCGTAACGAAAAGCAGCATTAAAAAAGGAAAGCCCCCGGCCAGCCGGGGGCTTTCCTTTTTATCGAACAATATCTATTTCACAACCACGATCGTTGTTGATCCCAGCAATTTACCGCCGGCATCCTGCAACTCAACATGGTACGCACCAGCTGAATATTTGCTGATGTCTACATCCATCCGCTCATAATTTGCATTCATCGTAAACTCCTTGCTAAATACTACCGTTCCTTTACTATCCCAAACCCGGAGCGTACGCTTCACTCCTAACGTATACGCGTAGAAGCGAACCGCAAAGCGACCATCATTTGGAACCGGGTACACAAAGAACTGGAAGTCCTGCTTAGCCTTTAATGTAATCGTATTCGAATTAGCCGAGCAGCCATTTTGATCTGTAAATGTCACATACAGATCACCAATTGCATCCACATCAAGACCCGACAACACATTGGTATTAGTAGTCTGGAACAAATTTCCATCCAGGTACCAGTTGAAACTATTGCCAGGGTGGTTGTAATTGGCTGTTAATGTAGTGGTTTGTCCCGGCATCAGCGATGTTAACGGAGCCGCAGTAAGCGACACGGTGGGTGACGCATTTACAGTAAGCGTAGCAGCAGCCGATGTAGTAGAAGTGCATGGGCCCTGTACAACAACACGGTACTGGTTGCCACTCATACCCATGGAAACATTACTTACCGTAAGCGTAGCAGCAGTGGCGCCGCCAATGTTTGTAAATCCACCACCTGCGTTCACCTGCCATTGATAAGAAACCGCAGGAGAGGCTGTTACCGAGAATGTAGCATTCTTATTTTCACAAACTGCAGTGGCCGAAGGCTGAGCCGTAATCACCGGCTTCTGACTGTCGGTAACCGTTACAGTAAACGAACACGTAGAACTGTTTCCACAAACATCCGTAGCAGTTGTCGTCACCGTAGTAGTTCCTACCGGGAACGACGAGCCGGAAGCAGGTGTGCTGGTAACAGTTACTGTACCGCTACAATTGTCTGTAGCATTCACCGTAAAATTAACAACCGCAACACATGCATTTGAAGGTGTTGCAACGGAGATATTTGCCGGGCAGGTGATCGTTGGCGCAGTTACATCGTTCACTGTGATGGTTTGCGTACAATCTGTTGTATTACCGGCGTTGTCGGTAGCCCGGTAAGTACGGGTGATCATGTACCGGTGTGTGCAGGACTGGCTGCTAACCACATCACCAACAAACGTTACCGTTGCCGATCCACAATTATCAGACGCCGTGATGGAAGCCGGATCCGGTGCAGGAACGGCATCAGAACAACTTACAGTAAGCGGCGCAGGACAGGTTATGACCGGATTTTGCGTATCATTTACCGTTACTGTAAATGAGCAATTTGCAGTTCCACAAGAGCCGGTACCTACCAGCGAAACAGTTGTGGTTCCAATATTAAATACGGCACCGCTGCCACTACCCGATCCGGTTCCCGTGGTAGCACCCGAAAATGTATAAGTGAGATCGGCATCTGTAAGTGCAACAAGCGCTGGCGAGTAAGTAACAGTGGCGCCGCAGGTATTGGCGGCATTGCTCGTTACAATATTAGCCGGGCAGGTTATTGCTGCATTTGCAGTTAATAAAACTGTTGCGGTTACCGGTGTACCTGAGCAACCATTCGCGAGTGGGGTAATGGTGAACGTTACCGTTACATCAGACCCGGTGGTATTGGTAAGTGATCCGCTGATATCTCCCGAACCGCTGGCTGCGATACCAGTTACATCCGCAGTATGATCACGGGTCCAGTTAAAGGTTGCGCCAGACGCACTGCTACTTAAGGCAATGGTAGAAATGGGACCGCTACATGTAGTTTGTGACGATGGCGTTGCCGTTGCGTTTGGCAGCGACTTCACCGTAAGCGTAACCGAATTAGAATAGAAATTGCAGTCTGACGCCGATTTCACCAGGCAGCGGTAAATGAACCCGCTATAGGACTGGGGAACAGACGTGAGATGAAGATCCGCGGTAGTGGCACCGCTGTACACGGTTCCGTTTGCAACATCATTGAACCCGGAACCGGCATTTACCTGCCATTGGTAAGAAATTGCATTGGTAGCTACAACGTGAAAAGCGGTATCGCTGTTAGCACATACCACGGCATTAACGGGCTGGGTTGTGAACGAAACTGCCACGCAGGGCGTAAACTCGTCTGCGCCCATGTCGGGCGTTGCGCTACGTGTATCACCATCAATGTCTTTGGTGATACCGGCAAGTGTAATTCCGGAAGCATTGAGCCCGTTATTTGCAGCCTTGTCGAGATGCAGATCGGAAGTGGAAATAAATACAGGCGCTATCACTTTAGAGTTAGCATTGCCTCCAAAACTGGTCTGAAGGCCACCCAGCGTTGTAGTTATTGACGCATCTGTGCCGGTGCTACTTAGATTTCCGCTGGTAGAAAAATAGTCGTTGTAATTAATGGTGGAGAATACAGCGGATCCCGAGGTTGCAAGATTTGCAATAGCTAATCGGCTGCTCCCGTTCCCGGTGGTCTGCGTGTTTGAAAAAATATTGTTTCGCAGCCTGATAATTCCCGAAGCTGTAACATTAGACGTAACGAGGAAGCACGATGAACGGCTGGACCCGCTCGACGTTTGATTTGCATTTAGCGAAACGGTATTAAAATCGATATCATAACCGCCTCCGCCATCTACAACTATTCCATTCCCGTTGTCAACGGACCCGTAAGCATTATAGCCATAACCTGTTACATCACTTACAAAATTATTGTACACACTGATGGCGGAGGTATTGATAGTATTAGCCAGTATAATACCCGCGGCTCCATAACCGGCTGTGTTAGTGTTTCGGATTGTACTGATCTTATTACCCGCAATTACTATCTGCGATCCGGCAGAATAGCTAAAGATGCCCATGGTAGTTCCGGTTCCGGACGACGAGAGATTGGACAGGATGTTGTCGGTTACCTGTATATTGGCATTCGCGATACCAGGGGATAAATTGATCCCAATGGGACCATAACCGGAGGTGCCGTTATAAACCAAATTACTAATCGTATTCCCCGAAACGGTCACATTGCTACACGCCGTTGCCAACCAGATTGCACGATCAAATTCGGCGCTAGCCGCTTCAAAATTACCCACTGTATTTCCTGAAATGGTGGTTGCCTTAACACCCTGGCAATAGATACCGACAAGGCGAATCGCGTCAGCGCCTGACGAGTTTATGAAATTATTCTTAATCGTTAGCGCGTTATCAGTGCCGGATACTGTTGCATAACAATAAATACCAATATAGGCTCTTCGGATATCATTGTTCTCAATTGTGATATTGGAAAAATAGCCTGGGTTTCCTACCACCCCGGCATCGCCGCATAACACCGCAGTAGAGGTGTTTGTTCCATTTCGAAGAATAGTATTCCTGACCTTGACATCATCAATAAAAGTGGACGCCGAAGATCCAATCAACAGCACAGTCGGTGAGGTGGCACTGGTATTTACCAGCGAAAGATCCCGTGAAGACGTTCCGTTGTTAGATCCGTCAATTGTGACATGACTGGCTCCGTTAAGCCGGACAACAGCTCCGCTATTAATAGAACCAGATACCACCGGTGAAGCTCCCGATGCGGGCTTTATTAACACCGAACTAAAACTGGCAGACCCGGCACCGCTTGCATTTAGCGAAGCCGTGGCGGTTTCTGTAGTGTTTGCCGAAATGGTGATCGTAATTGCACCATTGTGCGTTCCGGCATTAATTGCATCAAAAGCCGCTTTCAGCGTAGTGTATGCGGTGGGGCCCGTTGTTCCCGCAGTGGCCGTCACCGAAACTTGCGCCTGCAAAAGGCTACCAAGTAACGTAAAGACAATAAGGATTAAGAAATGTAGATTTTTTTTCATAGCAGATAGCATATGGTTTTGGTTAGGAAAGATTTTCTAAGATAAAATCAAAACTCCAACATTCTTCAAATCAGCAGCCCTTTAATCCTCTTTATTCAAAGAATTAAAAATACTAATTCTCACTGTGCACTGTCCATGCCACTTATGAATTAAAGTCTAACTTAATATGGATGCCGGTAGTAATAGAGACATGAACTACCTTCGCATTATGCAGGTAGATTTTATAGTTGTAGGCCAGGGAATTTCGGGAACTTTTCTCAGTTATTATCTCGCAGCTGCCAACCAAACCTTCGTGATAATTGATCAATACGATGCCTCATCTGCCTCTCGCGTGGCAGCCGGCATTATCAACCCCGTCACCGGACGCCGGGTAGCGCCGGTATGGATGGCAGACACTATTTTGCCGGCGGCGTGGGAAGCCTACCATCAAATTGGAGCTGATCTACAGGTTCAAACCATCCACAGCACCAGCGTGATCGATTTTTTTCCCAACCCCTTCATGCGTGAATCATTCTTGAAACGGTTGGAGGAGGAAAATCCTTTTGTTCATCCCTACCCTGAGCAAAATCAATTCAACCCCTATTTCAATTATGAATTTGGATGTGGGGAAGTAAGACCTTCTTATATCATCTATATGGATGCACTACTTCCTGCCTGGCGAAATAAAATAAAAGCAGACGGTCATTTGCGAGAGCAGCATTTTGATATAAACCAGCTTACGCTGAAAGATGACCATGTAGAATATGGAGATATCACGGCCCGGAAGATCATTTTTTGCGATGGAGCAGGGGCCGCAGACAATCCATATTTCAAACTGCTCCCATTCGCGCCCAACAAAGGTGAAGCGCTCTGGCTGCGCATTCCCGGTTTGCCCGCCCAGCATATCTACAAGCGGTCGCTACTGCTGGTGCCGCTTGCAACGCCCGATCATTTTTGGTTGGGTTCTGCCTACCAATGGGAATTTCCTGACCTGGATCCATCGAAAGAATTTTATGATTCTTCCGTTCGCCAGTTAAAAGAATGGCTCAAAATTCCATTTGAAGTCATTGATCACCGGGCAAGTGCAAGACCGGCAACACTGGAACGCCGGCCGTTTGTTGGCGTCCATCCGCATTATCCGCAAATAGGCATACTAAACGGCATGGGGACAAAAGGTTGTTCGCTTGCACCGTTTTTTGCGCAGCAACTTGTTAACTACCTTCTTCATGGCGAACCTATAACTCCTGAAGCTGACGTGAAAAGATTCTCACGCATTTTAACGCCGCACTAATTGTAATAGCATCAGGAGAGCCGCTTTTGCGGCAACATCGGATCCTGGTTGAGCACGCGGGAAAGTGCAGTATACAGCTCTGGCATATTCTCTTTTAGTCCTGCCGGGTTCTCAAAAAAAGCTTCTACGCTCACCGCCCAAAATTCATGGAGGTTGCTGAATGCATAGCTACGCAAATAGCTATGCCTGCTGGTGATCGCTTCCGCCAGGATTGGCCCCGTGCTGGTGGAAAATTTTTCATAGTTGTGTCTAAAGTGACGATCCGTACCATACTGCGCGAAGAAATTACTGTACAACAGCGCATGTGCCATCTCGTGTACGGCAACGTTTACATTGTCATTACGCACTGTGTAACCATATAAAAAATGCTTCCACGAAAGATAAATACCCTCCGGGGCCACATGCCCGATAAACAACTCATCATCATTCTCCATTTGGTAAGCATCCGCAAGAATGTAGATGTCTGAGAAATGATTCAACATATAATTATCAAGCCCAAACGTTACCTGTATAGCAGCTGCACTCACCAGCATCGCTTTTTCATCATGCCTTTCCAGGCCGATAAAATGAAATTTTTTCGCCGAGCGAAACTCGTGTGCGCGTTGTACAAAAAGATGTTGCTGCTCAGCAGGCATTTCATTGAAATAACTAAAGAGGCTGCCAATTACAAATGCGTAATTTCCATATAATTCCTCGGAAAGTGCTGTTGGCTGAGTAGCCACCGGTGGCGCAGTTGATTGTGGCCGGGCAAACAAATGTCCCCATTTGCGCAGGATAGATTGCATAGTGTACGGTTGATATTCCAAGATACTCCCCACCGCCTCATTTTGCAAGCTTTTACCAACGAAAATTCGTAAAAATCACATCGTAGTTTTACGATAACTAAGCTAACCTATTCATTCTCTTTCTCGACCACTATATTTTCCATTTTATTACGTCCGTACAATACAGGGAAATACATCAGTTCAGCGCGTACCGGGTTCACATTATACCGCCCTGAGTAGCGAGGTTCGAGGTTAATAGAGAAAGAATATTGTCCCTTTGCCATTTTTTCGATAAAAATCACCACGCGGTCTTTATAATATTCATAATGATAGTTGTCCGGAGCTTTTTTCCCAAACGTACAACCGGCAGGAATTGGGATTGTTAGCTGAACATATTCTGCGTCCTGCCGCGCTTCCACATCCACCTTCATTTCTACCGGTATCCCGGCATGCAGCTTCTGCGTAGTGGTCCGGTTCTCAATAAACGAAGAATGAATGCTAAACCGATTGGCTATTTCCTCCGGATCAGCATTAAAAGTTTCCTGGTATAAAGTGAGGTAAACAAGTCCTCCACCCGTTTTTTGAATAGCAATCGGGCTAACGGAATTATGCATTACCAGTTGCGCCGGGAACTTCGTAAACACAACATTCGTATCTCCTGTTACACGCACCATCGCAGGCGATGCAAATAACCGGTTATTGCTTAGCAGGTCGGGAACAATCGTAGACAACACACCTGCCGCCTCTACCGTATTGTTCTGAAATGCAAGACCGCTACGTTCCAGGAAAAATTGTCGTAAACTATCCAGCTTTCCGGTATACCCTGCGTCCTTCAGCACCCTGTAGGCCACCAGGCTGGTGGCCGTAGTATTATCCGCCCAGCGGTAGTTCTCTTTTCCCCAATGTAATCCACCCGTCATGGTCGGAATTTCCTTTTGAAACATTTTTTTCAATTGTGCGCTGTAGTCCATTTTTTGTTGCTGCAAGATGCGTATCACCTGCCATTGCCGGTGCACCGACAATGAATCAAATTTCAGTTTGTTGAGATAATTGCTATAGTCCATGTAATCTCCTGCCTGGCTAAGTGTATAAAGCGATTCCACTAAATTGTCCGTATTCATATAGCGGAGCTGGTTCTGAAGATAGAGCAATGCATTTCTCAAATTGGTTTCAAGTAATGAATCACCGCGCATTTCCAACAGCGCACGGGTTACATAATTCGTTACAGTTACATTTGTATTGCCGCCAGGCCACCAGGGCCAGCCTCCATCAAAAGCCTGGTTTTTCTGAAGCCTCATTAAAAGATCCGCGACCATTTTTCCCTCTTTAAAATCCCTGTCGAGGGAATGCATAATTTTCTTTTCCATCAGCAGGCCGCGAAGTTTGGAAGCAGTTTGTTCCATGCAGGCAAATGGGTAACGCTTCAGGTAATCCACCTGGTCAAGCATCAGATCCAGGGTATTGTTCCTGGCATAGAGTTTTGTGGTCCCCGACCCCACCTTCGGAACGAAACGGATGACGGTGTCTTTCGGGAGTGCGGTGAATATGCCATTATATTCTATGGTTCCCTTCGGAAATACCGGAACGGGTCTTGCCTCACCATCCCGGAAGCCATTTGCGGTTTCCATTTTTAATATGGCCTTTACGGAATCACCAACTGCGGCAATGGGAACGCCTTTTACTACGGCACTATTCGGCTGCACCATCTCATCTGCCGCCCATTGCTGTTTGCCATTTACATCAAGGGTTAATTTGGCAGCCATGGCGCTGCTGGCATAGTTAATGGCTTTTGCAATATAATTGGCTGTATCACCCTGCACCAGGAATTGCGGAAATCCTAATTGAACCAGCGCTGGCTTGAACGCCCGGGTAACAAAGTTGGATTTTGTAACCCGCTTTTTGTGATCCATTCCAACCACGTATGTGTCCCAACTGGTGATGTTGTCTGGGTAAGTAACCTGAAATGACGCTTTACCATTTCGATCGGTAATGATTTCAGGAACCCAGAAGGCATAGTCGCGGAACTGATCCCGCATTTCTTTCCCGGGATTTGCCTTTGTTGAAATGAGAACAACACCATTTGCTGCGCTACTTCCATAAAGTGATGTTGCCTCAGCACCAGACAACATCGACATATTCTGTATCATTGCCTGATCAAGCTGTTGCGCAACGGATGCATCAACAACAACACCATCCACAACATATAGCGGTACAGCATCACCGGTGAACGAAGATATACCTCTGATCTGGATACCGACACCAGGAGAGGAAACCATTATCCCGGAAACTTTACCCTGGAGGCCCGTTTCAAAGATATTGCTCCTGACAACAGAATAGCTGGTCGTTAATGATTTGCGTCTCGTTAGCCCGTAACCTGTTACAACCACTTCCTCCAGGTTTTCGATAGAAAACGAAAGCTTCTTGTTTATGGATTGCATTTCTCCGTCCTTGATGTGCACTTTTTGTTCCACGCGTTGATAGCCAATCCCTGAAAACACGATGACATAATCGCCTCCTACCAAACGCTGAAGCACGTACACTCCCTCATTGTTTGTGACAGTATGCGTTTTATACCCTTTCAATGATACAGTAGCGCCGGCAATCGGACTTCCGCCTTTTTCATCTATTACTTGTCCAGTTAAACCCGCCGCCCCCACATCCATTTTCATTTTACTGGATTCCTCTTCCTGCTGCGTCTTTTCAAATTGTTCCCGAAATTGCGCTTCCGCTTGCCTTGCACGGGCTGCCACCGAGTCCTGGTACGCAAAAAGCATATCGATAAATGGCTGATGGAAATTTGTATCGATGCGAAAAGACTGGATAAACGTAGTGCCATTGGGCAGGAACTCGATACTGTCGGCAATCAAACAGTTAAAATGATTTGTAACCAAAATCACCTGGCAACGACCTGGAGGAACCTTGTTAGTCGAAAATGAATAAGGATGCGCAACAACGAAAGGCTGCGATGTATCTCCACGATGAATAATCAAATATTGCAATGTGCTGTCATTATGCCAACTAACCCGGGCGTTTCGTAGAGATTGACCTTCAGCAATGGAATGAAGGTTTAATTCAGGATCTGTTGGCTGTGATGCATACGAAATAGTTGGCGGTTCTGAGAGCGTGTCACCCAGGCGCCAGCTAGTATTCCTGGAAATGATAGTTACTTTTTCTTTATCAAAAAATGGGATTTTCTCCAGCCGCACCAGCCGTTGATCAAATTGGTATATATAATTCGCTTCCAGTGTAAACTTCAGATCAAACCTTCCCGGTTGGTAAAACTGGATACTGTCTGCAGGGTTAAAAGGACCAACCACCTGTATACTACTATTGGCAAGCCGGTAAGTTCTGTCGTGCTGCCAGATGGCAGCGCCTGGCTTGATGTTGTAGGGAAATACGCGAAGAACGGTGGTCGAGATCAATTCTTTTTCTCCACCTGTGAGATCTGTGGGCTGCGGAGTTACCACTGTGTTCTTGCCGGGATGGTCCAGGTCAATAACAACATCATGCTTATAGCCGGGTTGTAGATAAATGCTGTCTACTTCCACCATTTTATCAATCAGCCGAAATCCAATCTTCACAAACCCGGGGTTGGTTTGAAATGCATACACAGCACCGGCATTTACAGAATCATAATAGCGAAGTGTTCTGTCGAGGTACAAAAGAATAATGCGTTGTGGCTGCCCGTGCTGAACCGCAAAGACTGCAACCTGTGGTAAAAGTTGCGCTATCGGTGTCTTTATCATCGTTACAGGTTCGTTTGGGTAAAGGAGCCGGTAATACCGCATTGTGTCCAGGTGAAAGACATTTTTCCAGCCTTGGTTTTTTGAAAGTGGAAAACGCGAATTCACATCAGCATAGTCAGTTTCCAGGCTACCGTAATCCAGAACGTTCGTTCCGCGATAAATTCGCAAATAAGGAGGATCGGGAACGTACTTTCGTCCGCCTACCTGGCTATTGTAACTTAACGCAGTAAGATTTACACCACTGGCAGGTTTTCCTTTAAAATCAGTTACGGTTACGCGAATAGAATCCTGCTGCCCCGGATAAACTGTTTCCCGGGCACGTATGTTTGTATTGAGGATTTTATCGAGGAGTGCAAGTGTTTCACTTCCCGTTTTTTCCGAGCCGCCCCAGTAATACTGCCAGCTCAACCAATACATTTCACCCCGCGGTATCCTTCCCTCCCATTCTATTATCGCGTTGCTGGATACCGCACTGAATATTTTTTTCTGCTTAAAATAAAGGGTATAAAAAACCGCGACTTCTTTGGGATTTGAAAGACGAAAACCCGATGTATCCCCGTGGTGAGTCTGTATAAAAGACAACTGATAGTTGTCGTTGATTGCAAAGTCATTTTCTGTTTCTTTTTCGCCGTTGCTGTCTTTCGTATAAAATGAATATTCTTCCATGTGGGGATCGATGCGCTGTCGAAAGGGAAATCGGATAGCCATGGTGGTATCCTGGCTATCGATATCCAACCAGCCATTTGCAGGCTGCTGCACACCGTTAACCAAATACACTGCATTGATATATCCTGAATCCTCCCGCACCCGGATCAGCGTGGAGCGCTGCTCGTAGCGGAGGGTTGTTTCTTCCGTATGTAATTCATTGCTGCTATTTCTAAACTCAGCTATGGCCTTGAGGTCCATGGATGCAGGTGGCAGCAGGTTGGAAGGAATATCAAACTGCGTTTCTTCATTTACCTTCAACGGCTTTTCACCTTTCCACAACGTATCCGCCACAAAGCAATGTGGGCCTGAACAGCCTTTTATTCCGCTTGCCAGCAAATACAACCGCACCCTGCCATCCATTACCGCCAGCCCATTGACGTCGCGGGCAGATGCGGTAAAACGCAGCGTGTCTCCACCATGATAATTGTCGCTAAGGGCAGAGAACTCGTATGAACTCATTTCCTTAAGCACATATTGTTCGATGGAAAAACCGGAATTCAGGTATTGCTTTTCACTCCGCAACAATGAAAGGTTGTAGTTGCCGGGGGGAAGGCTGTCGTCTGCCATAAATTCGCTAAAGAATGACCCGGCATGTGCAGGTTCCACGGATCCTAATACACGCCGCTTATATTCACCCCTAAACCGGTAGGCGAGGACAACATCAAGGCTTTTTTTGATCGGGTTGCCCCTCTTATCTACCAAAAAAGCTTTCCACTTCACGGTATCCCCTGGCTGGTACAGTGATTTGTTGAACAACATATATCCGGCGGCCATTTTTGTCGGCCGGGTGTTGCGATGCATTTTTGAAAAAAGTTTGCTGATACGGCCCGGTAACCAGTTTATAATTTTGCCAAACCGGCTGCTTCTGAAATTGAATCTACGCTGACTTGCGAGGCTTTTATAATGACGGCCTTCGGCCGAAATGGTAAAAAAAGTAGTGTCACCTGGTGTTTCCACACGAACCAATTTTTCAGCATCCGGTTTCAATCGCAACCAGAAAGCTGAATTATTTGCGCTGGCTTTCAGCTTTTTCCCACGAATGGAAAGTACCGCATTTTCCACCAGCGATCCATCCTTTCTATATACTGTAAGCCTGGGTGTGGTATGGTCGTCCACAGAATAAAGGTCGAAACCGGATTGCTGGTAATAGCTGGCGCAAATCATCGTGTCTTCTACCCAAACCAGGAGGTAATTGCCAGTTGGCAGCGCATCCGGAAAAGGCTGGTGGGGACCGGCGATGGCTGCTGGCTGCCGAAGCAGATAGCCACCGAGTGACGAAACGCCACGGCTGAGATAGCGCTCCGCTGTATCTGCCGGAATCCGGTACAACATCCGGGTGGCGCTGCTGCGCGCAATATCTCGCAGCGGTTGCTGGGCACTGGCAGAAATGGAAAAAATGATGGAAAACAAAAAAAAGATACCGAGATTCCGACCCATTGCAGTTGGTTTTATACCCGAACGATGCGTTAAAAATTCCAATTACACAGGCTGCAATAACTTATCTTTGCTGGCTTCTGAAAAGACCGCTTTCTGCCTCCGGCAGCAGGCATCCAAAATGTAACAAATTATGTATAGAACGCATACCTGTGGCGACTTACGGCTAAGCGATGCCGGAAAAGAAGTAACGTTGTCCGGATGGGTACAAACCGTCCGCAAACTTGGCGCTGCCATCACATTTGTAGATCTCCGGGACCGCTATGGCGTTACCCAGCTTTTTTTGGGCGAAGAATTAAACCGCCAGTTGGATGAACAACCGCTTGGGCGGGAATTTGTGCTGCAGGCCACCGGACAGGTTCGGGAGCGCAGCAGCAAGAATCCTAATATGGCCACCGGCGATATTGAAATACTCGTTAGTTCGTTTAAAATTCTCAACAAATCTGCCGTTCCACCATTTACCATCCAGGACGATACAGATGGTGGTGACGACCTGCGGATGAAATATCGTTTTCTTGATCTTCGCCGCAATGCAGTCAAAAAAAACCTGGAGCTGCGTTATGCTGTTAATCGCGCTGCGCGCAATTACCTGCACAACCAGGGCTTCATGGATATTGAAACGCCTTTCCTGATCAAATCCACTCCTGAAGGCGCAAGAGATTTCGTAGTGCCCTCCCGGATGAACCCCGGCCAGTTTTATGCACTGCCGCAATCACCCCAAACTTTTAAGCAATTGTTGATGGTAAGTGGGTACGACCGCTACTACCAGATCGTAAAATGTTTCCGGGATGAAGACCTGCGCGCAGACCGGCAGCCGGAATTTACCCAGATCGACTGTGAAATGGCGTTCGTGGAGCAGGAAGATATCCTGGAGATGTTTGAAGGTATGATCAAACATATTTTTAAAGCGGTAAAAGACATCGACTATACGGAAAAGGTGGAGCGGATGACATGGGAAGATGCCATGTGGACCTACGGAAACGACAAACCGGATATCCGCTTTGGCATGAAAGTACTGAATATCAAAAAACCGGCTTCGGTTTATACAACCAAATCGGACCAGGCTGAACTGGTGAATGGCGCCGGTTTTGGCGTTTTTGATGACGCAGAAACGGTGCTGGCAATCGCCGTTCCGGGTTGCAGTGAATATACCCGCAAGCAAACCGATGAAATTACAGATTGGGTAAAACGCCCGCAGATTGGCATGAAGGGATTGGTATTTATCAAGTGTAACTCCGACGGCACCTTTAAAAGCAGCGTTGATAAATTTTACCCGGAAGAACGGTTGAAAGCCATCGCAACAGCAAGCGGTGCACAACCCGGAGACCTGGTGCTTATCCTGGCGGGCGCTGAAGAACGAACCCGCAAAGCGATCAGCGAACTTCGTTTGGAAATGGGTGAGCGACTTGGATTTCGTAAAAAAGACGAGTTCAAATTACTGTGGGTGCTGGATTTTCCGCTTTTTGAATACGCAGAAGAAGAAAACAGGTGGGTAGCAAGACACCACCCTTTTACCTCTCCAAAGCCGTCAGACATCAACACGATGATCAGCAACGACCCGTCCATTGACAATGCAGCAGAATACCTGAAACATCCCTATGCGAATATCAAGGCAAATGCCTACGATATGGTGTTAAATGGAAATGAGATCGGCGGCGGCTCCATCCGGATCTACCAGCGGGAACTCCAGGAAAAAATGTTTGCTGCATTGGGGATGGACAAAGAAGAGCAACAACACAAATTCGGGTTTCTTCTCGGCGCATTTGAATACGGCGCTCCGCCACATGGCGGTATTGCATTTGGCTTTGATCGCACCTGCGCCATTCTCGGTGGCAGTGAAAGTATCCGGGATTTCATCGCCTTCCCGAAAAATAATGCCGGCAGAGATGTTATGCTCGATGCCCCGGGCACGATAGATGCGAAACAGCTGAAAGAATTACAGATCAAGCTCGGCGAATAATTTTATCCAACAATACTTTAAGGCGGTCATTATCCATGACCGCCTTTTTTGTATCTTAACTTCCTTATCCTCATGACATGAAGAAAATATTCCGCTTTTACTGGCCCCTGGCTGCATTTGGCCTGGCGCTTTTTGTAGGTTTTTTCATGACGCTTTTAAAAGAAAGCTCGGCCGCTGACATTCAGCCTATGCCTATCCTATGGGTTATCTTTATTGGACTTATCAGTTGCTACATAGTTGGCATCCTGCTTGTGCAGCAACTGGACAGGCATATCGTTCCCACCGGATCTGAAACCGTTTTTTTTGTTATCCTGACCGTCGGTCTGCTACTATTGCAATTGATTATTTCATTTGAAGTTATTCCTGGCTTTTTTGACGAATATTTCTTTTCCACCGACCGCAACTTCTTCAAACTGGAAAATCCAGGTCGCCTTTCAACAGAAGATCTGGAATCGGTACTCTTTCTGCTCAACTTCCTGGCGAATTGGATATTACTAATCTTCAACATAATCGTGTTGATGTATATTTTCAAAATACGGGAACGCAGCCATTCATGAAAAAGACGATCCGATTCTACCGCCGTATTTGCATAACCGGTAATTTCCTGGTTGGCCTCATGTTGCTAGCCGTATTGGGCATTTTTATAAGATACCATGTAAATGTATTGAATGCAGACGCCCCCCATCTGCTTATTTTTCTTATCGCAATAGGCAGCTATATAGGAAGTTTTAGTTACGGCCTTTCCATCGTTAATCATTATCAACGCGGTGTCCGCGTCTCGTTCAATCTTCGGTCTGTTCTTGTGATTGCTTTTTTAGTGTCTGCCGTTTTCCAGTTGATCACGTTAAGTCAATGGAAGGAATTTGTGTACGCAATCAGACATTTTTTATCGCCACAATCTCGCTTATTTTACCATTCGGGTCTGGATCTGATCATAAATGTACTGCCAGTTCTGACAATGCTATTGCTTTTTTTTATCACTTTTATCTACGAAATATTGACCTTTCCTGTATTGAAAGCTGTCCGCAAAAAGCAATTGAACAAATTCGAGTTTGATTTTGAGCAACAGGATGATCCCACCAAACAGAATTGACCGGCAAAACGGAAATTTTGTCCGCATCCGCTACCTTTACACCTGAACCACAATCCAATTACATGATCTTATTTCGAATAGCCTGCCTGCTGCAGGTATTGCTGGGCACTTATTTTTGTTTTGAAACAGCGATTAGCCTGGCTACTAACTTTTCCGGTAGCGCCATTGTACGCCTAATCATCATGCTGATTGTTACCGCCATCCCGATCTTCGGATTTTCTCTTTATAGTCGCAATTACCCCGACCAGCCGGTAGAAGGGAAACAAAAAGCGATCTTCAACTGGTTATTCCTTCTTGGATTTATCAGTACAGCATTCCTGTTTGCATTTTTTTTCAGGGAGTTGCGGGATCTTCGCGCTTTTGTACAATGGGAAGGCGGTTCTATTATCGCGCTGCCGTTTCGAATGACCTACGGTCTTTATTCTACACTATTGATGATTATCCTGCACATTGGATTGCTATTAGGCCTGTATGAACTTCGCCGCACAGTATATATCAATTTCAGAAAAACACGCCAGTTTGAATTTGAACGTACAAATAAAAGCGAATCATCAAATTAAGCGGCCATTACGTTTTCTAAAAACGAGATAACCTGCTGCAAAGGCAGCGATCATTCCCATAACGATCAACACATACTGGCGTGGCGGCGCCTGCCGGTCGTCACCACCGCGAATATTATCCTCGCATTGCTGGATATAATCATTCAACTGCGGAAAATCACTGTTCATTTCCTTTACTTCTTCCAGCTTATCTTCTGCGCGCCGATAATATCCTTCATAAAAATCCCACAAGGCGTCAGAAAAGACCTTCGATATCTTGCTTTGCCGCGCATCCACATGCGCTGAATCAATAAATTGCCTGACCACGCTTACCGGGATCGCAAAATTAAATCCACTTGCCAGCGTATTCCCTTCCGACTGATCCAGGCTTCCAAAAGTTGCCAGTCCAACCACATTGCCCTGGTCGTCACATACGGGACTACCACTGCTGCCATGACTGATCACCGCATCCATCTGGATCACCGGCCAGCCGTTGACCGACTTCTTTATGCCGCTAACGATACCGGCAGTAAGTGAAGGTTCGATACCTGCTTCTGCTGCAAGAAATGAATTGCTGGTGGCAGGCTCAGGATAGCCAAATACCAACACCTGCGCCCCGATCCGCACCATGGGTTCTTTGCTTAAGGTAAGTGTAGGTAGCGGATGCTCGGCTTCTATTTTAAGAATCGCCACATCTTTTCCCGGCATCGGTCTCCCTTTCAATACCACCGTTGCTTCCTTTTTTATGGTACGAATACCATTTAGACTGTCGGCCCGGTACAAAACATAAAACTCTTTTTTGAGGTCAAAAAGGATCATGGACGATACCTGGGAATAGATCAGGCCATACGCATTGTATAACATATTCCGCTGCTGGTCCGTAAGTGTCATTGCCCAGGATGACTCCAATGCATTGATATTCGCTTCGGTCACTTCCTCGTAAGTAGAAAGAATGAACTTATTACGGATAAATGCGCTATCGCGATCAATGATATGACAATTGGTAACCACATATCCATCCCCCGTTACGAGAAACCCCGTACCCGTGGATTGTACGCGATGCGCCTGCCGGAAATAGTCGTCGGTAGGCCTGAAAAAACGCAGGGGCGTTTGGTACAATGCTTTTACGACCATATCCAGCTTTTGCTCCGGCGAAAAAATGCGGGCGCTGGAATCCAGTCGTTTTATGGAATCTACCAGTTTATTGAATTGTGGCTTATTAATTTCAACATGGTTCACATATACAGTTGCAGAAAAAACTGCCTGTACACGCACGATGCCCGGGCAATTGCGGGCATAATTTTGTTCCGCGCCAATCGCCTGTGCGAAACAGGACAGGTTGCAAAAAAACAGCGCAACCAGAAAAGCCTGGATGCTTACAACAATCTGGGTATTTTTTGCCGGGATCAACCTTTGCATTCCATTAATTTACAAAATCCTGTAAAACAATTTGCCGTGGCCGTCGTTTACCAAAAGATGGACTATTTTTTGCGGAAATGTTAATTTCGAAGGTTCCGAAAAAAGGCAATTTACCATGAAATACTTTTTTTACGCGCTTCTTTTAGGGGTTCTCCTAAATGCCTGTCAGAAATCAGTGGGTGATGACGCGGCTGCAGGCACCTCCACCATGCTGAATGTAGCTTATGGCACGGACCCCGCGCAGAAAATGGACGTTTACCTGCCGGCCGGAAGAACTGCAGATACCACAAAAGTGGTGATTATGATTCATGGCGGCGCCTGGAGTTCCGGCGATAAAGCTGATTTTAATGCCTACAAAGACACGCTGCGCCGCCGGGAGCCTTCCTATGCCATCGTTAATATTAATTATCGACTTTCTACCGGCACGGCCAATGTTTTTCCCACACAGGAAAATGATGTAAAGGCTGCCGTTGAATATATCTACGCCCATCGTGCTGAATACAGTATCTCTGATAAATTCATCCTGCTGGGAGCCAGTGCGGGCGGTCACCTGGCATTACTCCAGGGCTATAAATACACCAGCCCCGTGCAGGTAAAAGCGATCGTGGATTTTTTTGGTCCTACAGACATGACCGAGATCTATAACCACCCGGCATCACCGCTCATTCCGCAAAGCACTGTAGCCGGCATTGTGGGTGCCACTCCTACCAGCAATCCCACCCTGTACCAGGAATCGAGCCCTATTAATTACGTAACGGCGCAGAGCGCTCCAACAATTATATTCCAGGGTGGTTTGGATCCCCTGGTAAGCGTTTCACAATCTACCACACTGCGGGATAAGCTGGCACTGAATGGCGTAACGCAACGCTACGTGTATTATCCCAATGAAGGTCACGGTTGGGAAGGCGCGCCGCTCATCAATTCTTTTGATGAAGTACAGGCTTTTTTACGCGCCAATGTACATTAGCCAGGGTCTGGCCCGGGAACAATTGCCGGGTTGACGTACCTTTAACAGCCTGTGGCAACTACTATTCCCCTTGCAGAACGCGTGCGGCCGAAGAGCCTGGATGAATTAGCCGGACAACAACACCTGGCCGGTAAAGGCAGTGTGTTGCGCACCGCCATTGAACACGGCAAAATCCCGTCGATGATTCTATGGGGACCGCCGGGTACCGGGAAAACAACGCTCGCCAATATCATCGCCAATTCATTGCAGGCGCCGTTCTTTATGCTCAGCGCCATCAGTTCCGGCGTAAAGGATGTGCGGGAGGTGATAGAAGCCGCCCGTCAACAACCGGGCAGCATCCTTTTTATTGATGAAATTCATCGTTTCAACAAAGGACAACAGGACGCCTTACTTGGTGCCGTGGAAAAGGGAACCATCACACTTATTGGCGCTACCACGGAAAATCCCTCTTTTGAAGTAAACAGCGCCCTGCTGAGCAGGTGCCAGGTATATGTATTGCGGTCGCTGGAAAAACAGGACCTGGTGGAACTGATGAAATCTGCTATTGAGCGGGACATTATTCTGTCCCAGCGGCAGATAGAATTGAAGGAAACCGCGGCGCTTATCAACATTTCCGGCGGAGACGGCCGCAAACTGCTAAACCTGCTGGAGTTGGTGTCTGACTCGCTCCCCGGCAAAAAGCCACAGGTAATTACTGATGCAAAAGTGATGGATGTGGCGCAAAAGCGGATTGCACTGTATGATAAAAAAGGAGAACAGCATTACGACATCATTTCCGCATTTATCAAATCAGTTCGCGGCAGTGATCCCAATGCAGCTATTTACTGGCTGGCGCGGATGATTGAAGGTGGCGAAGACGTTAAATTCATCGCCCGGCGAATGGTGATCCTTGCCAGTGAAGATATTGGCAACGCCAATCCAACCGCGCTGGTAATGGCCAATGCAACTTTTGACGCAGTGAATAAAATTGGCTACCCGGAGGCAAATATTATCCTGTCGCAATGTGCGGCCTATCTTGCCGCATCGCCCAAAAGCAATGCAGCCGTAGCAGCTATTGGGGAAGCATTGGCAGCCGTGAAAAAACACGGCGACCTGCCCGTGCCCCTGCATATCCGCAACGCGCCTACACAATTAATGAAAAATATGGACTACGGTAAGAATTACCAGTACTCCCACAGTTATGATAACAACTTTTCACCGCAGGAATACCTGCCGGCGGAATTGAGCGGCACCCGGTTTTATGATCCGGGGAAAAATGCGCGTGAAGAAGAACTCCGGAAATTTTTACGCTCCCTGTGGAAAGAGAAATATGGCTATTAACATGTCTAATTTTATAGGCGAATACCATGATAAACCTTTGCTTCAACAAAATCGCAAAAAGCTGATGAGAAAGAACATCCTGATCGCGTTTATGCTCCTGTGCAGTTGCCAGGGATTTACACAAACCATTATTTCCAAAGACCCTGAAATTGCCGGCATGGTGGCAGAAGTATCGGCCGACTCATTGCATGCCTATATCAACCATCTCGTCAGCTTTGGCACACGCAATACACTCAGCTCCGGCACCGATCCCAAACGTGGTATTGGAGCAGCACGCAACTGGGTGCTGCAACGTTTTCTCGAAATCGCAAAAAACACTGGCGGCAGAATGACCGCTCGTTTGGATACCACCACCCTTCAGAAAGACGGTCGCCGGGTAGATACCACTATTTTGCTGGCCAACGTAATGGCCACTTTAAAAGGAACAGATCCTTCCGACAACCGCATTTTTATAATCAGCGGGCATTTGGATAATATGCGGACCAACGTGATGGACCGCACCGGTGATGCACCTGGCGCCAATGACGACGGCAGCGGCGTTGCCGCCGTACTGGAATGTGCACGTATCATGAGTCGTCATTCCTTTCCCGCGACGATCATCTTTGTAGCCGTGAGCGGCGAAGAACAGGGACTCCTGGGTTCTACGTTTATGGCCGACAAAGCACGCCGTGAAAACTGGAATGTGGAAGCGGTATTGAACAATGATATCATGGGTAGCAACAACAGCAGTGAAACCAATATTATTAATAATACGCAGATACGGGTATTCAGCGAAGCATTTTCCATTGCTGATACAGGTCGCGCCGCTTTGCGCATCCGCAGCCTTGGATTGGAAAATGATGGAAAAGCCCGCCAACTGGCGAGGTATGTAAAGGAAACCGGAGAGCGCTATGTAGACAACCTGCAGGTAGTGATGGTGTACCGAAACGACCGCTTCTTACGGGGTGGAGATCACTCGCCGTATGTTAATAACGGTTTCGCCGCGGTGCGGATCACGGAAATGAATGAAAACTTCTATCACCAGCACCAGGATGTAAGAATGGAAAACGGTATCCAGTATGGTGACCTGGCAGCTTTTATGGACTTTGAATACCTGCGGAAAAACACCGCGTTGAACCTGTGCAACCTGGCAAATCTTGCCAAGTCGCCCGGAATGCCTGTGCAGGTGGAGGTTGAGACAAAAAGACTTACCAATTATACGGTGCTGAACTGGAAACCCGGCCCTGCAGGTACACCTGCCGGGTACTATATCCTGGTACGGGAAACAACCAGCCCGGTATGGCAGAAGAAGTTGTTTACAAAAGATGTGCACGCAGAATTGCCTTATTCCAAGGACAATTACTTTTTTGCCATTCAATCGGTAAGTGCAGACGGTAATGAAAGTTTACCGGTGGTGCCGATGCCCGTTCGCTAATCTATTTCTTTTATAACCTGTAGCAGGTATTATCAATGAACTGGACGTTAAAACGATTCGAAGAGCTATTACCCACTGAATTGTATGCGTTGTTGCGGCTGCGAAGCGAGGTATTTGTAGTGGAGCAGCAATGTGTATTCCTGGATATGGACGATAAGGACCAGGACAGCTTTCACTTATGTGGCTGGCAGGACAATGAGCTGGTTGCCTATACGCGCCTGGTGCCTCCTGGCATTGCATATACTTTTCCTTCTATCGGGCGTGTGGTTACATCGCCCGGGCATCGCGGCAGCGGGTTTGGGAAACTATTGATGCTAAAAAGCATTGAAGAAACGATAGGGCTTTTCGGCCGTGGGCCGATTAAAATTGGCGCCCAGCTTTACCTGAAGAAATTCTACGAATCCGTTGGTTTCCGGCAAACCAGTGAGGTTTATCTCGAAGATGGCATTGAGCATATCGAAATGTTATTTTCCGTTTAAAAAGTGAATATCCGGCTGCGTTGCTCGTAGAAACACTACGTATATTGGCCGAAAATGCCCCTGTTTCGAAAAAAAGCGACTCATTTGTTTCACTTGTCGCGTTGCGTTTTTCTACTTTAGTGTCGAAATCCAATAGTAGAAAAACCAGAAATCTGATACTATGAGAACAGGTGTTCAAAAAGTGCGTGCTTACGTACTTGTCTGCATGTTTAGCATTGCTTCGCTAAATGTGTTTTCTCAATCCATCGGCGCAGGAAACGGAAAATTAGAATTTGGAGTTGGTCTTGGACCCTCTTTTTTCCTGGGCGATTTGGGCGGCACAGAAGGTGTAGGCCGCACGTTTATCAAAGACGTAAACCTTCCTTTTACCAAATTAATGAAAGGTCTTTATGCGGAATACTACCCTGCCGAATGGTTGGGAGCCCGTGTAGCGATCAATTTCGGCAGGCTGGAGGCAGCGGACAGCATCATCAAACCCCGTGGTAAGGATGAGATGTTCCGCAAACAACGTAACCTTCAATTCCGGTCAAACCTTTTTGAGGCCTATGGCGCCCTTGAAATCTACCCAACGGTATTTTTTGAAGGCTATGACGGGCTTTTCCATAAGCTTCGCCCCTATGGTGTGATCGGCTTTGGAATTTTCCACTTCAATCCGCAGGGGCAATATATACAGCCCAACGGAGACCGTATGTGGGTTGATCTGAAACCACTTCGCCTGGAAGGCCAGGGCATGGCGGAATATCCCGACCGTAAAGAGTATTCACTCTGGCAACAGGAAATTCCCATGGGCGTAGGTATTAAATACTATGTGAAAGACAATATGTATATCGGCCTGGAAGTATTGCATCGCAAAACCTTTACCGATTATATTGACGATGTAAGCACCAATTATATTGATCCGTCATTGTTCGACAATTACCTGACTCCGCAACAGGCGATGTATGCACGGCAATTGGAGAACCGCGAACAATTGTACAATCCCAATATCAGCAGGCCCTATGCCGATATCCAACGTGGAGATCCGAAACAAAATGACTCATTTTTCTCCGGTATGCTGCGCTTAGGCTGGAGGCTGAATGGCTCTAATGATCCAAACAGCCGTGCCCGTCGACAACTGCGTTGCCCGGTATTTTATTAATCCCGTACCCAAACACACCGAACCGATATGAAAACCTTTACCCAATCACTGCTGGCAGGCACCCTAAGCCTTGCGCTGCTGGCAACCGCAGGCGCTGCCCATGCTGACGCCAAACCTTATCGTCACTTTGCAATTGGCGGAGAAGAGAAACCGGCAAAAGCAACGCATACCCGAACAACGATGAGCTCCCGCAACAATAGTGCGGTGAAGATCTACCCGGATATGCTGAAGCGTACGATGCATGTGATTGCAAAGGAAAATGAAGGGAAAGAAATTGACTTCTTTGTGTTTGACCTGCAGGGAACTTTAATTCAAAATGTGAAACTGAAAGAACGGGACCATTACAGGATCACCGGCCTGGCCCGGGGCAAATACATCTACCGCGTATTTGCGGGCGATGAAGAAGCTGCCCACGGACAGTTTGAAATACGCTAACAAACCCGAGCATTTATAACGAAGTCCCGGTAAGCCCAGAGAGCTTAATAGAATCTGATACCCTGGTTGACAAACCTAATCCGTTCTCTATTGGTACTCTCATTTAGTATACATTTTATTAAATACTCTTTGATCGCTTACCGGGCTATTTTTTTTATCCAATTGAGTTCTTTTTAATTGCCAATAACGAAGCCCGCAGAGCAGGGAAATTGTTTTAATCCGGTATCTGGATGAAAAACCAGTTGGTCCTGGTAGCCTGATAAAGATTTTTGCAATCACTTCCTGCTCCTGCTGCGGGATTTTGCCCCCCCCTTTTTGTGGTATATTCTCCGTTTTCCCCGTTTAATCCTCTGTTTTGTGACTATATCGTCTAAAATTAATAGGCGTGGTCGATTCAATTTTTCAAAAACTGTATTACTTTAGGCCAACAGTCCCGGGAAGGACCCTTTTTTCAAAAGCCCGGGGGCCCATGCCGAAAAGCCATACGAGTAGGCTAACAACCAAAAT
This sequence comes from Bacteroidota bacterium, assembly GCA_048498035.1. Taxonomy (GTDB): domain Bacteria; phylum Bacteroidota; class Bacteroidia; order Chitinophagales; family Chitinophagaceae; genus CADEDV01. The sequence goes on along the minus strand of JBEHYT010000002.1, from coordinate 124,224 downwards.
TTAGCGTCATGAACCTAATTGACCGGGTCAAAAATATTTTGACTACGCCCGACAAAGAATGGCAGGTAATTAATGCAGAACCTGCTAACCCCACAACCATTACTACTACTTACATTGTTCCGCTGGCCGCAATCGGATTCCTGGCCCTTATCCTCAATTATGGTGTTTTTGGTTTCGGCGTTGGCTTTTTTAAATTTAAGTCGATGTCATTTGCCATAAAAATGGCAATTGCCTATGCAATTGGTGCGATAGGCGGTCCATTCCTTACTGGTTTTATTATTGATGCGGTAGGACCGAATTTTGGCGTTGCGAAGAACTATGGCAAATCCTTCCAGGTGGCTGCTTACTCATCAACTGCAAGTCTTGTTGCCTCGTTTTTCCTGATCCATCATTCTATCATGTTCCTTAGCGTTGTTGGTGGACTGTACGGTCTCTTTCTTTTGTACAAAGGTCTCCCGGTACTTCGGCCAACGGCTGAAAAAGACAAGGAAAGTAACTATTTCATTGTCGTTTTGCTGGTGAGTATTGTAGTAGGATTTATCCTTTACTGGCTTCCGAGTCAAATATTCACACCGACCTATGGCGCAGACATGGGAATCAGCTTCTAATTTTATTGCTATAAAATAGCAAGAGGCCGTCTCAAATGCAAATTGAGACGGCCTCTTTCGGTTGATACAGCATTCACTACAATTCTTCTTTCAAAAATCTGGCAGTATGACTTACTTTATTCTTCACCAGTTCCTCCGGCGTGCCTTCAAATAATATCTCCCCGCCTCCATCTCCTCCCTCCGGCCCAAGGTCGATAACATGGTCCGCCACCTTGATCACATCCATATTATGCTCAATTACCAGCACCGTATTGCCACGGTCAACCAATTTGTTCAGCACATCCAGTAAATGCTGAATATCCTCAAAATGAAGCCCGGTGGTAGGTTCATCCAGGATATAAAACGTTTTCCCGGTATCCCGTTTTCCTAACTCGGTAGACAACTTCACCCGCTGCGCCTCGCCCCCGCTTAATGTAACCGCTGATTGTCCGAGGGTAATATAACCCAACCCTACCTCCTCCAGCACTTTTATCTTGCGATAAATGAAAGGCACTGGCTGAAAAAATTCAACGGCTTCTTCCACTGTCATATCCAGCACGTCAGCAATGGATTTTCCTTTATAACGAATTTCGAGCGTTTCCCGGTTATAGCGTTTTCCATTGCATTTTTCACAATGCACATATACATCCGGAAGAAAATTCATTTCAATCACGCGCATACCACCGCCTTCGCACACTTCACAGCGGCCACTTTTCACATTAAAGGAAAAACGGCCTGCATTATACCCTCTTATCTTGGCCTCGGGAACGGATGCAAACAGCGTCCGGATCTCGGTAAAAAATCCGCAGTACGTGGCAGGATTACTGCGTGGCGTGCGGCCGATGGGCGATTGGTCAATTTCAATCACCTTGTCAATCTCATCAAGTCCTTTAATGTCTTTATACTCCAGCGGCGTTACACGAGAGCCATAGGCGTGCCGCGAAAGAATAGGATATAACGTTTCATTGATCAGCGTACTCTTGCCACTTCCGCTCACACCGGTTACAACGATAAATTTTCCCAATGGAAACTTAACACTCACACGCTGGAGATTATTGCCATTTGCGCCTTTCAGCTCGAGCGTTTTTCCATTTCCTTTCCGCCGCTCTTTCGGCACCGGTATGGAACGCTTTCCGTTCAGGTAACCAGACGTAAGTGTATCAAGCTTCAGCAATTGCTTTGGATCTCCCTGCGCCACTACCCTGCCGCCGTGAAAGCCCGCTTTTGGCCCAATATCAATCAAATGATCAGCGGCTAGCATAATGTCTTTGTCGTGCTCCACCACCAACACACTGTTACCAATATCCCGCAAATTTTTCAATGCTTCGATCAGCCGGTGATTGTCGCGCTGGTGCAAACCAATAGAAGGTTCATCCAAAATGTAGGTGATACCCTGGAGTTGCGACCCAATCTGCGTTGCCAGCCGGATACGCTGAGACTCGCCACCACTAAGGCTTTTAGAAGAGCGGTTAAGCGTAAGATAAGTGAGGCCAACATCCAGCAGAAACTGCAGCCGCTCACGGATCTCTTTCAATACATCTTTTGCAATTACACGTTGCCGGTTGTCGATCCGTAATTCAATTCCGTCAAACCAGGCATAGAGATTATCCAGGTTCATGTCGCTGAGGTCTGCAATATTCTTTTCCGCTACGCGAAACCAGAGACTTTCTTTTTTTAATCTTGCGCCGCCACAGGTTTCACAAGGACGCAACTGCATGTAACCCTCGGCCCAATCACGCAGCCCCTCACTGTAACCATTGTTGAACCAACGCTTCAGCATGTTTACAATGCCTTCAAACGGACCATAGGGATCAAATTTGCCATTCTCAAAATCCATCTCCAGTTCTACTCCCTCTTCGTTACCGTACAACAGGAGGTTGAGTGATTTTTTAGGAATATCTTTTACCGGTGCTTTCAGCGATATCTTATTTTTCTTCGCAATTTCCTGTACCTGGCGGAAGATATGCGCATCGCGCTCTTCGCCCAGCGGCGCAATACCACCATCCTGGATGCTTAGTTCCCAATCTGGGATCACCGCGTCCATATTGATATGAAACATAGTGCCAAGACCGCGGCAGGATGGACAGGCACCATAGGGCGAATTGAATGAAAACGCATTTGGAGAAGGCTCTTCATAACTGATGCCGGTATCTTCACACATTAACTGCTTACTGTAAAATGCCTCGCGTGGATTGCGAACTCCTTCACCATCAAAATCAAGTGCGGGAGCTGCATTCTTTTTACTCTTCGTCTTTGGGGGCACATCACCCGCAGGAGCTACAAACATCAGGTCTTTGCCCAACTTCAACGTTTGCTGTACACTCTGGCTAAGCCGCGCCCGAAGGTCATCGGTTACTTCCAGCCTGTCAACCACCAGCTCAATATCGTGGATCTTGTAGCGATCCACCTGCATTTTGGGAACAATATCCTGTATCTCGCCATCTACACGCACTTTAAGAAATCCTTTCTTGCGCATATCCTCGAACAACTCACGGTAGTGCCCTTTACGCCCGCGAACAAGCGGCGCCAGCAAGCTCACCTTCGCACCCTGGAAGCGCTGGTAGATATTTTCAACAATTTCCTCTTCACTCCATTTCACCATTTTCTTTCCCGTATTGTAAGAATAGGCTTCGCCGATGCGCGCAAAGAGAAGACGGAGAAAATCATATACCTCCGTGATAGTGCCCACCGTGGAGCGCGGGTTTTTATTCGTTGTTTTTTGTTCAATGGAAATAACGGGTGAAAGTCCCGTGATCTTATCTACATCCGGCCGCTCCATATCTCCAATAAACTGCCGGGCGTAGGCTCCAAATGTTTCCATATAGCGGCGCTGCCCTTCTGAATAGATGGTATCAAATGCCAGCGATGATTTACCGCTGCCGCTGATGCCGGTAATAACCACCAGCTTATTCTTGGGAATGGAAATATCAATGTCTTTCAGGTTGTGCACACGCGCACCAAAAACATCTATCGATTCTCCTTCTGCTTCTTTTGCCATAAGTATAAACTACAAAGTTACTGTGTTTCTGCTTGTGTCTTTCTTAATCAGGGAACCGCCGCGTAAAATTGAAAAAAAAGACTATTTGAGACAACTACCTGATTTAAAACAAATAAGAGATATAAATGGTTGAGTTTTCCACAGAAATTCGTTTTGGCACAATATTTTGAAATGGAGGGCAGTACCATTTCATCACAAAAAATATAACGTATGAAAAAGACCCTCCTGATAGTGGGCGGAATCGCTTTGTCTTTACTGAGCATTACTGCGCAGGCGCAGGACCCCACAATGCCAGCTGCTCCAACCACACCGGCAACAACACAGCCTGCTGAGCAGCCTATGACAACAACATCAACAACAACTTCGTCTGTTTGGGATGCAAAGAAAAATCCCACCGTTGACTCTATCAATGCAAAATACAAAGATCAACTGGTGCCGGCACGTGAACCAATGACCGTGAACCAGGTGTTCCCCGTAATTGGCCAGTACACATCGGAAACCAATACGGATGCAGCGAATGTGACCGTAACACTGGATGAACAAAATAAAGGTCTTGTTTGGATAGATGGTTTGCCCCAGGGACGTATTAAAGCAATGCTTCGCCAGTCCCCGGCAACATATAAGATCCCGGCTCAAAAAACTGAGGATGGAAAAGATGTAGCAGAAGGAACGCTTGCCTTTGACCAAACCAGCAATATGCTGCACATCGTAATTGGCAAACCCTATAATGTAGCTGACCCCTCCAGCGCTTTTGCAGCCCCGGAAATTGGAGACCAACAGGAAAATGCGCCGGAAGTAGTAAAGCAAAAAACAAAAAATGGCGTTACTAAAACCAAAAAGAAAACGCAACCGGTTGTAAAACCTTGGATGTATACCGGTTCCAAAGTGGTAACAGAAACCGCCTCGAATAATTCAATGCAGTAATTAATCACTTTTCTGATTCGAGATAAGATAAGAGGGTTGTACGCTTGTACAACCCTTCTTTTTTACATCCGTTATCTTTGTGGCTAAACCCAGGGAATATGTTCAATTTTTTTCATAAAAAAGAGAATGGAATTACCGTCGTGGATCGTGTGTGGACCAACACAAAGGCAAAGACCGACTGGCTGATCAATGAATGCCGTACAGATCATGCGCTGGTGCTGATCTTCTGGTTTGAAGAAACGCTGCGCAATTTTGAAGAACAACTGGAAAGTCAGCAGATCCAACCCTCTCCCTGTCTGATGGCACGGGAAGTACATGCGCCAATGCTAAAAGATAAAACGATTCTTTTTGCCGAACATTACCCGCTGCGCGAAAAAGAACTTGCCTTATTTGAAAAACTTCAGCTGAAAAAAGTAACAGTGTGTTCGGCGCTCGACGAGCCCTTGTTTGACAAACTCGGCGCCGGCAAGATCATCAGCACATTAAAAGCCCTGGGTATAAAGGAAACAGAACACCTTGAACACGCCCTGATCTCCAAGGCCATCTCCGGCGCACAGGAAAAGCTGGCCGCCAAAATTACGCTGGAACAATCGGCAACCTCGCAGGCCGACTGGATGGAACGTAACCTTACCCCGTAAAACCCGCCACAGGACAAGCTTTCAGGCTATTGACATTTCTTTTACAAAAAATATTTGGCGCTAACTGGCGGATTGACTTCCTTTGCAGTAGTTCTTTATTCACTTATCAAGAAAGGCAGAGGGTAATGGCCCGATGAAGCCTTGACAACCTGCCCGGTGCAAACCGGTGCAAGGTGCCAATTCCATCCAGGTGAAACGCCTGGACAGATAAGTCAGATACATGCTACAGATATTAAGTCGACTAATATTACGAGCTCATCTGATTATCGGATGGGCTTTTTTGTTGCCCCCCACTGCCGCTTGCCAGGTGAAACTGTTTAAACAAATTTTGTCATCCGCTGTTGCTTTTACCAACAGCCTGTCTAAACCAAACATCATGAAGGCAATCGTTAACAAACACTCATTAGCAAAACGAGCTCTTAACAAACAATTAGGTAACTGAAGAAAAAAAATCGGGAAGGTTTCAAAAAAGTCTACTACTTTTATAGGACAATCATGAACAGAACAGCAACATATACTTCTATTACAACCATGCTTTACCGCGGTTGTTGTTGCTGCTGTTGTATGCAGTAATCCTTTGCTGCCTTCCATGCCCATCGGGCGTTTCCCAGTTTCCATTTTGTATTTTTTGTAACTACTAAAAAAATTGTTGTATGAGTACGTATCGTTTTGAAACGCTGCAGCTGCACGCTGGCCAGCAGGTTGATCCCACCACTAAATCAAGGGCTGTACCTATTTACCAAACTACCTCCTATGCATTTGACAACACGGAGCACGCCGCTAACCTGTTTGGGTTGCGCCAGTTTGGTAATATCTATACCCGTATTATGAACCCCACCACGGATGTATTTGAACAGCGCGTGGCCGCGCTGGAAGGTGGTGTGGCAGCCCTGGCAACCGGTTCGGGGCAGGCGGCACAATTCCTGGCGCTGAGCAATATCCTGCAGGCCGGAGATAATTTTATTTCCACGAGCTTCCTGTACGGCGGCACTTATAACCAGTTTAAAGTGTCCTTTAAAAAACTGGGCATTGAAGCCCGCTTTGCAGATGGCGACAATGTAGAAAGCTTTGTGCCGCTGATTGACGCCAATACCAAAGCCATTTACCTGGAAACGATCGGTAACCCACGGCTGAATATTCCGGATTTTGAAAAATTCGCCGCATTGGCAAAAGAATATGATCTGCCGCTGGTAGTAGATAACACATTTGGGGCAGGTGGCTACCTGTTTAAACCTATTGAATGGGGTGCCAACATCGTGGTAAGCTCAACCACCAAATGGATCAATGGTCATGGCAACAGCATTGGCGGTATTATTGTAGATGGTGGGAATTATAATTGGGGAAATGGCAAATTTCCGCAGTTTACAGAACCCAGCGAAGGCTATCATGGCCTGAAATTCTGGGATGTATTTGGAGAAAACAACCCGCTGGGCCTGCCCAATATTGCATTCGTCATCCGCGCACGCGTTGAAGGCCTGCGTGATTATGGCACTTCGCAAAGCCCTTTTAATTCTTTTCTAAACCTGCAGGGTATTGAAACGCTCAGCCTTCGCGTGGAGCGGCAGGTGCAGAATGCACTGGCCCTGGCACAGTGGCTGGAAGAACATCCCCACGTGGAATTTGTATGGTACCCGGGACTGAAAAGCAGCCCCTACCACGAGCTTGCAAAAAAGTACCTGACCAACGGCTTTGGCGGTGTATTGCAATTTGGCATCCGTGGTGGTGTTGAGAACGGCCGCAAGTTTATTGATTCATTGAAGCTGGTGAGCCATCTTGCCAATGTAGGTGATGCAAAAACACTCGCCATTCACCCGGCGTCCACTACCCATGAGCAATTGAGTGAAGAAGCCCGCGAAGCAGCGGGGGTATTGCCCAACCTGGTGCGCATCAGCGCCGGTATTGAACATATCGATGATATCAAGGCCGACTTTGAACAGGCTTTTGCACAGGTATTCACAAAAGAACTTGTTAGCTGAAATGGCAACCGTTTTTAAATATCAACAGGATTTTAAACTGGAGTCAGGTGAAACCCTGCCGGGTTTTCACCTGGCTTATACTACACACGGCAAACTGAACGCTGCCGGGGACAACGTGGTATGGATTTTCCACGCCCTTACTGCCAACAGCAACCCGGCAGAATGGTGGCCTGGCCTCGTAGGAGACGGGAAATTCTTTGATCCACGTCGCGATTTTATTATTTGCGTTAATAAACCCGGCAGTCCCTATGGCAGCATTTCACCACTGAGTATCAACCCGGCTACCGGTGAGCCCTTCTATCACCGGTTTCCAGTGTTTACCATCCGGGATATGGTTCGCGCCTACCGGCACCTGAAAGATGCACTTGGCATTCATCGCGTGCGGGTAGGACTTGGCGGCAGTACCGGCGGTATGCAATTGCTGGAATGGGCGATTGAAGAGCCGGAGTTGTTTGAACATATCGTGCCCATTGCCACCAGCGCAGCGCTTTCTCCCTGGGGTATTGCCTTCAACGCATCCCAGCGGATGGCGATTGAAGCAGATCCTACCTGGCTGCGCCAGGATATTGACGGTGGCCAGGCAGGGCTGGCAGCAGCCCGTTCCATCGCCCTTCTCTCCTACAGGCACTATAACGGCTATGCACTCACACAACCGCGGGATAAAGAATTTGTCTCTTCCAATAATGAAATACGCTTTGCAGCGGATAGCTATCAACGCTACCAGGGCAACAAACTGGTAAGCCGTTTTAATGCGATCTGCTACTACCGCCTCAGCCAGTCTATGGACAGCCATGACGTAGGGCGGAACCGTGGCGGCGTGAGCGCTGCATTAAAAACGATACGCGCAAAAACCCTCGTTATTGGCATTGAATCCGATGTGCTGTATCCCATTACCGAGCAGGAGCTGCTCCAGCATACTATTCCCGGTGCGCAATTGTTGCGCATTCCCAGTGATTTTGGTCACGACGGATTTTTGCTGGAATATGAAAAAATTGAAAAAGCGCTGGGGCTGTTCCTGGATACAAAATCTTCCTACCAGCTAAAAATCGTAAACGAATAAAATATCCGCCCGTGGCGGATTAAAAAAAAGAAAATGGAAACGCATAAGCAATTGACGATCGGCCTTTTTGGATTTGGCGTTGTAGGTGAAGGCCTTTATCGTGTATTACAACAAACACCCTCCCTGAAAGCAACCATCCGTAAAGTATGTATCCGCAACCCGGAAAAACAACGCAATGCTCCCGGCGCACTTTTCACCACTAATCGTGATGAGCTGCTCAATGATCCCGAAATCAATGTGATTGTAGAAGTAATTGACGATGCTGATGCTGCCTTTGAAATTGTTAGCACAGCGCTTAAGAATGGTAAGGAAGTAGTGAGCGCCAGTAAAAAAATGCTTGCCGAACATCTTCCCGAACTATTAAAACTTCAAAAAGATACCGGTCACTCCCTGTTGTATGAAGCTTCTGCCTGCGCTTCCATCCCCGTTATCCGCAACCTGGAAGAATATTATGACAACGACCTGTTACACTCCATCCGTGCAATTGTAAATGGTTCCACCAACTTCATCCTCACAAAAATGTTTGAAGAAGGACTTGATTTTAAACAGGCGCTGCTGCTGGCGCAACAATTGGGTTTTGCAGAAAGCAATCCCAAGCTGGATGTAGAAGGATATGATGCCGTGAATAAATGGACATTGCTGCTGGCACATGCATACGGTATCGTGGAAAAACCGGAAAACATCCTCTTTAGCGGCATTCAACACATTCACGGTTCAGATGCCGTGGTGGCACGCTCCAAAAACCAGCAGATCCGGCTGGTGGCCCAGGCAAAAAAATTACAGAATGGCGAAGTCGCCGCATTTGTATTACCGCAGTTTGTAAAACGGGATGAACATCTTGCATTTGTAAAAAATGAATACAATGGCGTGGTGATCGAAACGGGCTTTGCCGACCGGCAGTTTTTTTATGGAAAGGGCGCCGGAAGTTTTCCCACCGCATCTGCCGTACTGAGCGATATTTCCGCGTTGCGGTATCACTACCAGTATGAATACAAGAAATTATATCACCACCAGCCACATATCCTGAGCAATAGCACCTATTTGCGGGTATATGTAAGTTTTAATGACCTTGGCGATGTTCCGAAAGACCGCTTTGAATGGATTGAAGAATGGCATGCACAGGAAGAACGTAAGTACCTCGTAGGCGTCATCGCCTTCCGCGAACTGGCGGAAAACAACTGGTGGAAGGAAAACGGCGTGTCGCTGATCCTGACGCCCGACCCACTGATAGAAGACGTGGAAATCCGGAAATTGAAGAAAAAAAGCCTGGAACTGGCCGGTATCGTGGCCTGATCCTACCTGTTTTAGTTTGTGTTTACGAATCAAAGAAAGTCTGCCATCCCGGCAGGCTTTTCTTTTTGTACCCTACCTTTGCAACCATAATAAAACAGCATGCGGGAATTATCGGTCGTTATTACGGTTATGAATGAAGAAGAAAACATCCAGCCCTTGCTGGATGCCGTGCGATCTGCCTTGAAGGATATTGATTATGAAGTAGTTCTGGTGGATGATGGCTCTACCGACAAAACCCGCCAAAAAATCCTCGAATTTGGCGACGACCGGACACGACTGGTGGAACTGCGCAAAAACTACGGGCAAAGCACCGCCATGACGGCCGGAATTGACCATTCCACCGGGCGGTACGTAGCACTATTGGATGGTGATCTGCAGAATGATCCCAGCGATATTCCGGGAATGCTCGACCTGCTGAAAAAAGAAGATTGGGACATTGTTGCGGGAAACCGTAAAAACCGCAAAGACGGGATGTTCCTGCGCAAGATACCCAGCCGCATCGCCAATGCGATGATACGGCGAATGACCGGCGTTTATATTAAAGACTATGGTTGCACATTGAAAGTATTTCGCCGGGAAATAGCGGAAGAACTGGGTTTATATGGTGAGCTGCACCGGTTCATCCCCGTGCTTGCAAAATTGCAGGGCGCCCGCATTACCCAGGTTGATGTAAAACATCATCCCCGTGTGCACGGAAAAAGCAAATACGGCATCAACCGGACGTTCAAAGTGATGAGCGATTTAGTGCTGATGGTTTTTATGCGCAAGTATATGCAAAAACCCATGCACCTGTTTGGCACATTTGGTTTCATCAGCCTTGGTCTTGGATTGCTGATCAATCTTTACCTGCTGGTTTGGAAACTGATGGGCCATAACATCTGGAACAGGCCCATCCTGATACTGGGATTGATTCTGCTATTGGGCGGCATTCAGTTCATTACGATCGGCATTATTGCCGACATCAATATGCGTACGTATTTTGAATCGCAGAATAAAAAAACTTACAACGTCCGCAAAATTTTCCAGGGCCGACGCGAAATAAGCCCGAATGGCGAACCGTTGCTTTAATCAGCTTTCCAGTATCGCGCGGTTAGCGATATACCAATCATAAAATTGTTGGATACCATCCCGCAATGCGGTGGCAGGCGCATAACCGAGCAGGCGTTGTGCTTTTGTGATATCGGCGTAGGTTTTGGGAACATCGCCGGGCTGGTCGGGCTCCTGGCGAATGATTGCCTTTTTCCCAGTCACTTCTTCAATGGCCGCAATCAGTTCATTCAATGAAATACTATAATGATTGCCCAGGTTGATGATCTCGAAGGGCGTTGCCTCATACCTGGTGGCGCCAAGAATGCCCTGTACCGTATCATCTACAAATGTATAATCACGGCTGGTATGCCCGTCCCCATACCGGGTAACAGGTTGTCCATTCAGAATGGCTTTGGTAAACTTATGAATGGCCAGGTCAGGCCGCTGGCCCGGACCATATACTGTAAAAAATCGAAGCGCGATAAAACGGATATTATACAACCTGCTATACACATGCCCCATCATTTCACCGGCTAACTTGGTGCTGGCGTAGGGACTTATTGGAAGCAATTGCTCATCTTCCTTCCAGGGAAAATGATCATTAACACCGTATACGCTGCTACTGGAAGCAAAAACAAATTGCCTGCAGGATTTTAACCGCGCAAACTCCAGCATATTCTGCAAACCGATGACATTGGCTTCCTGGTAAGCCAACGGGTTTTGAATGCTGGGACGAACACCAGCCTTGCCGGCGAGATGAATAATCACATCAACAGGATCACGGATAAGATCGGCCAGTTTTTCACCGCTCGTTACGGCAAGGTCATTACGCAGCAGCGCAAAAGCAGGATTGACCTCAAATTCCCTGATATTTATTTCCTTGATGGCCGCAGAATAGAAAGGGTCAAAATCATCTATGCAAGTAACGCGGCAACCCGGTTCCAACGCAAATAAACGCTTTACCAAATTACTCCCGATAAAACCGGCCCCTCCTGTTACAACGTAATGTTTCATAGATAATCGGGTGCAAATTAGCCAATTCCAGGCTATTCATTTTCATTTTGCCGTAAGGCTATTTTGGCCGTTACCGGCCGAAAAAATAATGCCCCGCCTTGCGGCAGGGCATTTCAACAAAAAAGCTGCGATCTACCTATTTAACGCCCGGACCTACCAGGCCAAGTCCTTTTAGAAAAGCAGATATGCGCTTATTCACTTCTGAATTTTGTTCTTTGCTAAACTTCCCGTGAAGTCCACCAGGCACCGACATAAATTCATTCTTCACCCCAACTTCATCCATTTTTTTATGCAGGTCTACCGACTGCTGATAGGGCACCGTAGGATCGGCATCTCCATGCACGATAAAAGTGGGCGGGCTGTTTTTATTCACGTAGGTAATGGGAGAAACGGATGCTGCAAACTTTTTGTCGTTTGCCTTATCCCCCAGCCAGCGGGTGGCGGATTTGCTGGTAACGTTATTACCATATCCCCAGTCCCACACATCAGTGATGCCATATTTATCAACGATGGCGGCCACTTTCACGTTTTCTACACCGGGGCAGTTACCATCAAAAATATGGTTGTTGCCAAGCAGTCCACCCATTAATGCCAGGTGACCTCCGGAACTTCCGCCCATAATTACAATTTTGTCGAGGTCAATATTCAGGGCTTTTGCATTTTTGATCAGGTAAATGAGTGCGCAGCGGGTATCTTCCACTGCTGCGGGCGCGGTGGCCTGTCCGGTGAGCCGGTATTCCATGTTGGCAACGGAATAGCCCATTTTAAAAAACGTGCTAAACCCGGTTTGTGATTCCTTTACGCCGTGGTTCCAACCGCCACCGTGAATGTTGATCACAATGGGCGCCGGACCTTTGGATGAAGGAGCCAGGTACAGATCCATTTTCCCTTCCCAGTCTTTCACCGTGGTGTACGTTACATTCAGCTGGGCTGTATAGCCATCAGGGTATTCTACTGCTTTATAGGCAGCCGAGTCCGCATCCTGCGCAAGCAGGGAACCGGTGACCAGGAGACTGGCGAATGCTGCGATTATTGCTTTCATAGTTATCTGTTTCCTTTAGAGTTTATTTTTTTATTAGTATCCCGGGTTTTGCGGGATGGTTAATTGCGTGTTCGTGTCAATTTCTCGCTGCGGAATGGGCAACAACAGCCTGTCTGCGGTGATATTCGACTGCAACTCCATCAACGTAGGTGTTGGTGGCAGGTACAGGCGATAATGGGAATAATATTCGTCCGCGTAATGATCTTTGATCACCTGTTGCGCGGTGATGGTAGTTAGTGTGGTATTAAAACGCACCAGGTCGAACCAGCGCTGGTTCTCAAAAGCAAATTCAATCCGGCGTTCGTTGGAAAGGGCCTGTTCAAACTGCGCTACGCTGGTAACGTTGGACATGGTATAATTTGACAACCCGGCGCGTGGACGAACCGCATTGATATAATCCAGCGAGGATTGCGTATAACCCTGGGCTTCGGCCATCATCAGCAGGATGTCTGCATAGCGCAGCACGGGCCAGTCTGCTTCCCCGTCATCAACCTGGGCAACCGGGAAGAGATACTTGGTTACATACAGCGCCGGAGATGATCCAAGTGTGTATGTTTTGAGAATGTTCGGCTTCCGAAGATCGCCATTGGTTGCAGTGTCAAGATCTGCCGTTGGATAATTCAATCCATCACCATCTCCATTGATCACGTTGGCGCCAGATCCGAGCGGCGCAAATGTGTTCTGAAACGTAGAACCCAGTCCAAGCCCGCCGGCTTTGAAACGAACAGCAAAAAGAATTTCGTTGTTCATTTCGTTATTAACATTGAAAACACCGGCATAGGTAGGCTGAAGGCCGTAGCCGCTGTTCGTCATTACATCCTGCAATTGCGTGATGGCTTCACTCTTCCGGTTTAGCGTCAGGTACACTTTAGCCAATAAACCCTCTGCGGCCCATTTTGTAGCACGACCCAGATCTGCAGAAGGAATCTGGTTGTACTTCAGGCTGTTCATGGAAGCAGCGGCTGTTTTCAGATCAGCTTCTATCAACTTATAGATATCTGCTACCGTAGAGCGGTTCATCTGTTTGGACTCGCTGGGAGAAATCGGTTCATATACAAGAAATACTCCCCCGTACAAACGAACCAGGTTAAAATAATGATACGCCCTGATAAACAGTGCTTCGCCCGCCAATTGCTTCCGGTCTGTTTCACTGATCGGAAGTGTTATGGCCGCAAAACTGATCGTTCCGGCGGCAGGATCGTATGTTACGCCAAGCTTTTGCAGGATAATATTGACGTTGCGGATATTGGCATAGGTTGCCAGCCAGTAATTATAAATATTCTGTTGCGTAGTAGCCGGGATAAACATATCCAGGTCGCTCAGGTCACGATTCGCGGAAGCGGTACTGCCGGGCGATCCCATTTCTGAATTATCACTCCGCAATTCCGTTAGCATCCATTCCCAGAGCAATGGCTTTTGTAGTCCATTGTAAGCGCCGGTAAGGGCCGACTTCACCTCACTATAATTGGAATAATAGGTGCCCGTATTCAGGTTCGACTGCGGGTAAAGGTCAATTGTCTTTTTGCAGGAAAATAAACCAGCGCAGCAGATCAGCAGTATATAATGTTGAAGTTTCATAATTGTAAGTTTTGCTGGTTAGAAATTAACATCAATTCCAAAAAGAACAGTTCTCGGCATCGGGTAGCTTCCGCGCTGGTAGCCATCCACCGAAGGTGTTGCATACGGCCCACTGGTAAAGCGTCCTTCCGTATTGATACCGCGGTAACCGCTCGGCGTATGGAAATATAGATTCTGTCCGGAGAAATATACCCGAAGCGAATTGATATGTAAGGTTTGCGCTACTTTATTCGGCAGCGTATAACCCACAATCACTTCACGAAGGCAATAATAGGATGCATCTTCTACCACGTAATCTGTGAGCATCCAGTTAAATCCTACCGTCGAGTAGGGCGTTTTTCCATCGCCCGGGAACATTGGGCTCAGCCAGCGGTTTGTATTGTAGTTGCGGTTGTAACGCTTGGTCTCATTGTAATTTGGATCGCCGTTGATCAACTGCCCGCCCTGGCTGCCCTGGAACAGGAAACTCAGGTCAAACGCCTTAAAGGTAAAGTTGTTGTTGATACCCCAGGTAAAGTCAGGATACGGGTTTCCAATAACCGTTCTGTCATTGGCGTCAATAATGCCATTGTTGTCATAATCCACCAGCTTCAATCCACCGGGAACAAACACATTGCTGAGCGCACTGGATAATCCCGCTGCTTTTGCATCATCAATTTGCTTTTGCGACAGCCACACGCCATCCGTCTTGTAGCCATAGAATTGGATAAACGGTCCGCCCACCTCATTCAGGTAAAGTTCAGTCCGCTCTCCCTGGTTCAACACATATGCTTCTTCTCCATAAGAAAGCAGTTTATTCTGGTTATGCGCAATATTTGCAGTTGTAGTCCATTTGAAATTCTTCCGCCTGAAGTTGTTGGTAGTGATTTCAAATTCAATACCATTGTTTTTCAGTTTACCGATATTATTCCAGGTAAGCGGAACACCGGTAAAAGCCATGGTAGACTGTTTCAGCAACAGTGCGTCTGTTTTGGATTGGTACACATCCAGTGAGAACGTAACCGCGTTGCGGAACAATCCCACGTCAATACCACTATTAAACTGTCTTGTATTTTCCCAGGTGATATCCGGGTTTGCCAGGATCGTGGTGGAAGGAGCCTGTCCAAATACACTCACGCCCGTTTGAGCACCCAGCGGGTAATTGGCTGCATACAGCAGATCCAGCCAGCCATAGTCTACAATACGATTGTTTCCACTCACACCGTAGCTGGTTCTGAGTTTCAGGTTGCTCAGCCATTTTACCTTGTCCATAAATTTCTCCTGCGTTACCACCCAACCCAGTGAAACGGATGGGAAATAACCCCATTTATGTCCCGGGGCAAATTTGGAACTTCCATCAGCACGAATACTTGTGGAGAAAAGATATTTGTTATCGTAAGCATACATCGCACGCGCCAGATAAGAAAGCAATCCCTCTTTTAACCGCAGCGTGTAAGTACCCTGCAGGTTGCCGTTATTATCAATGGAAGGCTGCTCAATCAGGCCCGCATTATTTGCATCTGTGATGTTATCGCTCGGGTAGTTGGTCCCCACGATCTGCTCAAGTGTTGTTTGTCTTGTTTGCGCAGTAAAGCCACCCAGCAAATTGATAGAATGCTTACCGATATTTTTGTTATAGGTCAGTGTGTTTTCATTCAGCAGATCAATAATCGTCTGGTTATTGTACTGCCCGCGGTTGGGATCTCCTTCCCGGTTGGAACTTGTTTTGGCAAAATCAACCGCCTTGCTCATGTTCACATAAATATTGCCGGAAGATTTGAAATCAAGACCGGGCAGGATGTTGATGGTAATATCCCCGCTTGTTTGCAGGCGATATTCATTGGCGGTTATCGTCCGCGTTTCCATTACCGATTTTGGCGTGTTGTTCGCCGTGTTGAATGGAGAAAGACCAGAGGTGCTTGAATAGAATGTACCATCAGGCATATAGCCACTGTAGTTCAACCCGTTAAAATGACGGGCCTGTGCAAAATCACCGGGTTTGATATTCGCCCATTGTGCTGCCTGCCCTACAAACGCCGCGGTAACATCATTGTGATAAACGGGGAGGAACGACTGGAAGCGGACAAAATCAATAAAACCGGTAGAAGGACGCTCGCGCTTATTGTAAGAAGGATTAATATTAAAGCTCAGCTTCACACGTTTGCTGAGTTGCGCATCCATCCGTCCGCGCAAACTGTACCTATCGTATTCACTGTGATACATCAGGCCCTCGTCACGCTGGTAAGCTCCGGAAATATAATATTTCAATTGACGTGTTCCACCGGATGCACTCACCTGCAGGTTGCGAACGGTGGCATTGCGAAGTGCCTGGTCCTGCCAGTCGGTAGGATGTCCTACAATACTATTCTCAATGATATAAGCGGCGCGTTCGTTATTGGCAATCACGGCTGTGCCGGTGGGTGTGGGAATACTGGGATCTTTTGCTTTCAGCGCTGCCTCGTAATACAGCATATTGGTGTATTCCGTGGTCGTCATCATCGGGTAACGCTCATAAGCTGTTTTTGCCCCGTTTGAAAATTTTACTGAATATTTTGTCTTCTCTGCCTTACCTGTTTTTGTAGTGATGATGATTACACCGTTAGCGCCCCGAGATCCATAGATAGCCGCAGAAGCTGCGTCTTTCAATACTTCCACGGATTCCACATCGGCCATATTTACAAAAGACAAACCGTCGTCAATAGGTTGCCCGTCTACCACTACCAGTGGTTCTGCGGAAGCACCTACAGAGCTCAGGCCGCGCACCTGCACTTTCGGATCTGCACCTGCCTCAGAAGAAATATTTTGAATTTGAACACCTGCTATTTTTCCCTGTAGCGCCTGGTCCAGCCGGGAAACCGGCGTTTCATCCAACCGGTCGTTTTTGAACTTGGAAACGGCACCTGTGAGGTGTGATTTTTTTTGCGTACCGTAACCAATTACCACCACCTCATTCATATCGGTTGGTGCCGGTACCAGTTTTATATCAATAGTCGTATTTGTGCCAATGACTACCGTTTGCGGACTAAACCCGACATAGGAAAAAACCAGCGTGGTAACATCTTTATTTACGGTAATGGAATAGGTACCGTCTGGTTTGGAGGTAGTACCGCCTTTCTGCTTTCCCGCAAGGATGTTTACACCCGCCAACACTTCACCGGTGGTTTGGTTCGTTACCTTCCCGGTGATTGTTCTCTTTTGAGCCATAACGGCACCCGCTAGCAGCATCAAAAGAAAGAAGCACTGTAACTTTTTCATAATAGCAGTTTAAATATTTACAATCGTTTCAGTTCGTTAAAAAAATAAGTTGATCCGAAGCCGTGGCGCTTTATCGCCGGCCAGGCGATTTACATCATCCCGGCAGGATTTGCAGCCCATGTGTTTTGCGCCATTCATCAGCAGTATATAGCCTTCGTCAAAATCAAATTCCCTGATCTGTTGCCCCTCCCACTTTTTAGTATCGGCCAGGTAGGGTTGCAATACATCAAATCCTTTTTTGAGCGATTTTCCAGACGGCGTTGTGTAATTCCAAAAATCTACACCCACCTGCTCTCCCATTTGTGCAGCCAGCTCAAACGCTTCCATGGCAAATACGGAATAGTGTAATGACATGGTGCGTTCCATCTCTTTGGGCAAAAAGCCGTTTTCGTCCATCTGGTAATCAAGTCGCTCCTGTTCATGCTTAACAATCATTTTCGCCGCTTCGTTGTCTCCGTTGCCAAGCGCAAGTGCAATCCGCAGTGCATCATACCAGGCACCGTGGTTATTTTTTGCGTTCATTTCATCTTTTCCCACTTTACTGGTTTCCATCCAGTTCCTGAAATCGGAAAACCATTTACGCATTCCGGCATCATCAGTTGCCGTCCATGTTTTTGCATCTTTCAAAAGACCAACCGCATCCACCACTTTTATAAAATGACGCGCATCGATCAGGCCCGCTCCTCGTCCGTCGTTTACACCCTTAATAGCCTGGGCAAAGTTCATGTTGGGATTCATCCGCGTAGCGGTATCAAGAAACCACACACGCAACAGCGTTGCGGCGTGCTCTGCATACATTTTTTCATCAGAGAAATAATACGCGAGTGCCAGCGTTTGCACCACATCGCACAACTGTGGCATGTATTCTTTATCCTTATATTCCTTTACCTCCGGGTTTGTTTGTCCGTCTTTACGCATATACGGAAGCCCGTTTGGCTTGGACGGATCGGGCCAGAAATAAGGCGCCAGGCTCATGTAATCGTGCCGGTCGCCACTGGGTGGCGTATTCTTTTTCTCCATCACACTTACCGGCTCAAACTGAAGCGCTTTGTCGGCATCTTTGAGCAATGCCTTATAAGCAGCCATGATTTGCGGATCCTTGGCCTGCACGCGTCCTTTATTGGATTGCAGGGCCGCTGCATCCAGCGCAAAAACCGGAGGCTTTTTGGATGGCCCCTCGCTGGCGCAGGCAACAAGCAGCGCTAATACAAACGAACCGGCGATAATGATTTTTTTCATGCTTTTTTATTTAACAATCGGAACTGTCTTTTTCAGGTTTACTCCGGGGCCTTTTACTGTTACGATGTAAATACCGGAAGGAAGCGTAGGCACCGCCAGGTCAACACTGATGAAGCCGGTTGGCATAAACAGGTTTTTCTTCAACAATGGCCGCCCACTGAAATCCCAAACCATAATATCTCCCAACGCAGGCTGGCTGGAATATACCCGTACCGTAAGCGTAGTGCTGTTAGACATAAACGCGTTCAGGTATTGCTGATCGGTACCAGATACCGGGTATACTGTTAGCCGCGCATTGGTATAAGTAATGGTGTAGTTATTAGAAGTGGCTCCGCCGAGTGTAATGGGATAATATCCCGCTGCAGAACCCGTAGTAGCCGTGGTAGTGGCCGTAGCAGGAGTAAGCAGGTTGGATGCATTTTCTCCCAGTACAAATCCGCTGTACGTAATGGTAAACGGAGGATTGGCCTGGCCTTCCACCTTGGTCGTGTCACGCACTTTAATCGCGAGCGCTACTTTATTCACAGTAAGTGTGCGGGATACATCTGCCGCCGGGAAGTGCCCAAAATCACCCGCCTGGGATGCCGTAATGGTAGTAGTTCCCGCACCAGTGATATGTATGATGCCGCCACTCACCGTTGCTACGGATGTATTAGAGCTGCTATAAGTAATCGGCAGCGAACTATTCGTACTGGTAGCGCCAGCAGCAAAGTCGGCATTCCCGTAATTCTTGGTAGGAAGTGTATTAAATGTGATGGTCTGCGTTTGTTTGGCTAAAACCGTCATCGTTCCATTAACGAACGTGATGGTATAATTAGCCGCTACCGCACCACTGGCTGTAATCGGGTAGGTGCCGGGAGTAGAACCCGTTGTGGCCGTAGTGGCCAGCGTCAGCGCTGTTGTAAATACAGCGGGTGTTTCGCTGTATACAAAACCGGTATAGGTAGCCGTCAGGGCTGGATTGGCAGCACCTTCAAACTTTGTTTTATCATCTGCCTTAATAGTAAGCGCAGCTTTGTCTACAGTAAGTGTTTGTGTTGCACTGGCGGCAGGATAAAATCCATCACTGGCTTGTGACGCCGTAATGTCTGCCGTACCCGCACCCACGATATGAATATCACCACCTACAATGGTTGCTACCGCGGTATTATTACTGCTGTAGGTAATGGGTTTTGTTGTGTTGAGACTAATAGCACCACCGTTGAAATCCGGGTCGCCATAGGTCTTCCCTGGCAATGCATTGAAAATAAACGGTTGTGTTGGCGGTTGTGAACCGATGGCAAAATTGCCAAATGTGCTAACGGTGGCTGAAGCCATGTTCGCCGTATTATCGCCCGTGGCAACGGGCAACGACCACGACGTTCCATCATTGGTAATAATACCAATTTCGGAATCTGCCAGCGTTGTGAATGTAGAACCTTCCAGCGTAGCCGGCCATTGCAACTGCAGATTCGCGTCACCACTACCGCTAATGCGCTGAATGTTCCACACCGCATCCACCACGGATTGTTTCTGAACGGACGTGAAAGCCGTACCGGTTAATGTTCCTTCAGTAGTAATACCTTCAAAAACAGAAGCGGTAAAGACGCTGGTTGCAGTGGGTGTGATAACAGCCGGCAGGTAACTATTGTCTGTTCCGATCGGCAAGGTTACCGCGGCAGCTACATTATCCACCTCTACATACGACTGATCACCTGTGGTGTTATTATACCCCGTATTGATGTAATTGGAACTATTGTAATTTCCATCGATAACGCCTCCTGTCAGAATGCGTAATACGTCGAGCGGGCGAAGCACCACTTTGCTGTTTACCGTAAAATGAGACGACACCAGCAAACTTGTATTCAATGTAATGGGCGCATTGATCTCTGCAGAACCTATGCTGATAAAAGCATCCGTAGTTCCTGAAGAAATCCCAAAAGGCCAGGAAGTGGCTGCATTGATAATATAGTTCGTTCCACCGGAAAAATTCTTATCTCCTACCGCCGTTACCGAGCCGGTAAGGCTGTCCATACCATTCGGATTGCTGGTGGCAAGCGTTGCGGCATTGCTCGTAAACGTAAGCGCTACGCCGCTTCCTGATCCAACCAGTGGTTGAGACAATGCAATAACGCCATTGCTACCTGAAAAACCAACTACGTTCGTATTAGGAGCAATACCGGTACCGGAAACAGTTAAACCATTTAATCCTGAAATTGTATTTGGAAGACCCGTTATCTGGTAGGATCCTGCCACCAGCGTGCCGGATGCATCACTGGCACTGCTACCGGCTTTAGAGCCGAAGGTACCCGCACCATTTACCTGGTGTGTGGTAAAATTGATCTTGCCGAAAACGTAAGTAGACGATCCAACTGTAATATCCTGGTTAAGTACCACATCTGCATTATCAGCCACTACCAGGTTCGGAACAACAATGGTACCGCTACCACTTACCGTTTGCTGCGTATTACCTCCAAGCACCAGCACATTGCTACTGCCCGATGGCGCCGAATAAGAACCATTTACAGTCAGATCTCCCAATACAGCGGTTTGTCCGCTGCTATGCGTTGTAAATCCGCAACCGGAATTAATGGTCAGGTTACCGATCCGGTACACGGGACCGTCACAACCAAGTGTAGCACCATTTTCCACGATAATATTTCCAAACCCTTTTGTATTGAAAAAAGAACCAAATGTTGAGGGAATAGGATTGCTGGCCCTGTGGTGCCAGGTGCTGCCGGGGCGAAAATCAACCGCGGCAAATGCCTGTTGGTTACCCATCGGGCTCCAGCCACCTTCATAATATAGACTTGCGCCGGATTCAAATACAACCCAGAGCGCTGAAGATTGTGATGCACTTCCAAACGGGTACGATGCAGATGATGAAGTAATATTACAATGAAATGTAGAGCCACTTTTGAATACCAGCGATCCGGCGGCTCCGCCGGTACCGTTCGCAATCCTGCTTTGCGAAGTATTTTGGATGGTCCAGTTTCCATAAACAACACCCGTGGAACCTGATCCAAAAACAAAGATCACATTACCATCACCCGAGGAGGAATTGATAAAGAAAGATGATCCTGCATCGATGATCACATCATCACCAACGACGCCGGCCACCGTAACAGTGCCGCTTCCTCCTGCGCCTGAAGGGCGCGAGAACGTAACATTGGCATTGTTGGTAAGGTGAAGCTGGCCGATGGTTTGCGAGGTAATTGTTACCGTAACGGCGCCCGTTGCAGCTGCTGAACCGCCTATGTTGGAGCCGTCAAATACAAGAATGTCGTTCGACTGGGCTGAACTACGAGAAGTACCACTACCGTCTAACTGGGTATTCCAGTTACTGCTACCTGAGATAGTAGCCGGTCCGGTACCTCCTACCCAATAGTACGTTGTTTGGCTTTTTGCAATCCCCATTGCAAAAAGCAGCGTGATCAGTAAAGCAATTCTTTTCATAAAGCAGCACATTTAAGAATGGTTAAAAGCAATCAATTGGTTCGTTTCGAAATATGTTTTGTGGATGAAATAAACGTGATACAAAGCCATGCCAGCGGCACCATGATGCCCGCCAGGACAAATAAAAGTGTATAGCCAGACCGTGTAATAACCGGCACCAGCAATGTAAAGATCACCGTGCCCAGCACCGCCGACGTACCTCCCAGCCCGGCAACCGTTCCGACGTTTTTACCACTGAAATAATCAGAAGGAAGTGTTTGCAGGTTATTGATCAGGAACTGGAATCCAAACAATGATCCGCTCATCAGTACCATCGCCAGCGTAATATGATCTTTCAATTCATTCATCAGGTAAGCCGTTGCTGCCAGGGAAACCACCATGATCAAACTTCCTACGCTAATTGCATTGCGGCGTGCTTTTACAGCCCGCATACCCCTGCGCACCAGCCAGGATGAATACAAACCACCTGCTACACCGCCAATAGCCGCGAAAAGAAAAGGAACCCAGGCAAATGCACCAACTTTCTGGATATCAAAAGAGAATTGTTCTTTTAGAAATGTCGGTAACCAGGTCACAAACATCCACCAGATCGGGTCAATGAAAAACCGCGAACTGATAATGCCCCAGGTATTCCGGAATGAAAGAAGCGTACGCCAACTGTAAGCCTGTTGGGAAGTTTCCGCAGCGCTTACCTGTCCACCTCCATCAGCAATATGATCCTGCTCTTCTTTCGTAATCCAGGGATGTTTATCCGGTGTGGCTTTATTTACGATCAGCCAGGGTATCAGCCAGAGAAAACCAAGTACGGCAATCCCGGCAAAAGTCGCCCGCCAGCCAAAGCCAACATACAAAGCTGCCACAACGGGCGCAGCTATAACTCCTCCCATTGATGCGCCTGCACCAAAAATACCCTGTGCAATAGCCCGTTCCCGAACTGGGAACCATTCCGCATTGCTCTTGGTAGCACCGGGCCAGTTGCCGGCTTCACTAAGTCCCAGCAACGAACGAAATACACTAAACGATGCCAGTGAACGCGCAACCGCATGAAGCGCAATCGATATACTCCATCCCACAATAGAGATGGCCATACCGAGGCGCGTTCCAATTGCATCCATCATCCTGCCCGTAACTGCTTGTCCCACCGCATAGGCGCCCATAAAAAAGGCAGTGATCAGCGCAAGGGCATCCTTGCTATTGGCATCGCTGATACCAAATTCCCGGTAGATATATGGCCACATGATATTGATCGCACTGCGGTCAATATAATTGATAACCGTAGCCGTTCCTATCAACCCGATAATCCACCAGCGAAGCCCTTTTACTTTCATATCTGTCGGTTTAGTTGCTAAGCGGGATGTTAGACACACCCTTCACCGCAGCCGTTACAGTATTGGTCGTATACACCTTGTTCCCGGTAGTGGTACCGTTACTGCCACTCAACTGTATGTTGAAGCCATAACCGGTTCCATTTACCGTACAGGTATTTGATTTAAAAACATTATCATTCCCCCAGCCTGCATATGCACAATGCACCTGGTATCCATCTATAAAAATGCCGCCACCGGGATTGCTACCCGCATTACTTTCGATCAGGTAGCCATTCCCTTTCACATCAATCCAGCTATCGGCGCCATTGGCACCCTGAATGCCAGTAGCATCAAAAACATTATCACGGATAATACCACCCGTAGTCCCCTCTTTGATATCAACGCATTCCGCCGCTACATTCGGCCCGATATGATTTTGATACACCAGGTTTGAATCACAGAGATCAGGATTTCCATTGGTATACGTTGCCCAGTTATTCTTTGCCGAACCAATATAAATTCCTTCTCCATAGTCCGCCGTCTTCAGTCCCGTATTGGTAATCTCACAATGCTGAATGCTGTTGTGCGAACTAAACTTGCGCAGGTGAATTCCCTCCTCACCAATATGATCCACCTTTACGCCATCAATAACAGAATAGGTTGCACCATCCACCATGACCCCTTTCAATCCATTCGTAACAGTAAAACCTTTCAGATTCCAGTAGCCTGCTTGCAGGTATAGCACATAACCCGTATTAATATCGCCTGCATCAAGGATTGCGTTGCGTGATCCACGCAATGTAATTGGCCTGGCCGCTGTTCCGTCTTTACCTGGCGCTATCACAAACTTCCCGGAATAGGTTCCATCTGCAAGAATGATGTCATCCCCCGCCTGTGCATCCAGCAACGCAGCTTTCAACTGGCTGGCCGTTGATACATTTACCGTCCGAACTACCACCGGCGCAGGTGGTGTAACCGGCGGGTTGGTGCCCGGACCAGGATCCGTTGTTCCCGAAGGCGCACCATTTTTACTGCACCCCAACAGGATACAGCCGGCAACCAATAGCAAAACAGGATTCATTCGCATATTCAATTACGGATTGATAAAATCTTCGCGCATCGGGCTAAATGTGTCAATCAATACACCCGGCTCCAGGCAAACCGCACCATGTAATACATTTGGCGGAATATAAAAGG
The DNA here is from genome assembly GCA_048498035.1 of Bacteroidota bacterium. Classification (GTDB taxonomy): domain Bacteria; phylum Bacteroidota; class Bacteroidia; order Chitinophagales; family Chitinophagaceae; genus CADEDV01. Next base: position 99,673 of record JBEHYT010000002.1, on the reverse strand, counting down.
CATCGCCACCTTTCAGCACTTTCTTTTCACCGCCTATTTCCACCTCAAATACACCACTTTCAATGTGGGTGATCTGTGTGTGCGGATGCCGGTGCAACGTGCCGATCGCACCCTTTTCAAAATTTACCTTCACAATCATCAGGCGATCATCATACGCCATGATTTTTCGTTTCATACCGGGTCCTGTTTCCTCCCAGGAAAGATCACCGTTTTCAATAAAAACTTTCGCAGTCTCCGTTGTTCCCATACGTTTTAGTTAATAAGGTTTTTAGTAGTTCTTGTTTACAATTTCTTTCCATCATACCAAACCTGGCAGGGGCCAGACCAGGTAGTTCCGGAAATTGTATGTGTAGCGGATTGTTCAAAATTTTTGTTAGCCTGGCACACTTTCAATTCTTTTCCATTCACCATAATACTTACAATGGTAGCTTCTTCATTGTCCTGTAGCACTTGTATGCCCTGCACAGCCGGCGTGGCATTGGTTGAAAATTCATTGATCGGATCAAAATTGCCATGAATCTCCACCACGTTTACAAATAACTGGTCCTTACCACGCTGACGAATTATATAAGCCGGCTCACGCCGAAGATTAAAATCAGGATCGTTGGCGCCGCTCCGCGTAAAGAAAATAGAAGCCGTTCCACGAATAAGCGAAGAAATGGAATAATACGTCCGGTGATTGAGAAAGGTAAACTGCGCCACCGTGTCCGCTACCGACGCTTCCGCTTCTTTCCATAAGAACTGGTACCCGTTTTTCTTTCCCAGCGGCACCTGCTCGCCCGTATTAGGATGATAGTTAAAAGAGGTGTGAATTACCTGTCCGTCATACTGGAAAGGCAGATCATACTGGTGCTCGTCGGCCGACCGCGCGTGAAACAAATCAACCATCAACCGGCGCCCGTTTGGTAATTGCAGCAGGTACAATGTGCGTTGTAATCCCACACCAGGATAGGAATGAACATCCTCAGCCGCAACTACCTGCGCCGCAGGATCGTTGATCACACTGAATAATTTATCTGCGTGGTATTTTTCAGCCACATCTTCTTTACCGCCAAAATCACTCGTTTCATCCACCACCATGGTGCTATGCGCAATGGTTTGAGATGCATACGATTTATTCTCCGGCAAATAGCGTCCGCCGTATTTCTGCTCAATACCGATAAAACGAACAGAACCGTAATCAGTAAATATTTCGTTGCCTTTATCGTACAAACCAAAAGTGAGTTTGTCAAAATGCCCGTGCGACAAACCGTGAGAAGGATATTTAAAGAATAACGTGGTAAGGTTTTTGGCGCTGCCACTTCTTAAAAAACTCACTCCGCCTTCGTCACCGTTCTTTCCGTCTTTATATTCTACCGTACGATAAGGGAAATAGGCAGGTAGATTCTTGCCGCTGGCTATCCTGGCTGCAATGGCGGCGCCGCCTTTATTCAGTAAAACACGGTTCTGCCGTGCAGCAACATAGAGCAGCGCATCATTGGCGCCATAAACAGACCATGCAATATCAATAGCTGTAACCAGTTCATTGCTGGTATAATCTTTTTCCTTTAATGCATCATTCAACGGCATAAATGCGCCGTTCGTATTGGTTTGCTGAAGACCTGCCTGCAACGCTTTGGAAAGAATACTGTCGCGATAGCTGAAAATTTTCAGCTCGGGCCGCGCATGTTGCAACGCGTTGGCGAAAAGATAATAGGGTAGAATCGCATAGCGCACGTAATAAGGTCCCTCGGTATAATATCCATCAGGAGAAAACAGTCCGCGCATCTGTGCCAGGAAACCTGTATTTCCTTTTTTATCGCTACCATAGAGCGCCATATCCACCCATTCTTTATTATTGGTAGCAATACCCGCAATGCCTACGCCGGCACAGGCCCAAACACCATGATTATGGATCAGGTTGAACCAGGGTTTCAAATCCTGTGTAATAAAATCAACCTCGGGTTTAAAAGCCCCAGTTTCTATCGTTTTACGATCAGCAGGAAGAATTCCATTGTATGCAAGGTCATAGGCCATACCGGCAAACACCAGCCAGTTGGCATCATTCAGCGCCTGCCAAAAAATGCGCCCCGGTGAACTGCTCGTTGCCTCCGGGTGATTCTTGAGCGTGGGATTAAGCCGGGCATATTTGAGCAACACATCCTTTACCAATTTCGCATAGCGAACATCACCGGTAAGATTGTACAAAACGCCTGCATTAAAGATCAGCGTGTAATTAGCCTTGTGTTTGTCGTGCGTGTATCCACCGGCCGGATCTTTCGGCACCGGCACATCCACATCTTTGCCAATCCACGCATCCACCTCCTTTTTTATCTCAGAAAAAGAATTGCTAAGCAATGGCGACTGGTTCAGCCCCTTTCGGACAGTAGTTGCTTCCGTACTGGTAAAGAAAGTAAGCGGGTGCTGCGCAACAGCAAACCGGGCAGCCAGCAAGAGGCAGGTTACAAAAAGCAAGCGCACGTTATTCATCGTTTTATTTTCAAAACATACCGGGAAAAAAATCAGAGCCTTCCAGCATGTAATTCTGAATATCAGGCAAAATAAGTTCCACCATTGATCTCAACGCTCTCACCGTTGATAAATGAAGCATGATCACTGGCCAGGTACAACACCAGGTCGCCCACTTCACCCGCTTCACCTTCCCGGCGCAGCGGCGTGCCTGCGGCAACATTGGTACGTACTTCCGGTTTGGTAAACGTATTATGAAAAGTGGTATTGATCATACCCGGCGAAACACAGTTGACGCGAATTCCTTTTGGACCAAGTTCCTTGGCAAGACCGCGCGTCATCGTAAGCACACCTCCTTTGGCTGTTGCATACGCCAATGCACCACCGCCACCGCCGTCGCGGGCGGCCTGCGAAGAGAAATTGACAATAGCGCCACCGGCTGTCATGTGCGGCACTACTGCGCGCGTAACCAAATAAGCCGATTTGAGATTCACATTAATCACATTGTCCCAGAATTCCTCATCCAACTCCGCAAGCGGCTTGCGACCCATCAGTCCACCGGCTACATTCACCAGCACATGAATCACATCTCCGAACGCAGATGTGCAGGCGTCCAGTACTTTTTTTACATCAGCTGATTTGGTCATATCACCCTGCACAATGATCGCTTCCCCACCGGCGGCCTGCGCCTGGCGAAGTGTTTCTTCTGCAAGATCCTTTGCTCCAAAATAATTGATACACACTTTAGCACCGGCTGCTGCCAGCTTTACAGATACTGCGCGGCCGATGTCACGACCACCGCCAGTTACAATCGCTACTTTTCCGTTGAATGAAGACATTTTGTAGAGGTTTGGCAAGTTTAATCCCGGTAATCTGCACGTCCGGGATGTAATATTAGCCCCATTTGGAAGTATGGAATTTTTTGAGTGCTTTGAAGATTTATAAAAATGAATCAAAAAATCTCAGAAAATGAGAAATAACGTCATTTTTTTACGTTTTGTATAAAATTTAAGAACCGGTAACGTTACCGGCAACGCTGCCGGGATTTCCGTAAACATCTTTGTTATAGCTTTATTGCCGCTGACGAACGAACTGATATGAATAAGCCCGCAACGATTAAAGACATTGCCAAACAGTTGAACATCTCTATTTCAACCGTTTCACGCGCTATGCGCAACGCGCCTGACGTAAACGCAGAAACCAAAAGGGCCGTTATGGCACTCTCGAAAGAGTTGAACTACCAGCCCAATAAACTGGCCTTAAGTCTCAAACAAAAACAGACCCATAATATTGGTGTAATTGTTCCCAACCTGGATTATGTGCTGGCCACCATGGTGAAAGGAATTGATGAAGTAGCGCTTGAAGCAGGTTACACGGTAATGGTATGCCAGAGCAATGAATCCTTTGGTCGTGAAATTGTAAACACCCGGCGTTTGCTGGACAGCCTCGTAGATGGATTTATCATTTCCGTATCCAGTGAAACAAAAGTGTTTGATCATTTTCGTACCATCCAGGAAAAACAAATGCCGATGGTGGTCTTTGACCGGGTAACGCCCTTTCTCCCTGCACCCAGTGTACGAATTGACAATGAAGACGGCGGATTCCAGGCTACCGAACACCTGATTGAACAGGGATACAAACGCATCGCCATCCTGGCAGGCCCGCGCAATCTCGGCATCAGTAACCAGCGCCTCGACGGTTATCTCAAAGCATTGAAAAAATACAAGCTGAAGGTTGACAATGATCTTATCATTAATTGTGATTTTAACCAGCAGTATGCCTTCATCGCCACGCAGGAATTACTGAGCATGAAAAAAAGACCAGATGCCATTTTCACCATCAGCGACCGGATGGCGATTGGCGCCATGCTGGCGATTAAAGAAAAAGGACTGCGGATGCCGCAGGATATCGGGCTTGTAGGTTTTAATAATGAACCCGTGGTAAGCCTTGTTACACCCGGCATTTCCAGCGTGGATCAACCAGCATTTGAATTGGGAAAAATGGCCGCCAAGCTGTTTATCCAAACCATGCATAATAACGGAGAGATGAATGACGTGGAAGAAACATTGAAACCGAAGCTGATCGTACGCGAATCATCCCTGCGATTTCCTCATAAAACACCTGACAAAAGTAAACGATGAAAAAGCTTTGCCTCTTTTTACTCCTGACTATCCCACTGACGGGAATTGCGCAACAAAAAGTAGCTAACCTTACCGAACTTGACGCTGCTGCCAAAGCTGCCAAACCAGGCGATGTTATTATCCTGAAAAATGGCGACTGGCAGGATGTTACCATTGCTCTCAACTGCGAAGGCACAAAAACAAAACCTATCACCTTCCGCGCAGAAACACCCGGAAACGTAAAGATCACCGGGCACTCGCAACTGCGCCTCGGTGGTAATTTTATTGTAGTTGACGGACTCTATTTTGTAAACGGCTATGCAGGTGATGGCCCGGTAATTGAATTCCGGACCAGCAAAGAACATCTTGCCAATGATTGCCGCGTTACCAACTGCGCCATCTACGAGTTCAACAACCCGCAGCGGATGAAAGAAAACAACTGGATCCTCTTCTATGGCAAAAGGAATCGCCTGGATCATTGCAGCTTCATCGGCAAAAAAAACCTGGGTGTTTTGCTGGCTGTCATCCTCGACGACGATCGCAGCCGTGAAAACTTCCACTCCATTGATCACAACTATTTCGGACCACGTATCCCCCTCGCCTCCAATGGCGGCGAAATGATCCGCGTTGGCGTTTCACAACATTGTGAATTTAATTCCAACACCCAGATCGTTGATAATTTTTTCGACCGCTGTGATGGCGAAACAGAAGTAGTTTCCATCAAATCCTGCCGCAACGTGGTGCGCGGAAATGTATTAAAAGAATGCCAGGGCGGCGTTGTACTGCGGCACGGCCATTATAATATTGTAGAAAACAATCTCTTCCTGGGCAACGACAAACCGGGCACCGGTGGCGTACGAATTATCAATCACGGTCAGTGGGTAATTAATAACCTGTTCTACAAATGCCGTGGTATCGATTTCCGTTCGCCGATGTCACTGATGAACGGCATCCCCAATTCACCCGCATTCCGTTACGTACAGGTAATTGACGCAGTGGTGGCCAACAATACATTCTACGATTGCTCAAAGATCTCTTTCTGCGAAGGAAGTGATACAGAACGCACATTGCCACCAGCCAATACGATTTTACTCAACAACACATTTTACAATAATCGCGATAGCGCCGTTTACCAAAGCTTCGATAACACAGATGGTATTCGCTTTATCAATAACAAGGTGAGCAATCATGTGCAACAACCGCTCTATGCAGGTTTCCAGAAAGGATCATTTGCTGCAGCAGCCAACAGCCTTGTGCCGATAGCTGCCGGAACAGGTGTAGCCCGGAGCGCCGTATTTGATTCGCTGAATAAGATTGCAGTGGAAAAACTAAACCACAAGTTAAACCCGGAGCCCGGCTTTCACGATAATGCCCTTGTGAAAAAAATACAGGCCAACGCTTATAATCAAACAGGTGCCGCCTGGTATGCAAAATTGCCGAAAGCAAAAATTCCGGCACCGGTTGCAGTAAAATGCGCTACCGCACAGGATGTATATAAACAGCTTGAAACCGATGCACCGGTTACCATACAACTGACTGGCAACGAATACAATTTTGATAAATCGCTACGCATTACCAAACCTGTTGAATTCAAAGGCGGCGACTTCAAATTCAGCTCAGGCAACCTGCCCGCATTATTTATCATTGACGGAAATGGCGTGCTTCAACTTACCAATATCAAAATAGATGCAGCAGCTGTAAAAGCCGAAAATTTAATTGCCAACGACAAAAGCGGCAGTTCCAACCACTACAGCCTGATGGTTCGCAAATCAGTAATCGCCAATTTCCATTCTGAAAACGGAGCCGTATTCTTCGCCCACAAATACCTGATTGCAGACAGTATTGTTTTTGAAAAAAATATCCTGGAAAATAATCATGCCAACCTGGTGGCCATGGCAGATGAAAAAGATAATAAAGGCTATTACAGCGCGGAAAAAATCCGGTTCTTAAAGAATATGATCACCAACAACACCGGAACGTTATTAAATGTATACCGCGGCGGCAATGACGAAAGCACCATGGGACCCAACCTCGAATTTTCCAAAAACCTGGTGCAGGATTGCAATACTGCCGGCGATAGCCCGCTGGTTGAACTGGCCGGTGTACAGGTAACCAATATCCATGACAATGCCTTTATCAATTCCAACAGCGGCAAGGTCCTTATCCTGTACCGCGACTGGGTTCGTGCGCATCATTACAATGGAGAAAATGTATTGAAGGGGTCAGGCGGAATTACAACCGATAAATTTGTAGAAACAGGTAAAAATATTATTCAATAACAACAAATAAGCAGCAATGAAGATCATTCACCAGGTTCACCCGGACGATTTTGTAAATTATTCCACTCAGCAGATCCGCGACAAATTTCTGCTGGATCAGCTGGTAAAAGAAGATCAGTTGGAATGCGTTTATACGCATTATGACAGGATGATTGTGGGGGCTGCCGTACCCGTAAGCAAATCCCTGAAACTGCAAACCTACGACCAGCTGAAATCCGAGAATTTCCTGGACCGGCGCGAACTCGGAATCCTGAACATTGCAGGAAACGGAACCGTGACGGTTGACGGTGAGAAATTTGAACTGGAAAAGAAAGACTGCCTTTACATCGGCAAAGGAAAAAAAGATATCGTTTTTGCAAGCGCTGATAAGGCCAATCCTGCAAAATTTATCCTCTTTTCCTGCCCTGCACATAAGGAATATCCAACCCGGCTGATGAAACCCGCAGAAGCGCTTCCGGCAGAATTGGGAAGCCTGGACAACAACAATCACCGCGTTATTAATAAATACATTCACCTGGACGGTATCCAAAGCTGCCAGTTGGTGATGGGTGTTACCACCTTCAAAAAAGGAAGCATCTGGAATACCATGCCGCCGCATCTGCACGACAGGCGCATGGAAGCATATTTCTATTTTGATTTGCCGGAAGGACAGCGCATCATGCACTTTATGGGTCAGCCGCATGAAACACGGCACATGATCCTGGGCAATGAACAGGCGATCCTGTCGCCAGCCTGGAGTATCCACAGTGGAACTGCTACCGCCAGTTATTCCTTTATCTGGGCGATGGCAGGAGAAAATATGGCGTTTACGGATATGGATCCGGTAAATGTGCAGGACCTGAAATAATTAAGCAACTGTCAAACAGAAATCATGGTGAATTTTAGAGTAGATAAAAAACTGGCGATCGTTACAGGAAGCAGTCGCGGTATTGGAAAAGCAATCGCGTTGGCGCTGGCCGAAGCCGGCGCGGATATTATCGGCGTTAGCTCAAAAATGGAAGCCGGAAGCGATGTTGAAAAAGAAGTTACGGCCGTTGGCCGAAAATTTTATCCGTATCAATGCGATCTGTCCAACCGCGAGTCGATCTATGCGTTTCTTGAAAAAGTAAAGGCAGATCATCCGCGTATCGATATATTGATCAATAATGCCGGTCATATTCTTCGCAAACCGGTGGCCGAACACCCGGACGATTATTGGGATACTATTATTGATATTAACCTGAATGCGCAATTTATTCTTACCCGCGAAATTGGAAAACGCATGGTAGAGCAGGGCGCTGGTAAAATTGTGTTTACGGCCTCGCTGCTGTCGTTCCAGGGAGGTATTAATGTTCCGGGATATGCTGCAAGCAAGGGCGCTATTGCTTCGCTGATCAAAGCATTTGCAAATGAATGGGCCAAATCCGGCGTTACCATCAATGGTGTTGCACCCGGGTACATTGCAACAGATAACACCCAACAATTGAGAAACGATCCGGATCGGAATGCGGCTATTCTTGCCCGTATTCCTGCCAACCGTTGGGGCACACCGGAAGACCTGGCAGGCGCATTTGTTTTTCTCTCGTCGCCAGCATCCGACTATATGAACGGCACCATCATTACCGTTGACGGCGGTTGGATGGGTAGATAAAGAATAAAAAAACAAGTGATACAACTCCCGCCAGGTGGCGGGAGTTTTTTTATAAATTAAACGATTACAATCTGTTATCGAAATGATGCAGGAATCCGAGAAGTACAATTTTAATGGCATCCTAATACTCCTGTCAAACTGAGTTTTATCATCCCAAAAGACAGGAAAATTTCGTATCTTCCGATAAACCGATCATAATGCAACAAAACAAGCGAAAAGACGAAGCAACACGATTAATCCAGGCGAGTCCTGCGAAAATCTATCGCGCCTTCATCGATCCGGTGAGCGTGGCTACCTGGCGTCCGCCTTCCACGATGCGTTGTGAAATATTCCGGTTTGAACCCTGGCAGGGCGGCACGTACCGTATGGCTTATCGTTATACAGAGCCCACACATGCGGTGAAAGGAAAAACGAATGAACACACAGATATCTTCACCGGTCGCTTTGTGCAACTGGTGCGTGATCATAAAATTGTTGAGGCCGTTCGTTTTGAATCCACTGACGACCGTTTTGCAGGTGAAATGATCCTCACCACTACCCTCGAAGATACAGGCGCCGGTACGTTGGTACACGTGGTGGCAGAACAGGTGCCGGATGGCATCAGTCCAACTGATCATATCCAAGGCATCCAACTTTCACTTGCTAACCTGGAACAATTTGTTCAACCCAGGGAATCATTTATTCCATTGCAATCTGCCGTTTAAGAGCGGTTAATTGTTCTCGCACGCAATTTGCAGCGTTACCGCTGAATGAAAACACACTCATTTATCGGTACCAGCAATATCGTCATTCCCGGCAACAAGCTTTCCTTTCCGCCAGCATTTCGGAATCAATCCCGCCTGCATTACTATTCCCATCTTTTTAATTCCGTAGAGATCAACAGTAGTTTTTATAAAACGCCGTTGCAAGCCACTTTCGAAAAATGGGCGGCAGATACCGTACCTGGTTTCCGGTTTTCAGTAAAACTTTCCCGCGCAATTACCCATGCAAAAAACCTCAGGTATGATCCGGCACTACTGGGCGACTTCCTGGAGAAGGCTGCCGGTATTGGCAAAAAAAAAAGGATGCCTGCTGATCCAGTTGCCGGGCAGCATGGATCTTTCGCTTTTTACACGCGTGGAGCAACTGCTTGATGATTGTAAGCAACTAGATCCCGGCCATTGGCCTGTTGCTGTTGAATTTAGAAACCCGGGGTGGCTGATCAGCGAAACGTATGAAATGCTGGATCAGTTTGGCGCAAGCCTGGTAATACAGGATTTTCCAAAAGCACCCGTAACCGAACTGCAGACAAAGGCAGCCCATGTGTACCTGCGTTTCCATGGTGAAAAAGGTAGCTACCGCGGTTCCTATACCAACGAAGTATTGCAACAATATGCACAACGCGTAAAAACATGGATCAAATCCGCGAAAACGGTTTTCTCCTACTTCAATAATACCATCGGGGATGCATTCCTGAATGCGCAAACATTTCAAAAGCTTACTGGAAGCAAACCTTAAGCCGTTCCTCGCCGGGAAAGTTGTCCACCTTTTTTTTCCACGATTTCAATTTTAGCTATTTTTGTTAAGGGTTTCTACTTATGGTTAAACCCCATCCACCAATTCACCTATTCTGAACCGAAAAAAATCCAGTAATGAAAAAAAGCTATACTCTTTTTTTCCTTCTCATTTTCAGTGTGTTACAAGCAGCAGCCCAGTGCGGTACGGATCCGGCGAGCGGCACTACGTCTTATTCGGGCGTAAGTAATATTCCCAATAGTTATTATCCCGGTACCGACAATCCCACTACAGGTACATCTACCCTGGCGCTTGGTTCTTTGGACGGTCGGGGTTCATCCTCCGTTTTAGCCAATGGAGACCTGGTGGTGATCATGCAAATGCAGGGCGCTGATTTTACCAGTACCAACACTAGTAGTTATGGCGATGGCATTTCGGGTGGTGATGCTTCTGGTTATAGCAGTACAAACCTGTATGCAGGGCAGTATGAATACAATGTTGTATCGTCCTTTTCAGCCGGAAGCCTGACGCTGCTGTATCCCCTCACCAATTCGTATTATACCCGGAGCTATTCCGGCGGTGCAATTCGCAGCTACCAGGTGATCCGCGTTCCACGCGCTTATAATGTAACTGTTAATTCCGGCGCCAGGGTGTCGGCCCCGGCATGGAATGGTAGCACAGGCGGCGTAGTGATACTGGATGCCGCCAATGTTTTTACCATCACCGGTTCAATAAATGTAAGCGGACTTGGATTCAGAGGTGGTGGTGGCCACCAGATGATGGGTGGCGGCTCTATCACAAATACAGACTATCGCATTAACTCACCCTTTACTACGCCGGCCAATCAAAGCGGTGGCGCCAAAGGCGAAGGTATTTGCGGAACGCCTTACTACACACTTATTACCGGTTCCACTTCTGTTAGTTCCGGAACAGCAGAAGGCTATAACAATGGTTGTTTAGGTCGCGGTGCACCCGGCAATGCGGGTGGTGGCGCTTCAGACGGCCAGCCCAGCACCAATGGCTACAATACCGGCGGTGGCGGCGGTTCCAATGCCGGCGCAGGTGGCCACGGGGGTGCCGGTTGGTATGGAAGTGCCGGTGGAGGAACTGTGACATCCTATCCCTATGGAGGCTATGGCGGCGCCGCATTTGCGGAACGCAATACCCGCAGGATTATCATGGGTGGCGGCGGCGGAGCAGGCACAGCAAACAACAGTACTTCTGCCAATGAATATCAATCAAGTGGTGCCTGCGGCGGAGGAATTATCATACTGCGTGCTAAATCCTACGCCGGTACCGGTAGCATTGTTGCAGACGGCGGCGATGCCGTAGGAGCAGTTGGCGGTGGCGCCAATACTGACGCAGCAGGTGGTGGCGGCGCAGGCGGCAGCATCATTGCCGTAACACGTGGAAATGTAACCGTGGGCCTTACCGGTGTAACTGCCAGCGCTAAAGGCGGTGCCGGTGGCAATATGGATAATTATTATGACCACGGTCCGGGCGGCGGCGGCGGTGGTGGCTTTATCATCACCAACGGCAGCTTTTCCTCTGCTAACGTCAGCGGCGGATCCAACGGCTTTACACGCACCGGCTCTACTACCGGGGCTATCAATAATTCCTATGGTTCCACATCGGGCGGAAATGGGCAGTTGCTGACGCTCACCGCTGCACCGGGACTGTTCAACGCCAGCAATGTAGCTTCTCCCTGTGGAGTATTGCCGGTAGTGATCTCTTCATTTACCGCAACACTCAATGGAAATGCAGTTACACTCAACTGGGATGTTGCAGATGCGATCGCTTTCAGCCATTTTGAAGTGGAATACAGTACCGACGGAATTCATTTTTCTACCCTGCATATCATTCCGTTTCATGATGGACAAAGCCATTACATGGATGTACATAGTCCCGTGCAGGCGCCACAGAATTTTTACCGCTTAAAACTGGTTGACGTAAATGGCAGCGCCCGCTACAGCAACATATTGCTGGTACGCACTAACGCAGACAACTCACTGCTGCGCATTTTCCCACAACCCGCCAACGCAAGCACAAATGTTTCTGTAAGCGCACAACTGCAGCAAACTGCCACATTTACGATCTACAATAGTGCAGGAACAAAAATGCAGGAACAGCGTGTTCAACTGGCGGCCGGGCGTAATACATTTACCCTGAATGGAATTGCAACGCTGGCTGCAGGTATTTACGTGTTAAAAACAACGGTTGACGGGCAGGACCAGACCGCAAAATTGGTAATTCAGTCGCGCTAGTTATTTACCGATATTTAGTCACCATTCTTGTTCGCTCCGCTACCTGGCGGAGCGATTTTTTTTGAAAATACCGCCTGTCGGGTACCATAAGGCACGGGTTTTCTCGTTTACTTGGTACTATGATAAAGAAGCTATTGCTATTTGTCGCCATTGCAACAACCGCTGTGGCAGCCGGGCAGGCACCGGATTATACCAGTTTTGGTCTGCAAAAACTTTCGCCGGGCAACTGCACCGCGGTAAAAGATCAATATTTATCGTCTACCTGCTGGAGTTTCTCCTCGCTTTCATTTCTGGAAAGCGAATTGCTTCGCCAACGCGGCGAAACCATCGACCTGAGTGAAATGTTCATAGCACGCTTCTCGATGATACGTAAAATAGAACGCCACCTTGCACTCAAGGGAGGAAATTATTTTACGCCCGGTGGACAGTTTCATGATGTGCAATGGGTTTGGGCCAATATGGGGCTGGTGCCTGAATCTGCTTACCCGGGTAAGCCTGCAACGCAACTGCACCACGACCACAGCAAACTGGATACGCTTCTTTCTCATTTGGTGGAAGACTGCATCGCTCAACATATCACAAAATTAACGCCGGCGCTGCGGCAATACACGGATAGCCTGTTAGATCATTACCTCGGTAAAGTGCCGGATCGTTTCGTTTATAAAGGCAAGACCTATTCTCCTAAAACATTTGCTCAGGATTATCTTAAGCTTGATCCGAAAAATTATATCGAGATCACCTCGTATACGCATCATCCTTTTTACAGGCAATTTGCATTGGAAGATAAATACAACTGGAGCGGCGATCTTTATTATAACGTGCCGATAGATGTATTTTCATCAATAACAAACCATGCGCTCGACAAAGGCTATACCGTTGGGTGGGATGGGGATTCAGAAGACCCGGGATTTAATTTTGAGGGCGGCGTGGCATGGCTCGACAGCAACCAGCAAAATACCCAGGAAGGACGGCAGGCTGCTTTTGAAACACAGGCTACACTTCTTACGCACATGATGCACATCGTGAAAAAAACAGTGGACCGGGAGGGGCGCACATGGTATTACATCAAGAACTCATGGGGCAATTATTCCAACCCGTTGAATGGTTTTCTGTTTATGCGCGATGATTATTTTCGGATCCGGACGGATGCGATTTTTGTCAATAAAAATGCAATAGACCCGGGGATAAGGAAACGTCTTAACATCTAACTACTCCAGTTTTTGCGCCGTTTCCTGGCTGGCATATTCCTCTTCAGGCGGTGTGAGAATTTTTACTACGGAATCCTGCAGGGAGATCATGGCAGACGATGCATACAAACCGATCTGCCCGCCGGAATAGGTATAATCCATCAACGTCAGGATCACAATATCATCTATTGATAATTCAATATAATGCCCGTAACGAATAAGCCGGAAACGAATAGTGGCCGGCTCATTCGCTGAATAAAAGCCATCCTGCAATTCATTAAAAATAAAATTGTTTGGTATTGGCGGGATTAAAGCCCCAGGCGCGTATCTGTACGTGGCTGTTCCGTACATTAATAGAAATAAAATAACCATTGGCCTGGTCGTCAATATCTGTTACAATTCCGAATTTCCCGGCGCCTGCCAGCACAAGTGTTCCTTCCCAAATAAAACTATCAGAGGGAATAGCGAAACAAAATACTTCGTAGCCGGATCGGGAAGCGGCGATCCACTTGCCCTGTTCCGTTGAAAACGCTGCCGTTGTGTTTCGAAACAATGCCACCGGTTCGGGAAATTGCTCCTGCGGAATGGAATAACTTACCATTTGTTCCCAACGGTAATAGGATTGCAACTGCAATCTTCCTTCGGCATCTGTTGTTAATTGTTTAGGTGGCGGCAGTACGCGAAGCGCATCTATTTTTCCAAACGCATAGAAAAAATTATATACTAACAGGTGAGGCCCATCCTCAACAATGCGCGCCGCATAATTCCCTTGCGGAAGCAACACATCATTATGAAACGAGCGATACTCTCCCAGGAAGTCATCCGCAAACCAATAGCGCACTTTAATATCTTCCCGGATGGATCCGAGCAGGTAATAGATGCCATTGAGTTGGAAAACGCAGGGACACTCCACATCGTCATACACCAGTGGATTCAGCAACGGAGGCATTAATTCTGCAACATTATTCGTAATGCGTACAAGGCCAACGCAGCCCCTTCGGGAAATGGGCCCTGCAAGCACGCGTGTATCTACCAGCAAGTACACTTCTCCTTCATGCTCAAAGCGAAAAGGATCACGAAAACTAAGCCAGGTGCGCGGATTGGTTTCCAATGTTTCATAATACAAACCCATTGGTTCAATCGGAAAAATTCCCTTGTCCTCCTTTTGCCAATCAAGCAGGTTGGTAGAACTTGCAAAACCTATTCTTGATACTACACCGCGATCTTTCCGTTGCAACCCGGTGTAATACATTTCAAATTTTCCATCTACTTCACACACATGCATTGTCCACAGCATATCATCATCCCACTCACCCGGATTGCCAACAAATAATGCATTATTGACCCGTTTCCACGAAATTCCGTCTTTTGAAATAGCATGCGCGATATAATCATGATTGGGAATAATAAGGTGAAAGAGATGATATACACCTTTGTAAACGATAACGGTGATATCTCCTATTTCCCAATCACTAAAGCCTGCACCAGAATACATGATCAATCTATTTACGCTTCAAATCTACAAAAATACTCTGCGTTTAATTGCGTAAATTTGCATCTCATCACGAATAGTTTTCAATGAAGGACGGATACTATATTCAATTGTTCAGTCCGCATGGTCTAATTCGTTTTCACAACTACGAGATCGGGCGCGACAAAGACACCGGGGGACAGGTAAAATACGTTTTGGAATTACTGGAAAGTCTCTCCAACCATCCTGATGTAAGAAAAGTGGACCTGTTTACGCGGCGGATTTCAGACAAACGCGTTTCTCCTGATTATAATGAAGAAATTGAAACGGTAAATGACAAAGCACGAATTGTACGGATGGTGTGTGGCGGGAACGCTTACCGGCCAAAGGAATCGCTATGGGATTATCTTGATGAGTTTGTAGATAAAACGATTCGTTTCATCGAAAAGCAGGACGACTTCCCCGATATTGCGCATGGACATTATGCTGATGGAAATTACATTGCAGGGCAGATCAGTGAAGTATATGGTATTCCATTTATGGCTACAGGCCATTCATTGGGAAGAAACAAAAGAAATTTATTGCTGCAACAAGGCTGGTTGCCAGAAAAAATTGATGAAAAATTCAATATGCGGCAGCGGATCGCAGTAGAGGAAGAAGTATTGAAGAGAGCCGATGCGATCCTGATCAGTACCAATTATATTATCGAAAGCCAGTATAGTTTATATGATAATTACGCTGATGCTAAATTCCATGTGGTGCCGCCGGGCGTAAACAATGAATTATTCTATCCCTTTTACCGGTTTGACATGCCTACGTTCAAAATGTCTATTGAACAGGAACAGGTCGTATACCGTGTAAATGCAGATATAGATCGCTTTCTCTTTAATCCAGCAAAGCCGCTTATTCTTTCGATCGGCCGGGCTGATAAACGAAAGAATTTTGAAACGATTATTCAGTCGTACGGGCAGGACAAAGAACTCCAGGCGATGGCCAACCTTGCCATTTTTGCCGGCGTGCGAAAGGATATTACACAGATGCCTGAAGAAGAACAGGAAATATTGACAAACCTGCTCTTATCGATGGATAAGTATGATCTCTACGGGAAAATGGCAATTCCCAAAAAGAATGATCCAGCGATGGATGTTCCGGAAATATACCGGCTGTCTGCCCGGAAAAAAGGCGTTTTTGTCAATGCAACGCCGGGGGAAAATTTTGGATTAACTATTGTGGAGGCCGCGGCCTGTGGTTTGCCAGTGGTTGCTTCTCCGCTGGGAGGTCCGAAAGAAATTTTGGACAAATGCGACAACGGGTTGTTGGTAGATGTGGAGGATCCGGAAGCCATTGCCGAAGCGGTGAAGAAAATTATCGCTGATCCGAATCGCTGGGACACCTATTCCTCGAATGGAATTATTGGCACCGACCAGTTTTATTCCTGGCATTCGCATGCACAAAAATATCTTGAAATTGTAAAAGGGCTTTATGCGAGTCCAAAAGAAACGATTTCTACGGCTACCGGAAAAGCGCCGTATGGTAAAAAACTGAGCAAAGCAAATTACTATGTGATTGCTGACCTGGACGGAACATTGGTGGAAGGCACAGAGGCTCCCGGGCTCAGTGAATTGAGTAATTGGATTCGTCAAAACCAGGACCAGGTTGTGTTTGGCGTTGCGAGTGGTCGTAATAAACAATTAACGCAGCAGGCATTTTCAGATTATGATTTGCCGGAACCGGATATCATCATTTGTTCTGCCGGCTCGGAATTATATTATACCAACAAACTGATCCATGATAACGGTTGGGAAAGTCACCTGGATTACCAGTGGAAGCGGGAGGAGTTGGAAAAAGCGCTTGCTAAATTTCCAGGCATCCGGCTGCAGGAAGCCGAAGCGCAGTGGCCATACAAATTGAGTTTTTATGTCAACAACTCATTTTCATCCGATGACATGGCGGATTTATATAAATTCCTGGACGATCGGAAACTGAGGGCAAAAGTATTGCTGACGGAAAACAAATACCTGGATCTGCTTCCATTTCGTGCCAGCAAGGGGAACGCGGTTCGTTATTTAAGTTATAAATGGAAAATTCCGCTTGAACGGGTGATTACGGCGGGCAATAGTGGTAATGATTTGGATATGCTAACCGGGAAAACGAAAGCGATTGTAGTAGCCAATTACAGTCCGGAGTTGGAAGTATTGCGAAATAGCAAATCAGTGTATTTCAGTAAAGAGCCATTGGCCGGCGGTGTGTTGGAAGGGATAAAATTTTATCTGCCGGATGGTGCGCAATCGGTGGCGAGATAGTGTAGCCCGGGAAGCGGTTGCAGAAGAACGAAAATGTTGTAGTTCGATGTTAAAAACTGGGGGCTTTGTAGCAAAAAGATATTATACAAATATGCGAACGTTGATATTTTGATTAACAGTTGATCCTGATAGTTCAACAGGCAATTATTATTAGAAGTTGGAATTTGGAGTTGGCAATTAGTGTTGCTGTTGAGTGTCGAAATTGAGCGTTGAGCCTGGGGGTTGAATTCGGTATTAATAAGGCGATTTCGCTCTAATTTTCGACTATTTGCGGCCCTTCGGGCCCTCCCTTTTTCCCTCCCCCACCTTCCAACCACCGTTTTTTATCGTTTTTACAAATCAGTAGCTCTTGGCAGTTACCTGCCTTATTTTACCTATTGTAACCACCTCCACGGAAATCACCTCCCGCTTCGGCTAAATATGATCGAAAGACATTGTCATTGGCCTCAGACATTTAAAAGTACTTTAGCTGAAAGCCAAAGCCATGGGAAAAAAAACGCTGTAGCGGGGAAAATAAAGAAATGGGCCGATGAAAAAGCAGAAAAATCTGACGCGATCCATTAACCTGAAAATCCGCTACCAAAACGAACCCTCAACGTACAGCCCTCGCCCGGCGCAGCGCTAATTTCAAGTTCACCATTAAACAACGAGGCGCGGGTGCGGATATTCAGCAATCCTACGCCTGCGGTCTTCACGGCCGTGTCAAAACCAATACCGTTGTCTTTTATCAACAGCAAAAGACTTTCTCCCTCCTGCCGCAGGCTAATCAGTACCTCGCTGGCAACAGCATATTTTACAATATTATTTAGCTGCTCCTGCACAATCCGGTAAATATTCAACTTTAATTTGGAACTGAGCCTCGCCTCTGCTATACCAGACAAATCCGATTTTAACTTTAGAGGCGTAGTGGATTTTATACGATCCAGTAAAATTTCAACAGCATCCTGCAACGCGTTTTCACTGATAGATGGCGGAATCAGGGCATGGGAAACAGAACGGATATCATCAATTGCCGTATTGACCATATTATCAGCTTCCTCCAGGAAAGAATGATTCTTCACCGCATCCTTTTTTGCCAGCCCAAGATAGAGCCGTGCACTCGCCAGCACCTGGTTGATGTTATCATGAAGTTCACGCCCGATATACTGCCGCTCGTGTTCCTGCGCCGAGATCACCGCATCGGTAATTTGATATTGCTTCTGGATTCTTTCTTTCTCCAACTGCGCCTTCAATTGTATTGACTCGGTTATATCCTTTGCCACAGACATCCGCGCAGGCTTGCCCTGGAATTCAATCTGGTGCGACATGATATGCATAAACATTTCATCGCCTGCGCTGGTGCGGTGCTTCCACACATCATCCTGCCTGAAAGAAGGATCTTTTCGAACATTGGCCACAAAATCAAGGATAGCAGCATGTTCGTCCGGTGACCGCAGATCAAGCAAATTCATCTGCTTCAATTCCTCAGCAGTGTACCCATATTTTTCACAGGTAGTTTCATTTACCTCAAGGATGGAAAGCGTGTCAATATCCCAGATATAAATACTGGACCGGTTATTATTAAACAGGTGCCGGTAGCGCTCTTCGGATGCGCGCAATTCCAACTCAGCCTGCATCCGTTCAGTAACGTCGCGAACAAAAGCCAGGAAGGTATGATCCGGCAACATGCGTGCGTTGATCTCCACTTCTTTTAGAACGCCTTCTTTTGAACGGATTTGGCGTGTAAACAGAACAGCCTCACCCGCCATCATACGTTGCACATTGCCTGGGTTCACAACTACATCGCCTACAAGAATGTCCTGTAACCGCAATTTTGAAAATTCTTCGTGACTGTAACCGGTTAGTCGATAGGCAGCAGGATTAAATTCAAAAATAGTCCCGTCCATGGAATAAAGCAATACACCATCAGTGGCCTGTTCAATAAAAAATTTATACTTCTCCTGCGTCTGTCGCATCATCAGCTGTTGCGCTTCCCGGTCGGTAATATCTTCCAACAGATTCACGGCACCGTACAGCCGTTGTTTCTCATCAAAAAGCGGTTTAGGGTGTGCCTGTATTTTTCTGCGTGAACCGTCTGGGCGCTGCAGGGTCAGTGGGCTGCCGGTAACAGCCGTCCGGCGTTGTATAGTTTGTGCCATAGGGCTTTCTTCACCATATACAGGCTCGCCATTTTCGTCAAATAATCGCCAGGCACCAATCCATTGTTCATGGCCATTAACCGGCTCGCGTCCCCAAATTTTTGTCGCTGCGCGATTGTATAATTGGATATAGCCAAACTCATCACAGGTATATACCGCTGCCGGGATGGTCTCGATCAATTCCCGCATCAATTGTTCTCGTTGAAATGCTTTTCGATCAGCTGTTTTCTTCGCCGTTGTATCCACCAGCGTCACCACTATCCGGTTGATAGCTCCATCTTCATCCATCACCGGACAAATCGTTCCCTCCACAGAAATATCACGCCCATCCTGTATCCGCAGTGCCCAGCCATCTTCCAGTTCTACGCGGGTGCTGTTCGATATTACATGGTTGAAAACCGACCACAGGGAGCGCTTTTGCGCTGATTCCAGCGGACAAACCTGTACTACTGATTTGCCAAATGCGGCGCCGGTTGTCCAGCCCGTCAATTGTTCAGCAGCCGGACTGATATAGACAATATCACCGTCGGCATCCGTGATCAGCACGGCTTCGCGGAGGGTAGAAAAAGTGGTTGCCAGCAACCGCTGCTGACGCCGAAGTTGGTGCGTTGTCTTTCGCGCGGCCAGTAACTTCTGCGCACTAATTGCTAAAAATAAAACACCCGTACAAAGCACCAGCACCGCCAAAATATAGCCCTGGAAAAGATGCGGCGCATGTTGATCAAGAAGAAAAAAAACAGTGGCAAGCAATACGACAAAACCAAGCCCAACCGATAAAATGACTTTTCGGTTAGCCTTTTTCTTCGTCCAATATTGCATCTGTTTATTCATATTTTTAAAACCCCCTATTGTATTTCACTTCACATACTACCTGTTATCCATCTTCCTCTTTCACCTATCATCTCGCATCTATTATCTCTCACCTATTATCATTCATCTTTCATCATTCCTCTTTCACCTTTCATCTTTCATCTATTTTCTATCAACTTTGGTATTTTCTCAAAATCCGAATACTTATCCAGCAGGTGGTCTGCTCCGGCTATACGGCACTGCTCCAATGTGTACGCATCTGCTACGATAAACGTCACGATGATCAGTGGCACCTTTTCCTGTTCCCGGAGATACCGGAGAATGGCAAGTGTGCGGTGGGATAGCAGGCTCAGCTCAAGGAGCACAGCATCCGGCTTCACGCTGTCTATTTTGGCAAGCGTACCTTCCCCATCCGTTATACAATAGGCAGCAACGGTTGGTACACGCTCCAGCAACAACTCTAACAGCCGTTGCGAAAACAGTTCTGAACGGTCAATAATTAGCAGTACCATTAGCAGTCATTATAACTGCAAAAAACATTCAAAATCAATGGGGAAACAATAAGGAAACGATTCAAAAAAGATCATCAAAACGGCAGTGCCGCGTGTAGTCGAAATACTACATGAGTTTATTTGTTAATATCTGAGATGATCTGGTTCGCAATTGCATAACGGGTAAGCTCTGCCATGGTAGTCAAACCCAGCTTTTCGAAGATTTTGCGCCGGTGCGTATTTACCGTAGTGGGTGCCAGCGAAAGTGATTCCGCGATTTGTGATACTGTTTTACCCCGCGCCAGGAGTTTAAATACCTCAAATTCCCGGTTAGAAAGGTATTCATGCGGCTTTTTATCCTCTCCAAACTGCAGTAATTTTTCTGCTATTTCGGGCGTAATATATTTTCTACCCAGCGAAACACGGTTAATGGCATCAATCAATTCCTCTGGTGCTGCATTTTTATTCAGGTAAGCAGATGCGCCGGCCTTAAATACCCGTACCGCATATAATTCATCGGGATAAATACTCAACACAATCACCGGCAATGATGGCTTTACCTGTTTGATCTGCTCCAGCGCTTCTATACCACTCCTGCCCGGCATATCCAGATCTGTGATCACCAGGTCCCAGTCTTTCAGCAACGCCTCACGCACCAGTGTTTCACCATCTCCAACTTCCACTATTTCAGCAGACGGAAATTCGTCTTTAAGGATTTGGACAAGCCCAACCCTCACAAAACTGTGATCATCTGCCAAAATAATTCTCTTCATACCTCTTCTCCTTTCTTTCGGTTCATTTGATAGGGAATAACAATGCTGATCAATGTTCCCTGTCCCGGTGAAGATTCCACTTCTACGGTTCCATTCAGTGACGCTACCCGCTCCCGCATGCCCAACAGACCAAACGATTGCTTGGTTTTCAGCATCGCCGGATCGAAACCTTTGCCATTATCTTTAATCGTCAACAGGATATTCTTCCTTCGATATTCCAGCGAACTTACAACTTCTTTCGCGTCAGCGTATTTTGCGATGTTAGTAAGTGCCTCCTGGAACGCCCGGTAAAGGCATGATGTCGTTTGTTCATCAATCGTTCGAAGACGTTTGTCCGTTTCCAGCTTAACAGGGATACCGGTTACCGATGTAAACTGGTGCGCATTGGACTCCAACGCTTCTATAATATCATGATTTTCCAATACACCCATTCGCAATTCAGTAAGAATCTTCCGGATGGATTGATTACTCCTGTCAAGCAATGAGATCACGTTCTTTAGCTTGGACTTTACTAATTCCTGGTCCTGCCCGGTTCTTTTATCAATCCATGCCACATCAATCTTTACAGCCGTCAACTGCTGACCAAGTTCATCATGGATTTCCCGGCTAATTCGCTTACGCTCTTCTTCCAGCACAGATTGCTGGTGAATGGTAAGCCTCCGAAGTTGCTCAGATACTTCCTGTGCCCGTGCCTCAGCGGCCTTTCGGTCAGAAATGTCCATTGATAACACAAAAGTTCCTTCCGGGTTGGGCTGCACACTCAGTTCAAACCATTTGCGCGTCTGGTCAGCAAACTCTACTTCATATTCAATATGCCGTGAAATGCGCTCCAGCCTGCATTCTTCAAAAATCCGGAACAATGGCGCATCACGAATACCAGGATAATTTTCCGTGAGTGGTCTTGTTAATATTTGCTCTCTTGTAAGCGGCCCCTGGCGAATCGCCGCTTCATTTACATAAATACATTGCCAGTTAAAATCAAAAATTTGTACGCCTTCCAACATCTGGTCGAGCGCTATCCGGTATCGGCGTTCGCTTTCTTCCAGCGTTGCCCGCGCATTTTTCAGATCCGTAATATCAATCCCCATCCCAATCAACGCCGGTTGCTTGCCAATGGTAATCCTTCTTCCATTGAAATAAAAAGGTATTTTCTGCGCCGTTTTAGTACAAAAAAATGCCTCCACATCCGCTTTGCCTTTTGCAAACACGTCATTTATTTTCTTGTCCACCAACTGCCGGTCTTCACCTTCAAAAAAATCAAGCGGGTTCATGGCGCCCACTTCGTGAGCGGAATAACCGGAAACCGTTTCAAAATTTTTATTCCAGCGGATAAATTTCCGCCGTTGATCATACACATAAAGAATACCCGGCAAACTATTAATGATCGATTCCGAAAAACTTTTCTCACCCAGCAACATCTCCTCATATTCCTTATGAAGCGTAATATCATGTACCGTACCAACCATTCGTGTGCAATTTCCGTTGCGGTCAAAAACAGGGTTGACACTCACAATGCCTGTTTTGACACCTGCAGGATATTCAGAAACTTCTTCCCACTGAACTATTTTTTTTGTTGTAATAGCCTGCTGGTATTTTTCCAGTACCATGTCAAGCGCTGGCTGCGGGATCACATCGCGGACTGATCGCCCCACAATTGCGTGTTCCGGAAGACCCGTTGCCTGTAGAAAAGGTTGATTGACTGAAATAAATGTAAATTCACTATTTTCTTTTACGCCGAGTAGAAAAAGCGGGTCTGCCACCGATTCATAGATCAATTTTAACTGCTGTTCATTCAATCGCACCAGGTCTTCCGCGTTTTTTCTGGCCGTAATATCTGTTACCGTACCAATATAACCGGTAATTTCTCCATCTTCACCGGTTTCGGGCATAGCCTGGCCCATTACCCAGGTGATGCCGCCACCGGGTTTTACAAAACGATACTCGGATACCGACAGATGCCCTGCACGCGTTGCCTCCTGCCATCCTTGTTTTAAAATGATACGATCATCCGGGTGCACCGCGTTAAACCATCCATTTCCAAGCGCAAGTTCCGGGCGCATGCCAGAAATTCGGCACCAGGCCGGATTAACATAGCTGGTTACCCCTTCCGCATCTGTTCTGAAAATACCTACCGGCGATGATTCCGTTAATGTTTGAAACCTGCGTTCACTGGCGCGCAACGCTTCCTCCGCTTGCCTGCGCGCTTCTTCTTTTTCCAACACATCAATCGCAAGCCCGATATCATCTGCCGCCTCTGATAAAAGGTTGATCTCTTCGGTATCAAAAAAATTAGTCTCGCCGGAATAAACAGAATAAGCGCCAATCACCTCTCCCGCCTTCCGGATCGGAATTGCAATGGACGCATGCAACCCGCGCGACAGTGCCTCATCGCGCCATGGCGCGAATACCGGGTCATTTGCAATATCATTACAAACAAATGGTCTGCCTTCACGGATGGCCGTTCCTGTTGGCCCCCTTCCCGCCGGTATATTAGTGGTTACAATGTTTTTCAACGCTTCCACATATTCCGCTTCCTGGCCCGCGCTGATGACGGGTATAATACGATCTGTATCTGGGTCCAACTGGCCGATCCATGCTATTTTAAAACCACCAATATCAACAGCGATATCGCAAAATTCCTTGAAAAGAGAAGATTGATCCTCCACACGCGTGAGCATATGATTCACACTGCTGAGAAACCGGTAAAGGCGAGTCGTCTTTGCTGATTTTATTTCAGCTTTTTTTTGAAGAGAAATATCACGGAATAAAATAGAAAGCCCTTCGGGCGATGGATAAATATGATTTTCAAACCAACGATTCGCATCCGGAATATATTCTTCCATAGAAACCGGCTGCTGCGTAGATCTTGCCTCAAAACAGGCATTGTAAAAAGGTGTATTGATCAACTGCGGAAACTCGGTCCAAACGGTTCTGCCAATCAACTCTTCAGGGATCTTGTTGAATATTAGCCCTGCCCGCTTGTTTACATAGGTGTATCGCCAATCATTGTCTACCGCAACAAAGCCGTCGGCAATGCGCTCAAAAAAGTGAAGTATGGGCGTACTGCCCTGCATGAGGAACGATTTTGTGATCAATTGTCAACCCACCGGTTCCGCTTCCGTCCGGCTGCAAGCAACCCCGGCACTATCAAGGCTTCTAAATGTACTGTAATTCCGCCGTATGTCAAGCCCGGAGACAACCGTCGCAACGAACCAACCCGGAAACAACTGCAAAATTAAATATAAAAAAGTAAAATATGATAATTTCAATCATCCGTCCTGGTAACCAAAGTCACCTGCGAAGCCCCGGCTGCTTTCTATATTAGTAGTATACCAACGCTACCGTTTCAATATGTTTACTTTAAATCACTTGTGCAGGAAAGTTATTGGGAGAAAGCAGGCGCTTAAAGAAACTAAAATCAATGTCGCCACCGAACATACATGCTGTAGGAATCACAAAGCACGATCATAAGCTGGTAAAAAAACTCAACATCAAAAACAGAATATATGAAAGTTAACATGGGCGCGGCCGACCGGATCATCCGGATATTGATCGCCGCAGTAGTTGCGTACCTGTATTTTTCCGGTACGGTAACCGGAACACTGGGCATCGTGTTGCTTGTAGTAGGCGCAATCTTCCTGCTCACCAGCCTGGTATCCATCTGTCCTCTTTATTCCTTACTAGGCATTAACACCTGCAGGCGAAGGAAATAACGCGCATCGCCTGAAATACCGGGAAGCGGGTAGTAGACGTATATGAACGGGTTTTAATATTGCTAAATGATTAGGTCCATATTTTCGTCTATCCTGCTACTGGCCACGCTTGTTGTGGCTGGCCAGGCTGAGTTTGCACTTCCGAAGGGAGGATGCGCGACTAAGCAAATGTTGCAACGATACAATTCCAAAGCCCAGATCGCCGGTTCCCGCGTAGATGGCACCGTAGTGGTTGCCGGCAATTTTATGCTTGGCGATAAACCCGACATGGCTGTGTTCCTGAATATGGAAGCAGGCGTGCAGTATGATGTGGCCATCATCCTGGATCGCGAAAAGAAGAACAAAATCTACCCGCATCCTGCTGTTTGGGGAGAAGGGTTGATAGGCAGCGATACCTGGCAAACATTTCCGCGCCAGGAAGGTTCAGATATTTTTTACGAGCTTCCCATCGCCCGTAAAAATCAACAGGTAGAACTGGATTTCATGGGAACCGTGTATTATGATCTCCGGGACGCAGACGAACAGCATAATGTATGCGCTATAATATATGTTGTTAGAAGGTATAAACAAGAAATGCCCTCTTTCAATGCTACCGAAAAACCAACTATAATACCCCAAACGCCACCCACTGAAAAAACGGAAGTTTTTAGTTCGTGGACAAAAGCAAAATCGTTGTACAACTGGCAATG
Source organism: Bacteroidota bacterium (assembly GCA_048498035.1). Classification (GTDB taxonomy): domain Bacteria; phylum Bacteroidota; class Bacteroidia; order Chitinophagales; family Chitinophagaceae; genus CADEDV01. The sequence continues at coordinate 73,863 of JBEHYT010000002.1, read as the reverse complement.
GCTGGAGCTAAAAGACGACGGTGTATCCAAATATTTCTCCGGTGATACTTACCTGGTAGCTCAAAAGGGAACTGGTTATTTCTGGTCGCAGGCACTGATGCCATACAGTCCGTTTCCTGCGTATTGGTCGTACCAGGCAGATTTTGGCTTGCTAAAAGGTAACAATCCCAAAGCTGAAGACGGGTTGATGCTAACTGCAACCTATGGAGAAGAAAGCTATAAATTACTCTTCCTTGTCAACCCTGCCGATCAAACCTATTTCATTGGTCAGTTCAACGCTACCACCAAAACATGGCTTACCCTTTCTAAAGGAGATGGCCGACCTGTTTCAAAATCAATTCACCAGTTGGAACCCGGAAAAGAATTTGTAAACAATCGAATCAACCTGTATCGCGAAGGAAATAAAATTAGTTTTTACGTAAACAATGATTTGGTAACAACCATTGATACCGGTCAATTCGGGATTTTCAATTATCTCACCGGTATCGGGGTGGCCGGCCACGGTGAACAAGGTTATACTGTGAAAAACATCGAATTCTGGAAAATGGACTAATGACTTCCTGCAAATTTTGGGTAATCCCAGGTCATTCCCGGATGAGCGCAGTAAGCTGATCCTCGAATTTTTTTGTATCATAATTGGCCATACCCTCTTCTTTTAGCCGCACCACACCACGCTTATCCAGCACCACGGTCGTTGGCAACGTTCCGGAAAAAACGTCTGCGGGAATTTCGCCCGCCCGAAAATAAACGGGTACAGTATAGTGATGCTGGTCAAGGAAACGCCGGGCAATAACCGTGCTGTCATCTTCATTTACCGTAACGAATACAATATCCGGGTTATCTTTCACCTTCCTGTAAAACGACTCAAGCGAGGAAAATTCAGCACGACAGGGAGGACACCAGGAAGCCCAAAAATTGATAAATACTACTTTCCCACGCTGCTCAGCTATTGAAAAAAATCTCCCCTGGCTATCCCTGAGGGAAAAATCGACTGTATCCGTAGTACCAACCAGCCGGCTATCCTGCTTTTCGATTTTTGCATCAAAAAAACCTGTGCGCAGCACCTGGCGAAGCAGCCACGACTTTGCGTCACGGTTAAAGATAAAAACAAGCATCACTGCGAATAACAGGTAGCTAAACCAGTTCTTACGAAAACCAGCGCGTATTTTTTGCAGCGTCATAATTGCTACAAATTTAGCCAACATTCCCGGGCAATTCTGTGTGTTTGGTCACAAGGTTCAGCGAATCCGGTCGCGACAATTTGTTAAAACGTTCATTTTAATTACAATGTAATTCTCTGGCAACAGACCGCCTTTTAATTTTATGCAGGAGAAAGTAGCTGCCTGTATGCATCACAAAACTATTCAACCCGTTGAAGTCCCGCAATCTAAAAAGTTGCAGGAGGTAGCAATTTCCTGTCTGAAGCTGGGCACCATCGGGTTTGGAGGTATTGCCGGTATGGTTGCCACCATCGAAAACGAAATGGTGGTGAAACGAAAATGGATTGATCATCAACATTTCCTGGACGTATTAAGTGCATCCTACATCATTCCCGGTCCTAACGCTGTTGAGATTGTAATGCATTGCGGAAAAGAACGTGCGGGGCGAGCGGGGCTGGTCCTTGCCGGCATTTGTTATATCGTTCCAGCCATGCTCATCTGCATGGTCTTTGGCTATTTCTATAAACAATACAGCGCCCTTCCGAATGTACAGCAATTCATGGTGGGCTTGCGGCCCGCAATAACGGCGCTGGTGTTGGTTACGGTTTGGCGCCTTGCAGCAAAGTCGCTAAAAAACGACCTGCTGTTGGCGCTTGTCTGTATCCTCGTATTCGCCGGAGCGCTCGTTGGGATAAATGAAGTGATACTGATCCTCGCTGCCGGATTATTAAATTACCTGTTACGCAGCCGGGTAAGCAGGTTGAATTTTTTTCCCGGTTTCCTATTTACACCGGTATTGCTACAGATCAATACAAAATTTGCCGGTGAAAAACTTTTTTTCATTTTTCTGAAGATCGGCGCTGTGTTATACGGCAGCGGCTATGTTCTTTTTGGATACATGGATGAAGCGCTGGTACAGCATCATCATTGGCTTACACGCCAGCAACTGGTGGATGCTATTGCCGTGGGACAGATTACGCCAGGGCCTATCTTGTCCAGCGCAACTTTTGCAGGTTATTTGATGCAGGGACCGGCTGGCGCTCTGCTTGCCACGATCGGGGTTTTTTTGCCGGCATTTATTATATCGTTCTTTCTTCACAGCCTGCTCACAACTGCCCGGAAAAATAATAATCTCCGGCTGTTCCTTAATGGTCTCAGCGCCGCATCCATTGCTATTATTGCGGTGGTGGGTCTTCACCTGTTACAACCCTCACTTCACAGTTGGCGGGACCAGGTCATTCTTTTCTGCTGTCTTTTGCTTCTTTTATTGGTTAAGAAAATAAATACAATGATCGTTGTATTCGCAGGCGCAGTAGGCGGCTTCCTGTTGCTTCATGTATGATCGAGACAACAACTTATAACTTTTTCAACTATCGCTTTCGAATATGATATAAAAAAAGCCGCATCAAAATTTGATGCGGCTTTTTTAAGGAGCGCGTTCTTAACGCATACTCGTCTTATTCAGTTATTGCAGATAACCCTGGTATTCAGCATCCGTGGTACAATCCCACCACACAGGCATGCTCCAGATATTTACATCTGTGGCATGTGGGTTTAATGCCAATACATTCGTAAGATTATAGTTCAACTCAAGGTTGGTTGGCAATTTAAACCGGCGCGGCCAGTAACGGGGATCTGTTTTTGATCCGCCTGTATAAAGCGCACCACCGGCAAATAGTGGCCCTCGGTCAAATCCGGGATACACTACACCAAAACTACCAATGTTACCAGCGCTAAAGTTAAACCGGCGCATGTCGTTCCAGTTTTCCAGGCTGCATCCCATTACTATATATTTTTGCAACATAATGTCAGACATAGTAAGTGCGCCTGAATTGGGTGCTACTGCACCACTTGTCATATAGCTGGCCATATCACCCGCATTCATCGGACCCATATCAGGATTGGTGGCAGTATAATTAGAACCTTGCCATTCGGTCAGCTTCGCCTGCATCATATCAAGGTGTGCCTGGATACCGGCTTTGTATGCAGTATAAGCGTTGGGCGCATCGCCTCTGCGCATATATACTTCTGCCTTAATAAAGCACATTTCTGCATAGGTCAATATCTCCTGGTCTGATACCGGGCGAATCTGGTAAGAACCGGTAGAACCTACAACCCCGGCATTGAAAGCCTGAAGTGAAGGATACCAGCTCACATCCGTTTCACCTTGCGCCGGGATACCTGAAGTAGCCAGTGAACTCGCACGCATGTTCACATAAATAGTGTCACCTGCATAAACGTAGTTCGTACTATTGATATAAATAGAACCGGCCTTGTAGGTAACTTTTACAGTATCAAGGTTTGTTGTGAACGGACGACCGGCAGCAACCTGGTCAGCCACGAAATTGGCGAAATCTGTTGTATTCGTGATCTTATAATTCACCTTCGTATCAGTAGCAGCATAGGAAGGCGTTACAATCGAAGTAGGCCCACCTTTCAACAAACGTGTAGCAGGGCCATAAGTATCTACCCCTTTCGAACGATTCCAGGAATAGGAAACAGCCTTGCCAGTTCCATCCAGCGTAACACCAGTCATAGAAGCCGGCACGATCTTCGGCATCCTGGGATCAGTAACACCAGATCCACGCATATTCGTCAACAGGTTATAATGGAACTGTGAAATACGCTGGTTGCTTCCATACCCTGCATAGTCAAAGTTTCCATTGGTAACAACGGGATCTTGAATCAGGTAGTCCACAACCGTACTGTTATTCAACCCTGGCCCAACGGTATTATCGGCATTTGATTGCGGACCTTTAGACAGGCAGTATAGGATAGAATCCGGGTTATACAGGTCGGCATGCTTAGATAGTTTCAGCATATAACGCGCCTTCAACCCCCAGCAGAGTTTGATCCACTTGTTTACATCGCCTTTGTTCCACATATCACCTGTTGCAAACTGCGGAGCTGTTGCGTCCTGGGTTTTGCTAAACAACTCAATGGCAGCATTCAGTTTTGCCATACAGCCGTAATAGATGGTTTTACCATCGTCAAATTTCGGGCTGGCAATACCGGAAATCGCCTCTGTATAAGGCATCTCACCGTATACATCCAGCATCTGCATAAACCCTAACGCATGAAACACATCTGCCGCGCCCATATAATAATACGCGTTTTGGCTGGCAGCCTTATTGTACAGGTCATTCAGGTTAGAAGCCACCTCCACAAAGAAGGTTTGATACGGCGTTGTATTACCGGTTGTTGCCGTCCAGGTAGTACTAAGCGGATTTGCAGACGACGAGTTGCTATAATAAACTCCCGCCGTACAGGCAGTCCGGAAATTGGTAACACCCGCGGAATACTGGTAAAAGTGTTCAATCCAGGGAAGCCGGTTCTCAACAGCAACACTCTGGTTATTGGGGCTGTTTGGATCCGTATTTACGTCCAGCCACTTTTTACAGGAGGTTGCGCTTACAATGAACAGGCAACCTGCGATTATATATTTTAAACTTTTCATAGTTCTAATTTTTACATTGATTAAAACGTAACATTTATACCAAACGTAAGCGTTGTTACTGCCGGCACACCAAGATAATCAATGCCGGTAGAACCTGAACCGCCTGTTCCGCCAGCGGCACTAACTTCAGGATCCATTCCCTTATAATTAGTAACGGTGAACAGGTTGGTGCCTGTAAGGTTTGCAGAAATTTCCTTAACAATTTTCTTGCTCTTCAACAAGCCAGTAAAATCATAAGAAATTTGCAGTGAACGAAGTTTCAACCAATTTACTGAAGTGATAAAGTTCATTGAATTAGCAGCATAATTCGACCAGTAGCGGATGATCATATTCTCTCCGGAATAGGTAGTTCCGTTGATCACGTAACTCTGACCCGCTTCATAGGTTTGGCTGAAATCTGCCCCGGTTACACTGTTTACACCGGTAACGGTTACTGACTGGCGGTCATTCAGCAATGTTTTTTTGCTAAGACCATTTGCAACCATCGCGTATTCCGTACCGTTGAACACATCACCACCTCTGCGGATATCCAGGAGGAAGGACAATGACAGGTTTTTGTAACGGAATGAGTTGTTAATACCCAGCAGGAATTTCGGCTCACGATTACCTACTACAGGATTATTTGTATTCAGTTTGTACAAACCAGTGGTAGGATCTACCTGCAGGCGTCCATTCATAATCTCATTGCCTTTCTGATCCAGTTCATGCAAGGCCGGGCTTCCCGTCATGCCCAGGAAGTATCCGCCATTGGGGATTGACGCAGCTTTTACTGTTCCAAACTGCGCATCTGTAGGATAGAAATAAGCTACCCCCGGAAGGAAGGCACCCAAACGCCCCCTGTTATAGGAGAAGTTCAGACCTGCATCCCAGGTAAAGTTCTTTTGTGAGATTGCCTTACCGCTCAGCGCAATTTCCATACCCTTGTTAATTACAGATCCAGAGTTGATCGAGATCAGGATATAACCGCCCGCATTTGACAAACGCGGTTGCGCAATCTGGTTCTTTGTTTCAGTATGATAGTATGTGTAATCCAGGCTGATCCGGTTTTTCAGGAACCTGAATTCGCCACCCACTTCCCATGACTGTTGAATTTCCGGGATCAGGTACGGGTTACCGCTGGTGTACTGGTTACCAATTCCTGTATAAGAACCGATCGTGATCGGGTTTGTTACATAAGTAAGTGTTGCATACGGGTTGGCATCTTTACCTACACGGGCCCAACTGGCACGTACCTTTCCAAAAGAAAGAACGTTACTGCGGGGAAGCAATTCAGTAAATACAAATGAACCACTGAGTGAAGGATAAGAATAAGACCAGTTATCAATTGGCAATGTAGAAGACCAGTCGTTCCGTTCTGTTGCGGTCAGGAACACGATATCTTTATAGGAGATGCCAAACTCACCATACAAACCAACCAGGCGTTTCTGACTTATACCATCTTTAAAAAACTGGTTAGTGGTAGCGATGTTATTGAATGAATAAGTTCCGGGTGTTGTAAAAGCATAACCCCAGTGATTTTGGCTAACACCGTCTGTCTTTTCCGTAGTGGATCCAATCATCAGGTGCGTGTCAAAATCCTTGAATTTTTTATGGAAATTACTCATTACCGTTGTAGTAATGTAAGTGTAACCATAAAGGGATTTACTTAGGCGTCCATTCTCATAAAGAGGTATAACCGCCGAACCAGGCGCAATAAATGTATAATCATTTGTATTATACTGGTCGTAGCCAATCCTGCCGGTTACATCCCACCAGTTTGCAATTTTATAATTGGCACTAACACCACCGGTAAAACGCCTTGTTTCTGAGGTCAGTTTGTCCTGGTTAATGATCCAGTACGGATTATCTATATCATCCTTCAAATCTCGCGTACCGGCAAAGGGGCGATACTGAGAACCATCCGGGTTAATATAACGGGTCATATCAAATGTTTGCGGCCAGGAATAAACCGCGCCCATGGAACCATTACCACCGCCGCCATACAAACCGGAAGTGGTTAGCGTACGATCCGTTTTCGCAACAGAATAGGCGGCGTTCACATCTACTGTGAGAGCTTCATATTTCTGCTGACCATTAAACCGGAACGTTGTTTTATCATACGCCGTGTTAGGGATGATACCACTTTGATTGAAATTAGAACCAGACAGGTAAAATGATCCGTTTTTGGTACCACCTGACACGCTCACGTTGTTATCGTACGTTACACCGTTCTTAAAGAAATTGCCGATGTTATCATACACCGTGTCGTTCGCCGTCAGCTGTTTTCCCCAGGAATCGTAGGTGTTATCATTAAAAACACCGTTCTGAGCATAAGAACCATTACCAAATTCAGTCTGCGCTTCCGGCAACCTGTTTGCCCATGAAGTGCTTATTTTACTGTTGAAATTCACTTTCACCACTCCGGCAGAACCTTTCTTGGTGGTAATAACTACCACACCATCAGCAGCGCGGGCACCATAAAGGGCCGCTGCAGCAGCACCTTTCAGAACAGAGAGGCTTTCGATATCTTCCGGGTTGATGTCCATCACGCGGTTGGAATAAGTGGTATTACTACGAGACATACCATCCGTTCCGGTATTACCAACTACACTGGTAGAGTTATCATAGATAATACCATCAATCACAAACAACGGTTGGTTCTGACGACCATCCGACGTTGAGTTACCACCGCGAATAGTGATTGATGCACCCGCACCGGCAGCACCGCTAAACTGGGTCACATTTACTCCCGGTACCTTACCGGCCAGTGAATTTACAATGTTGGTGTTTTTGTTCTTCATCAGTTCCTGGGCGTTCAATTCAGAAACCGAATACCCCAGGGCTTTCCGTTCCTTTTTTATTCCCAGGGCCGTAACAACCACCTCATTCATTTCCACGGCTTCTCCCTTTACCAGGCGCACTTCCATATCGGCGCTCGCTTTCAGCAGTTGTGAGGCATAGCCTACATAGCTGAATTCGATCATGTCACCCGTTTTGGCGTTGACCGTGAATTTACCTTTACTGTCTGTAACCGCTGCCCCATTGGCACCTATTACAGTAACAGTAACACCTGCCAGGGGCGTGCCATCGTCGGAAAGCACGGTTCCGCGAATCGGCACCGTTTGCGCCAGCAGACTGTTTGAGATCATGCCAAGAAAAACAAACATGATCAAACTAAAAAGAGTCCTTTTTCTCATTTTTGTTACTTTTTGGTTATAAAAAATTTATACATATTCACATAGTTGGCAAATCGTTCGGGCAAGCATCGTCGTCGCATTAGAAATTTGTTTTTTCGGTTATTAGTAATAAAAAATGGTTCACCTTAAAGGACAGTCACCCCCGCTTCCACATACGGCTTTAATAAAGGATCATCCGGCGGCAACTCTGTAATCAGCACATCAATCCTGTTGATCCCCGCTATTTGAATCGGCTGAAAACTGTTCACTTTTTCAGAAATAGCCAGGCATACCACTTTCTGGGAAGATTCAATCATCGCCTTCTTCAACTGCACCACTTCCCAATCATTATCGGTAATGCCATGACGCAGATCAATGGCATTGGTGCCCAAAAAACAGATATCCACTTTCATTTGCTGTATCCGGGCAATAGCTTCGGTACCCACCGTAATTTTTGCACTCTTGGAAATACGATCTCCCACCAGGATCACTTCAATGTTGGGATGATTCATGTACTCCAGGATGGCCGGGATAGAACCCGAAATAAAAGTGGCCCGTAAATGCGGTGGAAGCAGCCTCGCCATTTCGATAATGGTAGTGCCCCCACTGGTAAGCACAAACATCTCATTCTCGATCAGCTTCAATGCCTTTTTTGCAACGGTAATCTTCTGCTGTTGGGAATAAACGCCATTCGACGAAAAATTAACCTGGCTAAAGGAATGCGAGAGCGCCCCGCCATGTACCTTGATCACCTTCCCCTCCTTTGCCAACTCCTGCAGATCCCGCCGGATCGTATCCTCGGATACATTCGTGTCAACACAAAGGGAAGAAGAAAGCACTTTATTATGCAGGTTTACCTGGCGAAGAATATAGGCTTGTCTTTCTTTCTTAAGCATCGCGGTGGTTTAGGTTTCTTAAAAATAAGCTAAATTCCCGCATAAAGACGCAGAAACCCGAGAAAGTTCGCCCGAATCCCGCGCATTAACGCGGCATTTACAAGCATTAATGGTCAAACACCGCTTCTTTTGCGTTATTCTGCCGGATTCCGGTTATACCTTAAATAGAATTTCATTCTGCTATATAATAAACTGTTAGTAATTATACTAAGTAAAAACCATTACATTTCATCATCATCCGGCCGGGATAAAGTTTCTTAACTGATCAGCCTGCCTCCAGACCTAATTCACTAAAATAATAGCATGCATATTGCTTAACAATCTAATGTCACTTTAATCTATCATTCATCCTGTATCTTACTCCATCTCATCATTTGCCTGATTTTTGCGCTGCAAGCGCGAAACCTCCAGCTAAATTGTCAGTATGACCGAAAACAATATTCCCACGCAATTATCCGGCAGCCGGCCCAGTCCATTTGCACCCACGTATTTTCACGGCACTAAAGCCGCCTTGCAACCCGGCGATCTCATTTCCCCGGGTTATAACTCCAATTTTGGCGAAAGAAAAACAGCCCGTTATATATTTCTCTCCGCCACACTGGATGCCGCCATCTGGGGTGCCGAACTTGCCGTAGGAGAAGGACCCGGACGCATTTACCTGGTAGAAGCTACCGGAGAAATAGAAGATGATCCGGATCTTACGAACCGGAAATTCCCCGGCAACCCCACAAAATCCTACCGGTCTACCCAGCCCTTTCGCGTTGTAGGAGAGGTAGTACAATGGGAGGGTCATCCCCTTGAACAGATCCAGGCCATGAAAGATGGCCTTGCCAAATTAAAACAACAGGGTATCCGATCACTAAACGATGAATAAAATCATTTCATGAATACAACAGCCAGTCAAACCAACACGCATTTTGCGCCTGAATTACATATTCCGCGCGGCACTATGTCAATTGAATTTTACACTCGTTTCGGCGCCACGGAGCATTTTTGCTTTCGCAACGAAGATGGCAGCATTCACGTAGCAGAGCTTTCCATTAATGGTGCAATTTTCCATGTGCATGAAACAATGCAGCAGCACCACGATCTTGAACCACAACAGGCTGGTGGCGTTACAACGGTGATCGGGCTATTTGTACCAAATGTAGATGAGGTAATGCAAAAAGCGATTGACGCCGGCGCTACAGCAATATCACCTGCCACCGACTATGAATATGGCTACCGGCAGGGAATGTTTAAAGATCCATTTGGACATCGCTGGCAGATTCAGAAAAAATTGTAACGGAGAGAAATTCCCGCTTTGACCTTCATATTCCCCTCCCGGTTTTTCCTTTTCACGAACAACAGTAATAGCAAAAGGTAACAGTCGATCAAAACCGATCATCTGTCAACTCTTTATTCACCATTGCACCGGCCAGATTGCCGCTATACACGGCAGCAGCAACGGAACGCATCATCATACAATTATCGCCGCAGGCATACACACCCGGAAGAATTGTTTTCTGAAAAGGATCAACCTTGACATAACCATTGTCGGTCAGTTCACAACCCAGCATTTGGGGTATCGAAGAATGTTGTTCAAATGGAACGGATGCATACAATCCATCCAGTTGCAGGCTACTACCTTCTTTAAATTTCACCTCCTTCAAATAACCTGCATCATGAACCAATTCTACAATTTCATTTTCCACCACGGAGATACGATGATCGTTTATCCTTGCGCGCTGCTCCGTTGTCATTTTAATGGGACCACCGGTTAACAATATCAGATCATTGGTCAGGTTATTTACGAGCCCGGCAAAATGGTATGCTTTGTCGCCATTAGCATAGATACCAGTTCGCTTTGCCTTTAGCTCATAACCATGACAATAGGGACAATGAACAACAGATATCCCCCAGCATTCCGAAAATCCGGGAATAGCAGGTAGCCGGTCATAAATGCCGGTTGCAAAAATCAATTTATCAGCTTCAAATACCGTTCCTGATGCTGTCTTAATAATATAGCCGTTGCCATCACGCATTCCCGCGACGGCTTCATCATGAACTAGCGAAACTGTGTTGTATTTCAATACCTGTTCCCTTGCCTTTTTTGCAATGATCGCAGGCTTTTCACCATCCTGTGTAATAAAATTATGCGAGTGCGGCGTTTGCGCATTACAGGGCTTACCGCTATCAATGATCAAAACCTGCCGCAACGAACGACCTAATGACATCGCTGCCGATAACCCGGCATAGCTTCCACCGATAATAATAACATCGAATTTCTTTCCTGTTTTCATCTTGTAGTGTACTGTGCTGTTTTATCTCGGTTTCGGATTAAGCCATTGCAACCGTGCAGCCTCCTTTTGCGCCGGCGTCCAGTTAGATTGATAACGATATAAAGCATTTTCCCAATCGCCATAAGTCGGATTCGGTAAAACGATGAAACGTTTCCCCCATTCCTGCATCACAGAATCAGTTGCAGCCAGGCGTTGATCCACAGGTCTTTTTTCAAACACAGCAGAAAAATCATTTAGATTGTCGCCCAGCAAAAGGACAACATTATAATCCTGCATCACCTCTAAACGCCGCGTTTCCTTTGAAGAGGTAGAGCTCATAAAAAGGCAATGCTGTTCATCGGCATTAGGCAATTGTAGCCGTTGCAAGTTTGCCAGTGTTACTTTTACATCTGCCGTATCCCGGTTGCTAACATAAAAGATCGTGACGCCTTTTTGCGCCGCATGCTGCAAAAAAGCTACTGCGCCGGGTACAGCTGTTGCGGCAGACTGCGCTGTCCAGGCCTTGCACTGCTGGTAGCTTTCTTTCGTTTTGTCAACAATAAGCCTGGCATCATAATAACTGTTGTCCAGGATCGTCTCATCCAGGTCGGTGATAATCGCCAGTTTTTGGCGGCGGAATGTTCGTTTTGGAATGGCATTCAATTGCTGGTTAGCACTGTTGAATGCCTGGTAACACAGGGCACGGTATTCCGCTGCTGTCTGCTGCCACAATACCGGGAATTCCTTAAGCGATGTTGCAGGCAACAGGCTGTCTTGCGCCATAGCATTAGTTGCAACCGCTCCCACCATTAACAGCGCCAGGAGCAAGCGTCCAAATAATCGTATCATAACAATTGCTTTACTAATAATTGGAATACCGGTCCGCCTATCAGCAATGCCTGCATTTGTACGCAAACGAACCAGTTCTAAAAAATGCAATGCTGTTGCAAATATATGATTTTGCCACAAATTTCCTATACTAAAGAAAAATGCCGTTCCAGCCTTCCAAAAGTCAGCATTGGCTCATTTGAACTGAAAAACAATGCTATAATATTTATGGCTTATTAATACCCAGTGCATTCGCCACAACCCCACCGGCGGTTACACCGCCGTTTACCGACATCGTAGTGGAGGCGATGTTTACTTCACCGCTAACAGGGCCAATATTTCCACCAGCGCCTACTCCGGCAGATATACCCCAGTCATTCACCTGTATTCCGCCGCCAGCAGCCGGGCCAATATTTACAAATTCCATCATAGACGCGCTGGCAGATATGCCCGTGACCTGCTGACTACCCACAGTCATTTCCACACCTATTCCCGCACCGAGTGTAACATCCTTAAAAGCGCCGGCCTCGCTGAAGTTCAAAGCCGCTTCTCCTACAAAACCCTCCCCACCCGAAATACTTAATGAATTACAGGTCCAATTCATTTTCACCGGGCCGGCACCGGCGGAGCCTTTAAAATTAGCGCAATACTGCTCTTCCCATTCTTTGGGTTTTGAAGGTTTGTTATCCCGCTTTTGTTCTTCGGGCGGATAGATGCAAGGCTCTATCGCTTTATAAAGAGAAAGAATCTTATACATATCAGTAAGGTAGGTTCGTTGTGCTTCCAGGAAAGAGCGCATGGTGTAATCATGCTTCCACAATGGCCCCCAATTGGCAACATCCCTGCAATAAATACGGCTCACATATTCACTGCGCTGCGCAAATTCATTGGTCAGTTTCGCAACATCCGACAAATAACTGGCCTGCTCTTTATTAAACGCTTCGCATCGCTGTATCTTCAACTGCTCCATCTCCTCTTCCTCGGCACCATTTCCCTCTCCTCCTTCCAATTTCGCCAGCCGGTCGTTGTATGTTTTTAAAACGGCATTTGCCTGCGTATTGTGTTTTTTTGTTAATGCGTCCAGGTCTTGCTTAAAAATGTCTTTCAGGTCCTTCTTCATCTTCATATACCAGGGCACGCCGGTAGTATAGATTGAAGCGGCTTTCATCATCATAGTCGCCTCAGCCGGGTTTTGCCGCATGGATGCTACTGACTGTTTTACATCGACTGGCGGTATTTTTTTCTCCGCTGCAAACACTTGTTCCTTCGCCGTGTTGATAGCCTTTTTTTCCAATTCCAGGTAGTTGTCAAATGAGATCATCTGGTGCAGATCTTCCGGCATTTTTGGAAGCTCCAGCCGTCGAAGCATCGGAAACTCCTTGAAATTTGTGTTGGAATAATCTCCCTGCTGCTGGTGGTTACGTTCGATCTTATTGAGGATATCGGCTGATTCCTTATCGTAGCCCGACTTCAACGCCTGTTTCAAACAACCAATTGCTTTCTCCGCCTCCGCTTTATTAGAAGATTCTACCGCTTTATCCAGGTGCACAAATGCCGCCACCTTGTTGGCAATCGCAGAAACGCTGTCTTTGTCAATTGATTTATTCGCAAACAGCAACGCATTATCGACATCCCCAAGGTTATAGAATGCTGTTGCCATATTGGCCAGCACCTGCGGGTTATTTTTTATTTTATTATCCAGGAATTGCAAAATCGGGATCGCCTTCTCCGAATATCCATACGTGTTCAGCAGCGAGGCCAAATTATTGGCCGCATTGAGATTGCCGTAATCCGCCTGCAATGCTTTACAAAATAAATACAATGCTACTGTTGGTTTCCCCTGCAACCATACGCCAATTGCTTCGTCAGCCAGCGCTGCCGAAGAACTGATCTTTTTCATTTTCAAATAAGCATCAATCTTCTTTACATTATCGGCGTTCAGCTTAACGGCCACCAAAGCCGCCAGGTCATCGATCAGTTTCTTAAACCCGCTATTATCTGTTGTCTTTGGCAATGTATTCAACAATGCCGACCGGGCGGGAGCTTTGAAAGCAGGCAAGCTGGCCACAGCTCCATTTCCTGTTGACACAGGCTGTGCAACGGGCAGCGAACTTTTAAATCCTGCCGGGTAATTGAGAGGAGGAAGCGTTTCCAGTTTTTGCAATGGTGCTAACGTGTAGTCACTTGTTTCGAAGGTTGTGGCGTTGCCAGGCGTATTATCCTTTATCACACCCGCAACCTGCGGCTCTTTTCCGGGTAATTCCTGCACCGGACTACCATTCCTTACATAAATCATCCCCAGGTTTACCCCCGGCGCCCCGCAATACCAGCCATATCGCCTGAACGTTTTGCCGGCAGGCAACGCATTATTATCACGCATTACTTCCTTACCATTTACAGACACAACAACCGAAGCGCCGCTAACGGTAATAGTTACATGAGCCACATCAGTTGCTTTAAAAGCCGCTATCCTGGCGCTGGTAACAACTTCATCCTGCTTTGCACTCATATAGCGCTTATTGCCTTCCAGTTCGCCACTCATCGCCAATGCAAACTGGAACCCTTCCCTATTGATATCATTCAGGTTGATCGGGTTGCTCTTTTTGGGATTGGGATCATAGGTATCCAACCGAAAATAGATGGGACTTCGCTGATTTTTTACATCCTTACCAAAATAAACATCATAGTTAACCGTAAAGTTGTTGCCCAGCACTTTGTTAAAATCAGGATAGAAGGTAAACGCATCCGGGATACCAACCCATTTTCCCGGCTGTCCGCTGATCGTACTTAGAGTAGCGTTTTCAAAACTGTGTCCGTCATGTCCATAGGTATGCCACGACCTGGCTGATAATGTTCCGGCGGGGTAGCCGTCAAAATCTTCGTAAACGATAGTGTAGGGATCTTTATTTTTCGCAGCGGTAGTGGAAGATACTGTAACAGGTCCGGCTGTGGTAGCGCCCGACGAAGTAGCCGGCGCTTGTAGTGGTGCATAGGGCATATTCTTCATCTTTGCCGGATCGGCCACCCACCTGCTTGCATAATCAAAATTGAAATTATGCAACATCGAGTAAACCATGTGAGCTACGTCTGTTCCCAGTTTGGGATCAAACTGCGCGGGATTTCCTTTTAACGCCACGCCGGTAGGTGGACTGAAATTAAAATAAACCCAGAGAGGATTGTCGGAAGCCGACTGGCTAATTACCTGTTGTGTTGTGGACACAAGCACATTGTATTCGGGAAATGTTTTGTCGGCATTCTTTCCATTGATGATAGCTTCCGGGTTCAGGATATAGTGACCGTTGCCATCATTCACTGCATTATAATAATTGCTATTCGGGTTCAACTTCGCAATTTCATTGTAATAAGGTTTCAGGCGTTCAATGGCTTTTTGAATGGGATCTGCCGAATACGGATTTTTTTGAAGAATGCCAGGATATGCAGCCATCTGCTGCTGAATATAGGCGATGGCATCCTTTACCAATACCGGTTTAAAAGGCCATTCGCCATTCTTTGGTACTACGATTTCTATCTTGTTGAACGGCGCTCCGCCATCATGATAATGATCCAGGTAAGTACGATAGCCGTACAGGTTGGGTTGTATCCGTTTATCAACCCCTTCAGCTGCCAGTTTCGCGTCATCTTCCCCAGCGCTAAACTGCGCGTGTTCCGCAAAGAAATAAAGTCCGCCAGGATTAAATCCTATTACATAAGTGCCGGGAAAATCATTGAATCCCGCAATCATTCTTGTCCCCACTTCGCAACACTTCAGGTCAATTTTCCCACCCACAAAGTGGGAAGAATATCCCAGTAAATTGATGCCATAGCTATGGATGGGGCCATTATCGCTGAGGTTCCACCGCTGGTCATTTTTTACAATCTGGCGTATCACCAATCCCCGCGGCTGATAGGATTGCTGTATCCAGGAAGCTATCAGGTCAGAGGCCTGCTGCTGCCAGGCCGTATAAGACGCGCCATTGGCATACGTACTTTTTACAGGCTTATATACGGCTTTTGGGTTTGGCGGGTTGGATACATAGCGCCAGCCCACAACCGAATCCCGGTTCAATTCCCCATCAGTCTGCGCTTGTGAAGTAATTCCTGCACCAACCAGCAGCAGGATACAAAATACGTTGGCGTGTACATGCATAGCAGTGTCTTTGACCGTTCTCTTAAAAAGCACTGCTAAAAGTAAAGTAAGGAGCTGCGACGGCAAGTCAGTCAAAAAGATGATTTTTGCGCCTTTCCCAATCGTATTTGGATCAACAGCCGAAACGCCGGAATAAAGAAAACAGGTTAAACCTTTTAGACCACCGGCAGTCTAACAGGCCATATTCAATTGTTATGTCGCTTAAAGCTGCTTTTATCCCGTCCCTGTTTTGCCTTGTAAGTATTTGTTGCAACAAAAAAAACACACCCCCTCCACCCGTGCCTTCGGACCCGATCCAGGGCCCCGTCCAACGACCCACCAGCGGCTATGGCGCCGACGGGAATTATGAAGTGGGTGAAATTGATTTTACCAACCCACAATATAATACCACACAGGTTTCTATTTTTTACCCGAAGGGTATTACCAGTCCGCGCCCCACGATCTTCTTTTCCCATCCGTATGGAGGTGAAGATAAATCCTATAATATGGGTCTTTATAATTTCGTGGCCAAAAAGGGCTATGTCATCGTTTTCGTTCCCTACAAAACCGTTGATATTTCGATAGATCACCGTTATCAAACGCTGTGGGAAGGATTTGTGAAAGCCGCAACTGACTATCCGAATATCATAGACACAAGAAAAGTTGGATTTATGGGCCACTCCTTTGGAGGTGGCGCTTCCATAGATCTCGCCTATAAAGCATTTACTGAAATGGGCTGGGGTGAAAACGGCCGTTTCCTGTTCACGATGGCGCCCTGGTATGCGTATAATTGGGGTAGTACCCTCAGCACTGAACAACAACTACAAAGTTTCCCGGCCAATACAAAAATGATTTCACAGGTATATGATGAAGACGATGTGAATGACCACCGCCTGGCCATCGACATCTATACACACATCAATATTCCGGCCAGTGAAAAAGATTTTATCTATATCAAATCATCTGTAATTGCCGGTTACAATTACGTAACGGATCACCCGATGCCCTCATCCCGGCAGGCGTTTGATGCGCTGGATTATTACGGTGTGTACCGGCTGCTGGATGCGATGATGGATTATTGCTTCAATGGTAACCAGGCCGCTAAAAACACGGCACTGGGAAATGGCTCGGTTGCGCAAGTTACGATGCCTTCTTACAATGGACAAACCATGACCCCGCTGGAAGTAACCGATACTCCAACGCCCCGTTACCCGCAAAGCAAATACCAGTTTCCATGCAGCAGTGCCTCCAATCCAAGGATCTCGTTTTGCCAGTAAAAGTCTTATGGACCGAAATGATTTAACTGCAACCGGCTCCAACTTTTTGGTGCTCCCCGGATAGGCAAACCTACTTTTAACCCAATCCCGGAATAATAAGTTCCAGTAAGCAACCGTTTCCGGGCGAAGAAATGATTTGCACATTACCGTCGTAGAATTCAGCGCGTTGTTTTATGTTACGAATACCAACACCATCCGACTTCAATTTCGGATCAAAACCCCGGCCATCGTCCTCTATCGTCAGCCGGAAATGTTCGCCGGCGCTTTTTAGTGTTACAATAATATGTCCCGCTTCGGCGTGCTTAAGAATATTATTAACCTGTTCCTGAACAACCCGGAAAAGCATAAGCTTAATTCCATCCGGGATTACATTCTCATTGTAGTTTTCAGTGCTTACGCTCGTTTTTACCGGTGTCATCATCTGCACCTCTTCAAGCAAGCCTTCTATACCCGTTATGAGATCCGTTTCCCGCAGCGCGGGAGGTATAAGAGAGTGCGACAATTTCCGAATCTCGGTTATGGCAAGAATGATATTTTCCCTGCAACTCTTAAAATGCGTTGACTCCGGTTTTTCCTTAGTGATTCCAAACTCCAGGTACATTTTAGCAGAAGCGAGTATCTGGTTAATATTGTCGTGAAGTTCTCTGCCTATTTCCTCCCTCTCCTTTTCCTGGGCCTGAATACTTGTTTCCTGCACCAATTTCTGTTGCATTCGTTGTTGCTCAGCGAGTTTTTCCTCCGCATCCAGCCTTGCAGTTACATCATGTGCAAGTACCAGTTTGGCCGGAAAATCTCCATAGCGAATGTCATGAACAAGCATGTCAGCCATAATAATGCTGCCATCCTTTTTCCTAAGCGGCCAGATGCCCTGCCTGTTTTCCTCATTTCCCAAATCCCTGCCGTAGAGATCCAGGAAGTCCTGTCGGGAATAGCCGTATTCACGGACAGCTGAGTCATTAACGGCAATAATCTTCAGTTCCGGAACTGATAACATCCACATCGACATAGGATTACTGTGAAACAGCAGTTTATATTTTTGTTCTGAATCCTGTAAAGCATCAAAGGCCGACTGTTTTTCTTTCTGAAGTATATATTTTTTCCGGGCCATTAAAATCGCGCTTGGCAGGCGCTGGAGCCGGTCTTTGAGAATATAGTCGCTTGCGCCCTCTTTGATCACTGAAACGGCATATTCCTCTGAAACCGTGGCCGTAACCAGGATAAAAGGCACATCAATCTGTGCATTTTTTACAATCCGCAATGCCTCCCTTGAATCAAAAGAACCCAGGGAATGATCGGAAAGAATAATATCCGGAGAAAATTCGTGCAACGCCTGCGAAAATTCATCCTTATTTTCGGTTAGCAGCATATCAAACCTGATACCTGCTTTTTTAAGCTCCCTGGACACCAGTTCGGCATCATCAGAAAAATCTTCCAGGTGCAATATTTTTAAAATCTCGCTCATAATGGTATATCAGTCGAACGTGGTGTTTGATTAGTTAACAGCCAGTACAGGCCCAGCTCACTGACGGCCTTGGCAAAGTTTTCAAATTCAACAGGCTTTACAATATAGCTGTTGACGCCCAGGTCGTAGCTTATCAGCATATCCTTTTCTTCCCTCGAAGAGGTCATGATCACCACAGGTATCACACGCGTATTTTCATTTTCCTTGATCTTTCGCAACACTTCAATCCCGTCAACCTTTGGCATTTTAATATCCAACAGGATCATCTTGGGCTTCCTGCTCATTTTTCCGAACAGGAAATCCAGCGCTGCCTGGCCATCTTCCAGGTGAACCAATTGATTGGCCAGGTTAACTTTCTTTAATGCCCGGATAGTCATTTCCGCATCATCCTCATTATCTTCAACGAGGAGAATTTCTATTTGATCGTAATTGTTCATGTGGTGGGTTTTATATCATCAACCTGCACCGCAGGCAGGGTAAAATAAAAGGTAGCTCCTTCGCCAGGTACAGACTCTCCCCGGATTAAGCCTTTATGCTGATCAATTATCCGTTTAGCTAGCGCAAGCCCTACTCCTGTTCCTTCAAATTCCTTCCGGCTATGCAGTCGTTGAAATACGCCAAATAGCTTATCTGCATGCTGCATATCAAATCCCACGCCGTTGTCCTTCACATAATATGTGTTCATGGAACTGCCTTCTTCACACCCGATTTCAATAACCGGTGCCGTGCTCTTGGCAGAATATTTCAATGCATTACCAATAATATTCAGCCAAACTTGTTTCACCAGATCTTTATCACCATAACAGGGCGCTAAGCTATGGACATTAACTTTAAATTTTCCGGCAGGTTCCTGTTGCAGCAGTTCAGCCAGGCAAATGTCTGCCAGGCCCATCATATCAATTACCTGGTGGTGAACTTCCTTTCTGGCCAATTGGGAAAATGAGATCAGGTCATCAATCAGCTGTCCCATCATTTTGGCATTCGCACAAATCCTGTCTGTGAGACGATTGGCTTCTTCATCCAGTTGAGAAGAATATTCTTCCTTCAGCACGGTCGCAAAACCGTTGATTGCCCTTAATGGCGCCCGCAGATCGTGCGACACCGAATACGAAAAAGCTTCGAGCTCTTTATTTGCATGTTCAAGTTCAGCGGTGCGTTCCCCCACCTTATTTTCCAGGTCCTGTTTTGCCTCCGCCACCCGCGCGATCATTTCATTAAAAGAACGGCCAAGCTCACCAACTTCATCACCTCGTTCCGCAGGCACAGTTACTGAATAATCACCCGATGCAACTGCCGTTGTAGCCGCAGTTAATGTTTTAAGCGGCAGGGTAATATTGCGGCTCATAATCCATACAATCAAAATTCCAATACCTGTTAATAAAAGCCCGGTTAGGAGAATCCAGGCCAAAAAACGGTTGGCGCCCTGCATGATACTTTGCTTTGGAATTTCAACCAGGACCAACCAGGGAGTATGCGGAATCGGTGCAACTGAAGCCAGAACAGTTCCCGATTGTTGGTTGGTATATTCTACAAACTTTCCATCCGCCTGGAGATTAGGAGCAGGTGCCGGAATTTTCTTAATCAGATCCGTCCAGAAGCCCCCCGTCCGGTTACCGACGTAAAAGGTGGCATTATTTCCAAGGAGCCGCGTGAACTGTTCAATACTGGCAGGGGATGTTTTTTGCAAACGCCAACGAACGAGGTACCCGATAACTTTACTGTTCTCTCTCACAGGGGCAGAAACTGAATAGTACACAGAGTTATGGTACTGGAAAAGTTCTCCAATAACCGCCGTATCCGTAATTCGCTCCACAGGCATATTGATCCCGGGTAACGCTGAACTCAAAACTGTGTTTTTCCCAGCATCGAGTAAGGCCGCCTCTACCCATGTACTATCTTTTCGAAGACCGGTAAGCAACCTTTGCGCTAAGCTGTCTGCCGTACTGCCGTGCAAAAATTGCCTGAACGCGTCCTGGTCAGCAGCTGTGCGAGTTGCCCCAACAAGTGCCTGGGCCGACTGTCCAAACATATTGCTCAATTGATCTCTAAGGGATCGCTGCCGCTCTTTCCCGGCCTGGATGGATGCCTTCCGGATGCCGATATAGGAAATAATTCCGTATGAAGTTACAATACAGAGTAGCAACAAACATATAAGCAGGGGAAGTCTCTTTTCAAAAGAAAGTGATGAAGGCCTCGTCATGGTCCCAAAGCGTTTAGTTGGTAAGAGGAAACAATACTGCTTTCAAAGGGCCTTGTGAAAGAAACAACAAAAAATCGTAGAATGCAATAGTAAAGTTACCAAAGGTTTCAATAGGAAAACAACTGCACCGTTGATAATGAAAAATAGTTAATCGCATCATCGTATCAGTAGTTCCTGGAGCGCCTGGATAAAATGAATTACTAATCCGTTATGTTTTAAGAGTTAACCTTTAATATCATCCAGTAATTTCATATAAAATATTTATCTCACATTTCGGCAGAAGACAGTTTACACAACCAAAAATAAAATGAGCGCAGCAAGCCGGTAAAAAACAGGGATACAATGCAGGAATTGATCCCATTTATCGTAAGGCAGCCACATGCAATTTGCTGATGTTGCTGAAAGCGATCCTTTCAAACCGACTTCGTCGCAGTGTCAAATTTTAAAATTTTGGATGCGTTGGAAAAATTGAGAAAAATACGGGGTGCCTGCCGGTGACTGTATTTAATTTTGCCGAAAATGTAAGCATTATAATATCTGAACTATGAGTTTACTACGCGATAAAAAAATTGCCGTTGTTGGAGCTGGTCCCGTTGGATTAACCATGGCAAAACTGCTACAGCAACCTGGCGCCGATGTCAGTGTTTACGAAAGGGACAAAGATCCGCAGGCAAGAATTTGGGGCGGTACGCTTGACCTGCATAAAGGATCCGGACAGGAAGCGATGAAGAAGGCAGGGCTGCTGCAGACCTATTATAATTTGTCGTTGCCAATGGGCATCTCGTTCGCCAACGAAAGAGGCAGTATTTTATCTACAAGAAACCCTACGCCCGAAAACCAGTTTGACAACCCGGAAATTAACAGGAATGTACTAAGAACAATGTTATTGGATAGCCTGGATGGCGGCACCGTGTTTTGGGACCGAAAGCTTACGGCGCTGGAGGTACTGGATGGAAGATGGCAACTGGCTTTTGAAAATAAAACAAGTGCAGTAGCTGATGTGGTCATTATTGCAAATGGCGGCATGTCAAAATCGAGACAATTCATTGCGGATGGGGAGGTTGAAGAAACGGGCAGTTTCATTATCCAGGGTGATATCCCTGACCCGGAGACGAACTGTCCCGACTTTTTTCATTTGTGCAACGGCAACAGGCTTATGGTTGCGCATGGCGGCAATTTACTGGTGGCAAATCCATTCAACAACGGGACGCTATCCTACGGAGTTATTTTCGAAAAACCGAAAGACTGGCACAATGGGAAAGAACCCGACTTCCAGCATAGGGACAGCGTTGTCGAGTTTCTTCTCAACAGGCTTGACGGCTGGAGTGATCAATATCGGCAACTGGTACAATCAACAAATTTCTTTGTTGGTTTGCCGATACGAAAATTCGCGTTGACTATTCCCTGGAAAAAGAACCGGCCATTGCCGATCACCTTAATTGGCGATGCAGCCCACCTGATGCAGCCATTTGCCGGCCAGGGCGTAAACATCGGCCTGATGGATGCTTTAATTTTAGCGGAAAACCTCACAAACAAAGGCTTTGAAACCATAGACGCGGCAATTAATGATTATGAAGAAAAAATGTTTGCGTATGCATCAGCGGCCCAGGCAGATTCAGACAGGAACGAAATAGAAATGCGTAATCCGGGTTTTACTTTCCAGCAACTGCTGAATGTTTAATTCCAAACAGGCCCTGGGGAAGATGGCGCAAGTCCGACTTGCTTTCCCCGGTAGGCTATTTGAAAAGTAAGGTATTGCCGCAGGAAGCAGTTCTTCGATTTTAACGTGAGATTTATGGACCCGCGCTGTTTAAAGTAAAACATACCGGATCTGTGGAAAAATGTAAAGTCTATTAAGCGACAGGAAGCTGGAAATATCCATTGTATCATTGATATCCCTTATGAAAGTCTCACACGTCAGTTAAACGACTGCCGGAACTCCAAAGGCGATTGATTGGTCTTTGCCTTGAAAAGTTTGCTGAATGATTGCAAATGTTCAAATCCCATTTCATAAGCAATTTCACTAATTGAAAGATCTGTCGTCGACAGTTTTTCCTTCGCCTTCTCAATCAGCTTATCGTGAATGTGCTGCTGCGTGCTTTGCCCTGTCAATAGTTTCAGCAAACTGCTTAAATACTTGGGTGATACATTTAATGATGCTGCAATATGCTGAACGGTTGGCAATCCTTTTGATACCAAATTCTCATTGTTAAAATAGTCGGTAAGTAATTTTTCCAGGCGGTCAAGGATTTGATGATTTGCTCTTTCTCTTGTGAGAAACTGGCGGTTGTAAAAACGTTCGGAATAGTTGAGCAATGTTTCCATGTGCGAAACAATAATATTCCGGCTGAACTTATCAATGTTTGCGTGGTATTCCTGTCTGATGTTGCCAATAATGTCGTTGATCGTTTTTTCTTCTTTGTCTGATAAAAACAAGGCCTCATTCACTGAATAACCAAAAAACTCATATTGTTTAATTGTTTTCGCAAGTGGCGTGTTCCAAAAGAAATCGGGATGAACGAGCAACATCCAGCCCGAACGTTTTTCGCTTGTGGGTTCAGGTGCTATGCTGAAAACCTGGTTGGGTGAAATAAAAAACATGATACCCTCATCAAAGTCGTATTGCTGTTGCCCGTACTTCATTTTAGCGTTTATGCCCCGTTTTATGGAAATTTGGTAGAAATCCAACACCCAATTAGTTTCACTAATATCAGCCGGACGCTGAATTTCGCTGTAATCAACTACGCTAATAAGTGGATGTTCGGGCTTTGGCAAGCCACGCAACCTGTGAAACTCGCTGATTGTTTTGATTCTTTTGGTCTTCCGTTGCTCCATAACTAAAATTAGAAAATTTCTTCTTCGTTTAGTGCCAGAATCCTTTTGACTTTATTTGACTTCCAGCTATGCCGTAGGTTTTTAACAGCCGCCTGATGCAAATAACCAATTCGGCACCACCAACTACATAAAAAACAAAATTGTCCTTTTCCGTATAGTTGATTTTCAACCATTCTTTTGTTTGGTAATAAATGTCATTCTGAACGGAAATAGCTTGCAATGGCAACCAAACACAATTTTGATAAAAATCGTCGGCAGTTTGTTGGTTGTTAACCGCGATGAAACCGCTGATTTTAGTGTTTTTGGATGCCAACTGTTGAAGGGAACAAAAATGGCCAACGCTTGTTTGGTCACCAATAAAGACAAGGCGTTTGCCTGTTATTGGGTAATGTTTCTCAGGTTCAATTTTGACATAATAAAACGGGTCTCCTGCACACTGATTTTTTGCCCAGGTACTTCCCTGCCCGTTATGACTTGTATCAATGTACAAGGTGCAGATTTTTTCCCGGCTATCCCACATTGCGAGCGTATAGTCCGTATAATGTAAAGCTGAAATCCTGCATTTTATAGATTGGGCTTTGTCCCATTTTTCAAAATCTACATTAGCCAGGTGAATATCAATTTCGTGCAGGTTTCCGCCGCTCCAGGCACGAACGGCTTTTATTTCACCAGATTTGACAAATAACTTTTCAACGATTGATACCGTTTTTTTTGCCGTTTGCATATTAAGAAGTCACTTATTTTCTGAACTATAAACGATGGCAAATTCCTTCGCAAAATCAGCCAATTTTATGTTGCCGGGTGTTGGTTGATGTTGATAGTAATCTTCATACAATACACCTGTTCCCATATTCTGTTGAAATTCGATAAACCCTTTCGCTACCTGCTCATTGAAGCCAATAGCCAACCAACTTTTCAACAATTCTTCATCTGAAATAACTTTCCATTCCAAATCGGGTTTGCCAATGGCTTTGCCTAGCGCCCTTGCAACTTCGTTGGGGGAGGCTTCATCACTTGCCGCATACCGTACTGTTCTACCCAAAAATGGCTTTTCAATTTCTTCAGCAATAACGTTGGCAATATCCAAAGGATGCACCCAGGGTTCCCTTTTATCGCCTCCATAATTGGAAATGATTGCGCCTTTATGTTTTATCGATTGTATAGACGCGTACAAATTGATGTAAAAACCAACCGGGCGAATAAATTTTATAGCCACATCTTCCGGGAGCTTTCTCAGGCGGCTCTCCACATTATAATGGAAAATCAGGATGCCTGTGCCTTTGTTGGTATGCGCACCAACACTGCTCAGATGCACGATCTTTTTTACCCCTGATTGTTCCACAGCCGTTTTGTAATTATCTCCGATCCTGTTGATGGTTTCAATAAAATCAACCGATTTGTCGAACAGATCGCCGGCAGCCTCCATTGTTTCCATTAAATAAACGATATCTGCCCCTTTGAATGTTGATGTAAGAAAATCGGCGTCAAACATACTGCCGATGGCGGCTTTTGCACCCAATGCTTCAATAGCTGATTTTCTTTCGGCATTGCTACTGATCACCGTTATTGAATGTCCTTTTTCAGCCAATGCTGTTACAAGTGGTTTACCGATGTTGCCAAGTGAACCTGTTAATACAATCTTCATTTTTACTGTTTTGATTTGTTGGTACAAAGTTTCGCCAACATCTCAAAACAGATTTAGCCGAATGTCAGGTTATGTTAGTCAAAAAGGAGTTGGAGATATGGTTTGTGGAGCATCATACCATAGGTAAAAATACCTAACCTGTCCCATCAGTTTTCGAAGAAGTGTAGGTCTTCGGACGGTTCCAGAAAATCCTTTTCTGAAATCAGGTGACCGGACAGGAAACGGTTGATCCACGCATAGCCTCTATAGTTAGCAACAATCAGAGTATAACTCAGCTTACCTCAATTACGGATTTCCGTACCAACGATTGGGTTTATTTTGTCATCGCGGCAAAGTTTCACAAAATCCCACACATCCGCTGTACCGTTGATATTCGTCAGCGCCACCGCCACCACGCCATTCTCGACGGCTTTCTCCACTATCTCCTTGCTCGAAAACGTTTCATAATGAAAGCTGAATTAAGTCTTACAATCAGGTACACAAGAAACCGTTGTTCTAATATTTTTAGTATTTTGTAAACTAAAATACTTAGCCGCTGATATTCAATATACTATTATTGAATAATTAACGTAACCATTTTTTCGCCCATTATTTAATTTTACACTATGAGTAAGCTACAAGAAATCGAAAATGGATTGAAGGCAATCAACGATGCCGTGTTCCAGGATTTATGCGATAGTTTTATTTTTTACACAGAACCTGATTGTGATAACATACATCGCGTTGGCAGTGTTGAGGGCAAGCAGAAGACAGGGAAAGGAACACCGGATAGCTACTATTTAACGAAGAGTGGCGATTATGTTCTGTTGGAATATACAACGATGTCACCCGACCCGAAAGCGCCACTATTGAAAAAAATTCGGGAAGACATTGATAAGTGTGCCGAGGTGGCACAAGTAATAGGTATTGATAAAATAAAGAAGATAACCTATTGCCTCAATAGCAACTTGGATATTACAGACTATAATGATCTTCGCGATTACGCAGCAAAAAAACATTTAGCCTTCGAAGTACTTTCGAAGGGAACGTTAGCTATCGGCCTGCTTGGTAGCGTATGTAACCTTGGAAGAGAGTTCCTGAATGTCAATATTAATTCCGGTCAGGTACTCGATACGACTGCATTTATTGCAGGATATGAAAGCAGCGGTTACAGTACGCCGTTAAGCAATCATTTTGTTGGCAGAGAAAATGAGCTTAGTAAATTAGAAGAAGTGGCATCGGGGACTGGTGTTACAATATTAACCGGTCCTGCTGGTGTGGGAAAAACAAAATTAGTTCTGGGATATTTCGATAAAGTAAAAGCGGTAGCACCGGCTACTGAAATATTTTGTATTGACAACAAGCATGCACCCATTTTCGATGACCTCAGGACATATATCCAAACAGAAAAAAATTACATTATACTGATCGACGATGCCAATCGACAGGTAAATAACCTAAAACCACTGCTTGGCTTATTGAAAGAGCGTCGCAGTGGAATGCTTCACATTATTGCAACTGTCCGTGATTATGCAAATGGTCACTTGGAAAGATTTGTTGAGGAGTATAAACATAGCACCATCAAGTTGGAAAAATTCACGGATGAGCAACTAACCGAGGTACTGAAATCGCCCGATTTTGAAATTCATAACCAGGACTACATTAAGCGTATCCTGGAAATAGCGGATGGTAATGCAAGACTGGCAATAATGGCAGCAGAGGTTGCTAAGAAAACAAACAAACTGCAATCGCTGCAAGACGCTTCTGAAATCTACGATGCCTATTATGAAAAGGCTATCGCAAGAGAAGTCTTTGAAAACAACACGCTACTTAAAACATTAGGTGTGATTGCCTTCTTTCATTCTATTTCAAAAGACCATACCGATCTATATAACGGGATTTTGCAAAACTTTAATTTGAACCGAATTGACTTTGAGCAGTCGCTGGTTACGTTAGAAAACCTGGAGTTAGTAGAGTCGTCGCCGGATATGCAAACCTACAAAATAAGTGACCAGGTATTAGGCACTTATTTCTTTTACTACACCTTCTTTAAAAAGGAAGTGCTGAGTTTTGAAACGGCGCTACAACGATATTTCCCAACCCATAGTTTCAGACTCAGTGACACGGTAATCCCAACTAATAATACCTTCGGATATGAAAATGTTTATGCGAAGATCGATCCATATCTAGCCAAGTATTGGCAACAAATTAAAGAGCAAGAATCGCTTGCTTTAAAATTTCTTGACCTTTTCTGGCTCTATAAACAAGAAGAGACCCTGCTTTTCGTTGCCAGCAAAATTACAGGTATGGCAACAGTTGCAAATCCCGTATTCATTTATGATGAGCAACAAACAAACAGGGACTATGCCGAGAAAGCTCCATACCTGCAATTACTTTTACCATTCTTTAATCATTCGCTCGACCTGACAAAAGACGCATTCATTTTAGCAGCACAGTATGTTACGAAGGTGCCTGAGCAATATGGACGATTGGTTAAAATGCTGAAAGAGGCATTAATCTACTCCCGCCAAGATGAGCAGAATGGATTTTACCGCCAGCATAATTTCGCTGACGTCCTGCGGGAGGAATCAAGCGATTGCACGCTGGAAATAAGACAACATCTTTTCTTCGATGTTGTTCCAACTTTGATGAAAACGTCTTTTAACGTTACAGCCGGTGGACGAAAAAGAAATGTGATTTCCTTTTACCGTTATCAGTTACCACTTACAGAACAGGTAAAACAGCTAAGAGAAAAGATTTGGGCATTGTTGGACTTATGGTTTACGGTCAGTTCGCAAAAATCAATCAGGTTCATATTGCAATATATCCATAGCACCCCCAATAAGGTTAAAGCGATATTTGTATTTGATCGACCTTTATTTGAGAAGGTTATACATGCACACCTTTCCCATTTGTCCTTTATAGACTGTTATGTGATTCAAGAGTACGTTACCTGGTCGAAAAGACAGAAAATAGCAGGAGATTATACAGAATTACAATCGAAATTTCTCAATGAGGCCTACAAGGCATATTTGGTGTTATCATTTGACTATTCGCTGGGGAGGTCATCCGACAACACCCGTCTTACAATGGAACAGTTTAACCAGAAAAAGGACAAAGAAATTAGAAAAGCCTTTCGACTGGAAACGTCCAATCAATTTGAAACATTTTACAAGATGTTTTGTGAGATTAACAAGGGATTGATCTTTCTAGGAGAAAATTACCCCCTGCAGCTATCGCTGGATATAGTTCTTCATGAAGCTTATAACATAAACAAAGAAAACCTGGCTTATTATCGGCAGATCGCAAGATGGGGAAATGAAACAGATTTTATTCCACACCGTTTATACGGAGAACTGTCAAAAAATATTACTGAATATCGTTCCTTCTATCTTGACATTATTGATATGGAATTTAATGCACAGGATCTTTGGCTGGTGACCTGGTTTATCAATCTGCCAGAGCAAGACATTACTAAAGAAGACGCAGAAGCTTTATTGGGTGCGTTACAAACCAGCAAAAACATCCACTATATTCGATATGATCAACTAATAAAATTCCATGATATTCTTGATGGATTCGGAAAGCGGTTTTTGGAAGTTGCGTTGCATTTGAATAGCCAATCCAATCGATGGTTTAAGTTGTATGAATTATTCGAGAGTTATCTTGATAGGTTCGATGACTGTTTGGAACTCTTGAAAAAGTCATATTTCCAGCAGCAACTAAAACACGATGGTTTCGATCACAATTACAAAATATTCTATGCAATTCTGCTAAAAGATAAATCATTCCTGCTAGACTACATCGCCGAGTGGTCAAAAGGCCATTACTTTAGTTTACGGGAACACGAAGGGATTAGCATCGCATGGAAACATCCGGAAGCCAGCGCCATTATTAAAGAGGCGATGGACCACTTAAGCAAAAGCGATCACTATTCAATACGGGAAGATATTTGTAATGTTCTTTTCCGTGGGATCTCTGATGAGAAAAAGGACAAAGCAATTGACTTCTTAAAGCAATATATTCTCGAAAATAACCGTGATGCTGATAAGGTGGATGCCGCTATTGATTGTATTCGTCACAATTTTACCGATCATCTGGAGCCAATTCTGTTAGCTTTTCTTGCAGTTCAGCAATCCTTTGACATCTTTTCAAAAATTAGCTGGACACGTGGACACATGATGGGGAATGGCAAGACCTCTTTTGGCGAAATGCGCGCAAAAATGTACCAGAAAGTTCTGGATATTTTGGAGAAGATACCCGAAAAATCCTATCTCTATGCGAATCATAAATCACATATCAAATCACATATTGCAGCGCAAAACCGTTACGCCGCCCATGAAAGGAAAAGAATGTTTTTAGAGGAAGATTGATTAACCAAACCTCTTATAGTTTTATCAACTTACCACCATGATTAAGTTGCCGATGATTTTATCCTCATTATATGAGGACAAAACAGAAAATGAAATGATTTCCTGGCTTCGGGAATATGGCTTCCTGGAACCAGTAAGAAAAAGTGTTTCTCAGTTGAACAAAGTTATCTTAAATGAATCCTTACTACTACAGTCTTGTAAATGCTTGCCGGTAGGTCATATTGCATGTAATTTGTTATGGTCGATCAATGAGCGAATTCGATCAAATAATACAGCTTTGTTATTGGTTGAATTGGAAAATACCATGAGTGATGTCTGCTTCGCCCTGCTGAAAGAGTTTTTTATCTATATCCGATCTGATAAAAAGGCAATAGTTATGCAAATCGACGTTGCTTTGAGGGACTGCTGCGAATTCCATAACTACGACTATTCGCAACTAGTAAGGCTATTAAAAATTGAGCAGGGTATATCTTATTTTCAAGCACTCCAGAATTCTGAGCGGCTTGTATCTAGCGAAATCCCTCGCTATTGCTGGAAAGGCAAGCCAACGGACAAGGCAGAGTTTTTGAGTATTTTTACCGAGCAGAAACTGCTGAAAAGCAAAAGAGGATTGGCCAAGTTATTTGAAAATCCTACTGAACCACTGAATCTTGCATTTGATCCTTCGCAGGCAAATCTGTTGTTACAGTTTGTCTATTCACTAAAAAAACTAAAGCTGATAAGTCCAACTGTGGTAGGTATATACCAGGTATTAGAGTTTCATGTACCGGAGTTCAAAAAAGATTTTTTAAAAAACCAGCCGGGAGGAAACCGAGTGGATGCCCTGAAACAAAATAAGAC
Organism: Bacteroidota bacterium; assembly: GCA_048498035.1. Lineage (GTDB taxonomy): Bacteria > Bacteroidota > Bacteroidia > Chitinophagales > Chitinophagaceae > CADEDV01. The sequence continues at coordinate 43,369 of JBEHYT010000002.1, read as the reverse complement.
ACAATGGAGTGACAATCAACTAAGAATAAACAAATGGCTGAGTCCATTTACACGTTAAAACTGGGATTTCAACTGGGATTCCAACTTGAAGTGTAGCGCGATTATCTATCACTAATTCATGACTAAAGTAATTTTATCAAAACGTTTCAGATGAATACAGTAGATCAAATAGTAAATCAAAACAACCTGCGTCCTGCCGATGTAGTGGTGCTGAGGAAGAAGTTTTACGGCATGGTCGACCATTTTGCAATATTCCTTGGATGGACCGCAGCAAGACGCCCTGTATTTGCAGCAAACTATACTAAAGGCACCAATTATATTTCAGATGCCGAATTAAATACTTTTCTACAAACCCTGGAGCCGGAAAGAATTGAAAGATTTGTCGGCACAGACTTACAACGTAACCAGGCTGTGCAACGAGCAATGTCAAAAATTGGAGAAAACAATTATAGCTATTTCACCAATAATTGTGAGCATTATAAAAATTTTGTGCAGACAGGTACACCACATAGCGAGCAGGCCACGAGTTTCGGCAATCGAGTTGCCGCAGTCTCTTTATTTGTATTGTTTGGTGCTTTGCTAAACGAGATCATTGATTAAACAAAAAAATTACGCTATGCCGAATTTTAAAAAACATGCCGCCACGGGAGCCGGAGTTGGAATAGTTTTAACAGCCGTACTTAACGTGCTTCAGCAACAAAACCGGAAAGCAAATAATCCAGAATATAAATTTGACTGGTCAGAGTTCGCGTTGAAAACGTTGACAAGCGGAGGTATAGGCGCCTTTTGTGGCGTGCTTCCTGATTTATTGGAGCCAGCCACTTGCCCTAATCACCGTAAATTTTGCCACAGTCTTACTGCTGCATCGGCCATTGGATATGGAATGTATAAATGTAGTCGGAGTGAAATGCCTGATGGCGATAAAGAAATTGTTTTACTCGCAGGCACAGCATACTTATCACATCTCTTTTTAGACATTAAGACACCGTCAGGCCTGCCAATTATTACATGATTGTTAGCAGACATTGGGACAAGCATCTTTTACAATGATCTTGGAAGTGAAGGACAACAAAGCCCCCGGCTACTGCCGAAGAGTGTGCTTTTGCGAGAGGAACCTGCGCCCCTCCCGCCAACGGCGGGATATTCTACCGGGCTAAACAGGATGTTTTCCGTTTGGGAAAGCAGGAACACAGGATTACCTGCGGTGATCCTAAGTGGGGGTGGCCAAAACAAATCAAGCCTCGTTTCACTTCGGCTTTTTTGTCGCCCCTCCGGGCTGGCAAGCTTTCACCGCAACAAAACAACAAAGCCCCCGGCTGTCGCCGAAGAGTGTGCTTTTGCGAGACGAACCTGCGACCCTCCCGCCAACGGCGGGATATGCTACCGGTGCATTGTTAATGTCACCTGGTATTGACTCAGCCATCTCGCAATCCCTCGCTTTTTTATAGACCGTTCCATTTTCATCGCCTCTGCCCTCGTAGCAAAGGATAAAAAACCTATCAGGTTCCACGGCAGGCCATGCTTTATACTTTGTGTTTCTCCAGAGTTGTGGCGGCGAATACGATCCGCCAAATCATTAGTCTGTCCACAATAGTATTCCCTAATGACTTCGCTGTACAAAATATACACGTAAAACATAAAAACATTTACAATCAAAAACGCCGCAGCCTGTTGCTGGCAGCAAAATATAATTAGCATGGAGACAAGACAATTGAAAAGTAGAACCCGCGACCCTCCCGCCAACGGCGGGATATCCTACCGGGCTAAACAGGATGTTTTCCGTTTGGGAAAGCAGGAACACAGGATTACCTGCGGTGATCCTAAGTGGGGGTGGCCAAAACAAATCAAGCCTCCGTTGCACTTCGGTTTTTTTCGCCCCCCAGGCTGGCAAGCTTTCAACGCTACAAAACAACAAAGCCCCCGGCTACTGCCGAAGAGTGTGCTTTTGCGAGAGGAACCTGCGCCCCTCCCGCCAACGGCGGGATATTCTACCGGGCTAAACAGGATGTTTTCCGTTTGGGAAAGCAGGAACACAGGATTACCTGCGGTGATCCTAAGTGGGGGTAGCCAAAACAAAGCAAGCCTCGTTTCACTTCGGCTTTTTTCGCCCCCCAGGCTGGCAAGCTTTCAACGCTACAAAACAACAAAGCCCCTGGCTGTTGCCGAAGAGTGTGCTTTTGCGAGAGGAACCTGCGCCCCTCCCGCCAACGGCGGGATATTCTACCGGGCTAAACAGGATGTTTTCCGTTTGGGAAAGCAGGAACACAGGATTACCTGCGGTGATCCTAAGTGGGGGTAGCCAAAACAAAGCCTTCCCCCGCTTCGCGAGTGAAGGCTTTACTTGTTTCTCCGCTTTTGAAAGCAAGCTTTCAACGCTACAAAACAACAAAGCCCCCGGCTGTTGCCGAAGGCTTTGTTTTGTCGGGAGGACAGGATTCGAACACCTGTCATATCCGATTATCCATCAATAGTCTATAATTCAGAAAAATTCATACTCACCGAACTACTCAACTAACAAATTAAAGAGCAAGACAAAGGTAAAACAACTATACTAAATAGAACTTTATTTGTCTGACAAATTTGTATAAAATCATTACATGCTTCTATATCGTACAATATCTTTTTGCTTCCCGGAATACATCATCAAATTTTGGTAGATCGTGTATCTGATTTTTCAATTTTTAATTTTATACAATTTAAGCTTGTCATCCATTTACTATTATCAAATTTCTTTTTCGGATTGATTGCTCAAAGAAAGAACTGTTAATACTTATAAAACATATTCAACCAGTAAATGGTACAGGATCTGAAAATACTAAAGAAGGCTTACTAAAATCCTGAAACTTTTAAAACTGCTTTATAAATATAATTTTTTTACGTACCATTCCCTCACTATACTCATCCATTTACTAATCTGTTCTATTCTCAGAATTTGCAGGCCTATATCTTAGTATAATATTGATAGAAAAATGCAAACAACCATTCATATAAACCTCTGTGGTAGAATAATCCAAATAACGGATGATGCCTGGAAAAAACACCTTGCATATATTGATACGCTGCATAATTATTTTATAATCATAGTATCATTCAGATCAAATAAAAATGCTTTCTTATTGTTTATCATGCTGCAATACTACCTCACTTTGAAGAAACTAAATGAAGATTTAAAGAAGTGCCCTATCAAGATGAACATAGCCGCCATCTACATGAATTAACTGACCGGTTGTATGACTTGATCTTTCAGATAACAAAAAAGCAACAGTGTTTGCAATTTCTTCCACTGTCGTCATCCTGTTTTCCAAAGGTATCTTTGCATTGATCTCATTTAATTTTTTTTCCGGATCGTCAAACGTTTTGATCCATGTCTGATACAAAGGTGTAAAGCATTCCGCAACGACTACTGCATTCACCCGGATTCCATATTTCAACAACTCAACCGCCCACTCTCTTGTCAACGCATTGCGGCCGCCGTTTGCGGCGGCATAAGCAGAGGTATTACCCTGTCCTGTTTCAGCGGTCTTGGAAGTAATATTGACAATGCCTCCTTTGCTTTTCTTTAAATAAGGCAAGCAATAATGGGCGATCAAATAATAATGCACAAGATTTTTATGCAGCGAATCCATAAACTTAACATAGGTTCCGTTCTCCAACCCCACACCATCATTCACTCCGGCATTATTTACAAGGCCTTCAATCCTTCCAAATTTTTCTACAACCTTTTTTACTGCATTTTCACATTCAGCAGGAAGACATAGTTCTGCGACCACCTGGAATGCCTTACCGTTATTGCTTTCAATAGCCTGTACAGTTTTTATATTATCTTTTTCATTCCTGCCAACAATTACCGCAACAGCGCCTTCACTTGTCAGTAATTTTGCAATCCCTTCACCAATCCCTCTGGCTCCACCGGTAACGATAATCACTTTATCAGCTAATCCTAAATTCATTTTTATAGTTTACATAAGATTATAAAACAAGGTTGCATTACATCCGAAAAATAAATTCTGCTCATTTTTACTGAATGATGAAAAATATTTCTTTACAATATCAACAATTTTTTCATAACTGCCGGCGAGCAAACATACAGGCCAATCGGAGCCATATATAATTCTCTTCATACCGAAAGTATTTACAACAACATCAAGATAAATCGTAAAATCGTCCAACTGCCAATTATGCCAATCAGCCTCGGTAACCATCCCTGATATTTTACAATACAAATTTTCAAATTGGGCAAGTGGTCGTATATCTTTTTCCCACTCATCAATTCCCTTTTCCCTAATATTTGGCTTTGCAATATGATCGAGTACAAATTTTTGATCGGGAAATAATTTTACAAATTGAGGAATGTACTGTAACTGATCTGTAAATATCAAAATATCATACGTAAACCCAAACCGTTGCAATTTGCTCACACCATTCACAAATTGTGATGTAAGCATTAAATCCCTTTGTGGCTCCCCTTGCAATACATGACGAAAGCCTTTCATCATTTCAAAAGAACTGTAATATGCCAACCTCTCCTCTATGTTATCCGCCTGAAAATCCACCCAGCCCACAATCCCTTTTATAAAATCATTTTGGTCTGCATTCTTTAATTGAAAAATATTTTCTTCTTCAGATTGGTCTGACTGGACAACGACTGAACCATTAACATTATTTTTTTTCAAAACCAGCGCCAAATCATCTGGTAAAAAATCTTTTCTCATAATTGCCATATCATTTGTTATCCAGTTATCACGAACCGGGTCATACTTCCAGAAATGCTGGTGTGCATCAATTGCTTTCATAAACAATGCAATTTTGTTTTGCTGTTGCCAACCCGTCAATACCTAATTCAATAATATCCCCTTCTTTTAAATATAAAGGTGGTTTAAAACCCATCCCAACTCCTGCTGGCGTGCCGGTAGAGATGACATCCCCAGGTAATAAAGTCATAAACCTGCTGATATAAGAAACCAAAAAAGGGATATCAAAAATAAGGTTTGCAGTAGTTCCGTCCTGCATTGTTTTGCCATTAACTTTTAACCAGAGACGCAGATTATTTACGTCTGCAATTTCATCCTTAGTAACCAGGTATGGTCCTAATGGAGCAAATGTATCGCAACCTTTACCTTTATCCCATGTGCCGCCCATTTCTAATTGAAAAGCTCTTTCACTTACATCATTATGCAACGCATAACCAGCTACATAATCCATTGCATTGGATTCGTCAACATAGGCAGCTTTTTTCCCAATTACCACGGCCAGCTCTACCTCCCAATCTGTCTTTAAAGAATCTTTAGGTATGACGATATTATCATAAGGGCCACAAATGGCGGTTGTTGATTTTAAAAAAATAATTGGCTCCGGAGGCGTTGCTAATCCGGTTTCTTTAGCATGATCAGCATAATTCAATCCGATACAAACAATTTTTGAAGGATTGGCCACCGGGCAGCCTATTCTTGCACCCACGGGTACTTTTGGCAGGATCGCTTTATGTTGCTCAATCATCGATGCCAAATGTTGTAATCCTACTTCCGAAAAAAAGAGGGCATTATAATCATGTACAAATCCTGACACATCATAATTAATATCGTTGATGCAAATACCGGGTTTTTCTTTACCAGTTTCTCCAAAGCGAATAAGTTTCATAAAATGATTTTTGTTTTAGTTGTTCAATCTTATAAACCCGCCATCAATCGGATAATCATTGCCAGTAACAAATCCAGCCTCATCACTACAGAGGTATAAAGCTAATGCTGCGACCTCTTCTACCGTTCCCATTCTTCCAATGGGTTGGCTTTTCGATAATTTCTCAAACATTTCTTCCTCTTTACCCGGGTAATTTTTTTCGATGAATCCATCTACAAACGCTGTATGCACCCTTGCCGGAGAAATAGAATTACACCGGATATTATCGGCCAGGTAATCCCTTGCAACACTCAACGTCATGGCAAATACAGCGCCTTTACTCATGCTATAAGCAAATCTGTCTGTAATACCTACCCAGGCAGCAATAGAAGCGATATTTAAAATAACACCTCTACCCAGACTTTTAAAAACAGGCAATACTTCATGCAAACAATTATAAGTTCCTTTTACATTTACATTAAAAACGTTTATAAAATCTTCTTCGCTTGTGGTGTCTGCTTTGCCCACATTCGCAATGCCAGCACAGTTGACCAGAATATTTATATCTCCGATGCCATTAAAAACTTCTTTTACTTTTTGCTGATTGCTAACATCACAACTATGTGCTGTTGCTTTGCCGCCATTTGTCTCAATATCTTTTGCCACTTGTGCTGCATTGCTTTCGTCCAATTCCATAATATGAACAGTAGCACCTTGCTTTGCAAAAATTTCTACAATGGCTTTTCCAATGCCGCTACCCCCACCTGTTACAATGGCTGATTTATTTTTAAGTGAAAACATTTCTTACAATATAATATTAATCCAATTGAAATATTTTATCCATTAACACCCACTTTTCCCCTGGTCTACTACCGGGAATTGCTTGTTGGTATTTCCACATCAATTTCTCCCATTCCTGTACCTTTTCATTGGCAACATCTGCTACAGCTTTACTTTCAAAGCTAAAATCATTTTCGGTTTCCATAGTCATAAACATCCTGTTGCCAAACCGGTATATTTCCATTTGTGCGATACCAGCACCTTTAATGCTTTGCAAAATCTCCGGCCACACATGCTGACGCCAATCTTCGTATTCTTTTATCAAGACTTCATCATCTTTTAAATCGAGAGCAAGACAATATCGCTTCATATTAATTATTTAGACAGAGTTGTTTTCCTTTACCTGGTGGCCTTTCCATGCATATACAGCGACTGCAACAAAACAAATTAACGGAACAATATAACCTAATTGAATATTTCCCCTTGTTGCATCCGATATCCTTCCGATCAATAAGGGGAATAAAGCTCCCCCGACTATTGACATTACGATAAAGGAAGAAGCGATCTTTGTTTCTTCACCCAAACCCTTTATACCTAATGCAAAAATAGTAGGAAACATGATTGACATAAAAAACGGCACTCCTATCAAAGCATATACAGCCATACCCCCATGAGTAAAAGTTGCTACAGCTAATAGTATAATATTTATCACTGCGTATAACCCCAATAATTTCTCCGGTTTTATATATTTCATAAAAAAAGTACCGGTAAATCTGCCGACCATAAAGCCGACCATGGCAATAGAGCCCCATTTAAACGCCGCTTCTTTCTCCGGCATATCCATCACATATCTTGAAAATCTGATAAAGAAGCTCCCAACACAAACCTGAGCACCTACATAGAAGAACTGTGTAACTACAGCCCATTTCAAATGTCTGTGACGAAATACGTTAAATGAAAAACCTTTTGCCACATTATCCTCATTATCATTTCTTTCCCCTTCCGGCAATTTGGTAACAAAAAATAAAGCAACGAGTAATAGTACAACGGCCGCAATTACAAGATATGGAATCTTAACAGTGGCAGCTTCCGATTGCAGGTACGCATTTAAAGTACCTGCTATTTTCATCTGTTGCAATTCTGCAGGTGTATGTTCAACACCAGATAAAATAATTTGTCCGCCGATGATTGGAGCAATAAAAGCGCCAACACCATTAAAAGATTGGGCAAAATTCAACCGCTGTGCCGATGTTTTCTCATCACCCAGTTTTGTGATATATGGATTAGCCACGGTTTCTAAAAATGTAGCGCCGCTTGCAATGATAAACAAGGCAATGAGAAAAAAAGTATAGTTTAATGAAGATGCCGCCGGTAAAAATAATAAAGTGCCAATACCATAGAGTAACAAACCAAAGATGATACCCTTTTTATAGCCATACTTATGCATGAACCAGCCCGCAGGCAGTGCTATCGTAAAATAAGCCAGGTAAACAGCAGTGTCAATAAATGCAGATTGTGTATCTGTTAGCTGGCAGGCCTTTTTAAAATGCGGTATCAGTATCGGGTTGATATTATGCAGGAATGCCCACAAGAAAAATAAACTTGTTACTAAAATAAATGGCACAAGGTATTTATTCGATTTACTCATATAGTTTGCAGTTATCTTATATTATAATTCAACCATCGCCTTAATAACACCTGTACCGGGTTTAATATACGATGGAAATTCTGTTGCCAGATTATTAAAAGAAACTCTGTGGGTAATAAAATTCAACGGATTGACTTTCCTATTTTTTATACACTCAATCACATATTCAAAATCGTTCCTCGTAGCATTCCGGCTGCTCATCAATGCGCCTTCACGTTTATGAAACCCCGGATGACTGAAACTGATATTCTCCTTCTGCAAACCAACCAGTACATATCTTCCTCCATGTGACATATACTGAAAGGCATTGTTTATTGCCTTCAGATTGCCGGTGGCATCTATGACAACTGTTGGCATATCACCGTTGGTGATTTGCATCACTTTTTTCATTACATTTTCCTGAATTGCATTAATTGTATATTTTATTTTTAATTCCTCTTTGCAAAATGATAATCTTGCATCATTCACATCCATCGCAATTATATTTGCTCCGGCAATGCGTGCAAATTCCATAATTCCCAAACCAATGGGGCCAGCACCAATGACTAAAACAAATTCATTTGCTCCAATAGTTGCCCTTGCCACGGCGTGTGCACCAATGGCAAATGGTTCTGTCAAGGCCAGTTCATCTAAACTTAACCCCTGGCTTTTTACAAGTGAATAAGACGGAACAGACAGGTATTCCGCCATACCACCATTAATATGTACTCCGCAAACTTTAATAGCTATACAACAATTTGGTTTATTATTTCTACAAGCAATACAAACACCACAATTAAAATAGGGTATAAAAGTGACTACCTCATCCTTTTCAAAATTGATATTATCTGTTTCAACAATTTCTGCAGCCAGTTCATGTCCTAGTATTCTCGGGTAACTAAAATAAGGTTGTGTTCCCTCAAAAGCATGCAAATCTGTACCACAGATACCAATACGTTTTATCCTGAGCAATGTTTCACCAGCAGCGTGAACAGGGAGGCCTGTATCTGCATAATTAAACTGATGAGGCATTGTACAACTAAGAATTTTCATTTTTATCAGCTTTGCGAATGACCTGATAGTTGTTAGTTAGCAGATCAGCCATATTTTATGATCGTTAGCGGGTTCTTGTTCAACTTAGTTTGCTGCCCGTACCTTAATTACTATTTTCTTTTCAACCTTATTTCCGTCCGGTGTAATGTTGGGCCTGTGTGCATCCGAAGGAAAGAAAATAAAAAAATCACCGGGCACACCAATATAAAATTTTCCTTTTGCTGTGTAGTGGGCGATATCCCTTTTTTCGTCATATTCCTGGGTCACCGTTGCTGCTGCAACCGGCCAGATACCCATTTTTTCTTCTCCCGAAATAATACATTGTATATCTATGTACTTGCGGTGCGATTCCCAATTGGTTTTATCATAATTCTTTGTAGAATCCCGGGTAACAGATGCCACCACATTATCTCCATCTATATTATATTTCCCTTTGGGCAATGAATCAAGATTATGCCCTTTAAGGAATGCAAAGGCTTCATCCCAAAAATTTTTATTTAGCTGGTACTGGCGTGCCAGCTCACTTTTATTAATTGATTTATTCGGTTTGAGATTTGCACCACCAAGCCATTCTTTTTTAGCAAACCATTTTTTTATCTGTTTTTTTGAAGACTGTTGGGCGTTTGCCTGGACAGCAAAAAAGAAAAACAAAAAACACATTTGCAAAGCGGTTGTTTTTTTCATTGCATAATAATTTAATTACTACACTAAATACGAAATACTTATCTTAATAAATATTACTGATTCAAAAATTAATCCAGTAAACAAACTGTCATGCTCCTTGCCCCATGTGCACCAATAACCAACGATTGTTCAATATCGGCCGTTTTTGAAGGACCTGCAATGAATACGCCAAAGCCTTCCTCAAAAACATTTACCTGCTGATAACCATGATGCATGGTAGCAACCAGTTTTTCTTTCTCTAAAACAATTACGAGGTGCTGGCAGATAAACGGCACTAACCTGTTTACTATCCTGGATTCTCTTAGCCAAACTGCCCCGTTTTCTGCCACTCCAATATCTGCTCTTAAATATGCTTTATCCAAAGACTCTAACTCAATTGCAGATTGGTTGCTGTTTACCATAGCATCATCATTTAGGTTACTTATAATAACCTGTCCGTTGTTTCTTTCATTGTTGATCTGTGACAACAGCTCCTCCATGCCTTTCAAATCAACTACTTTTCCTCCAATACCTTCAAGTGTAGTAATAAACTTAGCAACCAGGTCATCATAATTTGTTACCTGTTCTAAATTAATAATAGGTAAAGTTGTTAATGCCGGTTTGTTGGCAGTTATGGCTGATAATATTTTCTCTCTTGAACTCATTTTATTTTGTTACGCTTGTACCATTCGTTAAAACTTTGTTTTGGAGGTTGTGGCATTTTTCTTTGTCTGTACCAGGGATTTAATTTTTTACTTTTAAATAAGAAAGGAAATGTTTTCATAAAAACTCTTGCCATTTTTCCGCTAAACCTGTACAATGCCGGCCTCGATAAAACAAAAGCCATTCCTTTCATACCTATCTTCTTACTTGAAGAAACATAACCCTCTTCTGCAATTACCTGGCGCCATTTCCACAACTGCTGATGTATATCAATTTTAACCGGGCAAACATTGCTGCAGGAGCCACATAAGGTAGAAGCAAAGGGCAGATCTGCATTGGCCTTCATATCTATGTTGGGTGTAAGTATTGAGCCTATTGGTCCTGCCACTGCCGTGTGATAACTGTGCCCGCCGCTTCTTCTATAAACCGGGCAGGTATTAAAGCAGGCCGCACAACGGATACACTTTAAAGAACTTCTGAAATCTGCCCTGCCTAATTGTTTGCTTCTTCCGTTATCAACAATAACAATATGCATCTGCAGTCCTGCTCCCGGTTTTTGAAAATGGCTTGAGTAAGTGGTGATTGGCTGACCGGTGGCACTTCGTGCAAGCAACCGTAAGTAAACTGCTAAATGTTCTGCCCTGGGAATTATTTTTTCAAAACCCATACACGCAATATGAATGGATGCAGCATGTGCTCCCATATCTGCATTGCCTTCATTGGTGCAAACCACAAAACCGCCAGTTTCTGCAACGGCAAAGTTTACACCTGTAATGGCCAGTTGCGATTGAATGAATTTACTGCGTAAATGTTGCCTTGCAGCTTCAGTTAAATATTGCGGGTCATTATTTCCTTTTTCAGTACCGAGATGCTGATAAAAAGTTTCGCTGACATCTTCTTTCTTTAAATGTATTGCCGGCAAAACAATATGACTGGGAGGTTCATCACGGAATTGTACAATTCTTTCGCCCAGGTCTGTATCAATTGTTTCAATTCCTTTTCCGTGAAGAAATTCGTTGAGTCCGCATTCTTCTGTGAGCATGGACTTGCTCTTTACAATTTTTTGAATATTATTCTTACGGATAATGTCAAAAATGATCTTGTTGTGCTCTTCTCCATCAGCAGCCCAGTGAACAGCAATGCCATTGGCCTGCGCATTTTTTTCAAATTCAATAAGATAATTATCCAGGTTTGATAATGTGTGATCTTTTATCTGCGAAGCCCATTCCCGCAATAGTTCCCACTCAGCGACGCCGTGTGCGGCCCTATCTCTTTTTTCTCTTACGAACCAAAGTGTTTCATCATGCCAATCGGTTCGTGGTTCATCCTTTATGAATTGTTCAGCGGCTTCGGCATGTGGAATTGGTTTCATGCGAGACTGCTGTTTAAAATTTCTGCAATATGGATTGTCTTTACATGGCTGCCCTGTCTTTTTAAAATTCCTTCCAGGTGCATGAGGCAACTGGTATCTGCCGCAGTTATATAGGTTACTTCATTTTCTGCATGTTCTTTAATTCTGTCCTTGCCCATTTTTACTGATACGGCTTCTTCAAACACACAAAAAGTTCCGCCAAAGCCACAGCATTCATCCGGGCGTTTAGGTTTTGTTAATTCCAAACCTTTTACCATGCTCAGCAATTTCTCAGGCTTTGAAAAAAAAGGTTCCATCAATTCAGTCATAGATGATAAATGCAAACCTCTTTGCCCGTGACAGGAAATATGTAACCCAACTTTATGAGGGAAATCAGCTTCAAGTTTTTCTATTTTCAAAACATCAACCAAAAATTCGGTCAACTCATAAATATGTGTTTTGATGAAGTTTGCTTTTGCTTCATCTTCATCCTGCAAATGTTCTTTTATATGCAATACGCAACTGCCCGATGGTGCCACTATATAATCTACGTTGGAAAAGTTTTGAACAAAATTTGCATCGCATCCTTTTGACAAAGCCGCAAAGCCGCTGTTGGCCATGGGTTGGCCGCAGCAAGTCTGGTTCAAAGGATAAACAACTTCACATCCGTTTTTTTCCAAAAGCTCAAGTGTGGCAATGGCAACAGAGGGGTAAAACTGATCGATATAACATGGTATAAATAACCCTACCTTCATTTCTTATCCTGTTGAATGATGCTCATCCAGTTCATTAACCGGTCAAACCACTTATCATTGGTTGTACTGTTGTTCATTCCAAAACCATGTCCGCCTCCCGGATACAAATGCATTTCTACCGGCACTTTATTTTTTATACAGGCCTGGTAATAGCGGATACTGTTTTCCACCGGTACCGTTTTATCATCACCAGCCTGAACTATAAAGGCTGGCGGTGAATTTTTTGTTACCTGCAATTCATTTGAAAAAAATGTGCTCTGTTCTTCAGTAGGATTTTTTCCGACAAGGCTGATTTTTGAACCTTTGTGTGCGATGCTGTCATTAAAACTAATTACAGGGTATAGGAGAATAACAAAATCAGGACGTACAGAAGTGGTATCTTTCAAAGCTGCATCAGCTTTAAAATTAAAATGCGTTGCAGCAGTTGCAGCCAAATGTCCGCCTGCGGAAAAGCCCATTATACCAATCTTTGAAGGATTCAAACCCCATGTTGCAGCCTGTTCCCGTACCATTCGTATGGCTTGTTGTGCATCCTGCAAAGGGCCAACCGACTTATCAACCATTATAGAATCATTCGGCAACCGGTATTTTAAAACAAATCCTGTTATACCAAATTCATTTAACGCCTTTGCTACATCCTCTCCTTCATGATCAATTGACAATCTTACATAACCTCCGCCCGGACAAATAATAACCGACACACCATTTGGTTTTGCAGGAGAAAACTTCGTTAGTGTTGGAGCAATAACTGAGGCAATACGCACCCCTCCATTCTCCAGCACCATTTTCCGCTCTTTAACTGACGATTGTTTTGCTCCGGGAATTGCTCCGGGATATAACTGCATTTCGGTAACTGTTTGTGCCATTATAGAATTTGAAATGAGCAGGAAAAATAAGATTACTATTCTATTCTTCATTTCAATAATTATTTTTTCAGTTTATACACTTCGCTTCCCGCCAATAAAAAACAGCCAAGTCCAAAATCTTCAAAATCCGGTTCCCGGTCATAGTTTACGGGTTGTGATTCTTTGGGCTCTTTGCCGGTGCCTTGTACGTATCCTAAAAATCCATTCGGATGAACACTTTCTTTCGTCATGGCATTCCATGCTTTGATAACTATGGGCAAATATCTCTTCTTATCAAGGTATCCGTTGTTAATTCCCCAGGCCATTCCATAAACAAAAAGCGATGTACCGGTTAATTCCTTTCCGCCAAAATCAGTAGAATCATGCAGGCTTACGTTCCAGTATCCATCAATCCTTTGCAAAGGTGCCAAAGCATTCATCATGCTTTTATAATCTGCCTGGTATTCACTGTAATGCGATTCAGTTTTTGGTATAGTACTCATTACCCTTACCAATGCCGCCACCACCCAGCCATTGCCACGGCTCCAGTAACAATCTTCACCATTGGGCTCTTTATATGGCGGATCAAAATCCTTATCACGCCACCACAAACCATCCGCTGCATTGAACAAACCATTGTCACCTTGTTTGTATTTTGTGTATGCATACATTTCATACATACGATGAAAATAATTGGTATCGTTATAAACAACGCCAAGTTTGGCAAACACCGGCATTGCCATTTGTAACGCATCGATCCATGTCCAGTCATCAATCTTATTTGTTTTCATCATAGAATCTATGCATGCTTTTATACCGGCGATCCGTTCTTCTTTTTTGTCAAGAAGGTAGAGGTCAATATAAGTTTGCCCACAGGCCTGGTTATCTCCATTTCTTGTTTTAGCTCCATCCCTCACATTCCAGTTATGTTTTGTTGCCCAGTCAACGGCATAATTATAATAGGCTTCTTTTTTATCCACGCTGTATAATGCCATTAATCCTTCATAATAAACTGCTCTTGTCCAGATATGACTGGGCCATGCTTTATTTTTTGAAGGCACAAAAATTTCTTTGGTAACATCAGGCCATTTATCCATGAAATACTGATTGGCAAGTTCCATCGTTTTCAGCACATCTTTTTTAGCTGTTACCTGTTGAGCAGTTGAGCAGGCCGCAAGAAGGGAAATAAAAAAACTAATCCCTATAAATTTCATTTTATCCATAAAAGCAATCGTTGAAAATTAATGCATGTTAATACAAAACTTATGAATAATTATCCTGTAGTATCCTGCAAATCAGGGCATTTTCTTCAGCCCCTCCCATCTCACTTTCCATTTGCCATTCTTTGGAATACCAGGGTTGATTGTTGTACATCCGTCGTAGCCGGCACACATCATCGCAATAGCAGTAAGCAATCCACCGTTGCCCGGTAAATAAATGGTTAAGCGGTCATCCTGGTAATTATGGCCATTATTCAAATAGGTATTTGTTTTGATGGGCATCAGCAAGGCATCTATAGCTTTATCCGGCAAACCCAGCCTAGTTGCCGTCATGGCTGTCAAAGGGAAATCCCAGCCCCAGGTTTTATCCCAACTCCAGTTATTCCATATCCAGTTAAATGTGTTGTGCATGATCGTTGTATCAACCATCGTTGTGAGTGGCAACATTCCCAATGCGCCCAATACAGCAGGATGATCTGTCCTGAATTCCGGATTGGTATAAGAATCAGTTGCACTTTCAGTAAACAAATATTTATCCCCCTGTACCGGTAAAGGAGAAAGTTTATTCAATACATCATCCCATTTTTTATTGCGTGGCAGATGCAAACGCTCTCTCCATTGTTGAGCAATACTTAATGCCCAATGCCAATAAACTAATTCGTATGTAGGATTAAATGTTTCTTCAGCTTTAAATCTTTCCTGTGCAGGAATAACGCCTTTCCCTAAAATATATTTACCCTTAGTCGAATCGAAATAAGCAAATGATGCCATGAAATCTGCAGTGGCAAAAACAAGATCTTTATATTTTTCCAGTGTTTCCTTATTCTGATAATTGCGGTAACATAATTCGGCAAATGTAATAACATGCGGCTCTTGCCATATCAATAAAGCGCCGATAGATGAAGGGGTTTCCCTGCCTTCATTGTCTGTCATTTTTTGCCAGCGCACGCCATCATAGCCCTGCCGTTGTGCAATCGCTTTGGCTTTATTGAAAACAGTTTTATACCAGGACAGACTTTTCTCAAGCAAATCTATCCTTCCCCATAAAGCATAATGATAAGCATGCCACCAATGCATTTCAAGGTGTGGTTTACCATACCAACTATTAAAAGTTAAACCTGTTTCCTGCGGAGGGTATTGATTGCTGCATTGAATTTTTGTGAGGTATTGAGAAAGAACAATTCTTCTTTCGAGTTCACCGGCTCTTGGATCGGTACTTCCCGAAAAATCTATTGCGCCGCCCGATTGCCAGAATTTTTTCCAGGAAGTTTCGCTGTTCAATTTTGTTTGGGCAAAGGAAGGAAGATTGACTGAAATATTGGTTGGGCTAAAGTTACAGGTAAATTCAAATGTATTATTTTGGTTGATATCTGTTGTAATTAAAAATTCATGAGGATGCCTTTTTACGATATCAATAAATTCACCTGACTCAAATGCCACGTTGTATTTTGTAGTATCTAACTGATGATAAAAAATTACAGACGTTTTGGATGATTGCATAAATGAAGATTGATGCCTGTCTGCATGATCATAATCTACAGCAACATCTTTAAAAGAATCGGTTGGATATGAAAATACAAGTTTTACTTTTATTCTTTGTTGTTGCAACAGCGGTGAAATAATTTTTACTGAAACAGCATTAAGTTGCTGATGACAAACTGTAATCACTTTAACCGGGATATCTTCAACCGTAAATTTTGAAATGACCTCACCGGTATACATATTAAGTGACTGATGAATGTTTTTTATATCATTGATCGTAGCTTCACTTCCATCTTTTTTCAGGATAACAAATCCCAGGTTACCCAATTGTAACCGATGCGGATTTTGCCTGAACCAGTTCACGGCATCCTTTTTTCTTTCGGGTTGTTTTATCTGCACCGAATAAGAAACCTTTCTGCCGGACTGTTCGTAATCTTTTAATGTTTCGCTGTATTTATAATCAGCCGTATCAATAAAACTATGCCAGCCCCAGGTGCTTTGCGTTCCCAGGGCAACACCATTTGCATAGGCTTCAGGAAAGGACTGCAGCCCGGTTATATCAACCGTAAAAGCAAACCCGCCATTGCCAACAGACAACGATGATAAAGAATCAAAGCTGGTATTGATGATAGTATGTCTTTCTACCAATGACTTGCGGTCAATCTTTGTTTGTGCATAATTTGCGACATGCAATAGCAGAAAGTAAATGAAAACTAACAATCGTATTTTCATAACTGTATAAAGTTAAAGGGTTCTACAACTAAATACATTGACGATTTTTACAAAAGCAGGACACATCAGGATGCAGGGTTTCGATGATTAAACTAAGTTTATATTGCTATTATAATTTCCACACAGAATTTTTTATAACTATACCAAAGCTTGTTTGTATGAATTCAACTGATGATCTGCGGCCATCTGCATTATTTACAGCAAGCTGCATAGCCCTCATTTTTACTTCACTCACTTTTGCATTTCGTGCCTCATTAGAAGGCGTATGGGGAAGCCAGTTTAATTTAACCAAGGAAGAAACAGGATGGATATTTGCCCCGGCTTTTTGGGGCTTTACCATAGCCATGATCATTGGAGGCTCTTTGTGCGATGTAATTGGCATGAAACGTTTACTTGGGTTTTCTTTTGCAGGCCATATAGCTGGCGCTGCTATTTATATTATTGCAAAAGACAGTACTATGCTTTTTGTTGGTACGTTGTGTATCGGCATTGGTAATGGCATGGTGGAAGCCGCCTGCAATCCTTTAGTGGTTTCATTATACCCCAATAATAAAACCACCATGCTCAACAGGTTTCATGTTTGGTTTCCGGGTGGAAATGTAATCGGTGGTTTGTTGGCTTATTTTATACTGAGCCAGTTTCATCTCGACTGGCGGCTGCTGATGATTCCACTGTTTATTGCCGCTATTATATATGGCATCATCTTTTTAAAATTAAAATTCCCCAAAACAGAACGTGTTACACAAGGCATAAGTACGAGTGAAATGTTTAAAGCCTGTTTGCAACCGCTATTTTTAATAATGCTTGCCTGCATGTTTTTAACTGCTGCAACAGAACTGGGAACCACCACCTGGATACTTGGATTGCTGGAAGGCTCCGGTGTATCCGGCATACTCGTGCTGGTTTTTATTTTTGGCGTTATGGCATTGGGAAGATATTTTTCCGGGCCGGTTGTTCATCGCCTTAATCCTAATGGTATGTTGATATTTTCTGCTTTGTTTGCTGGCATTGGCCTGGTGTTATTAAGCATGTTTACAGGTTATGCTGCGTTTGGTGCTGCATTCATTTTCGCTGCTGGCATTTGTTTCTTTTGGCCAACAATGCTTGGCTTTGTATCGGAGTATTTACCAAAAACAGGCGCATTGGGACTTTCGCTAATGGGTGGCGCCGGTATGTTTTCTGTTTCGTTGATATTACCCATGATGGGAAGATGGTTAGATAATTATAAACAGGAAGCTATTGCAAAAGGGATGACAACTTCTGCAGCAGATATATTTGCAGGTTCGCATACTTTTTTGAAAGTTGCGGTAATGCCTGCCATCCTGCTGGTTGTGTTTGTCCTGATTTTTATATTTAAAAAAAAACAATCTAAATAAAATATAGCATGAAAAAAATCATCCTGTTTACTTGCATTTTCTTTTGCGGAATGTTTTCCGCAACTGCACAACATACCTATGCATCAAAAAAGGGGTTTATTTTTTCTGCCATAAAAGGTACCGTCAGTAAACCTGATTCTGTCATGCTAACGGGAACGCCTGCAACAGTAAAACTGCTTGATGGAGATACAGCCAATTTTAAAATACTTTCCTGCAAAAAAAATAAACTCATCCTTGCATTTACACCACCGACAGATCTTATTGGAATATCAAGGGCAAGGTTGCAGGTAAAAAATGCTACAGGTAGATCGATCATGAACCTCACCGGTCTTAGTACCAAAGGATGGGAAGGCGAGAACGAACCCACACTGGCAACCGTTGCAGTTGCATTGGGATATAAAATAAATATTGGCTGGACAACCCTCGCCAACCACAGCCGTCCCGAATTACAGGGTGATGAAATTCCTTACCAGCTTTTTCATAAAGCAGGCAAAGGAAAAGTTGAAATCATTCCGGTAGCAAGATATTCTCCGGATTTTGAACTTCCGTTCGGCTATTATATTGATACAGCAGAAAAACCTGAAATACACCAGGTGGGTGTTTTGGCAAAAAAGGGGTCGTTTCCTGAACATCAATGTTTGTTGCCGGCTATTGCATCAGGCAGCAATTCATTTGACCCCGGTAATCATACTTTTGGGTTTTATGCAACAGGACCAACGCATACTGCGTATTCAGAAGATGTGTGGAATATGTTACTCTATCCTGCCAATGCGGTTAGGGCAACAAGAATTTATCCATTAAAAGATTCAACCGGGAAACTGATCAGCAATAGTTACCTGCTTTGCTATGAGGAAGCAAAAAACGGCGATTTCAATGATTATGTTTTTGTGGTAAAAAATATCAGTCCTTATACCAAAGATCTTTTTACCCTTTTATTCAATGGAAAAAATTTAGAAGGATTTCATACATTCCTCAAAGGGATCGGCAAAAATGCAGATCCTGATACTAATTTCATCGTTGAAAACAATATGTTGCATGTAGTAGGAAAAGACCTCGGCTATGCAATGACTGATAAAGGATACAGTAATTTTCATTTCAAAATTGATTTTAAATTCGGCGAAAGAAGATGGGGGTCCCGTACAAAAGCAAAGAGAGACGGAGGAGTATGTTATAATATTCCGATGGCTGAACCGGATTCCATCTGGCCCCAATCTATCGAATGCCAGATGCAGGAAGGAGATGTAGGCGATTTCTGGTTACTTGGGTTCAGCACCATAAAAGTAAAAGGGATAGAGAACAAACCGGCCAATCATACAAGAATGGAAAAGTACGCTGATGGTGAAAAGCCTACCGGCGAATGGAACACTGTAGAAATTATTTCGTATAATGGCAGGTGTGTGCAGATCGTAAATGGTATTGTAGTAAATGTAGGGGAAGAATCCAGTGTAAAAGAAGGAAGAATATTGATGCAATCTGAATTTGCCGAAATATATTATAAGAATGTAAAACTCCGAAAACTATAGTATGGTATGAAATGGAATTTATGCTTACTACTTTTATTAATAACGTTTATTGATAGTATTGCCCAGCAAAAGGGAGATCCGGCACTTACGGAAATATGGTCGCCGGTACCCAAAGTAGTTACCCCCGGTAAAACTGATGCGATGCCTTCTTCGGATGCTATTATTTTATTTAATGGTAAAGATGTTTCGGCATGGCAATCAAAAAAAAATCACAAACCCTTTAACTGGAAAGTGGAAGACAGCGCCATAGTAGTTGTTGGTTTTGCGGAAGATGCCGAATATTCTGCTGAGGAAAAACAAAAAAATACGGTACAGGGTATTCAAACAAAACAAAGTTTTGGCGATTGCCAATTACATATTGAATGGAAAACACCGGCAGTTGTAAAAGGCAATGGACAGGGACGTGGCAACAGTGGCGTTTTATTTATGGGCCGTTACGAATTGCAGATACTTGATTCTTACGATAATCCCACTTATTCCAATGGGCAGGCAGGAAGCGTTTACAAACAGCACATGCCTTTGGTTAATGTAAGCCGCCCGCCGGGCGAATGGCAGAGTTATGATGTGATTTTTATTGCACCCCGATTTAATGATGACAGCACCCTTAAATCTGCAGCAAGGATGACAGTTTTTCAAAACGGCGTACTGGTGCAAAACAATGTGGAACTGTGGGGCTCAATGCAGTTCATTGGCGTTGCCAGATATGAGAAGCACGCAGCTAAAGAACCATTACTGCTGCAGGATCACCGCAACCCGGTAAGCTTCAGAAATATCTGGATAAGAGAATTATAAAAGATTACTTATAAATTTCTATTGAAGTAAATATTTTTTGAGTTTGCATTTTTTTAATTCTTTAATTCCGCTGACAACTGTTTGTGCATTCAATACCGCCCCATCCCTGTTGGTATGTGTATGATCTGCAGGAAAAAAATTCTTTACTTTATCATGTCCCAGTTCTTCATATTTATCCGATACCATGTTATTCAGGTCAATAAAATAAACTCCCTCTGATTCAGCCACCTGCTTTGCCCAGCCGGCATAACTGTCATCGCTCCATCTTTTTACTTTATTATTTTCCCAATCATTGTGCGGAATGGGAGAGCAAACAATCGGTATGGCTCCTTTTGCTTTTGCTTCATTTATATACTTACGCATATACCATCCATAAGTATGCACTATCTCTTTCATCTTACGGATGGGATTGTAAATTTCAATACTGTCGTCTCCTATCCCTTTAATGGTTCCTCTTGCCCTGGCTGTATCGTCCAATGCGCCGCCATCGTTATGCCCAAACTGCATGATGACATAATCTCCTTTTTGCAAAGTAGTCAATATCTTATCCCATCTTCCGTCAGTAAGAAAAGTACGACTGCTTCTGCCACCAATGGCCAGGTTTTGAATACTGATCTTTGAGGTATCGAAATACACATCAATCACAGTGCCCCATCCCACCTGGCCGTTCTTGCCCGTGCCATCACCATTGCGAACTGTTGAATCACCAATGATATAAAAAACCGGTTTGTGTTTGCTGAATGTGAAAGCCATGGCAGCCAACACAAAAATCAATATGAAAAATTTAAACCGTTTCATAATTCTATCTTTATTTGGAGGCTATTTGTAAAGTAACTGAACCTGTCTTTAGGTTTTCTGCATTGGCTGTAACTTTTATAGTACCTGTGTTTGCATTCGATTTTACAATTGCAATACAAGTGCCTTTATAGGCCCAACGTTCCTTTGCCTGGTATGGTTCACTGCTCTGCAGGTCGGCATTATCAACAGCAGCTATTGCACCCGAACCATCTGCACTAAATGTTATTTTATTGTCTGCATTCAAACAGGGATTGCCATCTTCATCTGTAACAACCGCCCTGATAAATACCACATCATCCCATGAATTTTCTATAGAAGATTTATCTGCCGTTAAAATTATTTTAGCCGGAGGCCCCGCAGTTTTTAATTCCTGTTCGGCAACAACCTGTCCTTTATTTTTAGCAACTGCTTTTAATATACCCTTATGAAATGTGACTGACCAGGTTCTTGGCGAAGCATCATCATCTGTACGGCCTTTAGCACCAACTGATTTGCCATTTAAAAATAATTCCACTTCATCGCAATTGCTGAACACCTGTATCTGCGCTTCATCATAGGTATCAATATCCGTAGGACTCCAGTCGCTCACCCAATCACCGGCACCCGAATTGCCTTGCTTACGCATTACATAAACCATCGGGTCTTTTGTCCACCAGCTTTTTCTTTGCCAGGTAAGATTTCTGGCACCGCCCGTTTTATCAATCACGCCTTGCCCGTTTGCAATCGCTGGCCAGTCAGCTTCACCGAGGTAATCAATACCTACCCAAAGAAATTGGCCGCTCATATAAAGTTTATCCCGTAAAGCTAACCAGGCACTTACCGTGTGGCCATTTTCGGTGCCTAAAACTTTTCTGTTTGGGTTTGCTTCATGTGCAGCCACCAATTCATTCTCCCGGTAGTTTTGGCCAACAACATCCATCATGTTTGCAAAACCATTTTCATATACATGCGATAAAGCCGGACGGAACAATGCCATCGTTACAGGTCTTGTTCCATCTAACGAATGAATTAAATCCTGCTGCATTTTATATTTTGCGAAACCGGCAGAATCATTCAGGTTATCATGTATCTCGTTACCAACACTATAAATAATTATGGAAGGATGATTCCGGTCACGCATTACCATATCACGGGTGTCTCTTTCCCACCAATCGGTAAAGTAAAGGTTGTACCCGTTTTCCGCATTACTTTTCTTTGCGTTCCAGGTATCGAATGTTTCATCCATTACCAGGAAGCCCATTTCATCACAAAGGGATAAAAATTCGGGTGAGGGTGCATTGTGAGCCGTGCGAATGGCATTAACGCCAACATCTTTCAACCTGCCAAGCCGGTATTTCCATACACCCAAAGGAACCGCTGCACCAACTGCACCGCCATCATGATGCAGGCAAACGCCTTTTATTTTTATATTTTTTCCATTTAACCAGAAGCCGGTGGCAGCTTCAAATTTTGCGTCACGTATGCCGAAGGCTGTGGTTATTTCATCAACTTGTTTTTTATCAACCCATATTTTTGTAACGGCTTTGTAGAGTTGCGGGTTTTCAATATCCCATAAAACAGGTTTTGTAATCTCTATTTTTTGATTTACCGTTTTCTCTTTTGTTGTGGAAATCGTTTCTTTTATTTCTGTTGATGATACTACTACTTTACCATTGGCATCAACAATATCTGTTTTTACAACAACGGTTGCTGAAGATGCTGATTGATTAGTGACAACAGTCTGCACTTCCAGAGTTGCCTTCTCTGTCGAAACATTAGATGAAGTGACGAAACTTCCCCAATGTGCAACATGCACCGGATTTGTAACAACCAACCTTACATGGCGATAAATTCCTGCACCTGTGTACCAGCGGGATGCAGGCTGGATAGTATTATCTGCACGGACTGCAAGTATATTTTTTTTGCCCTTCCCAAAATTCAGGTGACCGGTAAGCTCATAATCCAAGCCGGTATAGCCACTGGGACGTTTGCCCAAATAAAACCCGTTTATCCATACATCACTGTTGGCCATGATGCCATCAAACTCTATAAAGAAATTATTTTTTGCGTCTTTTTCATTTACCGAAAATGTTTTTCGGTACCAACCAATACCTCCCGGCAAATAGCCACCTCCACGTCCTGTATTATTATTCCTGTCATAAGGGCCTTCAATGCTCCAGTCGTGTGGTACAGATAAAGAACGCCAATCTACATCATTAAAAGCAACCTGTTCTGCACCATTGAAATCGCCTTTAAAAAATTTCCAGTCATTATCAAATGATAAAACCTGCCTTGTATTGTTGGTTTGGGCAATTGCTGAAATGCAGCAGAAAAGTGTAGATAAAATCGCCACTGGTTTATATAACCATTTCATACAAAAAGTATTTTAATTAATTCTTTAACCTTTCTTTTTCTTCTTTACTGATCGTCTCAGGCGTGGCGGCAGGCTTCTGTGCCACATCAATCGTTACATTATTAAATTTCCAGCCCTTTGTAAATTCAAGAATACCTAATGAAACAGTTGTTATGGAGCAATTTGTAAACACAAAATTCTCAAGCGGTGCTTCCTTGTAACCAGTTGCATTAAAAGCACTGCGGGCATTGGTGGCTTTTACATTGTCTATATAAATATCTTTTGCTTTAGGAATCCCTTTTTCCGCCGGTGTAACTTTATGCAACATTGCTTTCCAGTGAGCAGGAACTGAATCGTAATTATATCCCTTGGGTAATTCTGAATAACTGTATGCCGGGTACCAGTTCATATTAAACTGGTATGGATTATTCACAGAATCCATCACTGAATTGGTGAAATGAATATCCTCTATAACACCGCCTCTTGTAAATGCAGATTTAATCCGCAATCCATTATCGGTATTTTTTGCATAGAGATCGGTAGCCAGTACATGCCTGATGCCACCGGATGTTTCGCTACCCAATGTTACCAACCCTCCACCACGCCGGGCAAGGCATTTTCTTATTACCACATATTCTGTCGGCCTGTTCACACGCAGCCCGTCCCAGTCACGGCCGGCCTTTAAACAAAAATTATCATCATTACAATCAATATCGCAATTTTCTATCAGCACCCATGTTGACGAATCCACATCAATACCATCCGTGCTGGGTCCATGGCCATCTTCGTTGTTGCGGATGATGATCCCATCAGCAGTTACATGATCTGAATATAATATCTGCACGGTCCAGAATCCTGCATTTTTAAATGTTACGGTCTTTAAAGTAATGTCAGATGAATTTTGAACCAACAGACTTCTCACCCGTTTGGCATCGTAATCAATGATCCAGCGCAGTCCCCTGGCATCGTAGTCCTTACGCATGGCCCAGTACATATCCCAGCAAAATTTTCCTCTTGCATTAACAGTACCATCTCCGGTTAAAGCTGCGTTTTTTGCATCAATGATATTGATAAGCGCTGCAGGCCATTTCATTTCAATACCGGCTATACGGGTATCGATCTCTGGATAATCATCAAAACTTTGTGAGCCAAGCAGCAATACTCCCTTATCGATCCTAAACTGTACATTCGATTTTATAAAAACAGAGCCGGTTACATAAGTACCCGGTGAAAATGTTACAATACCCCCGCCATTTTTTGCACATTCATCAATAGCAGATTGAATTTTTTTGGTAATGACCTTCGTTGTATCACTCACCGCATTCACTTTATATATTTTTTTTGAAGCAGGAAATTGCTTTGCACCAACTTTGTTAACCCAATCCATTTTCAAAGGTTGAGCCTGAATTTGAATTGTTGAAAATAAAACAGCACCCAATATTAGTTTTCTCATCGTTACATGTATTTAGTCAATCTTATATATCCTCCCTGAAATGTATAACAGGCAGTTTTATTTAAACAAATAGTGTGAATGAAATATAAAAGAAACGCAGCAGCAATAACTGCATAGAATAAAAATGAAGATAGCATAGCAAACTATTCGTTGTTTACACAAAGTACTTAATAAACCACTTTAGCCGTCCTGCCGTGTCCTGAGATAAAAATTATCAGTAATAAAAGAAGTTATAGCCCCGGTAATGACTGCGGTTGATCGGTCATTAATCCACCAGAAATGTTAACTTTTTTTGATTCAATCTTTACTGTGGCGCTGGCAAGCCCTTTTCTTGTTGCAGTTATAGTTATCGTTCCGTCTTGGCCTGTTGAACGGATTGCAACACGGTTGATGCCACACTCAGTATCTAAAAAAAGATTGTTGGTGGTATTAAGTTTTCCGGCATTGAAACCACCCCGCCATACTACCGGTCCTGTTACAGAAAAATCAACCCTGTCTTCATCAGTAGGGCAACGGCGGCCCTTTGCATCCACTACTTCAAAATCAATAAAAGCAACATCGCTTCCATCTGCCTGCAAACCCTTTGGCCCTGTGTGCAGTGTTAGTTTGATGGACTTTGGTTCCCCGGCAGTTTCTATTTCCTGTTGTGCAACAATTTTCCCATTCTTTGTTGCAACGGCTTTAATAGCACCGGGTTTAAATACCACATCAGGAAATGCATAAATAAATCCTGTGGGCGTACCTACTGTATCCTCTTGCCTTCTGGGCCTGTCAGGATTTACATACGTATCAATAAAATTATATGGCTTATCTGCTACCCCGATTGATTTTCCATTCACAAATAATTCAACTTTGTCGCAGTGCGAAGCAGCTACATACATGGTCTTCTTTGTTCCTTCGGGATAATTCCAATGCCCGATGGTATGAATATCCGGCTTCTCATTCTGCATCACCCTGTAAACGTAATAAACAGATTTAGGGATACGGACACCATCTACTTTGCCACTAACACGAAGCACATAACTTCCCTGCTGGCGGCCATCTGCATTTTCATCTGTAAAATAAATAGAACAATAGGCTGACCATTTGGAATGTGCGGGATCGGTATTATCTATCCTGTTAGTGACGTAACTATTATAACGTGCCGCTGCAGCCAGGCAAAATGTTTCGGAGTTCCAGTGCCAGGTATCCACCGGCCGGCCGCTTATCATACCGCTTTTTGGTTTGAATCCAAAATGCGGCGGTGAATAATCATCCCATATATTTCTTCCGGCTTCATCACGAAGATCTTCCGTCTCTATCAACGGAGCTTTATCGCGGCGTGCAATACTATAGCCACGAAAAATATCATCACCGGAAATTTTATCCGTCTGCGGGGCCTGCCCAATCATTATTCCGAAATATTCTGACATCGGGGTCAAAGCCTTATTGGCCTCTGCCAAATCGTTATCACGGGTACCCATAACACGGCCACCAGAAGGATCCAATTCTTTACGCATGGCAACCATCTGGTTCATTTGCTCTGGTGTTACAATCGTATTACCCGCTTCCCAAAAAAGAATGCTAGGGTTATTCCGATAAAAAATCATAGTGGCCCGCATTACTTCGGCCCGTTGCTCCCATTGTCTTCCCGTTACCAACCTTTCTTTATCTCCTGCCGGACATACTTCCACAATACCAAGCCTGTCGCAGGCTTCCACATCCACACGTTGCGGCGCCACATGCATCCATCGCATATAGTTACCATTGCTTTCTTTCAATAATTTAAGTGTATAATCATGCATCCAGTTTGGATAAGCGCCACCTAACCCGGCCCAATCATTTGCTGAACGCTGGGCATAGCCGGTTAGCCAAACAAATTTTCCATTTATCCAAACACCACCTGTACCCACACCGCCTTTGAATTCAGTTTTTCTAAAACCTGTTTTTGTATCAACAACATCAGCCACTTTTCCATTCACTGTTAAGATAGAATATACATGGTATAAATAGGGATCATCTGTATTCCAGAAACGGGCATTGGCTAATTGACCGGAAGCTGTAAAAATTTCTGACTGACCTGCAACAAGGTCAGAAGTATTGCCTTCCAGTTTTGCCTTTATATTGCCTTCTGCATCCACCACTATTGCAGATAATGTAATTGAAGCATAATCACCGGTTTCATTCATCACTTCAGCTTCTACTTTTATATCTGCAGTTTTTTTATTGAGGTCAATGGCTTCGGGGTAAACATACACACCGGTTGTTTTTAAATTATTATACAGCGGTAATGTCTGATAAATTTTTCCGGTTATAATCAAAGATGCATTGCGGTTAAGTCCGCCGAAGTTTGGATTAAAATCCTTTGCATTCCATTGAAAGGCTGTATCGGTTGCTTCTTCTTTATAATCAGGGCTATTGTCAACCTTCACTGCAATCACATTGTCTTTGCCGCCATACTTTACAAATGGGGTAACATCAAAACCCACAGCCGTGATACCATTCTCTAATTTGCCGATAGGCTGCCCGTTCAAAAAGAATCTTCCTGCCTGCCGCATGCCATCGAACTGCAAAAAGACTTTTTGATCATTGGCACTTGCAGGCAATTTGAAATGTTTTCTATACCATCCGATACCAAAGAGATGTTCGCTCTGATCACCACCGCTATGACTGATGAATGCACGATAGGTATCTGTATCATTCCAGGTATGAGGCAGGCTGATGCTGCTCCACTTTGAATCATCGTATTCAGGTTTCTCTGCCCCTGCAGAATCGCCAAAAACAAATTTCCAGCCGGGATTAAAGTTGTAAATGGTACGGGGTGAAGAAGGCGGTTGATAAATTTCGGACAGCTTACCCGTCTTTGAAATATTATTTTCATTGTTAAAAGCAAAACATGTGCAGACCAACAGACCAAACAGGATAAATTTTACCATTGCAAATCTTTTGCAACTAATTTCATATAACATAGTCATCGTTTAATTCATTTAAATATATCCAGCCTTATTTGTTCAGCCATCCTGACGTGTCCTGATGTTAACCTGTTTTATTTTTTACAAACAGATAATTTCATCCCATACTTTTTTCATCACCCGAATACCATTTGCCAGATTATTTTTTCTGGTAGACAAAACCCTTTCGCCAGGATATACTATTTTTTTTGAATCATTTGTCAAAGACGATTGGTGGTAATCGGTAATGATATTGTCAATTACCATTGCAATAACTGATTGATCACTGAGTTTTGAAATATCAATGGCAATGAATACCTGCGACAAGGCACACTCAATTTCTTTGCTGCTTATTTGCCAGGTTGCCAGGCCTCCTGATAATATGGTTGCCAGCAAATCGAGCAGCAGGGCTAATCCTGCGCCTTTCCAGTAACCGGCGGGTAGTGGCCTTCTTGTTGCAAGAATTGCGGAAGGGTCATCTGTCAGTTTTCCTTCAGCATCAAAACCACCATACATGGAGAGTTTTTCATTTTTCATCTCCGCTAATTCCATGCTGCCGAACGAATATTGCGACATGGCCATATCTAATACAATTGCTTCATCCTTATAAGGCAATGCAATAACCAATGGATTATTGCCAAGCCTTGCATCCATTGCTCCCCAGGCAGGCATATTGCCGATCGTATTCGTCCAGCCAATAAAAACATAACCTGCCTTAGCGGCCTGCCAGCCGTAAGTTCCACCACGCATCCAGTGATTGGTATTACTCAATGCCACACAACCAATACCATGTTCCGTTGCAAGTTTCATCGCCGTTTCAGTAGCATGTATTGCGTTCAATATTCCCGGGCCCAGGTTGCCGTTCCATTGTTCAATACCGCCAAATTTATTTTGTAATGATGGCACTGCACCTGGTTGTACAAAGCCATCTTTTACATATTGTACAAATCGTGCAAAGCGGTTTATGCCATGGGTAGAGATCCCATCCACACTGTTGTTGGTGAAAACCGCTGCACATTGCAAAGCACTCTCATTAGTAAATCCGTTCTTTAATAAGATAGCATTAAAACACTCCTGCATTTCAACGGCGCTTATTAAAATCATTTCTGCTTTTTCCTGCATCATCTTACATATTAGTTCCTGAGCAAAGTAACGCTCATCAATCCAATTATTACGTCATTGGCAATCGCCTGAAGTTTTAATTCTTTCAACATTTTCTGCGGATTCAATGGTAGATCCAAAACTGTGGCAGCGCCGCCTTCAATCATTTTTCCACTGTATTGCTCAATATTGTTATTGTAAACAGAACTTATTTCTCCTGTCTTTAAATGTATCCTCACCGGCCTTGGCGAATCAATGGTAAATGCGTAACCATCATCCATATAATCCTGTTCAATGGGCCACCATGTCTCTGGATTTTTTAAAAGTAAAGTATCAGCCGTGTTATCTGTGTAAGAAATAATTACGGCGCCGTTAACCAGTCTTGATTGCATGGGGTTAGTAGAGCCAGCCATCAGAAAATAAGCGTGTGATGATTTTCCGGTTAATGGAATTACTGCTTCTTTCGGATAATTATCCCATTGCGAAGTGAAAAGGATATTTGATGCCAAAGTATCTGACGGTGTAGTAAAAGGAATGCCCTGCGGTAAAACAATCCTGTTCATTTCGCCTGCCAGCTTTCTTAGCCCGCTGTCATTTATTTCGGCAGTCTTTAAGGGATGCGTCCAGTCGCCGATACCCTGTGTGGGCAATTGCAATGTGGCAACTTTCGGACGTGGAGACAGGTATTGATTCTTAAATATATTGGTAACCTTATCGTTAAAAAATTTACTGATATCCAATACCTGAGCCGATTTAGCTAACTTATGCCCATCCACTTTCCAGTCAATTATATTTTTACGAACCATTGTATCATCCCATGAAAAAGTTACGACATTGGTTCCCGGAACCATACCTTCTGCCCCAATACCGGCGGTAAAAACAGATTCGGGATCTAATAGGAATGAAGTGGAATAAGCATCCCTGCCCGGATTAACTACCTCGTTTACTTTTAATATCGAACTGGTATTATTTGTGATGCTGAATTGAGGGCTTTGTTTCTGACGGCTCCAAATTTCCACTGCATCTTTTACCAGTATATTCAATGGCATCCACCATTTAAAATCCTGCTGCTTCAGTTGCACAAAAGCAGTATGGTATCCTTCATCTGCATCAATAATTGCAGTGAGTTTATCATTACTGTAATTTACAGATGTTAAGACATGCTGCGGGTCAAATAGTTTTGCAATAGTTGCTCCAGGAAAATTTAAATCCAGCTTTCCCTTTTTAATATAGCTTTGTTTGTACCCTGCAGTTTCCGTCAAGCTTCCATTCCATACTATCTTGATAAGGTACTTATCTTTTAGCCCTGCATTTATTTCAATAACCGGGATTTCTATCACATCATCAATATTTTTAAAAACCTCTTTCTTTCCATTAACAGATAACAATTTTATGCTGCTGCCATTTGCTTTCAGCAATAATTTTAATGACATTTTTAAAGGAAAAGATGGAACGATAGTATAAGTATCTTCATTGCCTATTCTTATAAAATCAATCGCTACATCCGGTGTTTTTATAGAAGCATTATTCCATGCAGCAGGGAATCCGGGTTTTATAATTAACTGCTTGTGCAATGCATCTGGCTGAATGCCGAAAAGCCCTTCAACCAAGCTTCTTGCAGTCATAGCAACCGGGTCTGCAAAATCACGGTAAGCCTCGCCACGGGCTGCATCATAAAAAGAAATCTGCCCTATATTTCCTGGGCTTCCACCTAAATACATGGTTGAAAGCAATTCGCTTTTCCATAAAGTAAAAGCTTTTTCATTGCGGCCTGCTTCCCAATATGCCAGTGCGGTGTGCATCACCTCAGCTGTAGCAACATTATTCAGGCTCCAGTCGTAAGGCATCCATTTGCTGGTACTGATGGTATAATATCCGTCTTCCAAACCCTTTGCCCTTACAGGGATGTGTGGAATATTTTCATCAATATACCTGGTGCTTTCATATGCCTGGAACGCATCGGGCGCATCACTATCGATGGCATGATACAATGTCCACACCGCAGCATTTGGATGTAGCAGCCTGTTACCGAGCAAATCTTTAAACTCTGCATAGCTGCCTTTGGATGGCATCCATAAAGTACTATTGATTGCCTTTAAAATTTTTGCTGCTTCGGCTTCATAAGATCCCGGATCTTCGCCTATTAATTTTGCAATAGTAGCCGCCTCTTTATTAGCTTTATAATTATAGGCAGATGAATGTGTAACTGCCCCTCCGCTGTATTGCAATGCATCGCTTGCCCAGATAGCTGCATAGGCATCATACAATCCATCATCATCACTGTCAAAATTTCTTTTTTCCCAGGCAAGATGCCGGGTAATGACAGGCCACATTTCTTTTGCAAATTTTAAATCGCCTGTCCATTTAAAATGGCGTAGTAATGCATCAATATAAACCAGGTTCATATCATAATGATGCGGCTGAAAATCTCCATTTGGGTTTCTGCAGATATAACCACTGCTGTAAATGGATGTCCCCATTTTTTCCAATGACCTTGCCAGGTGCAAAGCCGTGTCCATCACAATTGGGCCTGTTAAAGGAGATGTAACCTGCGATTTTGCATAAGCGCTGAAATGCGTTTTTGCCCGGTCGTGCCAACCCAGATCATCTGCCACATAAGGGCCACGCCAGCCATTAAGCCGCATACGCCAGCCAATGGCGCCGTGCATATATGTGGGACTTTCCCAAACCGCATCGGCAGCAATACTTAATGCTCCGCCTAGTGTATTAATATAAGGGGCGGGCGTTTTAATAAGAATGCGGTTGGCAATTTTTTCACGGGCAATCTCTGCTTTATTAAATAAAGTTGCAGTTTCGGCATAGGCCGGTAAATTGCCGCTACTCACATTTTCAAGGGCAAAGAAATATGGTTCATTATTCCTGATGTTCATTTTCCCTGTTACTAACGGCGACTTGCTTTGTGCAGATTGAAACAAAGTAATTGGAGAACTTTGTTCAACAGCGTCGGCAACATGCAACTGCATAGCCGGCGGAACCAGCCCTGCCATTTTTTGCTCTTTGCCGATCTTAACTGCCTTTACCGTATCAGATGTGAAAGTTTTATTAACGTAAGGATCCCATTCTGCCACAACACCAGTTCCGTATTTCAGCAAAAAATTATTTTTGTTTATGAGATAACTATTGTCACTGCAATATTCAGGTTTTAAATAAAAACTGCTTTCGGGGTCGGGGCCCATATCTCCATCACGACTGAATTTTTTTCCTGATGCACCGCCATAAGCCCACAGCAACTCTACTTTTGTATCTACATTGATGAATTCGGTTTTTATGATCATCCCCTCCGCATCAGCCAAAGCCAATACAGTGATGTGCAAGGTTCCTTTGCCAAGGATGGGATCTTTAATTTCGTACAGCATACTTCCCGGCCTGTAAATGGCTTTAATATTTTGTGCATCAATCAGCCACTTACTTTGCTTGCCGTTTATCAAACCAAATTTTATATTGCCGCCCATGCCAGGCATATACATCGCAAACTCAGGCAGGTCGCCTGTTTCCACACGAAAGGCAGTATTGGTGCCATACAATGCCCTGGTAAAACGTCTCTTGCCGTTTATACAAACAAAATCATTGCCATCGGGTTTATAATGAATGACTCTTACTTTGTTGTGCCAGTATGTTGTGGTATCAGGATTTTGAGAAAAGCATGAATGGCTTACCAAAAAAAGGCCAATAAAAAAACAAGAACGAAGCATAATAATATTTTTAAACCGTTATTGGCGGTTTATTCTACTGCTGTTAAAGTTACCGGCCCCAACAGGCCCGATGTCCTTGGTTCCCATTTGGAAGCATTAAATAATCCATCGGCTCCCCTGTTTTGCGGCAACCTTGCAGGAAAGTTAGTATTATTGAATTTTTTCCAAATCACTTTTCTTTTATCCAGGTCGATAATACGGTTGGCCATACTGTTCGATACTTTTATTTCCAGCAGGTTATCATCTTTTAAATCTTTGGCAGAGATCATACAAGTGTAATCAGGGCCTATCAAAGTGGCTACCTTTTTTCCGTTGATAAATACCTGTGCGCTCTCATATACCTTACCTAAATCAAGCAGGTATTGAGATGCAATGCCTGCAGGCTTTTTAAAATGAGTACTGTAAGATGCAGTGCCGGAGAAGGTTTTGAAAGCATCGGCATTCAAATCGGTCCATGGTTTCAATTCGCTCATCGGCGTGGCTATTGGTAATGAAGGGCCGCCTTCAATAAACTGCAAAGCCCACTCACCTGTAATTTCTGCGGGTGAACCTTTTTCTTTTATATAAGGATAAGGAGTTCCTGTAATTGTTTTGTTTGATGTTTGTACTATATAACTTTCATCTATGTTGAATGGAATGTACACTTCGAGAAAACCATTTGCATCTTTTCTGCTTTGGGCAACACCCGATTGCCCCGTCATTGGATTGTATAATGCAGCATTGTTTGCTTTTGTCTGCAAGGTTATCCAATCCTCCATTTTTTTGTCAGCCCTGTTGGCAATAAAATAAAAATTAGTTCCATCGGCATTTTTACGGCGGTTAAACTGCAAGCCTTTATCAACCATTATTTCTTTTCTTATGGAAGCTGCTGCTAAAAGTTTTTCAAAATCGTTACCAATTAAAAATCTCCCCTTGCCTATGGATGCTGATCTCACCTCATCAAATTGTGTTGAAGTAAAATTCAATTGGTTTAGCAAATTTTTAAGCCCTGTAAGATTTTTTTCCAGTAGACCGTAGCCGGGAACATCGGATGGCAGGCTTTTATACGCAATAATGGTTGCACCATTCCTGGCAAGCTCCATTAATTTTTGAAAAGTTTCCAGCTTTATAAATTTGCAATCAGGCAATAAAATGGTCTGGTAAGATGTACCACCAGTTATGATTTTTTTATTGGCTGCTTGCAGGTTGAATATCTGCCTGTCACTGATATAATCAAAGGCATAACCTTTTTCCTGCATGGTATGTGCGGTGGTTTCGAACGGTGTTCCGTTAAAATCCGGCTTCATCCCATCAAAGTGCAATAACAGATCCCTGCCTGGTTCTGAGTATTTATCATAGATCGGGAAATAAAGCAACACATCATTGTCGGGTTTACCCTGTTGCAAAAATGATTGGGTCCTGGTTACATAATTATTTAATGTTGAAAAATTATTCCAGAAAGGATTAGCCTGTGTAAATTCCACCGAAGCATAGAACAGTCTGCCGGGCCATGGTTCGGATGGCGGTGAATAAGCCGTACCATGATAAACAATATGATTCACACCGCCGATAAAATAAACATCCAATGCTTTTTTTACATCACTGAGTGTAGAGATAAAATGTTCATTCAGCCAGGTGGCCGATTCTGAAGAGGCCAGTTGTTTGCCCATTACATGCGATGTGGAAGGTGCAAATTTTATACGCAGAATTTCTGTTCCTTCTGTTTCCGGAATATCAACAACGCCATAAAGATCTAATGTGTTAGCAGGCGAACCATGCGACTGGTTACGTACGATCTTCCCATTGCTATGCGCCCATTTATACCATTCAGTTGTAAATTTTTCCAGTATCAGTTCATCAATGGTCATACGGTAATCACAAAGAATGCGGTTTGTTTTTTCTGTATGGTCTTTTGTAAATAAGGCTGGCAATTCTGTTTTCAGATCATATCCTCTTCTTTTTTTAAATTCTTCAAAAAGCAAAGGCGTATAATTTGACTGCCCCCTGGCATCATCCACTTCGTAAGAATCATTGAAGAATCCACGGAGACTGCTGATGTCATGTCCCTTAAAAGCTTCATCAAAACGATTTAAATAATGATGCAGCGCACTGGCAGAAAAATGATCAATTACATTTCCCTCGCCGCCCGGTGCAGCACGTTCTACCTGCTTCCCATGAAATCCCATGAACAGAGCATAAAGTTGCCATTTCCCGGCGGGAGCCGTCCAGTTCAATTTACCCTGTGCATCTACTTTAGTGGTAAGATCAAGAATTTCTCCTGCATCAGAATATGCCATTAGTGTTTGCAAGGGCAATGGCCTTTTAAAACGCACCTGGTCTATGGCAAGGCTTTGTATATTTTTATTGGCCGATATGGGTTGCAACAGGTCTTCCGCTTTCAATGGTTTTCCATTCTCTGTACGCACCAATGGCTCCTGCATAAATTGAATAGTATCGGGCAAGGTTTCGCCGCCACTCAGTGAATAGGTTTTGTACCACATATCTTTGCAGGCATCTTCATCACCTATCCATGGTCCGCCAAATGGCCAACCGGTTGCGTTAGCCAGGTCAATACCAAGGTTCAGTCTTTTGCCTTCTTTTAAAGTATGGTCAAAAACCTGCATCCAATTTGCTGAAAGAAATTTTATATACAGGCTGTCTTCACCCTGTACACCATAAATAGGTGTTATCTCCAATCCACCAAGGCCTGCCTGTTGGTACTGCTGCATTACCGTGGTAAGGTCTTTATTATTTACTTCGCTGCCAAGCCACCACCACCTTGTCCACGGTTTGGTTTGATTGCTGATAGCTGGCCATTTTATTTGTGCAAAGCTGATTTGCAGGAAGGAAATGAAAACTATGGTTAAGAGATATTTTTTCATGTTGTTTTTTATGATTTTTTTATTTCTACAGCATATACATTTTCTATCCCCTCAAAATTGGCCCGGAAGATTATCCATTTGCCATCTGGTGAAAAATGCACATTGGGTTCAAGTTTATACTGATGATTTTTCATATTAACTAATTTCTCTGAAATGAATTTATCTCCATCGGGTGTAAACAAATATATCCATTTCCCATCAGGCGCTTTTGCCACAGCATTGGGGTCGCCTCCATCGCCGGCAAATAATTTTTCATCGGGCGATGAATTATAATGTACACTCCATTCGTTCCTTGTTAAACTGTATTTTATTTCTTTCCCCGTTTTTAAATTTACACCAGCTACAAAAAATGTTTCACCTTTGGGCATTTGCAGGTCGAACCAGATGGTTTTGCCACTTGCGCCAATCCATTCATGGCCGGCAATTTCGTTAACCATTGTTCTTTTATGTATGAGTTTTACCTGCTTCGTATTAATATCAATGGTCCATATCCTGTCCACTTTATGCCAGGGGCCTTCGTGGCAAAACATAAGCTGGGATGGATTTGTGGGAGAGAACTGGATATGGTTCAACCAGGCGCTGTCTGTAAATATTTTATTGAGCTGACCGGTTTTAATATTGACTGTAAACAACGTTCTCGGCAATTTTGCTTCGTAAATAACATTGAAATAATCTTTCTTCTCCGGGTTCTGTTTGAACAATTCTCTTTCCTTATCCTCCGACCAGGCGCCTGCCAGCAAAGTACCATCAGCATTTATGGTAGTAATACCTGCTTTAAAGTCTTCCGGAAAAACATATACCAGTCTTTCTTTTTTTGTATCAACATTTACTGCAAATACGCTGTCCTTTACCTGGTAAAAAACTTCATTCAATTTAGGAGAAAGAATTTCGCCGCCCATGGTTATGGGATGATTGGTAAGTTGCGTTGCTTTAAAAGTAGCCAGGTCAAGTTTAAATAACTGCTTGTTTCTTAAATTCTGGTTGTTGATCTCGAATTTTTTATTTTCATCTTCTGCTCCTTTTGGATTGCTGCTGTTATAAAATACCATTTCATCGCCAACAAAAGGATTGTTGTGAAAATAGAAACTCATATTGCTTCCATCGATCCTGGATAATTTTTTTATTTTATGATGGGTATCTTTATCGATCCATTCGTTTGGCATTGGCCCACTGGCAGTTTCCAATACCGGTTGAGCAAACGATTTAAAGGAAGTTATAATAAATAAATAAATAAACAGGCAGAGCTTTACCTTATTCATATAGCAAATTTTTAGTTGATAAAGTAAAGCCTTTAAACTGGTTAAGTTATCCTGTACAATCCTGCTATCTATTAAGATGATCTCACAATTACAATATTAGCTTTTATTAAAAAACTAGTTCTTTATGTTAGCGATTTTTACCGGCGCCAACATTCCATTTTTATCTTCTATGTGCAATAAATTAAGATCTAAGCCATCCAAAACTAATATTGCCTGTAATGAAGAAAATTTTGTCGCATCCTGTTGCCACTTCCATGCAAGTTCACCCTTTGGCGTATATTCAAGCAATTGCGTACCCACTGCACCCCACTTTGGGCCATGCCCTTCCCAGTTGGTAACGATATAATTCCCATTGGACAAAATTTGATAACCCGAATAAAAATTTGGTTTTACTTCAGCAGGCCCGGTTATACTATCTATTAATTTCCCATCTGCAGAAAATATTTGAAAATCTTTTGAATAACCGGCGCTCACCAATGTCTGTCCGTTTGCCAAACGTAAAGCCTGCCACGTATGCGGGTTTTTTACACCTGTTATATTTGCACGCCATACAATCTCACCCGATTTATTTCCTTCAAAGACCACAGTATTAGAAGTAATTAAAAAATTACCTGATGGGGTTTCTCTTACAAGCCTGACGTAATCAAAGCCAGGGTAAGTAACAGAATTTTTAATTGCCCCGGATGCATCTACTTCCACCAAAACAATTCCTTTTTTGCCCTGCCAGTTTACCCCCGTCAATAATGTATTGCCGTTTCGCAATCTTCTTGCCGCAACGGTTTCGGGAAAAGAAGTGAGTTCAAATAATTTTTTACCCGTTGCAATTTCTCGTTCTTCATAACCACTACCGGTTCCAATCAATACCCTGCCATTACCTACTAATTGCATATCACGACCGGGAGGTACAGGCACATACCAATTTTTGTCAGGGTTCGCTAAATCCTGGTAACTCAATTGAGACATCCCTTCATCACGTAATAAAAGATGCCTGTCATTGTAATCGTTTTGTAATGATGAATAGCCGCTTGCTTTTTTTGGTGATGTGCAACCAGTAAATAAAAATGATACGATACCTATCAACAGCAAATGATAGGGTGAAATATTTTTTCTGAGAATCCTGCTTATCCTGTTCATTTAGATTGTTTTTAAAAAAAATATTTTAAAAGTTCATTTATTCAAAGCGATAAAGCTTTACATGCAGAATTTGCGGGCCATCACCCTGCAGGCTTACCACACTTCCTGTTTTTTGCTGAGCTGCTTCATCTGCAATATTGTAATTAAGCATGATGTTGTCCCCATTCAGCCTTCTGCCTGCCACCCATTTACCATTGATATAATTCCCTTCGTCAACGGATGCATAACCCACATAAGCAGGCCCGGGAGTTAATGGGAAAAAATTTATTTGTATGTCCTTTCCGGCAATAATGTATTCATCGGGGCCTGTAGCTATTACCAAACCATAACCGGTTTCCGGCGCTGAACCGGGTACCAGCAACCTTCTGCCACGACGCAGTTGAACATCCAGTGTATAGACACCCAAATCAAATTTTGTTCTTTGCTTAGTGCTGTTCAACCATATACCTGCCATTGTATTTTTGCTTTGGGCATTTAATATCTCCGGCACCAGTTGCTGCAATACATCATAGGCTTTGGGTATCGGTCCGTTTACCGGATCGCTTACCCGTTCTTCAATACCAAATGGCGAATAACCGATTGCGTTGTGTCCGCCAATTACATAAAAAACATTGGCTGCACCTTTATCATCCGCCCTTGATTCCGGTATGAATAATGTATTTCCCGAACGGGCATACATGGTACTGATGTCATCAAAGTTGGGTAAATAAATATCCGGCGCCAATATATCAAGTGCCGTATGAGCAGCACGCCAGATATCATGCACATGCGATTGCGGCCCGCCGCTTGGATAATCACCGGGACCCAGATCTTCAGGCTGAACGATCCATGCATTAACAAACATCGGAATCGCATATTGCGCTTTGCCAGCTTCACACATTTTATTGATAAACCTTGCATAATGCCATGCCATGAAAGCTTCATCCGCGGATGCTGAAGTTCCAAATACTTCGGGCCACGTACCCGATGTTCGGAAACCTGTTGATGACCATAGTTTATATAATTCAGGTAAAAGTGTTTCTTTATTTTTTACCAAATGACTGATGAGTTCTTTTGGTACAGGTTCATTAAATGCTTTTTCAGCCAATGGCCCCCGGTCACGACTGTCGCCGAGTAAACCCACTTCATTCTGTACCTGGATCATGATTACCGTTTGCTGTGCCGCATCCGTTTCTTTTACATATTTCATCATAGCAGCAAAAGCTTTAGCATCGGCATTCATTGTTTCATTACTTAATGGTGTCAATGATTCTACCGGGAAACCCCCTTTTATGTGCATACGGGGAAAACGTTTGTAATCATTTTTCACCCAGGCTGGCGCATAATGCGATAAACCATTTTTCCAGCTACCGAACCATAGCAACACAAGGTGCAGATTGTTTTTTCTTGCGTTACTGATAAGACTATCCACAATAGAAAAATCAAAATGGCCTTCTTCGGGTTCAGTTAATTCCCATGTAACAGCGGCAAGCACTGTATTCAGATGCATCTCCTTAAGATTTTTCCAGATTGGTCGTAAATAAGCAGCGCTGGAAGAACTGGAATTATGCAACTCGCCGGAGAGTACCAAAAAAGGTTGTCCATTTACAATAAGCTGGGTAGCATTTCCTCTTTTTTCCAGGTACGGCCCCTTAACGGCTTGTGCATTTGCACAAACCATGATCACAAAGAAAGAAGAAGCAAGCATTATTTTTTTTATCATTGAAGCAATTATTTTTCTTGGCATTATAGAAATTTTAGTTTGAAACAATTTTGTTTGCATCTTTATTTAACCGCCACATCCCACAGCTTTGATCTTCGTGACTTACCATCAGGTCCTTCTATCCACAATGTGACTAAGTATTTACCGGCATCTTTATACTGATGTATCGGATGCTGTTCAGTAGAAGTGGTTTTATCGCCAAAATCCCATTTCCACGAAGTGATCTTTCCTTCCGATTCATCAATAAACGCTACCAGTCTTCGTTTCATATCCACCACTTTAAAAGACCATTGTGCATCAATCTTTTTCTTAAACCGGCTATCCAAAGGCATTAATGTAAATGGTAAATGATAAGAAGCATTACCATACATTTTATGTTGCCTTGATAAATTCCAGAAACCCTGTTTCTTCATATCGTTTACATCATCATAATCTATTACCGCCCAGCTCATGGAAATGATCTTGTTTTCATACAGGTTTGATTCTATCGAACGGGAAGGTTCATTACCGGCATAGTCGAACGGAGTGATAAAGAACTCCAGTACCAACCTGCCTGAATCGCCGGGTTTAAAATTATAATTGTAGGCTGCGTTGGCATAAGGCAGGTCCTTGATCCAGGGCTGGCTGCCCCAGACCATTGTCCAGTCTTTTCCTTCAGCAGGCGTGAAGATGTGATAGTTCTGTGCTTGTACTCCGTGAAAATCAAAATAAGCTTCCCACCTGTCTTTATCAGGATTAGGATGCAGTTCATCTATAAAAGGTCCGCCGGAACGGTCGCCATCTACAGCTACTTCAAATATATCATTGTGTAAACCCGGCAATGAAAAATCCCAGTAATTGTCATAGGCTTCGTACAAAAAATATAAACGGTTCATTCCTTTTACCCAGCCCACTTTTACTTTTACATCTATATTTTTGGGATCGGGAGTAGGAAAATGATGATTATCGTCCACCAACTGGTCGCTGCCAATAGCAAAACTGTCCGGCACCATGTCCCAATCGGATTTATCACCGTCAATACGGGGAATCATGTTAGCAGGGAACTGGAAGATTTTGAAATGACGGGTTTCCTGCGCAAATGAAAATTTACAGAAAACGAGAAAGCTTAAAACCAATAATTTATATTTTACCATAAACATTATTTTATGAAATGTTACCCGATGATCATAATCACTCATCATTCTTTTGAATGATCGCTTCACCTTCCACGCCAATTATTTTCAACCCGCTCAGATCCACATTTTTTGCGTACTCAATAAAAAAACCTTTTTTAGCGGTAATGTTGCAGTCTTTAAATGTTACTCCATCTATCGGGCTGCCTTTTAAACCATGCATATCTCCCACCACATCTACCGTACCGGTTACATTAATGATGTTTACATTCCTGACAATTGGTAAAATTTTGGCTGGTGGCCTTGGATTCACCATCCGCCAGGCCATGTTAAACTCAAAAGCCTTACGTGTATTTTTCAGTACAATATTTTTATAGGTTATATTTTCTACTACACCGCTACGGCTTGGTTGCGATTTAAATCGAATCGGCGCCCAGTTATCTTCCTGTACGATGCAGTTGCGAACCTCAACGTTTCTTATTCCACCGGAAGTTTCGCTGCCCATTGCCACACCACCATGACCGTAACCGAATATGCAATTTTCGATCACTATATTTTCACTCGGGCGGTTAACCCGAAGCCCGTCGTCATCCTTGCCGCTCTTGATGGAAATGCAATCATCATTCACATTAATATAGCAACCGCTTATGTTCACATCATCGCTGGAATCTATATCAATGCCATCAGAGCTTGGAATGTTATGATCCGCAGTGATATTTAAATTTTCTATAGAAACTTTTTTACAATAGAGAACATGCACACACCAAACTGCCTGGTTGTGCAAATGCAGGCCGGATATTTTTATGTTTTTACAATTATCAAAACAAATCAATCTTGGACGGCCCAGCCGTGGCCCGGTATTTCTAACAGTTGTATCTCCAGGTAAGCGGCGTGGCATACGGCTTACCCACACATCCCCGCTTCCGTCAATAGTTCCTTCCCCATTTAATTCAATATTATCTACACCTATTGCATTAATGAATGCTGAAGTCCATACACGTTCTTCACCTTCCCACCTTGTTGGTATCTGCGGATAATCGGATTGGTTTGCAGAACCCTTCAACACTCCATCTTTTTCAACAGTAAGGCTGACATTTTTTTTGAGAAAAATAGCGCCGCTGATAAAAGTTCCTTTGGGCACCACCACCACTCCGCCGCCCTTTGCAGCGCAATCATCAATTGCTTTTTGGATAGCGGCAGTATTCATCACCGACGTATCAGCTTTAGCGCCATAGTCTGTTATGAGAAATCTTTTTTTGGCTTTCGGTAATAAAAGAAATGACGAACAGGCAACCGAAACGATAAAAAGCAAAGAGAAATATTTTTTCATGAATATCATTTTTTAATAACAATAAATTTAGTTTCATGCGCATTCAATTCCAATGCGATATTTATTTTATCCTTTCCGGCGATATTACTTTTCACAAGCAAAATAATTGCAAATGCCGGATCCCATATTTCAGCGTTTCCATTACCATTTAATGTTGCATTGGTTTTAATATTTTCTTTTCCTTCATTAAAGAAAAAATAGAAGTCAGCATCTTTCCACTGACGATGCAGGTATTTTACAGAAGGATAAATGCCATCCAATACAACATCAGCAGGTAATTTATTGATGACTTCAGACGTCAGGCTGTCATTTTCATAATGATCTGCCCAGCTTAATGATGCCGGGTTCTTAGCATCCAAAAAAGTTTTGCCGGAAATGAGAGAAGGCTGAGTGCCTAAGAAGATGACGTTGCCACCCGATCTTTTAAATTCCTGCAACCTGCTTATTACTTTTTCATTCATCACAGTTACTGAAGGAATAATTATAGTTGAATAAGTTTGTCCGCTTAAATTCTTAAAGGTTCCATTTTGTAATGTAAACATTGAACCAATTCCTTGCTCATCTACAAAATCATAATCCAATTGTTTTTCTGATAGTTGCTTTGCAATATGTAAAAGGCTGCTGTTTGAATTTTCATTACCCAGCCATATGCTTTCTGTTGGCATGTATAAGCCAATTTGTGCCGCAGGTTTTCCATTAGAAAGCAGGAAGGACGCCCGGTTGGAATACTCCGCCACAGCCGGGAATAATGAATCAGAAAGATAACCGGATGGGGTATCACGGCCACTTGCAGATGCAGGCCAGAACATGTATTCAAAAAGATTGATTCCCCTTACCAACTGATAATTGATAACCCATCTTGCATCTTCAACCGTTGGTCTTGGATTATATCCTGCAAAGGTTTCACTCAATGCCCGCGGCCTGCCATACATGTGTGCAGCGGAAGAAGCGAGTTTTGGAAAGTCAGCAACTTTATCATACCATACCTGGTTCCAGATCGCATCCACACCCGGCACAGCAACAAACCGCATGTCTTTGAAATAGTCGCCTTCTGTTCTTGCCAGGTCCATCAATTTATCTTCATGGTCTACATGAACCATGTATTCCATATTATTGGCAGCACACCAATCCGCCTGTACTTTAAAAAAATTATCACGGAAAAGGTC
>JBEHYT010000001.1:0-354130 GCA_048498035.1 Bacteroidota bacterium | reverse complement strand
ATACCATTTGCGAAGCGGGCAGTATTTACGCCGGCGTACCGGCGAAAAAAGTGAAAAGCATATCTGAAGAACTGATCAGTGGCGAAATCAACCGGATTGCAGGGAACTACGTAAAATATGCAGATTGGTTCCGGGATCAACCCGGAAGCAAATAGATTGATAAATAATTAATTGATTTTCAATTTAGTAATGCCTATCAGCCCGGTATGATAACCGTTTGCACACAATGAAAAAGATGCCGCTTCGTTATTGCTAAAGTTCAAGTCTCATCTATGAAAAACACCCGCTTTCTTACCATTTTGCTGGCACTATCCTTGCTTCTCTCTTCCTGCGGATTGTGGAACAAGCTTTTTCCTCCAAAATATGGTTGCCCCAGTAATGGAAAAAACGTTGGTGCCGAAAAGATCATCAGTGGTGATCCCAAGGCTACCAAGGCAGCTAAAAAAGCGAAAAAATTTAAAGCCTGACGGGCTTTGATGCAGCGATTGGCCACAGTTCGGGGTCTTATTAATAACCTTAAAGCCTGAACTATGAGCCTAACCCTACGAACCAATCTCGGATGCACAGAAGCCGTAATTGCTGATGACGCCAGCCTGAAAAATTTTTACCAGGTAGCAGACATTCTCAGTGAAGATCTCAACATCAAATTCAACAACAAAGAAGATGATTTTGATGCGATTGGCTGGGAGTTTCGTTTCAAAGGACATAACCTGACCCTGCACTACAGCATCTACAACGGC
Organism: Bacteroidota bacterium; assembly: GCA_048498035.1. Classification (GTDB taxonomy): domain Bacteria; phylum Bacteroidota; class Bacteroidia; order Chitinophagales; family Chitinophagaceae; genus CADEDV01. Next base: position 353,390 of record JBEHYT010000001.1, on the reverse strand, counting down.
ATTTCTATTTTTCCTACCAAAACCAGGGACGCAATGAACCGCGACAATAAAGCCGTGGTAGAACTCGCCAGCCTGCTGGAAGGAAAGCTTTTTAATGAAAGCAGCCGTAAGATTGCCTGATCAATAATTCCGTTCGTCAATGGAAGAAAGGATATTGACGTAGCTAACATACCTGTCTTCGTCAATCAACCCCTCCACAACAGCCTCCTTAATAGCACATCCCGGCTCATTAATATGAAGGCAATTATTAAACTGGCAGTTGTTCAAACGCGCCCGCATCTCGGGGAAATAATGTGACAATTCCTGCCTGGATACATCCACCAGTCCAAACTCCCGAACACCGGGCGTATCTATGATCCTTCCGCCAAAAGGAAGATCGAACATTTCCGCAAACGTAGTGGTATGCATTCCCTTGCCGCTCCAGTTACTGACGTCCTGCGTACGCAATTGCATCCCGGGGATCAGCACATTCAACAGGGACGACTTCCCAACGCCGCTATGCCCGCTGATCAGCGTTGTTTTATCTTTTAATAAAACCTGCAGTTGCTCCAACAGTTGCTCCTTCTGTGTTTCTGCACTCGTCAGCAATACAGTATAGCCTATAGCACGGTACATTTCATCCAATACAGCAAATTGCTGCATTTCCTTTTTTCCGTACAGGTCTGATTTATTAAACAGGATCACAGCCGGCACATGATACATTTCCGATGCTACCAGGAACCGGTCAATAAAGCCCTGCGAGGTGCGCGGCTCTTTTAGCGTGGCCACCAGGAGCGATTGGTCAAGGTTGGCAGCTACAATATGATGCTGATGTTTATGACGCGGGCTTTGACGGTTGATGTAATTGTTGCGCGGCAAAATGGTTGTTATTACAGCCACACCCTCCTGCTCCGCTTCCGGAACAATTTCCACTTCATCACCCACAGAAACGGGGTTGGTGCTGGTAATGCCATCGATCTTGAAAACGCCTTTCATGCGGGCTTGGAAGAGCCGCCCGTCCTGCGTTTTTACAGTATACCAACTTCCCGTTGATTTATACACCTTTGCCTGCATGCCTGCAAGATAATTGATTGAACGCGCCTGTAAAAAGGAATCAGATCAGGGAAACCGGCGGAAAACCGTAAAGCGAAGCACCAGTTCCAGGAACAGGAACGCAAGCGCCGCCAGCAAAAAGGGAAGAAAACGTTCCTGGTACTGCTTGAATGACCGCACTTCCACCTTCGACTTCTCCATTTTGTCTATCTGCTGGTAGGTATTTTCCAACGCAGCCCGGTCCCGCGCCCGGAAATATTTACCGCCCGTTTCCGTAGCAATTCGTTCCAGAAGTTGTACGTCGATAAAATCAATAGCCGGATTTTTTATCCCGGTCTTTCCCGGTAGTTCCGGCGTTGCAACGGGCGTGGCGCCCATACCGATCGTATACACCCGGATGCCCTTGGATCGCGCGATGGCCAGCGCGGTAAGCGGATCAATTAACCGGGTATCCGGCGCATCTTCCTTACCATCTGTAATCAGGATAATCACTTTACTTTTAGAAGTACTGGAGCTCAACCGGTCTACTGCCGTTGCCAGCCCCTCGCCTATTACGGTTCCATCTTTCAAAAATCGCCGGCTGTCTAACGATTGTATTTGGCTGATCAATGTATTCCGGTCCGTGGTGATCGGGCATTGCGTAAACGCCTCCCCGGAGAAAATCACGAGCCCAATCCGGTCTACCGGTCTTTCCTGTACAAACTGGATCGCTACGTCTTTGGCCACCTCCATCCGGGAGGGCAAAATATCCCGGGACCCCATACTTCCGCTTACATCCATACAAAGCACGATATCAATTCCCTCTCCTTCATTTACCTGGTCATCATTCCGCTTTTGCGGCCGCGCCAGCGCCACCACCAGGCAGGCCACGGCCAGTATGCGCAGTATAAAAGGAAGATGACGAAGACGGCCTTTCCAGGAGCTTATGGTAAACATATTACCCGACGAAACCATTACCGTTGCCTGCTGCCGGTCATTCTTTCGCAGATACCAGGCAATCATGACCGGTATCAGCAAAAACAAAGCAAACAGCTTTGGATAGGCAAAGTCCATATTTTTTATCCATTCATACAACATCAGGGCAATTGTTCAATTTCCGTAATGGCCTGTCGTATCACCTGCATACTACCGGCGTTATCGTCAGCAGCAGGGATGAATTTGGCAAATTTTACAAAATCGGCAAGACGCAACACCTGCGTAAGCCGTTCAAATGAGGCAGCAGGCAATGAAAGACCACGCATCTGTTGCACCAGTTCACCCGTCGTTTCCTGTAGCGAACGGATATTTTTTTTCTGGTAGAGATATTCCCGGAAGATAGTGGTCAGTTTACTATAATACAGTTTTATATCATCGCCAGGACGTAACCCATCCAATTCCTGCATCGCTTCGCGGAAGGGGTCCCTGGGCGGCGACGGCGGCGCCTGCACGGGCTTCTTGCGCATCTTTCGCCAGATAAACCATCCCGCTACGATCAGCAGCACAACACCGGCTGCAACATAATACCACCAGCGCTCATCCTTTTTCTGATCTACTTTTACATCTTCTACATCAGCAATATCATGATAGTCCTGCCTCGTATCAAACCCGGAATACACTACATCAACTGGAATGCTATCGGTGCGCAGGGAGTCGGCCAGCACAAAAGCGGGTATTACCCAATGTCCTGAATCAAAGCTGGTGATGCGTACCTCCTGGGTAAGCAGTGTACCGCTGTTGGTATTGGTGGTATCCACTTTTTTCTTCTCCAGGAATTCAAAATGCGGAATACTGTCCAGGTCAAAAAATTGGATGGCTTCCTCCTCGGGAATATCTGCTTTAAACTGAAGCGTAATGGGCTGACCAATTTGAATTTCACGGCGGTCAGCCGTAACCGTAATACGCGTCTGAGATTGCGCAGCAATATTTTCTCCCGCAACAACGGAAAGCATAAGGAGCAGGGTGGTATAAAAAAGTGACCTGTTCATGAATTAATCCAATCATTTATTACGGCTCAGGAAAAACCGTTGCAGTATCCGTACGTAGTCTTCGTCTGTCCGGATATGCAAAAGATCACAGCCGGCTTTTTGAAACGCCTGGGCGCTGTATTCCGTTACACGAAAAAATTCACGCTCATAATTATAGCGAACCAAGGCATTCCCGGTGTCGACCCATCGGGTGGCGCCATTTTCAGCATCGGCCACCTGCATAAGCCCAGCCTGCGGCAATTGCCTGTCCATCCGGTCGTACAATTTAAGCCCTACTACATCATGCTTTTTCCCCACTACGCGCAATGCATCTTCATAATTCGCATCCAGGAAATCGCTCAACACAAATGCAATACTTTTCTGCCGCGTTGTATTATTAAAATAACGTAACGCTGTTCCCAGCGATGTTCCCTTTCCTTTGGCTTCACGGGAAAGAAGACTTCTTACCACAAACAGCGCCTGATCCCGGCCCTTCTTGGGAGGAAGATATCCTTCCACGCGATCAGAATAAAATACCACCCCTATCTTGTCACCATTATTCACTGCTGAAAAAGCAAGCACGGCAGCAATCTCTGCCGCTACATCCCGCTTTCGTCCATTCACCGTTCCCACCATTGAACTTCCGCTGATGTCTACCAGCAACATTACCGTAAGCTCCCGCTCTTCCTCAAACACTTTGCTGTAGGGATGCCCAAAACGTGCAGAAACATTCCAGTCGATAAAACGAATATCATCTCCCGCCGCATATTCACGAACCTCTTTAAAAGACATTCCCTTGCCCTTAAAGGCACTATGATACTCACCGGTAAAAAGATCACTGGTGAGTTTTTTACTTTTAATTTCCAGTTCCCGTACTTTCTTTATGATTGATGAAACTTCCATGCATGGTATTGATGAATAAGCGTAAAATACAAACCGGTTGTTGTAACCGGCACGTCTTACGGAACGTTGATCTCTTTTAATATCGCCTCAATCACATCAATCACCTTTACATTTTCCGCTTCCGCCTCATAAGTAAGCCCGATGCGGTGACGCAATACATCATGGCTGATGCTCCTTACATCTTCAGGGATCACAAATCCGCGTTTATTAAGGAAAGCCTGCGCTTTCGCAGCCAGCGCCAGGTTGATGCTCGCCCGCGGCGAACCGCCGTATGAGATCATCGGCTTCAGTTTTTCCAGCTTGTATTTATCGGGAAATCTTGTCGCAAAAACAATATCAAGAATATACTGCTCAATTTTTTCGTCCATGTAAATCTGGCGGGTCAGATCCCGGGCCTGCAATACTTCCTGCATGGATACCACGCGCTTTACCGGCGGCACCGTTAACCCCTGCACATTTTGCCGGATGATCATCTGCTCTTCATGCATTTTGGGATAGTCTACCACCACCTTCATAATAAACCGGTCTACCTGGGCCTCCGGCAGCGGATAAGTTCCTTCCTGCTCCAACGGGTTCTGCGTAGCCAGCACCAGGAATGGTTCATCCAATTTATAGGTACTATCGCCAATCGTTACCTGCCGCTCCTGCATGGCCTCCAGCAAGGCAGACTGCACTTTGGCAGGCGCGCGGTTGATTTCATCCGCCAGGATAAAGTTGGCAAAAATAGGTCCCTTCCGTACCACAAATTCATTGCGCTGCTGGTTGTAGATCAACGTACCAATCACGTCAGCCGGTAGCAGGTCGGGTGTAAACTGGATACGGCTAAACTGCGCATGGATCGCCTGGGCAAGAGATTTGATGGTAAGCGTTTTGGCCAGCCCCGGAACGCCCTCCAGCAACACGTGCCCGTTGCTCAGCAAACCGATCAGCAGGCGGTCTAACATGTGGGACTGGCCAACGATCACGTGGCTGATCTCTTCCCGCAATTTGTCTGTAAACTGGCCCGCCTGGGTAATCCGCTCATTCAACTGGCGGATATCTTCTGTGGTTTTTAACATGCAAAAAATTTATGGTGACACAAAATACACCCTGCCTTTAGCAAAATATTTGCCGGGAACGATGCGGGGCTATCTTTTTTCCAATATTCTCCCAATTTCAAACCATTTCGGGAGGATTTGGGTCAAAAAATGATCAATGGCAGGCCCGAACGTATGATTTTTCGTAGTTATTCGTTATTCAAATGGAAAAGAAACTGTATTTTACCTGCAAACCCACCACCGTGAAAAAGTTTGGTTCCCCGCTTTTATTGCTTCTTATCACCTTCTCCTGGATGGCATCCTGCAGCAAGGGAGATAATAGTGGTGCACCTTCCAAAACGAAATCGGAACTACTGGTGCAAAGCTCCTGGAAATTTGATCATGCCACCGCCACCGGCTATGGCGATGTAAGCAGCGCAATTGACGCCTGCCTGAAGGATAACATCGCAACTTTTGCCTCAAACGGCAATCTTACCGTGACTGAAGGCGCCAACGTTTGTAGCACCAGCTACGCCGGCACTTACACCTGGACGCTTCAAAGTGGTGAAACAGTGTTACATCTTTCCGCACCTATCTTCCCCGGCGGCTCCAATGATTTTACATTGGTGTCCGTAACAGAAACAACACTGGTACTTTCACAAACCATGACGGTATCTCCGTACCCTGCAACAACAATCGAAGTCACTTTCATTCACTGATCGCCACTAACATCAACTCAGGTAACGGGCAACGATGGGTAATCGCCGTCCAACACCAAATGCTTTACAGCTAACGCGAATGATGGGACAAAATTGGTTCCGTTTGTATTCATTGGTATTTACCAGTCGCAACACCCGCGTTACCAATGCCGCATCATAGCCTTTTGCAATAATTTCCCGCGGACCGTTTCGCAATTCGATATATTCATACAGGATCCGGTCGAGCGTATCATATTCCGGCAGGCTGTCACTGTCTTTCTGACCCGGGCGCAATTCCGCTGAAGGCGGTTTTACCAGGATATTCTCCGGGATGATCTCCTGCTCCCGGTTAATATAACGCGCCAGCGCATACACCTGCGTTTTGTATACATCACCCAACACACTCAGTCCCCCGGCCATATCTCCATATAATGTACCATAACCGGTGGCCAATTCACTTTTATTGGATGTGTTCAACAGGATATACCCGAACTTGTTGGCAATTGCCATCAGCAAATTACCGCGTGTACGGGCCTGAATGTTTTCTTCAGCAAGACCAAATGGCGCATCTTTAAAAACGGGTTTCAGCTCTTCGAGAAAACTTTCATAGATAGAGCCGATCGGCACCACATCATACGCATTGCCAAGATTTTTCGACAACTGTTCCGCATCCGAAACCGAATGGCCCGACGAAAACTGGGAAGGCATCAGTACCGCCCGCACCTGGTCTTTTCCCAATGCAGCCACGGCTAACGCCTGCACCACTGCACTGTCAATACCGCCAGACGCACCCAGGATTGCCTTTGTAAAACCCATTTTCCCAAAATAATCCCGTATTCCCAGCACCAGTGCATGGTAGATCTCATCGATATTCTTTTCATTGCCGAGATAACTGATGATATCTTCTCCTGTGCCAACATCACGGGCTGAAAAATAAACCGGCTCCGGTATTTCGGGTTTACGGTTGTCCACCACTGTTAATTCATCCAGGTCGAATATCGCATAGTCCTCTTCAAAATATTTCATCTCGCGAATCTTCTTTCCATTCACATCATACACCAGGCTGCCCCCGTCAAAAACAATCTCCGTTTGCGAACCCACTGCATTGCAATACAACATGGGCAGATGATATTTTTCAGTATGTGCCTTTACCAGGCTGTTGCGAACCGTGTCTTGTGCATAGTTATAGGGAGAAGCAGAAAGGTTGATCATCACATCGGGCGAAAACACCTTTAGTTTTTCCATCGGCGTTACCCGGTACAGGGGATTATCACCCATATTCCAGATGTCTTCGCAAATGGTAACGGCCAGCTTTTTCCCTTTGAACCGCACCACATCCCATTCAAATGCCGGTTCAAAGTAGCGGTATTCGTCAAACACATCATAATTGGGAAGCAGTGTCTTATGTACTACCGCCTTCACCTCCTGCTCATGCAGGAAAAACACGGCATTGAAAAGATCCTTTCCTTCCGGCCGCGGGTTTCTTACCGGGCCGCCAATCAGTACACCGATATCCTTAGCATGCTCCCGCACCCGGTCTACCGCTGCATAGCACCGATCAATGAAATCATCAAACTCCAGGAAATCACGCGGGGCATACCCGCAAACGCAAAGTTCAGAAAAAACAACAAGGTCGGCCCCGGCCTTGCGGGCCCAGCCAATGCCTTCAATGATCTTGTTCGTGTTGTGTTCAAAATTACCGATATGGTAATTCTGCTGCGCCAGGGCGATCTTCATACTGCAAAGTTAATTCAATGTTTTGAGTACCGTACCTTCGCTGTGGCATCCTGCCTGCAACAAAATCCTGCGAAACGCGTTTATGAAAAGTATGAAAAAAACGGCCTTTGCACTGCTGCTGGCGGCAGCAATTTCCGCCTGTAATTCTGGCAACAAAAATGGCCCGGATGTATCCGGTATCAAGGTGTCATTTACAATTGATCGCTACGACCAGGCATTTTTCAGCATCGACAGTAACAACGTGCGGCCCGGGCTGGATAAAGTGTATAGCGAATATCCCGCTATCACACCCATTTTCCTCGGCAATATCCTCGGGCTCGACAGCGCCTCCACGCTTGCGGGCGTAAAAAGCTTTCTCGGCAGCACAGGCCCTATGTATAACAGGGCAGAAGAGGTTTTTAAAGACCAGGCTTCACTTGAAGCGCAATTCCGGGATGCATTCCAACATGTCAACTATTATTTCCCGAACTATGCGCTGCCCCGCCATATTGTAACCCTGGTGGGACCGCCGGATGCACTGGCCCAAACCGCTACCGGGTTTTCGCCCGATTTTCTCGGTGAGGATTTCCTGGGCATCGGCATGCAATTTTACCTTGGCGCCGACTATCCCATTTACTCGGAGCCATTTTTTATTGAAAATGTTGTTCCGCGATACCGCAGCCGGCGCTTCAGTCGTGAATATGTGGTAGCCGATGCCATGCAACTTATCGCAGATGATCTTTTCCCAGACCGCAGCCAGGGCAAACCACTTATTGAACAAATGATTGAGCGGGGTAAACAATGGTGGTTGCTGGACCAATTGCTGCCTGCTACGCCGGACTCTATCAAAACAGGTTATACACAACAGCAGCTTGACTGGTGCAACCAGCATGAAGCCGACATCTGGAGTTTCCTTGTTACTAATGAAAAAGACCTCTATACGGTGAACCAGGTTTCTATTCAAACTTATATTGGAGAAGGACCTTTTACGCAGGGCATGCCACAGGAAAGTTCACCCGGTAATATCGGTCAGTGGATTGGCTGGCAGATCGTAAAAAAATACGTGGCAAAAAACCCGGGCATCAAACCGGAAGACCTGATGAATACGCCTGCCAGGAAAATCCTCGAAGAAGCGAAATATAAACCGAGATAAAGGGAATTGTCAGCGGGAGATCAATTGTTCTTCATAGGAACAATCATTTCAAAAGCGGGAATATTAACCTGGAATACATGCTTGTTGTGCAGGTTTTCCATTTCATACGTGCCTTCCATGCGTCCCATTTCGGTGCGCAGGTTGCATCCACTTACATACTGGTAACTTTCCCCGGGCTTTAAAATAGGCTGAACGCCTACTACGCCCTCACCTTCCACATCCCGGTAGGTGCCATTGCTGTCAAAAATGCGCCAATGCCGCCGATGTAACTTAACAGGAAATGAATTGTAATTCTCAATATTAATGCGATAGGCAAACATGAACTCTGACTGAAGCGGGTTGCTATAGTCTGGCTGATAAAAAGTTTCAACAGAAACCTTTACACCCTCGGAAATCATACTGCTCATGCAAATGCGATTTTCGTAAAAATAAACAAAAACGCAAGAAGGTCAATAGGCTGGCTGATATTTAATAAACTCTTCCCAACCGAACGCCTAATTTTGTTGCGCGAAGCGCAAAGATTCGTGTTTTTACGTGATCGACAGGCTTCAAAAAAAAAACAATATGAAAATAGCTGTAGCAAAAGGAGATGGAATTGGCCCCGAAATAATGCAGGCGGTCCTGGATATTTTCAGTGCAGCATCCGTTCCACTGGAATACGAACTGGTAGAAATGGGAAAATGGGTATTTGACAAAGGCTATTCAAATGGAATGACGCCGGAAGCCCAGCGTATTATCGAAAGTTGCGGCATTCTCTTCAAAGGGCCCATGGAAACCCCCAAGGGCAAGGGCGTAAAAAGCGTAAATGTAACGGCCCGGAAAACATGGAACACGTATGCCAATAAACGCGTTTTTCAAACCCTGCACGGCGTAGATACTGTTTTTTCCAAAGCCGGCATACCGGTAGACATTACCGTAGTGCGGGAGAATATTGAAGACACATATGGCGGTATTGAACATATGCTAACGCATGATGTTGCGCTGAGCCGACGGTTTATTACCCGCCCCGGCAGCCTGCAGGTGATCAAATATGCCTTTGAAATGGCGCGTAAAAAAAATGCACGGCGCATCACCTGCGGACATAAGGCCAACATCATGAAAATCACAGACGGACTCTTCCTGAAATGCTTTTATGAAGTGGCTGAAGAATACCCCGATCTGAAGGCAGACGATGTGATTGTAGACGACCTTTGTATGAAGCTGGTAACGCGGCCCGACATATTTGACGTAGTCGTATTAACCAACCTGCAGGGCGATATTGTATCGGACTTGTGTGCCGGACTGGTAGGCGGCCTCGGGTTTGCCCCTTCTGCCAATATCGGCGATCATATCTGCATTTTTGAAGCAGTACACGGCACTGCGCCAGATATTGCAGGAAAAAATATTGCCAACCCAACCGCGCTTTTACTCAGCGGACTATCCATGCTTCGTCACCTGGGATACATGGAAAAAGCCGCCATTATTGAAAATGCCCTTCTTTATACCTTAGAACAGGGTATTCACACCGGTGATTTTGGTGATAAAAATATCCCGGCCGCCAATACTACGGAATTTGCAGCGGCCATTGTCGGCAACTTTGGAAAGCAACCTGCGCTTAATCCAAAACCAGTGCTTCCTGATATGCCGGCTACCGCCACTTTCTTTAAACTGGAAAAAAATCCAATGCTCGTATCCCGTGAAACGGAAAACGAATTTATCGTTGGCGTGGACATGTTTATAGAAAGTGACGATCAACCCGAGGAGATCGCAAAAAAATGCCTGCGGCACGGCGGTGTAAAATTCAACCTGGTCAATGTCAGCAACCGTGGCACCCAGGTTTGGCCAACAGGCTCTGTGTACACCAACCTGGTTAACCAGTACAACGCACGATTTGAAAGCATTGACGGCACGCCGCTCAACCAGCAGGATATTATTGGACTTTATGTAAGCCTGAGTGGCGATTTCAAGATCTGCTCGCTGGAGCTGCTGAACCAATGGGGTGATCAGAAAGCCTATAGCCTGGCGCAGGGACAGTAATGCGCCGACAATTTTAAAACTATAGCCGAAACGCATAAATTCACAGCATGGGAGCAACGACCAAAGAATATACCAACGGTGACGTTACCGTTGTCTGGAAGCCAGACACCTGCATTCATTCCACACTTTGCTGGAAGGGACTGATAGAAGTCTTTAACCCGCGGGAACGTCCCTGGGTAAAAATGGACGGCGCCTCAACGGAGCAAATCATCAGCCAGGTGCGCAAATGTCCGAGCGGTGCATTAAGCTATTTTATGAATGATACAAAAGCTGATGAACAACCGGCAACCGCCGTGGTTGCTGAAGCGGCAAACATCACCCGCATTGAAGTTGCTGCACAGGGACCCTACCTCATAAAAACTGAATGTGTAATTGTGCACGCCAACGGTGTTGAAGAAACAAAAACCGGCGCTGTTGCGCTTTGCCGCTGCGGAGCATCAGGCAATAAGCCCTATTGTGACGGAAGCCACCGTAAAATTGGCTTCAAGGATTAACGAATCTACATGCGCCTGGCTTGCGAATAGCCTTTTTTTTGCAGCCAATGCAATACTTTATCGCGCTGGTCTCCCTGTACTATCACTTCGCCATCCTTGGCTGAACCACCCGTTCCGCAAAATGACTTCAACTGGCGACCCAATTCCTGCAAATCTTCATCGGTGCCGCTAAACCCGGTTACCAATGTTACCGTTTTGCCGCCACGCTGTTTGCTGTCTAACCATATACGCAAGCGCTGCTTGTCTGCCGGCAATGTTGTCTGTTCCCGTTGTTCTTCTTCAAACCGGAAGCCTGGGTCTGTGCTGTAAACAAACCCGTTCTTGTCTGCTTTATTTTTCTTTGACATGGTTACTGGATCATTGCTTTTAAACTGAGATCAAGGCTTCTTGCCTGGTGTATTAGTGCGCCAACGCTTACATAATCTACGCCAGTGGCCGCAAAGGATTGGATGTTTGTAAGATTGATACCGCCGCTGGCTTCAGTTTCAAAATCACCTGCAATTAACTCCAGCGCCTCGCGAATCTGGTCGATAGTGAAATTGTCGAGCATGATGCGGAAAACTTTTCCTTTTCCCACTTTTATCACCTTGCGCACATCTTCTACCGTTCGTGTTTCCACTTCAATACGCAATGCCGGCTTTTTTGTAGCCACATAGTTCGCTGCTTTTTCTATTGCTTTTTCAATGCCACCGCAATAATCAATATGATTATCCTTCAGCATGATCATATCATACAGGCCAAAGCGGTGATTTACGCCGCCACCAATGCGCACAGCCTCTTTTTCCAGCAGCCGGAAATTGGGGGTGGTTTTTCGTGTATCCAGCAATTTGGTGGTATAGCCCTCCAATTTTTGCGCATAGGTATGTGTTAGCGTGGCAATGCCGCTCATGCGCTGCATGCAATTCAGTACAAGCCGTTCGCATTTCAGGATCGTATGCACGCCGGCTTTTACTTCAAATGCTTTCTCACCGGGTGTCATGGGATCGCCGTCTTTTTTGAACGGGGTAAATTCAGATGCCGGGTCTTGCCACTGGAATATCTTGCGGGCAACTTCCATACCTGCCAGTATTCCTTCTTCCTTGATTCTAAGTACGGCTGCACCTTGCGCTGTAGGTGGAATACAGGATAAAGTAGAGTGATCTCCGTCACCTACATCCTCCTGCAGCGCCATAGTTACAAGCTGTTGTAATTGCTGATCAGCGTTCATGGAGTAAAGGTACGCTACCGCGTGAAAGCAACAAGGCGACTGCTGCGCAAAAAAAGAGGCTTCCCGTGGGAAACCTCTGTAATATGATCTGGTGTTGCACTACGATTCTATTCCACCGATTGAAAGCGGATCTCCTTCACCACTTCCTTGCCGCCCTTTGCTTTCATAAATACATTGGTGCGGAAATTGCCGGCGCTTGTTTGCAGAGTACCGATACAAAAATGACCGCCGTTGGGAGAATCACCTTTATGTTTCAGGTCAAACCCTTTTACACCGTTGTTGGAGAAAAAATCTTTTACGATCAACTGTGCCTGCGCGCGACTGTAACTATCGCTTTTATCGGGAAGGGTAAGCTCCACATTATCGTCAAAATACTTCGACAGTTCGGCCGAGTTGCCGGAACGCATCGCGCTTATTACTTCGTCAATTCCTGCCTGAGGAACTGAGAAGGAACTGAATGTGAGTGCAAAAACAGCCAGTAATGGGTAAATTATCCTTTTCATAATAGTATTAGTGTTTCATAGGTAAATAATCGAAAAACATGCCATATCTATTTTGGCAGCAGTGAACTACTAAAATAGTAAAATCCTGCAGCTTTACTCATTCAATGCTGGCAAATACAGTAATTGGCTGTAGATTTACATTGCGTTGTTACTTGATAATGAATGTATTTATACTAACCGTAAACTGTTGATAAAAATGCCATTTAAAAGAGCGATTCTTATTATTATGGACGGCTGGGGCCTCGGAAACGTTGCATCTTCCGATGCCATACAGCATGCGAAAACACCCTTTGTTAGCTCTTTATACCCTAAATATCCGAATAACACATTGATTACATGTGGGGAAGCGGTAGGACTGCCAGATGGGCAGATGGGGAATTCAGAGGTAGGACATTTAAACCTGGGCGCCGGGCGTGTGGTATACCAGGAGTTGCAGCGGATTAATGTTGCCATCCGGGATGGTGAGTTTGCAAAAAACGACACATTGCTGCAATCTATCCGTTTTGCCAAAGCGAACAATAAACCGTTTCACCTGCTTGGGTTGGTGAGTAATGGAGGTGTTCACTCCCACATCAACCACCTGAAAGCAATCCTTTCGCTGTGTAAAGCGGAAGGGCTAACGGATGTTTATATTCATGCATTTACAGACGGGCGCGATTGTGATCCTAAAAGCGGGCTTGGTTTTATCCGCGAATTACAATTGCATTGTAATGAAACGGTGGGAAAGATTGCAACCGTTTCCGGACGTTACTATGCAATGGATCGTGACAAACGCTGGGAGCGGGTAAAACTCGCTTATGATGCGTTGGTGAACGGTGTGGGCGAATATGCAACAGATGCCATTGCAGCGGTGGAGAACGCATACCGCAATTCGATCACCGATGAATTCATCCGGCCAACTGTCATCCGTAATGAAGCGCAGGATCCGCTTACGCGGATCAAAGATGGTGATGTGGCGCTGTGTTTTAACTTTCGGACAGATCGCTGCCGTGAAATAACAGAAGTGCTGACGCAACAGGATCTCCCCGATTTTCAAATGAAGAAACTCGCGCTTCATTATACCACGATGACGGAATATGACCAATCATTCCGAAACGTTCACGTAATTTTTGAAAACGATAACCTGCACAACACCATTGGTGAAGTGTTGGCGGCGCATGGACTAAAACAGATTCGGATTGCGGAAACTGAAAAATATCCGCACGTAACGTTCTTTTTCAGTGGCGGGCGTGAAGTGCCTTTTGAAGGTGAAAAAAGGATACTGGTTCCATCACCCAAGGTGGCTACCTATGATATGCAACCGGAAATGAGCGCCATTCCGCTTACAGATGCGCTGATCCCCGAAATAGAAAATAAAACGGCAGATTTTATTTGCCTTAATTATGCCAATGCCGATATGGTGGGTCATACCGGCGTATGGGAAGCGGCAATCCGCGCGGTAGAAACCGTGGATGCATGCGTGGCCAGGGTGGTAACGGCCGCCTTGCAAAACGGGTACACGGTATTTCTGACGGCAGACCATGGCAATTCTGATTATATGATCAACCCCGACGGTACGCCCAACACGGCTCACACGCTTAACCCGGTGCCGTTTTTTATCATCGATAACAACTGGAAAGGATCGCTGGCGGCAGGTAAACTGGGCGATGTGGCCCCCACTATTCTTACATTCATGGGCTGCCCTATTCCAAAAGAAATGACTGGTAATATCCTGGCCAACCCGGCGGTATAAACCAATAAAACCGATAAAAAAAACAGTTTGCCCCGCTCTTTGGCGGGGCAAGTTTATTATCTTACCGCAACAAATTTAGTTGCATGATCAAAAAAATATTGCTGGTCCTTCTTGCCGCGCTGCTCATCATCCAGTTCTTTCACCCTAAAAAGAACAAATCAGAAGGTCCGCAACCCAACTATATCGGCAACCGGTTTGCCGTTCCAGATGATGTAAAAACCATTCTCGCCAAAGCCTGCAATGATTGTCACAGCAACAATACGGTGTATCCCTGGTATGCCAAGTTACAGCCGGTTGACTGGTGGATGAATCGTCACATCGTCGACGGAAAACGCCATCTTAATTTTGACGAATACACGAACAAGTCGGCCTTTAGTCAATTTCACAAAATGGAGGAAACCATTGAAATGATCAAAGAAGGTGAAATGCCGCTCAATTCCTATACATGGATTCATAAGGATGCAAAGCTGACGGCAGAAGAAAAGGCCAAAATAACGGACTGGGCAGGCGCTGTGATGGACACCATGCGTGCCCGGTATCCTGCCGACAGCCTGGTGCGGAAGCGCAAGTAGACGAGCTACGCTCTAATTCACTGATTTACCCGCTTTTCTGCCTGAAGCGGCTGTTTTGCTGTCCCAAATTTCGGGTGCCGTGCAGCATCCGAACGGGAAAATTGTCTAATTTACAGGCAACCAAAGTAATTATGACCGAGGACGCCATCTTAAAAGGTTGTTTGAACAACGATACTGCTGCCCAGCGGGAACTGTACAACAGGTACAGTTCAAAAATGCTGGCCGTATGTTATCGGTATGCGCAAAACCGGGAGGATGCGGAGGATATGTTGCAGGAAGGTTTCATTAAGGTGTTCCTGCAGATTCATACGTTTGAAAACCGGGGGGCTTTTGAAGGTTGGGTCAGGCGGATCGTGGTGCACACCTGTATTAACATACTGAAGAAGAATAAGAAGTTTAACGAGAGTGTTGATATTATTCATGCCAATACGATCCAGGTGCGGGAAGAGAGTGTGCCGGCCATTATCCAGGCCAAACAGGTAGTGGAATGTATACGGCTATTGCCGATGGGTTATCGAACGGTGTTGAACCTGTATGCGGTGGAGGGCTATAGTCATCGGGAGATTGCCACGATGCTGGATATTGAAGAAAGCACCAGCCGCAGCCAGTATACAAGGGCTAAAACGATGCTGGAAGATATCCTGGTTCGTAAAAAAATATTGCAAAAGCCGAAAGAAAACGCCGGATGGCTTGCTGCGGTAGGCAACCCACGATAGCAAAATTCGTATCCTAAATCACTGACTGGTTTATGCAGAGCGATTATAACAAACGGGATTTTGAGGAGATTGTGAGGCAAAGCGCCGATCAATACCGGATGTTCCCTTCCGATAAGGTGTGGAAGGGAATTGAGACCACGCTCCATACCCGCCGTAAATGGTACGGGCTGGGACTGGCGATGCTCCTGTTTCTTACAGGCGCTGGAGTATCCTGGGTAATGCTGAGCATGCCCAACCGCGCTAAAACACTGGCCTCTACCTCTGCCGTTGAGCAGTCTATTGCCGGTACCGATACAGAACCGGCCGGTGCCACTCCACGTGTTGCAGTGCCCCCCACTAATTTGAATTCTCCATATATTTTTTCAGGTAATAATTTAGGCCGTTCATCAAGACAACCCCATGCGTCCTTCCAGGAAGCCCTGATCAACAACCAGGATAACCTGACCACCGGTTCGGATGCAACTACCCCACCAACCGGAAAAATGCTGGAAGAAGCCTCTACGATGGCTGTCAACCTGCTGGAACAACCGGTTCGGGAACATGGTTTGCTAAGTCAGGCTGTTAAAACAGGAGGACAACCGCAGACAACGATCATCAATCCTGTAACCGCATCATCAAAAAACACCCATGTTAACGCAGCTACGCCAGGTACCACGAAAACCGGCATAACAGCACCTGCCATCGAAATAAGTGCTGCAGCCGGCAGCTCCCTGCCTCCAACTGTGGCGGCAGCAACGAAATCGGCGCCTCCTTTCCTGGAATCCAACAGTAACCAGCCCGATCTGAGCATTGAGAGTGTGGTGAATGCATACCAGCGACCTAAGCCCCGCCAGCGTGTTAAACTGGATGTTTATATTTCCCCGATGGTGACCTACCGTAAACTGACAGAAAACAAAGCCTTCCTGCAATCAGCAGCGTCCCTGGGCTCCGTACCCAGCTACGCAGCTTATAGTGATGTAAAAAATTATGTAACCCATAAGCCTGATCTAGGCCTTGAACTGGGCGTTACCGCCCGCTATGCGCTTACAAAACGGCTTTCAGTAAAAGCCGGGGCCCAGTTTAACGTAAGCCGTTATGGCATCCGGGCCTTTGCCGCTACGCGGGAACGTGCAGTGGTAGTGCTTGATGATGTTTACGGCCCTTCTTACCAGGCAGAAACGGTTTACTGGACCTACAAAACCAGCAGACCTAATGGAACCCGGCCCGCGGGCAACTGGTTACAAAATCTTTATTACTCCGTGTCTATCCCACTGGGTGCCGAATTTATGGTAACTGACCGGCGGAAAACAAATATTGGCATTGCGGCTACGCTGCAGCCTACTTATGTTATCCGCGACCGTGCTTACCTGATCTCTACAGATTACAAGAACTATGTGGGTGCGCCGAGCAATATGCTGCGCCGGATCAATATGAATACAGGCTTTGAGGCATTTATTGCCTACAAAACGCGACGGAGTGTTATCCATATCGGGCCTGAGGTTCGCTACCAGGTGCATTCCACCTTCAAGGACAAATACCCGGTAAAAGAAAATCTTTTTGGCTTTGGACTGAAAGTCGGGGTCCAGCTTCGAAAATAAACCGACACTAACTGCACGCTTTGCTTATGATATCCCGGCCTTTGCCGGGATATCGCTTTTTATGACAGGTTGTAGTAATTTTAGGGGATGAAAAGAATCCTGACCGCAGTCTACCTTGTGCTATCCCTGGCGATATTGAATTCGTCTTGCAAAGACGGCAAAAAAAAGGAAGGTGATAAGAATGATTTTATACCTGTCCTTTCTTTCCTGCAAGGGCAGGTGCGACATGTTGACACTTCTTTTTATCCCATTACACAGTACGTTATTCACGACAGTATCCATGTTGACACTTTCTATCGCAAGCGCGAAGATTTTCGCGACCTGGCCGCCGACTTCCTGGCGCTGCCGGATATCGCCAGTTCTGAATTCAAGGACCGATATACGCAAACCCGGATTTTTGATGAAAACCTGCAGCGGGTTATTATTACTTACCTGCCTGTTCACCCTGACAATGAACTTATCCAGCGCGAGGAATTGCTTGTTGAACCCACCGGCGATGGCACACCATCCATTATTAAAAATGTGATCATTAATACGGTAATTGCCAATAAAGACAGTTCGGTTGAAAAAAGAATGCTTTGGCAACCTGATCTTCGGTTCCAGGTAACGACGATTAAACAGGTCGCGGATCATCCGGAAACTATTACCACGAATAAAGTAACATGGAATGAGCCCAAAGAGGACCCCTACCAATGACAGCAGCAGCTTTTCAGCAGATAGCGCCAACCATCCCCACGGAGCCGGGCATCTATAAATACTTTGATAGTGCGGGGGAACTGCTGTATGTAGGCAAGGCAAAACACCTGCGTAAACGGGTAAGTTCCTATTTCTCCAAAACGTTTACCAGCTATAAAACGCATGAACTGGTACAGCGGATCGACCGGATTGAATTTACCATCACCGGTTCAGAACAGGATGCGTTCCTGCTTGAAAATTCGCTGATCAAACAATTTCAGCCGCGGTTTAATATTAACCTGAAGGATGATAAAACCTATCCTTTCATTGTGATCAAAAAGGAACCGTTTCCGCGTGTGTTTCTTACACGGCGCCATATTGCAGACGGTTCGGAATACCTCGGCCCGTATACTTCTGTAAAAAAAGTACGGGAGTTGCTGGAGTTTATCCGCCAAACGATCCAGCTCCGTAACTGCTCGCTTAACCTGTCTGCCTCCAATATCCAGAAGGGAAAATATAAGGTGTGCCTGGAGTACCACCTGGGCAATTGCAAAGGGCCCTGTGAAGGCCTGCAAACCGAAGCCGATTACCAGGAAGGGCTGTCGCTACTCAAGGACCTGCTAAAAGGAAACCTTGCGCCGGTAATGCGTCACTTCCGGGAGGAAATGAAAATACATGCTGCCAATCTCGCCTTTGAAAAAGCGGAGATCGTTCGCAAGAAGATGGAATACCTGGAAAACTACCAGGCCCGGTCTGTAGTGGTAAATGCCAAAACAGGCAATACGGACGTATTTTCAATGGTGAAGGAAAACGATATTGCCTACGTCAACTTCCTGATGGTAAGAAATGGCGCGATTGTGCAAACGGAAACAATAAAAGTGGAAACGCACCTGGATGAACCGGCCGAAGAAGTGCTGGCCTTCACCATTGCGCAGGTACGAAGTACATTTAACAGCGATGCTACGGAAATAGTTGTACCCTTCGCCATCGACTACGGGGAAGAAGGCGTTAACATTACTATTCCAAAGGGAGGCGACCGGAAAAAGCTGCTGGATCTTTCCCTAACCAATGCCAATTATTTTATTGAAGAAGTACGGTCGAGGGCACGGTTAAAACTGGATGCGAAGAATGCAGATAAGCGTCAGTTGCTGGAACAACTGCAGGCAGATCTTTCGCTGCCCAGCGTACCCGTGCATATTGAATGTTTCGATAACTCCAACTTCCAGGGCAGTTACCCGGTGTCTGCCATGGTTTGTTTTAAAAATGGCGAACCGAGTAAAAAGGACTACCGGCACTTCAACGTAAAGACGGTGGAGGGCATCAACGACTTTGCAACGATGCGGGAGGCCGTTTTCAGGCGCTACAGGCGCCTGTTAGACGAAGATCAGCAACTTCCCCAGTTGGTGGTCATTGACGGCGGGAAGGGGCAATTAAGCGCCGCTATGGAGGCCATACACGATCTTCAGGCCGATGGCCTGATGACGCTGGTAGGATTGGCGAAAAATGAGGAGGAAATATTTTTTGCAGGCGACCAGGAATCTGTTAAGCTACCGTTTAACAGTCCTTCGTTAAAACTGCTTCGGCGGATACGGGATGAAGTGCACCGGTTTGGTATCACTTTTCACCGCAATCAGCGCAGCAGGGGTACCTTTAAAAATGAACTGGAAACCATACCCGGGATCGGGAAAGCAACGGCAGACCTGTTGTTGAAAACATTCCGTTCAGTAAAAAATATCAGGGAAAAAAGCCTGGAGGAACTTGCCGCGTTGATCGGATCGTCAAAAGCAACACTCATCCGGGCGCATTTTGACAAAAGCCGGGATAACGAGTAATTAAAAGATAAAAGTTAAAAATGGGAACCGGGGAAGGGATACTCAGATGTTCCAACTAACAACTAATGGTTAAAAACGAAGAGAAGTAATTCGCATTACCTGCCATTTCACATCAGCACATTTCCACATTTCATATTTGTATTTCCAGCGAATTAATAAAGGTAAAAAAAATGGGGCCAGGATAGAAATCCAGCCCCGTTTTTAAAATCCAATATCCTATGAAAAACCGTAACGAAAATACAACTTAAATTCAACTTTCCTATAGGATTTTTACGATTTTGAAAATATTTTTTTAACCCTTTTATGCTTAGCCAGTTAGCAAAAACAAAGCCCCCTGCTTGCGCAAGGGGCTTATATCCATTGAATAATTCTCGCTTAGTATTCCCACAGATCCTGTTCGTAGTTGAATATCTTTTCCTTGATATTCTCACCTTCCAGGAGTGCCAGGATCGGATCTTTTACATAGCTCCGGAGGAACCTGTTTTGTGGATTATCCATCGTTGATTTAACGATGTAGCTGCTGAACATGCGGCTTTCAAAAAGCTCTTCCCATGTCATCCGGCTTTGACCCATATTCTTGGCATTATAAACTTCGTATTTAACCAATACATTTCGCAGGTCGGGATAATAGATCCAGAAAAGCGGGGTTGCTCCTTTTTCTGTTTTACCGTCTGCACCATATACTGTTTTAAGCGGGGCAATTCCAAGAATGCGGCATACCAGCCGGCTTGATTCCCGATCAAATACCCAATCTTCCTTAATACGGAATTTTGCAATATCCTCAGGTTGCAATGTGGAACAGTTTCTTACATAGTGGTCAATCCGCGTAGGATCGTCCAGTCTGTAAACCGGCTGGGTGTCACATTGCGCGCCACCGCTGATTGCAGCCTGGAAGGCGGCAGAGTCAAGCGGAGTGGTAAAGCGATCGTCGTCTGAACTGAACGCCATTACCTTTCCGGATTTTACTGCATTTACCAGGATATTGATAAAGCGTTGATCTCCGTTATCGTCCTCGGCTTTATAATTAAATACCTGGTTAATTTTTTCGCGGGTATCAATTTCGCGCCATACGCGTTCTGAAAACAGGGCGTCGTCCTGACGAAGATGATCGTAAGGAAGGGGCGTTCTGTCATTGATCCCGGTTTTTTCAAAAGCAGCGTCATTACGCATCGAGGGTTTTACGCTGTCGCTAAAACCGCCACCCGAAGCCGCCGCATCAATGATGGGCAGGTTGCCGTATGGGTTATAATTGCTGGCAGGGCGGGTCACGTTGTTCTGCTGCTGAGAAGTTGTGTCCTGCTGTTGCTGGTTATTTGCCGGGGGATTACCTCTTCCACGACGGCCACGTTGTGCATCGGCCAGTTGGCAGAAGCCTCCCATCACGGCTACCAGTAACACCAATTTCACTAACTGCTTCTTCATGATAATAGATTTATTAATTCAGTTCAAATACAAGCGGTGAAAGTTTGCGGGTCCGGTTATCCGGGCCTATTGCGCGAATTTCATCGATTGTTACGTAGGTTCCGGGGCGGCAACGTGAAATAAATGACGCACATTCTTTCCAGGCAGCACCGGTATTTACCTTTTCAACTATTCCTTCATCAAATCCGGCACCGTCAAATACAATACGGAAACCGGTTACATTAAATTGTGTTTCGTAGAAAAAGTTTTTGACGATCGCATTCACACCCGCTTGTGATTTGAACACTGATGCAGAAACCTTTCCACTCTCATTGGCACCTACGCGCGGTGAAGGATCCGGGATGGAACGTACGCGGAACCGAACCGGCGTTGTTTTTCCATCAGGTGTTGTTACGCTGATCGTACAATCATCTGTTTCGGAATTGACACGGGCAATAAAGTGACCGCTTCCATTTGCGCTCAGAGATCCGCCACCGCCGGAAATGCTGGCTTTCAGCTGATCTGCACTTCCTGAACCGGATACGGTAACCGGGTTGTCAACACCAATGAACAGCACGTTCATTTTATCCAGCTGAACAGCTGCATTAGACTGACCTACAGTATACTCAACATCGAACGGCCTGGATTCTTCCACACCATCCTGGTTTTTAAATCTTACCTCAACGTGCACTTTGCCACTGGCGGTGACTTTATTAGTCCAAACTGCCAAGCCTTTTTCATTCAGTGGCGCAGGGGCTCCATTTATCAACACGGTTGGCTTATTAGCAGAATTGAATGCCGCAAGACCGGCTGTAATTTCGAGATCCTGGTTGGGTAACAATACTTTTGAATTCTGGCCAATAATCGGCTCATACGTATCAAATCGAACAACCACTTTACCTACCTGCTCATGGCAGAAAGCAATCACTTTGTTCTCAGATGTTTTTACATCGTTCTGGAACTTGCTCAGGATAGTCATGGCGGCAACTGTTGGTACCATGTGGAAATAAGCCGTCGCCCAACTATTATTACTTTTACTCCGGGTAGGTGGCGTACTCAAATCAATCTGAAGTGATTTCTCAAAGTTTCGAGCAATCAGCGTATCAACCTGAAGAACACTTTGTCGATAGTTTTTAAGCGCTGTAAAAAGGTTGTTGCCTTCCCCTTTATCAACCATCAGGTGGGTAACAATATCAAGGTTATCCTCTTTGAAACTTTTGTTTGGATTATTAGGATCTCCGTCAGCACTTGTTAAAATCTGATTTTTCAAGCCCTGGATGTATTTGTCCAGTTGATTAGACAAGGTCTGAACCTGCGAAGCCTTAGCAAACCAAATGGTAGCTTTCTCTTTCGATTCAGGTTCATTCATTTTCTGCTGCAAGGACGCCATAATAGTTCCTGTAGAAGCCGAGATTGTCGCGTTGGTCGTTTCGAGGCTTCTATTAACCGTTTTAAAGGCATTGAGGATCTCAGCAGACACGTTCAGGGCCAGCAGGGCCGTCAGAACGAGGTACATCATGTTGATCATCTTCTGCCGTGGTTCACGGGGTAATGCCATTTTCTATTCTATTTATTTGGTCCTTTTCCGGACCGGGTTTTACATTTTGGTGACTTTACGAAATCACGGATACGGATTTTTATAAAAACTATCGAACCCTTATACCGTTAGTTTTAGCTGCGACCCTGCATTGCGCTCAGCATATTTCCATATACTGTATTCAGGCGGCCGAGGTTGTTAGCCAACTGGGCAATCTGATCCTGCGCTTTTTTGGCGTCTGTAACACTTCCTTCCATTGCTTCGGAAGCGTTCACCAGGTTGCTATAGAATTTATTCATCGCTTTCAGGTGGTTGTTTGTATCCTGAAGCTCCAGTTCATAAATAGTATTGAGTGAACCCAGGTTTTTAGTCAGCACCTGTACCTGGTCGTGGAATTGCTTGGTACCATCAGCAGCCTGGTTAAAGTGCTGGATGCTGTTGGCTGCGCCTACATACGCATCTTTCATTTGCCCCAGTGCGCTGGCAGCTTCTTTGGTTTTTGCAGTATAATCACCGGTGGCTGCTACCACATCAGAAATCTCTGACATCTTATCTACGGTAGTACCCAGTTTTTTGAAATTATCGCTCAGTTTACCCAGGTTTGCAGGCGTGATGTCTGCATCTTTCAACATATCATCCAGTTTGCTCAGTGCAGGATTGCCGCTGGCAGCAGCACCCGGAAGCGTCAATGGAGTAGGTTTGAAGTTGGGATCGAGGTCAGGATGCACATTGATATCAGGGAAATAACGTTGCCAATGTGGCTCTTCGGGTGGAGGTACCAGGAAGGCCATTACGAGGAACACGATAACCTCGGCAAGCAAGCCTGCAGTGATCATTTCATCGGCATTAGGCCAGTGACGAATTTTAAAGAGTGCCCCAAGAATTACCACGGCAGCGAAAAAGGCAAAGATGAAGTTCAGCGTAACCTGACCTTTGTGCGTCTTAAAGAAAGTCATAACGGGTTCGTTTTTATAGTTTATTAAATTTTAGCGAATACAACTCCTGTAAACGGAATTTCAAACGTTAAATTGTTTGGGATCAAGCAGAAAAAAAGAAAAGGAGGTCGCAGGGACCTCATTAGATTACCTGCGACGACCTTTTTGCGGGGGAGCTGGTAAGTCGATTACACAGCGGAACCCGATATAAGATTTGGCTGAATCCATATATTCATACGTGCTGGTACCGTTTTGCAGGTAATAACCTACATCTTTCCAGCTACCACCACGAATGATCTTACGTTTCATCAGCGGAGAGTCAGATTTTTTTGCGTTCCAGCGAACATCCGGGTTCAACTCAGACTGGAAGTTGTTGCGTCCTTCATAATAAATAGAAGAAGTCCACTCAGCAACATTTCCTGCCATACAGTAAAGACC
Organism: Bacteroidota bacterium; assembly: GCA_048498035.1. GTDB lineage: Bacteria > Bacteroidota > Bacteroidia > Chitinophagales > Chitinophagaceae > CADEDV01. The sequence goes on along the minus strand of JBEHYT010000001.1, from coordinate 329,294 downwards.
CCAGTCGTTTGGCCAGTAGGCATCCGCACGAACGGTATAGAAGCCACCGTCTTCCGGGTAGTTACCACGGCCCGGTTTGAAGTTAGCCATCAAACAACCTTTCTTATTGCGGATATAAGGACCGCCCCAGGGGAAAGCCGTTTGAGAGCGGCCGCCGCGGGCTGCATATTCCCATTGTGCTTCGGTAGGCAAACGGAAGTCTGATTCCTGTGCCCTTTTCTTGGAGTCCAGGTATGAATTCAGGTAATTCGTACGCCATTCGCAGAAAGCGGTAGCCTGTTTCCAGGTAACACCAACTACAGGGTAGTTACCAAATGACGGGTGGCTGAAATAGCGTTTCGTCATTGGTTCATTATATGAATAAGAGAAGTCGCGAATCCATACCAGCGTATCCGGATAGATCGCCTCATCATTCTTTACAACAAATGTAGAGCGGGGTTTGCCCTGGTTATCACGCTTTGCAGCCTCTTTCAGATCAAAGTACTCAGAGTGATACACGATCTTGGAAGGATCAATTTCCTTTTTTCCAAAAATCCGGTCGTCCGGCGGAAGGATCAGGTCAGTATTGCCCAGTTCCTCGATTGTCTTCGGATCATTCCATTTAATGGTCTTCATCTTCTGCCAATCGATGTGCTCAATACCATCCGCACCGGTTTTTACGTAATTCAATTTACGGGCTACAACAGAGTCACGCACCCAGTAAACAAACTGCCGGTATTCGTTATTGGTAATTTCTGTAGCATCCATCCAGAAACCGCTGATAGATACAGGCCGGTTACGGGCGCTAAAGGCAAACGCAGGATCCTCATCACTGGGACCCATGTGGAATGTACCCTGGGGAATGTACACCATGCCCGGAGGTTTGGGCAGCGTGTAGCGGTTACCTGGGGCAACACCATGCACCTGCCCGTCATTGGGCAGAGCACCGCCTTTGTTCTTTTTTCCCAGGATTCCGCAACCAGACATCATAACGATGCACACGACTGCGAACAGGGTGTAGTTAAGGTTTTTCATTTTCATACACTTAAAGGGTATTGGGCAAATATAATTATTTGGAATATTCGGTTGCACAAGGATACTATTTATTTTTTATTGTTCATAGTGACTTTTACGAGGTAAATACTCTAACGACAGCTAACCCCTGTTTATTGTATTAACAGAAATTTATTTATTCCCGGTTCCCCCTGTTTATCAGGCCAGTAAGTCCGGCCACGGTCGTAACCGGTTGTTCACAAGCATAGTTGCGGCACAGCCAGATCAGGGTTTCGCCGGAGGCCGGTTTGTTGGCGAGCAGCGGCCAATCCTGCCCTTTCTCTGCCGCCATTAGTACTTTAAACGGAATATACTGGCTTCTTATTTCACCTGCTACCTCCTTAAATTTCAGCCCGGTAACAGCAATTTCCCGGGTACCCACCACCTGTTCCTGCAGCAACGAGACCCATACCCCGAATGAGCCGGGGTATTTAATTACGGCGGCACTTAGAGCCGCCAGCATCCGGCTGGCGCGTTCTGTCCATTCCGGCCTGCCGGCCAAAATGCCCAGGCGGTGCAGGTTTTGGGCCATCACAGCATTCCCGGAGGGTAGCGCGCCGTCATACACTTCCTTTTTCCGCACAATTACGTCAAGCTGATTGTCGGGTGTATAGTAGAAAAAACCAGTTTCTGCTTCGCTAAACCCGGCTATCACCCGCTCAGTTAGCGCCACGGCCCGCTCCAGCCAGGTAGTATCCCAGGTGACTTCGTAGAGCCCGTGCATCGCCTGGATCAGCAGGGCGTAGTCGTCCAGGAACGCTCCCGCCTTCCCTGCTCCATTTTTCCAGCTATGTACAAAGCCGCCATCCGGCGTTTGAAACTGCTGCCATAAAAATTCGATATTTCGCAGCGCGAGCTGCAGGTATTGTCCATTCCCGGTTACACTATAGGCCCGGGTCAGGGCGGAATTAGCCAGGGCGTTCCAGGCCAGGATCAATTTATCATCCAGCCCCGGCCTCACTCTTTTTTCACGCGCGGCCAGGAGCACTGTTCTGCTATGTGCGAGTTCTGTAGCAACTTCACCTGGATCCAGGTTCCCGGCGGCTGCAAAGCTTTCCAGTGGCTCCAGCACTCTTAAGATCGTGTGCCCTTCCCAGTTGCCTCCGGGTTTTACGTCATAATATGCGCAGAATAGCCCGGCATTTTCTTCCAGCAGCGTGCGGATCTCCGTTTCCGTCCACACATAATATTTTCCTTCCTCACCTTCGCTATCGGCATCCAAAGCAGCATAAAAGCCACCGCCGGGATGACAGAGTTCGCGTTGCAGGAAGGCAATCGTTTCTTCAATTACTTCCCGGTAGCGCGGGTGGCCGGTAAACTGGTATGCATCGGCCAGGGCCAGCACCAGCAGGGCATTATCATAGAGCATCTTTTCAAAATGGGGAATCAGCCATTCGGTATCGGTGGCGTAGCGTGCAAAACCGCCGCCCAACTGATCATATATACCACCCTGGATCATTTTGTCCAGGCTCTTCAGCGCAATTTCCCGTGCCTCTCCTGCCATATCCGAGCCGGGAAATGCCCAGGCATACCGCAGCAGGTTGGTAATGGTAAATGTTTGCGGGAACTTGGGTGCGCGGCCAAAGCCGCCCCATTCACGGTCGGCTGTTTTGAGTATCGTTTCATTGATGCGCGTGAGCTGTTCCTCTCCCACTCCGTTGGCGGTGGTTTGCAATCCAAAGCTGTTGGATTTCACCAGGTGATCAGTCAGGTTTTCTGCCTGTGCATCAATTTCATGGCGTCGTTCTGAAAATGCAGTTGCAATGTTCTGAAGCACTTCCTGCCAGGAGGGGCGATTGTAGGCGGCCCGGGGCGGAAAGTAGGTACCACCATAAAATGGCTTTCCGCCAGGGGTGAGAAATACATTGAGCGGCCAGCCGCCGCTGCCGGTCATAGCCTGTACGGCATCCATATAAATATGATCCAGGTCTGGCCGTTCTTCCCGGTCGATCTTGATATTGACAAACTCCCGGTTCATCAGTTCCGCCGTTGCTTCGTCTTCAAAGCTTTCCCTTTCCATTACATGGCACCAGTGGCAGGCTGAGTAACCAATGCTCACCAGGATCGGTTTGTTTTCCCGGCGGGCGGTTTCGAGGGCTTCTTCACCCCAGGGATACCAGTTTACGGGGTTATGCGCGTGTTGTAAAAGATAGGGGCTTGTTTCCTGTGCCAGGCGGTTGCTGTGCTTTTTCATATTTATCATTTTCCGGCCAACAAAAATAAAGGCCCCGGTGGGGCCTCTGGTTATTTTACGATGTTCGCGTCTGTTATTTTTTTCGCAGTACGGATGAGAGATATTGCTCAAGCGCTGCTACCATACTGGGCGTTTGCGGCTGCGGTGCTTTGATCTCCAGCTTCAATCCCGCTTCTTCGGCTGCTTTTGATGTATTGCTGCCAAAAGCGCCAATAACCGTACCGTTTTGTTTGAATTTTGGAACATTGTCGAACAGGCTTTTTACACCGCTTGGTGTAAAAAAGCACATAATGTCAAATTCTGTCCTGGTGAGTAGCTCTTTTACATCGCTGCTTACGCTGCGGTACATAAAGGCAAGGGCAAACTCGCAATTATTCGCTTTCAGCCAGTTTACGATATCGTTGTCCTGCTGATTTTCTGAACACACGTAGAGGAATTTCTCATTGCCCTTATGTTTGTTGATCACATCAAACAGGCTCTTGTTGCCGCCGTCTGCGCCATAGAATACTTTCCGCTTGCGGTAAAGGATGAATTTCTGAAGATAGAGGGCTACAGCTTCGGTGATGCAGAAGTATTTAGTATCCTGGGACACGCTGATCTTCATCTCCTCGCATATGCGAAAGAAGTGATCAATTGCGTTCCGGCTCGTAAAGATTACCCCGCTATAGTTCGGAATTTCAATCTTTTGCTTTCTAAAATCCCTGGCAGCTATTGCCTCCAGCTGAATAAAAGGCTGAAACTCCAACTCAACATTATACTTCCGGCCCAGCTCAAAGTACGGCGACTTGTCGCTTTCGGGTTTCGGTTGGGTAATCAGGATTTTTTGAATTGCTTTGGCCTGAACGTCGGCCTTGTTTCCCCCATTTTTTACCATGTGCGGTTCGGCTAAAGTTGAGTGCAAAGTTAGGAAGTTCTACCGAAAAAAAACCAGTAAAAGCTTGTAAATCAGTAATAGGGGCGCTATTTCGAACGCGCAGAAGTATAAAAGGAAATGAAAAAGGTTGAACCTGACCTCGTTACGAACGGCTGCCAGCGCCAGCAGGAAGCGGTAGGCGTAAAGCGCGCCGAGGCCGCACCATGACACAACCAGCGCCAATTGGTAACCTGTGCCATCCGTGAACGCCAGCACGGGCAGGATAGGTAGCAAGAAGATACCCATCACTTTATTAATGATAAAAACGATGAAAGTGTAGGTATCAGCCGCGTCCTGCAGGTTGAAGATCCAGCCCAAAATTTTCAGTCCGGCGTATTTAACAAAATAAATAACGCTGAGGCCAATGATCGCATAGAGATAGAAGCGCCAAAAATCTCCTTCGGTAATTTTGCCGAAATAAAGTAACATAAAAACAATGTACATGCCCGCGCTAAGCGCAAAGAAACCATTGAACAGGATGGATGCCAGTGGGGTCTGCATCAATTGTTCACGGATCTGCCGTTGTTTGAGCGTGGTACGAAAGAAGACACGGAAAAGGTCACTGAAATATTTTGCAAATGCATTGCGCAGCAGCGCAAACAGGAGCATGAGTCCTACCAGCGCGTAAAACAGCATATCCTTGTTTTTCCAGGTATGCATTGATTCCTGCAGCCGAACCGGCTCTGCGGCAAATGGGAAATAGGGATGGCGCCGGAGAATCTGCAGGCTGACAGGCAACAGGGAATCTGCACGCCAGGTTTCCGGCTTTCGTGGTGGCCGCGTGCAAAAAGAATCGGCCATCGCTTCACGCCACAGGCTGTCTTTTAGCGCGGCGCTGTCTACCCGTGGTGAAACAGCGGCAGTATCCGTTGCAGGATGCGTGGTAGTGTCCGTTTGCCCGGATGCCTGCATGCTACAGCAAAAAAAAAGAAGCAAAAGCGGAAACAAACGGTTCAATAGAAATAGTTGAGCGGCAAAAATAGGAAAAGGGCCAGTGAAAACTCAAGCTGAAAAAGTAAAAATCAGGATGCGGGCACGCTAACTTTAATTCATCTGCATCAAAAATAATTTACAAACCCGAAATGCAGTTTGGATTGGCGGAGGTTGAATTCAGTATCATTTCGCTTACCAACCGCCCAGGCCAGGTTAAATACGCCTGCTTTGGTTTCAAATGCGATTCCGAGGCCGGTACCAAAATACGTGTACTGAACATTTATGTTCTGGCTGTTATTTCGTCCCCAGCCGCCATCAGCCAGCACATAGAAGTACGAGTTTTGTCCCATCAGGTATAATAGATGGTATTCCAGGGTACCAATGGTGTATTGCGACAAGTATTGGCTTTCTTCATCAAACCCACGTAGCAATTTGTAGCCGCCCAACTGAAATAATTCATTCCTGAAAATATTGCCGCTCTGGAAAAACCCACCGTTAAATGCCATTTTCAACGTGCTTTGCCTTCCCAGGGGTAAATAATGAGCGCCGGCAACCTGTGCGCGGAACTGGTAGGTCTTTAGCTTGAGCGTATCGTACAGGGTGCCGAAGTCAAACGAAGGGTCCGAAGGATCTTTGAGTTCCAGCACAGCCGAATTTTTCCGGATCTTTTTTGTGCCCGCAGAACCGATAAGATGAAGTTCGTTGCCTGTTCTTGGGTTGAGGCGATAATTGGTCGTATTCAGTTCGTAGTCGACGCCAAGATTGGTAGCAGCAAGATCTGCCTGGTCGTCCAGTCGCCGCGTTTGCAGGATCTGGTTTGTATTGATCCCGTTCACGATAGTTTGAAACCGCTGCAGGAAGAGTTTTCCGGCCTGGTGAGTACCAAGTGAGAATGTGCCACCCACCTGCAGGTTGATATTGACGAAAATGCTGTCTTTGCGAAAAATATCAAATGCAAAATCAAGCCCTACGGGCGATTTAAAAAGATAGGGATATTGAAAGGCGAGATCCAGGCGGGGAGAGCGAACCTGCAATTGTTGCCAGTTGAGACCGATTGTTTCGCCGGCACCGAGCGCATTTTTCAGATTGATGTTGGCTTCGCCGGTCACCAATAATTTTTTATTGCTCAGTTGATCATTATTGGGCAAAAACCCGATGAGCACATTTACCTGGCTGCTCTTTTTTTGCCGCAGGTACAGGTTCAACACAGATCCTGTTCCCAGCAGTGTAAGATTACCGGGGCGTTCTTCTTCGATATACTGAAGCTGGTTGATCCTGTTGCTCACCTGCTGCAGTTTTTCCTTGTTGTACAATGATCCATTCGGTAATTCAAGATAATGTTGCAGGTAAACATTTGAAATCTTTGCGTTGCCATATACACGAATGCTATCCAAATGATAGAGTGGGCCCGGCGTTACTTTAAGCAGCGCCTGTACGGTCTCTCCGCGGAGTTCCAGGCTATCAAGAAAAACTTTTCCAAATGGTCGTCCATTTTTTTCCAGGTAGTCGAGAATTTTTTCTTCCAGGTCGGTCACCTGCCGGAAATCGATTGGTTTGCCATCAAACTGGCGGCTGGTCCAACCGATATTATCGAGAATTTCAGGTGCAATATTGGCGGGACGCAGGGCGGCCCATTTGTACACCTGTCCGGTAAAAAGAACCATGTAGGCAGCGGTGCTGTCGAAGCGGATTGTATCAATGGAAGCGGTTACGTAGCCGCGTCCCTGAAGTGCTGATGGCAATTTTGAAACATAATCTGTGCAGGCCAGTCGCGAGGGAAATGTATTGGGAATGCCAAGCGAAGTATGCAGGAAAGCAGAGTCTCTGTCTACCCCGCGCACCTGCAATTGATAGGGCTCCTGCGCTGCTGCGGCGCCTGCCCAAAACAGAAAAAGCCAAACCGATATTTGCTGTCTTACCTTTGTCATCCGGAACGGGCACTAAATTATCATTAAATACGAAGAATATTGGCGGGAGTTTATTTGCATATTCCTTTTTGCAAGCAGGCATGTCACTATTGCAATTTCCATTTTACTACTTCTTTACGTTACCGGGAAGAGCTGGTAAGGGCGCTGGTGGCGGAAACAGGGATGCGTGCAGATTATGCCGGCGGTGAGCAGGTGGCAACGATCTATTTCGGAGGAGGTACTCCTTCCCTGCTTTCTCCTGCTAACCTGGAGGAATTATTATCGGCGCTTCGACAGGTGTTTACGGTGGATGACGATGCGGAGATAACGCTGGAAGCCAATCCAGACGACCTGGATGAGCGGCAGCTGGAGCATTGGCGAAAGCTGGGCGTTAACCGTCTTAGTATTGGTGTGCAAAGTTTTCATGAAGAGGATCTGAAATGGATGAACAGGGCACATACGGCCGTGCAGGCACTGCAACAGTTGCAACTGGCTAAAAAGTATTTTGATAATATTACGATCGATCTGATCTATGGCACGCCAGCGCTCACGGATGAGCGCTGGAAAATGAATGTGGATACGGCGCTGGATTTGGGCATTCCGCACCTGTCTTGTTACGCATTGACGGTGGAGCCGCAAACACCGCTTTTCAAACTCATCCAGCAGGCAAAAAGCAGTGATGTGGATCCGGCAGGGCAGAGTGAGCAGTTCCTGCTGCTGATGAAATGGATGCAGGATGCCGGTTATGAACATTATGAAATTTCAAATTTTGCACTGCCCGGTTGGAGAAGTCGGCATAACTCTTCCTATTGGCTGGGCGAAAAATATATTGGTATCGGTCCCTCGGCCCATTCCTTTGATGGCAGCAGCCGCCAGTGGAATATCGCCAACAATACGTCTTATATCAGAGCCATTGACGCCGGCGAGTTGCCGGCGGAAAAAGAAACGCTTACGCTGGTGCAACGCGTGAATGAATACATCATGACATCACTGCGTACGCAGGAAGGAATTGATCTGCAAAAGTTGAGTCCTGATTTTATGAACGGTTTACGCAAGGCAGCCGAACGATATATTGTGAATGGGTTGGTGAGCCTGCAGGAAGACCGTTTGGTATTAACTGATGAAGGGAAACTGGTAGCAGACGGTATTGCCGCTGGTCTTTTCTTTTAGCCTTTCCGTATCCACGCAATAACGATATTGAGCACGCAGCCCAGGGCAACCAGTGAAGTGAGGATAAAATTGAACCACCGGATGGGATGCGTATTGGCTCCGCTCTTTTTTCCTTCCTGGTATTTGTTAAACTGGATAACGTTCAGAACGATAAGGATGATGGCGGCGGTAAAAAACAGCACCTGGAAAAACTGGATCATGCATTACAGGTTTTAACCAATGTGAAGTTATAACTTTTGATGGTCTCGCCAATAGACATATAATTGTTTTACTGCGAGCGAAAGCACCATGATCAACACGGCCGACGGACCAAAACCCTGGAAAGCAAAAGGCATGATTGCTGGTTTATACCTGTCAGACCAGCACCTGTTCCAGTTGTTTAAAGCCTTCTTCCGGTTTAACATTTTCCCAAAGTATGCGGTATACTGTTTCGGCCATGGGAATGGGCGCCTGTATCGTTTTATTGATGTTGTAAATACACTTGGATGCATTGTATCCTTCCGCCACCATGTTAAGTTCCAGTTGAGCGGCACGCACGGAGTATCCTTTTCCGATCATATTGCCAAAAGTTCGGTTGCGGCTAAAAAGTGAGTAGCAGGTTACTAGCAGATCTCCCAGGTATACGGAGGCCGCATAGTTGGGTGTTTTGCGGTGGGTAAGCGGATCTTCGCCATCGTGTTCACCCACAACGATATGTTCAGCGCCAAAGCGGCGGAGGAAACCGGCCATTTCATCAGCTGCATTAGCGATGTAAACGCTGAGAAAGTTGTCGCCATAATCAAGTCCGTGTGCAATTCCGGCGCCCAACGCATAAATATTTTTCAAAACAGCTGCATACTGTACGCCCAGGATGTCCTGGTTGACGATGGTATTGATGTAATCTGTATTGAAATGGGCGGCAACTGATGCTGCCAATGCCGTATCCGATCCGGAGAAAGTTAAATAAGACAGCTTTTCAGCCGCTACTTCTTCTGCATGGCAGGGACCGAGTACGGCAATATAATCTTCCAGGCGAATACCAAATTCCATGGACAGGAAATCATTCAGAAGCACATCGCGGGCTGGTAGCAATCCTTTTACGGCTGATACCACTTTTTTGTTTTCCCATAGGGCGGGTGGAAGGCCCTGGAGTGTTTCTTCCACGTAGGCGGAAGGAACCGCGATCAGCACTACGTCTGCGGCTCCAATTACCGAACGTACTGATGAAGAAAGTTGTAGTAAAGACGTATCAAAATTAACGGAGCTGAGGTATCGCGGGTTGTGATGGCGTTTCCGGATCTGGTCAATTGTTGTCTCGTTGCGAACCCACCAGCTGATTGGGTGGTGGTTATCTGTAAGTATTTTGGCCAATGCTGTTGCCCAACTTCCGCTTCCTATAATTCCAAACCGCATGTGGCTTACTATTTATTTTTCGAACAATTTTTCTTTGGGAACCACTTTAACGGCAGCGCCATCTTTCAACGTTTTGCTGATAGCGGTAAATGGGCTTACTACCACTTCATCCCCGGGCTTGAGCCCGGTTAGCACCTGGAAATAATTCATATCCTGGATGCCGGTAGTTACCACTACTTTCTTTACTGTATTATCCTTTTGTAGTACAAATACCACTTCTTCCTGGTCAAGATCGCTGTTTGTAGCATCCATTGCATTCGCATCCTGGTCGGTTTTGCTGGCCTCCTTTTTTTCAGCAGCATTCATATCAGAGCCACGCACCCGCGCTGTTACGGCTACGTTGGGAACAGCGATGGCATTTTCCACTTTTCTTGTTTTGATATCGGCGCTGGCGTTCATCCCTGGTCTGAATGGAAATGTTTGCCCGGCCAGGTCTGCATAGGAGTCTTTTAATAGTCGTATCCGCACTTCGTAATTGGTTACGTCGTTCGAGGATGCCGTTCCGGATGCGGAGCTGGTGCTGCTGGCAATTTTGGTAACAACGCCTTTGAATTTTCGGTTATTATACGCATCCACCTCTACATCGGCCGAGTCTCCCACTTTTACTTTTACGATATCATTTTCACCTACATCTACACGCACTTCCAGTACAGACATATCTGCAACGGTCATCATTTCTGTACCCACATTAAAACTATTGCCGGCAACACTTTCTCCTTTTTTCACCTTCAGTGAAGAAATAACGCCGCTCATTGGCGCCGAGATAAGCGTTCTGTTCAGATCTTTATTAGCCCTGGACAAACCCGTTTGTGATGTTTGTACGCCCGCCTGAAGACTTTTTATATTTTCTTTAGCAGCGTTGAAGTTCGCTTTTGCGGAGCGGAGGCTGGTTTCAAATTGTTCCAGTTCTGCGCGGGAAATCACTTTATCGTCAAACAACTTTTTATTCCGGTCAAAATCCTGTTGGGCCTGCTCCAGTGAAGCCTGTAATGCATCGATGGCGGCGCGGCTGTTATTGACGGTTGCCGCAGACTGCGATACTCTTGCGGCTGCTTCATCGCGTTGCAGGGCGTAGATATCGGCATAAATACGGGCCAGTGGTTGTCCCTTGGTAACGCTGTCACCTTCTTCCACCATCAGTTCCGTGATTTGCCCGGAGATATCGGGGCTCACTTTCACTTCCACTTCGGGGTATATTTTTCCGCTGGCGTTTACGGTTTCGATAATATCCCGGCGTTCGGCCTTTTCAACGGCAACTTTTTCAGTACCGTCTTTTTTGCCAAGCACCTTTACGGTTACAAATCCCAACACCAGCACGGCAGTTGTGCCGAGTACCCATTTGGTAGTTTTAGTCATATACAGACTTAGGCGGTTAAGAAATCCGGATCAGAGTTTTAAGCCCTGGCCTTTATAAAATTCAAGCACTTTCATCTTGAACACGTAATCATATTGTGCATACAACAGCTGGATACGCGCCGTTTGCAGGCTGTTTTGGCTGTTGATAAGATCATAGGTTGACAACAGGTTTACATCATATCGCTTTTGCGCAAATTCGGCCGCTTTTTGTGCCGCATCAACAGCCTTGCGGTTGGCATTAAATTTTTGCAGGGCGGCCATCGCGTCGTTGTAGGCGCGATAGATATCCTGTTTTAGCGTCAGGCTGTTTTGTTCCTTTGTTAATTCTACCTGTTCAAGATTAAGTTTGGAACGCTGCCAGGCTGCGCGAAGCGTACCTCCATTCAGGATCGGGATACCAACGCTGATACCTACAGACTGACGGAAGTTTTGATTCAGTTGATTGAAATAACCAATGTTACCGTAGTTGTACACCGGGTAGGGATTAATAGGATACACCTGGTAGTTGGTAGCTCCTACCTGTACGGTGCCCAATGGCACATTGGCCTGCGAAACGGATTTTACTTCCTGCGCTTTATTATTAAATGTTGTTCCCAGGGAACCAAAAAGGGAAAAGGTAGGATATCGTTGCGCGCGCGCTACTTCTATCGATTTTTTTGCGGCTTTAATATTTACCTCATCGGCTTTTTGCTGCGGCTGGTTGGCAACGGCCAATTCGTACACCGCGTCTGGTTGCAGTTCTGCAATGGGATCAACCGGGATACTTTCTACCGGCGGTTTGTCGATATCAAATGAAGCGGCTGCATCCAGGTTAAGAAGGGCTTTCATTTGCAATATGGCCAGGTTGGCATTGGAACGGGCCGTAACAAGATTGGAACTGTCTGTAGCCAGTTGCGACTCCAGCTGTACCGCATTAAGTTCCGGCAAAGCCCCTGCATCCACCTGTTTACGTGTTCTATCCAGTTGGGAGGAGGTCTGCTGTACCTGTACAACGGCTACATTTACCTGCTCATTGGCCAGCAGGGCCTGCAGGTAGGCAGCGGCTACGTTGAGTGCCACATCATTGCGGGCTTTTTCTGCCGCCAGCATCCCGGATTCTACGTTTAATGCCTTTACCGCTACATTATTTTTCTTGGAAAACCAGTTAAAGAGATCAACGCTTGCCTGCAGTGAATACTGGTTAAAAGCGTAGCTGACGGTGGTTAATCCAAATGTAGTGGGGTCCTGGTTTCTTCCTGAACTGAGCCCCAGGTTTCCATTGAAGCTGGCTGAGGGATAGAGCGCCATTTTGCCCTGTAAATAGTCTACCTGGGCAAAACGAACCTGCAGATCTGCCTGCCGAACCGAAATATTATTCTTCAAGGCATAGTCAATACAGCGGGCAAGATCCCAATGGGTGCTATCTGCCTGGGCAACAGCACCATTAGCTATTAGCAGGAATATAAATATCTGGATAGATCGGCGCCTCATGCAACAAAAGTAAAAGAAAAGTCCCATCCCACCCCTTCATAGTGGAGGAATGGTTAAATAGCAAATATCCGCCTTAAATTTTCTTCAACGCCTGATCCAGGTCAGCTACCAGGTAATCGGCATCTTCAAGCCCGGCATACATTCTCACCCAGCGGTGGGTAATATCTCCCGGGTTAAACTGTTCCGGCGGGATTCCCGCGCATTTTGGAATAACCAGGCTTTCGTGGCCTCCCCAGCTTACTGCCATACGGATGTGTTTCAGTTCTTCACAAAAGCGTACGATCGCATCCCGGCTGCTGGTGCGGATGGCAAATGTAAAAAGTCCGCAGGCACCTGTCATTTGACGGCGCGCCAGTTCATATTGCGGAAATGTTTCATCCAGCGGGAACAGCAGGTTTTCGATGGACGGATGGGATTTCAGAAATGCGATCACTTTTCGCGTGGTTTGACCGATACGTTCCAGCCGGGTGGGCAAAGTCCGCAATCCACGCAGCAGCAGCCATGCATTGAACGGCTGGATACCGCTGCCGATATTGAGATATTCACTATCAAAAATCTTTTTTATCATGGCGTGAGAGCCGCTAAGTACGCCGCCCAGTGTGTCGCTGTGTCCGCCAATGTACTTGGTAGCCGTTTGCATCGCCAGGTCTATGCCCATTTCAATGGGTTGCTGGTAAATCGGTGTACAGTAACTATTGTCTATCAATGTTGTAATTCCGCGGGAGCGGGCCAGGGTAGCAACAGCGCGGATATCCTGGATGGCGAAGTTCCAGCTGTTGGGTGATTCAAGGTAGAAAAACCGCGTGTTGGATTGCAGCGCATTTTCCCAGTTTTCGGGCAACGAACCATCCACGTAGCTGGTTGTAATGCCGAAGCGCGGAAGAATTACGTCGAACATTTTCTGCGCCCAGGTATAGGGTGATTGTACTGATATGATATGGTCGCCGCTTTTCACATTAGCCAGTACACCGGCAAAGATCGCTGCTGCGCCGTTGTTAAAGATCAATGCATCTTCTGCCCCATCCAGCGCTGCCAGTTTTTTACGGAGAATATCCACAGTGGGATTAAGCCCCCGGCTGTAGATATAGCCTCCCATTTCATCTTCGAATGCACGGGAGAGATCCGCCACTTTTTCAAAAACAAAATTGCTGGTTTGCACAATTGGCGGCACCATCGCGTTAAAATACTGGCCGTGTTCTTCGCCAAGTTCATTCAGGATATACGACAGGGATTGGGGATCAGCTTGCATCGCCGGGTTGTTTTTGTTTTTCAAAATAACGGATCAGGAAATAAATTCCTATTGAGCCGGTCAATACACAGGTGCCGATCACGGCTATCATCCATTGTTTGCTGAAAATGATGCTGGCGCAAACAAATACATAGGCTAGAATAAAAATGACCGGGAGCAGCGGGTATAATTTCATTTTGTAAATACCTGTGCCATCCAGGTGCCGGGTTCGCTTCCGCAGCATAAAAATGGCGCCGGCAGACGTGGCCATACCAAATGAATCGAGGAAAATGGAAAACTGCAGGATCTTATCAAACGTGTCGGCAAAAAACAGGACGATCACGCATACCGCGGCAAAAAGTGTAAGTGCCGCTACCATCACACCCCGTTTAGCGGAGCGAAACTGGCAAAAGGCAGGCAGCACCTTATCTTCACTCATGGCATAAATAACGCGCGGGTTACTTAACAGCGATACATTCACATAGGCCAGCACACTTAAAAATAAGAGTACTGAAAATACATTGGCACCACCCTGCCCAAACATTTTACCCACCACTACCGACGCAATTTCACCGGTGGTTTTCATGTTTTCAAACCCCACGATTTTATAATAGGAAATATTTACCACCAGGTACAGTACGATAATGACGGCAATACCCATAAAAATAGCGCGCGGGATATTTTTGCTGGCACGGTCTACTTCACTTCCAAAATTGATTGTTTGCTGGTAACCGCCGTAGGTAAAAGACACTGCTACAAGACAATAACCAAAAGATCGTATCCAGTCGGCCGTACTTAATGGCGCAGCAGGTGCCTGTGCCGTGGCCGGGGCATAAGCGTGTGGAAACAGCAGGCCGCAGATCAGCAACAATACCATTGCGATTTTGATCAGCATGAGCACGCTTTGTGTTTTGGAGCTCATGCGCAACCCCAGCATATTAACGCCATAAAAGACAAAAATGGCGATCATGGCGATGATCACCTTTAAAAAATTGGGAGCCTCGGGTCCCATGAATACGGAGGTAATATATCCCGCACCAATTAATGCAACACCGGATACGGACGCTGCGTTGGAAATAAGAATACTGCAATTAAGGCCAAATGCAATGGAGGGGTGATAAGCATATGAGAAAACCTTGTAATATCCGCCTGTAACGGGATAGCGGGAACCGATCTCTGCATAGGTGAGCGCACCGCAAAGCGCAATAAAGCCACCGGCCGCCCAGGCGCTAAAGTAAATAGTAGGATTTCCCGCTGCTGCTGCCGCATCTTTGGCTGTTCTAAAAATGCCCATGCCAATTACCAGGCCAATCACGATCATCGTGAAATCAAAGAGCCCAAGCTTGTTCTTTGCAGTCATGGTTTGAAGATAGGTAAAAAACATACTATCTTTATAGCGTTGATACCACCAATGTTTATGAAAAGAACCATTACCGCACTGGCGTGCAGCATTGCTGTTTTGCAGGCAGCCGCCCAGGCAACTGACCCAGACACCTCCGCAACGCTTGGAGAAGTTATCATTAAAGCATACGAGCAAAACCGGGCACTGAAGGAAACACCCGCAGGCATAAATCATATCGGGCCCACTGAATTAAATCGCGGCAGTAATCTCTCTGTTCTTGCGGCGCTTAATGCCACAGCCGGGGTACGTATGGAAGAACGCTCGCCGGGAAGCTATCGCCTCAACGTACGCGGTAGCACATTACGGTCCCCGTTTGGCGTGCGGAATGTGAAAATTTACTGGAACAATATTCCCTTCACTGATCCCGGTGGTGGCACTTACCTGAACCAACTGAGCTTTTACAATTTCAGCAGCATTGAAGTGATCAAGGGCCCCGGGGGAAGTTTGTACGGCGCAGGCACGGGCGGCGTGGTATTGATCAACGGTCAACCTGAACACTGGAGCCCCGGAGCGGATGCCAGCTATATTGGAGGAAGCTACGGACTTGTAAACCTGGATGCCCAGGTAAAACTGGGAGCAGATGACCGCAGAAACAGTATTGGGTACAGCCACCAATCCAGCGATGGCTATCGCGATCATACCGCCATGCGGCGGGATGTTGCCACCTGGCAAACGCGGATCAAGGCCAGCGAAAAGCAGGAATTGCAGGCGTCTGTATTATACGGTGATCTTTATTATCAAACACCGGGGGCGCTGACAGCCACCGAATATAAAAATAACCCGCGTGGCGCAAGGCCGGCCGCCGGTGCATTTCCAAGTGCAGAGCAGGCAAAGGCTGCCATTTTTCAAAAAACATTCCTGGCTGGTATCAGCAACGACTATCACTTCAACGATCATTTTCAAAATACCACCACGTTGTACGGCGCTTTTTCCCAGATCAAAAATCCAACGTTCCGGAATTATGAGCGTCGTATGGAACCGCATTTTGGCGGCCGCACGGTTTTTAAATGGGAGCATACATTTTCTGCCGCAACGCTGCAGTTGCTTGCCGGTGGCGAAGGCCAGAAAGGCTTTTTTAATACAAAAACATTTACCAACACAAACGGAAATCCTGGCGCCATCCAAACCGACGACGATATCAACAATTCAATCTATTCCGGCTTTGTGCAGGCAGATGTGCGGATGAACCGCGACCTGAACATATCCGGGGGAGTTAGTATTAACCGGTCGTCCATTACGATTACCCGACTTTCTGTACCTGGATTTACACCGGTAAAACGCAGTTATAATAGTGAATGGGCGCCTCGGATTGCTGTGTCCAAAAGAATCTATCAAACTGTTTGGCTGTATGGTAGCATTGCAAGAGGATTTTCACCACCCACGGTGTCTGAAGTATTGCCTTCCACAAGTGTCATCAGCACAGGATTGGAGGCAGAGCACGGGGTTAATTACGAGCTGGGACTAAAAAGTAGTTTGTTGAAAAGCCGGCTGTACCTGGAGATAAATGCTTTTTCCTATCAACTTAAAAATGCGATCGTACAGCGCAAGGATGCGAGCAATGCCGATTATTTCACCAATGCAGGATCTACACGGCAGCGGGGCCTGGAGGGCCAAGCAAACTGGATAGTAATCAGGAAGCAACACGGCACATTGACTAATCTTACAGCCTGGCTAAGCTATACGCTGAATGATTTTCATTATCATGATTTCAAACAGGGTGCCTCCGATTACTCTACCAACCAACTTCCTTCAGTTGCTAAAAATACGGTGGCCGCCGGTGCTGATCTTGCCATGCGCACCGGGTTGTACCTGAACATTACTTATTTCTATAGCGACCCCGTTGCTCTCGATGATGCCAATACAACATTTGCTTCGCCCTACCACCTGTTGGGTGCAAAATTGGGATGGAAACGAGCGCTCGCCAAAACCTGGGTGCTTAACATTTTCGGCGGAGCCGATAACCTGTTCGATGCAACTTATAGCCTGGGAAATGATATCAACGCAGCCGGCGGACGGTATTATAATGCGGCAGCCGGCCGTAATTTCTACGTTGGACTAGCATTGCAATGGCTGCAACGAAAGCCCTAAAGCATTTGCACGCAAAGTACCAGCGCCTGGTTACTGAGCGCTTCCAGCTCAATGGCTTCGCAGTCCCAAACGGCAAGTGCGTCACGTTCGTGCAGCAGGCGACCGGCCACTTCAAATACACCTGTTAGCACAGTAACAAACAAGCCTTTTTCTTTTCGCAAATCCAGTCTCCCTTCTTCCCTTCCCTGGAATTTGCCAATGAAAATGCGGGCGCCGGACAAGCCGGCGGAAACAGGTATCAACTGACCGGGCTGGTCATTGATTGGGAATGTAAGCAAAAGCGGCTCCCGGCCTGTTTGTTCTGCGAAGCCTGCCAGCACAATATTTATATTTCCTTCGGAAAACGGATTTCGAATGTGAACAGCCTGCCCTTTTTGAACCGGCAACCAAAAAACCTGGCCGGCTACCACCATGTCATTGCCGGCCAACCGCACGGCACCAGCTACAGGCAGCAACATCAGCCAGCCGGTCCAACTGACTTCAGCTATATAGCTGCCTCCACCGGCCAGGATTATATCTTCAAATAACGATAGGTTGTCGAGGCAAGCCGGAATGCGTTCAGCATAAGGTTTAAACACGGTGGCCTCTTGTTGTTCAACGATGCCGCGTTGCTCAGCAAGAAAAATAGTGGCTGAATTTGGTTTCATGTGTATTCAATTGAAAAAATACTGGTGAATGGCGGCATTTGGAACAAACGCGTTTCCCTGGAAGCGGTTGTTACTTCCGGAGGCGTTGAAAGAAGAAGCTTGTCGCCAATCGTTTCCAACCAATCATAAGCGATACTGAAAAATGAAACGGCTACACAATGCATGGAAGGATCACTACGCGACGATTCAATGATCTCGAAACGGTAATTTGAAAACTTCATAAAACGGATTCCGAGGACATCCTGGATATCAGGGATCTTTTCGTTCAGCTGTTTTAGGTAACCGGTAATTGCGCTACAAACTAAAAAATGAAGCTGATTTGCCGATGGATTTGCGTTTAGCAGTTCCGAAAAAAGCGTAAACTGCTTTCTGGTATCATACAATTGCAGCTGAATACGATATTCTGCCAGGCTACTTTCCCACACAAGGCGTTCCCAGCCGGATGCATCCGTATTACGGATAATCTTTCGATAACAAAATCGTACGCGTTTTAACTGCATATCAGGCGGAAACAGTTATAGCATGTGTCAGGCTATAGCCAGCCGACAAACTTCCGGATACGGTGGCAATCTCCACTCCGGCCGTATCATCAGAAAAAACATTATCGGATGCATTGTATGTGTACCCTGTCATTCCCTTCGTGTATCCGTAGGCAGTCCCACCACTTCCATTCACGGTTGCAACTGCGCTGCTGCTGCCCTCAGGGAAGGCGATTTGGGTAATCATTAGGGATGTACCGCCAGTGGTGTACACATGCACATGGATATGGGTGGCACGACCACTGTACCAGCCGGGGAAAATGGTAGTAAATTTTACCTGCCCGTTGGCGTCAGTAGTTTGCCGGCCTCTCAAAAAATGAACAGCAGTGTAGTCTGTGGCCTGCATAGCCGAACCGCCGTATTCTGAGTAATTACCATCTTTATCGCAATGCCAGATGTCAACAATTACGCCCGATAACGCGGCGCAACTGTTGTTTTGATTTTTAATTGTGAGTGTCACCGCCAGTGCCACGCCCGTGCGGTCGTCCCGTATGTCTGAGCGGACAAGCGATGAAGGTGTATGCGTGGGAAAAGGCCCGGCTGTTTCCGTGGGTGCCAGTGTGCAACTGCCCGAACTACTGCCGCCTGAACTACCAGTGGTGTCTTCGGTTGACTTTTTACAAGCAGCAAGAATGGCGGGTACAGAAGTGGCGCCAATCAGCATGTTGCGCAAAAAATGTTTACGGCTGTTTTCTTTCTGAATTTGTTGTTCCATAGTCCTGCATTTTTGTTAGTTTAAAATTCGATGGTTGGTAGATGGGTTGCAATTTTGATAGACCAATGACACAAATGTGCCGATGAATCATTTTTGCATTTTTTTAAGAGAATGGATCCCGTGAAAACAGGACCCATTCATTTACACCATCTACCACTAACCATAATGCTAACGGCAGTTCCTTGAAAAAAATTGAAAAGAGTCGTTGATCGGGAATTATGTGTCGGTCAACCCTTATTAGAATGTTGGACAGGCGAGTAAATTCTTTTTGCCAATGCGATAAATAACGCCGATTGTGATGGTATGGTAATGGTCATTCCGGTTGGGATTGGCGGCTTTACTAAAACCGTCGAGGTAGTCGCTGCCCGTTAGCCGGTAGGATGATTCGGCATTTACCGCCCAGCGTGCATTGAAATTATACCGGATGCCACCGCCGATTGGCGCTACCGGAAGTACACGCGGCGTTTTATGGGCCGCATCCAGCGCCAGTTTTGCGGTAAGATCAGAAACGGGGTCAAAATAATCGGCGTTGTAGTCGCTGTAATCGCGCTTCACATGTACAAATGCCAGACCGGCGCCTGCAAAAAAGTAGGGTGAAAATCCGCGGTCTTCAAAATTTGTTCCCAGCGGATTCCATACCGCCTGTACTGACAATTCTGTGACGGGCGACCGGAAACGAAAATTTCGCTGTTGCCGGTATTCCGGTGTACTGTAGGTGGATTCGTCACCTCGCAATCCGCCAACGGCGAGATTAACTCTTGCGGCAAATGAAGGGCTCAGCAGTTTACTCGCAAACAAATTAGCACCGAAGCGCAGCGTATTAAATGCGCCAAACCGCATCGGCGTTAAATCTCCCTGGTACACAAAACTGCTGAAGCCCATTCCTGCCTCATAGGTAGTATGATTGAGCTGCGCACGTAAAAAACGGGTGGGCAGCAGGCAAACAATGACCGCCACCAAAAGCTGCCGGTATACAGGCATGGTGTAGTAGTTTGTGGGAATAACTATTATCCCCGGTTAACGAGGCAGCAGTCCAGGTGAAAAATTAAATGGGATAAGATTAGTGGAGAGTGCTAAAGCTGTATTACTACAACGAAAAAAAATCAGCGAACGTATATAACGCCTGTTAAATTGTTTTGAATATATAGTGACCGATATGTGCTGGCGGCAGCCGTCATTTTTTCCATTCGCGGATAAAGCCGGCATAACTATCACTTACCGGGAGCTGAACACCGGATTGGAGTGTTATCTTCCGGTTCAGGATCGACTGAACACATGCTGTACGGATGATATAGCTGCGGTGAATTCGCTGAAACTGCCGCCCTGGCAAT
The DNA here is from genome assembly GCA_048498035.1 of Bacteroidota bacterium. Lineage (GTDB taxonomy): Bacteria > Bacteroidota > Bacteroidia > Chitinophagales > Chitinophagaceae > CADEDV01. The sequence continues at coordinate 308,977 of JBEHYT010000001.1, read as the reverse complement.
TTTTCAAGCACACCTTTTAGCGTCATCAATGTCATAATGGATTTACCGGAAACAAGATGAATACGGATATAATCTTCCAGGCTTTCGATGTACTCTATGTCGGCCAGGTTTACGCGTACCATCCTGTATTCGGAATAAACCACCAGGTGCTCTCCAGGTGTTCCCTTCCGGTTTGAAAAGCTTTCTTTTACCTTTTCCACGGCCCGTGAAAAACGCTCCAGGGAAATGGGTTTCAGCAGGTAGTCTACCGCATCCAGCTCAAATCCTTCAAATCCAAATTCACGGTGCGCTGTGGTAAAAATAACCAGGGGTGGCTCGCGCAAACTTCGTACCAGTTCCAACCCGTTGACATCAGGCATATGGATGTCTACAAATAACAAATCCGTTGTTTCCCGTTTCAGAAATTCAATGGCCGCAACTGCATCCGTAAATGCTGCCTGTAATGTTACCCCGTTTGTTGCCAGGAGGTATCCCCGGAGTAATTCCACGGCAAAAGGTTCATCATCAATAATTACACAACGGATAGAGGTCATATACATTCAGGATTGAAGCAGGAGCTCAACTGTAAAATACCCATTTTCTTCTTTTATAACCAGGGTGTGCTTACCTGGATACAATAGGTCCAGTCGTTGCCGCGAATTGGCAATTCCAATCCCGGTGCTACCGGTTTGAGCCCGGTTCTCAAAGACGCGGTTGCGGCATTTAAACCGGATGGCATTGGCCATTGTTTGCACACTAACCTGTATCACGGATGCCTCATGATTGCTGACGCCGTATTTGAATACATTTTCTACAAAGGACAGCAGGAGCAGCGGCGCTATACGATACCCGGTTATTTCTCCCGCTACCTCCCACTCCACTTTTGTTTTGTCGCCCAACCGCAATTCCTGCAACAGTATATAATCCCGTACACAATCAAGCTCACTCTTCAATGGTACAAATGCAGCACGCGCCTCATCCGTTACGTAACGCATGATGTTTGAGAGGCGCAGGATGCTCCCCGCGGTGTTTTCATTCTTCATCATGGCCATCGAATAGATATTGTTCAGGGTGTTGAACAAAAAATGCGGGTTGATCTGTGCTTTTAAAAAAGACAGCTCTGCCTGGGCCTTCCCGGCTTCTGCCTGCACGGCCCGCTTTTCCGTTGTACGAAGGCGATAGCTGATATGCATGGTAATACCCAGTGCGATCACTAACAGAAACAGGAAAATACTAATTACGTCCAGCCGGGGGCCTCTCTCTTCCTCGCCTTTCGCGTGCCGCGGTGGCGGTGGTGGCTGCCGTGGTTCCCCATTGCGCTGGGGAGGCGGCAATTGCCGCGCATGCTGTTCCGGTTGTACCGTATGAATCATCCTGTCATAAGGCCGCAGGAAAAATACAGCTGCGAACAACATCAGAATTGCTGCCGCATAAAACGCAAATCGCTTCCGGTTAAACAACCGGGGTAACAACAGGTAAACATTAACATAAAACAAAATGACATAAGTGAGAAAAAACAGCCACGTAGAAGGAGCGACAAGGATATGGGTTTTGCTCATGCCATTGCCCATTCCCATTGCAAATAAAACCGGCAGGCTGAGAAAGAGAACCCAGCCGGCCAGGTGTGTTGCTACTGTAAATAATTTCGCTTTCATTACCAGGCAAAGGAAGTTACATAAAAGTAAACGGTTGCAGGGTATCGGCACTTCACCCTTTTGTATCGACGAACAAGACCCCAAAGAAGATCGCTACCGTCCGCCTGCTTGTCATCTCCCGGCTATCAACTATCTTCGCCCCGTTCAGGTCCCCGCATTGCGGGGTTAAAAGGGAAGTCCGGTGTAATCCCGGCGCTATCCCCGTAGCTGTAAAGCCCTTTACTAACGATCCGGATTAAACACCACTATTCGCCAGGGCGAATGGGAAGGTTTCCGGGTTGGGCCAGCCAGAAGACCTGCCTGTTCACTTAACAACATTCCGCTTTCGGGTGAAAGGCAGAAAATGTAAAGGTCTACCGACATTTATATTTTTTATTCTTTTTTAATTCCGGAAGCAGTCACAACAAAACCTTCTGTTTATGAAGAAACGTTTTTTTGTCGTGGCTGCGCTGCTTATTGCAAGCCAGCTACAGGCCCAGGACAGTACTGCATTGGATGAAGTGGTGGTAACCGCCAACAAGTATCCCCAAAAACAAAGTGAAACCGGGAAAGTGATCACCGTGATCAACCGCCGGGAAATTGAACAAAACAGCGGTAAAACGCTGAATGAACTGTTGAACATGGTTGCCGGCACCACTATCATTGGCGCCAACAATGTGCTGGGTACTAATAATACCGTGAGCATCCGCGGCGCTTCGGCGGGAAATGTACTGATCCTGGTAGACGGGATTCCCGTGAATGATCCTTCTGTAATTACCAACTACTTCGACATTAATCTTCTTCCGCTAACACAGGTAGAGCGCATTGAGATACTGAAGGGTGGACAAAGCACGCTGTATGGATCCGATGCAGTGGCCGGTGTTATCAATATCATTATGCGTAAGCCCGAAGCAGGAAAAATAAACCTGCAGGGTGCTGTAAGTGGCGGCAGCTATGGCACTTTTCAGCAACAGGCGGGAATCAATGGCCGGTTGCAAAAACTGGGCTATACCATTAACTACAACCATATCAACAGTGTGGGTTTTTCAGCCGCCACCGATGCATCCGGTACGGGAGATTTTGATAAAGACGGATTTAATCAGCACAGTATCGATTCACGCTTCTCGCTGCAGGCAAACAAAGCTGTACAACTTTGGCTAAGCATTGCTTATTCCCAGTATCGCACCGACCTGGACGCGGCTGGTTTTACGGATGAAAAAGATTATACCGTTAATAATAAAAACCTGCGGCCGGGACTGGGAATGGTTTATACGCATCGCCAGGGCGCGCTGCATATCAATTACAATTTCAATTACGTGCAGCGTTATTATTTTGACGACTCTGTATATAAAAGCAGTCCATACACCGACTGGTCAAAAGCTGATTATATAGGACGTTCGCATTTTGCAGAATTGTATAACAACTGGAAATGGACTAACTGGGAACTCCTGGCAGGTGCCGATTACCGGTACAACAACACCGATCAGTATTATGAAAGCCAGAGTCCGGCTTCTCCGCCTTACACTACCAGTCCTTCAATTTATTTGACGTCCATAGATGGAAAAAAGATGTCGCAATTCAGCCCTTATGGTTCACTGGTCTATTCCAAAAACCGGTTCTCGATGGAGGCTGGTGCGCGGCTTAATTTCCATTCGGAATATGGAAGCAACCTAACGGCAACGCTGAATCCTTCGTATCGCATACAGCAGCGCGTTAAATTGTTTGCCAACTTTTATTCTGCATTTAAAACGCCTACGCTTTATCAACTGTTTGATCCCTCTTCCGGCAATATTGACCTGAAGCCGGAGCAAAGCCTGGTAGCTGAGGCGGGACTGGAATTGCTCCCCGCGGGTGGTTTTCATGGTCGCGCAACTGGTTTTTACCGCCATAGTACGGATGCAATTACCTACGTGTATGATCCTTCCACTTACATAGGCAGTTACGCCAATGTAAACAAGCAATCGAATTACGGCATTGAGCTGGAGCTTGGTTATACTACAGGAAAGTTGAACTTCAGCGGAAATTATACGTATACAGATGGCAGGATCAAATCCGGTCTTGATAATACCGGGGTGGAGATTGGAAAAGATACGAGCTATTTTAATCTCTATCGCATTCCAAAACATGCGTTGAACCTGCAGTTGGGTGTACAGGCTACAAAGAGTTGGTATATCAGTGTGCAAAGTCATACTGTTAGCAAGCGCGATGAATATGTGTATGCCGGCGCGCCGCAAGCATTAAAAGCTTATACACTTGTAAATGTGTACACGGAATACCGGATGGGACATGGCTTTAATTTGTTCCTGAACCTGCAGAACATCCTGGATAAAAAATACGTGGACATACTGGGTTACAATTCCAAACGATTTAATTTCATGACGGGAGTACAATTCCGGTTGTAAAAATGGCCGACGAAGAAAATAAATGTTGCCCGCGTTGCGGAAATATGTTTACCTGCAAGGCGGGCAACATTACTCAATGTGATTGTTATGGGATCAGGCTGGAGGCGGACGCGTCGCGCTGGATTGAGCAGCGGTACAATGATTGTCTTTGTGCCGATTGCCTTCGACAATTGCAGGACAGCCAGGTTGTGTTTTATGAAAAATTTGGCGACGGTAATTCCGGCACCTGATGATTAAATACCTGCAACGCTACATCTTTGCGTGCATGAAACCACTGCGCTTTCTTTTATCCCCGGTCTTATTTATTGTGATATTATCTTCCTGTAAGGAACAGCAGCAATTGTATGGGCGCAAGCTGATTCCCAGGGAAACCGATCCCGTTGCGGCGGCGAAAGCAATTGCTGGCATTAAGGCCTTGTCGGCCGATGGATATCACCGGTATCAATTCATCGGAAACGATGGCGCACCGCTCAACTACCGGCTTTTATCGCCACCTGATACAGAGGGAATGCATCCATTAGTCATTTTCTTTCATGGTTCGGGTGCGGTGGGTACTGACAACGAAGCGCAGCTAGGTTTGCTGGCCAAACTTTGGCTGGTGGATTCCATTCGAAAAAAATATCCTGCCTGGGTATTGGCGCCGCAGTTCCCGGAGCGTTCTTCCAATTATGTGTTAGACAGCAGTCGTGCGGTGTTGGCATCGCGCGGCAGCGCTGGTGTTGCTACGGTGTTGCAGTTGATTGATTCATTAAAAAAGGCATTACCCATTGATCCGCGCCGGGTTTATGTAATTGGTTTTTCCATGGGTGCTTCCACGGTGATAAATGCGGTGAGTGCGCGACCGGAATTATTTGCCGCGGCGGTTAGTTTTGCCGGCATTCCTGAATTTTCAAACCTGGATGCGTTAAAGAAAATGCCGTTGTGGATTATCCATGGCAACCGTGATGAAGAAAACCCTGCGGCAAGTGACGAGGAATTGTATAAGGAGTTGCAGCCTGCAAAAAAATTACGGTATTGGGAAGTGGATGGCACGGCGCACAATGATATTTTCAATCACGTGTTTCTTGGCGATGCCGTACCGGCCTGGCTGTTTATCCATCGCCGGTGATCCTTAGCGTACCGTGGTATTATTAACCACCACGTCTTCTTCTTGTTTTTGTTTGCCAGGAATAGGTATAGATGATGGAACGTCTACGCCCGGTTCAAAATTTTCTCCTACAAGTGATGCAATGGTGGATGCAAGCTGTTGCTGGTAAAATTGTTGTTTTGTTTTGATTTCGCCCAGGGGGGCTATGTTGGGACCGATGACGGCCATCCAGGTTTGGGAGGAGCCGGCGGTCCAGGCGCCGTGGGTAGACCAGCGGCCGGGGCGTTGTCCGCGACCGTGATCAGTGGTGATGAGGAGTGTGGTATTGTTGCGATAACCGGGTGTGGTTTGGATCCAGTGCCAGAGTTCTGCCAGCAGGTGATCAATGGTATTGGCTTGCTGCAGGTAGAGATCGTAGCGGCCCTCGTGTGCATATTCATCTGTTTGGCCAAGACCCAGGAAGAGGACGCGCGGTTGATGTGTGCGGAGGTATTCGCGGGCGGCGATGAAGGTGAGTTGGTCGTCGCGGGTGGCGGTATGTTCGGTCAGCACTTCTTCCTGGATGCGATTTACGGTTTGTTGGCGGGGAGATTGTGTGGTATCACCGTTGGTGTAGCCGCTGTTGATGGGTAGTTGATTGCGTTGGCTGCCGAGGATATAGGGAAATACGTCCCAGGAGCTGAAGGCGGCCACTTTGCCGTGAAATTCGGGTTTGGCATCGAGGTATTCGAGTACGTTGGTATTGGGATTATACTTCTTGCGGTTGGAGGCGATAAAGGGGTCTGTGGTGCCGGTGAGGATTTCGTTGTAGCCGGGGTAAGAGATGGCGTAGGTGTTGGCAACGTTCATTTGGTTTTGGTAGCGGCGGTTGCCGTAGAGTTGGCCCTGGCGGGCGATGGTGGTCCAGCAGAATGGCATCAGCAGTTGTCGGCGGCGGGTGGCGGAGCTGTCCCAATAGAGCGCGCGAAGGCTTTCAGCGTCCGGCGTATAGTGGGGATTGTTGAGCAGGTCGGGATCGGCGCCGGTAAATAATTCCTGCCAGCGGTAGCCGTCGAGCGTGATGATGATGAGGTTGCCGGTGGGGGCTGCAGGCTGATGGTGTGCCGTGGTGGTGGATGGAAGAAGTGGTGCAGACAGGTAGGCCAGCAGGAAGGTGCTGACGAGTACTTGTTTCATGGTGTGCGGTTTTGCAAAGGTTGAAGGAAGATGTGAACGGGATATTGCCGGTTTGTTATGGTTGGGTTAGGGAAACGTGGCCGTAATGTTATGGGTGGTGGGGACTGGGATAGTTTATTACATTTGTTGAAACTGTTGGTATGAACTTCCATTTAGACATCAAGGCATTGTTGACGGTAACGTTTACGTTGTTTGCGATCATTGATATAATTGGGTCTATCCCGATTTTGATTGCGTTGAAGGACAAGATGGGTGGGATCCGGGAGTTGCGGGCCACGATTATTTCGGGGGCGTTGATGGTGTTGTTTTTGTTTTTGGGGGAGCCGTTTTTGCAGTTGTTGGGGTTGGATGTGAAGTCGTTTGCGGTGGGTGGATCGATTGTGATCTTTATTTTGGGGTTGGAGATGGTGTTGGGGCTGGAGTTTTTCAAGAGTGAGAAGGACATTAAGGCGGCTACGGTGGTGCCGATTGCGTTTCCGTTGATTGCGGGGTCGGGTACGTTGACGACGATCATGTCGTTGAAAGCGAACTATGGGGAAACGACGTTGTTGGTGGCGATATTGGTGAATCTGGTGATTATCTTTTTGGTGTTGAAATCGTTGAATTTCATTGCAAAAATGTTGGGAGCGGGTGGATTAATTGCGGTAAGAAAGTTTTTTGGCGTAATTTTGCTCGCCATTGCGGTAAAGATCTTTGCGACGAACGCCCACGAACTAATTAAATAAATTTTTAATACGATTGCAAAATCATATTAGTCGTTGCAAATCAAATCTTTACGCATTCCGGCCTCGTAGTACAATGGATAGTATAAGAGTTTCCGAAGCTCCAGATACAGGTTCGATTCCTGTCGAGGCTACCAGTTGATTCGCTAATTTTTAATTCGCTGATTGAACCCTCTTTGGAGGGTTTTTCTCTAGATTGGCAAGACATGCATTTTTTCTCGTAGTACAATGCCCGCCCGTACCGAACGGTACGTTCGGGCGGGGATAGTATCAGCGTTTCCGAAGCCTGCCCGTACCAAATTGTAAATTGGGCGGGCTCCAGATACAGGTTCTCCCGCCAGCGGCGGGACTGTCGAGGCTACTTGTTGATTTCATAATATTTAAGTTATTAATTTTACGCACTTTAATAGGTGTATTTTTTATTTAATATCACGCGATCTTGAGCATTTGTTTTACCATTTTCTCTTATAATAAATTCATGATTTTGATTATCAATATCTAGCCATATAAAGTTCGATTCTCAAATGCGAATCGAACCTAGAAGCAAAGGAGGCCATGCAATGAATTCACAATCCTATTCTAAGGATTGCACTTAAAAAGTGTATTAAATAAAATTTACTCACAGTGTCTGTTATCATCAACTTGAGCGATACTTTTATAAATTCCAGAAAGGAATCGCAAAACGTCCCCACATTATTCTCGTTAGAAGAAGAGATTATTTCTCTTACGCAAGGTTTCAATATCTCTGAATGGGTTACTTTTCTGACAATTGCTGTAATTGAATTGATGAGTACTTAAGTACTATGAACAGGAATATGATGGGGATCAAAATGAATTAAAGACGCGTTATTAGAAAAGGAGAGGGATCAATTGCTTACTGTGAATTTCTCGTGACCAAATAGCCGAATGAAAAGTTGATATTCTCGCTATTTCGGCTGACATTAACTAAAAATACTAATAATTTTGCTATTTTTAACTAATTATATTAGTAATTTGAATGGCCATTGATGTCGATACTTTATGGATTTACAGGATTATGTCAATCGATAACCTGAAGCAAATACTGCAAAATGGGACTTTTTGCAAAAGAACCTTTCCTGCAGACCAGGAGTATCCAACGATTGGCAATACACAGATTATTGATCAGAGAAGTACAATGCCAGTGAAATGTTATCCGGGAACAGTCGTCAATGATTATGTGCCTTTTTATTTTTCTGTCAGGACACCGATGTTATATAACATAATTACCGGAATGGGAGTTCCCAAGCGACCGCAGAAGGAGATCATTTATTTGTGTTACAAACTGCACGACTTGGCTACAGCGGATTTTCAATGGTGTTATACCGATGGGAACGCGGCGAAAAAATCAACTAAATTTTACACCGATCTTGGTATGATTGAAACGAGTATAGACTGGCGATCGATAAATACAACCGATTTTGCGAACAATAATGCAGATGGAGACGAGGACAGGATACGAAAAAAGCATGCTGAATTCTTGGTACGGGGTCACGTCCCAGCGGTTAAGATAAGTGCCATTGTCGTTTATAATGCGGACGTACAGCAACAAGTTACCCAAATAATAAAACCATTGGGTTACACGATTCCTATTCACTTGAACAATAAATTTTATTTCTAATGCAATTTAAAATAGGAGATTTATTACAAGCCGATACGCAAGCTCTCGTCAATACGGTCAACACGGTAGGCGTGATGGGAAAAGGTATTGCCTTGCAGTTCAAGGAGCGCTTTCCCATGAACTTCAAAGTTTATGCAGCCGCTTGCAAAAAAGGAGAAGTGCAAGTCGGGAAAATGCTGGTCGTAAGGGAAAATTCTTTTCAGGGAGAAAAGATCATTATCAATTTTCCTACTAAAACAGAGTGGTTCAAAAAGTCACAGTATGTGTATGTGGAAGAGGGGTTGAAAGATTTGGTAAAAGTCATAAAGGAGTATGACATTAAAAGTATTGCTATTCCACCACTCGGCAGTGGGAATGGAGGACTCAAATGGGATAAGGTCAAGGAACTCATGAAAAAGTATCTCGGCGATATACCTGATGTTGATATTGTGATTTTTGAGCCTAGTGAAGCTGTGAAAAATATTCTACAGAAGGAAAGTGAACGTAAAGTAGAACTGACCAAGGCCAGAGCAATGTTCCTCTATGCATTATTCGAATACCAGAAATATGGGGAAGCGGCATCACTATTTGCAGCCAATAAGCTGGCTTATTTTCTGCAACGTAGCGGAGAGAAACTCAAATTGCAGTTTGTCCCGTTCACCTATGGACCGTATGCCCAGGCGGTAGAGAAAGTCTTATATGCAATGAATGGAAAGTACCTCAAAGGATTTGAACAAATGAAGGCAAAACCGTTCGAACCCTTGCAATTGAATTATGATCGGTATGACGAGGTGAAGGAGTTTGTGAATAAAGAACTGGACAGTGACCAAAGAAGGCGATTGGATAATCTCTTTAAAATAATATATGGGTTCGAAAATTCCCTTTCACTCGAAGTATTGGCCTCAATCGATTATTTACTCAACGAAAATAACAAGTTAACCAACGAGGATTTATTACGAAAGATTCAGCAATGGAACGCTAGAAAAAAAGAATTGATCACTATGGAGCATATTGAGATGGCAGTAGCACATTTGTCAGCTTACAAATCCTCGCTCAATTTAAACTAAGAATAAACTGTCCCGTATCTCGCAAGAAACCAGTAACATGGCCAACGATATCGATCGAAAAGAGCAGCAGACACTGCTCTTTTTGTTTTCAATTGCTACCTCCCTCTTATTTAAACCACACCACGCTAACAACATAATTATATATATCTGAATAAAAGCACTGTTCATACAATTGCCATTCCGGTTTCCAGCCGTTACAAACGAACCAATCTTCAAAATCCAAAGTCTCTACACTTGTATATTTAGCATTTTGTTTCAAAAAAGATTCGCCTGCAACAGTTGTCGGTGGCAGTGGCTGTCCCTTCTTGAATTTATTGACCACTTTTGGAAAATGATCGCTTCGATAGCTCCATTCCACAATATTATCTCTCGAAAAAACGATCATAATTTCATGCGTTCCCACTTGCGCAAATCGAAGCAGTGCTGCTGTAAGGCTAACATCGAATGAATTGGAGATATCTTTAATTATTTCCAAGGAAAATTTTCTTTTAGCCGTAAACGCCCTCAACCTTACGGTCGGCATCAACAAATTGCCGGCAAAGAAATCTGCCTCTGTCTCAATCTTATCTATATGTATAAGGGATTGATTAGATGGATGAGCAGGAATTGCGCCGCTCTTGATTCCATTCCTATGACTTTCCAAGAAGAAATGACCCAGTTCGTGTGACAGCGAAAATCGACCGCGGTTACTAGTAATTAAATTCCCCTTTGTTTCATTAAGATGAATATGAAATTTCAAACCATCCCAGGTAAGCAATCCATCAAATGCGTCATCATAATTGCTCACGATAATAGGCAAATTTTCTTCCTCACAAATAGCTTGGAGATCGGTCTTAATATTATCACAGAACTGCTTTGAAAGATATTCCGTAACAACCAGTGTTTCCCTATTGATTTTCGGGTCGATCCGATTTATCATTGTTCTCCTGATTTTTCCTGATCCGGTTCATAATTTCGGAAGACAGGCCCTGCTGTTTTCTGGCAGCCATTCGTAATTCTACCTGTTCCTCATTATCCACTGGTTGTTTCGTGAATGACAATTCTTTTCTCACTCTTGTACCATTGATGATCGCAAAAGGATCAATACTCTCTTCATTTACTTTTATGGATTGCGGAGGATGCAATGCTTCAAAGCGCAATAGCTCTTGTTCAGTAGATGGCAACATATAGCCAACTGAGCAGAACCACTCGTAGAGATTTTCCCCGGTAATATCTACATTATTTTTTTGCATCCTTCATTTTATTTATTGCTGCGATTGCTTCATGTTTGTAGGCTCGAATTGTACCTTTTGCGATTCCACCTAAAGCAACATCTAATTTCTCCCTCAGTCTTTTTGGAAGATACCTCCCCTCCTTTTCATGATACATATATGTCAAGTAAATAATTTTGTGTTTTGGAGTGAGATGCGAAAAAGCTTTGTCGATCTCTGTTTCACGGGCTTTCAGGACAGCCAGTTGTTCGGGAGGGTAATCCTTATCTGGTTGAATTAAAGAAGTGATGACATCCTCGGTACCATCGTATGGATTTTCATCTGGATGTGCCATATCACACAACTCCCTGCGAGCAATACCATATAAATACAGCTTAAATGCGGTTTCGGGTTTCTTAGAGCGAGAAGTCGCAAGATCAAAGCCATTGGGGTACTTATAGAATTTTTCAAAGACCCGGTTTGCCAATTCCTCCGCATCGGTTTCTGTCAAACCAATCTTATAACACATTCGTGTGCACTTTTCGAGCAGATCTACCCTAAACCTGAAAGTAAGATTGACAAAAGCAGCCTTAGACCAGTCGATTTCTTCCTGGTCGCCCCTTAGTTTAACAAATTCTAGCAAGTCAGTGGTTGACTCTGCCTGTAATTCCTGCCAATCCAAGTCAAATCATTAATATACCAAAAAGCGTTAGGTAACTGATTTTGGTATATAGGTGGAAAATGGTGCTAACGTGGCAAAATAACAAAATCAAGCGATTTTTCACAATATCAGCAAATACAATTAAATCATGGAAAAAGAACGTTTACTCCTCTGTATCAGCAGATATGATCACTATTACGATAGTGTCAACAACAAATCCAATGTCCTGCTTTCTTTGGGCATTTTCATTGTCGGCGGGCTTGTAGCCGGCTATCCAACCCTAACGGATAAGGTGGCCTGTAATTCCTACCTGCACTTTTTGATGGGAGCTCTAATAACCTTGGGCGTTGTCAATCTTTTGATCCTAACCTGGACATCCTTGCCTTTTCTAAGTAGAAACAAGACATCACTTTTGTATTTCGGGTCAATCGCTAATATGTCGGTAGGCGATTTTTCCATCAAATCTGCCGAAAGAGCGACCGATGAAGAATTAACTGACTTACGCCTACAGGTGCATTCACTTGCCACCGGTCTCCAATCAAAGTTTAAACGCCTCCGAACTGCAGGGATCCTGCTGATAGTCCAGGTTGTTTTCTTTATACCTCTTGTCATTTATATTATTAACCACATAAAATAGAACAAATGAAAATTTATGAAGACTACTTGTTGACCATTGCCGATGCAATGAAGACCGGCTCCTCTACCCTGAATTTTACTGGAGGGTTGCAGGAGCGCAAAACAATACAAAAAAGATTCAACTACGAAGAGCTAAACAGACGTATTCCCAGAAACCAACTTCAGCCAGGTCTGAAAGAATTTGCAAAAGAGCTTGGACTGGTTGCAAACTTCGATCAAAGGCTTGGATTACATCCTGATTTCGCTTACTTAAAGACCTCCAGCACAACGGAAAATCACTACATTATCTCGATGTTTGTCGATGTAAAGGGATCTACCAACCTTTTTCGGAAATACCCACCGGAAACTGTCCTTGTCATAACAAACACCATCCAACGTGCCGCCATTCATACCTGCCTGGTACTTGGCGGCTATGTGCACCGTTTGCAAGGTGATGGACTGTTCATCTACTTCGGCGGAAAAAATATGCCGATCGATATTGCTACGGATCGTGCACTGGTGTTTGCCGCCATCTTTACATATTTCGTAAAAACTGATTTAAGAAAGTTGTTTGACGAGCAAGGTATCGAGGCCATTTTCACGCGTATCGGAATCGACTTAGGATACGACGAAGATGTGGTGTGGTCACTCGCGGGGCTGGGCGAAATCAGTGAAGTAACAACTTGCAGCCTCCATACCAGCCTAGCAAGTAAGATGCAAGGGTCGGCGCAAAGCAATGGCATCGTGGTAGGCAATCATATCGTTAACGAGGCAAGAAAATTCAATGATTTTTTTAGTACTGTTTCCAAACGGACGGGAAATGAAAATGATCGCTACATCTACACTATTCCCGATCAACAGTTCTATTATACTCAGTATGATTTTCTATGGCTGCCTTTCCTGAAAAAACAGTCCTTCATTGTAACCGATTTATCCGGCGAGATACACCTGAAAAGAAATCCGGCTGCTTCAGTATCCACTTCCGGGCTATCGGAACTGGCATCACCCAATAAACCCTATTTCAATTCCTAAATGACAGAACACTCCATTTTTGAAAGGGACATGCAGGCCGCGCAAGAGTTTTTCCCGAAATTGACCTATCGTTGTGGGAAGAAGCTCCTGTGCGTGAGCGGGGAGTTGGACATTTCCGATAAGGATGGAAATTATTGGGGTACATTTAAAATCAAAATCCGTTTACCCCACTTTTATCCTTATTGTGTTCCTTCTCTTTACGAGGTCAGCACCATCATTCCACGTGATGACGATTATCATATTGACAAAAATGGTCTTTGTTGCGTTGATATTGATCACAAATTACTGGCACATTCAAAGCGTGGGCTAAACATCCAGACTTTTTTAATTAAATGGGCTTACCCTTACTTTGCAAACCAGCTTTATAAACTTAAAGAAAACAAATATGCCGGACGAGAATACGAACATCGTTTTGCAGGTATCAGGCAGTTCTATTCCGAGGATCTTAAGCTGACTGAAACAGGTGCTGTAAAAATCATCAAGACCATTCTTTCAAAAATGAATGACGGTCGCAATGATCTCTGTCCTTGTGGTAGCGGTACGAAGTTCAAGAAGTGTCACTGGCATGCCTTTGAATTTTTGAAATCCATTGATAAAAGTGTATTAGTTTCAGATTTACTTCAGTTTGAAAAACGTTAGCTGTGACGTTGATGATTGCCAATATTATCGGATCAAATTAAACGCGTCAAATTTCATCATATATACCCATCAATGATTATCATCTTCTTTGGTCATATGTAAAACCGGCATGGATTGATACCGGTTTCTTATTCTGTTATATTGTATCTAAACTAAAAAACGTAAAGCGGTTAAAAAAAGGTCGGCCTTAGTAATCCTGGTAAAAATTATCAGAAGGACATAGTGCTGTTAATCGAAAAAAGGTTAGCTAGCCTATCATTGTCCAATATACCTACTACCCATAATCAATAATATATAGCTACCGAGAAAGGATAACAGTTACTAAATAGTGCTTGTACACAAATAACTGTACAAGCAGTGTATAAGCATAAGGTTTTAGAAAGATCTACTTATCTAAATTGATCAAACTTTTGTCTGTACATCATCGAGTTAATAGGCAATTCACAACAAAAAAACCACCCCAAAAGGTTTACCCTTTCTATATAAAACTCTGATTGTCAAATTCAATATAATTCCGACAGAGGCTACCCGTTAATTCGCTAATTTTTAATTCGTGAATTCAACCCTCTTTGGCGGGTTTTTCGCTAAAGTGGCAACGCATGCATTTTCCTTCAGGTACAACAGCCATCACTTAAAACCCTCCACTTTTTATGGATCGCCCCCGTCTTATGCCCTTACCCTGATAATCAATTACTTAAGTTTTTATATTGACTCATTTGGCAGGATAAAAAGAAGCTCGTAACTTGCAACTGAAATTTAGTTGCAGATATTTTGAATTCAATCGGAAAGAAACTCACTTTATAAAACAAATCGTAATCATTATGCAAACCATCGGTGACAGTTTCAAACGCAGTAAATGGCAAAAATTGAAAAACTAATCGCGAGATTCTTAACTGTGCCCAGCGATTTTACCTGGGAGGAATTAGAAAAGATGTTGAATTATTTTGGTTATACAGAAATGAAAAAAGGGAAAACAGGCGGTTCGAGAAGGAAATTTGTCAATCATGCAGGACATATGATTAATCTGCATAAGCCGCATCCCGGAAATATTGTAAAGAAATATGCACTGAAAGATGTGTATGATGCTTTAAATGAAAAAGGAAAATTGTAAATGAGTGAAATTTTGGAATATAAGACCTATTATGCGACTGTCCAGTTCAGTGCGGAAGATAAGGTGTTCCATGGGAAAATAATCGGCATAAATGACCTTATCAGTTTTGAAGGCGAGTCAGTTGCTGAACTAATTAATGCTTTTCACGAAGCTGTTGATGATTACCTGATCTCCTGTAAAGAGTTAGGAAAGGAGCCCGATAAAACTTACAAGGGTAGTTTCAATGTACGAATCCCCGCAGAAATGCATAAAGAAGCGGCTAGATATGCGACAGCGAAAAACATGTCCTTAAATGACTTTGTACGCTATGCAATAGCGGCCATGTTGAAGAAACCCCCTGACAGAAGTATTACAAATATGCTATTGTTTTGCATAACATTACTCGGACCCGCTCTTATAGCGGGTTTCGTTTTTTAGAAATAAAATTATCTGCCCTTTATGCGCTGATTGAACCCTCTTGGACAGTCTTTGTTTAAAGTCGCAACGCATGCATTTTCCTCCTAGTACAATGCCCGCCCGTACCGAACGGTACGCCCGGATCCACACTCCCCGAAATCTGCGGTGAAAGCTGTGTCGAAATAAAGTGATGCGAATGCAGCATTATAGAATGGCTTTAAAATTATCTGATCAGGCTCGTTTGATCCTTAAGCACGACCCAAAACATCCTCGACTGGCTCCAGTTACCCGTCCTTTCCAGCCATAGTGTATAGAAGTGATTGGTATATTTCTCAAACTCGAAGGCGCCCGTACACTGCGTTTTGCAGATCTTATTATCGCATTGGGTGATCATATTGCAAGACCCTCCCGAAAGCACCTTATTATCATCAAGGTTCTTTCCTTCATACTTCACCACCACTTTTGCCTTTGCATCGGAACCGGCTCGTTCACAATAATGCAAGATAAGAATCGGGACATTAGTACCGGCAATATTCAGTTCCTGGCCACCATATACGTTACCCACCGAGCCATTTAAGTTTACCTGCCTCGACCGCTCCCATTTTTTATAGGTGGCACCACGGACAGTTATTCTTTCGTCAAGATACTTTCTGAGGTCCTTTGATACCTGTTCCAGGAAGTTGATATACTCAATAGTAGCCTCCGCAGGTGCTTTAAACCCCAACGCATCCCAATCGACTCTTGCAAAGTCGGCGGCTGTGGCGGGCTTTTTTGATTCAACAGGCAGATTTTTGTAGGGATCAAACGGAGGCGGCGGCTTTTTTGATTCTTCAATCGCGGCTAAATCGCCCTGTAATTTTTTTCGCAACGCTATCATGAATTGCGGCTTGAGCCCGCGGATGGCATCGATACAAAAATCATTGTCATTCTCCACGCTATTAACTATTTCTGCAGTTAATTGATACGGCAAAGAATATCGAAGAAACTCAAGTTTTCTTGTCCGGAGCTTATCATTCTCAAAATAAAATCCGGTGGGGCGCCCATTTACAAATTTTCCCTCAACAATCTCATCGCCAGTAAAGCGGCCGCGTTGATCCAGGCCATATGCTTTCTGCTGCGTTCCGCAACCCTCCACCATATTACCAGTACTTAATTTGCCCGTATACAGAAATATCGAGTTGGTGCTCAGCTTGAACATTTCATTGTCTTTCACACCCATGTTGGCCTGCGTGTTATAGGTTGTGTAGATGCGCGAACCGTTTACGAGTTCACCGTTTTTGAAAATACCAGTATAATAGTTCAGTTCATTAAATGCCGAGTTGCTATTGTGTGCACCATAGCGGAGTTGATTTGCATCCGGCATTACAATGATCACTCCCGGGCCATCCAGTTTATTATCCTTCCATTGCCCATACACCACACCGCGCATGAAATTTACCTGCTGGCCCCAGTAGAAGGTAGAAAATGCCCACCCATTTGCGATGTTACTTTGAACTGTACCCCCATAAAATGGTGGGTTGGAATTTTCCCGGTTGAACAGGTAGGTTTTAAACTGGTAGTCTGTGTTCGCCTTTGCCGGCAATTCACTCTCGGTTAAAAAAGGTTGCCATTGTATGGGTGTTTCAATCAACAATGAGTCGAACTGCCATACACCCTCTCTTTTCTTCCCAGTTTTAGTAGTGAGTATGCCCGGTCCAAAAAAATCATTTCTAAAAAAGAACCCTTCATAAGTATCGCCGTTGGCAAGTTCAACTTTGCCGCACAGGAAGTCACCGGTGATATAGGTGCGGCCTTTAAAAGATTTAAAGCGATGGGCGGCCGGTAGCCGAACATCCATCCATTGCAGTTGATTGTCCGCGTAAACTGTTTTAACAGCAGTCCATTCGGGGTAACGTTTTGCAAACCCCGGCGTTGTGGCCTCCCCCTCCCATCTGCCCAACACTGATCTCCCTTCTCCTGCATAATTATTTTCGAGAAATGAAACATTTGTAAAATCATAGGCACCAAGAGGTACCAGGTCTTTCTTTGCGTCGGTGGTAAACTGCAATTTGAATTCGTAACGTTTGCCGACGCAAATTTTTCCCTGATCCTGAAACAAACCTTTGTACAAAATAAAGTTCAGGTAATATTTGTTGTCTTCCATTATCATGGACCTGAACTCAAGACGTTCGCCTGTGCCCTGCTGACAATCACCGCTGAGACATTCGTTAAACGAAAGATTTGGAAAACTGCTTTTTGGCCATTTCGCGTCAATCTTTGTAATAACGGGGTAAAGAGCTGCCTTGCTGATTTTTTGAGCAAATGAAACCTGGGAAATGACAGGCATGAGCAGAACAAGTAAATATCTCATAACAAACTTTAGGGTATTAAATTAAAGAATTTCAGGGCCAATGAAATACCGTATACCACGGATTCATCGGTCCATACCCTGGAGATTCAGGCTGCACTATAGAGTTGCTAAATTGCCCTGCATCTTGGTTCGAAAGATATTAAAAGGCTATACACATGTTCAGATTGTTATAACAGCATTTAATCTGACAGTTTAGGGCCGCCCATACCAACGATGGCAGCCTCTTCTATTGGACCTTCAAAAGCTTGCGGCTGTAATTGGCATGATCGGTTAGAACCTGCAGAATATACAATCCATTCTGACAGGGCCCGAGTTCGTCCATTGAAATGACTGATACGCCCGGCTGCACAACCTGTTGTTTTTGCAGCAGCAACCTGCCTTGCATGTCCGAAACACGAATCGTCACCGATTGTCTTGTTTCAGTTGTCAATTGGAGATTAACAGTACTCACAAAGGGATCGGGATATACGCGAAAGTCAAAGCTACCGGGTTGTCGCTTGTCCAGCAGGAGTATAGAGCTATAAGTCTCATGCAAGTCCCGGTCAATCATTTTTAGGCGGTAATAATTGGCGCCGGAAGCTGGAAGCGAGTCCATAAAGAAGTAAGAAGAGGCACTACCTGAAGCGTTTACCTGTCCTATTTGCCGGAAGCTTCCATTACCGTCTGCGCGTTGAATTACAAACAGGGAACTGTTCAGTTCATTGGAAGAAACCCAATTTAGTTTTACCATATTGTTTACCCAGTTCCCGCTAAACGATACCAGCCTAACGGGTAAAGTAGTGGATACCGACACCGTATTCTGAGCCGAGCCTGCTTCAGTAGTTCCTATATAATCTTTAACCGTGGTGGTCAGGTTAGATGCATTGGAAGAAGAAGTGATGGCGGTATATTTCAGGGAAAGACTTCCACCGGCGGCTATGTAATAAGATGTGTTGGCACCGGAAACCACCCCACCTTCAAAACTGATTGTTCCGGTAGCCCCGGTAACAGGTACAGTGGTAGAATTGGATGCAGTCAACTGGCTGGACGGGTCAATAGATTGGAACGAAAATCCTGTCGGTACCTGGTCAACGATCTTATCAATCGTCACACCATAAGCTCCCGGGTTTTGAATTGTAATTGTAAAAAGGGCAGTTGTGCTGGCTCCGTACAGGGATCTATCGGATGTTTTTGTGATCACAAGCGGATTAGCCGACGAAGAAATCGTAACCGGGCTTCCCGAGCCCAGGCTCGTGTTCAGCGCATATTTATAGTTGGTGCTGCCGCTGGTTGCGCCGGCGCAGGGTAACAGGTAATTGGTAAAATTATAATCGGTAATCCGGAATGTCCAGCGCATGGTGATAGTGGCTCCGTTTGTACCATTTCCCGTCACAAAATACAGCGAATCCGTAGTACCCGCCGGAATTCCCGGAACCGAGCTGGCAGTTACCTGCGTACTGAGCAGGGTCATTTTGGCCGGATCGAACTGGGAAGAAACGGCAACCTGGAAATCGCTTTCATCTCCATTTTGTACGTTACCTACTACGTAGGTCACATCGTCCACGATTATTCCACCGAGGATATCCTGGTTAGTAAAAGACTGTGTGGCGGTGCCTCCCGCGTTGGCACTGATGGTGGAGCGATTGCGGATAACAAAGCTTTGGATCTTGGGCGAAGCTGTATTGTCGCTCAGTTGTACATTGAAAGTACCTTGCGGCGTCACGTTCGCCGGGTAAGACACATAGAAATAGCAAACCTTTGATTCACCAGGAGCGAGCGTTCCTACATTGATAATGCCGCTTGCCGGCGAAACCACCGCATAGTTTTGGCCTACCACAGTAGTTCCGATAGAAGTAATGCTGAATTTCAGACCGTTATAGGTGATGCCACTATTACTATTATTTTTTATTTCGAATCCCACATAGGCTTTGGTGATGGTTGCCGGAGAATTTCCATCCACCAGGAAATAAGGGGCGGTAATCCGGGTGATCGTAAAGTTCGTTGGATCAAGAGCCAGGCAGGGTAATGTAAAGAAAATGCCCAAGGCAGTAAGGATATGTTTCATATCAAACGGTTTCATTCAGGATTGGATGAGCGCGCAAATAAATGCAGGTTTTGAAAAAAATCATGTCGGACAAGGCATATTTTGCTTATAGTATTTATTCTACAAATTTCAATCAACTCCGCTTCTTTTGAGACCAGCATCTCTCCCGGTCTCTTCTCTTTTTTGCTTCATGTCTGAAAATCGATTCCATATTTATATTCCTCCGCAAGTACACAATCCGGAGCCGTTATGGACACTTATGAATCCTTTCCCCAACGAAGCAACACAAGCCGAACCGTTCAGGAATTTGTAATTTAGCCGGATGCCAGGCATCCAGGCTCGACAATCTAAAAAAAAAGCCAGGCCTTACAGGAAATACCAGGGCATATACGTTGCCCCTTAACAGCGTTAGGCTGCTCGGGCTGGTGAATCAAGAATATCCGCCAGCAAACGATTAGAAGATTTGTTCACATGGAATCGACAAGTGATGAGTACAGATACCGATATGAAAAGACTGACGCGGCTCAGCGCAATTCTCCTTCAACTACAGACCAGGAAGCTGGTAAGTTCAACTACACTCGCGGAGAAATTCCAAGTGAGCATAAGAACCATCTACCGCGACATACGATTGCTGGGACAAATCGGTGTGCCAATACTCACGCTTGAAGGAAAAGGTTACTCGCTGGCTGAAGGTTATAAAATTCCACCAGTTATGTTTAGCGAGCAAGAGGCTAATGCCCTGATAACGGCCGGCCAGTTGATTGGACTTAGCCGGGACAGCTCTTTAGCGCAGCATTATAGCGATGCTGTGGATAAAGTAAAAGCAGTGCTGAACTACGCAATAAAAGATAAAGCAGAACTGCTCTCCCAGCGCATTGCAGTCAGTGCTGCAAGCATTATACAGCCCGGCAGTAATACCTTGCCTGCCATCCAGCATGCACTCACGAGTTTCGCCGTGCTTCGTATAACTTACCAGGCTGAACATACCGGGGAAAGCACAGAACGGTTAATTGAACCCTTTGCATTTTATTACAGCCTGGAACAAAACTGGGCACTTATTGCCTTTTGCAGGCTCAGAAATGATTTCAGAATGTTCCGGCTGGACAGGATTAAAACCGTTGTTCCAACAGGCCACACGTTTACACCGCATCAGCTTACCCTTCAGCAATATCTCCAGGAAAAAGAAAAAAATTTTACAACCCCTGACAAACTGTTGTCATAGCCCGGCAATACCTTAGCCACCACTAAACAGGTAGCGCTATGAATTTAAGTTCCGTCCGGATCATTACCACTAACGTAGAAGAGCTTATTCGCTTTTATGAGCACGTAACCGGGGGCACGGCCATCAGGTACACCCCTGACTTTGCAGAAATAAAAACTCAAAAAGCCACCCTGGCCATTGGAAGTGTACGCACTTTACAATTTTTTGGCGGCAATGCGGTAGCAGAAGCTGCACAAAACCGAAGCGTCATTATCGAATTCATGGTTGATGATGTGCAGCAACAGTTCGACAAACTGTCCACAGTTTTGGATGATCTTACTGTAGTGCAGGAGCCAACCCTGATGCCGTGGGGAAACAAGTCAGCGTTGTTACGGGATCCCGACGGCAACTTAGTAAACCTCTTTACGCCGGTAACTGCAGAAGCGAGCGCAAGATTTTGAGAAAGCTGTCTCCGGTACCGTGCCACAGGGATAACCGTACCAGGATTCCCGAGACAGCTGACTGAGACCCCTCAAAACCCCGGCGGGTTATCAATATAAGCGTCTTTTGCAGAAGTGTAGACGAACCTGAACGGGCCCTTGTTAAACTGCCCGCCATCACGTTCCGTGGAATTGGCGGTGTTCAATACAATTGAATTGCCATAGTTGGTATCTACCTTTATTTCATAACTATAGGTTACCGACTGCAATTTGTATTGCGCAGCTTTCTTAAACGCGCCCCATTTATTAACGTCATTAGTCACTTTGTCCTTATTCCACCAGCCCGCTTTGCCCTTTCCGGGTGTAAATGTCACCTCGCTCCCGTTTGCATTCCAGGTGCCTGACTCATACACAAAGTATATTGCATCATTGGCCGCCAGCCAGTTCTTTTCCCGGAAAACATAGCTGCCGTCTGCATTTACCTGGTATTCCTTCCGCATGTAGCCCCCGGTGTACATACGATATCCATTTACAAATCCGCTGCTCTCCCGCGTGTTAATCACCCACAAACCAACCACAGATGCTGCTGTTGCATCTTGTCCGCTAGTGACAGTACCCTCCTGCGGCTCTTCCGTATTTGCTGCAGCACTGGCATCAATGTCGATCGTACCGATGAGTGCCTGGTATTCTTTCAGGTACGGCATGGCGGTGGAATTACACAATACCGCCACACATACCGTATTGTTGCTATACACCGTAAGTATGCTTGCAACATTGCTGCCATTGTATTGCCAAACACCGCTTCCACTCATCACCGACCAGCCACCGTCCGATTTCGGCTCGTTCCGCTCCGGCGTTGAAATCGTTTTGCCGCTAGCCACCAGTTCATTCCAGTCCTTATCAAAATCTGCCTGTATATCACCCACGCAGCTACGATGCGTGTAAATGGCAATCTGCGCCCAACTTCCGCCATCAATCCGGGAGTAGGAGATATTTCCCTCACCCTGCTTCTCCGTCCAATCGGTTGGCGGGGTATAGCTGGTGATGTCGAACGTTTTTTGCTGGGCAAATGAAATAATTGCTGTCATGAGCAAAAAATTGATGAAAAATACTTTCTTCATACTATAAATTGAGGTTTTTATCATCAGGCGTAGGCCCTGATAACCAGTATAAAGATGCTGCTATCAGTGGTGCCAGGCAATCATTAAAAAAGATGATTTTCAAGGTTGCGTAAAGCATTCCAGGTCAATATTTCTTGTTTTCCGATCGTCTCCCATTCGCCTATTGTGCCATAGCAAAGCCCAATTGACGTTCTTTGAATATCTTCCTCGCAAACCGACTAACCATTTCCGGCGTTACGGAGGATACAATCTTTTCATAATCCAGCCTGCCATCCACGCCAAATACGTGTAGCATATATGCCTGAGTTGCCCAATATTCCGCGTTCTTTTCCGCCGATTGCTCCCGGAAACTTTTTAGCAGATGCAATTTTACCTTTTCCAGGTATTCCCCAGGCGCCTCCTTCATAATTTTGGCAAACTCCGTGTAAACAATAGCGATGAGTTTATCACGTTTCGCCGGATCGGTGTCAAAATTTACCTGAAAAATAAATCGCCCGGATGGCGGCCCATTTCCGTTAGCTCAAACCAACGCAACATCCTTTCGCCATCTAAAACCGGCGTTTTAACCTGCACAAAAAAAGGGCTGCCCACCAGCAGCCCTTTGTGTGATCCTTATGTCCATCCGACGATAAAACGCACTTTTTACTCTTTGATCAGTTTGCTGTATTGCACCGTTCCATCCGTGTACACCACCTCTACAAAGTACAGGCCTGCCCGCATCCTGCCGTCCAGCGGCAGCATAATAGTTCCGGCCTGCGAAGCAGCAATGGATTTCTGCATTACTACCTGTCCCTGCGCGGATAGCACGATTACCCTGTCAACCGGCTTGTTACAAGTGATATTAACCTGCGTTTGGGCTGGGTTGGGATAAATTACCAACAGGCTTTGAACCTGGCCGCATACCATTCGGCCCGTAGACAGCACCCGCGAGTATGTGTACCGGCCATCCTGGTCCACAAGCTTCATGCGATAAAACCAATTTCCTGTGCCGGGAGTTCCGTCTGCAAAACTGTAGTCCGATTGTCCCATTCTGTAACTCACACTGCCCGTTTGCGTATAATAAATTCCATCCCTGCTCCGCTCGATAATAAACCGGGAAAAATGATCAGCAGTTTCCACCTTCCAGCTTAATCTTACATCACAATCGTGCAGTTGCAGTTTGAATGCAGACAATGTAACAGGTAGCGTCACCGACTGTACAACCTTCAGTTGTGTTTGAGCAACAGAGGTGCAGCCGTTTTCATTCGTTACCGTAAGTGTATAGTTTGTATTGCCCACACTGCCGGCAAGCGGCCGGGCATTTTCTATATACGGGTTGTCAACTTTGTCTGCCGGCGTCCAGCTATACGTGTAGGTGCCGGCAGGGCTGATAACAGGGTTAAATTGCTGCGGCTGGTTACCAACTGTCACTGTTACATCCGGGATAGACACAGCGGGTGCAGGCGTTGCATTAACACCAATTACTGCTTTCCCTGTTGCCACACAACCATTGTTGTCTATGGCAGTCAGGGTATATGTGCGCGTGTCGGTAACCGGCGAAACGATTGTACTGGATGCATTTGGATTTGTAAGATCTGTAGCCGGTGACCATACATAGGAAACACCCGCACTTGCCGCCACACCGATGGTAGCAGCCGAATTGGAACATACTGTTTGAGCAGCCATATTGGGCAATGAAAATTGTTTTACCACCACTGAAACCTTGGAAGTGCCTGTGCACCCTGCCACCGTTTTACTTACTGTAAACACAAATGTCTTTCCTGCATCTCCTGCGGCAGGAGTAAATTCCGGCGCCGGGCTTGCAGCTGAAGAAAGCGTACCGGCAAGAGCGGGAGCAACGCTCCAGCTGAGTGTGCTTCCATCGTCGTCATTGGTCTCATCCCCCAGCACGATACTGCTTCCTACGCAAACCAATGCATTGCTACCGGCTAGCGGAGAGGCGATCGTTGGAGAAACGGTTTTGGTTGCAACGGTTGAACATCCATTGGCATCAGTTGCCTTTAGCGTAAATATGGTTGATGTATTTACATTCGCGCGCACCGTTGTATTTAGGATGCTTGCGTTTGTGACAAGTGCCGCGGGTGACCACGCAAAACTCGTGGCATCCGGCGAAACTGTTACACCAGTGCCCAGGTTGTAAAGAGCATCTGAAGGACAAACACTGGCATCGCTAAGGGTTATAACCGGCGCATTTACCGTAACCGTTACCGTGCCCGATTTGGAGCAGGTTGGATTTCCGGCTACGTCATAATAGGTTGCCGTAACGGTGTACACAGTTGTTGCAGCTGGATTAGCTGTTGGCTGCGCAATAGCTGCATCACTAAGCCCGGTTGCAGGCAACCAGCTATACGTAACCCCAGGCAATGCTTTAGGTCCAATAACCGCAGAGAGCCCTTTACAAATTGCTGTATCCTGCAGGCCTGGAAGCGTAGCACTGTTGTCTATTGTAATATGCACTGTTGAATCATTGGAACAACCGGTTTCAGTATCTGTAGCGGTAAGTGTAAAATCCTGTGAAACGGCTACCAGCACCCTTGGCTCGGCAGATGTATAATCCGTGCCGTCCTGGTAGGAGGCAACTGCCGGATTCCATGAATAGGTGTAGCCGGGTTTTGCCGTTGATCCCAATTGGATCAATGCATTGCTACATGCAGTCCAATCCGGTCCCGGATCCACCACCAGTGCTTTCACGGTTACAACCGCCGTATCACGCGTAATGCATCCACTTAGGTCGTCCGTTACCACAACAGGATAGCTGGCTGTACCCAAAGGACTTACCGAGGGATTTGAAATAATAGCATCACCACCAGAAAGCGTCTTCCAATTGTAGCTATAGCCAGCAACAGGAGTTTGC
The DNA here is from genome assembly GCA_048498035.1 of Bacteroidota bacterium. Classification (GTDB taxonomy): domain Bacteria; phylum Bacteroidota; class Bacteroidia; order Chitinophagales; family Chitinophagaceae; genus CADEDV01. Next base: position 283,659 of record JBEHYT010000001.1, on the reverse strand, counting down.
CCGATGGAAACACTTGTACCGGGGCAAATAACTGCATCCTGGGCTACAAAAGTTGGCTTCGACCAGGAAGGGCCATTGACATGAATTGTTTTTGAACAAGTAAACGAGGGATTATCAACACTCACCATCGTTAGCGTAACATCCCTTTCAATATTATCTGTAAGGGTGATGGATGTTCCGGTGGTTGCCGAAATTCCTCCCGAGGGGCTGGCAGACCATGTGTACGTCCAACGGGCTGGTGAAATGGTTGCGGGGTCTGCGCGCAATGTTACCGATCCAAATGCGGTAGACGGGCATCCATTTTCAGCATCCACAGCGATTTCCACAACCGGGCACCCGATACCGGCAGAGCATTCTGGCACTACTACCTGGTCTGTGCAGCTTACACCGAGGTAAGAAACGGTAAGCTGGTAGATGGATGAACCACCAACAGATGCAGAAACCGTTGTAACGGGTGTGTCAGTGGTGCCGGTGATAGAACCCGGACCCGATACCTTCTCCCACAAGTAAGTTTTTCCTACTACATTCGGAATTTTATCACCCACTCCCACCGTGCGCGGGCCGCAGAGATCTTCACCTGCATCTGCTTCCAGCACGGACACAGTAACGTCGTCGGTGAATGTGCACCCGCCTTTGGCGGCAGTTAGATGGTAAGTGAAGGAATTAGGCTGTGGTTGTTCAGAACCCGCATTAAACAAAGTTGTACTTCCTGAAACCGCATCCAGGTAGTTACCAGGCGCCCAGGTGTAACCAAATCCGCTTTCAGCAGTCGTTCCAAGGGCCAGTGTACCACCTTTACATACCGCTACGTCAGGTCCGGCAAAGTTGGCTGTGGTGGGTGCATCAATTGTGTTCACGGTAATATTATCTGTTGTTGTGCAGGTACCCCCACCCGTAACAGGCACCGTCATGGACACCGTATATACAGTGGTGTCCGTTGGGGATGCCAATGGCTGAGCCACCGTGGCATCATCGAGCCCTGTTGCTGGAGTCCATGCGTAAGTAACACCCGCAAGTCCTGCCGGCGGGGGAGTTCCGATACGCACCGGACTGCCTGAGCAACTGGCTACTGAAACGGCGCCCGCATCGGCCTGGTAGGCATTTACAATAACCTGCCCGTTTTGTTTGCATCCCGCATTATCGGTAACTGTTACTGTGTATACGCTATTGCCCACAGGCGTTACCGTGGCTGATTCAATAGTGCTGCTGATACCCTGATCCCACGTAAAGGCATAGGGCGTAGTGCCGCCTGTTACATTCACCATCACATCCACCGGCGTGCCTACACAAGTATTATAAATGCCTGCGGTAACTGTTGGCGCCACATCACTACTCACCAATACTTCCGCTACGTCTGAAATGCTGATGGGAGAATTGCCGCATGAAAGTGGCGGCAATGTCAACCTGCGATAATACCTGTTGGCCGAAGTGGCTGGAGGTGTATAGTCTTTTTGGATACCGACACCTGGAATATCGGTCCACGGACCCGTAGCAGCGGCACTGGTCTGCCATTGATAACGCGCCTGGATTTCCAATTGCGGATAGGTTAATGCCCCTTTCACAGGTACCGGCATATTTGCAGAAGAAAAAGCGACCTTATCGCCAATCAATGATTGGGTGAATCCCTCTTTACAAACGGTTTGTGTCAGTGGCGCAATCACATTGTTGACCGGCATTGGAGGACATACGTCAAATACCATCCAGGCAAGTGGTGTAGAAGTAGTGCCAGGCGCTGCTGTGGGCTCAGTTACGGGAATATATGCACTTGAAGACGAAACGGCGGCTATTGCAATGAACAATTTGCCGGGTGAGGTGGCAAGACTCACCGTTGAACTACCCACAAATGCACCATTGGCCTTAGCAGTAAGGAGAAAAATTTTTCCTTCTGGAGTAAATCCAGTAACAAATGCTCCTCCCTGCCCGCTCTTGGCGCTGCCATCCGTAGTAGAGGGAAGGGCATTGAGGCTGGGCGTTGCCGTGTAGATTTTTCCGTCATCCGCTACCGTAAATGCAGTGCCCCTGGCATTAGCATACACCCGGATGCCACCGAAGGAAACAGCAAATTGTACCTGGCAGGATACGGCATTTAACTTAATTAGATAGTTGGTTCCTGAATAAGTGGCATCGGTTTGATTCATAGCAGGGACACTGGATTGGCTGGAACCCATTACGTACACGTAGCCATCCTTTACCTGCATTAACGGTGTATCAGCCGTGTTGGTTACCCCTGCCTGGTTGCTACTGAATAATACAGAGCCGGTATTGCTAAACTTCGTAAGCACATGCCTGCGATCTGTTCCGCTGAACGAACTACCATCTGTAACCGGATAATTGGGCGATGTACTGTATCCAGAGATAAAAATATCATTCCCGTTCATGGCCACCACCGGACTGTATTCATCCCCGGTGCCTCCATATACACGTGCAAACACCTTGTTTCCAGTTGCATCAAGGCTAACCACGCCAAAATCATATGCGCCGGAGACCGAGCTGCCATCTGTGGTTGTAAAATTATTGGAACTGCTTACCGACAATCCCAATACAGCAACGCCATTGTTAACTGCCAGTGACACGATGTCCGTATTGGTAACCGTTGAAGATGCACTGCCGGTGTAGGTGGCGTAGCCCACATTGCCAAACGGATCCATCTTCATCACTACGTGATCATATCCGGTGGTAAACGCCGGACCGGTTGTGGTTACAATATCCGAAGAGGTTGTGGTATATGTAATATATATATTACCGTTGTCTACCTTCAGCGCCATCCCTGCCCCATCATCGGTTCCATTGCCGCCCAGGTAGGCCGAAGTAAGAAGGGTGCCTGCGTCATTCACGCGTGCGTAAAGAACATCTGACACGCCGCCAAAGACAGATCCGTTAGTAACAGGAACGTCACTGGCAGTAGTGCCGCCGAGCACGTAAAGCATACCGTTGTTCAAAACGATCGTTTGAAAAATACTGTTGCCGGCGCCCGTGCTGCTCAATGGCAGATATCGCGCCCATAGGATATTACCCTCTGCGTCATGTTTTACCAGTACGCTCTTGCTTCCTGTTCCGGTGGCCGCATCACCAATCGTTATCGGAAATGTATTGGAGGTAGTAACCGCGAGGGTGTATGTATTACCCGCATTGTCTGCCGCAAGCTCCTTTACGGTAAATGAACCAATGAAAAGGCGGCTGCGTTTCTCAAAAACCTGCGCATCTGCACGTTGGGGCAGCACCAGGGACGCCAGTATAACTGCAAGTAAAAAATAGAATAAGCCGAACGGATTCTTTTTTATCATCGGAATGGATTTAAAGGATAGAAATACTGCAATGCCGATCACATTTTTGCATTGCACCGTCAAATAAAAAAAAACGTCCGGTTTATTTTTGTAGAAATAAAGCCACACGCCTGGGTTTCTACGTAGATTAGATTGGTAATCATTCGTAATATTGCATTACAGCTAACATTTGTCAAATTCCAAACCCGTCCAAATCAACTTGTAAATGGCGAAAATCCTGATAGCAGACGACCATTCCGTGGTACGCCTCGGCATCGAAATGTTACTAAGGGATATTGACAGCAACAATCATTTCATTCGACAGGCCTCCAATGGAGAACAAGTGCTGATGGAACTGGGAAAAGAAGAATATGACATCCTGGTCACCGATATGAATATGCCGGAGCCAAGCGGTTTTACGTTGCTCGAAAAAGCAATGAACATCCAACCCCACCTTAAAGTATTAATAATAAGTGTAAACCCCGAGTCCTTCTTTGCGCCACTTGCATTCAGGATGGGTGTGTATGGGTTTATTAGCAAGAATGAACGCGATACCGAGTTAAAGAAAGCGCTGAGGGCAATTATTGCCGGGGAAATCTATATACCGATTCAAATGCGCGGCAAATTTTTTGCGCCGGGCAGCGGTGACAATAATGTATTCAACCTGCTTTCCCGCCGTGAACTGGAAATTACTCTTCTGATGCTGAAAGGAATGGCTGTCCAGGACATCAGCAACCTGCTTTCCATTAGCTCTTCAACAACCAGTACGCTGAAAGGTCGCGTATTCAAAAAACTGAACGTAAATTCCGTGTTTGAGCTGACAGAGTTGGCACGCACCCATTCTCTAATCACGGAACAATCAATTCCACTCGGAAAGTAGTTCCTTTTCCCTCTTCACTTTCGATGGAAAGATGACCGCCAATTTTTTCCAGGAGCCCTAATACGATCAGGCTTCCATTACCATTCTGCGCCGCGGCGCGCTCTTTATCGAAATACCGATGCTGCATTGCAGCACTCATGCCCCTCCCTGTATCGGCAACAGCAATTACGATTCGATTTTCGTTACGATCCGCAGAAATACGGATTGTCCCATTCATCGTGTGTTTGTTAGCATTATCCAGCAGGTTTCGGATAATCACAGACAAAATATTCCGGTCTGTGTACACAGAAATACTACTAGCCGCCACTTCCAGCCTATTCCCATTGCCCGCCGCAAGATCCCTGTAAAGATCAGCCAACTGTGCCAGGAATGGCTGTAAAGGAAATAATTCGTTCATCACCCTGAATTTCTGGTGCTGACTCGTTGCCCATGTAAAGAATTGTTCCGTAAACTCATCCAGTGCAGCGGTGCTGTTTTGCAATAACTCCAGTGCCTGCGTCATATTTTCCCTTTTCCCCTTCTCATGGTCTTTTGCAAGCATCGTTGTTACGGTGTGTAAAAATCGGACAGGTGAACGAAGGTCGTGCAATACCATTGTAATGATCCGATCTTTAGTCCTGTTACTTTCCACCAGGGCGCCGGTTTGCTCTTCTATGATCGCTTTTAGTCGACGGTTTCGGTCACGAAACTGCTTGATGCGCCACCGCGATATGCCAAAGGTGATCAACAACAAAGCGATGACCACCAGCAAATAAAACCACCAGGTGTTATAAAACCAGGGACGTACAGAAATTGCCAGTAGGAAATATTGCTCAACGTCTGCGCCGGGGTTTTTGCGCACAATAAGCTGATAGTGGCCGGCACTTACGCGGTTTAACTCTATTTCGCCGCTTTCGGGTACACGTCGCCAGTCATCGTCTACACCCCGCAGCATATATTCAAGCTGCATATTTTCACGCGATGCAAAATAGGGACTACTGACCCTGATAAAAAGACGTTTAAAATCCGGACTGAGCTCCAGCCTTTCCAATGGCATGTTGACCGGCACATTGTCCACGCGCAACTCATCAACATATATTCGCTTGTCGGGCCATTGCAGCCTTGCCCGGTCCGGACGTAAGGTTACAAAACCGGCTATTGAAGGAAGTGACAGCATGCTGTCGCTGGTCCAGATATACCCGGGTGTACAGCCTCCATTGAACTCGTTGGTGCGCAGTTTGTCGCGCGTGGAATACATATAGTACGGAACGTCGTCCTGCTTTCCATCGGCGTAATCAACCAACATTTTCTTACGCACTACAAAAAGGCCGTTGTTGGTTGGCAACCAGAAATTCCCCCTGCGGTCGTCGATAAAATTATGGATCGTAAGCAAGCCTTTGTGACCACCTGTTGGCAGTTGTATTAGCCGACCTTCATGATAGATGTAAAATCCTTTCCCATAAGTTGAGATCCACAGATTCCCGTTTTCTTCAGGATATAATGAGCGGATGTTAATTGAATCCAACAGGACTTTGTAAACCTTATTTTGAACAAAATCATACCACCTCACCCCATTTTCCGTGGCAAGCAGGAAAGAATCGCGGCCCAATTGCAGCGAGCCAAGCATCGCCCCTCCATCCGTTAGCCTGCGAATTTCTTTTAAAGTATCATCCTGAATCTTTTCGATACAGTATGTGGTAGTAACTATGAAAGCGCTGCTGTCCGTTTTGTCTCGGTAAATGGACGAAGGTCTTGTATCAAGGTCCAGTACTTTTTGATTGACGCCAGTTTTCAGATCATACCTGTAAAGTGCCGGCTCATTTCCATAATAGAGCTGCTGACGGGTGTTTAAGTAGTAGCTCGCTCCTACCATCCTGTTAACCCCCAGGCGAACCGGTTGCTTTCCGTTACGGTATAAAAACCGCTGTCGTATAATATCGCCCTGGCTTGTCAACGCCTGCACAAAAAATCCCTCTGCTGCTGCCTGTGGCGGTTGAGCCGGATAATTGAAATCCGATTCCGAAATAATATAAAGGCCATCTACAAGTGAGCCAACGTAATACCGATGTTCCGCAGCGTGATAGTAAATCTTGCTAATTACGGGTATGCGAAGACCGGTGAGTAATTCTTCGCTCATCAATCTGTTATCTTCTATCGCAATTTTGTATACAGTTCCACCGGAATAAATATAGGTCTGGTCATAGCTATCCAAGCATACAAATTGACCTTTCTTAAATGAAGGGTTGTTGGCAAGCGGGCCGCCAATCGGCCTTGTTGGCAGCAGTCGTCCCTTTTTCCAGATTTTCAAACCTGCATTATCGAACAGCACAAAACACTCATCAACCGGCATCCATTTTTCTGCATTTGGATCCCTGATAGTATAGATGGATTGAAATTCATTCGCTTCACCGTAACGAAGCTGGCTTTCGACAATACAATAGGTATCGCCATTTTTAAGGCGTGCCACATAGGGATTTGCGCTTAATTCTGCCCGTTCGGCGGGATAGAGTGCTCGATGAGTTACATACCCGTTGACAAGCCAATAGGGCGATTGATTTTTACCTAAAAGCTGCGGTGAAGGTGACCGGAATGAATCGTTGTCGCTGACCACCAGGAGCTGCCATTGATCATTTCGGCCAAAGACCTGCCCCGAGCTGTCCATGGTCAGCAAACGAATCCTGTCGGAGCGAAGTCCTTTTATTGTGGCAGAATTGAAGGTGCGAAAATGGACGCCATCAAAACGTACAAGGCCCAGTTCCGTGCCCAACCAACAGTACCCGGCACGGTCGAAAGCAATACCGGTTATGCTGTTTTGGGGTAATCCCTCCTCCGCCGTATAGTGCAGAATGCTGTAATTGTCTGGCTGCGTCAAGCCGTCGCAGGACAACAAAAGAAGCAAGCTCCCCAGAAAAAAATGCCGCATGAATAAGTACCGTAATTGATGTTTGAAACAATGCCAATCTAACTAACAGCGGTTCGTATCCTGGTGGATTCTTGTGGTGGTGCCACAAGGTAGTGAAAAATACGAATCGCTTTTCACCACGTGAATCAGGACCATGATTACCATAATCAACTTAGTTTGCGACATAAAATAGTAATCGCTGCTTTACAGCGATTACCGGAAAAGCTTGTACCTGATACTATGCGCTATTGTTTGACAAATTGAGCCGCACTGCCATCGTCAAATTTTATCAAGTAAAGCCCCTGGCCCAGGTTGTCAACCGGTACGGGAGTTTGCAGATTTGTAATAGAAATTTTCCGGATCACCTGCCCGTTCGCATTCGCAACTCATCATCCGGTTACCATTGCACATTTTATCCGAAAAAATGAGTTTGTTGTTATCAAGATAGTGGTTGAAAAACAACCCAGTCTATATTTAACCGTCTAATTCATTGTAAATCAAACTTATTCGTTCATTTTAATTAAATAATATTAGAAAACGACATATTTTTATTTAAACCATAAACAATATATAAATTAGTCCAATCTCGAATATCTTTTAATATTTAAACAAACCTAATATGAGTATGCTAAAACTTAAAGATGGTACAGAACTTTACTATAAGGACTGGGGTACCGGCCAACCGATCGTCTTTCATCATGGGTGGCCACTATCCAGCGATGACTGGGACGCCCAAATGATGTTCTTTCTGCAGGAAGGGTTCAGGGTAATTGCCCATGACAGACGCGGTCATGGCCGATCTACACAAACTGCAACGGGTCATGAAATGGATACCTACGCTTCAGACGTGAATGAACTTGTGGAAGCCCTGGGCTTAACCAATGCAGTGCATGTTGGACACTCGACCGGCGGTGGTGAAGTAATTCACTACGTGAATAAGTATGGCAAAGGCCGTGTAGCCAAAGCCGTACTGGTAAGCGCGGTAACCCCTATCATGGTGCAGAATGCAAATAACCCGGACGGCGTGCCGCTGAGCATTTTCGATGAGATACGCTTACAAACAGCCACCAACCGCCCCCAGTATTTCAAAGATTTCTCGCTGGCCTTCTATGGTTATAACCGGGAAGGCGCTGTGGAAAAACAAGGCGTGCGGGACAATTGGTGGAGACAAGGTATGACCGGAAGCGTTCTTGCGCACACGGAGTGTGTAAAGGCATTTTCAGAAACAGATTTTACAGACGATCTCAAGAACGTAGACATCCCCGTATTGGTATTACATGGCGAAGACGACCAGATCGTTCCCTACACTATTACCGCATTAAAAGCGATAAAACTTCTCAAACATGGCAAGCTGATTACTTATCCAGGTTTCCCGCACGGAATGCCAACTACTGAAGCTGCTACGATTAACAAGGACATTCTTGCCTTTATTAAGGGTTAAGAATACCACATGCAATAAAACCTATCACTGCTAAGGATAAATAATTGTCCTTAGCAGTGACTTTACCTGCACCTATTTTTTTCAAAGACCAGATGCCTGCCCGCTGACAATGACGCTAGCCCCCTATCAGCCTGGAACCCCCGGTATCAAATGCTCCGATAATAATATACAAGACCACGGCAAAATCCTGATCTAACCAATAACGCGTCAGCACACTGCCTACCAGCGCACCTTCACTTGACTATTTTTTTCAATGCCCAACTGCATTAAACTACGGTTTCAGTTATCGCCACCAGTTCATTTGTCTTTAAAATTTGTCGTTCGTCGATTTGAAGAATTGCCGACTTCGCTACGCCATAGCTTTGTATTAAGCACATTCAGGGGAAGCGTCCACCACCCCAAATGATTTTTTTACCTGAATGAATTAATATGAAAACAATCGTAACTACAATCCTGGTCCTGGCAACAGGCTCCCTGTGGGCGCAAAAAGATGTAAAAGTTTCCACCACGAAAAATATCGGGAAAGCAACCGTTATCGAAACGGAGAAAAAACCCGTATCCAACGGTACCGGCACAATCAATAAACAGGTTAGCAACATACACCTCAGCAACAATCAACGATTAAAAAAAGTAGATATTGAAAGCCCTGGAAACGAACTGACCGGCACGTCAGTCCGCAAACCCATCAGCGGCTATGCGCAAGCGGGGGAACTGGTCACAATAACCATTACGCCAACCATTAAGTCTTATCCTCCTTATTTCTATCTCAGCAACGCCGGCGCAAATACTGGTGAAACCAAAACATTTGCGCCGGTTGTTCAAAAAGTTACCGCAGATGCCAACGGCAACTGGAAAACATCACCCGTATATTTTGGCGTAGACGCCAACCAGGAAAATGCTTCCTACAGAATTGAAGCAGTTACCTCCTCCGGCAAGGCCATACAAAACGTCAAAAACACAACACATGCTACACACGCCCCGGCATTGATCACTTCCAACACAGATCAGCAACAACTTCCAAGCGGAAGCATCATTATACCAAAAGGGACAGGAACTCCCGGATCAACAGTAGCAATTAATGTGTACGTGTACGCGATGGTCAAAATAAAAAAGAGCAGCGGCCTTTTTCAACAGTTCGTCAACTTTACAACGCCCGTACTAAACATCGTAAAGACCGGAGAAACCATCTCCGACGCATTCAACAGAAAGAGCAATGAAAAACTGGCGCAATATTCAATCTATTCTGAAACAGTTACAGTAGATGCAAATGGTAACTGGAATGCAAAAGGAGTGATGCTGTGGCCGCCCGACCTGATGCGGAAAGGAATTCAGCCGTTTGCCGCCTCGGTCTCTGTTCGTCCTACGAAAAATGCATCACCCAACTCCTACCTGAACAGTCACACCATCCGGATCGAACTGAACTAACGGGTAGAAAGTCCCGGTTTCAGAATTCTAATTGCTCTTTAAAAATTGCAGGAAAAAACGCGTTCCGCTACCGGTTGTTGATTCCACGCGAATGGTGCATCCAATCGCCCTGGCGAGATCACGCACCAAATGCAGACCAAAACCCGATTTAGAACCGATTGTCGCATCACCGTCATTAAGTATCCGCAACTGTTCCGGCCGCATCCCGGGTCCATTGTCGGCGATTTCTATCGTTAATTGTGTATCCGTTTCATATGCCAACCACTTCACCAATGCGCCCGGTTGCGCAGCCAACGCCGCAAACGCATTAGATGTGATATTCACGATGATGCTCCGCAGGTAATCGGGATCTGTACGCAGTTGCAGGTTTCCCGCGGGTTCCACTTGCAACTCAACGCACGAATTCACATCAAACGAAGTTCGGATCGTATCAAAAAGACCTGAAAGCATTACCGACTTTTCCTGTGGCTTGAACTGTTCCATCTGGCTCTTGCTCCATAACAGCATCGATTCCATTGATTCCAATAAAGATTCTGCAGAAGCAGTAATCCTCGCTTCATGCTGCGCTGCTTTTTCCGCCGTTAGCAAACCCGGCTCATCGCGCTGCAAATGTAAAAAGTGCACCAGGTTGCTCACCGGGCTACGGAGATCATGACTGATAATGGCAAAAAACCTCACCTTAAACTGGTTGGCCTCTTCCAGTTGATTATTTAATTGCTGCAATTCCCGGTTTGCTTTTTTCCGAACCTGGCTTTGCCAAAATAATAATACTCCAATCAATGTTACCAGTCCCACTCCCACCCAAAGCGCTGCCCGTTGCCGCCGCTCCGCTGTCAATCGCACCTGGTTCAACTGCAGTTGCTGATCACGGGTTTCAATTTCCCGGCGACTGGCTTCTTCAGCAATATGATTTTTATTTTCCTGGGAATAAAGCGAATCCCGTATGCTTACTGATTTCCGGTAGTTGACCAATGCATTGTGGTAATCTCCTTTAAACTCCTGCAACTCCGCCAGCGAACCAAGAAAGTAGCTGTAATTGTCCATGTCGTCGGTTGCCTCGCTTAAATCAATGGCCATACGCAAATACATTGCTGCTTTTTCAAGCAACGCCGCTCTTGTAGCGGGGATATTGGGATCAGTTGCTGCATTCGCCAGTGGCGCACTCCTGGCCAATCCCAGGTAATCCATTCCAAGGTTGCCCGTATTGGTAATAGCCACAGGAAACGAAGGCGCAATACTATCCCAGACGGCCTTTGCCTGTAAACGATAATGAATCGCACTGCGGACATCCCTTCCCTGGGCAGATCCCAATGAAGACAAAATAGTGGCCTGGCCCTGCTGATCACCCGTCAGTTGATATTTCTCAAGGGCCTGGATAAGCATTTTCTTTCCACCAACCGTATCGCCGGTTACCAATGCGATATTTCCAATATTAAGCAGTGCAGATGCCATACTGCGTTCATTCCCGGAACGCCGGGCAATGGCAAGTCCACGATCGGCAAATTCTCTCGCCTTTACCATATTCTCCTGAGAAAAATAAATATCGGAGATATTATTGTAAATAATCCCGAGTAAATAATCATCATGAAGTTGCTCTGCCACGGGCAGTGCGCGACTGAGATAACTGATCGCCACGGCATCACGGCTACGCCGTTGTTCGGCTGCGCCGATATTGATCAGGGCAGACACGGCGCCGCGCTCGTAGCCAATCCGGTCATCAATGGTGTAGGCCTGGGTAAAATAGACAATGGCCGAATCATACATGCCTTTATCACTGAGAATATTCCCAATGGAAATATAGAACGATGCAATTCCTTTGTCAAATTTCAACTTCCGGGCTTGCTCCAGTCCCATCTGCGCATACATCATTCCTTTCTCTGGGTCAATGGAATTATACGCATCTCCAATTCGATAGATCAGCTTGGTTTTGTTGGTATCATCTTTGGCCGTTGGCAACAACGCAAGCATTGAATCAGCATAAGCCTGCCCGGTTTTTTGTGCCAACAAAGCAGTGCAGCATAATAAAGCAACTATGGAAGATTGAATTTTTCTCACGCGTTATTAAAAATAGCAGTTACCGCATCCCGATAGGTACGCCCGATCGGCAGCACCGACTCGCCAACCTGCAATTCCCGGGATGAAACCCTGTCTACATAATTTTTTTGCACCGCATAACTGCGGTGGATCCGGATAAAGCTGGAAAATCCTTTGATGGCAAGCAAATTACCAATCGTGGAAAGCACCGTGTATTTCTTTTTGCTGGTCACAATGGCCGTATAATCCTTTAGTGCTTCCAGGTAATAAATATCATGTAATGCAATCTTCACCTGCTGGTGTCCATCTTTGATATATACCACATCGCCGCCGAGGGCATAATCAAACAACTCCGACTTATGCCGGATGCGCAAATAGTCTTCCAATCGCTGCACCGTAAGCGCCAGCCGGTCGGCCCGTAATGGCTTAACGAGAAAATCAAATGCCGCGAGTTCAAAACTCTCCACCGCATAATCAGGAAAAGAAGTGATAAATACACAGGCGGGAATATGCAGCAATTTCTCCCGTAGCTGCAAACCGTTGATGCCCGGCATATCAATATCAAGGAACAGGATATCGGGCTCCAGCCCGGGAATGGCATCCAGCGCCTTTTCGGCGCTGTCAAACACGCCGCCCACACGGAGCGACGGGAATTTACGGAGATATGAAACCGTGGTGAGCCGGTCAATCTCATCATCATCCACTATCACGCAGGTAAATACTGTGTTCATAGGCTGCCGATACACTTCAAATTTACTGAAATACCTCTGCAACGCGTCGTTTATCTATTCACATGGCAGTTGGTCGAGTTTCTACCGCCCGGGCTGCACGTGGCAGTAAGTTTGACCGTCATCACACCTAAATAGATGCAAATGAAAAAGGTTCCTATTTTATGCGTTTTATTGCTTGTATTTTTCGCCACAGCCAATGCGCAAACCATACCGGTAAAAGTCGTTAAATCCACTGCACCGTCTATCGACATGCCTGTTGTTACTTCGCCGGTGGCAGGGTCAGAAATCAACGGACCATTTGTACTGGTGGGAAAAGGCCAGCCAAATGCAACAATTACCATCATTGTAACTCCGCAGTATAGCAACAACTCAGGCCATCCCGTGCTACTGAGTGCAAGTACAGCGGCTTATTACAAAAGTCAATCCTTTACAGCGCGTGCGGATGCCAGTGGAAAATGGCAAAGCCCTATGATCGAAGTTCGGTTTGCCGATAAAACTACCAACCGGAAAATACAGGTCAGTTGCTCACAGGCCATTGGCATCAGCAAATCGAAGGTGAAAACCCTGCAATATAAAGGTCCCCAGGAATTGAAAATGATCGTAACAACAATCAACCTGGCGAAGCTGGATATTAAAACTCCTTCCAATGGAAGCATTATCAAAAATAACGGCCCGGTACGTGGCACCGCAAAAGCAGGCGCACAGGTAAAAGTGGTTATCATGGCCGGTTACTACCGCCCGGGAAGCGACGCTCCGGTAAAAGGCCCTACACAAACATTATATGCCACTGCAGGCAGCGACGGAAACTGGAGTACGAGTGATGCCAATTTCAACTCGGTTAAAGAAGAGAATGAGAAAACCGTTTATACAATTACGGCTACTATTGATGCAACGCGGGAAACAAAGACAATCAACGTAACCAATGTGCAGGAACAAACGGTTGCCATGACTTCCTTCGCCGTTACATCACCCAAAAATGCGGCATTTATTGGCAACAACCCGTACACCATTGAAGGAACAGGCGAACCGGGCTCAACGGTTCGGGTAGATCTTACTTACAATGGTACGTACACCTACGATTTCAACGCGCCAGGCCCTTTTGGAGATAAACATACTGTATCCAATAAAAAGAATGCGCCTTACGATAGCTATACATTAACCGTTGATGCAAACGGCCGCTGGAAAACGCCTGTAATACATCCACACCTGGAGAAAATGGGACCTACCGACTCAGAAAAATATATCACGCAGGCAATTACCATGATGGCCGCTGTGCACCTGATGGGCAACAATGGAAAATTTCTACGCACCATCAACCTGGTGCTGACCACCATGCCAATGAATTACAAATAAAATTACCGACGATGAATAGAATTGCAATCGCATTGCTGACAATATTGCTGTCACAATTCTCCTTTGGCCAGCAAAAAGCGATTTATACCGTAACGGAAACCTATGACACCACATTTCATCTCTTCAAACCGGGTGAACGCATCAGTATATCAGCAGCCGAAGGACTGGCGCACTATCGCAATGGGAAACTGGTAAACCAATATAAGATCATCGGCGAAAAGAAGAAACAACAATCGATAGCCCCTTGTGAATTTCCACCCTGTCCTGAATTTACACGCGATGCTTTTGTTTATTATTCGGAAGACTGGCAGCGCTACATTTCGGTAGTTGATTTGCCGGACCGAAGCTGGTTTCGTGTTACAAAAACGCTGTTTCCTACAGATACTGTAAAAACCTTTCGGGAAGGAGATTGGATGACATGGTACCGGTTAAAAAAACAGTAAGGAGCAGCTAATGTTTGCAGGTTGGCAAGTTTGCTGAACGAAGCATTGCTTATTGTTTATAGCAATTCCTGATTTTGTCTACCTTGGAGGGCAAAACCGGTATACTGCCGGCCCGCATTCGATGCCCTCCATTTTTTTATATAAAAAACTCAATTCCAGCTTCATCCGGGGAAGATGGGTGCTTATTTTGCTGCTACTGGTTGCGCAGCAATTTCACGGGCAACCGATACCATCGGATCACTACCGCGATGTTACGGCTTCCGCTCACCTGTTTTCCGCCAATCTGAAAAATACGGATTCACTGCTACGGAAGGCGCAGCGGGACCTGCAGGATGCCCTGTACAAGAATGATCGTATTGCAGAAGGCCAGGCAAATGATATGTTCGGTTTAGCCTATGCTTATCGCGGCCAGTTGGATTCATCAATAGAATACTATCAACACGCAAAAACTATTTTCACCCACGTGGATGAACCCGCCCTGGCGGCAAGAACAGCGATCGCGCTGGCGAATGTTTATTCCCGGCAATATAAAATAGATGCTGCCTTGCAGCAGTTGATCCTTGCAGACTCGATCAGTACTGTTTTAAAAAATCTACAATTACAGGCAGATGTTCAGCTGAATCTTGGTATTGTATATAAAAACAATGAAGATTACTCCCAATCAGCCGACCGGTTTAAAATAGCTCGCTCCAACTACCAGGAACTTGATAACTACAGTGGATATATTTCGGCCAGCTGTGGGTTGAGTATGGCTTACCGGTCGCTCCGCGATTATGACAGCAGCCTGTACGTCCTCCAATCCAGCCTGGCTTTGTTTTCCCGAGAAAAGCTAACAGATCGCTATCTCTACGCCACCCTGGAAGAAAATATAGGAGATACTTACCTGGACATGGATCGATACCAGGAAGCACTTCCCCATTTTTTTACGGCACTGGCAGAGTTTAAAAAATTTAACAGCACCATCGATATAGCTTATGAGGAATATTCCATCGGGAGGACGTACGCAGAAATGAAATATTTCAGGGAAGCCGAGCCACATCTCTTTGAAGCCTATAAGATGAACGACTCCCTTCGAAATTTTAAATACCTGGTCTGGATATCAAACGGGCTTGCCACTATGTACAATGCAGAAGGAAACTGGAAAAACGCGTATCGATATCTTGAAATAAGAAATCAGTGGCAGGATTCAATCAACATCGCGCAGCAAATTGCAAACACCAATGCATTAAAAGAGAAATATGAAACAGCGAAAAAAGAACAGGAGATTTCGCTGCTGAAAGCGCAAAACCTGCTAAGCTATGCGGAAAACCGTAAAAATAAATTACTCCAGTTCATTTTAGCCATACTTTTTACAGCTTCAATCATCATTGCGTTTTTAATTACAAACCGGATGAAGATGAAACGAAAACTGGAGCAACAAATTCTGCGCAATCAATTGGCGAGCGACTTGCACGATGACATAGGATCCAGTTTGTCAAGCATTGATATCAGCAGCAAAATTGCGTTACAGAAAAGAGAGAATGTTGATCTTGTTGAATCGCAGCTTCAAAAAATCAGCGACCAGGCCCGGCAAAGCATGGAAAGCATGAGTGATATTGTATGGTCTATCAAACCCGGTGAGGATCGTTTTGACAGCATTCTCACGCGAATGAGAGAATTTGCAGCAACGATTTGCGAAGCAAGCAATTGTACCCTGGCATTTAACGTTGAGCCGGAAATCAACGCTATCAAGTTAAGCCCGGCCAAACGAAAAAATCTCTTCCTTGTGTTTAAAGAGGCGGTAAATAATGCCATTAAATACAGTCATTGTAAGAAAATCGATATTCAATTTCATACCATCGGCAAAACGTCCCTGCAACTGGACATTACGGATGATGGAACAGGATTTATCCCTGAACAGTCTAACGTCGGCAATGGATTGAAAAATATGGAAATGCGGGCCGCGGAAATGCAGGGAACCATCCAGGTTCGCTCTATGCCCGGTACAGGAACAATTGTACAACTAACTTTCCCCCGTTGATCTGCCCCTATTTGGGGTATTGCAGTTTGTTTAAAAAACCTAATTTACAGCAGCTGTTATGAGTTACAACATTTTGATATACGAGGATAACAATGCGTTTCGACAATCCCTGGAAGATTTGCTGACGCTTTCCAACAAGTTCACGATCCTGCTGAGCAGTGACAATTGCATTACTGCTGCAAATGACGTACTTGATTTTGAACCGGATGTAATTCTTATGGATATTGACATGCCTGGAAAAACGGGCATCCAGGCGGTACAGGAAATCAGGAAGGTAAACCGGGATGTAT
This sequence comes from Bacteroidota bacterium, assembly GCA_048498035.1. Classification (GTDB taxonomy): domain Bacteria; phylum Bacteroidota; class Bacteroidia; order Chitinophagales; family Chitinophagaceae; genus CADEDV01. Next base: position 266,898 of record JBEHYT010000001.1, on the reverse strand, counting down.
TGATCCTGATGCTCACCGTTTTTGAAGATAATAGTAATGTGCTGGAAGCGATACGCGCCGGCGCTTCGGGCTACCTGTTGAAAATAAATGTGTCGGACCGGTTGATTCCCGCAATAAAAGAATTACTCGCAGGCGGCGCTCCCATGAGTCCTTCAGTAGCAAGAATGGTAGTAAATTCCATGCAACAGCCCGCGGCTGAAGAATATCATTTCACAAAAAGGGAAAAAGAAATTCTTGCCCTGTTGTGCAAGGGCTACAGCTATAAAATGATCGCCGACAACATGACCCTCACGTTTGAGACTATTCGCTCGTACATCAAAGGGATCTATTCAAAATTACAGGTTCACTCTGCTACTGAAGCGGTAAGCAAGGCCATTCGCGAGCGCCTGGTTTAACAACCTGATCATCACGTTTCATTTTAAAACATCCTGTTTGTCCTAACCCCACTTTTGGGGGTTGGTCGTCGTTGCCTAATCCCGTTGCTTTGCACCAGTTCCATTCCGGCAGGCGCACCATCTCCACTCCACTATTATTGTGTAATACCTATGAAACCAAAGCCAATCCTGGAACTTGACGCAGACCGATAGCAGCCTGCGCCTCGTTCATGAAAATTCAGAAAGATCAATCGGTATCGATATACGTATCACGCATATACCATGACATTAATAAATAGATATGAAAACGATTAACCATTACCCTTTCCTGTGTATCCTGATTTGCTTTATAACCGTTTTGCCCTCGTGTCACAAAGGCGATGACGGCAACAATCCGCCTTCGTCCGGCATAAACACAATTTATGTGGCCGGGCAGGAAATTGTGTCCGGTGCCAATGAGCGCCATGGGGAATACTGGAAAAACGGAACCAAAATCGCTATCACTAACCCCAATACCCAGGCGCTATTATATGGGATCGACGTATCGGGCGCAGATGTTTATACCTGTGGCTTTTATAGCATTGGTACCGCTGCGCAAACATTTGGCGCCTACTGGAAAAATGGCGTTCCCACAACACTCACGGGTGCTACCAACGCCGGCGTTGTTAACGACATGAAAATCGCAGGAACCGATGTTTACACTTGTGGTGCCGAAGGCCCTAATACGTCCGGCGCAGCAACTATAGCAAAATACTGGAAGAACAATACGGAACATGTATTAACAGACGGTACCCACTCTGCCCAGGCATATGGGATTTTTGTATCCGGAACTGACGTATATGTGTGCGGTGATGAAAAAACAACGGGTAATAACTACAAAGCCAAATATTGGAAAAATGACAACGAAGTGATTTTAACTTCCGGCAATACCCTGGCACACGCTGCAAAAATAATTGTGGTTGGCACCGATGTTTATGTGTGCGGATATGAATACCTGTCTGGAAAATATGTAGCAAAATACTGGAAAAACGGAACCGATGTGACGCTTACGGACGGAACTACTGATGCCGCCGCAACCAATATCTGCAGTGCTGGCACTGATGTATATATATGCGGCCGCGAAGCTTTATCCGGCGGCAAATACAAAGCAACATACTGGAAAAACGGAGTTCCAACAGTTTTGTCGGATGGTACATATGACAGCTATCCAACAGGTATAAAAGTTAAAGGAAGCACAGTTGTTGTAAGCGGTTATGAATACCGTGCCAATACCGTAGCGAAATACTGGAAAAACGGGACGGCTACCGATCTGACAGACGGCAGTAACAACGGTTATGCGTATGCATTGTATATCGATTAACAGGAACGGGAAGACAAGCATTGAAAAAATAAGCGTCACCAGAACATGAACATCCATCGTTACAAATATATCCTGGCTTCGGTAACGTTACCGGTGGTTTTCTCTGCATGTCAACACTTAGGGGAACAACCTCCGGAGAATGTTGCATTCATGCTATCAAAAGACGGCTCCGGCATTGTTCGTCAATACCGTGTATTTCACGTTAGTTCTTATACGCAACAGGGTGGCAAAACCGAACGCATCGGGTATTCTACCAATTATTTTGAATGTTACGACGGGATCACTGGTGAGCTGCGCTCTCCACAACCATTTTCCCTGCGGGAAAACTGTCAGCTGCTACAGGTTACCAACTCCCGCGTATGGCTACAGGTATATAACCGTTCAAAAAACACCCGAGAGTTGCTGGCACTAACGCTGCCGGACCTATCCAGGTCTTTTGACGCAAACAGCCTGGCGCAAAAAAATAATGGGCTAACCTTCGGCGCCATCCAGACTTTTTATAATCCCCCGGGCATTGAGGGCGTACTATTCCAGGGAGATGATGCGCGCATTTATACAATCAATGAAACCACGGGTATGGCAACAGTGATCCCCGACTCTATTCAACCAAGAGGCATTTCCCGTCGGTTTTTGCAAATGAATGCGATTCACCTGGTGGATCAGAACATCAGCTTTACCGGTAACCAGCGTAAAAAAATAATAACCAAATCAAGATTGGAAAAAAATAAAGCTCCAATCCTGTCAGCCAGCGACTTTATCAATCCCTATTTTGCCGGGTACTACGATGCCCCCACAGCAAAAGAACTCCCCTTCACTATTGGTAATAACCTACTTGTTGTTTCCAAAACGAAATCGGGGTATCCATTTGAATTTCAAATAGCCTGTGTTGACACGGCCAACTTAACAACAACCTGGTCAACAACAATACCTGCTCCTAACGGGGAAAACAGTGAGAACAACCTGCAGGATATTCAGCCTTTAAAGCAACAGTTGCTGGTAGTTACAAAAAACACATTGGGATCAATTGATACCAGGACAGGACGTTTTACCTGGGTTAAAACCTATGAGTAATGCTGAACAAGATTGAACTCTTATACTTTTAATATGAAGAGACTATATTTTGCCGTATTCATTCTTTTGGCTTCGCTGGCGGCATCAGGCCAATCAGTTGCAATAAATACTGATGGCAGTGTAGCAGATGGAAGCGCCGCCCTTGATATAAAAGCAATCAATAAAGGCCTGCTGATGCCCAGGGTAACACAGGCCCAGCGCGATGCCATCTCCAATCCGGCCACCGGGCTGCTCCTGTATCAAACCGATAATTCGCCGGGATTTTATAGTTATAATGGTTCCTCCTGGACGCCGGTGGGCGCAAATGCCCTGCCGCCCGGCACCATCGTCCTGAGCGAAACACAACATGATCCTGCATTGGAAAACAATGGATTTTCCTATAACGGCTACCTGAACAGCGCTATTGACGGACAGGAACAGCCGCTAACCATCCAGCCACTTACCTGGTACGCCGTTAATGAAACCGAACCCGACAATGCATCTGCCCCCACCTGCGGCAAATACTGGGGGCCTTTCTGGGATGGCTCTTCCGTCTTTGGCGTCAGCTTCACATCTGTTTATCACTACGACTTTGCTACTGATAAATATTCCTATAACGAACTTACACCTCCGACCTTTTTTACAAGCAATTTTCTAAATCCTGTTTATACAGATGTAAAACAATGCGGCGACTACATCCTGGTGTATGGAATTGCCGGCAGCTATTCGGCCCCGGTGATGATTGGCTATAAATACCACGTGCCTACCAGTACCTGGTCAAAAATCAATGTAACTAATATTCCCTCCGCGCGGGTATATGCCACCGCTGTTTCAACCGGCAGCCAGTTGATTGTTTGGGGCGGGCAGGACATCGCCAACAATTACCTGCTGAATGGAGGCATTTACAATCCTGTTGCCGATTCCTGGACAACGATCGCCAACCCCAATCCGCTTCTGGGGGTAAATGGACGCGTGGCAGCATCAGCCGTGTGGACGGGTACTCAACTCTTTGTTTGGGGAGGTTACCGCCAGCAGGATGGTGTTTCTTCCACGACCCATTGCGAAAACAGGAATTATATTATATATACTTATTATAACGATTGGTTCAAATACACTCCATCAACAGGGGTTTACAATCATATTATTCCAAACACGCTTGCCCCACGGGGTTACCACGCAACGGCCTGGACCGGGACCGATATGGTGATCTGGGGCGGATCTTCACAATCCGAAACAGTTGAAGCAGTGCACTACCAGGATTATACACAAACGCCCCCGGTTGACTATTGGGAATGCAGCTCCAATTACCAGGCGCCGGTCTATAAATCAGGCGCTACCTACAATCTCAGTTCCAATACATGGACATATATGAACCCACCCGCGGCCGTTCCCAATGCTGCTCACCCGGTAATGGTCTGGACGGGAACCGATGTAATTGCATTTGATAAAGGCGGGAACAAAATTCAAACCTATGCTCCATCCGCCAATACCTGGAACACGGTTGCCTATCCTGACTTCCCCGGAACCTTAGACACCTATCTCATCAACACACCCAACCAGCTTTTTGCATTTTCATATTGCACCGCCAACAATAGGATGGTAGGCTATGCGCTGTCAAAAACAAATCCCATCACTATCAATAAAGTACTAAACACAGTAAGTCAAAAATTATATCTATACCGAAAAAATTAAATAGTTAAGAAATCTTCTCGCTTAATAAAAAGTATCCAGTAAAAATCATTTTACCCGTAAAACCGACGAACGTGAAATATTTTGCTTTTCTCCTGCTGTTGCTTTGTGATTATGGCGCTAATGCCCAACTACAAATTGGAGCGGGTACAAATTGGAAGAGCGACAACAGCACGTATGTCGTATTAAACAACACGGGGATGCAATACGATGCGGCCACGGCAACGCTTGCCAATACTTTTAAATTTAACGGCAGTACCAATGCAACTATATCCGGCGCCTCCCTTCCAATATTCAGCAAAATAGAACTCGCAAAAACGGGGGCCTCCCGGCTTATCCTGCAACGGAACCTGAACATAGCGCAAACCGTGAATTTCCAGGGAGGATTATTGGATCTGAATGGGTTTGCACTCAACCTTGGCTCTAACGCTCTTTTTTTAAACGAATCGGAAAACAGCCACATGATGGGAACTGATGGATATGCAAGGATTATCGTTGATCTTGGTACTCCAACCGCCGTTAATCCCGGGAATTTGGGAGCGACCATCACTGCTACGCAAAACCTTGGCACCACCTCCGTTTTCCGGGGCGTAAAGTCGCAAAGCGGGAACGCAGGTGGAAATTCGATCCTGCGGTATTTTGATATTATCCCTGCCAACAATACAGCCCTGGATGCAACTCTCCGTATCAATTATTTTGACGCCGAATTAAACGGCCTTGCCGAAAACAATCTTATTCAATTTAGAAGCACAGACAATGTCAATTGGGTGGCCCAGGGATTTTCTACCCGCGACGCCTCTCTTAATTACGTGGAGAAATCAACTATCCAGGCTTTTTCAAGATGGACACTCTCCAATGCAGGTAATGCACTACCTGTTCATTTCATACAGTTTAGCACCAGCTGTGAAAACAGCGGCATCGAAATAACCTGGAAAACGACCACTGAGGAGAACAGTGCAAAATTTCTTGTGCAAAAAAGTAGCGATGGCATTAATTTTTCCAGTGTCGCCACCATTGCTGCAGCCGGTAACAGTACGGCTGAACAAACCTATCATTATACAGACGCCAGCCCAGGTGGCCAAACCGTCTTTTACCGAATTGCCGGTGTTGATAACGACGGGCAAACATTGTACACTGCTGTCAACCGCGTGCGATGTGGCTCACCCGTGAATGAATTAATGATCTGGCCCAACCCGGCTTCTGAAACATTGAACCTGAACATTACCCAAGACGCGCCTTCGGCCGCTATTATCCGGCTCGTCAACAGTCTTGGCTCAACCGTGTACCAGGCACAAACAACGCTGCCTGCCGGAACATCGGTTTGGCAAATACCCGTTGCCCAGCTTTCGTCTGGCGTGTACATGGTTACGGTAACACGGGAAAATGATCCCGTACAGGAGACCAAAAAATTTGTAAAAAAGTGACGGAGTAAGTCCGCGGCGCATTGAATTATAAAAAATCCCGCGCAGCAGGCGCGGGATGAACTTCCAGAGGAAAAGGAAGGATCACTAAATGATGCCTTTATCTTTACAAAATGCGATCAATTGCTCATTCTTAGTGCAATTCAATTCAGTTTTCATCCGTTTCAGCCTCTTTTCAATATTACTCAGGCTACAGGATTCAATTCCTCTTTTCACAAATAATTCCGGCATATCTTTTTGTAAAACTCCGTCGGCAAGAAAGGAGATGATCGTAATGTCAAGCGCATCAAATCCATGCGTGTTCTCATTGAACTGCTGCTGCAATTGCTTGGGCAGGTAACGTTGATTGTGCCGGATGGTTTCAATAGCCGCTTTTAGTTCCTTGGCATCATTACGTGCTTTTCGCACAAAACCGTCCACACCATGCATGGTAAATAAAGTTTTGATCACCAGCGGTCTGCTTTCCGCGGAAAAGACCAGGATTTTGAGCGCCGGATCAATTTTTCGCACCTCCTCAATCAATCGTGTGCCATCTGCAACACGCTGCGGAACGCCATCATCTTCAAAATAAAGATCAGTGATCAGCAGGTCAAATGGCGCATCTTTTCGTTTGGCCAACTCTACTTTTAGCACCGCATCATCACAATAGCAAACGTGTTCCATGTCCTCCAACTTCAATTCATCCAGCGTTCGCTGAAGCGAGATATTTGTACTCTCATGATCTTCCGCTATTAATACCTTTTTTATCATTTCGTTTTGCTTAGCGGCGTAGAGATGGTAATCACCAGCCCGTTGCCGTCGTTCGGTTCAAATATAATCCGCCCGCCCAAGCCATTTATACGGTTTCCCGTACTCACGAGGCCGTTGCCTTTCTTTACGCCTGCGTGCATCCCGATGCCATCGTCGCGATAGGTGATTTTCAACTCGTTAGATAGCTTTTCGATTTTTATGGTCACGTTTTTTGCGGAACTATGTTTTCGCATATTCACCATTAATTCCTCCAGCACCCTGGCGAGTGTATTGCGGGCCTCGTTGGTTGTGTGTTCCCAAACAGAAGGATCGTTGCCGGCAATCCAGACTTTCAGGTTTTCGTTGGCAAAGGATGAAAGCAAGCGGTTGACGGATTGATAAAAATCAACTTCAGTTCCCGGAAGCTGGTCGTAGGAAATATCCCGGGATTGCTCATAGAGCAGTTCGATCGAATCCAGGAGTTCTTCTTTGGTTACATCATCGCGGTGTTCGATGGTGGTCATAACGCGGTATAAACCGTTAGCTACTACATCGTGTACTTTTTGAGAGGTTTTGAGGCGATAGTCGCGGATCTTATCTTCTGCTTCCAGGCGCAGCCGTTGTTTTCGTTTTTGATACCACGCAACTGCAAAAAATGAAACGGCCGTAAAAATGAGAAGCGAGATCAATATCACTAGCCGTTGCCGCACAATCTGCAGGCTTTTCCTTTCATTTTCGCTTTGCGAACTTGCCAAACTCATCTTGTTCTTTTCCACTTCATAAGCAGTCAGCGCAAACTGATTCCGAACCGTATCTCGTCGGCCGCGAAGGCGGTCGTCAACGTTCTTATAAATTGCATAATATTGTGCAACTTGTGACGGTGGACCGTTTCTTATCATTTTGTCCAACGCTTCCAACTGATCTTCGGGGCTGCCAATCTCCATTGCCACGTCGTACATTTTCCTGGCGTAAAAATTTGCCGAATCACGATTGACGTTCTCATAATAATCAGAAAGGTGCGCATAGCTGGCATTGATACCCCATTGATCATTTTCCTTAAGCCGGATAGCAAGTGCTTTCCAGAATTCCGTAGTTGGGTTGTAATGTTGATCATTCAACCATTTTGTTTTGGCAAGATTTGACAAAACCCGGGCATAATTATTATCCTCAGTTTTAAATCTCGATAGAATTGAGTCATAAATATCTATCGCAGGTCCATAATCTCCTTTTTGCCGATAGGCAAGCGCTTCGCCATTTAAATAGGTCAATTTGTATTCTTCTTTTGTACCAAATTGTTGTGCGATTTTAAAATAACGAATAGCGTCATCGTACCGCTTCAGATTAACACAGGCATTCCCCATTTCATTATAGTCCGAAGCGAAGGCTGCTGAGTCCCGTGGATTGTTTTCGCGGAGATATTTTAACGAAGCGATCAATTTCTCCAGGCTGTTAACATAATCGCCCTGGTTAGCAAGTAATACCGCCATTCCATTTAATGCACCGGCAATAACCAGGCTATCGCTGGCTTTTTGGGCGACTTCAGAATAATAGTAATACGAAGAATCGGGTTTGACGTCTAACAATTGTCCTGCACGATTGTATTCAGGCAGCGCTTCAACCTGTTGTGCATGCAGCAGGCAGGAAGGAAAACAACTCAGCAACGCAAGAATTGCGGATAAGGTAAAGGTTCTCAAAGCAGTTGGTTTTCCTAAAAATAAAAAAAGTAAGGCAGGAAAACCTGCCTTACTAACAAATCAATGCCCCGTACCCGGAGGTGGCGGTGGTGGCGGCAACGGTGGCGTATGCCCGGTTTCTCCGCCAGAATCGATATCACCGGATGTATCTGAGTTTACAACAGGCCCATTCCCGATAGGTACAGGCGCAGTGGGGTGAGGGCATAAAATGCCCCATATAAAAAAGATTACAGGAATCATTTTTTTAAATTTTACGTGTTGAGAAATGAGGGTTAAGCAGGCATGAAAAGCCTGCAAGCGATCGCGGCGGGCAGCGCTTCCCGCCGCGGGAAGGGAAGAGCGAATTTTGATAGCGAAACCAGCGCACCGCTTCCCTTCGCCGGTGGCCCGCAACGCTATCGCCATTCGCAAAACAAACCTACCGCCTCACAACACACTGATTGATAAATGATTCCGATAATTCCGGGAATTCCGGTTATTCTAAAGATTACGGGAAACCGTAATCCAGGTTTTCCAAATTCGTTGTAGCTTCAATAGCCAAATCACGCTGACGCCACAACCACCTGCGATGTATCATGATTATGTCTCCAGCATCATGGCCTGCTATCACTACAGGCTTCGTACGGGCAGCCTTTCACCAAGACTGAAACGCCCTACTTCTTCCAATCTTAAAAAGGAATGTATAGCAGTGTGTGAAGAACGCTGGACGCGAAAAGACGCAGAAACGCTTCGCGCTTTCTTTGGTCAATTTGAACAGGCAGCACCATGCATCGCCGCCATTCGGCGCAGTGACACCGACAAACTAAAACCACTGTCGAATTTCCTGGGGAAGAAAACAACCAATACCGATCTGAAAAATATCGAACTATTGGCCTGGCTGCTCGATTTCCCCGACCGGCCTTTTAACAGTGAGCGGAATTATGCCGCAATTGAATATCCATGGAGCAACGAAAGCAATAGCAAACAGCAACCCGCCAGTACATCACTTCCATCAACAGGTGATTCCATTTCCACCTTCGTCATACCACCCGTTCAAAAGAAAGGATGGCTACGCGGTATCGTAAAGCCAAAAACCTGGACGGTAGGCGCCGGGCTTCTTCTACTTACAGCCAGTGGAACTTATCTTGGCGTGTTTCATAATCGCGCTGGCGCCGCCAGCAGCGGCAATAACCAGTGCATGGTATGGCAGGAAGATCATTATGAACTCACAGACTGCAATCATCCAGCACCGGGAAAATTGGTAGTAGCGGCCGACCCGGATCGGATTAAAAATTTTAGAAAGATCGGGGATGCCTATGTGGATACGATCACAGCGCGTTCAATAGGGCAACTATGGTATTTGAAAAAAGACAATAAACTGGAATATTTTACCTGCCGTGGTATGCATCCCATATTTACCGATAAGGCACTTAAGCCGCTCAGCCTCTACATGTATTCAAAATACATTCACCCGGAAAGATCAGCTGATCCGCAATTCTCTTCGTCAAGGATGCGCTAATCGCCAGTACTGGCTGAAAGACTAGCGATGAATCATTAAAAAAATCATAAACTGCCGCCAAAAAAGCGAAGTAGTTGCAACACAGGATGGCTTTGTCGTAGCTTAGTGATCGCCGTTCAAAAACCATCTGCAAAATGATCAATTGCATCAGCGCTACTCGCTTTAGCCGATTTTATCGTATTCTGCTCTGTACAGGGATATTGGCTTTTAGTTGTTATAGTTGCAGCAACCGCAAGCAGCAACAGCCTGGGCAGTCCGTTCCAACGGCTACTACTACAATCCCAATTTCTCTCCCCATTTGGAAAATAATTCCCGATTCAACTCTCGTGCAGGGAGAAGAAACGAACAATGACGGTATGGTTCGGAATGTATCTCACCCAACCATCAGCATTTATCCGCCAGCAGGAAAAAACACCGGAGCCGCAGTGTTGGTATTTCCCGGAGGTGGCTATCGCGCACTGGCAGTGGAACTGGAAGGTGCTGATATTTGTAAATGGCTTTCGTCTATCGGCGTTACGGGTATCCTCGTAAAATATCGCGTGCCTGATTCCGGACCGCATTATGACCCAAATTGCAAATGCCAGGTTGACCCGGTAAAGCCCATGGCGTTACAGGATGCACAACGTGCCATGGCGCTTGTTCGGTATCATGCCGGTGAATGGAATATTGATCCGCATAAAGTGGGCGTGATCGGTTTCTCTGCTGGCGGACACCTGGTGGCGGATATCGGTACGAACTATCGTAAACGCGCGTACACACCTACCGATGATATCGATACGATTAACTGCAGACCGGATTTTGGCATGTCCATCTTTCCCGGTCACATGACTTTTCATGCCAGTGGCCCCTACCAGTTGAATGCAAAACTGCCGGTGGATGCCAATACACCCCCAATGTTCATTTTACAGGCCGGCAACGACCCGGTGGATAGTATCCAGAATTCCCTGGTGTATTATATCGCGTTGAGAAAAGCAGGCGTACCTGCGGAATATCATATCTATGCCGAAGGCGGTCATGCATTCGGGATTAACAAATCGGCAATGAACATTCCAAATTTTTCAAAATTGCCTATTGCCGGCTGGCCTAAACTTGCCGCTACCTGGCTGCACACGATTGGTATGATTACCGATTCGATCCCTGCTGATCATTAATTGCTTTACAATCGAATCACATACGGTGCATCAGGATCATGTTCAATTTTTATATCGAAAATGGCGTATTGTATAGCTGTGTTTTGTGGAAACAACGTTTTGCCATTGATACGATCCTGGACAACCAGCTTTTCCCGGTTATGAACAACCGGTGTAAAGATGAACCGGCCGGGGTTGATGGAATACACCATTTCCGAAATATCACGGGCTGTTGACTGGGAACGGCCGATGTCCATTAATGTTTTTATATCAACGCCTTTGTCGTGCATACCGATTGCGCCCGACTGGTATTGTTTTAAAAACCGCTGGTATTTTTCTGTCATTTCATCCTGCAGTTTTTTTCGTTGATCCGGGTTTTTTGCCGCAGCGGCATCTGCTTTTAACCGTTCCGGATCCAGGAAGCTGGTCATGAACAGGCCATTTATTTGTTGCAGGTTGGTGGCGCCCATGGGCGCAGGAAGCTTCCAGAGCTCCACAAAATTTTCCGCATTGAATGGATACGCAATGATACTATCTGCTGGTTCCCCGCAAAAGTCAACACGAATATTGGGCACCGGCGCTTCCCATTTCTTTGTTCCCACATAAGGAATCTGGCCACCGTTGCCCCTCATATCTGCCGACTCCAACTCAATGGTCAGTTTATTCATTTTTGGCCCAATGAGGCTCCAGCGCAGGCGGCAATTTGAATCGGGGAATGCCATAAACCAATTATCGCCGCGTAATTGGGCCAGCAGAAACCCGTTGTCCGAACCCGTTTTTGCAGCAACGTTCATGCTCACTTTAAACTGGTTAAATTTCAGCGCCTGGTTCAGGATATCTTCATAATATCCGCTTTCACAGAGTTGCATTTGCCGGTCGGTGCTGATGATGAGGTAATAGTTTAATACAACCGTGTAATCTTCCTGTGTCATGGCCTGTTTGATACGCGTGGCGTAGGCCTTGAATGCTCTTGCCAGATAATCCTGTGGCAACAGGTTGCCAATTCCAAGCAGTTGCACCTGCCGATCCCAGGTAAGTGCAGCCTGCAATACGGCAATGCTCTGCTCCGGGCTATCGATATATTTCTCAATTGCCATTGCCACCCTTTTTTGTATGCGTGATGCAATAAAATGTAGCAACGTTGTTATCTCTGCCTGTATTTTGCTGTTCCGTTCGGGAACCAGCAACAAATCCGCCTGCCTGCTGGCGCCCAATGCCAGGCTTAGCATACTGCGATCTTCTTCGCCCGACAGGGCAGTAATAAACTCTGCTACTTTTTTCGAATAGCTTTCACGCGCATCCTTATCACAATTATAGCAATAACTAAAATTGACCGCAGGTGGCTCCGGGATAGCGGACAAATTATCATCCGAATGTTCGGCTATATACCGATGCATTTTCGTTACAAACTCATCCCAGATATCTTCCCAGTCCAGCGGACCTTCACCGCCACCTTTTCCAGCCATCGGCTTTGTTACAGTCATATCAATTGCCGGAATATTGATCGTATTGGTGATTATTTTCCGATACGTGCTGTCCACATCAGCGTAGGCAGTCCTGATGATTCCCGCAACAGCAGGAATAATCGGTTTGGGATATTTGGCAGCCAGTTTCATAACCAGTTCATTCGCCCTGCGCGGGTTTTGATCCAGTTCGGACAGCATACGGTCGTACACTTTCCCCGGCCCTGTTTTGCTGGATATTTTTACGACGCCTTTTGTTGGTGCATACCGAACTGTATCGCCCTGAGGCGTTACCAGGATATGGGCCGCGAGCTTTTTCCCCTTATACCAAAGGAGGCAGGAAGATGTATCCACCTGGCTATAGCAAGTTGCCGAAAAAGTAAAAAGAACAATGAGTGCAAATGGGAAACGCATGATCACCTGTTTCCGCGAAGGTGAATCACCACAGGCGAAACCGAAATAGCAGCTGAAATGAACTGGCGATTACTGCGAATGAGCTGATGGAAAAATATAAATGTGGAAATGTGCTAATTAATTCGGTGATTCGGTGATTCGGCAATTCCGCAATCACTGTTGTCCGGGGAAAATGAAAATCTAAATCCTGCTCCTATTTATTAGCCTGAATGTCAAAGCTTATTTGACCTGCTTTTTGCCCAGATTAGAAGCAAGCCCTCTACGCAAAGAGAATCTATATTTCGGCTGTCCGGTAAAATTCTATCCGGGCACTAACGATCAATAAACGGTTGATCGCGTCGCGTTCTTTGCGGTTCCCGGCGTTCCTGGCGATACCGCATTTATGAAGAACTTTTTTTGTAACGCAAAGGCCGCCAGGGTTTCGCAAAGGCCGCAATAAAAATTCATTCACTCAGTATTTCATTCTCTTGTTCAAAAGCAATGATAATTTCGGTTGTGCAATAAATTTTTCCCCGGACACTGGTGATTCGCAATTGAAAAAAGTCGTTAATGAGGCAATGCGAAAATGAAAACCCTTCGAATATTTAATCGTTCTTTACATTTTTAATTTCTATCCCTTTCGTTTTTCATTTCCTCCCGGGCGGGATAGCCGGCTTGAAAATCTACAGCACAGTTCGTAACTTTAAAGGGATGGAATACATTGACTACTATAAGATACTGGGCGTACCCAAAACTGCTACGACAGACGACATCAAAAATGCCTACCGTAAGTTGGCGCGGAAACACCACCCCGACCTGAACCCCAATGATCCCACTGCGGTAAAGACCTTTCAGCAGATCAATGAGGCTAACGAGGTGCTGAGTGATCCGGAAAAAAGAAAAAAATACGATCAATACGGCGCCGACTGGAAGCACGCCGACCAGTTTGAAGAAGCAAGGCGACAGCAGCAGGCTGCCGGTCAGCAGGGACAAAACCCATTTGGCAATGGCGGCCAGTTTTATTCGTATGGTGACGGGGATGAAGGTGATTTTTCCGACTTTTTTGCCTCCATGTTTGGCAATCGCGGTGGCGGCCGCAAAACGCAATTTCGTGGACAGGATTATCGCGCCAGCGTGCAGGTGAAGCTGTCGGAAGCTGCACAAACCCAGCAACGCACATTTACCGTAAATGGTAAGAATATCCGGATCACTGTGCCTGCAGGTATTGAAGATGGACAGGAAATAAAGATCGCCGGGTATGGCTCCCCGGGTGTGAATGGCGGACCGGCCGGCGATTTATATATCACCTTTGAAATTATAAACGATACCGGATTTACCCGGAAGGGAAATGATCTGTACCAGGAAGTGCCCGTGCCGTTGTACAAAGCAATGCTGGGCGGGGAGGAAACAATTGATACACTTTCAGGAAAGGTGAAATTAAAAATTGCTCCTGAAACACAGAATGGAACCAAAGTGCGGCTCAAAGGAAAAGGATTCCCGGTGTATAAAAAAGACGGAGCCTTCGGCGATTTGTACGTCACATTCCGGGTGGAACTTCCAACCAAACTGACCGCACGGGAAAAAGAATTATTTGAACAACTGGCAAAAGAACGCCCCTAATAAACTTGTTATGGAAACGATACAACGTATTTCGATAGAAGAATGTACAGTCCATTACCAGGTAGAACATGCCTTCATTATGGAACTGGACCGGCATGGGCTGCTGCAATTGGTGCGGGAAGAAAATGTGCTGTATATCGGGTATGAGCAACTGCCCGACCTGGAAAAATACATGCACCTGCATTATGACCTGGAGATTAATATGGCGGGGCTGGAAGCAATCTCTCATTTGCTGGAACGGGTACAAAACTTGCAGCAGGAAATAAAAACGCTTCGCTCCTACCAGGAAATTTCTTTTTAATTTAAAACCTGTCGCTTTGCATTCATTCACTTTATTGGAAGAACATGTTCATCATTTCTTGAAAGACGTAAGCGTGGAGTACCGGGAAGACCAGCGCGCGCTGGAGGTGATCAGGAAATATATCCGGGAAGGTGTTATCACGAGTGATGATGAACACCTGCTCAAAACACAACTGTCAGATTCATTGAAAATAATAGGTATTGGGGTTCCGTTTGTACTGATTCCCGGCGCTTCCATCCTGATGCCAATTGTTTTGAAAGTGGCTGAGAAGCATCATATCGCCATTCTTCCAGCAGCTTTTAACAACAATACACAACCGTAACATTACTCGTGAAAAGCGGATACAAAAGCAGTTCCTGCGGCAATTGAATCTGCTGTACCTTTGAGTATGCTAAAACAATTTGGGGCCAAACCCTCCGCTGCTGATCTTGCCCGCTATGCCAAATCACCACAGTGGAATGGGAAGCAGTTTGAAAACCTGGAGCCCACCAGCCTGGCGATCAGCTTTTCCGAATTGCCAGGTCTGTTGTACAAACAATTTTGCAAAAAAGCAGATCGGGAACCGCGGCAGAAAATAATACTGGCTCCTTTTGATAAAGCAGCTTTTGAAGCACCCGGCGCCGCCCCTAAAATGATCTGGTATGGTCATTCTGCACTCCTGTTAAGAATAAATGGACTTACGATCTTCATTGACCCCATGATGGGACCGAATGCCGCACCCATCTCACCGTTTGCAGTAAAACGATTTTCAGACAATACACTGGATATCCTGGATCAACTTCCGGAAATTGACCTGGTATTATTAACCCACGATCATTATGATCACCTGGATATGGAGAGCATCGCGCGGCTACGCGCAAAAACGAAACATTTTTACACGGCACTGGGCGTGGCCCGGCATCTTATTAAATGGGGTATTGAAGCAGATCGCATACAGGAGTTTGACTGGTGGCAGCAGGCGCGATTTGAATCCATTGCTATTACATTTACTCCAACCCGCCATTTCGCCGGGCGTGGTTTAAAGGATCGTTCTAAATCATTTTGGGGAGGATGGCAGTTAAAAACGGAGCAATACAATCTTTGGTTTAGTGGCGATGGCGGTTACGGAACACATTTTAAAACCATCGGCGAGCGGCTCGGCCCTTTCGATTTTGCCTGGATGGAATGCGGCCAATACAATGAGCTTTGGCATGAGATCCATTTTTACCCGGAAGAGAGTGTGCAGGCCGCAACGGAAGCCCGCGCAAAAAAGATCATGCCCGTGCATTGGGGCGCTTTTTCACTGGCACAACATACCTGGAAAGAACCGGCAGAACGCTTTGTAACGGCGGCACTCGCACAACAACTCGATTATTTTTTACCCAGGCCGGGACAGTTAGTCGATATTACCCAAACGCTGCATGATCGCTGGTGGGAAACACTTGTTTAAATAACGGCCTTTCTTTTTCTAAAAACGTTTTACTTAAATAATCCGGTTATTACCTGGAAAAGACCAGGCGGTTGCACGCCAGCTGTAATGGTGGGCTGAAAGCCGTTTGCATCATACACTTTCAAGGCAGTATTGAGTTGCTCTGTGGCAGCCGTAGTTGCAGCCGCATCGGGTGTTAGTTTAACCTTGCCCGCACCTGTTGCAGAAGAACCTTCTTTTGCCGGGCCGGAAAACGTTCCGTCTTTAATGGCCTGGTCTAATTTATCAGCACTGTATGAACTGGCCACGAGGTTCCCGTTTTTATCAAAATAGTATGTTGCGGGATCTCCCTCGAATGAAAAACCGCTACCGGAAATTTCAAACTTCTCACCTGTTTCATTATCCGGTTCAAACTGAATAGTGCCCACTTCCACGCTGAACTTCGTCTTTGGAAATTTCGCTTTGCTTACTTTACTGCAATCGCTGCTGATCATCTTTGATAATAATTGCTGTGCGATTTTCCATTTTCCCATCTGTGCCGGCGTAGCCAGCGGCGCCAATTCATCCAGGCCATCAGCCGGTTTTGACATTACCGGCTTTCCCATGCCATGCGTAACAAGACTGTTGGCAGACGACTGCAGGTAAGGTGCCAGTCCGGCATCTGTAATTGAAGCATCCAGTCCCAGGCTAACGGCGGCATTGGGAATAGCTTTGCCCGACGGTGAAATTCCGCTGGCAGATGCATCCAGCTTTTTGGTTTTTGATGTAATATCCTGCCAATCCTTTCCCATCGGTACGGGGATTACGATCGGGCATTTAAAATCAGGTATTTTAGGCTGATCGATTTTTTTGTTCTCTTTCGGATCAGAAGGACGACAATATTGGTCTTCTGTTTTCAATTCCGTGATGGCACTGATGTAGAAATTAGCGAGGCTACCGGCCTGGCCCAGATCCTGCTGAATGATAACGTTTCGTGGATTACCCACCAGGTACCAATTCCACGTGCAGAAAATATTCAGCCATTGACGAAATTCCTCTGCTTTTCTAAGATAAAATTCGCGGATGGGCGGATTGACGGTTTCGAGGTATTCATTCTTAGCCTTGTCGGGGATCTGACATTGGTCCTTACTATAACTTTTGCTCATCACTTTGGCGAGCTTTTCACGGGCAACCCTTTCCTTTTCTACTAGTTGTTTCCATTCATCCGCCTGTTTAAACATCCAGTCCTTCAAATAATTAAACAACACTTTCTGAACAATCACTGCCGGCTTGGACATCATGGAAACACCGTCCAGCATTTCTGTTGCTAACGCTACTGCATTATCGTCTGATCCGTCACCTGCAATCTGGTCAGCATAATTATCAGTAAGCGTTTTTATTCCATCATCCAACGCCTCTTGCATATCCCTGTAACCGCCAATTGTTGCCTTATCGTCGTCATGACCGCTTACATTGTTGGATAATTCAGGTATTTTGATCCAGTCTTTTGGAAAATACTCGTATACCGTAATGCTGTGTTTCAGCTTTTCGTACATATCGTAGCTGTCTGTTGCTTCGCCTCCGGCGTTTTGGAATACGTTGTTGGCAAAATCGTCAAAACCAAGTCCGCTGGCATCTTCGTATGCTTCTTTTGCTTTGATAGGATCACCGTGTAATTCATCCATCAGTCCGCCACAGAGCTTGGCTTCCGGGTTATACGGGTTTGCGGCTGTGGCCAGGCGTATGATTCGCTGTGCGCTATCCGTAGCGCCAAGTCCCAACCAGGCCTGGGCCAGGTTGTTGAGGAGGGTGCTATTGTTCGGTGTTTCTGCGGCCAGTTTTTGTAAAACCGGGATCGCCTGCTCCGGGTATCCATATTGTGTTAGCAGCGCAGCCATATTATTTTGATAAAGCGCACTGGAGGGATCTGCCTGAACGGCTTTCATACCCAGCCCCATGGCAGCTTCGGGATGTCCTTTAAGCATGGCTTCAACGGCCGCTTTATTAAGATCAGCCGCAGTGGTCATTTTTGCGGAAACTGTTTTCAGCAGGGTGATTTCGGCAGCCGGCGCTTTACTCATCAATTTACTTAGCATCGTTCCCGCATACACTTTAATATCGGCATTTGTCATCCGTTTTTTTGGAATGGCGTTGATCCGCGCGAGATCTTTTTTCGGGATAAGATCGCGATTGCTTTTAATTTCCGGAAATGGCTGTATGATGCCTGCATTTTTCTCGAGGGTCGGCATTAGCTGTCCCATCATTTTCTTCATATCCGCTTTGTCAGACTCGCTCATCCCTTTCATGGCATCTTCCATCATTTTATCCATATCGGCTTTGGAAGGCGGCTTATTGCCGGGAGGTTGTGCAAATAACCCGGAACCAACCAGGAAAAACAGGCCAAGGGCGACTATTTTATTCATACTGCGGAGATTAGGATGATCAATGAACGGTGAAAGTACACCCGTCGGCAACAGCCGGAAATAGGCAAAACGTCCTATCCGGCGGTAAAAAACCTGTAGTTGTGCTGCAAAATCACCCTTTTTAATGATTGGTCTGCGGCGGGCATCCTCCTACCTTTAATTGGTGAAGAAGTGGCTAAATGGTAACATACGCGGCAGAAGGAAAAAATTAAGCACCAGGTAACAAAAAAATTATGAATCTAACAGCTAAACTATTAATCGCTCTTCAATTTACAGGTATGTCGCTCCAGGCCTTCTCCCAGCAGCAATCGCTTGATGTTTTGTCGTTCACCGTTCCAAAAAACTGGCAACAGGTAAAGACAGACGGGGGCATTCAATTGTCTGTTACCAACAAAACAACGGGGGCTTATGCCATTGCCATTGTTACCAAAACAAAATCCTCAACGGCTGCGGCCGCTGATAATTTTAACAACGACTGGAACACACTCGTCAAAAATGCGGTGCAGGTAAAGGAAGAGCCAACTATGCAGGCTCCAACCCAGGAAAATGGTTGGGAGCTATTGTCGGGCGGCAGCAAATACACCGACAATGGCAGTACTGGCGCTGTTACACTATTGACAGCTACGGCTGGTGGTCAAACGGTAAGTGTGGTATTATTTACCAACACCACCAATTACCAGGAAGAACTTACTGGTTTTTTAAATTCGCTTCAACTGGCGAAGCCTTCGGAGGAAGCTGTTACCAATGCGCCCAATTCCCCGGCTACAACAACACCGGGAACAACGTCAATTGTGGGACTCTGGACCAATTATGTATTGGAAACTACGGGCTATTATATCAACGGATCTCCGCAGTACACGGCCGGCTATTTACGAAAAGAATATACGTTTTATAGTGATGGCACTTATTTATTCCGTAATAAGCAGTGGCTTACCAAAGCACCGGATATCACTTTTATTTATGAAACCGGAACGTATGCGGTACAGGGCAATCAACTGACGCTGACGCCCAAAACCGGGAAAGGAGGCTTTTGGACCAAAAAGGCAAGCACTAAAGAATGGGGTAGTTTCAAAAAATCGTCCGATTATAAACTGGAAAAAACAACCTATACATTTAAAATTATACTGGATCCTACCTATGGAAATTCAATCCAGCTCACGGCTACAAAACCAACCGCCAGGGATGGTGGACAATTTAATGCACCGGATGATCCGTATGAATTCAGGTATTCTGATCGCAGGGGCCAGGCTTCACTGGTAGACAATCCGCCAGGGTTGAAAACCGGGTTTGAGAATAAAAAGTAGTAGTATTTATTAATTGAATAAGATGAAAAAAATAGTATTTGCAATTCTTCTTACTACAACTGTATTGAACGTGTTTGCACAAACAAAAACGCTGGATGTAATTTCATTCGCGATACCTAAAGGCTGGCAGCAGCAGCAAAACGAGGGTGGAATCCAGTTATCCATTTCCAATCAAAATGGCGGGTACGCGGTTGCGGTGGTTACCAGGACAAGAGCCTCTTCTTCTTCAGCAAGCGACAACTTTACCGGCGACTGGAATACGCTCGTAAAAAAATCGGTGCAGGTCAACAGTGCGCCTGTAATGCAAGAACCGGTTACGGAAAATGGCTGGCAGGTAATTTCAGGCGGTGCCAACTATTCGGAGAATGGCGGTACCGGTATGGCTACCCTGCTTACGGCCACTGCGGGTGGCAATACAGTAAGTGTGGTATTAATGACCAACACAAGGGAATACCAGGATCAACTGACGGGTTTTATTAATTCAGTGAAGCTTGCTGCTCCATCGCAGAACACCGGAGCAACAGGTGGCAGTGCGGGAGATGCAACTGCAAACCAGTTGCTGGGAATTTGGGGGCAGTATGCGGGTGAATCGTATGCAGGAGCGGGTGGCAGCAGCAACCTGACATCGGGTTATGACTGGCGTGAATATTATTTCAACGCAGACGGCAGTTATCAATTTCTTCAAAAAAATGTTAGCTATCTCTACCAGAATGAGATTGTGTTGGCGTATGAAAAAGGAACTTATACATTAAACGGCAACCAACTTACCATTACTCCCAAAAGCGGCACGGTGGAAAGTTGGAGTAAGGCAGGAAGTGATAAAGCCGGGAAATTATTAAAAACAGAAAAGCGAACGCTTGAACCGGTGGTGTACACGATCAACTTCCATTACTTTTCCGGTATTCAAAAAACGAACCTGGTGCTGCAGTATAGTAAGCCGACCGTTAGGGATGGTGCATTTAGTACTAATGGTTCTTTTCCGAATGCCTGGTTGTATGGCAGACCTTTTACGCCGGATAAACCGGCGATTGAACTGCCTGCCGGAACAAAGATTGATTTCAGGTATAAACCCGGAGGGGGCGGCACTGGAAAAATCACTGCGCCGGCTGCTATCAACTCACCCCTGGCCGGGAAATTATGGGAAGGCAGTTCTACGGAAAAATTTTCCGGTGGAACAATGAATGGCTACAATACCGGGGGCTTTTCAACGCTCCAATATAAATTTAATGCAGATGGCACGTATCGGTTTGCCAGTGTGCTGGCGTCTTTTTACACCGATACAAAAACGTTTGGTTACGAAACAGGCACCTGGGCAGTAAACGAAAACCAGTTGACCATTACACCGCTGAAGGGGCAGAATGAAGAGTGGAGTAAAGTAGGTAAAAATTCGAATGGCAACAGTGATGCTACGAACCGCGCCATTAATGAAACCTGGGGCAAAAAACTTAAGAGCAAGGGCCGGGTATTACAACCCTACACGTATTCGTTTAGCATTGGGAAAAATGGAGACCATACCGCGCTGATACTGGAACGGAGTGCAAAAACAGAACGCGAGGGCGAAGGCAACGTTTCTTACCTGAATGAAACCGCGGCTGGTAATGCCGTATCGCTTCCGGATGGGTATTGACGTTTTGGTATACGGTGCCGGAAGCTGCACCAGTAATTTAAGCAGTATTTAATGTTTTTTCCTGTAACCTGGCGAAGGCCTTTTCGGATTCCAGGTCCTGGTAACTTTGGGCCCACGACACATACCGGTAAAATTCTTTGCTGCCGGGCGCGTGGCCGCTGATCTTACGTACAATTTGTTCCGGCATTCCCAGCCCAAGCATCGTGGTAATGGCGGTGCGGCGCATGGTGTGGGTGCTGGCCACATCGCAAAAACGCAATTTGTTTGTTTTTTTTGAGGGTGTAGTTATAACTATTTCCCCCCTACGCTCTCTCCGTTTTTCCACAACGCCGGTGAACCCTGCCTGTTCCAAAAGGACCTTAATATATTTATTCAGATTAACGATGTTGAAATGCGGTAGCAGTTGCTTGCGTTTCTGGTAGCGTTCCAGGATGCTCACGGCATAAGCGGGCAGTTTAATAGCTGTATCAACACCCGTTTTTTTGGATCTTACCTGGAGATAGTATTGTCCGTTTGCGAAGCGAAGATTAGTTTTTTTCAATGCAAAGAGGTCTGACACCCGTAATGCGACGGTGCATCCGAATACAAAAAAATCTTTTACTTCCTGCATCCGTGAAGATAAGGTGAGTTCAAATGCTTTATCATAAATAAGATAATTGAGCTCTTCCGGTAATAGCGGATAGATTGCAATATCTTCCTTTCGAACATAAAATTTCTTATAGAAATCGCCTACTCCAAGGGCGAGATCCTTGTTCAGGTAGCCAAAGAAAACGCGGATGTTTTTTATTGTTTGTCCAACATAATTATCAAAATGGCCGCAATCTTTGTAGAGATAGTCTGTGAATTGCTGGTAAAACTTCTTCCAGTAGCGCGCTTCGGCGGCGGCACCGCGGCGTCCGGATTGATGGAGTGGTATGATCCGCAATTGAAATTTCCGGTCTTCAACAAACCTGGTAAGCAGCAACCGGGTATATCCGTAGTTGATCACGGTTCCTTTACTGATACGTTTGCCATTGGGCTGCAGGCGCCGTCCGGAGGAGCTGTCGCGCATGAACCGGTCATACATGCGGATAAAATCGTATTCCCGTCGGTTGGAGGAAGTTGACATAATTAAGAGTTTTTGCTTACCTGGATCAGGTCTTTTGGGCGGAAAAAGTTATACTAATGTCGTAAATTGACCAATAAAAGTTCTTTGAGAATGCAGCGCAGGCCGATGTTGTGGCGAAATTCATTACTATCCCTTCGGGATGCTGATGTGAAATTCTTAGAAGAATTGGGGAATTAGTACCTGATCAAGCAATTACGGTTCCGGCTGTTCTAATTCAGCAACCGTTTCCCGAAACTGATGGAGGAATGACCAGTTTACTAGTAGCGATTGATCCTAAACCTGTTGAAGGAGATGCAGCTACTATCGCACATGAAATTTTACACTTTATGTTACTATGGGCAAAATTTGATCACCATGATTTGAAAGAAATTCCTAGAAGACTTTTCACGGCGCCGTCAATAAGCCCAGATATCTTGAAAGCATTAAGAAAATCTGTGCCTCGAAGTGAGAAAGAAGATACTTTAATAAATGAAATGATACGAATAAAAAACTCCATGAATAAAATCATCTGTTATCTATCCAATGTCAATCGATTAGGTATTATATGCTGCTTTTTTACCTGTGTAGCGCCATTTTTGTCTAAGGCCCAGAATGAATCTATTTATTTTGGCTGGCTCACAAAAAAAAACCAAAATAATTTTGCCTCCTTTGGATTTGATGGTAACGGTTTTATTGGAAATTTCTTTTTAACGGAATCTGATGAATTTTCAAAATTTGATACCGTAACCATCGGTAATCAAACATTAAATCTATGCTCTTTAAATTTAGAATATGATTATGGGAATTTGCTATTATGTTGCGAAGCAGATACGTTTAAAATCCCGTCCACCTTTGTTAGTTTAAAGACTAAAGTTGGTGAATCAAAAGTCGCGGAATTGGAAAAAACCTACTCTTTTCATTTAAAAGCAACTGAAAGTTGGATGCGTAAAAACCATCGAAGAAGAAGAAAATACATTTCTTTCAAAGTAGGCAATTACAAAATTTATATAATTAAAGTTATCGCGACCATTTGTCCATGCGTACTCGACAACCCTTTTACTGGAGAATGCACTAGTGTAAATATGATCAAAACAATTGAAAAAATTGAAAAGATTTCAGCTTTAGAAAAAAAAGCGATATCACAGAGTTCAGTTGTAGACAAAATTATAAAAAAGAATACTATATTACCCAGCTGTCCGTAGCCTTTCTGATCCGAGGTAAGGGAAGTTCTTGAGTGTGGATCCGGTGACAAAAAAATATCCATTCTATACGCCGTATCAATTTGCAGGAAATAGCCCGGTACTATACGTTGATATAGACGGCTTAGAACCCGATTGGTTGAAAAACCAGGCTGAACTTATCAGTTCCGGGCCAAGTAAGGTGAATAGCGAGTTGAATCTACAGCAAGAATGGGTACCTTATGAAGCTGATTACAAGGAAAGTATGCCTGACGATAGCAAAGGTGGCCGTGGAGGGATATGAAGGTCAATGATGTTGAATTATCGGTATGCAAGGGATTTTTCTAATGCGTCAGATTATTTCATTAGGCCCTATAAAATTGCAAATACAGCAGCCTCCATCATTATACCAGAAGTTGTCGTACTGAACGGTGGAATCAGTATTATTCAAGGGGGCTATTTCTGGGGTATTATTGATATGCTAACAGCTGGCATGGGAAATAAAGTTCGAATCGCAAACGAACTATCTCCCGCCTATCGGGGCCCAATGATATCGGATTTGGAAAAGGTTACACATGAGAGTTTTCAAGTATTAATGCGTTAAAGGATGATGTATAGAATATCGTTAAAGCCTCCGGCGCTAAAATCGCACGGATGAGTATTTATGGGCAGGGGAACCTCGATAAGTCCATAGTTTTAGGTAGAAATCAGACGAAACGTGTCGACGCAGCAGCGAAATACTTGAAGGCGTATGGGTTCGATGTCAAAACAATCACCGATGACATTATTGGTGGCCCCAGGACAGTCTTGGAAAATCGAACCTGGATGCACAATGCGCTGCAACACGGATATTCTATAATTGATCTTGGATTGGGTCCCGAGTTTACAAAAGGCGGAAATTTTTGATACGGCGACTATTACGATTTTGAGATATTTTTGCGCCAAAGTGACAGGAGCCGCTTTGACGTGAATCTGTAAAAGGGTAAAGTTGCACAAAGTTTAATTCCTTAATTATGGTGTCATTGGATTATTTTATTTATCATGTAAACGAGGCCTTTTCATTTTTGGAAACAGATTTTGGCTATTCTAAATGCACATGCAATGAAGTTCATACAATTTATGAATGCATTTTTATAAAGAAAAATGATATGATTGGTGTCATTTACTCTAAAAAGAATAATTACTTAAGAATAAATTTTTATAAGGATACAGATAAATTCCCTCCAACGACCCAAGATGGTCGCCATAGCCTTGGCTTGGAAACTCTTATTTACAGAAAAAAGAAGCGCCGAATTTATTGCCCGGAAGACTATGACGATTTTATGCCATCTAAGTTGGGGTTTGAAAATTCGATGGAGAAAGTATCGAGTATGCTTCTTGAATATGGAAGCGATATTCTACGAGGAAAAAAATGGAAAGGGTGGGAGCAGAATGACTAATCCAATCAATTGTAATAGTTAGTAATTGACCTGACAGTTGAGGATTAATTTCTCAATTTTCAAAAGGGATACAGATTAAATAAATCAGGCTGGCGGATCGACTTGATTTAGTTATTTTTGTTTTGCCAAGTTAAGAGATTCTGTAAAAGTACCCCAGCTGTCCGTAGCCTTCCTGAACTCCATCATAAAAATCTTAGCTACGCTCCATAGCATCGGCTACGGAGCAAGTTTAACAACTGCTGCCTACAAAAACCAGCCGGTTCAATGAGAATTACCAATGATGGTAAAAACATGGCGATTACTGTGTATGATTCCAAGACGGTCAATCAGCAACTAACGGAGGTAAAAAAATATTTTTAAAATTATCTGCTTTTGGATGAAAAAACTCCTCAAGATATCAAAGGTATTTTTGGGCGTGCCAATTGATGAAGTTATCAAAGAATTTAAAGAGTCTATTGTAAGCAAGTATAAATCGAATCATTAAAATAAAACCTGACGGTCTGAAAAAGCTACTTCTATTGACGCTATTCTTTTCATTTTGCATCTTATTTGGATGCGGGTTTTTTGATGTTGAAAAAGCTCAATCCAGAAAAATAATTGGAAACATCTACTTAATAAATTTAAACATCCCGGAAGATTCGGGATTTTATCTTATTGTTCGTAAGAAACCTCGTCCAGATCATTACATTCTGAAAGACTTTGAATATGTCACCTACCTAAATGGAAATGATTCAATATTGCTAGTCAAAACAAGGGTTAATGATGAAATAGAATATCACCTAATTAATCATGATAAGGGCGACTCTGTTCTCAAGATAGAGGACTTGAAAGAGTCATCTTTTTTAAACTATCAACATTTTATTAAAAGTGATTTCCATTTTGATGCAAACGCGAACTGAAACATGAGGTGTAACATGTAGCAACCGGGCTGTATTACGTGCGGCCATTTTGTATGAGATGATTTCCAGGGGTTTCATTAAATTAGTCAACGGGTTCTTTAGACGAAATCCCTTCGGATGCTTAAAATAGAAAATATGAAATTTAAATTAGAAAATTTTAATCTAATTAGATATGATCTTGGAGAGGCGTATGATGATTTCTGGGCCATTTTTGAAATTGAGATATCTAGAGATGAAGATTATGGCGCTGAAGCTTTTAGTGTTAATATAGTTAGTGTAGCAAGGTTAAAGAAGATAGCTGAAGGACACCCTTTATTGGGTAAAGGAATTATAATTTGCAAAGATTACGACGAAACAGCTATTCGTGACATTCTTGACAAACTAATCAGAGGTATAGATGTGGACAACTGGGATGACTTTTGTTTTCAATTCGAAAAATATTTTGAGCGTCTATAATTACCCAACCCTCCGTAGCCTTCCTGAACTCAATCATCAAAATCTTAGCTGCGCTCCTTAGCGTCGGCTACGGAGCAACTTTAACAACTACTTTTGGCAAAAACCAGTACCAGGAACAACAGTTTCGTCAGTGCATATTCACTCTGGAGGGCTAACTTGATCTTGGTGACGGCCCGAAGCTGGCGATGAAACCCTACGATGATATTGGTGGTGTGCATGATGCAACGGACCTATTTGGTGCAGATTTACAAAAAGGCTGCAGAAGCAAGTTACAATACGACAATTAGTCTATCTTCAAATGAGCCTTAATACATTCTCAGTGAAAAAATCAATAATATTTTCATTTCTTATAGAAATGCTTTTTTGTTTATTTGGTTGTAGTTGGAATCAATCTAATAATCCAAAAAAAGATGAAGTGCATATCACCATAGATGAACATAACTATGATTCTGTTCTTTATTATAAGGATGTCAATTGGGTGTCCTGTAAAGGAATTGAGAAACTTTCCAAGTCTGAACTAAGTTATCCGTTTACGGTTTTCTGTTATAAAGGAGGAGTAGTAGAAATGCAAATTTTTTTTAGCGAGAAAAAAATGATAAAACGCTACAAGAAGGAGTATAAAGGCTATGATTGTGCTCAGAGTAAATACTATAGTATTGAGGATAGAGACACGGTTTACGGAGTTTATTTAGTAGTTAATGACTCGTTACGCTTATCGTTTTGGCGGAAAAAACCTTTGGCGCAAGATTCCGTAATTAGTTTTAAGGGGTTTAATATCAATATTATGAACTCTTCAAGTGAATTAAAAATACTGCATTATGATTTTGGGGTTAAAAATGAGATGTTTTATTTGGATAATATTTTAGATGCGATTGAAAATAGCGCCCCTATAGTTGAATACACTTTTTTTTCTGAAAACGTTTTGGAATTAATTAATGGAGATATATATCATATTTATGATTTTACTGACGACAGGTATTTAAATAATAAACGATCGAATAATAGAAAATATCTTCAAACCAAGAATATTATTGGAAGCTCTTTTTTCTATTATTACAACGATATAGAATCTTTTGCAAGTGGTATTTGACAATCGAATAGATTAGAGCACCTCATCAATCCATTTTATTTTGTAGCTCGTATCGAGGTCGAATAGAAATTCAGCAGTTCTTAAGCGTACTTCGTATCAGATCCTACGGAGCGCAGTTAAGATTTTTATACTGGAGTTCAGGAAGTCTACGGATAGCCCGGGAAATTGTAAACCAAAAATATAGTTCAACTGGGAAAATTTGGTGTCCAAACGGATGTAATAAATGATATAGATGTAGCTTGAAAGCGGCAGGCGCAAATCCGAGTAAGTCGAACCTTGCTTTAGGTAATCTAATGAACGGGGCATATAGATAAAAGAGCAGTAAATTGGACTTGGATTAAAAGAGTTTATATTGCTTATTGGGCAAAGGGTCGATTTTCTCGATATTTCGAATGGAGTAATGGCAGGGCAGGCTCAGTTACAAAGCTACTTGCAGGAGATTAAGACAATGCCGGAATATTCAACATTTAATTGAAAGACTGTTTAGAAGCTTATTAGTATGGAAACGAAAATTTTTAGACGGATCTTTAAAAGGGTTGCCTTAAGATATGGGTTTATTTTCACAAGTGGGGTTCTGCATATTGAGTTTGATGAAACCATCACTGTTGTCGATTTGCAAAAATCTGACTATGGCAATTATTTTTATCTGAATATTAAAACGTTTATTAAGGGTAGTTTTGGCCTTTATGATTCTGTAACATCAGCGTTAAAAAAATTACCGGGTAGTATTTTTCAACGGTGTCCAGCAGTATATGATGAAATTTTCGATTTAGACCTTGATAACAGTGAAGTGGATAAAGATAAGCAGCTATCAACAATGTTTGAACAATATCTACAGCCTTATCTTGTAAAAGTTAGGTCAAAACGAAATATTATTGATACTTACCAATCTGATCCGAAAAGTTTTTTTTTATTGCCTGCCGTGAAAGCTGAATTAGGAATTATTGGGTAATGAGTTCGGCTGTCAATCAACTGGGTCGAAATTTATTACAACTTAACCAATCTGGAGTGAGCGGCTTCACTGCAAATTTTGTCGGCAACTTATACGGCAATAGCACTGGTCATCTCGTAACTAACTTGAACCGTTCTGTTGTTGAAAATGTGATGATGCGGAACTTTATGAATGGTCTATTAAAAAGGACCATGGAACTAAATGGCCAATCAACCTCGGATTTTATAGAAGATAAACTAAAAAAATAAAACGACATTGTGGTAAAAATATATTGGACAGGTGCTTTTATAATTTTGTGTATAGCACTTATTTTTATCGGATATAAGCGTGTAAAATCTCTTGAAAGTGATTTTAAAGTTACAACGGGCAAAGTTCAATATTTGAGTGGAGCAACTCGAAGTGGCGGAATTTTTGTTTTTTATCGATATTCAGTTGATGGAAAAAGCCACGAAATGGCGTGCCCAATTATCAACTCCGGCCCATTTCGAACAAGCGACTTCGATTTTCTAATTGACAAGTCCCTTAATGTAATTTATCAGAATAACCACCCTGAAAACTCACAGATGTTATTTCGTCAAAATGATTATGCTAAGCATGACATTATTGTTACGACGGCTATGCAGCCCATCATCGATAGCGTAGAAGCGGTATTTAGGAGGTAATGTTACGGATTAGCAGGTTTTAACATAAGCGGATTAACAGGGAGGCTGTCCCGCGGTTTCGGGAGCCGCTGTGTTGAGGAAAGTTTTAACTTCGTTTGCCGGAGCCGCCGCCAAACACGTGGTCAATGAAGCAGGGATTGAGAGTGCCGCTAAGGGGGAACGTTTGGAGAACGACTGTTTTTAAGTGAGAAATTTGCAATTACCTCTACCAGGTTTGGAAGTTCAGCAGCAAATGCACAAGGAACATTAAATCAAGGAGGAGAGCTATTTAAAGCCGGGTGGTCAACTGGAACGAACTCTGCGGGAGAATGGGGTTACAAGTTTAGAATTGGAGTTGGTTCTAGTTCGACAAATCCGAATATTGCGAGATTTCACATATATGTTCCTAGAAGTTTTGTGCCAAATAGTTTTGCCAATCCGTCTATTCAAGTAAAGCGCTCACTTTTCAATCTAGGACTAGCTCCATAGCCATGATCTATACTAAAGAAGTATCAGAAAAAGTAGATTTAGTAAACAGGGTGCTGGATGAAATCAACGCCCCTCATTTGCTTGCAAACCCTGATTTTTCAGTGGATGAAATGTCTATGGAATCTTGGCTTAAAATCAACTTAAATGAAGGAGGCCATAATAATTTGCCACTAAGCTTAACGTTCACACGAACAGGCTTGGAAATTAGATTGGATAGAATAGCGGAAGCGATTGACTGGTCAGATAAAGATTTAAAGAAGTCCCGTTTCGCTATATCAACAATTCTTAAGAACTTATTCACAAGCCATATACTTGTAGAGTACTACGGTTCATCTCGTACTTTAATCAGTTTGTTTGGTCAGGACGGGAAATGCACCAATAATTTCAAGTACAACGAAGGATTTTCACTTAAAGGAAAGCGAGAGTACAGGCTTTATCGTCCTATCTATTAAAATAAAATGTAATATTTAATAGCTGACTGACAGTTGAGGATTAATGTTTCGATTTTCCCCAGCTGTCCGTAGTGTTCCGCTGCTATCTGTAGCCTACAGTCCATCATAAAAATCTTAGCTGCGCTCCGTAGCATTGGCTACGGAGCAATTTTAACAACTGCTGCCTACAAAAACCAGCCAGTTTTAATTCAATATAAAGCCGATACTTTCTGAGCATTTGCGCATGTAATTTGCTGATCCAGGATATAGCTTGCATTACAAAATTGATGCGACTATGTCTTCCGGTGGCTATAAAATCAGGGATCAATCTGCTGTCCATTATTTGAGTTTTGCAGTGGTTGAATGGATTGATGTGTTTACAAGGCCAATATACCAGGATATAATTCTTGACAGCTTGAGATACTGCCAGCAAAAGCGCGGATTGATCCTGAATGCCTGGTGCCTGATGCAGAATCATATGCATCTTGTGGCTTCTGCTTGTAACCAGGATTTGAGTGCCATTTTAAGAGACTTCAAAAGCTTCACGTCAACCCAGATCGTGAAAGCCATTACAGCGAACCGGCAGGAAAGCCGGAAGGATTGGATGCTTTCAATTTTCCGAAAATGCGGCGAGGCAAATTCCCGGAACAATGAATACCAATTCTGGCGATAAGACAACCATCCAAAGGAATGTTTCAGTATTCCTTTTACAATGCAAAAGATCGGTTACATACATGAAAATCCGGTTGCTGCAGGCCTTGTCAGATGTGCTGCAGACTATCGTTTAAGTAGTGCTATTGATTATCAGACTGGCAGCTGTTGTGGACTTTTGGAAGTTGACCTGCTATTAAGTAACTTGAAAGATCAACGAAGATGCTCCTGAGCCGAAGCTCAGGAGCGCAAAACAGCTTCGATGATTGAGAGGAGCCTACACACAGCCGGGGCATATCTGTGGCTTCAAAAGGATGGAGAGATTCCGAATGATTACCAGCATAGGTTCGTAATCGAGTTTATCGAACCCAATAGTCATGAACGTAGTTATATTATAAATCAAGAAGCAATTATAGACTATTTCAATAAAAATCCAGGCAAGGTAACTACTCATGAAAATACTCCTTTGATAGATCCTGCAACAGGAGACAAACAAAAAAATAGGTGATTCTAAATTAATTATTAGAAATGAAAAAAATATTGGCTGTAGCAATAACTATAGGAGCTTGTAGTATTCAATGTTGCTCATTGTCGAAGCGTGTGAACCAACTAAAATTTTTATTTTTTGAAGACATTCAAACTAGATGTTCGATTGGTTTTGGAAATAGCAGTGTTGTCTTTTTTGAAGATTTTGGAATTGATAATGATCAGACAAATGCTATTAGATGGAGTTACGAGCGTTATGGCGGGGAAAATGATGACTCAATTTCGCTAAGAAAAAAGATCTCGATTTTTGAAAAAACCGAAATTGAGGACACTTTAGAAAAAATGAAACATATGGATATGTTTATAGAGGACGTTTTCAATTATAGCTTCAAATATGATAAAACGCCTTCAATAATTGATTCTACAAGATGTGTGGCTTTTAAAGAATCGTCGGGGTATTGGTTCTATATAACAAAAGATTCGGAACAAAGGATGACTTTCAATATTTCCGATAGAAATAGTAATGAAATAATTTATACTAACCAGATTGAGATATTGCCTCCGTTTAATCAAGATTTTATTTTAAAAGATATTGACAACGATCATATTCCGGAAGTTTTTATTTTTACAATCGGCAACTACTCAAACCATGATTTTTGTTATGTTAAGGCATATGAAATTCCAAAACTAAAGGCATTCTAATGTCCCCGGCTGTCCGTAGTTAGGGCTCAGCGTGCAGGTTGGGGCGCCATACCAGTTGGAATTATTGGAGGAATAGCTGGATATTTACTAAGGACAAATACAAGTATTAATGAGCACAATCACAGATATAGAAGTTATAGTTTTATATCAGTCAATTGGCGGGAAAGAGATAAGTTTTTTTGATTTATTAAATCATCGAGAAGCAATAGATAGTGAAGCTAGCGAGCCCGCTAATTTTTGGTGGAGTTATGGAGGTTTTGAAATTGCAATCAATGATTATAAAGTGATTTTCCATTCATGTAACTTTCAATATTTAGTTAAAGCCACAAGTTTTTTAATTCAGTCATTGTATTGGCTGCAAGGGGAAAAAAGTGATTGGTTTGATACTGATGACGATTATCCCAATGATGTAGTTTTAAAGACAACTAGCGGTGAAGAACTTCATCTTACAAAAAATGGTATAGATGATGTAAAATTATCTTTTACTCCGAAAAAGAAGCCTTATGAAAATGAGCGAGCCACACGTTATTTTGAAAACCTTGTAATTGGAAAGGCCGAATGGGAGAACGCAACAAGATTGGCTTTGAATGAATATTTTGAAGTTCTATTGAGCGTTATTCAAAATAGTCCAGATGATGAAATGAGTAAAACAATGTTAAACTATTATGACGTTTGGAAAGATATAAGCAACTATCCGTAGCCTTTCTAAACGCGGCTGTCTTACTCTGTATTTTCAATCGAATAAGTCTTTAATATTTTACCGTTGTCACCGAAAATGTAAATACGTTGACAATTATCACATTTCCAAACATCATATTTGGGATGAGGAAGATTAATGGTCTCTACTACATCCATTTCAATTATCTTGATCCATTCTCGATCAGAATAAACGTAGTATTGGATATCATTTGGAACAGTAGAGTTGGAAATACGATTTCCACATTTACACATAATTGATGCCATATCGCTAAGATTTATATGCTCCGCTTTGAGTCTAAATTTCGACACCTCCAGCCTCTTTCCCTTCCTTTTTAATGAACCGACTATTCTATTGTACATTGACTGAACCTGTTCTTTTGATAAATCATATTTTCTCGTATCTGGTAAAGCGTTTTGAACTTGCTGGAACGCTTCTGTTATCTTTGTAACTGCAGGATTTTTATTAAAAAACATCGGCAATTAAAGTCTTAAGTTCGGTATTAATTCCATCAAAAACAAAATCGGCAGTAGTCGGGACAGTGGACGAGAATAAGAGTTTTGCATCTCTTCCTGTCTCTACAAGAGTGTTTACGACAATTTGTTCATCCAATGATAAATTTCTCTATCCTGATGCATTAGACATGGCTGCGCTACCCGATCGTCTAGGAATTCAGAGAGTGTGCTTCCTGCAGCTCCTACAAAAGGAGCCCACCTGCAATTGGCCATTAAATCCTTTGTAGCAAGCTTGTCCATGAAACATTTATTCCTGCTACCAAAAAGCTCCCACTAAACAAGGCGGGTGTCGCTACTAACGGTCCAACTGTCATTGGGTAAAAAGCCATCAGTTGGATCTGGAGGAGTCTCCCAGGTAAAGGGTACACGTCTCCTTTGTATCCATTTTTATCATATTCACAATACTATTGCTCGTTTTCAGCAGTGGCGGGTTCACAAAGCGGAAAGGTTTTCTTTTTAATACCCTGCACCGCATAAGTATTCATCGACCTCCGCGGATCGATAAAATGACAACTCAAGCTGGAGGAGAGACTATTTGGCTTAAATTTGGAAAAGGGAACGAAATAATTGTAAGACAATATGAAAGATATAAATTTAGATATTGAAACTATTGAGACAAAGCAAGATTTTATAAAGTTCCTGGAAATTTTGCTTGAAGATTTTACTCACAACGGAAAAACGTGGACAAACGATAATTTGCAATCATATTTAGAAGCTGTTGCGAGCTGGACAGAAGATATGGATGGCTATTATCAAAACGTTAAAATGGAGTTTCCTGAAAATGTCAATTGGAAAGTATTCGCACATATACTTCGAGCTGCGAGAATTTATGAATAGTTAATTTTTCAATGATTTGTAGAAATTTAATGTAGTTAGTAGTTAGTCTGACAGTTGAGGATTAATGTTTCAATTTTCAAAAGGGATACAGATTAAATAAATCAGGCTGCTGGATCGACTTGATTCAGCAGTTTTTGTTTTTGTCAAATGGGAGGTTCTGGAAAAATTTCCATTTGAGTTTTTGCCAGGGCTGTAATGGCCCATGCTGTCGGTAGCTTTTTTGACCCCAATCATTAGAATTTCAGCTGTGTTCCGTAACCGATGCTGCAGAGTGCACAGGCTACAGACAGCAGGGTTTCGTTGGCGATGACGCGTCTGTCTTGACATCAAAATATTATGCAGATGAAAAGCTTGCCTTTTGGAATTTCACAACGTTAAGAACACCTTGGGGAGATTGGGGACACCCTGTTTCTGGAACACGGCAATTTGGAGTTTCAGTGACAACAAATGCTCCGGCCCGGCACAATACTCCTTTTTTATCCGGGGTATAGATCGAGTTACAGATGAAATCACTAAATTGCCTTTTTATATATTATCAAGCGAATATGTATTTGGACAGACCCACAACACATGGGTTCTGTTATGTCAAAAGTTACAGCGGTAATAGAAAGTCATGGAGGAACAGTCAGTTCTAATAATTTTGTGTCACAAAGATTGAGTTGGGACAAGGACGTAAAAGCTCAATATAAATTCCCATATCGGACCTAACAAACTTTTAGTGCAAATCGAGGGCCAAATGGCCTTGGCTATTACCCTTATTATTAATAATTATGGCAAAGCGAACTTTTTTCGGGATTGGAATAGCATATCTAGTTTATTTTATTCCCGCATTTATCTTTTATTGTAATAGTCTAAACATATCAATTTCAAACAAATTTTTTTTTGATGTAATTATAGAATACCTGTTTTATACTTCGATGACTGCGATTTTTTTTTGGGTGATATTTCTTATTTACAATTCAATTTTGCAAAAACTATGTGCACGGTTTAGTAAGAAGCCGATATTTTACGACTTTGTATTCGTGACGTTGTGGGTTGCAGTGCTGGTGATTATTGTATTTGCAAACTATCAAGACTATATTGACAAAGACGATGCTGGAAGAATTATGCAGTCGGTTCTCGCCCAAATCCCAGTATTTATATTTGTAATTATAGCTACTATTTCAAATCGATTTTTTATGGCAAAAAAATCATAGATATCCCCGGCTATCCGGAGTGTTCGGCGCCAGTCAAGAGCTTGTGGGGGCAGGAAGGCTACGGACAGCAGGGGAATTTAAGAAAGTTCCCAACGCAAGCCGAGCACATGATTTTTGGTCATGGGACAAGCTATTTAAGTCAGCCAGGAGCAAGCTTTTTACAAAAACTTTGGTTCGGTACTCCGACGTTGCCCAAATTATTTACTTTATCATATGGAAATAGAACAATCAATTTTTCGTTAGGAGCATAACCACAACAATGATTAACTTACTTACTTTTCCTGTATTAGCATTGAAAGAGGCTGACAAACGCATTTATGCTTTTTCAGACAAGAATAAATTGACCAGAACCAGCATTGAGTTACTTAATAAAAATATTTTCAGAGATACCAGTATTATTGATTCAAATGGGGGAAAATTCTCAATTGTCAAAATTATAAAAAAGAGCTGGGGTACCCCTTTTGGGGGTTATAGCCCGTTTTGGAAAGGAAGATTAATAAATATCGATTTTGAACTTAAGTTGGAGGGAAAAGTTAGTATAGATGATCTAAAAAAAGACCTGTTGGAAAAAATCAAAGAAAATAAGTTATATTCTTTGGAAGAACTCTATCCGCTGATAACCGGAGCAACACAATATTCTAACTTGTATAAACTGTTTTATTAGCTGGCTGTGTAGCGCAACTCTCGGTTGTCGTGAGTTTGCAAAGCAGTAGGAACAATAAAACTTTAGGATAGTTGTCCTGCGACCCCATTATTTATCTTGAATCCCTTTTCGTGCCTACAGCCGGAGTTATAGCCCATTGCCGACTCTAACACATTACAATCACTGCCTGAGTAAGGTATCTATCACAGTTTTGTTTTGGAAATGATTGTGGATTGTCAAATTAATTATAAGGGAATTTACTGAAGTATGTTTAATAGTGATAAAAAGTTTATACTTATACCATTTCCTAAATTTAAAAAATCCAATGTTTGGATACCACCGTTTTCCATCTAAATCAAAAGCAAAATCCTGTTTCCCATAAATATCTGGTAAGATTACTTTTTTGTTGTTCTTTAAAGAAACAATCATGCTATCTTTCCCTTTCCTATTTTCAAAAAAAAAGAGTGCCTTATAATCATTATTAGTATCGTCTGAATTAAGTAAAACGTAACTTTTGGTAAAAGAATAGTATTCTGGAAGGCGCAGAATAATAGCTACCAAAAATAGACTAACTAATAGAAATGAACATAACAGTAGAATATATTTCATTTATTTATCTTTAGGGGAATCAATTTTGGCATCTATTTCTTTACCTTTTTCGTCGGATGTATTTTTTCGTAGATTTCCATTCTTATCAGTATATAAGTTTGCCTTTAGATTATTGTTGAGAATCCAACGGGTGTACTTGTCTACATGGATATACAATTCATTTATACTCTGTGTCCGGTTTATAGGCAGATCTCGTCTTCAATAAAGTGAAAGCGGTGCAATGATACTTTTGTCATCATCGTTATAATAAGCCACATAAACATCATCTCCGAAATTTGGGCCGAGCCATCCTGGGCCGTTATGCTTGTGCAAATCATAAGTGCCAACAGAATAACCGTCAACAGCGGAAGTGTTCTTGACGGTTGGTTGTACCAAAAGGAAATAATTTGCGAAGAAAAATTCATTGCAACCATAAAAATTTTAGACACTTCTGTTAGGGTCAAAATTCAAATTAATTGATTGCCATCTAGCTCTTGCTAATTGATTTGCATCCATATCTTTCCCGGTTTCTTCCTTCAAACTTCCTTTAGATAATGTAACATCTCCAGCCGGCCCATCTTTCCCGCCATGAGTATAAAAGTCAACCTGCACAGTTTTCCAATTCCTTTTTTCATCGCATCATTAGTAATTGGGCTTCTTTTATCCTTCAATTTACCCAAATCAGATAATGGCAACATATATATTATATCCTTTTTAGGATCCAAGGAACGTGGTGCTTGTATAAATCTTGTTAAAGCAGCTGCCTTGAAATTTTTATGGTCTCCATATATGGTAATAATGATATCTTACCGTCAGGATCAATGGCAATCAAAGGGCTGTTTAATACATAACAATATGAAGATGTTCCTGGATACTCACGTGGTGAAGGATCTGTACTCAACCATCTTCCAAGTGTACTATCATAAATTCTCACCCCAAAATCCAAATCCAGTACAGAAATATCGTTATTATTCTCCATCCTATTAATCCCATACCTATAGCCCGTTCCGGCGGAATATGTCTGCCCCGGCATCCCCATCCCGAAGGGATTTGTTTTAAAGAACTAATTGACTAATTTAACGAAACTCCCGGAGATAACCTGATCCAAAATAGCCGAACGTGACAGAGCCCGGTTTGTGCGGCACATTTATCACTAGTTAGTAACTAAGGATAACGAAGGGAGGAGCAAATCATGAGAAATACCAATTTACTGAAGAGAACTGGTAGATTTTTTCCAGTAGCAGTTGTTAAACTTGCTCCGTGGCCGATGCTAAGGAGTGCAGCTAAGATTTTGATGATTGAGTTCAGGAAGGCTACGGACAGCTGGGGGAG
Organism: Bacteroidota bacterium; assembly: GCA_048498035.1. Classification (GTDB taxonomy): domain Bacteria; phylum Bacteroidota; class Bacteroidia; order Chitinophagales; family Chitinophagaceae; genus CADEDV01. The sequence goes on along the minus strand of JBEHYT010000001.1, from coordinate 229,126 downwards.
CTTACAAGATCAACTTTTAACTTCTACACAAAGGCTTACGCTGAAAACTGCTAATTGATAAAATATCTACCTTAGATTATATATAAAATCAGAGAAGGAATATGCAACAAAAGAACAATTATCAACATAATGACCATCCTGATGTTCTGGCTCTCCTTCATGATCCCAAAAATAGATGTGTCCACAACCTTCTGGATGAAGGCTCATTATAAATAAATTACCAAAAGCGTCAGTAGCTATCGGGAGGGTGCTTACCGGCAATCGGCTTTTGAACATATCAATATGTTTGTAAAGACTAGCGTAATAATTTCCATTGTGCATACCCAATATGTAAGTCACTATTGTATCAGGAGTCTCATTTCTATTGGGCGAAGGCGTACCCCCATTAAATTCCAACAAAAACTCTCTGTAATCATTAGGAAGTCTTATGTTATTAACCATCTCAAAGTCCCTTAACTCAATTTCAGTGAGCATCCCAAATTCATTTCTATTTTCCATCATAATATTCAAAATTAGCGATATCCTTTCCCATTGTGCTGGTCTTTGTACAACTGAACACCTCCGGAATGCCTTGCTGCTTCATGAGCTTCCGTCTGGATTAACTGCATCTCACCCATTGTTTCCGCATGATGCCAGGTATAGCCTTTAGGAGTAGCGGAAAGGCCTGCTGCTTTATTTGCTGCTGCAAAATCACCCGCATAAGTACCAGTCATAGTTATCTTAACCGTATTCATAGACGATGCAACGCCTAAGGGTGTTACACCTCCCGTATATAAATATTTTGAAAAATCTGGATAACCACTTGTTTTTACTGGGACTTCAAAGCCCTTGCTCCATGCAGTTGGGTTGAATTGGTCGGCCCACTTACTATTGGTTATTGTGCTTCCTCCTGCAGTTTTCAATGAAGGTCCCGGCGTAGCTGCTGCTTTTATTTCGGGCGTTGCTGCTTTCAACTCACTACTTACTGCCTTCAATTCACCGGTTGCTGCCTTTACCTCTGATTTCAACAACACTCCTGAGCTAATAGCATTTAAAATTGAAGATCCTATTTCAATTTCATCCATTAAATCCTTTAGATTGTCATACGTCCCTTGTAAGACATCATGGCTGAATGAAGCTATTTGTACTTTGCCTTGTTCGTCGGCGTATATGTATTTGGCGAATGTTTGAATGCCAAGAATATCTTGAAATCGATATATCTGAAAATATCCATTACCTGGCAGATTATTATACGAAACTAAGCTCTTTGCAACAACACCATGTGGATCATCGTAAAAGTTGTGTTCATCCGAAGGAGTTATTAATATTGTTTTGTCAGCATTTACGGTATATTGATATATTTTAACTTCTTTTTCTGCACCGTCCAAATCAACGCTTCGAATAACATCGTTTTCCGCGTAAGTGTATGGTGATAAGTACGCATACTCCTTCGTCAACGGATCCACACTCAAAAACTTCCCTATCCTCGGATCATAGATCCGCATTCCATAATCCTGCTGGTTGCCTTCCCCTTTTACCTCATTATCATTCTCCTTCCCATTAAACCCATACCTATAGCCGGTTCCGGCAGAATATTTTCGTCCCGGCATCAGCATCCCGAAGGGATGGCTTCAAAGAACTTAATATGTGAATTTAATGAAATTTATGACGACAGCCATGTGCCGCATGGCAGTCAGGCAAGAGATTCACATCATGGTAAACTGTCAAGTTTAGCCCGAGACTAAGTACAACGGTCTTGTCATTTGAAGAACATTTCGGAAAACTGATTTTTTCCTATCTAAATATAAATTTATTTATTTCAGACATAGAAATCCGGAATTTAGCTGAAGCTAAAGATTAAGCACTTTCAAGTGCTGAAATAATTTTTCCTAAGTAACTCTTGTTTCCTGACTCCTTCCAATTATCACTGTCGTGAAGTGCTTTTAGCTGGCTCATCACAATATCACGGCTATGCCAGCTTTTCAGATTATTTTTATCAATATGGGCGAAGTTATACGGGTAAAGGAAGTCGTTCGCATCGATAGTCAATAAAGGTAAAGCAATGTCATCCTTTTCAGACTGTATTCTATTGCCGTTAATCATGCAAATCCTATTCGGTGGGGCATTTTTTTTTATGGACAAGTCACTATATTCTTTAGCGAGTACGCCTAACGGATGGTTTGCGAGGCAGTCAGAGTGAAAACTTTCGTCGTTGAAAAAATATAATAAATTTTTTTTATTGACAACGAAAGCTGGAAATGAATAGTAATGGTCTGACAAATTGATCACCCGCTTGCATATTTTGCAAGTGGATTTCCCTAAAATTACAATCGCCATATTATTGAGTTTTAACGACAGTTATTTCGCCTCCGTGAAATACATATTGTTTAGTTTGCCCTAATTCTTTAAGCGCGTTGAAGTCTGCGGAACTCGGTCCAGCAGAGGTTGGATGAGTATGGCCAAAAATTTTCTCAATCTCTCCAGTTTTAAATGAAATCCCCCCTGGCCCTCCACTAACCAAAGCCCTTTCCCCATTGGCCAATTTCACTACAGCATGCTCATTTCCAGTTTCCCAAGTTAAAGCTTTGCCTTCATTTACAATATCCTCTATTTTTTCACCTTTTGAAAGCATCCGTACCATTTTCATAGGAGCCGTAACTCCCCCAGCTCCACTTTCAATTGACAGCATTTCGTCGCCTATTGATCCGGGTACTTTAGCAAACGTTGTCAAGAATGTAGTTACATCGGCGATAAATGATGTTATTTGAAGCGCTTCGTCTAAAATTCCGTTTAATTGATAATGATTCAGGGCATCGTTCCAACCATCATCGTTTTTCTTTATTCCAGTTAACCCTCTGGTCTCAATATAATCAACGAGCTGTGGTGACGCATACATATATTTTTGTAGCGTCGTGTTATCCCAATCTGGAAGTGTCAAAAAGCCTAGAGGCCAAACTCCAATAGAACTTCGTGTTACACCATGCTTTCCTCCATCAAAAGGACATAATTCTATATTTTTTCCAACAGATGTATGATCATAGATCAGGGTAGGCGGACCAAGATTTGTCTGATACCATTGTGTTGGCGTTGGATATTTCGGGGTCATAACCCTGTCAACCTGCTTATAGAAAAATCTGTCAGGACCCTCACTTTTAATAATAAGGATTTGTAAAGTCTCTGAAACCACTACTTCGTTATTAAACGAATTTGTATAAACTTCCCGCTTCTTAAGAAAATGAATTTCGTCTTCGCCGTCAGGATCAATAAAGTTCACCGGATTATTGGCACATGCCTGGTAAGCCGATAAATGCGGTTTGTTGATTGCGTCAGTTGTGAGCCACCTTCCTATGCGAGCGCTATATATTCTTTCCCCGAAGTCATAATTACTACCGCTGATATCTTTATCTTCCTCCTTCCCATTAAATCCATACCTATAGACTGTTCCGGCGGAATACTTCCGCCCAGGCATCAGCATCCCGAAGGGAGGGTTTCAAAGAACTGAATATGTGAATTTAATGAAATTTATGACCATAATGCATCGCAGTCAGGTAAGAAGTTCCGAGTATAGTTATATTTCATGTCTGGTCCGAAACTAAGCATAAAGGCAGATTCATTTGAGGGACATTACGGACAACTGGGATCCGCCTCACGCTTTTGTAATTACTCGACGACCGCTATGGAAAGAAAAGTATCATGGTCACTTCCCAGATCCCGGTTGCTAAATGGTATGATTACATCAAGAATCCCACGCTCGCCGATGCGATTATGAACAGAATGACAGCCAATAGCATCCGAATCGAATTAAAACGTGAATCACTGCGAAGAAAAAAAAACAAAAACAAATCAATAGCCTTTGTATGTTTAAACCACACTTAAGCTCTTACTCTTATTGCCTGCTTCGCAGGTGGGTCAACATGATCAGAATTTACAAAGAAGCACAATAAATTCTTATTTTTAACTCAAATTAGTACGATTAGATGATTCATGTGATTCGAGGAGATATTACAAAGATATCAGTCGATGCAATTGTAAATGCAGCAAATACTTCTCTACTTGGCGGAAGCGGAGTTGATGGCGCAATACATAGAGCTGGAGGTAAAGCTATACTTGAAGAATGTCAAAAAATTAGAAGTAGGCAAGGAGGCTGTAAAGTGGGGGAGGCTGTAATCACAACAGCGGGCAATCTTCCGGCCAAGTTTGTTATACACGCAGTTGGACCGGTGTGGAACAACGGTAAAAATAATGAAGAGCAATTACTCTATTTAGCCTATTTCAACAGCCTTAAATTAGCAATAGAACATCGGGTGCGAACAATATCTTTCCCAAATATTAGCACAGGAATTTATCGCTTTCCAAAGGATCGCGCTGCATTGATTGCCATAAATGCCAGTCAAGATTTCCTAAAAACTTTAGGTTCTTTTAAACTGACAGTAATTTTTGTTTGTTTTGATTTAGAAAATTTCCATCTATATACTAGGCTACTTAGTTAGCTTATTTCAGAATAATTTGCAGATCGTTAAATGCTTTTTCCTTCTCCAAATTTTCTTGAGGTTCTAATAAAATATTCATTATTTCTCTGTCTTCCTTGTAATCATAAACGTTTATGCCCAGCCACCCCGAACTCCAAAAATCTATCCCCCCTCCCTTATCTTTCCCTTCAAATTCAATTCTTTCAATATCACCGAAATCCCCACCCTTGAAAAAACTAAATTTTACTTGATACTCCTTTAAGGCAGGAAGTATAGTCTCTTTAAACCATAAAGTATTTATCGTCATTTTTTTATTTTGTTTGAAGAATCCCAGACAGATTTTTAAACCGAGGCAACATTTCACCACCTTGCTTTTGTAATTGAGATTTCATTGCTTGATTTGCATTAGGTCCTATCATTTTAAACCATGCGTCTTTGCCACCTTGCAACAGGCTCCTTGTAGGCACTTGAAATTCGACATATATAGATCCCTTAGCTGCCCCGGCATAACTAGTTGCCCCTCCAGTAGTCACAAATGTTTGCCCCCCTGCGCCCTCCACAACTCGCTCCGTTGCATTCATCGCCTTTAACTCTGCTTCTGACATCCAACGTCCAACAGTTGTATAAGCGACTCCTTCGCTTCCTGCAGACAAGATCCCTCTGATAAGAGAAGTTGCCCCAAAAATAGTATACGACACACTCGCAACTTGATTTAGCCTTTGTGCAAATGGTATGTCCGATTGCAACGATTTCGCATCTAATGTTCCAACCCATGTTGGCCAATCGACATCTGATCTATTTGTACCGCGATTGTCATTTTTGTTCGAATAGTAGTCTAACAGCCATCCCGGCACCATGCTTGCTAGCGCAAACCTATCATTATAAAAGCCCTTCATATTATGACCTGCGTTTCGATAGGCCATGTTCTCCGTACCTCGTATGTCCAAGTCAGTTATTGTGGAGAAGGCAATACTTTCAATACCATTCTCGTCTATTGATGCAGTAAGTTCAGTAACTCTAAACACATCCAAGCCTTCAGCAGCAACTATGTCAAGCCCGCTGGTGACCCTTATACCACTATTGCCTGCGTACAGCATTCTTGAAGGAATGTTATCCATCTTTCCCGTCGAATATGCAGCAGGTCTATATTGTTGATTATAAAATGTAGTCTTTTTCCATATCTTAATGGTATCGGCTCCGGTAGGATCTACAAAAGATATTGGGTCATTTCCAAAAGTACCGTATGGGCTATGCTGACGGACAGGATCGATATTCCATCGTCTTCCAATTCTTGCATCGTACATCCAAAACTCTGCACTAGTAATATTCTTATTGAACTCCTTTTCCTGTCCATTTATTGAGTACCTATAATCCTGGCCATTGCTATTTTCCCGTCCCGGAATCAGCATCCCGAAGGGATGGCTTCAAAGAACTTAATATGTGAATTTAATGAAATTTATGACGACAGCCATGTGCCGCATGGCAGTCAGGCGAAGGATTTCGATCATTGTATGCCGTTATGCTTATTCCAAGACTAAGTATAACTGCACAGTTATTTGAGGAACACTACGGGCAACTGGATTTTGTAGGCAGCAGTTGTTAAACTTGCTCCGTAGCCGATGCTACGGAGCGCAATTAAGATTTCTATGATGGAGTTCAGGAAGGCTACGGACAGCAGGGAGACTTGTCGGGCTTTTTCATTTATGCATCCTTTTGTCTGTATTCCAAGAGCCTTTGGGCTATCTCTAAATCAGAATACCCTTTATTCTTCAGGTCTAAGTCAGATTCTATTAATTCTATTGCATAATCCAAGGGAAACAGTTGAACATATTGCACTCCTTCTTTTTCAAAAACAAGGTCGTCCTCTGTTTCCTCTATTTCAAAAATGGTGACTTCTGCTTCCAACTTTAAATCCTCTTGTAAATAGATTAACAAGGCTTCGGATTCTACATTCAATCCCTGCTCCTGATACAGTTCATCTAACTTTTCAGGGTGTGTCAAGTATTTTATTAATTCAACTAATTTCATATTCGGTTATTTGCTTTTTTACCTTCCCCAAATTGACATTCCGCCTACACCTCCGGGATGCATTGTATTCCAAAACATACTACCTGTTGTATGCTGTGCTTTTGGAACCAACTGCATAACTCCTGCACCAACATCGTGATGCCATACCCAATTAGTAGGTGACTTTCCTAATATACTTCCTGTTGATGAACGTGGAATTGAAATTCCCAATTTAGACATCGAATTTGCAAAAGCTGCATCAGAAGCCATTGCATTACTTAAAGAAGTGTTGGCAGCCTTAAAGTGAGTGTAATAACCTTTTCCTGGATATAGATTGCTTGCTAATTTAGTTTCGAAGGCTACGGAATACTGTGCTCCTGTAGCTCCCGTCTTAGCGGCATTACTAACAAGACCTTCATCTGCTACTAATGAATTGATCGGTAAAAACGACTTCGTTATCCCAAATCCGCGACTTAAAACCTTCGGCGTGTAAAAAGAAATAGTTAGCGAACTTAAATTATACGTCCATTCTTCTACACTCCAATTAGATGCGCTTCTAATATAGTTTGCTTTCGCTTCTGCGTCTGATCCTAAGTTTGTGCCAATATCATGATCAAGCTGATTTAGAAATTGAATTGGCTCATCCACCCCGAACAACGAATATGCACCTGCTACGGTTGAAACAGTGTTTTTGAATGCATTTTTATAAGTAGACGGCTTCCAAGCATCTCTGCTAACAAAATTATATGTACCAACAACAGCATCTTTGCCAGCGTTAAACATGCCTTCAGGAATGTCTGTTTGAACCGCCTCTCCCACCTTTTCAAAGAATTGCATAATTTCAGACCCTGATCCCTGTGCTCCTTCACTCACTTTCTGAGCTAATGTCTGTTTTTTGGCGGGGTTTACACTCTCTGCCGCTGTTCCCACAAACGCAAGAGCTCTAAATGGCTCAGTACCATCTAAATCTATTGCTTGTATCGGAGTATTTCCCGCAAACTGATAAGGTGTATACCAGGGATAATCCCCTGTCAACGGATCCACACTCAAAAACTTCCCTATCCTCGGATCATAGATCCGCATTCCATAATCCTGCTGGTTGCCTTCCCCTTTTACCTCATTATCATTCTCCTTCCCATTAAACCCATACCTATAGCCGGTTCCGGCAGAATATTTTCGTCCCGGCATCAGCATCCCGAAGGGATTTGTTTTAAAGAACCCGTTGACTAATTTAACGAAACTCCTGGAGATAACCTGATCCAAAATATCCGAATGAAACAAGGCCAGGTTATTTCGGCATATTTATCACTACTTAGCAATTAAGGATAACGAAAAGACGAGCAAATCATGAGAAGTACCAATTTATTACTCAAAAGACCTGGTAGATTTTTGCCAGTAACAGTTGTTAAACTTGCTCCGTAGCCGATGCTACGAAGCGCAATTAAGATTTTGATGATGGAGTTTAGAAAGGCTACGGACAGCTGGGGGAATAAAAAAATATTTTCTTGCTGCAAACCGCCGAGCCGACCGAAGGCGAAGGCTGCAAACAAAAAAGCCGCTTACATATTGCAAACGGCTTTTTTGTTAATTAAATGAAAGCGGCGGCACTTCTTGAAGCTGTTGGTAATCTTTACTTATAACTTTTTTTATACCGCTTCTGTCTTTCAAAATTCTGTACTCATTTGTTTTTAAAGAAACAACAAAATATTGTTGCTGGGCATAACCAATGATTTGGCTGGCATCCCACATAAGGCTATCAACAGAAGCACTACTAATAGTTTTGTAAGAATCAGTAGCTTCTTCTTTTTGCCATATTTTCTTATCAACTTTGTTGTAATAATAGCTGCCTGTCAATGGCATCATTTTAGACTTCCTCTCTCCATCAGAAGAAGAAACAAACCCTGTGCAGCCTTTAAAAATATACAGAGAAAGAAATCCGATAAATAATAATACTGTTCCTATAATTAAAAATCGTCTCATCAATTTTTTTTTAATTTGTCTAAGTCAACTGAGAAATTAAAGTATTGCTCTGTGTTACCTAATGGACATAAGGGACTTGTCAATTAGAAAATCAAAGTCGCTTGTTCGAAATGGGCCGGAGTTGATAATTGGGCACGCCATTTCGTGGTTTTCTCCATCAACTGAATATTGATAAAAAACAAAAAATCAGCCCCTCGAGTTCCTCCACTCAACTATTGAACTTTGCCCGTTGTAACTTTAAAATCACTTTCAGGAGATTTTACACGCTTATATCCGATAAAAATAAGTGCTATACACAAAATTATAAAAGCACCCGTACAATACATTTTTCACCACAATGTCGTTTTACTTTTTTTGTCTATCTTCTATAAAATGAGAGGTTAATTTGGCCTTTTAGTTCCACAGTGTTTTTTAATAGACCATTCATAAAGTTTGATGATTGAGTTCAGGAAGGCTATGAACAGCCGGGGATCAAATTCCTAATCATCAGCTTTAAACGTAACAGCCATCTGCTCAAAAAGACCTTTATATTTAAAAAAGTCTCCGGGCTTCTCGCTTGGTGCCATTCCTGTCAATTCAAATACTTTACCATCGCCTTTAATTAGCGTTATAACTGCCGCCAGATTAATGTTGTTTTTAACAAGTTTCACTCCCATTTGACAAGCATTTTTATTATCTATTTTCAAGTTACGTTGATATACGATTTCTAACCTTTCATATTCATCCTTCAACATATTTAAGTATTCATCTACAAACGATGTAAAAGAAACGTCAGTTAAGTTATTATGGGAGAGTAGCACAATATTTGGACAAAATACTACAGCGTTACATCGCTTATGAGCGCCAAGTAAAACAGCATTATTGTAGAGTGGTTCTATTTCCCACCTTGATGGAATACTAATGCTACAATTATTGATAGCCATTTTTTTCTCAACAAATTCAAAATCGGTTTTATCTAATTCGATTACTAGAGTATCATTGAAAAAATGGGCAGCTCTCAATAAGATGCTGTCTTTGTCAAAGGACATCCATAAACCTTCTTTCAAATTATTACGCATTAATCCTATTTCTCTCGTCCGGCCATTTTCATAGTAAGACTTATACAAACCATTTCTTTTGTTATTTTTAATCACAGCTATTGACTTTAGATATCCGGAATCGGCGCTATAAATAGCCTCTACAGAATCTCCATTTGAGTTATAAAATTTTATTACGTCTTTCTTAGTGCTGTTAACTAAACAACCGGTTAAGCAAATCATCAGCGAAATCATTCCGTAAGGTCTCATCTCAAATTATTTCGGTGCATTATAAGTAAATCCAATTTTAAAATTAAAATTTATTCCCAAAATAAAAGCAGCTTACCGCTAAAATCTATCCCAACGATTTTTTCCCAGTACTAAGTGTTTGGATTTTCCCCTTGCTGTATGTAGACTCCTTTCGACCCAAAAAAAATCACGTGCTCCATAGCCGATGCTACCGAGCGCAGCCAATATCTTGATTATTGAGTTCAGGAAGGCTACGGAAAGCCGGGAACTCATCGATCGAAAAAAAGCAATTGAAAATTTTGAAAAGCAGAAATCAGGAAGTTAAATTTGTACTAATGACTAAAGATATTTTAGAGCCGCTAAAGTCATTTGGACATTTAGGTGAAAAACAGTTACCTGATGGGACACTCTTAATTGGTAAAGCTCCTCACATCGCACCAAATGCCTGGCTACATTGTATTTATGCTCCGTTAAACAAGGAAAATATTATGTCTTTGCAGAATAATCTTAGCATACAAATACCAAATGACTATAAATCTTTTTTAGAAATATCAAACGGAATAGGAGTTTTTAACACCACACTTTCATTATATGGTCTTAGGCGAAATTATAAACGGAATATCGATGATGTTTGGCAGCCGTTTAATATTAAAACGACTAATTCTATGGAAAGACCAGATAATGCGGACAAAGATTTTTTTTTCATCGGAGGATATGATTGGGATGGTTCTCTTCTATACATCGATTCAAAAACAAATGAAACCCACTTGTGTACAAGAGAAGATGCCACTCCTTTTTATTCTTGGGTAAATTTTGAGGACATGCTTAAATCAGAGATTAAAAGGTTGATAAAATTGTTTGATAAATATGGGAAAGAGCTAAATCCAGATGAAAGCACCTTGCCGGTTTAATTTATTTGTAGAACTTAAGAGTTGATCTGACAATTGGGACTAAATTTAAGTACCGACACTTCGATTTAATAACCTCTGCTGTCCGTAGCCGCCTTTTCGAAGGAAAATTGATTTTAGGATATTTGCTTTTGTTTCCATTTTATTTAGCAGCTGCTAATGCCTTTTTTGAAAAATTACACCGCTTCCGATCGGCAGCTTTAAAACTCGGTAGATTTTAATCGCCAAAAATCATTAAACTTCGTATCGAAAAAATTACTTAACAATGTCGCGAATTTTGCCATTGATAGTCCTAAATTTTAAGTCTATTATGTCGGCCAACACCAGAGTATTTGAGAATACCTTGTGACAAAACACATCATTCCTATTTTCCAATGCTACTTCGTCTGAACTGCAAAAAACGTGTGGCTTAAGCCATTCGTAACTACCTAAATTGATTACCACAAAAATGCCAGTAAACTTTATATATTCCGGGCCATAAACACTTCTGAACTTAAGTCGGTTTATCTGTCTTTTCAGCTTTTTAGAGATAAAGGCCCTCTTAAGGATTGCATCAAATTCCGAAATTTTTTCAAGTTTAAGGCACGAATCAGTACTGCGAACTATAGAGTAGGTTTGATAGGTGAAAGGGATGATAACCGAATCAGACTGGTAAGCATTACTTATGGATACTCCGTTATAATTTTTATCCATAAACACTAATTCATCTTGCATGCGTGTTCCGTGACTGGTATAGTATCGTGTTGCCACGCCCAACTCAGCAACTATTTCACCGCGAATTGTATCGAATTTAACGTTGCTGCATGGAGCCATATTTGAAGAATTTTGGCCTATAGCAGGGGTGAGCAAAATATTAAAATAAATAAGCGTCAATATAATTTTAAAATTCTCTTTGACGCGTAAAATATTATCCATTCTTTTTAATGTTAGGTTTCGCTAAAGACTGGCTGGATATGGTACCCGAAAGCTGAGGCGGCGAAAATTCTCCCCAACAATCGCTTTCGGAATATCTATAAATATTTTCCCGAAGAAATTTTGACCAAAAAGAAATTTCAAGATACCAATATTTTTTCTTCCATTTTTCCTTATTAGGGAATTCCTGATGCTGAAAGACTATACTACTTTGCTTGTGTAAGTCATATAATAAAGCTGTAACAATTAAGCCAATCTTGCTGTTCTGTTTTAGCAAATACATCCAACTACTGACAGATACATTTTCAAATCGTTTCCTTTGGTCACAAGTCAGGTAACAGTGTACAAAACTTCCTGGTGATGATTTACCGCTATCTGATACGCCGACAATCATAAAAGAGAATTTAATATTCAATATTTCTCTTTCCAAAGAGTCGACATTGATTTGAGTTTTGGCATTGTTAGATAAACACATAACGAAAAAGGAAATTATTATATGTTTCATGCCGTATCTTTTTATTTCTCTGCGTTCTTCTCTTCTTAATTATTTCTTTCGCCTCTTTGTATCTATTCTTCCAGCACTTTCCAATTTTAATAGTATGCGAAAAGTCCTGAACGTAGCGGCCTTTCATTTCTTTTAAAATTCCGAACTACAGATAAAATTGCATTCCTGCATAAGTTCTAAATCACTCAAACAGTTTTCATACTCGTTTAGATAGTAGGTGCATTTTTTCCACGACATGAATACAAAGTACTTAAATATCCTTTCCCAATAACGACAATCCAATTCAAATACCAAATCTTTATTGTGATCAAAAATCCCTAATGATTTGCTACCATTCCCAGAAGCAAAAATTATTCTTTTGTCCTCCCCGACCTTAGTAATAAAATCCAGTTTTAGTAAATCAATAGTAATCCCATTTGCTCCAGTAAGGTCGCTAATTGATTTTGATAACTCCAAAAAGTCGTCTTCGTTTCCCAATAAGCAAAGATTAGGTCCTTCAAAACTAAAAACTGTTTCATTTGTGAAATCTGCTTTCAACATAATTAATGCGATTATCTCAGGTTTGCGGTCTTTGCAATATTGTTCTTTTGTTGTGATTGTTTGCAGATCGAACCCATTCGTTTTTACGTATTTCGCTGCTAGATCGACATCGACAGTGCGTTTCTGAGTTCCACCTAAAACTATGCACTAACAACGCGAACAAATATCATTCTCCAAGTAAAACTCTCCTAAATGAAACAAAGTCTTCTTCAATGAAAATCTCCTTGCCGGAATACAAATCAAATAGTCTAAAGCCCAACTCCTTCAGCTCTTCAAGCAATATACCTATTTTCGAAAATTCCGCCTCCAGACTATCGTCATTAAGTATAGCAATTCCCAGCCCCTGAAAACGGTTATTGCAAACAGGAATAAAACGAAATATTTCACTTTTATAGGTCGTTAGCACCAGGTTCAAAGACCTCCAATCAATTGGTTGATCTTTCTCAGCCAAAATATAAAAAGCCATTAGTCTCCTTTAAATTGAATGATAAAATGACCCGGGCTTTTTTCACCAACCTCACGCTCGATTGCCAATTTAATGTTCCTAAGCTCTTCTAAGCCTATACGCTGCCCACTAATGTCAATAATAATTCTTTCTATACATCCGTCAGGTAGATTTAGTTTCGCCCAGACAATTTCCCCAATTAGGAAATTTGTCACTCTAAAAATTTGCTCTTTTGTAGAAAGATTAAAATTAACTATCCATAATGCTTCATTTTTCCCCCGATCGTAGCCGTCTGGGGTGACGGGACCCCAATCTAAGTTGTAAGGAACATTATCAATATTCATACTTTTGAATTATATCTACCAGGTAAATTTAATCGAACGTTTCAATCTAACTATCACGAAAGATGATCTTTTTTGTTACTATTGGAGGTTGACCTGATATTAAGTAACTTGAAAGATCAAATAAGATGCTCTTGAGCCGAAGCTCAGGAGCGCAAAACAGCTTATTTGATTGCAAAGAGGCTACGGACAGCTGGGGCAGAAGGTGCAGAGAAATACTTGAAGGAAAAACATGGAGGGTAATAACATGAAGAAACTAATAGTGCTAGCTATTTATTTAGAATTATTTAGCCTGATGTCAGATGCTCAATCAAAATATCTCTCCGATATTATCATTACCCAAAGCGACATTCAGTATGGCGATGGATATACTACGATATCATTTAATTATTGGCGTTATGATACATGCCTGTATTCAAAGCAACTGTGTAAATATAATACCTCTACGGCTGCTTCCGTAAAAGTAAGTAGAGACGAAGGTCATGTGGAATATGAGTTTTTATGGAAAAATGATAACGGCTATCCAGGTCATAACCTTTATGATACTTTTAAATATGTTATTGTTCCTCAAAGTATCAACGCTTCACAGTTCGTTCGAAAATTATTTATAAGAAATAAGTACAGAATGGATACGTTTGATTTAATGGCCATCGACACCTTGTTATTTTCAAAGGCTTTATTGATTAAGAAAGTTTTTGGCAAAACGGAAGCAGCTAATCAGAAGTCGTTGAAAATATATGTATTAAAATCTGTTGATGATTTTGGAAGCACCATGCTTCACTATTGGGTGGAGCGAATTGGCATAATAAAACTTACTGATGAAAAATGTGGGCGATATTCTTTTGAGATGGAGGATGAAAGAACGAAGCCTGTTAAACGGTTGTTTACCGACCTAATCAAGGTTATTAAAGAAAAATATAAAGACCCTTATTGGCTAAGTGAGCCATGTGGTGTTGATTAATTTTTTACACCCGTTGAGCGACCAGCGGGGAAAAGATTCTTTCTTTATTAATACTGCCACCCGGGAGGCTAAAGCAAAAAAGCTCACGTATAAAAGAATCGCTGATTACCTAACAGTTCTTTTAATTTAGTCATCCGTTTTATCTATAACCCAAAGTCGCAATCCATTTATAAAACTTTGTACCGGAGATTACGAGGAAATAACTGAAGCGCGGCACGACTTATCTCATCGAACAGACTTGAGTACATTACTGTAATCATGACGCGCATGGCCTTTATACTTTTGGGGAAGACAGTCCAAAAATGCTAACAAAGGAGTTGAAACTTCATAATTCATTTTTTCCTCATCATATCGTAAATGAATTTCTGAACTAAATATTCTATTTTTCCCCACAACAATATATTTAATTATTCGGGAGTCCAATCCGTCACTTGCAAATTCGTAAAAAAAGAAAAATTCCTTTGATCCATTATTAAGAATTCTTTGAGCAATGTTATCATAGTAAAAAACCAATTGACTTACCTGGGCATTGCATGTATCTTTAAATTCCAAACTAACTTTTTTTCGATTTGACCCGATTTGGCTTTTTTTAATACATATATAACTCTCTATTCCTTGTCCGGGAATAACACCTTCACGTCCTGCGGCTCCCACTAAAGAAATCTCAAGCTCGTATCCAATCCCTGCTTCCTCCCAATTAAATGTAATTGTTGTATCTACCATTGGTTTTTCATAATGGCTGCTTGCGTTGGTAGTGGAGCCTACGCTAATAAGAGCAATAAAAATTAAAAGCTGCTTCATAAAAGATATTTATCTAGTACTTTCTGCCCCTGTTGTCGTTACTTTGCTAAGTGGCAGCATACTTGCTGATCCCGGTCAAAGTATAGCCAAGTGATTTTTAAAACGCAACAAAATTTCATTTTACTGTAGGGAGATCTTTTTGCCTGATCGCCCGCTGACCGTGGCTTGTCACTCCCCGGCAATTTCACATCTTAACCTTCACAAAACCTTTTCGTCAATTTCGCTAACTAATCCGAATCTATTTCGACTTTTTATCATATTTTTAAATTTATTAATATTTTACACCCTAATTGCTGAGTGTCTGTTGTAAACAAACTTGAAAAAGTTACAAAAAAAATGGACATACTTCAAAACCGGACACCTCAAGCAAAGTGCCTTAGGCTATAGGATATTTCTCTACGATTAAGTAATTTGAAGCTCCGGTAAAGTCACCCCTGAGCCTGGGATCAGGAAATTAACATAAAAAGTAGAAGGTACTATTGGATACAAGGCAATCGCTAGCAGGGAACCAACAAATAAGTGAAAGCAACAGCCAACTATTAGGGATGAAATATCTTCCGTTTAAGAAATTTTTTTTTGAAACATCTCTAACGCCGGAGCGTACTCAATTTTTACTTTCTACGGCTTTTAAAGAAAATTTCCGGCATACCAAATTTGATGCTCCAACAACTGATACTTCCGTTAGGAAAAGACCTGTCACCCGATTTTCTGCTACAACGTACCCGCTGGGCTTTACATTTGCCCAGCTAAGTTTCGCGCCAATACTGCTGGGGAAAATCTATCCTTTAGGGACAAAAGGAGTTACACACATAGAATATATCGTTCGGCTGCCTTTGCTGAGTATGTCGTTGGGATGCTTTTTCTATATCCTGGGTATTCTATGCTTCATTATTTCCATTGGGCGGGATGATATTGAAGGAATTATCGTTTGCCTGCTCTTTTTCCCCTTTACCTATTTGGTAACGATGAAAAAATTTAAATCTGACTGCAAGGCGTTTTTGAAGGCGTCACTTTCAATTTCTGAAATTCAAATGTTATAGTCCAGTACACTGCTACCGGCAGCCAGCACAGAATGCATCCACCTGCCCCAAAGTATATGCTATGAAGCACAGACTTCCCATATCATGGATGGTAAGAGACTAGTTTGAAAATTTTATTATTGAAAATCTCCTGACTGATAAGAAAATAATAATTTCATCTAAATGGACAATTCATTCGCATTGCCTTTTCTGTCGGATATAACAGATCAGCGATATTTAACTGACATGATCGCTGAAAATGGAAACATCATTGATTGTGATGATATTCCCCCTACTATTGGCGGCTTGGGTGTGCATAAATAAAATTTAGAAGTTAATACCATAATGAAGATGAAAGCAAAATTGAAATACATACATAGCCCTGATATACCTGACTTGCCAGCGTTTGTTCCACAAAATCAAGACAGCTTTTCTATTCTATTACAATTAATGGTTTCTCCGTTCGATGGAGAAGGAGAAGAAAGCTTTGATCTAATTCTTTGTACGCCTAAATGGCTGATGGAAAATCATAAAATTTCCGATATTATTATTGGGCGGCATTATTTAATTGTCTTCGAATATAACTATCCAGAAATCTACAATAAATTAAAAAGAATTATTGAAAATATCGACGAAAAGAATTGGGATGATATAGGATTGAAAGTTGGAAGAATTGGAAGATGGGAATTTGAAGATTACCAGGAAAAGTAAAGCCTGCCTGCTCCCTGTGGCCCGCAATATTAATTCGATCTTGCCTCCGGACTAATTAGTTTGGTTTTGTATTATCATCCAAGCGATGTCCTGTTCCAGCATTACCAAATTATCTTTCAAACTTTTCTTTCGCATTAGCAAATACCAATAAATTTTCATTCTGCATCAAGAATCTTCTTCATAATAAATGGGGTTTAATTTTTCTTTTTACTTCCTGATTCTTATCGCATCTTTGCGGCGCTAAACCGTAACCGATGCGCAACCTGCTAATTTTCGTCTTTTGTATTTGTAGTTTGTACACATTTGCACAAGACACTGAAACATCACTTGATCCGGTAACGATAACTGCCACGTTGTCAAAGACAAAAGCTTCCCAAACCGGTCGCGATATTACCGTTATCAAAGGCGACGCATTCCGGATGCTGCCCGTACATTCCATTGATGAGCTGCTACGATATGTTCCCGGGGTTGAAATTCAGCAACGCGGACCACAAGGCAGCCAGAGTGATATCCTTATCCGTGGCGGCACCTTTCAGCAGGTATTGGTTGTGCTGGACGGCATTAGACTCAATGATCCCAACACCGGCCACTTCAATAGCTATACACCTATCGCACCGGAAGAAATTGAACGAATAGAAATTGTAAAAGGACCCGCAGCAGCTATCTACGGCGCCGATGCAGTAGGCGGCGTGATCCACATCATCAGCAAATCATTCACTGCTTCACCCGGAAAAGAAGGCCATGCCGCCGCAGGCCAGGTTACCGCAGGTGAATATGGACTACTAAACGCCAATGCCGGTGGATGGTATCAAAAAAACAATACTATCCTCAGCGCAGGCATCCTTACCGATAATGCCGGTGGTCAACCGCAGCGTGGCATCCATGGCTATTTTCACAACACAACGGCATCCGCATCAATTCGCCAATTTATTACCAAACACTGGAGCGTTGCCTTTCGTTCAGCCATAGACCTTCGCCATTTTGCTGCGCAAAATTTTTACACCGCATTCTCCAGCGACACAGCAACGGAAAAAGTAGACACCTGGTGGAATCAACTCAACCTTCGCTATGAAAATGGCAAACAATCCTTTTCACTGGATGCCGGGTACAAACAGGCGAAGGATGAATATTATTTCAACTCCAAATCACTGCCGAACCTCAACAAATCAAAAATGTTGCAGGCCCTTGCGGTTTATCAATACCGGCTTACTTCCAACACACGTCTTTCAACAGGCGTTCAGTTTGTACAACAATCCATTCGTTCCAATGATCGTGGCAACCACGATGTGCCCGACCTGGGAGTATTTACTACGCTACTACAACAAAGCGGGAAATGGAGCTTTACGCCCTCGCTTCGGCTGGAATGGAATCAACGCGCAGGAACAGAATTATTACCGCAGTTGAATATCGCATATCAAAACCAGGGATGGGTTTTCCGCACGGGAGCAGGACGTGCCACGCGTATCGCCGACTTTACCGAAGGCTATAACAATTACAACAAATCCCTCGTTACTTCAGGCAATATTGGCAACCCCGACCTGTCAGCCGAAAGCGCATGGAATATTGAAGCCGGTACAGACTATTTTATCGGTTCCAGCTGGAAGTTGTCGGCAACCGCCTTCAGCAAATATTACAGCAATCTTATTGATTGGGTAGCCACACCTTATGCAAATATGCCGCGCAAAGACAATCTCTCTCCTACCGGTAGTTATTTTCTCGCCAGCAATATCTCCAAGCTAACTACATCCGGCGTTGAAGCAACAATATCCTATCATCATCAATGGCATCAACAGGAAATCCAGGCTGTAGGTGGTTTTACCTGGCTCAATAGCAGCGCAACACCATCACTCTATATTTCCTCGCATGCCATTACACAATACACCGCTTCTTTGCAATACAGGTACAAGTGGCTGCAACTATCAGCCAACGGACTTTATAAAACAAGACAACCGCAGGCTGGAACGCCCACGCTGGTCGCCTTATCGCGGGATTATTTTGTTGCCAATGCACGCATTGCCGCAGGCATCCGCGAGCAGAACCTTCAGGTGTTTGTACAGTGTGATAACCTAAGCGATACGAATTATGCGGACCGCTTTGGCGTTCCAATGCCGGGGCGCTGGTGGAGCGGCGGCATCAACGTACAGTTCTAAAAAGGATTACATTATTTTTTGAGCAACAACAATACATTGGCCACTTCGCGTTCCCCGAAGTGGTCATATTTTTTATTGTCAGACGGATGACTAACAACGCCATTATCAGGTTGACCTTTTATATACATAGCTGTTGACCCGCCGCCATCCAGGTTAATGGCATTTGCACAACCAAGCCAACGCATCACCTGTTGCAATTCTTCAATACTAAATCCGGCAGATTCGGCAGCACGGCCATCCACTACAAACAAAACAAGCGTTCCGTCACTGCGAATACCAAAGGCAGTACGCGGATGACGGTCGGTGCTGAATGCATCCTTGATAATCGGAAAATTTTTATTGTCTATCAATAAAATAGGGCCGGTTGAGAGAATATCCGATCCTTGTAAGCCATCCTCAAATCTCAAATTATCAGGATTGTTTTCCACGATTTGTACCGTTCTGCCATTGATCACGATGGCGCCTTGCTGGCTACGACGGCGCTGCCCTTGCTTGCCGGCCAGATTGGATGCCACCAGCGATCCATCTTCCCGGAGATATACTTCAGACCGGTTGTAGGGCAGCAGCGAACGCTCCAGTTGCGGCACCCCATTTAGGTCTTTCCGGTTATCAGGATCGGGACCACGCATTTTAAAAAAAGATCCATTTACACCCGCCAGCGCATTACGCTGCATGGCAATTTGTGATGTTCGCTCCAGTGAGTCTGAGGGAACAATATTCAGACGGTATTTCTTCGCCTTTTTTGTAACCTCCACCCAGGAAAGATGTTCGTTGGCCCCAAACAGATCATGCTCAGAAAATGTTAACTGTTTCCAGTACACGCCCTTCGCCAGCTTTTGCGTGGTTATAGTTGCATGGACAAAATGGGCAGAATCCGATTGAGCTGAAGTTGAAAGGCAAAGCGAGACAAACAGCAAAAAGAAAAGTGAACGGTTGATCATACAAATTGTTGAACAGGTTAATCGATCAACAAATTTATCCTTTCTTTTCCTTTAATTGCCGTCACAAACCCGCATGTTTACGGTTTATTCCGCCTGACCTTCCAGCTTTGAAGAATAGTTTTCATGCTGCCATCGAATACAACCTACATTTACCTGTCTATATCTTCTTTATTACCACATTGCCGATAGCTACATTCGGATCAGGATTTGAGCCACCCCATCCAGACGTAATATTCATAAACTGAAGCGTGTTCATTCGTGCACCTTTCAGCACATCACAGTTTTTGCAATCGCCACCATAGGTGAGCTTAAAATCTTTTGAATCGGCAATCTTGTTACCATTGGCAGAAACGGTGAGCCGGCCGTCCTTCAACTGGATCGCAAAATGGGTTTTTAATTTTGCGTTATTGTATTCATTCAGTGGTTTATTATAAACGAGCCCATTTGAAAAATTCTCAACGTTCACTTCCGGCGTTGAATTCACTTTCACTCGTATTTCTCCCCTGTAATCATATCCTGCTGCCAGGGAACTGGCCAGGCCGGGAATCAGCTCTATTGACACAGCGTTGCCGTTTCCTTTAAACGTTTCCACACCACTTTCATTGGAAGAATACGTGCTCATGTACACCCGCAGCGAACCGCCGGTGTTTACTGTAAACGGGTCACTCACAACATCAAATTCCAGCGAAAAATTTTCAGGCAGTGGCTTTTTCAACAGTGAAGGGATCACCTTATTGCCATATCCCAACTGCAACCAATTCCCCTGCTGCTTGTCTACATTCACCACGGTAGCATGCGCCCCTGTGGTACGGAAATACCAGTTGCGCGGCGCACCACCCACTGTTGACGATGAAAAATCATCCGCAAAATGCACACCTGCCGGTAAATTAACCGGCGCCTGGTCTGCCTTTATATTGGAAAGATTGAGCTTTCGAAAGGCATCCAGCCGCGCTGCCAGTTGTTCTGCATTTGCCGCGCTATATGCTTTGCCCTGCACTTTTGCAGGATCAAAAAAGTAATTATAGAGATAGTCGTAATTTATATTCTGGCTCATCGCGGTGTATAGTTCATACAACTGGTTTCCATCCCTGGGCGTTTCAAACGGAAATGAAATGGCTACCCACAAAGGTTGGTCAGACGAGGTTTTACTGAGCGCCGCCGCATCCAACTTGTATACCGGGTAGGCGTGCTTATCTTTCGCAGCAAGCGGATCAATCTTAAAAATGTCGGGATCTGTAATAAAACTCCGGAACGTGGGCTGCATATCCCGTACCACGGCCTGTTTATCCAGGTCATTTCGATACATATCGCGAAGCTTATGAATATTGTTCCTGTATTTTTCCACCTCCGGCAGAAAATAATTATAAGCCTCATCCTGCGACTTTTTATTACCTGGCCATTGTGATTCTACTTCTTTGCGCTTGTCGGCCAACACTGTTGCCAATCCTTCTTCTGCTTTCTGCAATAGCTCTCCGCGGGATACAGGTATCCATGGCAATTTGTTATTTGGCGCGAGATAGACAGTGCTCCAGTCGTTTACCCAGGTAATATATTTATCCGGCCCGGAATATATCGTTGGATTATACTTGCCCTGCGATTTCTTTTCCCGGTCAGCCTGGTTGTATCCATCAGGTTGCACAACAAAATAAAATCCATTGGTATTGTTTATAAAATAGATCGGGAATGCACCGTACAATTGATTGATCGCAATCCTAAATGGTGTATTCTCCTCGGGAATAGGTTTGAATTTTCCCTGCGCATCGGTCCATCGTTTGTCGTGACTCACATTCCACACCAAAAAATTAACACCATAGCCATTGTCGGCGATATACCTGCTGTATGTGCCAAGCCCTCCTACCGGCGTATAACTTTTTTTCATCCAGTCTACCAGCTTATTCAGCGTGGCTTCCTTCTTTTTACCCAGTACATCTTTCTGCGGTTGCAGGTGATCATACTTGGTATTTGTCCACCAGCCAATCACGCTATCCTGTATGCGCTGTTCGGCAGCAAGTTGTGCCATTACCTGCGTGGTAATTAGCATAATGCAGATTGAAAGAAAATATTTCATACCATTTTTTTTGACCGGCACAAGGTATCTAAATAGCTATACCACTGATCACCAATAGTACAAAATGCGTACACGGCAAATAATGCCTGAACGCCGTTAAGCTTGTGTAAAGGGCGCCCCAGGTCAAGACATCTTCTTAACTTTAGGCAATGAAATACAATCTACTTGGCAATTCAGGACTGAAAGTGTCTGAGCTTTGTCTCGGCACCATGACATTTGGTGGAAAAAACGGCATCTGGGCGCATATCGGCGACCTGGGTCAGCAGGCGGTGAACGGGCTGATTCAACAAGCAGTAGATGGCGGCATCAATTTTATTGACACCGCCAATGTATATTCCGAAGGCTTGTCTGAAGAACTAACAGGGCGCGCCATCCGTGATCTGCAGTTAAAACGGGACGACCTGGTGATTGCCACAAAAGTGCGTGGAAAAATGGGCGAAGGCCCGAATGATTCCGGTCTCACAAGGAAACATATCCTGGCGCAATGTGATGCAAGCCTGAAACGGTTGCAACTGGACTATATTGATCTTTACCAGATCCATGGATATGACAGGCTAACGCCACTTGAAGAAACGCTGGAAGCGTTGCATACACTTGTGCAGTCAGGAAAGGTGCGATACATTGGCTGTAGTAACCTGGCGGCATGGCAACTGATGAAGGCGTTGGGCTACTCTGCTTATAACCGCATATCACGATTTATTTCCCTTCAGGCATATTACACCATCGCCGGCAGAGACCTGGAGCGGGAACTCGTTCCCCTGCTACAAGATCAAAAAGCCGGCTTGATGGTTTGGAGTCCATTGGCTGGCGGCTTTCTCACGGGTAAATATACCCGCAATGGAGAACAGGCCGCAGGTGCACGTCGCGTTACATTTGATTTTCCGCCCGTGAATAAAGAAAAGGCATACGATATTATTGATGTGCTGGCGCCGATGGCGAAAGAGAAAAAAGTTTCCGTAGCCCAATTGTCGCTGGCCTGGCTACTGCATCAGCCGGTTGTCAGCACGGTAATTATCGGGGCGAAAAATGGAGAACAACTGGCCGATAATCTCGCTGCCGTAGATGTACGGCTTTCAGCCGATGAATTACAACGCCTGGATGAAGTGAGCAAACTAAGCCCGGAATACCCGGGATGGATGCTGGAGCGCCAGGGCGCCGACAGAAAAAATTAAAAAAAATCCCCCGCCAGTGGCGGGGGATCGCTATCTAATCAGGGCCTCACTCTACTTTTTGAAAATCGCGAATACCATTACAATCCACCTGCAATACATACACGGCTTTGGGTTGTGGCTTCGTAATAAGATGTGTGCCGACACCCTCTCCCTTCAATAATAATCGTCCCTGTAAATCAAACAGGCTGTATCGCACATATTGCGTACTGTTGATTTGCCATTGCGTGGTGAGATCGGATATCGTCCATATTTTTGATCCGCGGATCGTAATGATCCTCGTTTCACTATAAGTTATACGTCCGTCGTTATCCTGCTGCGCCAGCCTGTACTGGTATACTCCATCCGAAGTTGGCACATCTATGGCGCTATATAAAGAGCCGGATGATGCGCCCGATGCAGCAACTTCTGCAACCGTTTCCCACGCACCGCCCGCTGATTGCCGCTGCACCAGGAACCGGCGGTTGTTCACTTCGGTGGCTGTTTTCCATTGCAGGGTCACTTTTCGATTGCTATAGGATGCTGTAAAATAAACAAGCTCCACGGGCAGCGTCGCAAAGTTGACCGTAAGGTAATTACTCATGGCCGACGGCGCCGTTTTACAGGCATAGTTGGAGGTCATTTTCAGGGAATACACATCGCCTACGGTAGCGGATCCTGTATTATAGGTAGCACTGGTGGCACCACCGATTGCTGCGCCGTTTTTATACCATTGATACGAAGGAGATGAACCGGCAGCTACCGCGGTAGAGGAGAAATGCACGGCCGGCGTAGCCGAAATGGTAACCGATGGTTCCAGCACGGGCGAAACAGTAACGGCGATGGTATTGCTGCTAGCCGGGTTGTTGCTGGCACAGCCAATACTGCTTGTCATCTCCACAGATACCACATCGGCACTGGATAATGTAGACGAGAAACTTGGACTGTTGGTTCCTGCCGGCGAGCCGTTCACCCGCCATTGATAAGAAGGCGAACCGCCATTAACGGGTGTAGCAGTAAAGGTCATAGCCTGTCCGGCACAGCCCGAATTGCTGCCCGAGATAGAGACGGCTGCCACTTTCGCGGCTTGCGTCATTACGATCGTATTACTATTCACCGTTGGCACTGCAATACAAGCGGTATTTGTTCCTCCCGCCGTCATCGTTACCTGAACAGTGCTTCCGTTAGTGAGACCGGATGTGGTAAAGGTTGGACTATTTGTCCCTGCAGGCGAGCCATTGAGCTTCCATTGGTAGGTGGGCGTTGAACCACTATTAACCGATGCGGCGGTAAATGTTACTGCCTGACCGCTGCAAAACTGGTTAGCAGGTGCATCACCAGTGATAGCGACATTTGAAACTGCAGTTGCAGGACCGTTATTAACGCGTATCCCTGCAGTGGTGGAGGTATAGCCGGTAATTCCAAACAGGTTTATTCTTGCATTGCTGGCGCCGCCCCAGGAAAAGCTGACAGAAGTGACCACTTTATTCTGGCTGGCACCTGGAATTGAAATAGGCGCTTCCCAGATGTTAAAATCGGTTGAGCCGGTAAATCCATAAGGTGAAGCCCGACTCACGCGGTCGAGGCTGCCCATCGCGCGAATCAATGAAGCTGTAGCAGGTGCCAGGAACCAGTCGGGAAAATTGAGCGAACCTGTGTAGCTGCTTCCATCTTCAAAATTAACCTGGTAGTCGGCCGTACCAGTACCATTACCGGTAGTTCCTATTACATACAAAGTAGCATACGGACTCTGGTTTTCACTTGCAAACGTTAACGTACCCGATGTGGCGCCTCCATAAGACGCATCAGAAGAGGAGCGCAGTAATAACGAGTTATTGGCAGAATAGCTGGCAAATTTATAAGGGCGACTTGCATCCTGCTGGCTGTTGAACGTTCCTGATACAGGCACGCCATGGCTTCCCGAGGTACCCGAGGTGTTGCTATACCCGGCAACATAAAACACATTTCCACTCGCGCCCTGGTCAAGTGGGTTGGTGGTGGCAGGAGATCCGGCAGACGCATTGGTTCCCTCTGCAATAACGTCTTCATTAAAACCAGACAGGTTAATTGTTTTTACATATTGGGTTACAATAGGAGAAGTGGAGCAGCCTTCGGCGTCTGTGAGAGTTAAAAAATAACTGCCCTTTGAAATGCCAGTAAGATTTTGTGAACTGGAATACGCGCTTCCGTCTTTGGTCCAGGCGTACCCATAGGGCGCTGTACCGCCAGACGGAGAAATCGTGATGCTGCCATTGGAACTTCCGGGACAGGTAGGCTCAACCACACTATACCCGATTGTAAGCGCCGTGGGCTGGGTTACGGTAGCATAGATTGTTTTGATACAACCAGATGCATCTTTTACCGACACCGGGTAGGTACCCGCTGCAAGTGCCGGGAATGAGTTTCCCAACTGCCAGGCACCCGCTCCGGCCTCAGCAAGCTGGTATTGAAAGGGACCGGTTCCTCCCGTAACATTGGCGGTGATGGAACCATTGGTGCCATTATAACATTTTACATTGGTAACAGTGGCAGTAACAGTAAAACTACATTGCGAAAAAACGGAGGTGGATTGTAACAGGACAAAGAAGAGTAAGCCACCGAAATGGCGGTTTTTCATACAAATTAGATTTAGGTTTTTCAATGAATAGGATACAGACTGATGCAAATAAAAAAAGAAATCAATTCTTTTGCAAAAACACCCGTGGCCGCACCTGCCCGGTGACGAGCGCCCGCCAATCGGCGCAACAACTTTCACAATCAATTGATTTATAGAAACAAAAAGGAACGAGCGCAGCAAATCCAACACATCCGACTAAGTATTTTTTCTTAGGTAGTTTTTTGACAAAGTTGGTGTATTAATTCTGCGCGAAACTGCTATTCCCCGCCAAGATGAGCTACGGTTGTTTGTACCCGTGATTCACGAACAAAGATGATGACGAATGGAATACAGACCAGGAACATAACGCCCACCCATAAAAAAACATCCATATAAGACAACACCGTTGCCTGTA
The DNA here is from genome assembly GCA_048498035.1 of Bacteroidota bacterium. GTDB lineage: Bacteria > Bacteroidota > Bacteroidia > Chitinophagales > Chitinophagaceae > CADEDV01. The sequence continues at coordinate 202,965 of JBEHYT010000001.1, read as the reverse complement.
TGTTTACCTGCGTATCCATCAGTTTCAGCGCGTCATTATAAGCAATATTGGAAGGCAATCCCTTTGCCTGGAAGCCGGAAGCATACGTGTGCACCGCCTGCTGTACGGTTGGATTCATTACAGAAAGTTTATCAACAAGGTCACTCCGATGATGCTGAACATCTCTTGTAAGCATCGTTGAAATAATGGCTACGCCAAATGAACCGCCCAATTGACGCATCATCCCTGAAAGCGCGGCGCCCTGCCCTATTTCCGCACCGCGAAGCGTGGAAAGCGCCAGCGTTGTAATGGGAATCGATAACAGTCCCAATCCAACCCCACGGATAACTAATACCCAAAAAAAGGCTTCCTTCCCTGTATTGGGCGTAAGTACTTTATAGGAAAGCAGGCAATACACAAAAAACAACGCCATCCCCAGGCTCACCAGCAACCGCGTGGAAACTTTTCGCTCCAGCATTTTCCCAACAAATGGCATCATGATGGCGGTAAAAACGGTGCTCGGCACCATTAAAAGACCCGCCTGCAGTGCCGTCCAGCCCATAATACTTTGGGTGTACAGAGGAATAACAAACGTAGAACCAAACAAACCGAGGCCCAGTACGAAAGAAAAGATCGATCCCACGGAGAGATTGCGGTTGCGAAGTACAGAAAGATTTACAATGGGATGGGCATAAGTCATCTCCCGCCAAATGAAAAAGAAAAAACTGAACAGGCTCGTTACAGATAGCATAATGATCAGCGTACTGTCGAACCAATCTTCTTCCTGCCCCTTTTCCAACACAAATTGCAGTGAGCCGATAGCCAGTATTAACAAAGCTATCCCCAGCCAGTCTACCTGGCGCGCAGACAACCGGGACGTGTACCGCGGACTTTTTACAAACTGCAGTGTGAGCAGGGTAGCAATAATGCCAATGGGAATGTTAATGTAAAAAATATACGACCAGTGAAAATGGTCTACGATATATCCTCCCAGCGCCGGGCCAATGGTGGGGCCAACAATTACACCCAGGACATAGATCGCCTGCGCCATTGCGCGCTTTTCGGGCGGATATATTTCCGTGATGATCGTTTGGGAAGTAACCAGCAATGCACCGCCACCAATGCCCTGGATAAAACGAAAAAGGATCATTTCTTCAATAGAACCTGCATTTCCGCAAAGCCAGGATGCCAGCGTAAACAACATGATGGAAGCCGCAAAATAATTACGACCCCCGAACTGCTGGCTCAGCCAGCTGGTCATGGGCATCAACACTACATTGGCAATAGCGTAGGCGGTAATAACCCAGGTAATCTCGGTAAGAGATGCGCCCAGGTTTCCCTGCATCGTTGGTAAGGCAATATTGACAATAGTGGTGTCTATTAATTGCAACAAAGCACAAACAACGGCGGTAATAGTAATAATAACCCGGCGGGCGCCATATTCCACAAGGGATTGTTCTTCCATAATGCACAGTTTAGAAAGTGCAGCCAGGTAGCAGGGTGTTGCAAAACAAAGATATAAAAATTAGTTTGAAATCAAACTAATTAATTGTAACTTTAGATCGATTTACCGGGTATCTTTCTATTTTCATAATAAACAGCTTGTGTATGCCGGCAGAATTAATAGCAGAACGCGCGCTTGAATTTTCCCGGGCGTTTACAGAACTCCGCAGCCTGGTGCGACAGCGCATTCAATCCTCTATTTCCGCCAGCGGCCTGGATCTTTCCTTTGAGTTACTGGAAATCATTGGCCTGCTGTGGCGCAGGGATGGAATTACCCAACAGGAAATTGCGGATACGGTGAGTAAAGACAAATCCAGCATGACCTACCTCATCAACAGCCTGGTAAAACGCGGGTTGGTGACGCGTAACGAAAATGAAAATGACCGGCGCAACCGGCATATTTTTCTCACAGAGAAAGGAAAACATGTTCGGAAAACAATCTTTCCGCTGGTGCTGGATGTATACCGCGAAGCCGCCGGCAACCTGCAACCGGAAGAACTGGAAGCATCGCTCCAACTGGTAAAAAAGATGACTGCCAACCTGCAACCCTGATTTTTTTCTTCAAAACATCTTATTATGCGCACCATACTCATACCCGTTGATCTTTCGCCCGCTACCCGTAATGCAGCTTATTTTGCCATCGGATGGGCGCAGCAATTTCACTATGACCGCATCCTGCTGTTCCGAACCATTGGGTCTTCCGCATTTGAATATATCGCGGCAGCGGCCGACTACTCCCTGGTTGACGCCGAAACCATGAATGCAGAACGGGAGAAACAGGAAAGTGAACTGCGACAATTTTGCACAGAATTGCAACAGGCAGCTCCATCCGGCATCCAAATTGAGGCAGAATTTACCGAACAACGTCTTCTTCGCGGCGTGCTGGAAATGTTACGCACCCATGCAGACATTGAACTTGTAGCCATTGGCAGCATCCAGGGTCATGCCGACTACACCAGCACGGTATCTGACCAGGCCATCGCGCTGGCCAAGGTAAGTCCTGTAAAGCTGCTGCAAATTCCCGCAAATGCGCAACCAGTTCCCATCCGTACCGTCCTGGTACCAATTGATCTTGGTAAGATAAATACCTTGCAGAAACTGGATCGTATCCGGAATAATCCCCGCCTTGCGGATGCAAAACTGCTCGTATTAAACGTGGCAACAAATGATCCCGCACACGGCGTTACCGAAGCGCAGGTACATGAACACCTGGAGGGTTATGATCACGAACTGTTTCAAAGCAATAACGCGGATACGATTGCAGGCATCCTTGATTTTTCAGCAGAGCGCCAACCAGACCTGTTGATCGCATTGCCCGGAAGCTACAGTTTTCTCTACGCCCTTACCCACAAAAGCCTCTCCCAGGCCATCTATCGCCATGCCCGGGTGCCCGTTTTGATCCTTAAATAGCAGGGTTTCAGAAATTGGAATAAATATTGAGGCCTTTTCTTTCTAATTTACAGTATGCTTACCGAACTACTGGGGATCAAACATCCCCTTATCCAGGCGCCTATGCTTGGAGTTACCACCCCTGATATGGTTGCAGCCGTGTCCAACCTTGGCGCATTGGGATCATTGCCCATTGGCGGACTTGCGCCAGAAGAGGCTTCTACCCTTATCCGCGCCACCACCATGAAAACCACGAAGCCTTTTGCAGTAAACCTGTTTGCACACGATGTGCCCAGCGAGGTGGATGACCGGGTATTGGATACCACCCAAAAACTGCTGCAACAGTTCTGCAAAGACTACAATATTCCATTTACCGCCCGCCAACCGGAAGATTTTACTTTCTACAGTGCCGAAGACCAACTGGAACTGCTTATTGAAGAAGCGATCCCGGTTGTCAGTTTTACATTTGGCATTCTTCCCGATGCAATGATGCGTGAGCTGAAACAACGCGGTGTTATACTTATTGGAACAGCCACCAGCCTGGAAGAAGGCTTCGCGCTTCGCGATGCAGGCGTGGATGTTATTTGCGCGCAGGGCATTGAAGCCGGCGGTCACCGTGGCAGTTTCCAGGAAGGAACATTGCCACAGGTAAATACACTGGCGCTGGTTGCATCCTTGCATCACGCGCTGCAATTACCAATAATTGGCGCCGGCGGGATCAGTAACGCAACAACCACCCGCGAAACATTTGCCGCAGGAGCAGAAGCCGTTCAAATAGGAAGCCTCTTTCTTACAGCACAGGAAAGTGCCGCAGCGCCCGGCTATAAAAAAGCAGTGTTGTCTTGTAACGAAGATGCCACCATCATCACCCGTGCATTTACCGGCAGATGGTCCCGCGCAATACGCAACCGATTTGCAGAATGGGCGCAACTACGTTTGCAGGTCTTTCCTGATTACACATTGATGAATGCCCTCACAAAACCCGTTCGGACTTATGCATCCGAACATGACCTTACCGATTTTATTGCACTATACGCCGGGCTGCGTGCCGGTGAGGCACAGGAAGGAACAACAGCTGAAATTACCGAACGCATTCTATCCTGGCTACCATCCTGACATCCGCGATGGCCTGGATTTTGCAGCAATTGCCTGATGGCAAAAAAAGAATCACTTTGGGAACTACTGAAGCGCCTCGATGAGCAGGCGGCGTTGTTTAACGAACACATCGCCAAAGCCAATTTCTATTTCGATGAGGCGGCAGCAGGCACACAAAAACTGGTGCAAAAACACCAGCGTGACCTGCATCGCACCATTCAAAAATTACAACGGACGATGCGGACGTTCAAACCGGGAAAAAAGAAAGACTAGCCGTCAATCATCGGTGGTGTTAATATTATTATCCTTTAGTATCTGGTCAAACTTCGCTTCCTTACCGTTTTTTTTCATATCCTGGTAAATAAAGGAGATCAGCTTTTCTGCATCCGACCGGTAGGGCGATTTTTCATTCACATAAATCACATAAGCTTTACACAGGTAATCCAGGGCCGCTTCAGGATCTTTTTTCCCGTTAAGATAAATGGTACCAATACCATAATACACTTCGGGATCCCCCGGATAAGCTTTCAATAGATCAAGATAGGCCTGGATGGCCTCATCCAGCTTTTCCTGTAGCGTATATACAACCGGAAGATTTTGGAGCGCCATATGCCCCATCGGGTCCACCTTCAGCGAAGCCTTGTAATACTGCTCGGCCTGGGCAAACTTGTTCAATCTGCGATAGCAAACCGCCAGGTCATCCAGCGCAAACACAAATTCAGGATCAATTTCAACCGCCTTTTTAAAATACGGCAGCGCGGTTTCATAGTCTTCCTTTTTCAGATATTCGATGCCTTTATAATATTGATCCAGTGCCGCCTGGTTCTCCGACATGGATTTTTCATGTAAATCATCATCAGACGAAACCGAACTGCGGAGAATCGCGCAGTTGGTCATCAACCAGCGCTCCATCATGTAATAATATTTACCGCCGTTGCTGTTGACGTCGATATTTATATTGACTTCTTTTTTGCCGCCCTTGTTTTGCAATGCCGACATCATTGTTGCTAGCATTTCAACAGATCGGGCACTCTCCGTGATACATTTTGAAAAGGCCTTCAGCTGCTCTTTTTTTTCCGTTACTATCTTTCTAACGGAATCAATACAATCACAAGCAGTAGGCCCCTGCTCGGCTATTAACGTATCCTCGTTTAATTTGATGTTGTCGACCAGTTGTTGCACATCTTTGTTGCTTAAACTGTCGGCCTGGGCATAAACGCCACTGGCAACGAAGAACAAACAAAATACCTGGAGAAGCCTCATTTTCATATTGTTGATTTGTGGTTGCTAAATATAGCCATATCTTATTAAGATGCGCAACAGCCCGCATTTACATAATCACAGCTATTTGGTATCTTTAGCAAAAGACTGTTATGTGGTGGCTATTTGCTTTATTATCAGCACTTTTTGCAGCCCTTACCGCCATTTTTGCCAAAATAGGTATCAAAAATGTTGATACCGATCTTGCAACTGCCTTGCGGACCATCGTAATACTGGTAGTGGCATGGGCAATCGCATTGTTTCGCGGGGGCACCGCCAGCATTCATTCACTCACCCGCCACAACCTGATTTTCCTCGGGCTTTCAGGACTGGCAACCGGTCTTTCCTGGATCTTTTATTTCAAAGCATTACAAATGGGAAAAGTTTCACAGGTGGCGCCGGTAGACAAACTAAGTGTTGCCATCGCCATCATCCTTTCTGTTATTTTCCTGGGTGAAACGCTGCCGCTAAAAACCGCGATTGGCGCCGCACTTATCATTGCCGGCACCATCGTGCTTATTCTCTGACTATTTTTGTCCCTGTTCGCGGGAGTAAATTTTAATTTGATACATTATGGCAACCCTTTCCATTTTTAATTTTATCAGCCTGAATGGCTTTTTTAAAGATGCTGCCAACGGCATCAGCTGGCACCAGCACGGCGGACCGCAGGAAACCGAATTTTCAAGCAACAACGCGCAGGGCGGAAACATGCTGCTGTTTGGCAGAAAGACCTATGAAATGATGGCCGCCTTCTGGCCCACGCCAGCCGCCGCCGAAAGTATGCCGGGCGTAGCCGCAGGCATGAATGCCGCCGAAAAGATCGTTTTTTCAACCACACTCAAAACCGTCAACTGGCAGGGTACACGCATCATCAGCGACAATCTTATTGAAGAGATCCGCAAATTGAAACAGGGCGATAAAAACATGACCGTGCTGGGCAGCGGCAGTATTGTAACCCAGCTTGCAGATGAGAACCTTGTTGATGAATACGGCATTTTTTTGGACCCGGTGGCATTGGGAAACGGTACGCCCATTTTTCACAACATCAAAAAACCGCTGCACTTTAGCCTGAAGAATCACCGGGTATTTGACAACGGCGCCATTTATTTACAATATACTCCCCAACCATAATTGCAAGGATCATGTCGAAAAATTATTTCCAGGATATAGCGCTGAAGAAAAAAGATTATACCGGCCAACCACTCCCTCCCGGGGAATACGATAACTGCGATTTTGACCAATGCAATTTTTCCAACAGCAATCTCTCTGGTATCCATTTCATGGATTGCAGGTTTACCGAATGCAATCTTTCTACCGCATTTCTTGGAAAAACTGCGTTTAAGAATGTAAAATTTATCAATTGCAAACTGATGGGTCTCCGGTTTGACGATTGCGACCCTTTTCTTTTTGAAGTGTATTTTGAAAACAGCAGTCTCGACCTCTGTGTATTTTATCGCTGTAAACTGAAGAAGACAATTTTTCGAAACTGTAGCTTGCGGGAAGCGGATTTTACAGAAGCAGATTGCAGTGCTGCCTTTTTCGATCATTGCGATCTTGACAAAGCCCAGTTTGCAGACACCAACCTGGAGGCTGCCAACCTCGCCACTGCATTTCACTTTAGCATTGACCCCGAAACAAACCAGCTTAAAAAAGCCCGGTTTTCCCTGCAGGGATTACCGGGCCTGTTACACAAATACCAGGTTGAAATAGAGCAATAATAGCCTTATCCTTTCAACGCCGCTTCAATATCTGCGATGATGATCTTTTTCATTTGCATCATAGCACTCATGGCACGGGCGGCGCGGGCAGAATCTTTATCTGTTATTGCCCTGGATAACATGGGCGGGGTAACCTGCCAGCTAAGGCCAAATTTATCCTTCAACCAACCACAGGGCTGTTCTTCTCCTCCATCAGCCGTCAATGCATTCCAGTAATAATCGATTTCCTCCTGTGTATCTGAATCACAATTGATAGAAAAAGAAATAGCTGGCGTAAACTGAAATTGCGGACCTGCATTAAGCGCCACAAATTCCTGCCCATCCAATTCAAAAATGGCAGTTAGCACTGTTCCCCTGGGAAGAGGCGCATTATCTCCATAATAGGATATAGATCCTTTTTTTGAATTTTTAAAAATCGATGTATAAAAGTTCATAGCTTCTTCTGCTTTACCATCAAACCAGAGAAACGGCGTTATCTTTTTCATGATTTACTGATTTAGACCACAAACATAGCCTACATTACCGGTTGAAAACGGGTGTATTTGCGACCAAAGCAGGGGAAAAAACACATCTTTCATTGTCCTCATTCCTGCCTGGCAATCCAGCCATTTCTCCCATTTCCTCCTACCTTCGCGTTCCCGCTACTTTAATTTGAGTTTCTACAAAACGTTGTATGGGATTGACGAAAGTGAACATGACGGTACCAGCTAAAAACAAATGGACAGAAGAACAGCTTGCCATTATTCATTCGCAGGGTAATATCAGGATCAACGCCGTTGCGGGCTCCGGTAAAACGACCACACTTGTGGAATATGCAGCCACGCGGCCGGCAGGTTCAAAGATTCTCTATCTCGCTTTTAATAAATCTGTAAAACTGGAAGCGATCCGGAAATTTGCAGACAGGGGATTGACGAATGTAGTGGTGGAAACAGCGCATTCCCTTGCCTACCGCTCCATACTCAGGGATAACCGCTATACGGTGAAAACCAACGGCTATAAAACGCACGAAATTGCTGAACTGCTCAGCCTCCAGGGAAACGGTGAACTGCATACTGAATTTATACTGGCCAATCATATCAGCAAATTCATCACCTATTTCTGTAACAGCGATTGCAGAAAAGTACAGGATCTCAACTACCTGGATACGATCCAGGACGAAAAAGCCAGGACCTTTGTTAAATCATTTTACCGGCAAATTGAATACGGCACGCGCCTATTGCTTAGCCAGATGGATAAAGGTGAAATTGAGATCATCCACGACTTTTACCTGAAGAAATTTCAACTTTCACAACCTGTGCTTCGTTACGATTATATTCTCTTTGATGAAGGCCAGGATGCATCCCCTGCCATGCTGGATGTATTTTTGCGCCAGCAGGCAACAAAAGTAATTGTTGGGGACACGCACCAGCAAATCTACTCCTGGCGGCATGCCGTTAATTCACTTGAAAAAGCCAGTTTCCCACTCTTTCGCCTTTCTACCAGTTTCCGTTTCCCGCCGGCACTGGCGGCATTAGCGGTTAAAACGCTTGAACTTAAAGAAAAGATCGGTGGCTTCGATGGTATCAACATCACCGGCGATGGAAAACTCCAGCAGGAAAAAACACGGGCAACCCTGGCACGCACCAACCTGGGTTTATTGCTGAATGCCATTACGAGTATGACAGAAAACCGGAAGCTAAAGCATATTTATTTTGAAGGAAATATTCATTCCTACACCTATGCAGATGAAGGCGCTTCGCTGTATGATGTACTGAACCTGTACAATAGCCAGCATGATCGTGTGCGCGACAAACTGATCCGGTCTATGCAAACCGTGGACGCGTTGGAAGAGTATATTGAGAAAACGGAAGACGTGCAGTTGGGAATGATGCTGGAAATTGTAAAAGAATATGGCAACGAGATTCCCGGCTTATTGAAATCTTTGAAGGCATTGCACACGGGCGATGAAGAACGGGAAAAAGCGCAGATGATCTTTTCCACGGTACACCGGGCCAAGGGAATGGAATATGATGTGGTGCACCTGGTGAATGATTTTATTACAGCCCCCAAGCTTGACCGGGCCATAGCAGACGCAAAGAAGAACAAGCTCTCGCTTGATCAAAAAAAATGGACGGAAGAGATCAACCTGCTTTATGTAGCGGTAACGCGCGCCCGCAAGGTGCTGCATATCCCTGAAGCGCTGGTACCGGAAGACGTTCCGGATTCTCCGCATATTGTTATTGAAAAACGTCCGGAGCCACCGCCTGCGGAATCACCATTTCTCCGGCAGCTGAGGACGAAAAAGAACAGCGCGCAAAAAGAGTCGGCCGGTCGTTACAAAAGACCCGGAAGCTCCCTGCAACCATGGTCAAAAGAACTGGACCGCGAACTGGTGGAATTATACCTGGCAGGAGCTTCGGTGGCAGAGATTGCCGGCAGCTTTGGGCGAACGCGCGGACTTATCGTTGCGCGGCTGAAGAAGTTGGGATACATGGAGGATTAGCATCGCCTGTCGCAACAAGGCCCTGGAATTGCCGCATTCAACCCCCTGGCTTTTAGCACTACCCATCTATTTTTGTGGGGAACGTTGCCAATGGCAATTTGTCAAAAACAAAAACTATCGTTATGCCAGAAATGAATCCCTATCTCAACTTCCCGGGCAACACCGAGGAAGCATTTAACCACTACAAGTCCGTCTTCGGTGGTGAATTTATCAATATCCAGCGCTACAGTGATACTCCACATGGACCTCAACTGCCGGAAGCAGAACGCAACAAGATCATGCACATGGCACTTCCTATCAGCAAAGCCAGCGTTCTGATGGGTACGGATTTACTTGAATCCATGGGACAAACCATCACCGTTGGCAACAACATGCATATCGCCATTGAAACAGACAGCGAAGAGCAGGCCGACCGGTTTTTTGCGGGTTTGTCAGACGGCGGAACAACCACCCTGGCCATGCAAAAAATGTTTTGGGGTGCCTATTTTGGGATGTGCCGCGACCGGTTTGGCGTGTTGTGGATGGTGAGTTTCACTTCTAACTAACTAACCCTGCACTTAAGTGCAGGGCTGGAGTGCAGGGCCGGAGGCAGCACCCGAGTGCAGGGCTGGAGTGCAGGACCGGAGTGCAGGGCCGGAGGCAGCACCGGAGTGCAGGGCTGGAGTGCAGCACCGGAGTGCAGGGCTGGAGTGCAGGACCGGAGTGCAGGGTCAGGAAGTGCAGGGGTGAGATCGGAACGCTGGTCGCGGTTTCCGGAAATTGCATTATTTTCGATGATACCAAAACCAACGCCAATGGTACACCAGGCAAAACCTTCATCATTCCTCCTGTTCCCCTGGGGGCTACTTTCTATTGTTCTCGTATTGATGCTGAACTTAACATTGAGCAATCAATGGTTTGGCAGCAACTGGAGTTGGATTATGCTGGTACTGATCATTCCGGCAGCCATTCTTGAAAATTTCAAGATCGGTTATTCCACCATGCGGATCATGTTTCTAAAAACCATTTACTCACTCTTATCATTCCTGCTGGTGGGTATCGCGCTTGGCGCTAACGTGGTGGGTTATTTCTATGATATCAAAGACGAAAAAATACACCTGCCCTGGTTTGTATTGCTGGCGCTTGCGGTAATGCTGCTGATACAGGTGGCACAATTATTCAGCATGCTTAAAGCAGTGAAACGGGAATTTATGCAGATGGATCCTGATGATTGATCAAAGCGTTCGCAAGGCCGCAGCTGCAAACGGTCCGGCAGGAAGCGAACTGATCAGCTTCAACTCCTCACCCAACGAACTTTCATTATCCAGGAACCTCAGCACTCGCTGAGGTTCATTTTTTTTAAACAGCGTTGAAAAGATCCGGTGCCCGGGAAATGTATTTCTGCCCAGGATATCCAGCAACACACGATCATAAAAATGAAACCTTCCCGCTGCCGATGACAGCAACGGCGTTTTGCCGGCAAGCAGTTGCCCAACAATAGCAGCACTATGTTTTTGAATAAAGCGGAATGTGTAGCCACTTGACGCTTTTGTTTGTCCGCCGGCTGTCCCAATCTGTACCACGCGGGGGGTGCCTTTTGGAAACCGGTAGTCAGTCATAGGAATAACACCATCTTCTTCGTCCAGCACCGTAAATGCGGCTGTTCCTATTTGCTGATGAATATAATCCCGCAGGCCCTTTTCATATTCTTCGGGCTGCAACCGCGCCGCAGTGAAAAGTGTATATTCCACCAGGGCCTTTCGCTCTGTAAACGGCATTACATATACAAATGTGGTACCGGCGTGCTGGCTTACCCTGAAATCCATTAGCGTGGCAATGGCAGGATCAAACCTGGGGTCTTCGGTTTCTATTACCCAGCCGCGGAAATGCTGCAACAGGAAATGCTGCTTTTTCTTCAACACAGGCTTTTCAAAAAGAATACTATTGAAAACAACGGTCGCGGTAAATGGTCCCGCACTGGTATGTACAGTTGCAGTTTCCCCATCATCAACAACCCCGTCTACATTAGCCTGGAGAAGGGTTATGTTGGAATGTGCCTGGAACTGCTCAAGACAATAGTTGTAAAAATCGATACCGCGGATCATCTTGTAGCGGTAAGGCACCAGTTCCAGGCATCGCTCCCACGCTTCATCGCGTACCCAGGCCTTTTCCCAACTTTGAAAAACAATATCTTCAAACGGACCGGCGCCTGTTTCCCAGAAGCACCAGGTACGATCATTACGATTTTTTTCTTCGCGATCTACCAGCAGTATGCGTTTGTCTGAAAACTGCCCGGAACGGGCGAGGTGAATAGCAAGGCTAAGACCGGCACAACCCATGCCGGTAATAATATAATCGTATGAAGATTGTGGAGGCAAAAATCAGTTGAAAATGTGAACGCGTGATTATTCGGTGTCGATCTCCGGCGCATACTCCACTTTCCGGTTGCGCATCAGTTGGCGGTCGCGCCGGATCTTGTCCCAATATTTTTTTCCAACATACAGCATACCGAAACTCTCTCCATGAAAACGTTCCAGGTGCTTGTGATGCATTTTATGCGCCCAGCGAATAGCCCTTACATAGGTATTGTTGCTGCGTGTAAACCATTTGATGCGTTGATGAATGATAACATCATGTACCAGGAAGTAAGCAAATCCATAGGCCATGATGCCAAACCCGATCGCCTGCATCCACCACACGTGATTAAATGTGCCGAAATAAATGAGCAACATGCTGGGGATCGCAAAGATGATAAAGAAGGCATCGTTTTTTTCAAAAAATCCGGGCTGCACCTGGTGATGGTCCTTATGGAGATACCAGAGAAATCCGTGCATCACAAATTTATGGGTAAGCCACGTAATGCCTTCCATCACCACAAACGTCAGTGCCAGCACGGCTATATAATACAACGCCTCCATTACTACAAAGTTACAAATTTATCGGCCTGGTTGGGGAAATGGCTTTGCCACCATTGCTGCATACTCGGAAATGCCAGGCGAAACCATGCGGTAAACTGATCCGGTTCCCGGTGAAGCCGGGCCTGGAGCTCATTCATCGATGCATATTGAACGGCCGCCACTTCGTCCGGGTTAAAGGGAACAGCACCATTTATGGTACCCACCAATACATGATCGTACTCATGTTCCCGCAGCCCGTTATCAAACGACGCCTCATAAACAAACTGAAATAGAGGTTGCACGGCAGCGCTAATTCCCATTTCCTCTATCAACCTGCGCCGCGCAGCTGCTTCAATCGTTTCCCCGGGACGGGGATGACTGCAACATGCATTGGTCCACAAGCCCGCGCTATGATATTTATCCGCAGCACGCTGTTGCAACAACATTTCACCTTCGCTATTAAAAAGAAATACGCTGAACGCACGATGAAGAAGCCCTTTTTTATGCGCCTCCATTTTTTCCATTGTACCAACAGGATTGTCGTGCTGATCAACCAGTACTACCTCTTCTACCATTGCTGATTTTTAAATAAGACGAAGTTGATTTGCAAGACCTGCCCGAAAAATAATCATCGCTTTTCGATAATTGGGAATCCGGACACGTTTTTCCAGCACCCGTTGCGGTTGCAGTTTCCGGATCTTATTAAAGAGCGACCTGTAATACTTATAGGCCACGTATACACCAAACCGGGCTTTGACCGGGAGGCGGAGAATACCCTGGTAGGCTTGTCTAAAATCCCGTAGAATATCCTGTTCAATACCAATTTTATCCTCCCGGTTAAAATTATTGAAATCGCAGCCGGGGAAATAAATACGGGAGAGGCCATTATAGTCAGCGCGGATATCGCGGAGAAAGTTAACTTTCTGAAATGCTGCACCTAATGCCCTGGCCGGCTCTTTTAGTTCGGCGTATAATTTTCTATTCCCTTCACAAAATACATACAGGCACATAAGACCTACTACTTCGGCGGAGCCGTAAATGTATTCCCTGTATTCTTCACAGCTATAGGCGTGTTTATCAAGATCCATTTCCATGCTGTGAAAAAATGCTTCAATCAACTCACGGTCGATCCCATACCCGTTCACGGTTTGCTGGAAACTATTCAGGATCGGGTTCAGGCTGATCCCGCGTTGAATGGCCGCATAGGTTTCTTCCCGAAAATCAGCCAACAGCTCCTTTTTTTCAAAATCATGAAAGGTGTCCACAATTTCATCTGCAAAACGCACAAAGCCATAGATATTAAAAATTGGCTTTCGCAAATCGCGATGCAATAAACGAATGGCCGATGAAAACGATGTACTGTATCGCTCGGTTACAACCCGGCTGCATTCCTCGCTTGCGGTATGAAACAATTGAAGCATAAATGAAAAATAAGACTTTATTTAAATGTCTTTACAACTTGTTTAGCAACTACCTCCCCACTGATCAACGAAGGTGGAACACCAGGCCCCGGAACGGTTAGCTGACCGGTATAAAACAGGTTGCGAACCTTCCTGCTCACACAGGCCGGCCGGAAAATGGCGGTTTGGCGCAGTGTATTAGCAAGGCCGTATGCATTCCCCCGGAAGGAGTTATAATCATTTACGAAATCACGTACCGAATAGGATTTTTTGAATACAATGGCATCCCGGATTTTTTCACCGGTAATCTTTTCCAGCCTCAGCAATATTTTTTCAAAATAAGCATCGCGCAGCGCTTCAGTATCTCCTTCCAGGCCCGAAGCAACCGGCACCAGGAAAACAAGGTTTTCCCCGCCGGGCGGTGCTACACCGGGATCGGTAACAGATGCCACGCTGAGATAAAACAACGGTTCAGACGGCCATTGCGGATTACTGTAAATTTCCTCGCCATGCTTTTCGAAAGGCACATCAAAGAATAACGCATGGTGTGTGGCGTTTTTCATCTTCCTGTTCAATCCTACATAGTATAGCAAACAGGAGGGCGCCATTACACGCGTATCCCAATACTTTTCAGAATAGGAACGCAATGCAGGTGAGAGCAATTGCATTTCGGTAAAATGATAATCAGCGCCGCTGATCACCGCGTCCGACTGGTGCAGACCGGAGGCCGATAGCACGCCGGTTGCTTTTTTGTTATCAACCCGGATAGATGCAACAGGATCGTTGAAGTGAAATTGAACGCCCAATTCCATGGCCAGCGTTGTCATGGCTTCCACCACGGAATACATCCCGCCCTGGGGATACCAGGTGCCGCCTTTTATATCGGCGTAGTTCATCAGGCTGTACAGCGCAGGCGTGTCTTTAGGAAGCGCGCCGAGAAACAACACGGGAAATTCCATGATCTGGCGCAGGTGCGGATGTTTGAAATAATGACGGATATGCCGGTGGATAGAAGTAAATACATCCAGCCGCAACACGCCGGAGATAGTAGCCCAATCCATAAACTCCAACAGGGACCTACCGGGTTTGTACACCAGGCGGTTCATCCCCACTTCATATTTATAAGCAGCCCCCCGCAGGTATGCATCCAGTTGCTGACCGGCGCCTGGTTCAATAGATTCAAAAAGCTGCCGCAATGCGGAAAAGTCGGCCGGAAGATCCGTATAGCCCTGTTCCCAGTATACCCGGTAGGAAGGATCCAGGCGATGGAGTTGATAGTAATCAGTTACGCTTTTGCCGAATTGTGCAAAGAAACGTTCAAACACATCCGGCATCCAGTAAAAACTGGGCCCCATATCGAACGTAAAACCATCGGCTTTTAACTGGCGTGCGCGCCCGCCGGGACCTGCATTTTTTTCAAATACATGCACTTCCCATCCCTGCTTTGCCATAAAGCTGGCTGCCGCAAGTCCGGCAAAACCACTGCCGATGATCGTAACCTTTCGTTTAGTCATGGTTTGTATATACATAAAAATGCCGGAAGCGAACAAGACGCGATCGATTCAACCAAACCAATATCCGTCTTACCCACCCTCCGGCAGTTCTCTTATTGCTGCAGCCTTAAAACCGGCTGATCTGCTCCTTCAACAATTTCCTGGCGAAGTGAATGCGACTCTTAATTGTACCCAACGGCTCATTTAACACCTCGGCTATTTCATTATACTTATAGCCGTCAAAATACAACATAAACGGAGTCTTGAAAATCTCCGGCAACTGCCGGATCGCAGTATTGATCTCCTTCACCCGCAATTCCGATTCGGCAGAATTAACCACCGTGGCCTGCTTGTTCAGCAGGAACTCATTGGGCGTGTTGTCAAAAATCGTTTTCTGCTTCGCTTTTCTCCGATAGTTGTTAATAAAGATGTTGCGCATGATTGTGAACAACCACGCTTTGATGTTGGTACCGGTATTATACTTCTCCTGGTTCGCTAAGGCTTTATACAAAGTCTCCTGATACAGGTCATTAGCCGCTTCAGTATCTCTTGTCAGGTTGATGGCAAAAGGCTTGAGAAAGTCGGCGTTGGTCAACAGCATGTCGTTGAAATCCGAATTAGCCATTTTGTTTAAGTTTTGATCTTTAAAATTAAACATTCTACCTTAAGCCGCAAAAAACCTGCCGTGTTTTAACCAAGCGTTGCCAGGAAATCCATCACTTCACCCAGGTTATGCTTGAACTGCACCGACGGGGGTGTTGCTTTTTTATAAGTCTGTGTCAAACGTCCTGATACTATGCAAGTTAGACCGTCAAGCCGGACGGGCAGCGATTGCAGGAAACGGTCGAAGTTGAACGATTGCGCAGTTCCTGTAATATGAAGGAATGCCAAATCTGGTTTTTTCAACCTGACAACATGTTCCACATCTGCAATTGGGACATTTGCACCCAGGTAAATCGTTTCCGCTCCGCGGATCTTCAACAGGTAATAGATAAACAGCAGCCCGAGTTCATGGTACTCCCCTTCCGGCAGGAACAGGAGAATTTTGCGATCTATTTTTCGAACCGGCGTAGCCGTTTCTATCCCGACAATCAATTTTTGTCGTACCAAATTGGACACCAGGTGCTCCTGCGCCGGGTTGATATGGCCGGTCTGCCACAAGATCCCAATCTTCTCCAGGAAAGGAAAGATGATCTGCAACACGGTACGCTCAATTCCCCGCAGGATAATATGATCGTTGAGCAACTTCTCAAAACGCAACATATCCATGTCCACCATACTCTTGATCAACTCATTTACCAACCGCTCCTGCGTAGCTTTCAGGTCGGTCAGTGAAAGCAAACGGTCGGTAATCTCTTCCGGCTGCATACGGCTGATATGGGAGATCTTGAACCCGTATTTATTCAGCAAAGCTACGTTGAGTACGGTTTTTAGCTCATCATTACTATAATAACGGATATTCGTCTCCGTTCGCTGGGGCTTTAAAAAACCGTAGCGCTGCTCCCAAATCCGGATAGTATGGGCCTTGATCCCGGAGAGATTCTCCAAATCCTTGATGGTAAAAGCGTTCATACAATAACAACAAGTTACCAGAAAAATAGTTTAACTTTCAACACCACAAAGTTAAACAAAAATTACAATTGGGGATTCCGGAGCTTACCGGACTGGAGCAATTTTTCGAGATAATTCGTAATTGATTGATTTTTAAGCGACTCCAGGTGTCTCACCTGGTGCAGGTCAGTCCCGGCCAGGTCATAGTATCCCTTCTTTATAAGATACTGTGCCAGCTCCAAACTGGATTTGCCATAATGTCCTGACAGTGAAAGAATATTTAGCTGGAAGAGGCAGCCGAGGTCTTTCAGTTCATCGTAGAACGGCTTTTCCCGTTCCAGGTAGATATACCGCTCCGGGTGGGCGATGATAGGTTGGTACCCCTGCATTTGCATCTCGAAGAGAATGTTTTTCAGGCTGTGGGGCGGGTAGGCCATTGAAAATTCAACCAACACCATTTTTCCGCTGATGGTCAGCAACGGTTCGTTCTTTGCCAGCAGTTGTTCCACATGTTCATCCAGGAAATATTCGGCGGCAGCCTGTATTTCAATATCCAGGTTTTCAGCGGCAACAGCCTGTTGTACCAGCGCCAGCTTTTCCAATATACCCTGCCTCGTGTTGGGATACATATCAGAAAAAATATGCGGAGTGGTGATCAGTTTGGAAAAGCCAAGGTTTTTTAAACCCCGGATCAGCTGTAGCGATGTATCCAGGTCGGGAGAGCCGTCATCAATTCCTGGCAGCAGGTGGGAGTGCATATCAACGCGGAGTTGCTGAAACAGCTCTGTAGGTGTAGCAGCAGATGCTTTTTTACGAAAGAGTGGCATAATTACTTCCTTTTCTTTTGCAGCAGTTCGTAATAAAAAGCAGCCATATCGGTCATTAGTCGCTGGTAACTGTACTTTTCAATTACCAGCCCGGTGCCCAACGCACCCATTTGGTGGCGAAGCGCAGGATCTTCCACCACTTTCAACAAATTAGCGAAAAAACCGTTGGCATCGTCTACGTCTGACAAAAGAGCGGTTTGATTTTCAATAAGAATATCGCCAATTCCTCCTACGCGGGTAGATACCACAGGTTTACCTGCGGCCTGTGCCTCAATAAGGCTTACAGGTGTTCCTTCATTAAATGAGGTGAGCGCAATAATGTCTGAACCCGCCACAATGCGGTCGATATCGCTTCGCCAGGAGGTAAAGATTAGCGGCTGCCGGTGGCTGCTATCTTTTTCCGTGGAAAATGAAAGACCCAGCGCCGTCGCTTCTGCTTCCAGGGCAGGGCGCATATCACCATCGCCTACAATTACAGCTCTTACTTTTTTATTGGTATGTTTTAATACATGGGCGATGCCCCGTAAAAAAAGTGAATGATTTTTTATCGGTACCAATCGACCGATGATGGCAATCACCACTTCATCATCCGCAATTGAAAATTCATTGCGGAAAGAGGTTCGTTTTTCGGGCCCGCTTTCGCGAAATTTATCGAGATCCAGTCCCAGTGGAATGACCCTGAATTTTTCAGGTTTAGCAATCCGGAATTGTCCGGCCAGTTCTTTTTTCTGCAATTCACTAATCGCAACGATACCATCGGATCGTTTGGCCAGGAATCGTTCGGTTTGAATAACCAGGCCTGTTTTGAATTTATTGAAGTAGGAATGGAATACATGCCCGTGGAATGTATGCACCACCACCGGCACTTTCATTGCATGCGCCGCCATACGGCCCAGGAGCCCTGGCTTTGCGGCATGCGTATGCACAATATCGGGTTGAAACTCCGCGATGATCTTTTTCAGCTTGCGATAGGCTTTATAATCATTAAGCGGGTTCAGTTCGCGACCCATTTCCGGGATAAATTCCGGCTCAATGCCCAATTGTTTTGTCAGGAAGCTGCCATCCTTTTCATGATCTTCCTTTTGACCCACCACCAGCTTTGTTTCAAACTCAGCGGGCATATATTTGGTGAGATAGGATGCATTGAGCAAGGGACCTCCGATGACGAGCCTGTTATGAATACGGAGGATGCGGGGCATAATAGACCAAAAGTAGAAAAAACAGGGCAATTTACCGGGAGAAATCCGGCTGCAGGACGTTAATTTTGTCGCAATGGCGCAATATCTAACGTTATGGGATTTGATCCTCACGCCGGTCTACCTGGCCGTGTTGATCACCATTGCCCGTAGAACAAGGGATCGGAAATATCCGCCGGGCCATCCCCTGCGCCCCTACTATCTCAAAGGGCTTTACCTGAAATTTGCGGGTGCCATTTTTATTGGATTGATTTATCAATTTTATTATGGCGGTGGCGATACCATGAACTTCTTTGACCATGCGCGAACGATCAATTCGGCGCTGGATGATTCTTTTTCAACCTGGACAAGCCTGATGATGCACAAATCGCCCAGTGTAGATCCTTCTGTGTATTCCTACTCGTTACGAATGTTCTGGTATAATGATCCTGCAAGCTATACAGTGTCCATTATAGCAGCGTTATTTGGATTATTAAATGGCACCACTTATATGCCGATTGCGTTGTTGTTTGCGTTTTTCTCTTACAGCGGTATATGGGCCATGTATAAAACATTTGCCACCATTTATCCCAAACTTCATAAGCCCCTTGCCATTGCCTTTCTTTTTATCCCAAGTACATTTGTGTGGGGCTCGGCGATTTTTAAAGATACCATTTGTATCTGCGCGCTCGGATGGATGGTTCACGGAACATTCCAGCTATTTGTAAACCGAAATTTCTCCCTCAAAAACATTTTAGCCATTGTTATCAGTTTTACGCTGGTGGCTATTATTAAAATATATATTATCCTCGCTTTTGTGCCGGCGCTAAGTCTCTGGCTACTGCTTAACTATTCTTACAAAATAAAATCTGTGGCTGCCCGGTGGCTTGTGAATCTCGCATTTATGGGCGTGGTTGTTTCCGGGTTGTTATACTTTGCCAATGAATTTGCCGGGGATCTGAATGAGTATTCACTGGATAATATCGCCAAGAAGGCGAAAAAGACCCAAGATTATATTTATTGGGTGTCTGACGTTAGCGACGGATCAAAGTATGACCTGGGCGGACTTGATGGAACGCTGATGGGAACACTTGCCAAGTTTCCGCAGGCGGTGAATGTAACGCTGTACAGGCCCTACCCCTGGGAGGCCGGTAAGGCGATTCAACTGCTTTCATCGCTTGAGTCCACCGCATTCCTGGTATTTACCCTGCTTGTATTTTACAGGAGGGGCATTATTGGCACATTCCGGATGATCGTAAAAGATCCTAACCTGATGTTCTTCCTGATCTTTACGCTCATCTTTGCATTTGCCGTAGGCATCTCTACCGGTAACTTCGGTTCGCTGTCAAGATACAAGATTCCCTGTATGCCATTTTTTGCAGCATTGCTGCTGATACTTTACTACAAAGACCGGAAGGTACCCGTTGAAGCTCCGGACAAACGTTATGCAAAACAGTCATCTTATCATATCGCTCGACTTTGAGTTGATGTGGGGCGTTCGCGACAAACGAACCATCACAAGCTACGGGGAGAACATTCGTGGTGTACGCAACGTAATTCCCGCAATGCTGCAGCTATTTGATCAGTATGGCATCAGTGCAACGTTTGCAACAGTAGGTTTTCTTTTTGCGCAGGACCGTGCAATGCTCCGGGAGTTTATTCCTGCTACACTGCCGCAATATAAAAACCCGGTCTATTCGCCCTATGAAAACGGGTATATGGACAGTATCGGGAATAACGAGGAAGAAGATAGTTATCACTATGCAGCATCGCTGATCCGGCAAATCCGGCAATATCCATCGCAGGAAATTGCCACCCACACGTTTAGTCATTATTATTGCCTGGAGCAGGCATCATTGGAGTCGTTTGAACAAGACCTTGTTGCTGCCATTAATATTGCGGCAACTCAGGGTATCAAAACGCACAGTATAGTATTCCCGAGAAACCAGTTTACCGACCGCCATATTGAAATCTGTAAGAAACATGGCCTCACTTCCTTTCGCGGCAATCCTGCTTCGAAATTGTACAGGCCGGTGAGCAATGAAGAGCTGGATAAATGGACACGCGCACGTAAACTGGCAGATTCTTATATCAATATCGCAGGTCACCATTGTTTTGAACCGAAAATTGAAAACGGGATCGTAAACATCCCTGCCAGCAGTTTTCTGCGTCCCGTTTCGAAACGCTTACGTTTCCTGGAGGGACGACGACTGGCCCGTATTTGCAACGGCATTTCATTTGCAGCCAAAAACAATCTTGCCTATCATCTCTGGTGGCACCCTCATAATTTTGGTGTGAACATGGATGAAAACCTGCATTTTCTTGAGCAGGTATTACAACATTACCGGCGAATGCATGAGCAGTGGGGAATGCAAAGTAAAACAATGCAACAAATTGCTTCAGAAACCCTTCTCCATAATGCAGTTTAAAAAAATAATATTGCTGGCCGGCAAGTGGGATACAACGCCACTTGTTTACAATTTCCTGGCTGAGAAATTTCAGGTCGCTGCGGTGATCCTTGAAGAACGGGTTCCAAGGAAGGTTTTTTTGAAGAAAAGGATCAAAAAGCTGGGCTTGTTTGCCGTGGGCGGACAGGTATTATTCCAATTACTAACCGGCAAAATGCTGTCAAAACGTTCCCGCAAGCGTGTAGCAGAAATTATTCAACATTACCGGCTTTCAGCAACGCCAATCCCCCCGGCAGTGATCATTCCCGTTGAATCTGTAAACAGCGACAACTGCCTGCAAGCATTACAAAAGCATTCGCCCGACCTCGTGATTGTGCATGGCACCCGTATCATTTCAAAAAAGATACTAAACAATGTTCCTGCTACATTTATCAATATTCATGCAGGAATAACACCGCGCTACCGTGGTTCCCATGGCGCCTATTGGGCATTGGCAAACAATGACAGCGCAAACGCAGGTGTTACAGTGCACCTGGTAGATACCGGCATTGACACAGGCGGCATCCTGGCACAGGGTCCTATCCCGATTCAGCAGCGCGACAATTTCGCAACTTATCCATACCTGCAATTGGCAGAAGGACTTCTTTTACTCGAAAAAGTAATACATAGCCTGGAAGCGGGAAACAGTGTGGAACAAAAGAATGAATTAAGCTCGGGGCTTTGGCATCACCCAACGCTGTGGGGATATTGGTGGACACGCATCACAAAAAAAGTGAAATAGTTCCCGCTAGAGAATATACTTCCTGTACCAAAACTGGAATACCAGCAACGCCCAGATCGTTTCATGACTATCACCAGGATTGGAAGACAGCAATTTCTTTTTTACAGTCGCAATTTCCTCAGCGTTGAAAATATTTTGTTCCCTGATCAGGCTGTCAGACAGGAGGTCATCATTGATCATTCCCCACAATTCCTTCCGGAACCAATCCAGGAGCGGTATATCAAAACCCTGTTTGGGTCGATCATATAAAGCGGCCGGAAGAATATCGCGGAAGGTATCCTGTACGATCCGCTTTTTCATACGCCCATCAATTTTGAACGAAGCAGGAAGACCGAATGCAAATGACACCACTTCCTGGTCCAGGAAAGGAGACCGTACCTCCAGGCTGTTTGCCATGCTCATCAGATCTGTTTTCACGAGCATATCACCCGGCAATACCATTTTCATATCGGCAAGCAATACCTCGTTAAAATCATCTTCGTTGAAAGGGGGATAAAATGGTTTGAACGAATCACCTGCGTCAATGGCTGCGGCTGTATGGGCAGACAAGAGAGCGGTGGCATGTTTGCGGTCAAGTATCGAGGCCCATCTCCAGTAGCGTTCTTCGGGAGAAAGTTTTGCGCCTTCGGCGAAGCGGTCAAGCTGCCGGATTTTATTACCAATGCGGCTATTACGGCTTTTTGGCAACAGTTTCCATAACGGTGCCAGCGCACTAACAGCTGATTTGGCAAAGGATGGCTGTCGCATTCTCCACTCTGCCTGGTGCTTGTTATACCCGGCAAAAACCTCGTCGCCACCATCACCGGAAAGCGCTACGGTAACGTGCTTACGGGTGTACTGGCTAAGGATGAACATGGGAATGGAGGATGAATCGGCAAAAGGTTCGTCCATAAACTCAAGCACATTATGGATATGCTCAAGAAAATCATTATTGGTTAAACTAAATACTGTGTGGTGAGTTTGATAGCGGTTGGCCACCAACTGGGCATAACGGGTTTCGTCAAAAAAGGGATGATCTTTATACCCGATGGAAAATGTGTTTAATTGCTGCTGGTGCCGGGATGCAAGCGCTACAACAACGGAAGAATCTATTCCACCGCTGAGAAATGCACCAAGCGGCACATCGGCAATTAGCCGAAGCCGCGTAGCTTCATCCATTAATTCGTAGAGCTTCTTTTTTGCCTGCTCATAGGAGAATTTACCATAGATCTCCGGGGTGCGTTGTAGCTCGTAATAGCTGTGGAACGAAACAGCTCCGCCCCTGATCTGCATATAATGGCCGGGTTCCAGCTTTACAACATTTTTCACCATGCTCAACGGTGAAGGAATATAATTTAACTGCAGGTAATACGGAAGAACGCTCCAGTTGATCTCGCGGGGGATGCCAAATCCAAATAAAGCTTTTAACTCAGAAGCAAAGAGTACCGCATCATTGTTGCTGAATACATGAACAGGCTTTTTTCCAAACCGGTCACGCACCACGTACAATTCGCCGGAGGCGCGGTTAAAAATAGCGGCAGCAAAAAAACCACGCAGCAGGCTAAAGCAGGCAGTTCCCTGCCTGGCAAACAGCTCAAGAAATATCTCTGTATCTGAATGTGTGCGCAATTTCACACCCGCCAGGTATTTTTCATGTAACTCCTGGAAATTGAATATTTCACCATTGAAGATGATCACATAATTCCCATCTGCGCTCAGCATTGGCTGGTTGGCGTCTGTAGATGTATCAATAATAGAAAGCCGCCTATGCCCAAGGGAAACACGGTCGTCCTGGTACACACCGTGGCCATCCGGACCGCGATGATTGATGCAGGTAATGGCTTCACGGATCCGCGACGTATACCGCTTTCCATTTTCGGTCAGGTTAAATCCCCCGGCTATACCACACATAGTTCAGTAATTGATTGCTGATTTAAAAGATGGGCAAAAATACAAAAAAAGAGTGCTACACTTCCGACGAGCTAACTGAATGCCAGTTTGTTGCTGTTGCAACCCAGCCACCGACGATCTGATTAATGTGCTAATGTGCTGATGTGCGAATGAATTCAATAATTCGGCCATTCGATGATTCGATAATGAAATGCAAATGTGATAAATGTGCTCATGTGCTGATTGGAAAGCGAAACAAGTATCGCCAAATTACCGAATCGTCGAACTATAGAATTGTATTTAAACCTACCAGTTGCGGCGGAGGCGCCTTCTTTTTGTGCGGTTCCGCGGAGCGGAATGGCGCTGCCAAGCACAAAAAACAGCGCCGGAGCTGCAACTCGGCCCGCCGGCCGTGGAGGCAAAAAAGCCGCAGGTAGATACCAATGTGCTAATGTGATGAATATGCTGATTAGTAGTATACACCAAAAACTTTTACCCGGACACTACTGATTCGATAATAGAATAAGATGATGTGTTCAGCATTGCCGAATTACTGAATTATTGAATTACAGCATTGTGTCCCGGCCGTGGAGGCAAAAAAGCCGCACGGCAAAGACAGATGCTCCGTTATTAATAGCTGCAAACAAGTTTTTCCCGGACACTACTGATTCGATAATGGAAGAAATTGAGATGATGTGCTAATGTGCTGATGTGATGAATGTGCTAATGTGAATCTTGCCGAATTACCGAATCGTCAAATTATAGAATCGTATTTTTTAACTTTTCCCCGGACAATAATAATTATTCTTACTAATAATTTTAGTAAAAATAAGCACGAAAAAACCGCAATCGATTTTGCGGCCTGCTTATACCGGAGTGCGATGCGCTATACCGGTAATTGGTCAGGAAAAGAGTTCCAGGAAATTCCTGCTGTTACTTGCAATACTATATTGCTGAACTATTTTTTTCCGCCCGTTCTCACCCATTTTTTTTCTCAATTCTTTGTCGTGCAAGAGTTCTTTTAATCGCTGTATCCATTCCTCATCGGATGCGCAGAGATAGCCGTTTTCGCCGTTGACGATGATTCTTTTGTTTACCCCGATTGGTGATGCAAGAGCAGGGATTCCCAGCGCCAGGTACTGGATCAATTTAAAGCCACATTTTCCCTCATTCCAGGCATCATCTTTCAGTGGCATAATGCCGATGTCAACCTGCGCCAGATCTTCAATTTCCGTGGCCTTGTTCCAGGGTACAAATTCCATACATGCCACATCAAAATCCGGTTTCTTATCACCAATCACAACAAACCTGAAGCGCTCCTCCAATTCGAGTTTTTTTATGGCAGGGATACCAACTGCAAGAAAAGGAAGGGTGGAATGAGAGCCCGTCCAGCCAATTACCACCGGGTTATTTTCCGGATCTGTTCGCGGCAGATATTTATCATCTGTATTAACGCAGGTAGGATTATAAATAACAATCTTGTTATACTGCCGCGCAAAAGCCGCGAGGTAGTCGTTGCCTGCAGACACTTTATAAGCCCATTTACAGATATATTTAACTTTCCAGCATGCTTTAACAAACCGGGCCAGGCGATTGCCTTCCGTTACAACGGGTATCCAGATCGCATCGTCAAAATCGTAAATGATTTTTTTTCGGCTGATCCTGGCCAGCCACCATTCAAACACAGGTGGGCCGATGGGCGCAGCTTCCCGGTGAACAAATACAAAATCATAGTTGCCGGAGGCAAAAAAAACAAGCCAGGAACGCTTCAAAAATCCCTTTAGTACTGCCAGTGCCTTCCGCACTAATGATCCTTTTTTATAGAGGATGTTCCAGGCCTTCTCATCCAGGAAGGGAACAAGTTTGTAATTAACACCCTCCTTATCCAGCAGCGCGGTATATTCCTCCACGCGAAACCGTTGGGACGGCGCACGATGCAGCGGGTAAGGGAGCAGGAAAAGAACTTTGGATTTCATTTGCTATTCTGTTGCTCTGGTAGTAACAGTTTTTCAGTCCCCCTACGGCCACTCGCTAGTTTGTTCTTAATAAACTTAATAAGCCGAAGCGACGGCCGTTCAAAGAAATAGAATAACAGGAAGTTAATTGGAATAATTACCAAAACAGGCAGGTAATAAAATCTGCTGTAGAAAAAATAAATTCCAGTCAACTTGCTAACGATCGCGTACAGGAGTAATAAAAGCGGAAAGTGAAAAAGGTATAGTGAATAACTAACCTCTCCCAATTTAATAAAAAAGCGATGCGTTTTTCCTTCATACATAATTAATGAAGCTATGACCGTTATTGACAATAAAACGGCAGTAATGTCAGCAGATATTTCTCCAAATGACTTTAGCTTGACCAAAAGATTCATCGCAATATACAAGACGACTATAATAATCAAGCGTATGCTGCCGGATAGTCGACCAAAATAGCCAAGGATTTTCCCGGAATTTCTTTCTACAAAAATACCGATCGGAAAAAAAATCTGAAAATAGAAAATATCTGAACGCGTCACCACAAACAATAATGCAAAGAAAAACATCGCAGCGATCAATCTCCATTCTTTCTTAAGATGAAGATAGTAAACCGGAAAAAGCAGATAAAACAAAATTTCGTGCGTGAGGGACCAATAAACAGCATTTCCTGCATAGAAGTCACCATTCCCGAAAAAAAAGAAGGTGCGAAAAAATGTCCTCATTGAGCCCATTTCCGAGTAACTCTTTCTCATCAGCTGATTAAACTCGCGAGGAAAATACGTAAAGTCGTGATTTATTACCTGAACACATAAATAAAGCACGATAGAAGCAAATAGAATCGAAAAAAGAAAAGGATAATAAATTCTTATTACTCTAATTATATAAAACTCACGCCATTTATACTTATTTTTTTCAAATGAATACTGAATAAAAAAGGCTGAAAGAATAAAAAATATTAATACACATTGTCGCCCGCAAGACGACATCATATCCAGGAAAAAGACGGCTTTATCCCAAACGGAATGCAACCCCTTATCGGCAATGTATTTAGTACCACCACTCCAAAAAACGAATTTGGCATGAAAAATCACAACCAGCAAAGCCGCTAATCCCCGCAGTACATGAACATTTTTGACATTTCCCGCGAATGCCTTTTTTTCTGTGCGCATTAGTTTCGTGTATGAAAATCGTTATCGGTACTGCAATATATCTTTTTATATTGCATTTGCGCTATGGCAAAAGCGCGATATACCACCGCCAGTTGACGGATCCTTTCCCGAAGTGAGGCGGGTGACTCCATAAACAGGGCATCCAGCTTCTTCACCGCAAAAACGTATTCAGCGGCGGACAAGTCTTTCAGTACATAACCTGCATTATTTTCAGTAATAATAGCCGCGTCGTCTGAAATTCCCGCCGGGATCACTACAGGAAGACCTATACCCCAGTATTCTCCGTCTTTTATCGGGCTGCAATAGCGCTTTGTCGGTACCGGCTTTACCGGCGTAATGCCAAAATCACCCGCAGAGAGCCAGCCCGGCACTTCTGTGTGGGGAACGCTTACCTGGTGAATGATTGCCGGGTCTATCGCCACCTTCTCACACCACTGCTGAATAGCAGCAGCAGAAATATCAGATACCAGCAACACCCGAAAACGATCGCCCCAGTGACCGGCAGCTACTTTAAAAAAATCAAACACTTCCTTGTCAAGATATATTCCGCCGAATTTACCTACATACACGCACACTATTTTGTTCTCCCAGCCAAGTTCCTTCCGAATGCGATCCCGGTCCTGCTCTTTAAATTTAAAAACGTCCAGGTTGGTGCAGGTAGGACGTATGCCCCAGTTTTTCAGCTCCACCTTGTATTTATTCTTCGCATATTGGTCCATCCCGGATGCTACGGCAATACAGTAGCTGGCGCGGGCTGACTGTTTCTTTTCGAGCCACCACAAGATGCGGAATGCGAACCCTGAGGCGTTCCATGCCCCGTTTTCAACCATGGCCTCTGCATGCGGCTCATAACTGTCAATGATCAATTTTCTACCCGTAAGCAGGGACAATATATACCCCTGGCTCCCGGCTGGTGTACAAAAAGCATGGATAAATGCAACGCGTTTTGAAATAATCAGCCACCACAGTTTAATAAATTCAGCAAATGCAGCCATTAACTTGAGCAGCCCAAATTTTCGATAGGCAAATGGCACAAGTGTAATTCCTGTTTGCTCTTGAAGCGCTGTAATTTCCTTTCGCCCGTTGGCGGTTTTAAACCAGTTCTCCTTTTCCTGCGTTACGAGAAAAATGCGGGCATCGGGTTTAATCGCGGCTATCATTTTCAAATACGGAAGCGTAGCCGACTGAATCAATCCTTCTTTATACGCCCAGGTGGTAAGCACCAAAATATTTTTTTTCTTGGACATCTAATAATTCTAACTCTACTTTCTTCTAATCTTATTGATATTCTTTACACCAACCAGCGACTTTATTCCAAGTATAAAAAATTTGGATTGCAGTCCCATTTCCCGGATGGCTTTCTTTAAGAAGGAAAACGCTTTTTTCCGGTCTCCTGCGGAATACGAATGGATGGCGCAAAAGTACCACGTGTTGCCTCGCAGCAACTGCAGTTCTTTTTCAGAAAATTGCAGTGCAGACTCCAGCAGGCTGGTTGCCTTGATGCGTCGTTCTATTAACAGTTGATCCAGATTCATGGAGCGCCCTTCGTGCTGTTGCATCAGGAGGCTTCGTTTGTTGGAGAGATAGAGTGATTTTGAATGGAGATTTTTAACCAGGAAGATCCAGTCTTCCATAGTAGCGAGGCCACGATCCTCTTCGAATAATATCACTTCAGCGCTATTCCTGATACAGAAATTGCAGGCAAGCGGGTTGCCATGCAAAAAATCAAGATAGTTCATGATACCGGCGTCCCGTTTTTCGATATCACTGGTTACAATGGACCCATTTTCGAGTTGGAATCCAAAATGACAGGCGTAAAAAAAATGCTGGGGATGTTGCTCAATGGCAATGCTGAGGTTGGCTAAATAGTCGGGCAGTGGAAAATCATCAGAATCAATGAGGACGATGAATTTGCCGGTGGCATTGCGGATGCCGTTGTTACGGGCAGCGCCACGCTCAGCGTTTGCCTGGTAGATATAACGTATGCGTGCATCCCGCGAAGTATATTGCTCCACGATAGCCCGGGTATTGTCAATGCTACCGTCATCTACAATTATTACTTCAAAATCACTGATCGTTTGCTGCAGGCAGCGATCGATGATGCCGGAAATAAAATTCCCCCGGTTATAAGAGGGAATGACGATGGAGAAAAAGGGGGCAGCAGCCATGTTCGTTTTACGTTATTACTGCCCAATGATGATGCAGCCGCTGTAGCCGTAGTTCATTTGGGGATTATCGGTAAAGAATGGTTTTCCATTCAGAATAATATTTTTTCTTGATTGCTCAGACAGCCTCGCCTGGTTGTGAATACAGAGATAAGCTCCTTCTTCAACAACCAGCTTGCCGGCGATAGTAAGTTCAGCGCCGGGTGCAATCCAAAGTGCGCCTCCCTTTTTAAGTACGAGTGTGCCATTTTTGGCAATGGTCAGGTGCGCATTGGTGTTCATTTGCAACGCCGCATTATTACTTATCGCTACCGTTGCCGCCATACCATCTCCAATAGACACCTGTCCGTACGTGGCCATGTTTAGTTTACTTCCAACCGTAACAGTTGCAGCTTTTCCGTTAAATCCGTTAAAAGCGCTTGCCGACAGGTTCCAACCAACGTTTTCGCCGGAATTTGTAAAACTTGTATTGCCGGCAAAGTCAACATTTGTGCTGAATAGCGACGCCACTTCGGCCGGTTTCTTATAATTTATTTTAAACAAACAATCCGTAAAGACGGGACGCTCACCGTACTGGCCGGATCCACCGGCAATAAACAGTACACCTTTTTTAGATGCAGTAAACGTACAACCGGAAAACGACATAAACTTGGCGCCATTTGACTCAATAAGATAATTAATTGACGGGTTGGAAATGGAGTCATCGGAAAAAATGCAGGATGTGAATCGTGTTCCATCCACAGCCTTTTCAGCCGCGCAACCGAAATAAAAAGATCCATTGATGGTGCAGCTTTCAAAAGAAAAAGCAGGACTTCTTACCCAGCAGGCGGGAGAAACATTTCCCTGTATCCTGCAGCTCTTAAATTGAACGCCGTACACATTGGTGCCGCCCTGGTCTGCCAGAACGCCAACGCCCGAATTGTTTTGAATAACACAATTTGTAAACAACCCGTCTTTTACCACGTAGCCGCCATTCGGTTCAAAATCAATACCTGCACCAGGAGGTGAATTGAATTTTGCCTTTCCGGTAAAACTAAACGACGTGTTCTCGGCCGTAAATCCAATGCCGCCACACCAGGAGAAACCCTGGCGACCATTGTTTTCAAAGCGCGAATTTTTCACCGCTATTTTCTGGTTCGGTGTAGCGAAGCCGTTGGGCGTTTTATTAAAAACCATTATTCCATCCCGACCAAAATGGTGCGCAAAAACATTATTTATCGTAATGTTCCTGGAATCCTGGATAAAAATTCCATCGTTGTCGATTTGATAACCTACGTCACCAAACTGACCGCCCGTGATAAACCCTGCACTGTTTCCGTCAAGTTCAAGGTTAGTTACCTGTACGTCTGTACAGGCAGATAAGATGATGCCGCTGCCAACGGCTACCCGCACGTTGTAGTCTGTTGTTACGCCGCTCAACGGGCTTACGCGGTTGCCCGTTTTCTGAAAGGTGCCGTAATACAAATTGGATGCAAAGCGGATCCTGGTTCCTTTGTCACCTTTAATGGTCAGCTGCGCGCAGTCTTTAAAATTGAGGATATCAATGGGAAGAAAAGCTGGTCCTGCACCGTCATTGATCTTCTGCGGTTTAACGAGGTACACACCTTTGGGAAAGTAAAGCGTCAC
Organism: Bacteroidota bacterium; assembly: GCA_048498035.1. Taxonomy (GTDB): domain Bacteria; phylum Bacteroidota; class Bacteroidia; order Chitinophagales; family Chitinophagaceae; genus CADEDV01. The sequence continues at coordinate 172,223 of JBEHYT010000001.1, read as the reverse complement.
ATTCCGTCCAAGCTGGTTGACCCTGGCAACTGCTTTCAGGATTGCGTTCGTGTCATCCGTTTTGCCGTTGCCTTTGGCGCCGTACTTTTTCACGCTGACAACCGTTTGGGCAGCTACAACGGACGAAAAGACTAAAAAACAAATTAGGAAACCGGATAAATTCCTTTTCATACTCTGCCTATTGAGACAAAACTTAGGTCAAAATGGTTGCTTGTATCTGTTGATTTTCAGACCTCAACAATTCCATACTTTTGGAATAGATGGATTCGTACGACTCCGATTGTGTAGAAATTTCTTTGAACAATTTTCTTTTCAAAGGTCTGAAAAGATTCTTGATCCGGTCTTTCTGCCGGAACGAGATTAACGGTCGACGTCCAAAATACAATGTTGTCAATTTTTCTTTCTCGATTTCCATCCGTCGCCACTGGGTCCCGGAGTTACTATTTGCATTAACTATATTTACATAAAATAGCCCTGTATACCATCCAAGTTTTGCTTTACTGGCACTGGCCCGAAGAGAATACTCAAAATCAATAATAAGATAATTACAGTCCCATAAGCCGAGTAGCGGAATCGCATCTTTACGCAGGATAATGCTCAACCCGCAAAAGATGAATGGTGTTCGATCCCGTTGCCATTGTTTGAAATTGTTAACGGCATTCCTGCGATCAAATTGATTCGTTTGAAGAAGATTGTTGACGCCAAAGCCATCTGCGGCAACCAGTTGGAGTGCCGGCCTATCGAGCATAAATTCCTTACACCGACGAATTGCGTTATAATCATACGCATCATCATCAGAGATAATTTTGATTAGCGTGCCTTTTGCAGCCAGCATTGCTTTATTGTAACCATGCGCCTCACCTTTGTCCTTTTCTGATACAAACTGATGTATTTTCCCTTCGCTAAATAATTCGTGCAGGTACTCACGGGTTCCGTCCGTACTATATCCATCAAAAACAACAATCTCTTCATCAGGACCACAGGCGGCGATCAGGTCCGGCAGGGTAACCTTTAAATACTTTAATTTGTTGAAAGTTGTAAGCACATAGCTTAAGTTAATACCGTGATCAGAATTCATATCCCATTCTTTTTGCGAACTCAATCATTTTTTCCTTTTTGCGCTGCTTAATAGGCCGTGCGGGTGACCCCACATAAATAGTCCATGGCTCCGTATCTTTGGCTACGAGAGAATTAGCCCCGATTACGCACCCTTCAGCCAGTGTTACACCCGGCAGAATCGTTACGTTAGCTCCGGTATTTGCAAAGGCCCGGAATTCTACTGGCTTAATAACTAGCTTATCTATGTATTCTGTCGGGATGCCCGGTGCGCTAATTAACCCATCTCCCATAAAACTATCGCTGCCGCAGATGATTTTCCCTCCGAGAGAAATGTTAGAAAAATGCCCCATCTTTAGAAATCCTTTCGCGCTTCCAATTACGTGTACAAAAGGGGCGATGTGAATATGATTCCCTATTTCCGCCCCAGTTGCGATATAAAAACCGCTGTCAATAGCAACGTGGTGGCCGATACTAATAAGATTCGGCCGCTTTATCTCCACATTGTCGGAAATAAAGACATCCTCGCCCACGCTTTTCAGTTGGTGAAGGTTATACATTTTCTATTAATAGGGATAAAGGTTCTGATAATACTCGGCGGCAGCAGCTATTCCTTCATCAAAGGATGTAAACTTAAAGCCCGGAAAGACACGATCGAAATTAGCACGGCTCATCACCTTCCGGGGTGCTCCATCCGGCATATTTTTGTTGTAATACGTATTCCCCCGATATGGAATATGTCGAAGAATGACATCTATCAACTCCATTACGCTGAGCCCGCTTTCCTGCGCAATATTGACGGGTAAATCATAATTGATATTGGAAACGTCGTTGAGAACATGCATTACAATCCGGGCAAAATCCCCGGCATACAACCATTCCCTAACGGCGACTCCTGTGCCCCAAATCTCTACGCTGTCTTGTTGTCCGTTTATTGCCTTTACAAATTTAGAAATAAGCGCATTCAGTGCATGGGCCTTGTTAGGATCAGTGCTATCATAAGGCCCATACATATTTGGAACAATCAGGTTGATCGATCGCACACTGTGCTGCATTTTGTAACACTCTGCTACGGTGAGCAGCATCCGTCTTGTAAATCCGTAGGATAATACAGAAGGATGTAACTGACCGTTCCAAAATTCCTCTTCGCGAAATAATGTGGCGTGAGCAGGATATGCGCAGTTTGCTATTGGCTGAATAACCACTATACCGGGATCAACCTCGCTAATTGCACTATAAAGTCCTGTAATCATAGCGGCGTTATTAAAAACAACGTCTGCGGCATATTTCGACACATAATTCAAGCTACCAACTTCAGCGGCGCAGTTGATAACTACCTCGGGTGAATATTCTTTTAAAAAACGAATATTCTCTTCGCGGGAACGCAGGTCGTATCCGGTTGTACGACTTACACAATAGGGTGTTATATTTTGAGCAGACATCGCCTTTAAAATGTTTGTGCCCACAAATCCGCTGTGCCCCAACAATACGATTTTCATATTACCATCCTTTTTTTATTGCTTCGACAACATATTCAGCCTTTTCCATGTCAACACCGGCGTGCAGTGGAATATGTACCTGAGTAGCGTCAAATTTCGCCTGGTTATACAAGCTTCTATCAATGCCGCCAAAAAGGCTATTACGATCGATACGCTGGTGTACCACCGAAGCAGTTACCTGCCTGGATGCCAGCGCTTGGATAAATGAATCCCTGTTTTCAACATGCATTCCGAAAAGCCACCAGGCACTTTCGCGATCCGACGGAGCATCCCACAGACTAATACCAGCTACTTTCTCCAGCATTTCCCGATAATATGTCGCAATGTTGCGAAGGGATGCCAACCTTTCTTCAATGCCGGAAAGATTAGCAATACCCAAAGCAGCGGCATAATCATTCAAATGATATTTAAACCCTTGTTGCGAAATATCATATTGCCGTTCACCAAGAAATGACGGCGTGGAGTTTTTTCGGTCAATCCCAAACCAACGACGGGTTAAAGCCTCCTCCGCCTTGCTTTCGTCCAGGCAAGCTACAGCGCCACCATCACCGGTAGTCACATGTTTAATTGCTTGAAAAGAAAAACAGGTATATGGACTAATACTCCCTATGGATTTCCCTTTGTAAATTGCTCCTAATGCATGAGCTGCGTCTTCAATTACCAAAAATCCGTTGGCCTCTGCCAGTTCATTTATCGCATCAAGATCACAAGGCATTCCTGCCCAATGTACCGGTATAACTGCTTTTGTTCTGGATGTAATACGATTCCTGAGCGACTCGATATCTATATTTCCGGTTCGGTAATTCACGTCTGCAAAAACAACTTTTGCTCCTTGTTGATGTATCACCAATGCTGTTGCCACAAAGGTTTGCGCCGGCACGATCACTTCGTCACCCGGGCCTATACCCGCTAGCACCAACGCAAGATGAAGTGCTGCTGTTCCGCTGTTTACTGCGACAGGACGAATGATCCCCAATTTTGAAGCGAGTTGTTCTTCAAACTCCTTGACCTTTTTCCCCTCACTAATATAAGTAGAGGCAAGTATATCAGCTACCGATTCGGTCGCCATCGGATCTATATAGGTGCTATAAATAGGTATCATCTTTTAGTAAATTATTTTTTCTTAGTTCGTCGAGTAATATATTACAATAATTCTCAGAACTCAACTTCGCACCTTGCTGGCTTCCCAGAAACTCCTGCTGACACCGAAACATCTTTGCAGCATCCGCATAAGAAAATCCCAAAAGATAGTCGTAGAGGCTCTCTTGTGAGGAAAAGTTGCTATACAGAATATAACTCCCCTCCGGCACAACTTCCTTGATATTCGGTGCACCACAGTATATGGGAATTGTCTTGCTGTAGAAACAATCAAACAACTTCTCAGTAATATAGCCGTTAATAAAAGAAGTATTTTCCAGGCAAAAATTGAATTTATACTGGCTGAGCTGTTGTATCTTTTCAAGTGGTTTTATTTCACCCTTATACACTTTTACGATACGTCGCTGTACGATACGGCTTAGTGCAATTAACAAAAAGTCAGGTAGCACCTTCTTCAAAAGACCCAATCCTCTAAAGCTCATTGCGTACATCTTCCTTTGTATACCGCGGCCGTAAAAATGCAATTTTTCTGGGTGCTGCACCGAATACCATTCTATAATTCTATATCGTTCAGGCAACAACGATCCGAAAATCCCACCTCGCTGGGGTTTGGTTATAGATCCGTTGATAAGGCAGGCAAAATTTCTACTTTCGAACTCCTCTTTAGTCGGGATGGGCAGATCCGGAGTATCGTCAAAATCAATGGGATAGTTAACAAACCGATAAGTAGATGGATCCTCTGTTTCATAGGTATAATCATGAATAAAAACCTTCCTGAACTTCTTATGATTTTCAGTTTTCCACGCATCTGGTGTATAAGTCGGGGGCTCAGTCACAATCAAAAAAAAATTCCTTTCATCAACAGTTTCTGGAATCACGTCGAGGCAGATCGTAAACAACGCCTCGGACGGCCTCGTGATATCCTGTGTATTTATTTCTACACCGTACAACTTTAACCGCTCTTTCAACAAACGGAATACATACCCGTCGCTCTTCATGCCATAAAGTTCGCTGGCAGTAAAAATTCCATTTGCGGTCAACGCAGGATCGTTTCTCGTGTAGAGGCAGGCCTTCTTCATAATGTAGATTCCCCGTAAAGTGCAGCTTCCTGACGAAGCCTTCGATAGAGTAGCGGAACACAAACTGCAAGAAAAATTATCTGACAAATAGACATTGATAAATTCACTCCAGCACTTCCAAGGTGTGTGCACCGTATAAAAAAAATGGCCAGTGGAATTGATATACATGCCAGTACCGCCTGAACTGCAAGAGGCAGATTTAATTGGCTGGTCCCATTTAAGAAGGTTGAAAAGATACTCACGAAAAACATACTTATAATATAGAGGGCCGACGTTATCAACAAAGGTATGTAGTCAACCACAGAAAATGAATGCCGCCCCCAAACCGGCAGTATAAAAAACGCCATTGCAAACGCTAAAATTACCGCCAAAGTAGCCCAACAGCAGATACGCAGCAATCGCCTAATTGAAAGACGAATCCACGTAAAGTCCTTTCGGGCATAGGCCTCAGTAAATGCAGGCCAATAAGGAGTGATGCCAAGTGAAAATATAAAAAACAGGAAGTAGAAGTACCGGTTAATTAGATTATAAGGTGTAACCTCCGACGGACCCAGGGATTGGGCTACAATAACAATGTCTGCCTGAAATATCAGCAAGGTTGTAAGCTGGAGCGCAAAAAACTTAACCCCCAAACCAAAAACTTTTTTTAGTTCTGGTTTAGTTGCTTTTGTCCATTTTGGCTGCAGGTAGCTAAGACTACCTTTAAAATACCATATTGACGCAACAATGTAAATTAACGGACCTGGAAGCCCCAATGCCAAAGCCGCAAAAACGAGATTGTTATGACTAAAACTCAAGACAACAATCAAACCGATGATCGACAGTAAATTGGTGCATAACCCAAGAAATCTCGGCGCGGCCGACTTACTGGCCGCCATCAGTACTGGCTGGAGATTGCCGACAACGAACGAAAAAAGAAAGGAAACAAAAGCGATCAGGCTTATTGTCCGCAACTGGCCGCTCGATATCGTCGAGTTAAACAGACGGTTCCAATTAATAAAATACGAAGCGAACAAACCGACAACGGCGATTGCCGTTGCTATCATTAAAGTATATTTATAAGTGATCGAAACAAATCTTCGCGCCTGCTCGCTATCCCCAATCGCAAGGCTTTGTCCGACATGATTTTGCATTCCAAATCCGAGTCCGAAATTCATGTTCTGCAAGTACAAAACCATCGCGCTGGCATTGATCCAAATCCCGTACTTTTCTACCGAAAGATACGTAAGAGAGAGAGGCACGATCGCAAGCCCAGCTATATTTGAGAGAATCTGAAAGGCAAACGACTGTATAATATTTCGCTTTACAACGGCATCCCGCCCATTTTCCGGCTTTGAAAACAGCCGGATAAAAAAAGGATTTCCAACAATAACAGAGCTCAACTTTTTTTTCATATCAATAGAACTGCAACCGGAAGATTAACCGAAGAGTAAAAAAACGAACCATCCATTCAATTGGATAGGAACATCCATTATCTGTCCCAAGCATACCAAAGCACCAATGCACAACAAATTAATGTTACATTGTACACATATCTAGCAAAATTTTTACCTACTTATTAGTCAAGCCGGGAAAACTGACATTGCGATGAGCAAAGGCTTCATTAATTAACGAGACGAAACAATCATCATACCATCTGCCTTTTTTAGCGACTAATTGCTTGAATCGTAATAGTTCTGCCATCATTACCAGTTCCAAGCAGTTAGACTCCAACGTCTTTGCACTATCTTGATCTATTTCCTATAGCTTATTCTACCTTACATAGAAATGCAGCGGATAGCTGTACTTTCTTATGTAGCAAAACAGGAAAAATTTAATGGATGCTTAATCGCGGGTAAGAAAACTAAAATCATATGATTTTTACCATGAAAAATCCAGCTCGGATTAGAATCAAAAAACATTTTTCTTTGTAGGCGCTTTATTTTTTGTTCGACTTTTTCGAGCACAGGATTAGTGATCAATTCGTCCATCTCAACTTTTTTCAAAAAGATATTTATTCTTGCGAAGCGCTTCCACCGTCGCATCATCCTTGGTAAGCACAACAGAACCACTTTTTACACCGGTTTCGTTGGCTGAACTAATGGGATAAAAGCGCTTGAAATTGATCCCTGTTCTGTCAAGATAGGCAGCATTCAGAACGCTCTCTCCACCATAGTCATCAAAAACATATCCGCTGTCTCCCGGCACCTCATAATCATCGATCAGGATTATGTATCGAGGCCAATGTTTGTCAATAATCTCCAATTCTTCCCGCAAAGGAAGATCGGCATCCCAATGCGCATCCAGGTAAAAGATGGTAAGTTCATTTGTGACCCTGGATTGCTTTGCCAGTCGGCGAAGAAATACCCTGCTATCCTCATTGTAAATCGAAAGCTTGCTTTTTGAAAGAAACCGAAGCTTGCTATACATATAATAGCGCGGGCTGTATTCAGAGGTAAATACACGACAAGCCTGTTGAAGAAAAAAACTTGTGGTTGTTCCGCGGTATGTTCCGGTTTCAATTACCTGCTTTACCCCGGTTGAACTTAATACGTCAAGTACCATATTACGTCTCAGTTCCTGCCCGTTAAATTCAAAGCCCCATGGGCTTTTAAATTTATTAAACTGCAGAAAATCCTTAAATCCAAGCAGCTTTTGCCTTGGGGCAACCCGAGACAATATTTCTTTAAAACCCATACTTATACGATTTAGGTTGTTTCAAGCGAAACACATTTCCAAAGGCATTATACATTTACGTCTCTTTTAAAATCATTGTACGTCTTCTCAATACCATCCACTAAATTGATTGATGCCCGCCACCCCATTTGATTAAGTCTTGAGACATCCATTAATTTTCGCGGTGTTCCATCGGGCTTGGTGTGATCCCATTGTACATCACCCTCAAATCCCACCACCGACTTTATCAACTCAGCAAGATCCCTGATCATGATATCTACTCCAATACCAACGTTAATAATACCGGGTTCGTCATAATGCTGCATAAGGAAAAAACATGCGTCGGCCATATCATCAGCATGCAGAAATTCCCGCCTCGAACTTCCTGTTCCCCAAAGCGTCACCGCATCATCGTTTGTCCGCCTGGCTTCGTGAAACTTCCGGAGCATGGCCGGTAGCACATGGGACTTTTGAAGATCGTAGTTATCATTCGGCCCGTACAGGTTCGTAGGCATTACTGAAATGAAATTGCAGCCGTACTGACTTCTATAAGCATCACACATTTTAACACCAGCGATCTTTGCGATAGCGTAGGGCTCATTAGTGGGCTCAAGCGTGCCTGTAAGCAGATAGTCTTCCCTCAGCGGTTGAGGCGCCATTTTAGGATAAATACAGGAAGATCCAAGGAACATCAGTTTTTTCACGTTGTTCAGAAAAGACTCATGGATCACATTATTTTGAATCATCAGATTTTCATAAATGAAGTCGGCCCGATAGGTGTTATTAGCCATTATGCCTCCTACCTTCGCTGCGGCAAGGAAGACATAGTCAGGTTTCTCATTTGCGAAAAAACACTTCACTGCATCCTGGTTTCTTAAATCAAGCTCTGCTGAAGTGCGTGTTACGATATTCGTATACCCCTTCTTTTTCAAAAGCCGGAAAATTGCACTTCCTACCATCCCCCGATGGCCGGCAACATAGATTTTGCTAGTCGTTTCCATTTATTCGTATTGTCGCAGAATATCGTATCCCGCATCTTTCAGTAATTGGCTTTTGCGGAAATGATCAACATCCGCAGCTACCATTTCCTTCACCATTTCGGCCAATGTGTATTTAGGTTCCCATCCCAACTTTTGACGTGCCTTTGTGGCATCACCAATCAACAGTTCTACTTCAGTAGGACGATAATATTTCGGATCCACACTCAACACTTCTTTACCAGGCGTAAAATGAGTGGTGTCTGTAGCAGATTTTACAACAGCGCGCTCATTATCCCCTTCACCTTTAAATTCCAGTTCTACACCAACTTCCGAAAAAGCCATCCGGATAAAATCACGAACAGTGGTGGTAACGCCGGTCGCAATCACAAAGTCTTCAGCCGTGTCTTGCTGAAGAATTCTCCACATCGCATCAACGTAGTCCTTCGCATGTCCCCAATCACGTTTGGCATCGAGGTTACCGATATAAAACTTCTCCTGTAGTCCAAGTGATATCTGTGCAACAGCTCGTGTGATCTTCCGCGTTACAAACGTTTCTCCGCGCAAGGGGCTTTCATGGTTAAAAAGAATACCATTACATGCAAACATATTATATGCTTCGCGATAATTGACCGTGATCCAGTAAGCATACATCTTAGCCACGGCATACGGACTTCTTGGATAGAACGGCGTAGTTTCCTTCTGTGGCACCTCCTGTACAAGACCGTATAGTTCAGACGTAGAAGCCTGGTATATTTTTGTTTTGTCTGTCAGGCCCAACAAGCGGATGGCCTCCAGCAAACGAAGCGTACCGATCCCATCTGCGTTGGCGGTATATTCAGGTGTATCAAAACTCACCTTCACATGGCTCATCGCACCAAGATTATAGATCTCGTCGGGCTGTACATCCTGTACAATCCGGATCAGATTAGTGCTGTCTGTAAGGTCCCCGTAGTGCAATACAAAATGCCGGTTCCGTTCGTGTGGGTCCTCGTACAAATGATCAATCCTGTCTGTGTTAAACAGTGATGATCTTCTTTTGATACCATGCACCTCGTACCCTTTATCAAGCAATAACTGGGCGAGATAAGCACCATCCTGACCGGTAATGCCGGTCACCAATGCTCGTTTTGACATATAGTTTCTATGAAGTTTAAAAATAGTACCGGCAGATCATTACCGGTTATTCCATTAAAATGCGCCCCCGGCAACCTGTTCAAGGTATTTACCGTAGCCGCTCTTGACCAACTGACCGGCCAATTCCATTAATTGGGCTTTAGAAATAAAGCCATTGCGATAGGCTATCTCTTCAATACAACCGATCTTATATCCCTGCCGCTTTTCAATTACACGAACAAACTCACTTGCATCGCTAAGCGACTCAAAAGTGCCCGTGTCCAGCCAGGCCGTACCACGGTCCAATACTGATACCTGCAGCTTTCCCTGCTTCAGATATGCCTTATTTACATCCGTAATTTCATATTCGCCACGCGCGCTCGGCGCCAGGTTTTTTGCAATTTCAACCACCGTATTGTCATAAAAATAAAGCCCGGGTACTGCGTAGTTTGACTTCGGCTTTACCGGCTTTTCTTCTATAGACACCGCGTGAAAATCTGCGTCAAATTCCACAACACCATAACGCTCGGGATCAGAAACATGATATGCAAAAACAGCCCCGCCTTCCGGGTTATTCAGCTTCTTTAATTGAGACCCAAGTCCCACGCCGTGAAAAATATTGTCGCCCAGCACCAGTGAAACCTTATCGCCGCCTATAAAATCAGCGCCTATCACAAATGCCTGTGCAAGACCATTCGGCACTTCCTGGATAGCATACTCAAATTGACAGCCAACCTGGCTACCATCACCCAGCAATCGTTTGAAACCCGCATTGTCTTCCGGTGTTGTAATAATTAATATCTCCCGGATCCCCGCCATCATCAAGGTAGAGAGCGGGTAATAGATCATGGGTTTGTCGTAAATCGGCATCAACTGCTTGCTGATCGCCTTTGTAATTGGGTAGAGCCGTGTGCCAGACCCTCCCGCCAAAATAATTCCTTTCATGAGCTGCGTTTTCCCTTTTAGTCCTGGTTACCGTATTGTTCAGTATAATAAGCCTGGTAGGCGCCGGAGGTTACATTTGCCAGCCAGTCCTCATTAGCCAGGTACCAATCGATCGTTGCCGAAAGGCCTTCCTCAAAAGTAACGGAAGGTTTCCAGCCCAGTTCTTTATTGATCTTCCCTGCGTCTATTGCATATCGTTTATCGTGACCCGGTCGGTCTTTTACAAATGTGATCAGTTTTTCGCTGGTGCCCGCTTCCTTTCCCAGCTTTTCATCCATCAATTTACAAAGCAGGCGGACCAGGTCGATATTTTTCCACTCATTAAATCCCCCCACTGCATAGGTGTCTCCCTTTTTCCCTTCGTGAAACACGGTATCAATAGCACGGGCATGATCAATCACATACAGCCAGTCGCGCGTGTACTGTCCATCTCCGTACACAGGGAGCGGCTTTCCTTTCAAAACATTATGAATGGAAAGCGGGATCAGCTTTTCAGGAAAATGGTTCGGACCGTAGTTATTGGAGCAGTTGGTGATCACCACGGGCAACCCGTATGTATCGTGGTAGGCTCTCACAAAATGGTCGCTGGCTGCCTTGGATGCGCTATAGGGCGAGTGCGGATCATACGGTGTAGTTTCGGTAAAGAACCCTGTATCACCCAATGCGCCAAACACTTCATCAGTAGATACATGGTGAAATAACTTTCCTTCCATACTATCCTTCCAGGCATCACGCGCAGCATTTAATAAATTAACCGTTCCCACCACGTTGGTATATACAAAGTCGAGCGGTGAAAGAATGGAGCGGTCTACATGACTCTCTGCTGCCAGGTGAATAACCCCGTCTGGCTTGTATTGTTGAAATAAGGCAACAATGGCTTTCTTATCGAGAATGTCCGCCTTTTCAAAAACATAGTTGGCAGCGTTTTGCACATCACGCAGGTTCTCGAGATTTCCCGCGTATGTTAGCGCATCTATATTTACAATCCTGTAGCCGGGATATTTCGTTACAAAAAGACGAACAACATGGGATCCGATGAAGCCCGCGCCGCCAGTAATAAAAATAGTTTTCTGCATCACAAATTCAGATTTTGTTGATACCAGGCCAATGTCTGCTGCAATCCTTCCCGAATGCGTACCGTTGGTTGATACCCAAGTAATTTCTCGGCTTTGGAAATATCTGCAAGACTGTGCTTTACATCACCTTTTCGTTCGGGACCATGTATCACTTTCAACTGGCTCCCGGCTGCTTCGCGCAGCATATCAAAAAGCTCATTTAATGAAACCTGTTCCGCGCAGGCGATATTATAAACCTGGTTCAGCGCCGCTTTGTTATCTGTAAACAATGCGCGCATATTTGCCTGAACGGCGTTGTCCACAAAAGTAAAATCACGACTATGACTGCCGTCGCCGTTAATTGTGGGCGATTGATTGTTTAAAATGGCCTGGGCAAAAAGCGGGATCACCGCCGCATAAGCGCCGCCGGGGTCTTGTCGCGGTCCGAAAATATTGAAGTAGCGAAGTCCTACCGGTTCCAGGTCGTAATAGCTTGCATAGATCCGGGCGTATAATTCATTTACATATTTGGTGATGGCATACGGTGATAGCGGGTTGCCGATCTTGTCTTCCACTTTTGGAAGACCGGGATGGTCTCCATAGGTGGAGGAACTTGCGGCATACACTACGCGATTTGCCTTTTTCTCCCGGGCGGCATTAAAAACATGGAGTGTGCCGGTAATGTTTACGTTATTGGTGGTGATGGGGTCATTGATCGACCGCGGCACTGACCCTAATGCTGCCTGGTGAGACACAGCATCCATTCCATCACAGGCCTGCAAACAGGTTTCATAGTTACGTATATCACCTTCCAGGAACTGAAATTTCGGATTGGATGAAAGGTGTGCAAGATTGCGGGAAAAACCCGTTGCGAGATTATCCAATACCCGGACAAAACTCACACGCTCATCTTTCAGCAACTGATCCACCAGGTTTGAACCGATGAAACCGGCGCCACCGGTTACAAGTATTCGCATTTATTTTTTCTTTTTAAACCAGTTACGGACATCAAAGAAACCAACAACCCTGTCCGCAAAAGTCCTGGGGGCATGCTCTTCTTCGTAGTAGCTGCCATAACCGTATCCGTAACCGTATCCGTACCTGCCATAGCCATAATACCCATAACCGGCTTTTAATTTAACATCATTGATAACGATGGAGACCTTTGGCAGCTTTCCATCCCGGTAAAATTCGTCGATAAGTGCCACCTGCTTTTTGAAGGTGTGTCCTTGTCGGACCAGGTACAAGGAGCAGTCTGCAAACTTTCCCAGTGTCATTGCATCACTTACCATTCCCACCGGAGCGGTATCGATGATAATTACATCAAACCTGTTTTTAAGTTCTGCAAAGAACTCGTCCACTTTCGCATCCAGCAGCAATTCAGAAGGATTAGGAGGAACAGGGCCGCAACCAATCACGAACAAATCGTCGTAACCATCTACCGGCCGTATCAAAGCATCTATTTCAGCCTTACCAACCAGGAAATTGGTAATACCCCGTCCTTTCGCCATGTTCAGGCCAGACAATACTTTCGGCTTACGAATATCAAATTCAAGTATGACCGTTTTCTTCCCAGGGAGTGACAAAACGGCTCCCATATTCGTGCTGACAAAAGATTTCCCCTCACCACTAAACGATGACGTAACCAGCACAACAAATTTCTCTCCTACGCCGGTACCCAGTACATATTGAAGATTGGAGCGGATGATACGAAACTGTTCCGCCACCATGCTCCTTGTTGTTTTGTTGACGATAAGTACGTTGTCTGAAAACGAATGGCCAACCTCGCCCACAATAGGAACCGAAGTAAGCCTCTCAACATCAAACCTGCTTGAAACCTTATCATTTAGAATTTCAGCAATAAAGATTACGCCGGCCGGAATCATAAGACCCAACATGATGGCAAGCGCTTTGATAGCAAGCCCATTTGGTTTTACCGGTGTTTCGGACGGCATGGCACGATCTACTATCTTGGAGTTAGCGATAGTGGAGGCACGCGATATGGAGGTAGCTTCTTTTTGTTCCTGGAGTATCTTATACAGATTTTGCAAACCCTCTACCCTTCTTTTTCGTTCGGCATAATCCATTACTTTATATGGCATCCCCCGCAATTGAATTTGTGCTGAACCACTTCTTTGTCTTAGTGCATCCACATTTTCACCATATGCCTTTTTCAGATTCTTTAGATTTTCCAAAGCCATACTACGCAGCTTTTCAAGCTGGTCATCCGCCTCTTTCACCCTCGGGTTGTCCACCGGGACATTAGCATCTATCAACTGCTGTCGTTCGAGTTGTGCATTATTGTACCCAGTAACAATTTCCCGCAAAGTGAGATCCTCGATGCTGATAGTGGAGGGAACTTTATTGAATTCGTTTCTTCTGTCACCTAAATAATCGTTTACTAGATTAACAGTTGCAAGCCTATTCTTTTCCAGTTCAATACTCTCATCTGCCGCCTGAATGCTGGAAAAATAATTTCCGTATTGTGTTTCAACGTCTATCAGGTCATTCCGCTGTTGAAACTCCAGGAGGTCTTTTTGCGTGCTGTCCAACGCATGTCCATATTCATTTAACCTGCCATCAATAAAGGCAAGAATAGAATCAGACGAGCTCTTTTTTTCGTCAATATTATACTGCCGGTATTCGGTCATCAGTTGGTTGATCACATCGGCCCCCTTCTGCGCATTGGGTGTTTGCATGGATATAGTCAGGATACCCGTACCCGCTGTTTTAGGCGCAACCACAAGCACACCGGCCAGCTGTGCCGCCATCGCTTCGGTAGGAACCCAGTCCACTTCATACTCCCTGCTGAGAGAACCACGGCTCGGCTCCAGCATAAAAACGCCATATTGGTTTTTAAATGCCTGGTTAAAGCCAATGTTCAGATCTGCGTCATCAACTGTAAAATGTTGCTGATCGAAAAATTTAACTTTCAACGAGAATCCCTGTGCCGAATCCTGGAGCTGTAATGCTTTTATAGTAAACCCGCAGCCCTTGTAAACGTCAACCTTTTTAATTTTCCCTTTTGCATAGTAATTAAACTGTAAACCGAGACTTTGCACCACCCGCTCCATCAGCGGCCGCGACTTCAACACTTCAATTTCGCTCGCGATGTTGGCTGCCTTATCGTTTACAAACATCTCCTCAAACTTGTCTGAACGGCCACCCTGGTCATCACTTTTGATGTAAATGGTTCCCGAAACACTATAAATGGGCGTAGCATAACGCAGATACGCATACGCGCCAAACAACGTTAGCGCTACGCTTAGCAAAAAAACGGGGAGGTAACGAACATACTTGTAAAACAAATCCCGTACGCTTAGCGTGGATAGTTCCTTCTTGGTTGTACTGGTAAACTGGTCTGCCATTTAGGTAAGGTATTCGGGAGACGTACTATTTGAAGATGTTATAGAGAAATGCGGCTGCGGTAATTACCGAAAGTGCGAATGTTACACGTTGCATCGCCATATTCTGGTCGGTTTGTCGCGCTTTCTGTTTGGTCGGTTCCACAATCACGAGGTCATTCTGTGCCAGGTAATAATATTGCGAAGAGAAAACACTGTTGGATGCCACATTCACCAGGCCCACCTGCCGCTGACCATCAATTTCCCTCACCACTTTTACCACGTCTTTCTTACCGCCATCGGTAATGCCACCCGCGAGGCCTAACGCTTCCATAATGGTTACTTTCTCACCGGGAACGGTAAGTACCCCCTGCCGGGCCACTTCTCCCAGTACGGTAATCTTGTAGTTGAGAAACCGGATAATCACCGTTGGGTTATTAAGCAATACCACTGGCTCAGTCAATCGCTTTTTGATCTCAGCCGCCAGTTCCTGTTTGGTTAACCCTGCAGCATGAATGGTGCCGAGGCGGGGGTATTCAATATTTCCGTTGCCATCCACCAGGAAACCATTTACACTGCTGCCCCCTGTAGTGGTAGTGCCTCCGGAACTGGGCAGATTGTATAGCAGGTCTGCTTCCGGCCGGGTAGTGGCGCTGTATACCTGGATCGACAACTGGTCATCATTCTGGATGCGCACTTCCGGAACGCGGTAAGCCTCTTTTTTGGTAGTGTCTGTTACATGATCGAGATAGTACGACGGCAGTTTTTTACCGGTACCACAGGAAGCAAGTGCAATCACAAAAACGACCCCGGAAAGCAGGTGAAAAAGTTTCATCAGTTTGATATTATGGGCTCTTCTAATATACGACAGGTTCAGTGCCGCGGCGAAATTAACTTAGTTCGCTCAATATAGGCGATGAGGACGTATCCGAGGCTGTCAATTGCCACTTTCACGGCTTTCTTTCTGACCGACAACACTTTACCTTCCTGGTCCATAAAAGGACCTGCGGTTACCCGCACGCGCTGGTGAAGTGCCAGTTCAAGCGGTTTTACCTCTACGTTCTCGTATTCATCCAGGAATTTACGGATGGTGGCAATCTCCCGTTCTTTAATAACAGCAGGTTTACCTTCCCAATACACGAAATTGATCACACCTCCCATCATCCGCACCGCGGTGCGATCTTCATCCGTGATTTTTACAAATACATACGACTTAAACAATGGCTCTTCCACCACCTTGATGCGATCGCTCCATTTGCGACGCACTTTATTCAGCGGGCAATAACTTTCTATGCCCCTCTCCTGCAGAAGCGAATCAATTTTTTTTTCCCAACGCGGGCGGGTATAGACCGCCAGCCATTTACGGGTGCCGGATGAGTTTAACTTGGGCATAGCTTCGCCTGCTCAGTCACATGAAAATTTTTTTGCAACCGGTTCCGGGACGCTACGCCCGACCGAGTGCAAATATAATAGAACAATGTGACTGGAAAGAGAATAAAAGACATAGATTTTGAAGGATTTATTCCACCGGGGAGGCGATTTCGGAACCCAAAAAAACGGGCAGTTTCGCCGGCCGCAGCAGTCCCTCAAAACCCGGAATTTCATGATGTTTGAGAACTACAAATGTGGAAATGGAAATACGAATGTGGAAATGTGAAAATGGAAATACAAATGTGGAAATGTGAAAATGTGCTAATGTGAAAATTGGAATTCAAATGATAGCATCAATCGAGCAACAACCGTTAGCACAAAAACACACACAAACAGCATTTACTTTCGAAATACCAATAGAAACATTATCATAAGCCCTTGCAACATATTGCGGCCCGCACAATCCTGCATATGATAAACGGGCAAGATTGTACTGCTGAAATCGCTACATTTAATTCCTAAATAATCATCCGTGAAACAACGCTTTTATTCGCTTGATGTATTTCGCGGGGCAACGGTTTGCCTGATGATCCTGGTGAATAACCCGGGATCATGGGCGCATATTTATGCTCCGCTTGATCACGCCGAATGGCATGGCCTAACCCCTACCGATCTTGTATTTCCGTTCTTCCTGTTTGCCGTAGGCAATGCGATGGCCTTTGTAATGCCCAGGCTGGAAGCGGGTGGCCCGTCTGTTTTCTGGAAAAAGGTTATTACCCGTACGCTGGTGATCTACGCCGTTGCGCTGTTCCTGGCCTGGTGGCCCTTTGTGAGCTGGAGCGGGAATCACCTGGCGTTCAAATCCTGGTCGTACCTCGACAGCAACGGTAACCCACACGGAGTGCGCATCCTCGGCGTGCTGGCCCGGATCGCCATCTGTTACTTCTTTGCCTCTGTTATTGTTTATTATCTCAAACCCAAGGGAGCATTGATCACCGGTATCATCCTGCTACTGGTGTATTGGGCGCTCTGTTATTTCCTGGGCAACCATGCTGACCCCTATAGCCTCACAGGCTTTTTTGGAAACGATGTGGATCGCGCCGTACTGGGCCGCGCACATATGTATACCGGGGAATGGTACCAGGGAAAACCGTATTATTTTGATCCTGAAGGACTTGCCAGCACTATTACAGCAATTGTGCAGGTGATTTTTGGTTACCTCGTCGGGAACTATATCATCAAAAAAGGTAAGACACCGGAGATGCTCAATGGCCTCTTTGCCACCGCCATCGGCCTGCTTGTCCTGGGCTTCTGCTGGGACATGGTATTTCCTATCAACAAAAAAATATGGACCAGCTCCTATACCGTTTATACAACAGGATTGGCCATGCTCACCATCGGGCTGATGATCTACCTCATTGAGTTTAAAAATGTAAAAGGAGTTCTCTCCCGCTTCTTTGATGTGTTTGGGAAAAATGCATTGTTCGTTTTTGCATTAAGCGCCTTTCTGCCAAAAGGACTCGCATTGATCCGCATTCCCAACGGACTAAATGCCGATGGAAAAATGACCTATGTAACGCCCTGGAACATTCTTTACCAAAATGTATTGCGGCATGTGCCCGGTCCGCCGGAAATCGGCTCACTTCTTTACGCCATTTGTGTAATCCTATTTATGTGGATGATCTGCTACTGGCTGGATAAAAAGAAAATATATATACGGGCGTAATACCAATTAATAATTCGGTGATTCGGTGATTCGGTAATGAAATGCAAACGTGCAAATGTGGAAATGTGTTAATGTGAACATGAAAATCTGAAAACGAAAAACAATTCAATAATCACCAGTGTCCGCTGAAAGTTCTTATAACATTAAACGAAAAGAGGCTTTTGAGGGTCTCTTTTGTTGTCTTAGCCTTGAGTTGCGACAAAAAACCAAAGACATGCATAAAAGTAATTTTTTCTCCGGAAAATGGTGATTCGATAGCGCGGGAAAATATGAGAATGTGATTAACACAAAAACGTACTGGTTAATTACTTAATTCAGCGATCCGCCGGTTTGAAAAATGAGCATTGATCATTGAAGAACTAACGAATCGCCGAAATGAGCGAATTAACTTTACATTTCCTCTTTTCGTTTTCGAAACCTTGGCGGCGTACCATCCATCCGTACGATCTTCGGCAAGAAGCTACCTACCACCGTCACCAACTCCTCCTGCAACGCCATCACCTGCCATATATTTTTATATGCAAATGGCGCTTCATCCAGGCCGCCACCCAGCAATTTCACATCATTCTTCTTCAGCACATCATTCAGCGCTTCATGCGTAATGCTGTTGAGCGCCGCAAAACGACTCATTTTACGTCCTGCACCATGCGCAGCAGACGACAGCGAAGATGCTTCTCCCTTGCCTTTTACGATAAACCCTGGAGCCGTCATGCTACCTGGAATAACACCCAATACATCTTTGCCCGCAGGCGTTGCTCCTTTACGGTGCACAATTACCTCACGCCCATTTACAATTTCCTTCCAGGCAAAATTGTGATGATTCTCTACCATTGCAACCGGTTCACGACCTACCTGTTTCGCAAGCTTGGCATGAATGATATGGTGGCAGGCCGATGCATAATCACCCGCCAGGTTCATCGAAAGCCAATACTCCGCGCCTTCTTCCTCTTCCAGCATCAGCCATGCTAAATTTTTTGCCACTGCAGGGAGCTTCCGTTTATCAATGGCCAACCGTGTGTAGTGGTTAGCAATGGTAGCACCGAGCGCCCGCGAACCTGAATGCGACAATAACCCCAAATAACTACCCACCGGCACACCAGCGATAGCCAGGTCTTCGGTAACAGTTACTATTCCCCATTCCACAAAGTGATTGCCGCTGCCACTTGTCCCCAATTGCTTCCAGGCCCGTTGCTGCAATCCCCGCAGCAATCCTATTTCCTGGAAAAGATGACTTTCCAATACTGCGTGATCCGACAGTTCTGAAAATTGCCGACCCGAACCAAACAGTGTTGCTTCCTGGAGCGCTCTTGTGAAAAAGTAGCTTTTCCTGGTAAGATCTTCAGGGTCAATATCAAAAAGACTCAGGCACATCCTGCACCCGATATCCACACCAACACCATATGGGATTACCGCATTTTCAGTAGCCAAAACACCACCAATGGGAAGTCCATACCCCGGGTGTCCGTCCGGCATTAACGCACCGGCTACAGCAACCGGTAGCCGCGAGGCCATCTCCAATTGCGCTATCGCCTTTCCTTCAATTTGTGAAGCGCCAAATATTGCGAATGGAACAGGCTCACTCCTTAGTGAAACTGTATCCGGTTCCTCTTCATCCGGCGGCAACAGCCGGTTAATTACCGGCTGCCAAACCGGATCGTCTGCAAATTCAGGCGGATTTTGGATCAACTTTTTCAAGAGATCTATTACATCCTCCTTGTTTGCATGTTTAAAATTTCGTTGCACCACGTTCATCGTGATGCTGATCACGGGACCTTCCGGAAAACCCAGTTTCCGCAATTCCTTTCCCGTTATCGATAACGTACTCATTGTTGTTGATTTGTTTAGTTATAAGCAATTGTTCAAAAACTTATCGCAAAGGAAATTCAGATGGGTGTGCCACAAAAAATCGCCTGGACGATCCATCTTCATTTTCAAAATGACGACCCGCAGAACCATTTCTGTATCGTCCCATGTTTTCCACGGCCATTATCACCAGCCGCACTACTAGTATGATTAATAAGAATGCCATAGCAGTCTCCTTTTCTTTGGTTTGTTAGATACGGGGGAACAAAAAACCCCGCCAGTGGCGGGGTTGCTGCTCAGGGTGTCTACACCATGCTAACAAACACGTTCACTGATTTTGTCGGGCATACCCGGCATAATATCATTTTGCATAAGCATTCGCGTATGCGCATATCGATCCATATCTGATTTACAGATAAACGACCATTTAGATTTTAAATATGATTGCATCTTTATCATAATTGTTTTCTTTTAAAAACAATCTCATTCAGTACACACATAAAAAAACCCCGCGTTTGCGGGGCCGTGTCGACTGTGAAATAAATTTATCATTCACAGGGATCAACAGCCCCCAAATCCGCACCCATAGCCAGATTCAGGCTATCCCGGAAAATTATCGTGTTATGTGTTTTACGTGAACGCATTGCTATTATTTTGCCGTGCAAAGATGAAACTATTTTTTTGATCATGCCAAATTTTTTTGAAAATTTTTTTTACCCCATTACAATAACGAACTTTTGAAACCAATTTTTACTCGAGGATTTCATTCGCGTTGCGGCTGTTAAAGATTTCCAAAAGAGATTTTTGTGTTGTGCAAAACGAGCAGGAACCACATCCTGCAGGTATGAAAATAAAATCAATTACCGCGTTTCTCATGCTATCTTGCATGGCGCTGGCTTTTACACCGGCAACGGAAAAATCATCCCCGCTGTTTGAAACAAAATGGACATTACAACAGGTTCAACAAGGAGATACAATGGTTTCTGTTACCTCCAAAAAAGCATTTATCATTTTTGACGCCGCAAGGCAATCTGCCCATGGAAACGGCGGGTGCAATGTATTCGGTTCCACTTTTACAATTGAAGAAAACCGCATTCACCTGGCCGCTCCTTTTTCCACCCGTATGTACTGCACCGATACGCAGGGGGTTGAAGATCTGTTTCTGCAACAATTGCCAACTGTGGATCGCTATGAAATTACCGGCGACACGTTACGAATGTACAAGGGCGAGACCCTACTGCTTGGCTTTTTAGCGGAGTAGTCAGAACGAAATTCCTTCTATAACAATTTCCACAACAGGAAATGTTCGCTGCTTTTCACCAGCAATAGTCACCACTTTCCAATTACCACTCAGTACCACCTGCTCCGGCCCCACAGCTGCCAGCACGCGATAGCTTCCTGATACAACAATTTGATTGGCCACCTGCTTGCAGTCGCTGATGCGGATAACGGGATCTGCAAAATCATCATAGGCCCGTTGAAACTGTTGTATTTTTTTCAGCACAGAAGCCGGCTTGGGAAAAAGAACGGTATTCAGCAGGATGTCTTTTTCCGCCAGTAACCAGGAAGACTGCATCTCCCGGGGAGAAAGGATATGCCGCATTATCCCGTCTACCGCTATTTCTTTGCTTTCAAACACAGGATCGGGATGAAATTCGTCGTAGGTAAAACAGCAAACCATGCCGCGTACACGGAGATCGTCTACCTCGTAATCCAATAATTCCTCGGTTACAAACCGGTATAGTTCTTTTGGCGTTACCGCAGGGTTAATGGCGTCCACGCTAAAACCAGCCTTGAACAAAATAGCCTGCAGTTCATCCCAGGCTCTGGGAAACGCATCATCGCTTAGCTCAGCAACAGGTTTGATAGATAGTCCGGGATCCAGCCGTTGCCGAATGGCAACACGTTTTGCATTGGCAAATTGCCGCTCAAACTCGATAACTGAATTGAGAAACCGATTTTCCACCTCCGGCGGAATATCATCTCCCTTTCCGCCAAAAACAGCGCCGCTTTCCAGCATTATTTTGAATTTGAGAAATTCATTTTCCAACCGCATGGAATCTTCATCCCTGTTATTACCCCGTTCGTGCATACCTGATGTTTTGATGAAAATACCATCAGCCGGAAATGAGACAATGAGAAAAAAAACGGCGAAAAATGTTTTTTTTCTCAGAACAGTCGGCCCTGTTCACCCGGTCGCCTGAAGAGGCTGGTATCAAGACTCCATTCTTCGGCATTCATGCCGTACAGTTTTCCATACTTTTTATATTGTTGTGCCACCAGTTGCGCAATAGGCCCTTCACCACGCATGCGAACTCCCCAGCGGCTGTCGTTCACTTTTCCGTCATGACTTTGCTCTACCAGGTGCCAGACCTTATCAGCGCGGTCGGGGAAATTTTTATAGAGCCAGTCATGAAAAAGAAATTTTATAGCGCCATTCAGGCGGATAAATGTATAAGCCGTAAAGGTGGCGCCATTATCACGCGCTTCCTTCATAATCCTTTGCATTTCGTGATCATTGAGCCCGGGCACCATGGGGCCCATCATTACGCCCATACGCACTCCTGCTTCACTTAACTCTTTGATCACTTTCAGTTTTTGCCGCGCCGTGGTGGTACGCGGTTCCATTACTCTTCGCAGGTCTTCATTGAAGGAAGTGATAGAAACCATTGCCGATACCAGGTTTTTTGCAGCAAGCTCCTGCAAAATGTCCTTGTCGCGGATGATCCAGGAATTCTTTGTCAAAATGCCAACGGGCTGGTTAAATTCATTGCACACTTCCAGCATCTTACGCGTAAGACGATAGGTTTGTTCTGCCGGCTGGTAACAATCCGTGTTACCACTCAGCATGATGGGTGCGCATTGCCAACGCGGATTTTGAAGAAATTTGCGAAGCAGTTGCGGGGCATTTTTCTTTATGATGATCTTTCGTTCAAAATCGAGACCGGCACTATAGCCCCAGTATTCATGCACATTCCGCGCATAGCAATAAATACAGCCATGCTCGCAACCGGCATAGGGATTCATGCTATAGCCCATGCCCACATCGGGGCTTTCAATTTTATTGACAATGGATTTTGCCTCCTGCTCCAGGTATTGCGTGGGACTATTCACTTCCGACCAATCGTCAACGCCTTCTACATGCTCCCGGCTCTGTTCCTCTTTTTGAAACCGGTTGCGGGTATTGAACTGAGCGCCTCTTCCCTGTAAATACTGGTTTTGATCCGGTTGCTCATCCGGCTTTACCCGGTAATGATCCTGTTTTAATTTTTCTCCCATAAAAACATGGTTCTATCACCTCGTGAAAAATAATTCAGTTAACAAAAAGACGGAGGATAAAGAGTACTCACCTATCTCTCCCACTATCCCTCTTTATCCTCCGTACATCACGCTACGATTAGTCACAAGGCATCACACTTAGATTACATGGCTATCCAAAAAGTTCGCCCTGCCTTGTCATTACCGGCATATTCTGGAAATGAAATTGCTGGATGACCTGGTACTTGAATTCGCCGGCAGGTCTGCGAAGCAGCGTCATCCCGTCTGCCATAAACCTGCCGGTAAAATGGCGGGTGCTATAGTCCAGCCAACCCTTTTCATATTGCCAGGGCTGTAATTTCCGGGCAATAGTGATATGTGGCTCAGTAATAAAATGCGGTTTGGTTTCATCGTTCAACTTCATCAGGCGCTGCGCTTCCTGGCGGATATCTTTGACCAGGGAAAGAACTGGTGATCTTGTGCCAACCTGTATATAAATTGTATGCGCCGGGAAACTGCCGAAATGCTGCAATTCCACCCGGAACGGCGTTTGCCCCATGGCCACAACCCGCAGCCGGTTTACCAGCCTTTCCTCCATCATTGCATACTGCATAAAATTGACAAGGGTTAAATGCGGCCGGCTGGCCATTGCCTGCGCCGATTTATATTCCTCGGAAAATGACTTTCTTACCTGCAGGATGCGGTTACGCAATTCCTCATGCGGCGTCATCACAAGCAGGTATTCATACACCCGGTAGCCGGGTAAAATATTTCCTGAAACTTGCATACACTCAGTTTTTATTAAAATAAATTCCTTACTTCTTTAGCATAAATTTACTAATTTTTTTAGCTTTACCAAAATTATTTTATGCCAGCAACCGATTCTTTTGAAGGCGGCGTTCGCCGCAATGAGCAGCCCCGGGAAACGAAAAGCCGCAGCGGCAATTTTGGAACAATGGGCCAGGCTGAGCGTGGATTGGATCTAAACGACCAATTGGTAAACAACAAAACAGCCACCTACTTTTTCCGCATGAAAGGAGATTCCATGCAGGAAGCCGGCATCTTTGACAACGACCTGCTGGTGGTAGACCGGTCGGTGAAGCTGCAAAACGGGAAGATCATTGTTGCCGTGCTAAACGGTGAACTGCTGGTGCGTCGTTTTCACCAAAATTTTTCGTCCGCATTTCTAATCCCGGAAAATAGCCGCTACAAACCGATTAACCTGGCAGAGTTCAGCGACTTCGTAGTATGGGGCGTTGTAACGTATAATATCCATGCGCACTAACTGGTACTTTTTTATCCATACAAAAAAATATCCTGTATTTTTTTAACTACTACTGCGGGTATTTGCCGGGCATATTATTGCTATGAGATATTAAGTCATTACTGTGCATTTCCTTTTCAAAAACACATCCGTAATTATAGTAACTTCCGGTATGCGTTTTTTACTTCTTCTTTTGCTTGCCGGTTCGCTGGGGACCAGCGCACAACAACGACCCAATATCATTTACATCATGAGCGATGATCATGATGCCGATGCCATCAGCGCCTACAATCCCAGCCTGATCCAAACACCCAATATTGATCGCATTGCCAAAGAAGGTATGAAGTTCAACAAAGCCTTTGTTGGCAATTCCATCTGTTCCCCTTCCCGCGCCACGCTGCTAACCGGGCAGTTTTCCCATAAGAATGGTGTGAAGGATAATTTTACCCGCTTTGATTCATCGCGGGTGAACGTGGCCGGTTTACTGGGAAAAAACGGTTATCAAACCGCCGTTATTGGAAAATGGCATCTCCATTCCTACCCAACAGGTTTTGACTACTGGCGGATATTGCCCGGCATGGGCCAGTATTTTGACACCCGGATGATTACCATGGGTGGCGATACGATTACCGAAAAAGGATATTCCACCGACGTAATTACAGATGATGTGTTGCACTGGCTTGACCAGCGCGATGCCAGTAAACCATTTGTGCTCTTTTTTCATCACAAAGCGCCGCACCGCAATTTTGTTCCTGCACTAAAATACCTGGAACTGTTCCATACGCGTACATTCCCGGAACCCGCCACATTGTTTGAAGACACTGCAGGGCACGGCGCCGCCTGGCGCACCCAAACCATGGGTATTCTCAATATTATGCGGCTGTCTGCCGATTTGCTGGTAGATCCCATTTACCTGAAAGACATTCCCTGGCTCACACCCGATAAAGAAGATATCGCCACCTATAATGCGCTGATGCGCCGCATGCCGAACGACGAGCGGGAACGCTTTAAAGCCATTTTTGCAGAGCGCGGTGAAATCATTCAGAAGCTTCGCCCGCAGGGAAAAGAATTACTGAAGTATAAATACCAGTGGTATATGCAGGATTATCTTGCCTGTGTTGCATCCATTGATGAAAGTGTAGGCCGACTGCTGGATTACCTGGATAAAAATCAACTTAGCAAGAACACTGTTGTGATCTACACCAGCGACCAGGGTTTTTATATTGGTGAAAACGGCTGGTTTGATAAGCGGTTTGCCTATGATGTTTCCATGAGCACGCCCTTGCTTGTTAGGTGGCCGGGTGTAACAAAACCCGGATCCGTAAGCAATGTAATGGTGCAGAATATTGATTTTGCGCCAACCATGCTGGATATTACCGGAGCACCTATCCCTTCGTGGATGGATGGAGTAAGCCTGAAAGGCTTACTCAACGGCAAACAAAAAGACCTGACGCGAAAATATCTTTATTACCATTATTACGAATTTGGAAAAGACCATACCGTATTGCCACATGTGGCCATCCGCGGCTATGATTACAAACTGATCTATTTCTACACCGTGGATGAATGGGAACTATATGACCTCAAAAAAGATCCCGAAGAGCTAAAAAATGAAGTGCATAATCCCGCCTATGCAGCCAAACTTGCAGCGCTAAAAAAAGAAATGGAAAAATTGCGGGTGCAATACCAGGATCTTGAACCGGCCGGCACACTCAACACCAAATAAGAGTTTACTAAATAATACAGGGCGCTTTCAAAAACGGCGTCAACGTGTCAAATACAACTGTTGCCGGGTTTGCAAACATCGCGGTATCGTTGCGCTGTGTTTCCGGACCATAGCCAGGCTCCAGCCGGTTGCCACGAATACGCCATGCAACCTGCCGTACAGACATAACGCCTTCTGAACGAAACAGGTACCAACCACTTAATATGCCGTTCTTCACTTCCCCTTCAAATGTGCCATCGTTCTGATCTTTTTCGAAAAATTTATATTTCAATGAGCCAGTAACGTGCGGGCCATGTACTTCTACCTGCATTGATGCCGTATCTTTTTGATAGATATAAGAATAACATCCCTGTTCCAGGGTATCTGTAGTTGCAGCCGTTGCTTCAGCTCCGGGAATACTGTCAACATTGCCTGCGGTATTTTTTGAAACGTTATTACAGGCTGCGATCAAAACGATAGAGCAGCAAATGAGCAGGATTTTCATGCGCTTTTTGAAAAATAAAGAAATAGTTGTGCCAGAAAGCATTTTACAGCTATTTATTTCCGT
Organism: Bacteroidota bacterium; assembly: GCA_048498035.1. Taxonomy (GTDB): domain Bacteria; phylum Bacteroidota; class Bacteroidia; order Chitinophagales; family Chitinophagaceae; genus CADEDV01. The sequence continues at coordinate 145,704 of JBEHYT010000001.1, read as the reverse complement.
ATTCACTGATGAGTTCTGCTACCAGGGCCGTCCAGCCCGTTTGATGACAGGCGCCGAGGCCACGGCCGGTATCGCCGTGAAAATATTCGTAGAACAGAACAAGCTCTTCATTTCCAGGACGCTGGTAAAACCAGTTATATTTACCATATTGCCTCCGGCTTCCTGAATCATCATGTTGGAAAAGGCTGATTACGCGGCGTGTAAGTTCATCGGCAACCTGCACCAGGTTCATCATTACGCCGGAGCCGGTGGGGCATTCCACTTTTAATTCATCGCCATAAAAATCGCCGTATTTACGAATGGACTGGATCAGCAGGAAATTAATGGGCATCCACACCGGCCCGCGCCAGTTGGAGTTGCCGCCAAACATATCCGACGTAGAATCACCCGGATCATATTTGATCGTATATACATTCCCTTCCACTGACACCGAATAGGGATGTTCTTCATGGTATTTCGAAAGCGCCCTAATACCTCCCGGAGAAAGAAATTCTTTTTCATCCAGCAGGCGTTTCAGGATATCCACCAGCCGGTCTTTCTGAATCAGGGAGAGTAATATTTCTCCATCCTGGCTTCTTTCTTCGTTGGGCCAGAATTTTTTATTTGTCTTCCGGAAATTTTCAAACCAGTTGGTGCGCTTTTTAAAATCGGTGAGCTCATCCATTACCCGCTTGCTGATGGTTGACACTGCGTAGAGCGGCGTTACGCCTACCACCGACTGGATGCGTAGCGGAATGGGATCATTTCCGGTAACGCAGAGAATGTCGTAAAAAAAGCGGTCTTCTTCATTCCAAAGTCCATGTTCATTCAACGCCTCGGCGATCAGGATGAAGTGTTCAAAAAACTTAGTTGCCGTGTCTTCAAAGGAGCGGTCGTACACCGCAATCTCCGCGGCTATGTCCATCATATCAAGCGCAAAGGTTCCCATCCAACTGGTACCATCTGCCTGTTCCAACTGCATTTCCCCGGGGAAGTGAAAGCTGCGGTTAAATACGCCGATATTATCAAGACCAAGAAATCCGCCTTCGAAGATATTGTTTCCATTTACGTCTTTACGATTGATCCACCAGGTAAAGTTGATCAGCAGTTTTTGAAATACACGTTTCAGGAAGTTAACATCACCGGTTCCGGTACGCTTCTTTTCAATCGTATAGATCTGCATAGCGGCCCATGCCTGCACGGGCGGATTTACATCGCTAAAATTCCATTCATAGGATGGCAATTGCCCGTCTGGCTTCATATACCATTCCCGCATCACCAGTAGCAATTGGTGTTTTGCAAAATTGGGATCCACAACGGCCATGGAAATACATTGAAAAGCAAGATCCCATGCCGCATACCAGGGATACTCCCATTTGTCCGGCATCATCACGATGTCCTGGTTCTTCAGGTGCTTCCAGTCCCAGTTTCGGCCAGTTTTACGCGCAGTATCTACGGGAGAAATGCCATCGCTTTGCGCCAGCCAGCGTTCTACATCAAAATGATAATATTGTTTGCTCCACAGGGTTCCCGCAAGCGCCTGCCGTTGAATTGTTGCCATTTCGCTACTCATCCCTTTGGGAAGGATGGCATTGTAAAAATCATCGGCTTCCTGCTTCCTCGTAGTAAAAATTTTCTTGAACCCTGCGGCAAATGGATTGTCTGCCTGTTTATTGGTAAGACGGCAATAAATCGTTTTTGTTTCGCCGCCCTGCAGCGTAAACTGGTATACCGGTGAAAACTTGGTGCCGGATTTTTTCGCACGAAGTGCATCTACATTTTCATCGCTGATGACGGCATGATGGAAAGCATCTTTTGTAAAAATACTGGTGTTGGGTTGCCCGGTTACCAATTCTGTATTGGTTTCGTTTTCCGTGTACAGCGTCATCTGCGGCTGTTGGAAGTAGAAGAAATAATCACCCAGGCGCTCATGTTTCGCTACCACCCCATTTTTACCAATAGGCGTGATCTCAGGTTTCGATTTTAACCCGCCATATTGCCAGCGATTGTAAAACCAGAGGGTTGGTAATACAGTAATGGGCGCCGCTTCCGTATAACGATTGGTAACATCAATACGAATAAAAATATCCTGTGCACCATTTTTCGCATAGGTCATTTTCACATCAAAATAGGCGTCTTTATCAAAAATGCCGGTATCAAGTATCTCGTATTCAGGCTCCAGCCGCGTTCGTTTGCGGCTCTCTTCACGCAGTTGTTCATACGGAAATGCCTGCTGCGGGTACTTGTACAGGTATTCCATGTAATAATGCGTGGGAAGATTATCGAGGTAGTAATACAGTTCCTTTACATCTTCACCGTGATTACCTTCAGGGTTGCTGACGCCAAAAAGCCGTTCTTTCAGAATGGGATCTTTTCCGTTCCAGAGCGCAACAGAAAAACAAAGATTTTGAAAAAAGTCAGACAGCCCAGCGATACCGTCTTCGCCCCAGAGATAGGCGCGCGCATGGGCATGATCAAACGGGAAATAATGCCATGCATCTCCATTCGCACTGTAATCTTCACGCACCGTTCCCCATTGCCGTTCACTGATATAAGGTCCCCATTGTACCAGCGGTACTGTTTTCGAAGCATTTACCGCCAGGCGCTGATGTTCTGCTGTCATTCCAATCTATTAAGTCAATAACAGGCAACCACGCTGATCTTTTCAGCCGGTTGTGGCAATCAACCGTTATTGCAATCCATTACTGCAATAGCCGTTCTACACCGATTGGTGATAAAGTTAGCGCATTGTGAGAAAATACAGGAGTTCTTACTGGTATTGCTGACCCAGCACATAAAGAATTTTCTTCTGGCTGTCATTAAGTCCGCGCGTAGTATCCTGCAACCAATGCCGTTTGAAAGCAACGATAGCAGCAGACGTATCGCGTACATCATAACCAATCAAACGAAGACTGGTAATGGCATTAAAACAATCAGGAACAGCAACACCTGTGGTGTCTTTATACCACAGACCATAACCGTTGTCGGCCAGCTTTTTCCAGGGAAACCGCCAGTTGGGATCATTTTTACGTGTGGGCGCAATATCGCCATGTCCAATGAAGTTGGCGGTGGGAATATTATAAGCGCGTTTCAGCCTGCCCAGCAGCGTCATCAGGCTATTGATCTGCGCATCCGAAAAATATTCAAATCCGTTATTGTCGAGCTCAATACCAATACTGCAAGAGTTGAGGTCTGTTGTATTCCCCCATTTACTTACACCTGCCTGGTGAGCCCGCAGCAGGTCGTTTACCATGTGATATACGGTGCCATCGTCTCCAATTACGTAGTGTGCGCTAACCTGTGTGCGTGGAAGCGTAAAGGTGCGCAGCGTTTGTCCCACACTATCTTGCGCCGTATGGTGAATGATCACAAAATTGGGTCTGCGCATCGACATATTTGTTGTACCTACAAAGTCGGTGCCCCAGGGAAGTCCGGCAGAATCTTCCAGTGGATATTCACTGATCAGTTTCGCAAAAGCGGCCGACTGCTTTTTGTAGGATTTATTGGTTTCGGAATACATGGTGTGTCGCTGGCTGGCGCAGCTGCAAAAAACAGTAAGCGACAGCATTACGATGGCGGGTGAAAATCGGGAGAGATGCTTCATGGAAATAAATTGAGTAGACCGGCAAAATACGGCAAAAAATCACGCGAAGAACCAGCATAATCCGGCAAGAAAAAGCAAGAAGTTGCAGTTAAATGTGGAAATGTGAAAATGTGAAAATGGCGATGACAGATTCACTAGTGTCCGGGAAAAATTTGGCGTGTGCCACGAATTGGGCATTTGCATGTGCTTGCGGCTTCTTTGCCTCCACGGCCGAAAAATAATTCGCTAATTCGGCGATTCAATAATTCGATTAGAACCAATCAGGTAAGAATAATCATTTCGCGATTGTTGGTATTTAGATTTGTAAACGAATGCTTGGGATTATCCAATCATTTTTAATTATTCATTTTTATCTGTTAGTTGTCAACTGGTTCGCCATTCCGCTGCGCGGAACCGCACAAAAAGAAGGCGCCTCCGCCGCAACTGGTAGGTTAAAATACAATTCACAAGCTGAAATCGTTGATGTCAAGGAGGCTTTTACCGGACAGCCGAAATGATTATTGCTTTTAAAGCGGGGCACGCTTTTAACTTCGACAAAGGGCAGGTCAAATAAGCTTTGATATTCAGGCGGGTAAATAGGGGCCTAATTTGGATTTCTAATTTCCCCGGACAACAGTGATGACAGATTTATCAAATTACTGAATCGTTGAACACTAGTGTGCAGGAAAAGTTCCATTGTGCAGCCGAAATTATCATTGCTGTCAAATAATGAGAATGAATTACGGAATGAATATTCTCTTGCGAACGTTGCGAAACCCTGGCGGACATTGGGTTACAAAAAGAAGCTCTTCATAAATGCGGTATCGCCAGGAACGCCAGGAACCGCAGGGGGCGCAACCTGGTCAACCGATTTATTCATCACCAGTGCCCGGATAGAATTTTCGGAACAGAAATGAGCCGACAATATGAAACAATTGCTCAACCCGGTGCTCATTGCTGAGTTATCGAATCGTCGAATTTTCGAATTATTATATCTTCATCCTCCCGTTTTGCTTTAGGCTATATTTTTATCCGTTTCACTAAATCAACAACAGCCCAATTCAATACTTTTGTACTAACTGCGCTTCCGCGCGAAAAAAGCAAAAGCACATGCATCCCGAACTGATAACTCTTGAAAAAGCAGCACACGGACTTCTCTTTTTAAGTGAATCCGATTTCCCGTTTACACCTGTTTACCTGCAAGACAACACTAAGCCGCTGGAACAACAATTGCGGGCGCTGGCGGAAAAAACGCCCGATGCGGCTATTGACACGCTGGAAGTGGATTATTTCTTCCGTAATATGGTGCGCATCTATGATGGGTTTCGGCAAGAACAAATCGATCTCGCCAACCGTTTTATCCAACTGGTGGCAACCATCAAAACTGAATTAAAAGATCCGAAAGTTTATCGCCTTGGTGAGCGACAGGTAGATGCTTTTATCATCGGCAAACTGGCTGATGGCCATTGGGGCGGCCTGCGCACGCGGCTGATTGAAACCTGATGTTAAAAATCCCTCAAAGCGATTTTCCCGCACAATAACCGGTGATTGTTTGCGTATCAATAAAGCCACAATGCCTGGTTATGCTTTTATTTTTCAAACAATTTTTTGTACTGGGTTTTTTCCTTTTGCAGCAGGGTCAACCGGCACCCGCACCATCGCCGCTTGCGGCCTATTCCCCGGCCTGGAACCAGGCAAAGTACCTGCGTTGCAACACAGCTGCCAGCGCTTCCTATCTCACCGAGAGTGAAAAGCAGGTAATTTATATCATCAACCTCCTGCGTACCGATCCCAATTTGTTTGCCGCTACCGTTCTAAAAAAATACCCGGACCTCACCGGCAAAAGTGGAGCAGCGGTTTCATCGTACTACCGGTCGCTGGTGGATACCGTTTCCAATATGAAGCCCCAGGGCATTCTGCAGCCGGATTCGCTTTGTTTTTTGAGCGCCCGTTGTCATGCCATCAGTTCCGGGGAAGCCGGTTATGTGGGCCACGACCGGCAAACGACGGCCTGTAAGAAGCTGGAATACTATAACGCGGAATGTTGCCATTACGGTTTTAGCGACCCGCTGGATATTGTAATGTCCTTATTGATTGATGAAAATGTGCCGTCACTCGGACACCGCTATGCCATTCTTGGCAACTATTTGAGGTTGGGCGTCTCCATCCAGCCTCACAGTACTTATCGCTTTAATGCGGTGCTTGATTTTAAACACTAGTGTCCGGGGAAAATTTTAGCTTATCCTACTTATTTGGGCATTTCCATTTGCTTGCGGCTTTTTTGCCTCCACGGCCGGCGGGCTGGAGTTGGATTTTAAATATTAGTTACATGTTCCGGCGGTATTGTCCGCCTACTTCATACAACGCATGGGTAATTTGTCCAAGCGAGCAATATTTTACGGTATTCATTAATTCGGCAAAAATATTCCCGTTGGTGATGGCTGTTTGTTTGAGTTGCTCCAGCGCGTCAGCCGCCTCAGCGCTGTTACGTTGCCAGAATGCCTGCAATTGTTGAATCTGCTGTTCTTTTTCTTCCGTGGTACTGCGAATTACCTCACCCGGTACAATGGTTGGACTTCCTTTTTTATTTAAAAACGTGTTGACACCAATCAACGGTAGTTCACCCGTGTGTTTTTGGTGCTCATAGTACAGGCTTTCTTCCTGGATCTTATTGCGCTGATACATTCTTTCCATTGCGCCCAGCACACCGCCGCGTTCCGTGATACGATCAAATTCTGCCAGCACTGCTTCTTCTACAAGCGCAGTTAATTCTTCAATGGCAAAAGAGCCCTGGATAAAGTTTTCCGTTTTAGCGCTGCCGAGTTCGCGGTTGATGATCAGCTGGATGGCCATGGCGCGGCGCACACTTTCTTCCGTTGGAGTAGTGATCGCTTCGTCGTAGGCATTGGTATGAAGTGAGTTGCAATTATCATAAATGGCATATAACGCCTGCAACGTAGTTCGTATATCGTTAAAGTCAATTTCCTGCGCATGCAGGCTTCTGCCGGATGTCTGGATATGATATTTCAGCATCTGGCTTCGTTTGTTGGCCTTGTATTTATACTTCATCGCCTTGGCCCATATTCTTCGCGCTACGCGCCCGATAACACTGTACTCAGGATCCATGCCATTGCTAAAGAAAAAAGAAAGATTGGGTGCAAATTCATCAATGTTCATCCCGCGGCTGAGATAATATTCCACGTACGTAAAACCATTGGCCAGTGTAAAAGCCAACTGTGTGATGGGATTGGCGCCGGCTTCGGCAATATGATACCCGCTGATCGACACGCTGTAAAAATTGCGCACTTTTTCATGGATAAAATATTCCTGTACATCGCCCATCAGCTTTAGCGCAAACTCCGTGGAGAAAATGCAGGTATTCTGGGCCTGGTCTTCTTTCAGGATATCCGCCTGCACCGTACCCCGCACCTGTTGCAGCGCCTGCTGGCGGCATTGTTCATATGCATCCGGCGGCAGCACCTGGCTACCGCTTAGTCCAAGCAACGTAAGCCCCAGTCCGTTGTTGCCCTCGGGCAGTTCGCCGGGAAAAGACGGGTTGTGGTATTTCGGACGTTGTGCGTTACCATAATATTTTTTAAACGCTTCCTCAACCAGGTGAGCAGCATCATTTGCTTTCAACCATTTTTCACATTGCTGATCGATGGCTGCGTTCATAAAAAAAGCGAGCAGGATGGGTGCTGGTCCATTGATCGTCATGCTAACTGAGGTGCGCGGATCGCAGAGATCAAAACCACTGTACAGTTTTTTAGCATCATCTACGGTGGCGATGCTAACGCCGCTGTTTCCCACTTTTCCATATATATCCGGGCGATGGTCGGGATCTTCTCCATACAGCGTTACACTGTCGAATGCGGTAGAGAGGCGCTTCGCGGGTTGATCAACGCTTACATAATGAAATCGTTTGTTGGTACGTTCGGGGCCGCCTTCGCCGGCAAACATACGGGTAGGATCTTCGCCTTCCCGTTTCAGCGGAAATACACCTGCGGTGAATGGAAAATGACCCGGAACGTTTTCCTGCGCCTGCCAGGTAAGCAGATCGCCCCAGTCTTTATATTTCGGCAGCACCACCTTCGGAATACGCGTGCCGGAAAGACTTTTACTAAACATTTCCTGGCGAATCACTTTATCCCGCACACTGTATTCATAATAATCTTTCTGGTATTCGGCCACTTTTGTTTCCCAGTTGGATACCAGTTTCCGGCTTACGGGTGTTAACTGGTCCTGGAAAAAAGTAATCTGTTGATTGATCGCTTCGCGAACGGATGCTTCGGCATTATTGCCCAGGGTAGATAGCACGCCATGCAACTGGTATAGTTTGGAGGCAATGGCAGACTGATCCCGCACCAGTTGATCATAATTGCGGTTATTCTCAGCAATTTCACTGAGATAACGGGTACGGCTGGACGGAATAATTGCCTGTGAAACTTTTGCCGTGGCGGCAAATGAGAAGTTGCCAAAAACGATATTTTTCTTTTCCCGGATCTTCTCCAGGATCATTCCAAACAGCTGGTTAATGCCTTCATCATTGAATTTACTGGCTACGCTTCCAACAACAGGAAGGTCATCATCTTTCGCCGTCCACAAGCCATGGTTTCGTTTGTATTGCTTACGCACTTCTGCAAGTGCATCCAGTGCGCCGGATTTATCAAATTTGTTAATGCAGACAATATCGGCATAGTCCAGCATATTGATTTTTTCCAATTGCGAAGCCGCGCCGTATTCCGGCGTCATTACATAGAGACTTACATCGCAAAAATCGAGGATGCTGGCATCGCTTTGTCCTACCCCTGCAGATTCCAGGATAATAAGATCAAAACCTGCATTCCTGCAAATGGTGATGGCTTCCTGTACGGCGCCGCTTAATGCAGTATTATCATCGCGTGTGGCCAGGCTTCGCATATAGGCCCGTGGATGCGAAATCGAATTCATGCGGATGCGATCTCCCAGCAGCGCACCTCCGGTTTTCTTTTTGGAGGGATCAACAGAAATAACTGCGATGGTTTTATCATGAAAATTGCCGAGAAAGCGGCGTACCAGTTCATCGGTAACCGACGATTTACCGGCGCCACCCGTGCCGGTAATACCCAACACAGGCGCTGTTGTATTTTCTACTTTGGGATTATCAGCGCCATTTTCAGCATTGGTGATCTGGCGGGCAATTTTTCGTACGTCTTTCACCTCATCCAATTGGAGGGCAGTAGCGTATTCCGCTTTGCCATTCAGCTTGCTGTCGCACTGGCGGATCACATCCTCGATCATGCCTTCAAGGCCCATTTTGCGGCCATCGTCTGGCGAATAAATGCGGGTGATGCCGTAAGCCTGCAATTCATCAATTTCGGAAGGCAGGATAGTGCCGCCGCCACCACCAAATATTTTGATATGACCGCACCCGTTTTGATCCAGCAGGTCTTTCATGTATTTGAAAAATTCCACGTGACCACCCTGGTAGGAAGTAATTGCAATTCCCTGAACATCCTCTTCGATAGCGGCTTCTACAATTTCTTTTACGGAACGGTTATGACCCAGGTGAATAATTTCGGCGCCCTTGCTCTGCAGGATACGCCGCATGATATTGATAGCAGCATCATGACCGTCAAAAAGGGAAGCAGCCGTTACAATCCGGATCTTATGTTGGGGTTTATAAGACATAGAGGTCTGTTGAGTATACAAAAGTACTAAAAACCGGCGGCGCCGAACGACTGTTAGGGTTGATTTTGGGAAAAAGAGGAAAACGATGGTTAATTCGATAATTCAGTGATTCGCTGATTCGATAATGGAGGAAAATATGCTTATGGGAAAATGATAATGGCAGAATTGACGAACTATCCTGCGTGCCCGGCGATCCTTTGTATCCTTTGCGATCCTGAATTTTTAACAGCACATTTTGTATCGCGAACCTCACAATTCAGCTTCGCCGAGCCGCGAAAATGCCATAGAGGAAATATGGAATTCATAATCGCCGAATTAACGAATTGACGAATCGCCGAATTGCAGATTTACCGAATTGTCTATTTTTGCCGCCTGTATGGTAAAACCCTGCCTGATTATTGTATTTAACCACCGGTACGACAAAAACATCCCGGTACTGAAGCAACTTTATGCAGGGCGCTTTTCCCATATTTATTTCCTGGTGCCCTTTTACAATGGAACTGACCCTTCCGTAATACCGGTGTACGAAAGTTCCCATTATTTCCAGTCGTTTTTTGCCCAGGGATTTCATCGCTTTTTTAAGGAAGAATTTACACACTACATTTTTGTGGGCGACGATTGCATCCTCAATCCGGCCATCAATGAATCAAATTTCCTGGAACAAACCGGTTTGCCGCAGGACGCCGATTTTATTCCCGACCTGATCGAGCTGCACCGTCAAAATAATGCCGATGCATGGTGGCACAGTTTCAAAGGCATTGATTTTTTTGACAACCGTAAGGGAGCGGAAGTCAGGCGTGAACTTCCATCCCGTGAACAGGCCATGAGCCGCTTTGAACAACATGGTGTATCGATACAGCCCGTGACCAAAAAAAATATATTCGGCACCCGCACACCGTCGGGTAAAAAGAAGTTGCAGCATTTGCTGTTTAAAGAATATCACTGGCGTATTAAATGGAAAATTTACCGCAAGGGTAGCCGGGTCGAATTGCCCTACCCGGTAGTGGGTTCCTATGCAGATATTTTAATCGTCACAAAAAAAAGCATCGCCGACTTTTGCCGTTATTGCGGGTTGATGGCCGCAACGGGTCTCTTTGTAGAACTGGCCATTCCCACGGCCCTGCTGCTGGCATCGGAGCGTGTGGTACAGGAAAAAGAACTCCGTCTCCGTGGACTGGCATTGTGGTCGCCGGGAGATATTGCCGCATTGGAAGAAAAACATCATGCATCTCTCCGGCACCTGCTTAGTCATTTTCCGCAGGAGCAGCTTTTTTATCATCCCGTTAAACTTTCGAAATGGAAAAACGACCTGTAAAAAAATTCATCGTCATTACCAGCATATTCGCTCCCACGGAAGCCGTAACAGCATTTGCTGCGCTTGATGAATACCAACTGGTAGTAGTGGGAGATAAAAAATCGCCGGCTAACTGGGAATGTCCCAATTGCATTTATCTTTCTGTAGAAGACCAAATTTCCCGCTTCCCGGAGCTGGCCAATGCCATTCCGTTTAACCATTATGGCAGAAAGATGATCGGCTACCAGTATGCGTTACAACAGGGAGCCGAATTGATCATTGATACAGACGATGATAATATTCCCTATGCCAACTGGTCGTTTCCCGAATTTGAAGGCAACTTTTGCAGCTCTAAAAAAGACCTGGATTGGGTAAATATTTATCACTATTTCAGTGACCAGCCGATCTGGCCGCGCGGATTGCCCCTGCGGCATATCAACGACAGCCGGGATAAGTTGCAATGGCAACCTGGTACGCATTCGCAGCGCGTAGGTATCTGGCAGGGACTGGCTGATGGAGACCCGGATGTAGATGCTATTTACCGCCTTACCTCCAATACCCCATGCGATTTTCTAAAAAAAGAACCCGTAGTACTGGAGACTGGAACGGTGTGCCCCTTCAATTCACAAAACACCGCTGTGGCGCGTTTATTTTTTCCACTGCTTTACCTTCCCTCGTTTGTAACCTTTCGTTTTACAGACATTTTGCGCGGTATTATTGCGCAGCCAATTCTCTGGAAACACGGCTATCGCCTTGGTTTTACAGAAGCAACGGTAGTGCAGAAAAGAAATGAACACGATTATTTCAAAGATTTTGAAAGTGAAGTGCCGATGTACCTGCACGTGGAAAAATCGTTGCGCACGGTACAGGATGCCATCTCCGGCAATACGGTGCAGGAAGACCTTTTGCAGGCCTACGAGGCTTTACTAAAAATAGGTGTTGTAGAAGCCCGGGAGATGGACGTACTCACCGCCTGGCTGAAAGTATTTTGATACATTTGTACGATGCAATCGCTTTTTGAATCCATGCAGGAGCTGTACCGGACCTGGAAAGGTGTACCTCCCACTCAAATAGACCTGTTACCCATTTCCGGCAGCACCCGCCGCTACTTTCGTGTGCATGGCGAAACCGAATCCGTTATCGGCACTTATGGCGACAATGTAAAGGAAAACGACACTTTTGTTTACTTCTCCAATCATTTCCAGGAAAAAAGGCTGTCGACACCGCGCGTGTTTGCGATGAGCCCCGATCATATCTTTTATCTCCAGGAAGATTTTGGCGATGTTTCCCTGCTGAATAAACTGGAAGCAAACGGATTTACACCCTACGTATATGATCTTTTCCGCAAAAGCCTGGAAGAACTGGCCCGGCTGCAGGTGGAGGGACATAAAGGCCTGGATTATGAGCGTTGTTTAACAAACACTGAATTTGGCAGGCAGGCCATCATGGCAGACCTGCTTTATTTCAAGTATTACTTTTTGGACGCGTTGCGAAAACCGTACGACAAGCAAAAACTGATTGATGATTTTGAGGCGTTGAGTAACTACCTTACCCATACGGAATACAAATATTTTATGTTCCGCGATTTCCAAAGCCGGAATGTGATGGTAACAAACGATGATGCGGTGCATTTCATCGATTACCAGGGCGGTATGCGCGGAGCGCCGCAATATGATGTGGCCTCTATGCTTTGGCAGGCACGTGCCAACCTCCGTGATGAATGGAAAGAAAACCTGCTTGAAGATTATATGAATGCGTTTGAGCAACAGGTAGGCACAACCGTAGACAGAACCGTATTCCGCAGCCAGTACAATGGTTATGTGTTAATCCGCCTGCTACAGGTGTTGGGCGCCTATGGCTTCCGCGGATTATTTGAACGAAAGGCGCAATTTCTTACCAGCATTCCGCTGGCGCTTCGCAACCTGCGGGAATTTTTTGCCAACCAGAGCCTTGGTATTGCCGTGCCTGAATTCCGTAAAGTGCTGGACATCTGCGTGGCAGATGATGTAATTGAACAATTTACACCCACGCAGGCTACAGATGAAACGCCACTTGTAGTTCGGATCTGTAGTTTTTCGTATCGGGGTCAGCAGCCCGCGGATGACAGCGGCAATGGGGGTGGTTTTGTATTTGATTGCCGGGGAATATTGAATCCCGGACGGATTGATAGCATGAAAACATTAACCGGGCGTGATAAACCGGTAAAAGATTTCCTGGAACAACAAACCAAGATGCCGGAATTTTTGAACAGTATTTTTGACATTGTCGATATTACCGTTGAAGAATATATCAATCGCGGGTTTGAAAGCCTGATGGTGAGCTTTGGTTGCACGGGTGGTCAGCACCGCAGCGTGTATGCTGCCGATGCCATGGCCCGACACCTCCGTAATAAATTCAAGGTGAAAACAGAATTAAGACACCTGGTTCAGGACGAGCGAAACTGGCAAAATCCCCTACCATCAGCCAAATGAAAGCAATGATCTTCAGTGCCGGGCTCGGCACACGTTTTAAACCATGGACCGACCGGCATCCAAAGGCACTGGCGCTGATCAACGGAAAAACGTTGTTGCAACGTAATATTGAATACCTGCAGGAATATGGTATTGATGAAGTGATCGTCAATATCCACCATTTTGCAGACCAGGTTGTTGATACAATCGAAAAAAATAAGGGCTGGGGCAGCAAGATCACCTTTAGCGATGAGCGTGACGCGCTGCTGGATACAGGCGGAGGACTGCTAAAGGCAAAACCGCTTTTTAATCCGGGTGAGCGATTCATCACCTGCAATGTAGATATCCTCACGGATCTGCATATAGACCGGCTGGTGGAAGCGCATATCGAAAGAAATGATTTGGTGACGTTTGGTGTGGCCGACCGGCCAACATCCCGATACCTGCTGCTGGACGCGGACGACCGGATGTGCGGCTGGACAAATATCAAAACAGGAGAACGGAAAGTACGGCTGGATCACGAACCGCTGCATCCCATGGCGTACAGTTGCGTTGTGGTGTTTGAACCTGGAATATTTGACCGGATGCATTTTTCAGGGAAATTTTCATTGATTGATGTGTACCTGGATTTGGCTGCAACGGAGCGCCTGTCCGGCTATAACCACACCGGCGACCGGTGGGTAGATGTAGGCAAACCCGAAGCGGTAGCGATTGCAGAATCGCTGTTTTTGTAGCCACAGTTATTAACCTCGCATTAACCTTCTTCCCGCCAGGGGCGGATTTACGTCTGTTTTTTATATAAATATTCCCAAATACCGTTTGAGCGGTAGGTTAGCTTTATGCAATTAACCTATCTTTCCATCTTCATCCTAAACGTTTATGTACATGAAGAGATTTTTGCTGGCGATTGCCGGAGCGCTTGCCTTTTTTGTAGCTGCCGCGCAATCCAAATACGACGCACGGGAAGCGTTTAATCCGCAGTTTTATCCTTATCCCGGCACTGACTTTCGCAGTGCGAGTGGTGAACCAGGCCCTAAATACTGGCAAAACCACGCCGATTATAAAATTTCCAGTACACTGGATACTACCAACAATACGGTAACGGCTGAAGCGGAACTGAATTACACCAACAATAGCCCGGATGCCCTGAAATTTATCTGGTTCCAGGTAGATCAGAATATTTACCGCAAAGATTCCCGCGGGTCTGCCACCACCACGGAAGCGGGCGGACGCTGGGCCAACGAAAAATTCACCGAAGGTGATGTGATCAAATCCATTACCGTGGAAGTGAATGGCAAAACGTATCCTGCCAAATATACCATTACGGATACGCGCATGCAGGTATGGCTGAATGATGCCATCAAACCTGGCGGCGGAAAAGCAAAGATCAAAATGCAATATGCATTTGAGATCCCGGAATATGGCACTGACCGTATGGGACGCCTGTCTACCAAAAACGGTTGGATCTTTGAAGTGGCGCAATGGTTTCCCCGCGTTTGCGTGTACGATGATATCCAGGGATGGAATACACTTCCTTACCTGGGCGCCGGTGAGTTTTACCTGGAATATGGCGATATCGATTTTTCAGTAACAGCGCCTGCCGACATGATCGTGGTTGGATCCGGAGAATTAACCAATGCCTCCGATTGCTTTAGCCCCGATATGCTGAAACGATACAACGAAGCAAAAAACAGCGACAAAACTGTTTCTATAAGAAGCCTGAAAGATATCACTGCGAAAAAGTCAGCCAGTGGTAATCTCACCTGGAAATTTAGCATTCAGAATACAAGAGACGTGGCCTGGGCGGCTTCCAAAGCATTTATCCTGGACGGCGCAAAGATCAATTTGCCCAGCGGCAAGAAATGTATGGCGCTCAGCGCGTATCCGGTTGAAAGTACGCAGGAGCGTAAAGGAAATGACTGGAGAAGATCCACAGAAATGGTGAAGGCATCCATTGAATACTATTCCAGCAAATGGTTTGAATTTCCATACCCCGTTGCCACCAATGTGGCAGGTAATGTAGGTGGCATGGAATATCCTGGTATCGTATTCTGCAGTTACGAATCTGTAGGCGGCGATCTGTGGGGTGTAGAAGATCATGAATTTGGACATACCTGGTTCCCGATGATCGTGGGTAGCAATGAGCGCAAATATGCATGGATGGATGAAGGCTTCAACACATTCATCAACGACCTTTCTACAGACGCATTCAACAATGGTGAATTTAAACAAACCGGTTTCTTCAGTGATCCCACATCGCCATTTATGGTAAAAGCATCATTTGGTGATAAGTCAGATCCACTGTTCACTATTCCGGAAGTGATTCAACAAACTAATCTTTCCATCACGGGTTATGTAAAGCCCTCGGAAATGCTACACGCCCTGCGCGACCTGGTGCTGGGTCCGGAACGGTTTGATGCTGCTTTCCGCGAGTACGTTAACAGGTGGGCTTTCAAACACCCCACCCCCTGGGATTTCTTCCACACTATTGAAAATGTAAGTGGCGAAGACCTTTCCTGGTTCTGGAGAGGATGGGTATTAAACAACTGGCGCATTGATCAGTCGGTGAAAAAAGTTGGCTATATAGACGACAAGCCGGAGAATGGCTCACAGATCACGATTGAAAACCTGGAAAAACTTCCTATGCCGGTGGATGTGCTTATCCGTGAAACAAACGGAAAAGAACATCGCCTCCACCTGCCGGTGGAAGTATGGCAACGTGGACCGGAATGGACTTTTGCCGTGCAAACTACCAGCGAGATCAAAGATGTGGTACTGGATCCGGATAATAAATTGCCCGACTGGAACCGCGATAATAATAAATGGAAAAAAGCATTTTAATTTTTCCTCCATTAAAAAACCCCCGCCTTACAAAAGCGGGGTTTTTTATTTTCAGCACTCCTTCATTAGTTGAAGTAACGAAGCTTCTTCCAGCACCACGCGGGTTGGGCCGCCCTGTGCCTGGCTCCATTTTATCAGTCGCATGGTGCCGCGTTCAATTTCAATACCGGTAATATCACCATCATTAAAACAGCAGCATCCGCTGTTGAAATAAGAAGGTTTCATATTCATATAATCAGCTGCTACGGCCACAAAATTGTGTTCCTGTTGCCTGATCTCTTCCCGAATTGCAGTCAATAAGGCAGCATCACTGGCCGCCTCGGCCTGCTGGTAGCGCCTGTACAGGCGTTCCAGGTGTGTAAGTGATCCAAATACAGGTTGATGGGTGTGGCCGGTTACCAGCAGCTGCTGCTGCCGCCCCGACGACCATTCATACATGATCTCGTTGTGCAATGTTTTTTTTACGCCATCGTATGCAGGTGTATTGGGATTAATG
The DNA here is from genome assembly GCA_048498035.1 of Bacteroidota bacterium. Taxonomy (GTDB): domain Bacteria; phylum Bacteroidota; class Bacteroidia; order Chitinophagales; family Chitinophagaceae; genus CADEDV01. Next base: position 129,391 of record JBEHYT010000001.1, on the reverse strand, counting down.
CGCAGGTATGCCTGCAGCGGCGCCCAGATCCGGGCTACAAAAAATTTGCTGAACCAGTTGCCATCGCTTTGGGCGTCGCCCTGGTGACCATGAGTGCAGAATATATGCAACGGCTTCTCTCCCACCTGGGTAGCAAGTATCACGCCTTCATAGACGGGAATCCGTTCACCAAAAATCTGTTTTAACTGAAAACCGGCCAGTGGATCGTTGTCCCAATAAAGATCATGGTTGCCGAATATTTTTACAAAGCGGTTGTGCTCCAGGAATTTCTTCTCCGCAGCAAAATTGGCCTGGTTATGTTTCTTTACGCTTGAAAGGCTGTTTTCCCAAAGCTCTTCATTATCGCCGAGGCTGATGAAAATGAAATCTTCCTGTGCATAAAACGCAAGGGCTGCGAGGTAATTCGGCTCTGCCAGTTGAAAATCATCGGCGCCGTTGCGGGCGCCTTTATGCTGGTCGGAAAAAATGATAAATTTTGCCTCTGTGAGCGAGAATGGGATTACAATACCACGGCTCCCTGGTTTATCGAGTATTTTTTGATACAGCGTATCCAGCGCTTCAAAAATACGTTTACGATCCGGCCTGGATGAAAAACGATTGGCGGCCCAGCGTACTGGCTTCAGAAGTAAAAATCGAAGCAGGCGCCGCATGATAGCAATTTAGCGCACAGCGATCATGCTGATCTCAACGTTTACAAACTTGGGAAGCGCTGCCACCTGTACCGTTTCACGCGCAGGAGCGTTCTCCCCCACGTATTGCCCGTACACTTCATTCACTTCTGCAAAGCGTTTCATATCCGAGAGGAAGATACAGGTCTTTACAACGTCGTCGAAACTCATACCGGCTTCTTCAAGAATAGCCTGCAGGTTTTTCATTACCTGGTGCGTTTCCGTTGCCAGGTCGGGCATATTTAATTCGCCCGTGGCGGGATCAATGGCAATCTGACCCGATATAAAAAGCTGGTTCCCGGAAAGAATGGCCTGATTGTAGGGACCTATCGGCGCTGGCGCCTTATCAGTCCTGATTATTTTTTTACTCATAATAAAAGCACAACGAATTTAGCTTTATACGTTTTCTTTGCAAAAAAATTGATATGCACATTGTGGTGCTTGCCGATGAACTGTTGCAGGAAGAATTGCTGGCAACCGGTCTTGAACCGGAGTTGCAGGTGAGTTGGGTGCGCCACCTGCACAACCTGCAGGAATACAATGACGCTGATGCTTATTTCGACCTGTTGTTTGAAAATACACCGGAACGTATTGAACGTTTGCAGCAGTTACAGCCCGCATTGGTTATCGTTGCGGCAATGGAGCAGACTGCAGCCGAATTACCGGGCTTTATCCGCATCAATGCCTGGCCCGGATTTTTAAGAGGAAATACCGTTGAACTGGCAGGCACAACAGATCGGGCTCCCGCTGCGTTGAAGGATGTATTTCATTCCCTGCACCGGGAAGTTGAATGGGTGCCCGACCAGGCAGGATTTGTAACGCCACGTGTAGTGGCGATGATCATCAATGAAGCTTATTTTGCATTGGGTGAAGCATTGAGCAGCCGGGAAGAAATTGATATTGCGATGAAAGCCGGTGTAAATTATCCATACGGACCGTTTGAATGGGCTCAAAAGATTGGCCTGGCACGGGTTTGCAGCCTGCTTACCCAACTTTCGCAGCAACACCCACGTTATGCTGTTGCACCATTATTGCAGCAGGAGGCTGCAGGAAGCTGATGGCACTACTTCTTCATATTGATACTGCGCTGGAAACAGCGGGCATCGCTCTTTCAGACGGTGAAAAAATAATTGCTTCCGCTACCAATACCAACCAGAAAGATCATGCGGCCTGGTTGCATCCTGCCATCGGGGAGCTTTTATCAACTAACAACACGCTGCTGACCCAGGTAGAGGCAATCGCGGTTAGTATTGGCCCGGGCTCCTACACGGGCTTAAGAGTAGGATTAGCAGCCGCCAAAGGAATTTGCTATGCGCTGAACAAACCGCTGATCACGATACCAACGCTGCAGGTGGTGGCGCGGGCTGCGCAAAAAGAGGCTACCGACCTTATCATTGCGATGATTGACGCAAGAAGGATGGAGGTATATGCTGCCGTCTATGATAAAAACCTGGAAGAGGTAATGGCGCCTGCTGCCGTCATTCTCGACGAAAACAGCTTCCGCGATTTTGTTTCTAATCGAAAATTAATCTGCTGTGGAAATGGCTCAGCAAAGTGGGCGCAATTCATACAGGATCCGTCTGTTACGTTTTCCGGGGCACTCCCTGTTGTTGAAGACCTTGTATGCCTTGCTGCAGCGGCTTTTGATCGAAAATCCTTTGCAGATCTCGCTTACACGGAGCCCCTATATGTAAAGGATTTTTATACGCCCGGCGCAGGTAACAGTGATAAATAAACGTCCTATTAACGCTTTCTAATATCAAAAATAGAGTAGCTGTTTTAATTTCGTTGCAATTACAATCAATAGGGTTAATGCTATGAACAACTATTTGATGACTTTAAATACTGTTTCTGATAGTGGCAATTCACTCAAGCTTGATCTGCTGAACATTAAAAAGGCTTCGCTGGTGTTGCGTGCGGTGAATCACAAATTGCGCCAGCAGATTCTGAAGTTGATTGATGAAACCGGCAAGATCACGGTAACAGAGATTTACGTGAAACTGCGGCTTGAACAATCCGTGGCCTCACAACACCTGGCCATTTTGCGGAAAGCCGGCTTTGTGAAGACGGAGCGGGATGGAAAATTTATTTATTACTCAGTGAATACCAATCGCCTCGAAGAGCTGAACCAGTTTGTGGGCGAGCTACTTAACTAATTTTCTACTGATTTGTTATAACGGGGGCCCGAAAGGCCCCCGTTTTTGCTTTTTGAGTAATTTTGTAGTGAAATCATGTCTATGTTCATAAAACAACTCTATACAGGCTGCCTGAGTGAAGCCGCATATTATATTGAAAGTGAAGGAGAAGCAGCTGTAATTGACCCTCTTCGGGACATTTCGGAGTATCTTGACCTGGCCCGGGAGCGCAATGCAACCATTAAATACGTGTTTGAAACGCATTTTCACGCTGATTTTGTAAGCGGTCATATCGACCTCGGAAAAGCTACCGGAGCCCCCATTATTTACGGTCCCAATACCGAAACAAAATTTGCCGTACATGTGGCTAAAGACCGCGAGCAGTTTAAATTAGGCCAGCTCACCATCGAAGTTTTACATACGCCGGGACACACACTGGAATCCACCTGTTACCTGCTGAAGGACGAGACAAACCGGGATTATGCCGTATTTACCGGCGATACGCTGTTTGTAGGTGATGTAGGCAGGCCAGACCTGGCGCAGCAGGGACTTGAATTAACCACGCAGGACCTGGCCGCAATGCTTTATAAGAGCATCCAGGCAAAGCTGGTGCCGCTGGCTGACGATGTGATTGTTTATCCTGCCCATGGCCCGGGCAGCGCCTGCGGAAAAAACCTCGGTCCGCATACGCTGAGTACTATTGGCGAAGAAAAAAAGACCAATTACGCCCTCCAGGCGAAAAACGAAGAAGAATTTGTAAAGCTGGTTACTGACGGCATCGCTGCGCCACCCAACTATTTCCCGATCAATGCCAGCATCAATAAAGAAGGATATGATGAACTGGACGGACTGCTTGACCGCAGCCTGAAAGCCCTTTCTGTGGAAGCATTTAAAGAGTTGGCGGCACAGGAAGACACCATCATCCTGGACACGCGCAATGCCAATGAATTTACCATGGGATTTGTTCCGGGATCTATCAGTATTGGACTGGAAGGACGTTTTGCAGAATGGGCCGGCAGCCTGCTGTCGTTTAAATCGCCCATGTTGCTGGTAACTGATCCTGGCCAGGAAAAAGAAACCATCATCCGTCTTGCCCGCGTAGGATTCAGCAAAGTACTGGGCTACCTGGAAGGTGGTTTTGAGGGCTGGAAAAATGCAGGTGAAGAGATAGATATGATCATTGATGTGGAAGCAGATGAACTGATGATGGACATTCCCTTTGACGACAAACTGGTAGTGGTGGATGTGCGCAAACCGACTGAATTTGCAGAAGGGCATTTGAAAGATGCGCTTAACGTTCCGCTAAATGATCTTACCGACCCGGCTTCAATGGCAAATATGGAAGAAGACATGAACATTTATGTTCATTGTGCCGGAGGCTACCGCAGCGTTATTGCTTCTTCACTATTAAAACGCCAGGGCATTCACAACCTCCGCAATATTGTGGGGGGATGGGGCAAGATCAGGGAACAGGAAAAGGCGGAGATTGTAAAAGAAACAAGTGTTTTAAACTGATATGAAAATCCCCGCCGAAGCGGGGATTTTTTTTCTTTTATACGTCCAGCACCGGTCCATATTCTTCTTTCCACACCCATTTCCAGCGGCGATGGCTCCATAGCCACATGGACGGATTGGCGCGAATAACATCTACCAGGTATTTAACAAACTGCCTCGTTAGTTCATCGGGTTTCATGGATGACGCATCTTCACGGATCTCTTCAAACACCACTTCGTAATGACCGCGCTTTTTCTTATGAATAAATGCAAACACAACTGCCGTTTTATTATTGACCGCGTTGCGGGCAGGCCCTTTAACAAACGGAGTGGGCTTACCAAAAAAATTGAACCAATAGGCATTGTGCGGCGAGCCGGGGTTTTGATCAGCCACCAGCGTTAGCAGGTATTGCTGATTTCTATAGGGAATAAAATCTTCGGACATCTTAGTGGCCCGCAATAATTTGGAACCCGCCTTGGCCCTGATCTTGATAAACAGCCGATCCATCGCTTTACTGGCCAGCGGCATATACACCACCAGGAATTGATAATTGACGGCCCGGGCCGCGGCAATATTAGCCCATTCCCAGTTAAAATTATGCCCCAGGTGAAGTTGTGCAGAACGGCCGGTGGCATGAAGGCGTTGTAACACTTCCCAATTGCCGGAACAGTGCCGCTGGATGCGCTTTGGAGACGCGGAGATCAGTTTGATTGTTTCAATAAAGGTGTCGACAAGATTGTGGTAAAATTCTTTCGCAATCTTTTTCCGCTCTGCATCCGTCTTTTCAGGGAACGCGATCTGCAAATTGTTCATGACCACATCCCGGCGGTATTTGAATACATAATAGATCAGGCCATAAATGCCGTCGGAAAAAAAGTACAGCACCCGAAGTGGTAATAATGAAACCAGCCAGAGAAAACCGTAAACGATATAATACATGATCTGCAAAGATAGACCTACAGTACAATATTCTGCACCAGTTCACTTTTTTGTGGATAGTCGGTATTGTAATGCAATCCCCGGCTTTCTTTCCTGAAATTGGCGCCTTTTACAATCAGGTAGCCAACGGTGATCATACTGCGTAATTGAAGTAACTGAGGAGAAAGTGTGCTGCTGGCATACAATTGTTCTGTTTCTTCCCACAAAAGATCAAGCCTGCGCATGGCGCGTTGCAAACGGACGTCATTTCGAACGATTCCCACATAATCACTCATCACCTGTTGCAATTCTTTCAAACTTTGGGTAATAAGGATCATCTCCCGTGGTTCTGAAGTACCACGGGCATTCCAGTCGGGAATTTTTTCATGAAATGAAAGTTTGCCAATCCGCTCTACCGCGTCGGCATAACAACGATGGGCAAATACCATTGCTTCCAGCAACGAGTTACTCGCCAGGCGGTTGGCGCCATGCAGTCCTGTGCTGGCACATTCGCCGCAGGCGTACAGGTTACGAATGGAGCTGTGCCCCCATTCGTCCGTTTTAATGCCCCCGCAACTGTAGTGTGCTGCCGGCGCCACAGGGATCATTTGTTTGGTGATGTCAATGCCTATCGACAGGCATTTCTCGTAGATATTCGGAAAATGCTCCACAAATTTTTCGAGGTTAAAATGACGGCAATCCAGCCACACATGCTCCGTACCGGTGCGTTTCATTTCACTATCAATTGCGCGGGCTACAATATCACGCGGTGCGAGATCTTTGCGGGGATCATACCGCTCCATAAAAGCTTCCCCATCTTTATTTCGCAAAATGCCTCCGTCTCCACGCACGGCTTCAGTAATCAGGAAAGCCTGGCCCTTCACAGCAGGTTCAAACAGGGCCGTGGGGTGAAACTGGATGAATTCCATGTTCTCAATTCGTCCCTTTGCACGGTACACCATAGCAACGCCATCACCTGTGGCAATAGCCGGGTTGGTAGTTGTCCGGTACACCTGTCCATTGCCACCGGTGGCAAGCAACGTTATTTTCGAAAGTATTTTTTCAATCTTGTTGGTTTCCAGGTTCAATGCATACACACCATAGCATTCCACATTGGGCGTAGCCTTGGTAACAAGGTACCCAAGATGGTGCTGGGTAATAATATCCACCACAATGCAGTGCTTAATGATCTCGATATTGTTCTGGCTCGCCACTTCTTCCAGCAGCGCGCGTTCCATTTCTTTTCCTGTTACATCTTTATGATGTAAAATGCGAAACTCAGAATGCCCGCCTTCCTTACCACGTTTGTAGTCGCCGTCTTCTTCCTTGTCAAATTTGGCACCCCATTCAATTAATTCGCGTACGCGATCAGGTCCTTCTTTTACTACAATTTCAACCACTTTTTCGTTGCACAAACCATCGCCGGCAATCAGTGTATCTTCTATATGCTTTTCAAAACTGTCATTCTCCAGGTCATTTACCACGGCAATTCCACCCTGCGCATATTTGGTATTGGTTTCATCAGCCGCGGCTTTGGTAATTACGAGCACTTTACGGTCGGGAAAATGCTGCGCAACTTTTACCGCATAGGTCAACCCGGCAATGCCGGATCCAATTACGAGGAAATCTGTTTTCATTGTATTCATACAGGTGCAAAATTATTAATTATCACCATCACTAGCGCCCGGAGAAAATTTTACCGAAAACAATGCCTTGTACATTACGCCCATTTTCACATTCGTATTCCCTTCTTACCGGTAATGATCATTCAACTCTGCCACCAGGCGCTTCATCACTTTTTTCAGCGACTGTGGCGATTCAATACACGCCAGGTAGGTATAACTCAGCAACCAGCGGCAAAAGCCCTCTAGTTGAACCGTCAGGAAACGCATATGCACGCGGCCACCTTTTATTTCTTCAGACACAAATCCAAAATAATACTTTGAATGCTGCATATAGCGTGCTTCACCCGGGTCAAAACTTACGACAGCTTCATGCAACTCCCGCTCCTGCTTAAGTTGCTCTATATACTCTGACAGTGTTGGGTGATGACTATCATCAAATGACAACTCTGTTGTTGTTAGTTGACGGATACGGTCCATCCGGAAATCGCGGTAGCCCTTTCGCAGGCGGCACCAGGCAATAAAATGCCAGCTACTGCCATAATAAAAAAGCCCGATAGGTTCCACTTCCCTGCGGGCGGCTTCATCCCTGGAAAATGAAAAATAGTTAAGATCCAACACCTTCTTTTTCAAGATCGCTTCCCGTACGCGGTTGAGGTGCATTTGTTCTTCTCCATCCGGCTGGCCACCCAACGTCCGAATTTCGATACGTCGGTCCAGTTCTTCCATCTCTTCTTTGTCAGCCGTGCGCAGCACGGATTTGATCTTAAAGAGCGCAGCGTCAAAATGCTTTTGAATAGAGGCATCCGTAAATTGATGCACCAACTTATTACCCATTAGCAACGCTGATGCTTCTTCCGGTGTAAACATAACGGGAGGTAAGCGGTATCCTTCCATGACGGAATAACCAATGCCCGATTCGCCAATGATTGGTATGCCGCTTTCTTCAAGTGCCTTTATATCCCGGTATACGGTTCGCAGACTTAAGTTGAACCGGTCAGCCAATTCGCGGGCCGTTACCCGCTTCTTGCTTTGCAGATGGGTCAATATCGCATGAAGACGATCTACACGATTCATACCGGAAAGGTAGGCAAGTACGTTAGGATGACAAATGGTGAACGTATTTCCTGGCCCCAAACACTATGCAATACTGCGCCAGGCCGTAGGTAAGCATGATGAGAACAGCTGCAGCAGGAAACGGCTGGTAAAATTTGTCGATGGCCAGCAGCGAATCCGAAGCTACAAACAGGAGGGCGCCGATTGCCATCCACCCGCCTCCCTTGCCGCGGGGCATAAAAAACAGGTGAAGCGCGATCAGCAGCATCAGGCTTATCACGATACCGTAAACCAGCACAGGCTTCTTCATATCCCCCAGGAAAGGAATCAACAGCGTAATTAACGCGGCATAATATAATGCCACCAGTACCAGCAACCACCACCGTCCGGCAAGTTCCTCCTGCATCCGAACCGCATGAAACAAACGAATGTAAAAAAGATGGGCTACCAGGAAGCAGCCCAGTCCCACCATGAAATAAGTAGACCCGCTCCACAACAACGCAACGTCGCCAAGCCAGGAAAAAAGAAGGGCCATTATCAGCCAACGGCCGAATTTACGGTTGTTTGTAGTAGTTAAAAACCAAACTGCGAGTACCGGAACCAGCAATGGTTTTGTAATCCATCGCAAGACATCCACCGGGATTATGATCGCTGCCAGGTGAAGGACCAACAATACGGCAAAGGCGGTTTGCAGCCGCCTACTTTTACTTATAGATAATGTGGTAGACATAATTTTCCGGATGTTCAAGCAGATCGTTCATGGAGCCTGACTGTGAAACAGTTCCCTGTTCATCGCCCTCTTTCATGGAAGCTCCTTCAATCGATTTGATCTTACCGGGCACCGCAATCACATTTGTGAATTTGGCCACCTTCAATACTTCCATCATCCCCTGGGTATTTTCATCCTGCGCGTCAAGTCCTAATTTCGTACGAGCTGCCTTGTAACGACCAGTATCCAGGGAACAGGTAATGTCTCCTTTTTTATAACTACAGGTGAAAAAGTCGGGCGAGATAAAAGCCATGAGGTTATCCGCCGGATCCGACTCGTCGGCATCACCATCACCATCCCCGTTGCTAAACCCGGGGATCTCCAGCGACTTATTAAAAATTTTATCGTATGCCGGCGTTTGCATAAGGGCCTTGAGTTTGGTAAGATCAGCCAGGTTATCAAACGAATTTTTCAGCGAAATGATCATTTTACTATCCTTGCCTTTTTCCATCACCATTGTTAAGTGAAGCGTTTGATTGTGCAGCAAACGTCTTTCATCTTCAGTCAGCAGGCTGGATGTGTCGGTAATAGTGCGAATATTAACAACTGTATCGAGATTGACTTCCTCCTGCTCTTCTTCCTTGCCCTGTTTGCTCATTGCCATCAGCGCGTCAATGGCCTGGCTCATATCAACAGTAGCCGAGACAGTTCCGGAACCGTCCGCTTTGATTTGCGTGTTTGTTTCTGTTTCAAAACAGGAAACAAGTGTAATTGCAGCTAGAATAAGGGCACCAGCCAGGAGCTTTTTCATGTTGTTGTTTTGTGGTACTATCGTTTTTTTGAATTATTTCAGGAGGGCTCCACCCAGGCGTCATTATCCCTGAGCAGGTTGATCAGTTCGTCTACTGCAACTTCGCTGTTCACATTTCTTTTTACAATTTCTTTTCCTTTGTAGAGGGTGATTTTTCCCGGTCCGCTGCCTACATAGCCAAAGTCTGCGTCGGCCATTTCCCCCGGACCATTTACAATACAACCCATAATGGCAATTTTAACACCTTTCAGGTGATGTGTCCGGGAGCGGATCCGTGCGGTTGTTTCCTGCAGATCAAACAGGGTGCGGCCGCAGCTCGGGCAACTGATATATTCCGTTTTGGAAATACGCGTTCTTGTGGCCTGCAAAATGGAGAAGGCGGTATTATTAGTAAACTGGTAAATATCCTTTACCTCCAGGTAGGTTCTTCCCTTAACCCGGATATTCTGCATTTCGCCTTTGCTATTATAGCCCAGGCAAATGCCATCGCCAAAACCATCCAGCAGCAAGGCACCCGTTTCCGTTGCAAAATGAATCAAATGTTCATCCGGTGTTTGCCAGCCACTATCTGTAGTCAACACAACAGGATTCCGGATGCCGCGATGTTGAAGTTCTACGAACATTCTTCGTACCGACTGCATTGCGTTTACGTTGGTGCTGCTAAGGCAGAGCACTACGGTGGGGTCATTCGCCAGCTTGTCGAGATGGGTATAATCGTTGATTGTTGTCTCGTCACTAAAGCAGTCCAGCATTACAAAATTCAGGCGCTGAGACCTGTTGGATGCGTTTACAAATCCTCCTGCGTCATAGATTGGGAAACAGGTGGATTTATCTTCCGCCAGCTCCCATGTGGCCGGGTACACAATGGCTTTCAATGTGCCCGGGAGCGGGAAGTTGAGCAATTGGTGGCCGGTGAAAACATAATCTGCGGCCGCATCTGCTATTGTCCATTTATCGGTAGCGTCATCATAAGTATATCCAATGCTTTGCAAATGGGTGGGTGTAATTTGTTGCAGCCGGCTCAGATCCGCAATAACAACGGGCACCTGTTTTCCACCCAACTGATCCACTTCAAATGTGTCTCTGCGATGATAGCTGAAAGGATCGTAGGTGATCTTTCCGGCCGCAGGCACATTTGTATTACTGCTGTTTTGGCTATACCGTTTTACAAGATCTTTACAAACGGGAATTTCCAATTCCGGGTCTTCTGTCAGTGACACCCGGATGGTATCACCAATGCCATCCTCCATCAATGAGCCGATACCAACAGCGGATTTGATCCGTCCATCTTCTCCATCACCCGCTTCCGTTACGCCCAGGTGAAGCGGATAACATTCTCCAAACTCATCTTCCATACTACGGATCAGCAACCGGTAGGCCTGCACCATCACCTGCGGATTACTGCTCTTCATGGAAAGCACAATATTGTGATAGCTTTCATTGCGTGCAATCCGCAAAAACTCCATGGCGCTTTCCACCATTCCCATCGGCGTATCACCATACCGGCTCATGATGCGGTCGCTCAATGAGCCATGGTTGGTGCCAATTCGCATGGCGGTGCCGTATTCTTTGCAAATTTTTACAAGCGGTGTAAACCGGTCGCGGATACGTTCAATCTCTTCTGCATAATCGGCATCGCTATATTCAATCAGCTCAAATTTCTTTTTGTCAACGTAATTTCCTGGGTTCACGCGAACCTTTTCAACAATCCGGGCCGCAATTTCTGCTGCATTTGGTGTGAAATGGATATCAGCCACCAATGGAGTATGATATCCCCGTTTATGGAGTTCATCCCGGATCAACTTCAGGTTTTCGGCTTCCTTTTTTGAAGGGGCTGTAATACGAACCAACTCCGCACCTGCTTCAATGCAACGAATGGATTGCTCCACGGTAGCAATTGTATCCATGGTATCAGTGGTTGTCATGGTCTGCACGCGGATAGGATGTCCATTTCCGAGCAACAAATCTCCAATCCGTACTTCTCGGGTAGTCAGTCTCCTGTACTGAAAAAGGGAAGGTGTATACAATTGCATGTCGACTACAAAAGTAGAGATTTCTGGCGTAGCCGGTAAATGCCCAACGTTAATTTAAGAAAGCAAATTCCCGCCTGTATGCGCTACCAGTCTTTCGACTGCCCGGTCCCGGTTTTCGACTGTGCTTTTTGCAGGCGCTGTTGAACGTCTTTTTCTTTTTGTTCCAGCAATTTCAGCCGTTGCTCTGCCTCCTTTTGGCTCATCTGCTGTTGCTTTTGCTGTTGTTTGTTCTGCTGCGGCTTGGGCTTATCGTTTTTCTTTTGCGGCGGTTGCTTCTTTTTTAGTTCCTGCAGGGCTTTTTCGAGGTTTTCCCGTGCGGGTTGATCAGCCGGATCCTGCCGTAAGGCGTTTTTGTAGGCTTCAATGCTTTCTTCCAGCTTCTTTTGCCCGGTTAATAAAACCCCTTTGTTGTAAAAAGCTTTGCTGCGCAATGCTGCCGTTCCGGCGGTTTGTGCTACGGCATCAAACTGTTTGCCGGCTTCGTCCAGCTGCCCGCGCCGGAAAAGGGTGTTGGCAAGATTAAATTGCGCAGTTGCATTGCGGGGTTCCAGGTCGATTGCTTTCCGGTATTGGGTTTCTGCAAGATCATATTGCTTTTGCCGGTAGGCTTCGTTGCCGGCAACGATGTATTCGTTGGCTTCTTGTGCAAACATTGGCGCGCCAGCTAATAGCAACAATATCACCAGGCCTGTCTTCATGCAATTACTTTTTTCCGTTCAGCAATGAATGTTTCTGAAACCAGCAATACGAGCATCGCTCCGGCAAACCACATAAAAAATGTTTTATAGTTGATCAGGGACGCATCGCTGAAGGTGGTGCTGTCTATTTTTGATAATTGTGCCTGGATCGTTTTTACAGCTGCATCGCTGCTTTCGAGGTGAACGTAAATACCACCGGTAGCGTCAGCCACTTCCTTTAGCATGTCTTCATTTAAACGTGTTACCACAATGTTGCCGTTCTCATCCAGCTTCTCCTGCCCGGTAGCCGGATCAATGATGGTGGCGCCCTGAGCGCTGCCAACACCAACGGTATTGATCATTACGCCACGGTCCTGGAGTTGCTTCGCAGTACGTACGGCTTCTGCGTCATGCTCTTCTCCATCGGAGATCAGGACAATGGCCTTGAAACGCTTTTCTTTTTCCGGAAAGGCATTCATGCTCATGGTAAGCGCATCGCTAACTACAGTGCCCTGCTGGGGCACTGCATCCGGCGAAGCCGATGAAACAAAAAGCTGTGCAGCACCGTGATCCGTAGTAAGTGGCATCTGCAGGTAGGCCCGGCCGGCAAACAGCACCAGCCCGATACGATCGTTGGGCATCACCTCCATCAGTTTGCTGATAAACTGCCGCGCACGTTCCAGGCGACTGGGAGCCAGGTCTGCAGCCAGCATGCTTTTGCTTACATCCAGCGCCACTACCACATCAATGCCCTTGCGGGCAATTTTATCAGTAGCGCCGGGTTTGCGGGGATTCATGGCAGCTATCACGCCAAGCGTAAACCCGGCAGATAATACGATGAATTTGGTGAGAAAACGGCTTGGTGAAAAGTTGCGTGTTAGCCAGGCCACCAGTCTCGGTTCTCCCATCTTTGCCTGAACGGATTTCTTCCATCGCAGCAGGGCAATGAATAGTGCAACAAAAACAACCAGCCCGGCTAAAAGCCAAACGAGGTAGGTATTTTGAAAACTGAATGGAAGCATGAGGCCAAATTAGGGCAAATAATGTGCTAAATATTGGCCTGTCATCACATTTTGCCTTCCAGGAAACCGAGATGATGCAGAATATCTTTCAGCATTTTCATCCGGATGGTGGGAATGTCGGCGTTTTTGTCAGCGGTTTCAAAATTCAGTACAAAAAAGTAAGGATGTCCATTTTCCTCAATCCAGCCCGTGATCCACGCCAACTGGCTGGGATGTTGCGGACTTGAAGAAATCCAGCCGGTTTTGTAACTCAGCTTATAATTGGTGTTATTTTCAAAAAGCATCGCATTCTTCACCGTCTGCTGGTAGGATTTATAAATGCCCGGCACTTTTTCAAAATAGAGTTGTTCTACCAGGCCAAGTTGTTGGTCTGGTGTAATTTTCAGTGAGTTGTCGAGCCAGAACGTGTCAATGGGAGAAGTGAGCATAACGCGATCAGAGTCGCTGCGGGCTCCGTAATGAATCCTGTTGAGGTAGGCTTCCATGGTGTCTTTGCCAATGCGGCGGGCAACTTCCTGGAAATAGGGAACGGCAGACACGCGAAAGGCGTTGTACATCGTCAGGTCGTGATTCCAGGCTTCTACGGGCCTGGTGATGCCATCCCATTTAATGATCATGGAATCTGATGTAATAACGCCTGTTTGGAGGCCGATGAGGGCGTTTACAATTTTGAAAGTTGAAGCGGGAGCGAATGCGGAATCGCGGTAGCGCTCTAGGTTATAGATCGTAAATTCATTGGTTCCGTTGGCAAGCAGCGCGAAGCATCCATTCGCGTTGTTTTCATCAAAATATTTTTTCAGGCTGTTGTCCTGTTTAACGTTATTAGGTGCACAGGAAGCCAGGAAAAAAGAAGTTACCAGCAAATATCCGATCAGTCGCATAGCCATAAATTTCCGGCAAAAATACAAACCTGGCGGGTTTGGGGCCAATTGACATCGGATTTGCGTGAACATTCACACAAGAAGATGCTTTTTTTACTAAAAATATGCAGGTATTAAAAAAAATCCTGCCCTTTCGGGGCAGGATCAATAGCTTAATAAGCAGCGTACGGCCACTTTACATATAAAATCCGCCTTTTTGCTTGTAATGGATATTACCCCTGCAATCCCGCTTTGTTGCTGTACAGGAACTAAAAACAAACGCAATCAATGCCATTACCGTTAAGCAAAGCAATAACTTCTTCATAAAAGTTTTAAAAAAAAGGGTCAAGAAAATTGATCAGGAAATTTCAAAGGCAGGGATTCCGTAGCAATAACTCGCAGACAGAAAACGAAAATACAAACCGCAAATTGTATTTCATAGCATTACATTCGGTTTTTACCGTCTTTTTTACGGAAATTCCTTCGAAAATCCACGCTTCTCGTAAAACTACGATTAGTTCTGGCCCTTCAAAACACCTAATTCCTTCCCAATCCGCGTAAACGCATCGATGGCCTTGTCCAGGTGCTCCTGTTCATGCGCAGCACTCAACTGCACTCGTATACGCGCCTGCCCTTTCGGAACCACGGGGAAGAAGAATCCAATTACATAAATCCCTTCTCCCAGCAAACGGGCCGCAAAATCCTGCGCCAGCACTGCATCATACAACATGATTGGCACAATGGGATGATCTCCCGGTTTGATGTCAAAACCGGCTTCCGTCATGCGCTTGCGGAAATATTGCGTGTTGTATTCCAATTTATCCCGCAGGTGCGTGGTTGCCGTCAACATATCCAGCACTGCAATAGATGCGCCCACAATAGAGGGAGCTACTGTATTACTAAACAAATACGGCCGCGATTTTTGCCGCAGCATCTCAATGATCTCCTTGCGCCCCGACGTAAAACCGCCGGATGCTCCGCCCAGTGCTTTTCCAAGCGTTCCGGTAATGATGTCAATCTTGCCCATCACCCCACGGTATTCATGTGTACCCCGGCCTGTTTTTCCCAAAAAACCTGAGCTGTGGCATTCATCAATCATAACGATCGCATCATATTGTTCCGCCAACGCCACAATTTTATCCAACTGTGCAATTGTACCATCCATACTAAAGGAACCGTCCGTTACGATGATCCGGCTCCTGCAGCCCGCTGCCTCCTGAAGTTTCTTCTCCAGGTCTTCCATCTTGTTATGTTCATAGCGGAATCGCTGCGCCTTGCAAAGGCGAACGCCATCAATGATAGACGCATGATTTAATGCGTCGGAAATAATCGCATCTTCTTCTCCAAACAAAGGTTCAAAAACACCGCCATTGGCATCAAAAGCGGCGGCATACAGAATAGTATCTTCCGTACCTAAAAATTCAGCTATCTTTTTTTCAAGTTCTTTATGAATATCCTGCGTTCCGCAAATAAAGCGCACACTGCTCATGCCATATCCATGCGTATGGATTGCTTCATGGGCAGCGGCAATCACATCCGGGTGACTTGACAGCCCGAGGTAATTGTTGGCACAAAAATTCAAAACCGTTTGCCCGTTTACCAGGATCTCGGCGCCCTGCGGACTCGTAATTACGCGTTCTTTTTTATAAAGTCCGGCCTGCCGGATATCTTCCAGCTCCCCGGAAATCCGTTGTACAAATTTTTCGTTCATTACAAGCAATTTAAGCCGCAAATATATCCGAGTTCCGGGGCTTTGCCACAGTTCACCCTACTATTCCCGCATTCTGTCAGACCATAACCTTCCTTCATCACCTTTCCATCCGGGTGAATAATTTGCGTGGTTACCTTTGGCACGGCTCCGGGTGCAAACGCCCGGCACACACCAACAGCATGAGAAAATATCTTTTTTCCGGAGTAGCTTTCGTTTTGCTGGCAGCAGGCGCTGCTCTTTGGCAATCCGCCGCCAGGCGAAATAAAATTGATATAAATTGCTGTAAAACAAGCAATAAGAAAAATTTTGCCGAACCTGTGCCTGCATGTCTTAACCCGGACCTGATCCACCTTCCGAAATTTTTGTGAAAACGACCAGTACCTGTAACATTTTGACCTCCTTATTCGTAAAACCTTAAACCGGGCTATTTCTTAATTTTACGCCCGGACCGGCTGTATATGACTGAACGGGAATACAATGACTGCGTAAACACGTACGCGGATAACGTGTATCGCTTCATCCTCAAAAATCTTCGCCATGAAGAAGATGCCAGGGATGTGGTACAAACCGCTTTTGAAAAAATGTGGCGTAACCGCGAAGACGTAGATGCAACAAAATCAAAGTCTTATCTCTTTACTGTAGCCTACCACCAGATGATTGATCACATTCGGAAGGTGAAGCGGATGCAGCTGAAAGACGAATTTGATGAAAACGCACGGGTAGCCAGCCGCCAGGACAATAACCTGAAAAAGGTGCTGGAAGAAGCGCTGGCCCGGCTAAATGAAACCCAACGGTCACTGGTATTGCTAAAAGACTATGAAGGATATAGTTACGAAGAAATAGGACAGATCACAGGATTGAATGAAAGCCAGGTGAAAGTGTACCTGCATCGGGCACGGCTTCAGTTGAAGTCGTACCTCGTGAAACTGGAAAATGTTATCTGAGCTAACTAAACGTAAACATGAAAATCGATCGCAGTAATTACGAAGGCTATTTTATCCTGTATATGGATAATGAACTGGGAAGCGAGGAGCGCCTGGAGGTGGAAGCCTTTGCAATGGCTCATCCGGATCTCCAGGAAGAGCTTGACCTGCTGATGCAATCCAGGCTGGTACCTGATGAAGACGTCGTTTTTGAGAATAAAGAAGAACTGCTGGAAATAGCAAGTAGCAATTCTTACGAAAATCTTTTGTTACTGTACATAGATAATGAGCTGGGGAAAGAAGATCGCGAGAAAGTACAGTTACTGGCTGCTACAGATAATTCTGTGCAGCAGCAATTGAACCTTTTGTTACACACCAGAGCACAGGCAGATACAACGATTGTATTCCCCGATAAGGCAATTCTTTATCGCCGGGAAGAAAAACGTCGCCCATTGGGCTGGTGGAAAATGGCCGCAGCAGCTGCAATACTTTTCGCTGTTGCAACAGGCGCATTCTTTACAATCAACAGGTCGCAATCCGGCAAAACCACGGGTGAACAGGTTGCTGTGGTGCCCGGTTCTGTAAAAACACCTGCAGCCGGTACAAATTCCAATGAAGGTGTAGCTATTGTTCCGCAGGAAACCGATGAGCATTCGCTGGCAGCAGCAAACAATACAGCTGCGCAAAATAATGCTGTTGAACAACCGCGGGAAGGAAAACCAAAAACTGCACCGGTAGAAAACCGGCAAGTGATCCGCGACAATCAGCCCGACAAAAATCTTGTTGCCAGGGTGGATGCTTCTGAAAGTAACCCAGGCACACCGATGATCACGGTGCCTACAACGGATATTCATGTAACGACACCGCCAGCCAGTGAAAATGCCGGTCTTGCTGTATCAACTACCGGTAAAAATACGCCACAACAAAATTCTAACAATTCCACTGTAACACGGCCTGCCAATGATACGTATAGTAATATGACGGCCAGTGCCAATCGGGATAACAATATCATCACTGCCAACCAGCAGGATAATGATGAAGTGGAAACCGAACGGAGTGGGAAGAAAAACAAGCTTCGTGGCTTCTTCCGGAAAGTAACACGGACCTTTGAAAAAACAACCCACATCAATGCCACAACCGATGATGATCGCTTGCTGGTGGGAGGACTGGCCATCAGGCTTAAATAAATTCAACAATCGAAACAAAAGAACTCATGAAAAGGATTTTTACCCTGTGCGTATTAATATGCACATCGATAGCAGGCTTTAGCCAGACAGACACCACTGCCGGCCCTAAATCAGACACGATTCGCATCGGTGGAATGATCATCATCCGTGATCACGATGGAAAAGGACGCCGCATTGAGCGTGACAACGGACCACGTATCCGCGACCGTCATCGCGACAAACCATCTAACCTCAGCACCAACTGGTGGATTTTTGATATCGGATTTTCCAACTACACCGATAATACCGACTACACCAGCGCAGCAGCGCAGGGCTATGCACCCGGCAGCAACAAAGGCTGGTTTGATCTTAAAGACGGTAAGTCGCGCAACGTGAATATCTGGTTCTTTATGCAAAAGCTGAATGTTGTAAAACATGTAGTGAACCTGAAATACGGGTTGGGACTGGAATTAAATAACTATCATTATAAAAACTCCGTTCGCTATCTCAACGGCGACCCACTGGTGGTAAATCCTCCGAGGGTGGAACTGGATCTTACTGCAGGACGAAGCTATAAAAAGGATAAACTGGCAGCTGATTACCTGACTGTTCCCATGATGGTGAACTTCAACTTTACGCCACATCGTAAAAAAGGGTTCGGGTTGAGTGCCGGTGTTAGTGTAGGTTATCTCTACAGCGCAAGAAATAAAACGATCACTTCTGACGAAGGAAAAGAGAAATTTAAAGATGATTTTGAACTGGATCGCTGGAAGCTGTCCTATGTAGGCGAATTATCACTGGGACCTGTTCGATTCTACGGATCACTCGCTTTCAAAAATATGTATGAACGCGGACTTGATATGACGCCGTACACGTTCGGCTTCCGCTTCAGCAACTGGTAAACCATGAAATACATTGTATGTTTAAACCCCGCGCATGCGGGGTTTTTTGTTGATCCTGCTCAAGTGGCGCAACTACCTGGATGAAACACCCGTCCATTATCGAAAGACCACTGAAGCAGGCGCTGTATTTTTTCTAAATGGCTCGTTAAAACATATCCACAGTAAAAAATAAAGCGGTGTGGCATTTCGTTTGAACCAACGGACGGATCTTTAATCTCACACAGGACCGGGTTGGCAACGGATCAACCCACAACGTAATCGAATATGAAAACCCTTTTCGTACTCACCGCAGTTGTACTGGGCGCAGGTTTGGCAGTACCTGACCCTGCTACTGCTCCATCATCTTTCGCCGGCAGGCCGGATCATTCCTACAAACGCTTTCATGCCGCCGATGGGCCTATTGGCCGCGTTTCCATCATTGTAGATAAATCAGATTATGAATTGAGCGTATATGATGACAAGGGCTGGTATGCAACGTACCCGGTGGTTTTTGGAAACAGCAGCCTGGCGGATAAAAAAATGGAGGGTGATAAAAATACGCCCGAGGGCACATTTCATATTATCAGCAAACGGGTGCATGAAAAATGGTGTCGTTTCCTGGCGCTGGATTACCCGAATGAAGAAAGCAGGGAGAAATTTAATTTGCGTAAACAGCGGGGAGAAATTCCTGCCAATGCAAAAATTGGCGGGGCGATCGGTATTCATGGCACCTGGCCACATGAAGATTTTGTGATTGATAAATACCGGAACTGGACGCTTGGTTGTATTTCAATGAAAAATGAAGATGTGATGGAATTATATGGTTATGCCTACAGCGGCATTCCTGTTACCATCCGTAAATGATCAGGGCAGCTTTGCGAGGAACGAGCCCACTTCCTCCCGCCACTTCACCGGTTCGCGCAGCACAAACGACTCATGCTGCACATTGGGATAAAACACCAGCTTCTTATCTGCGGATCCAATTTTTTCAAAAATCGCACGCACATCATCTCTTGGGACAAACGCATCTTTTTCGCCCCATTGTACCAGCGCAGGGCATTTTACTGCAGGTGCATAATTAAGCGCTGAATGCCGGTAGCCATTAAATCCCTGTTCTACACCCGTCCAGAAGGTAGTCAGGAATGCAAAAGGCTGTTGCGGGAAACCAGCCAGCCTGGCGCGTGCCTTATAGTAGGTTTGCAGGGAGCGGAACGGCGCCTCAAAAATGACGGCTTCGGGTTGCAGGTCATAATCCCGGATCGCTTTCATGCAGGTGGTAGCTCCCATGGAAAGGCCGTAGAAGATAATATGTTTTTCACCTTTTGCCCGCACATAATCATACGCCAGTTTTACGTCTTCCGACTCACGTACGCCAATGGTAGTTGTATTTCCCTGGCTGTTGCCATGCGCGCGGAAGTCGATCATCAGAACGTTAAAGCCCCAATACCGAAATTCACCAGCCTCCGGTATCACCTGCGCCTTTCCTGTTGTTACGCCGTGTAAAACAATTACAGTGCCCCTGGCCGTGCTATCGGGTGTGGCATACCAGCCCTGCAGTTGCAAGCCTGAAGCAGTTTGCAGTTGAATGGTCTGCACGGGAAATGATGGCCGGTCTGTATTGATGATCCGGTATTGATCGGGTCCTGTAAAATAATGCCAGGTTTTTTGAAAAATATTCCGGCTGGAAGAAACGGGCGCCGGTCCGGATTTAAAATGCGTGAATTTATACGCGTAAAATGCAGAACTGATGTTGATCAGCACAAATTGAACCAGTAACACCCAGCCTACCCAGCGGAGAAAGATACGGGCTCTGTTTGTTACAGGTTTTTGTTTTTGCATAAGACAGCGCGTAAAAGTAGGTGTTCGCTTGCAGATAAAAACAGGGATTCACCTAATTTTTAAAAAACCTGTGTGCTGCAAACTATTTTTCCGTAAATTGGGCCTCCACAAGAAAATATTTAGAAAAACCTTTTAACGCAGCCCATCCGTGCTGCGTTAATTGTTTCGGGGATCGTTCTAAATTTTCCCTTTCCTGATTTCTTCTACCACGCCGGGATCCAGCAGTGTAGTAGTATCACCAAGATTGGAGGTTTCGCCTTCGGCGATCTTACGCAGGATGCGCCGCATGATCTTGCCGCTGCGGGTTTTGGGCAATCCATTTACAAATTGAATCTTATCCGGCTTCGCAATGGCGCCAATCACGCGCGTTACCGTTTGAAGAATATCTTTTTTCCGAAGTTCAATATCCGCCTCGGTTGTTGCCGCTTTGGATGCGTCTGATACTACATACGCATATATACCCTGCCCTTTGATATCATGGGGATAGCCTACTACAGCGCTTTCCACCACACCTTCATGCATATTGATCGCGTTCTCCACCTCTGCCGTACCAATCCGGTGGCCGCTTACATTCAATACATCATCCACGCGGCCGGTGATCCGGTAAAAACCCTGTTCATCCTTCAGGGCTCCATCACCCGTAAAGTATAAACCGGGGTAGGTGGCAAAATAATTGGTGCGGCAGCGTTCATGGTCACCGTAGGTAGTACGCAGGATAGCCGGCCAGGGCGCACGGATACAAAGATTGCCCTTGAAATGTCCGTTCTCATCTTTTTCCGTTATTTCACGTCCCTGTTCATCCACCAGCAAAGGCTGTACACCCGGCAACGGCAGGGTTGCCCATCCCGGCCTGGACGGAGTAATGCCTGCCAGGTTGGAAATTAAAACGCCGCCTGTTTCAGTTTGCCACCAGGTATCTACAATGGGGCATTTCTTTTTTCCAACATGTTCATCATACCAATGCCAGGCTTCTTCATTGATTGGCTCACCTACGGTGCCCAGTATTTTCAGGGAAGAAAGATCTTTACCTTCCAATGGCTCCAGGCCAAATCCCATCAGTGATCGGATGGCAGTAGGCGCCGTGTAAAGAATCTGCACTTTATACTTGTCCACGATATCCCAGAAACGACCGGCATCCGGGAAAGTGGGAATGCCTTCAAACATCAATGATGTTGCACCCGCGCTGAGCGGACCATACACAATATAACTGTGCCCGGTTATCCATCCGATATCGGCGGTGCAAAAATGAATATCACCGGGCTGGTACTGGAACACGTTTACAAACGTGTAGGTTGTCCATACCATATAACCGCCGCAGGTATGCACCACGCCCTTGGGCTTGCCTGTTGATCCGGATGTGTAGAGGATAAATAATTCTTCCTCTGCATCCATAGCCGTTGCTTCCAGGTGGGTAACGCTTTGCACTTTTTTCATCTCATCATCCCACCACACATCGCGACCCTGGATCATGGAAACCGGCGTATGGGTACGTGAATACACAATCACTTTGCGAACGGTACGGTTGCCCGTTAGTGCATCATCAATCACAGCTTTGAGCGGAATATCTTTAGCGCCGCGAAAGGCGCCATCGCAGGTAATGATAAATTCAGCCCTGGCATCCTCCAGCCTGTCTGCAATACTTTGCGCCGAGAAACCGCCAAAGACAACGGAATGAATGGCGCCGATGCGTGCACAGGCCAGCAGGGCAATTGCCAGTTCGGGCACCATGCCCATATAGATACAAACGCGGTCTCCTTTTTGAACGCCATTATTCAACAACACCTGTGCAAAGCGACAAACCTGTTGGTGCAGCTCACGATAAGTAAGTGTTCGGCTGCTTTCAGATGGATCATTGGGTTCCCAGATAATGGCCGGTGTATCACCGCTTTTTTCCAGGTGCCTGTCCAGGCAATTTTCAGTAATATTCAATTGACCACCCTGGAACCATTTTACACGGGGTTCCGTAAAATTCCACTCCAGCACGCGGTCCCATTTTTTCTTCCATACAAATTGTTCGGCCACTGAAGCCCAAAATGATTCAGGATCTGCTATGCTCTGCTGGTAAGCGTTCCTGTATTCTTCCATAGAGGTGATCTGGTAAGGATATGACATGGCAACAAATTATAATAATGATAGAAGCAGCACTAAAAGTACGAAACAAAAAATGCCAACGTTAAAATAGCAACCCGAAAATTACCGCAATCATACAGCGATAACGTTTTCGGTAAAATAACCGGTGCATTTTTTAGAAATGTTTATCTTACCTGTATGAAACCAACGACCATCAGGAGCGTGATTGCCGCTTCTTCCGTAGGTACCATGATCGAATGGTATGATTTCTATCTCTTCGGAATGCTTTCCACATCCATTAGCAGCCAGTTTTTTCCTTCGGGTAATCCCACGGCAGCACTACTAAGTACACTTGCCATTTTTGCCGCAGGCTTTATTATAAGACCCTTTGGCGCGCTTGTATTTGGACGCCTGGGCGACCTGATTGGCCGGAAGTATACCTTCCTGCTAACGCTTGTTCTGATGGGTGGTTCTACGTTCCTGATTGGACTGGTACCCAGTTATAAAACCATTGGTCTCGCCGCTCCATTAATTGTCTTATTGCTTCGTTTGGTGCAGGGCCTGGCCGTTGGTGGCGAGTATGGTGGCGCGGCCACCTATGTAGCCGAACACGCTCCGCCGGAACGACGCGGTTTTTATACCAGTTGGATACAAACCACTGCAACGCTCGGGCTTTTTGTTTCACTGGGTGTGATCATGCTGGTAAAATTAAATATGACCGATGCGGCATTCAACAGCGAATGGGGCGGCTGGCGTTATCCATTCTGGCTGTCGATACTGCTGGTGGGTGTTTCCATTTATATCCGGATGAAAATGGCCGAATCCCCGCTGTTTGCAAAGATGAAAAATGAGGGAAAAACCTCGGTGAATCCTTTAAAAGAAAGTTTTCGGCATAAAGCCAATTTCAAAATGGTATTGCTGGCGCTGTTTGGCGCCGTAATGGGCCAGGGCGTAATCTGGTACACCGGGCAGTTTTATGCGCAAAGCTTTCTCGAAACGAATTGTAAACTTGATTTTGAACAAAGCCGGACTATTTTATTATGGGCCATTGCAGGCGCCACTCCATTTTTTATCTTTTGGGGATGGCTGAGTGACCGGATCGGTAGAAAATGGATCATGCTATCGGGTATGCTACTAGCTGTTGTCACCTACCGGCCCATCTTTAATCAATTCCTGCAAGACACTACAGTTGCACCGGAACTGTCACGCATGATTCCCGGTTTTTACAATGGCAGCAGGGATACAAAAACGATTACCGAAAAAGGCGATACGATCATTACTTTCCGTACAAGAGCTACCAATCTTGCGTACAGGGATGAAAACAGTGCGCCGGAAATCCTGTACACCAGCGTAGTGTCTGATACACTTAAATTAAATCATGCCGGTATAACGGGTGTGGTTAGTAAGCCGCAGGTAACTGAGAAAAAAGTATCAACTGCCGTGTACTGGAAATTCGTGGGGCTTGCCTTCCTGCTTGTGTTTTATGTAACAATGGTATATGGGCCTATTGCAGCCTTCCTGGTAGAGATGTTCCCAACCAGGATCCGGTACACGTCCATGTCGCTTCCCTATCATATCGGGAATGGCGTGTTTGGCGGGCTTGTGCCGTTTATCGGACTGTTGCTGAGTTCTACATACACCAGTGATCCGCTGGTTGGACTTTGGTATCCTATTGTAGTTGCTGCACTCAGCCTGTTGATTGGCGCGGTGTACCTGCGCAACCGGATCGATAAAAATATTAACGATTAAACTTTTTATATGGCTATCCTGAGACGTTATTTCGGCATCCTGTTATTGTTGCTGGCGCCGCTGCTGGTGTGGATACTGGTAGATGGGGCTGTTCGCAACATTCATCCCAACGGCGGAAAGGCCATTAACGACCCGCTGATCTGGATCATCATTATCGCCATCTTCATTCCTATTGCCATCGGTTTGCTGATCTTTGGCTGGTATGCGTTTCGCGGAGAATATGATCAAAACCCTGAACGCTCATCGGATCTTACTGAATAAACCCTTCCCGGCTAAGAAGCGGGTGATGATTAAATAAATGTTAAACGCGGGGTTATATCGAGCTGTAAAACAGTGAATTTTACAATAGTATGTCGCAGGTCATTCTTCATCTTGCGCATTTTTCGTACCTTTGCAAAACTTGAAAAAGAAGCCGATATACCGTTTTCATCACCTGGTGTCCAGTGTTGCCATGATACTGGCGCTGGTATGGCTTAGTGTCAGCATTCCCTTTGTATATGCAGCTCAGCAACGGGCAAAGGCAAGCCTGAAGGTTTGGAAAACCACATCTCAAACGGGAGATAATTCCAACCCGCTTTCCGGAAGTACGGAAGAAAAAACGCCCAATTCCAATATCAACGAAGAATATCTTCATCATACAGAAGACTTGATTTCCCAGCAACCTGTGGTTGAAAAAAACCACGCGGTGCATACTTATCCTCTTTACATCGCCTTTCACGGTGAATTGTTGTCCCCTCCCCCCGAGGCCTGATTTGTTTCCCTTTTACTGCTAACCCGGCTACCATGCGCTTTGCGTGGCGGCACCCTGTATCTATTTATTCATAACAAATCAGTTTGTATGACAACACGTCCGCGTGCAAAGGACTATATAAAATATTTTCCCAACGACATTACTTCTGCCATCGTTGTATTCCTGGTGGCGCTCCCGCTTTGCCTGGGAGTTGCTCTTGCTTCCAATGCTTCACCATTTAGCGGGCTTATTGCCGGTATTGTAGGAGGTGTGGTGGTGGGTCTCGCCAGCCGTTCGCACCTGAGCGTGAGCGGGCCTGCTGCAGGACTTACCGCCATTGTAGCACATGCCATTGGCATCCTGCCCAGTTTTGAGGCATTCCTTGCGGCAGTGGTGGTAGCCGGCTTTTTGCAAATTATTCTCGGCTTCCTGCGTGCGGGAATTATTGGAGACTATGTTCCCGGCAGCGTAATTAAAGGAATGCTGGCGGCCATCGGGCTTATCCTGATCTTTAACCAGGTGCCGCATCTGCTTGGCGATGATTCCCATTTTGAAAGCGACGAAAGCGTGAAACAACAGCCTAAAGGATCGCTGTTTGCCAATTTCTTCAACTCCTTTGGACATATCAACAAGATAGCGCTCATCATCGGCGCCAGCTGTCTTGCTTTCCATTTTATCTGGGAAAAATTAACCGCAGGAAAAAAAGGATTTATCCGTTTTATTCCGGCGCCCCTGCTGGTAGTAGGAATAGGTGTGGGTATCAATTTTCTTTTCGCCGGCAACGGCGGATTAAAAGGCGAACATCTTGTTACAATTCCGAAAGCCAGTTCAGTAGGCGAATTCTTTTCCTTTTTCAGCTCGCCAGACTGGAGCCAGTTATTTACCAAGGACGTGTTGGTAACCGGTGCTATCATTGCTATTGTAGCCAGTATTGAAAGCCTGCTGAGTGTGGAAGCGGTAGACGACCTGGATCCTTACCAGCGGGTAACGCCTACCAACCGTGAGTTGAAAGCGCAGGGGCTGGGCAACCTGATTTCCGGTCTTGTGGGAGGGCTGCCCGTAACAAGTGTGATTGTACGGTCTTCTGCCAATGTGAATGCTGGTGCGCGTACAAAAATGTCAACCATTTATCACGGTCTTTTGTTGCTGACATCGGTTGCGTTGATACCGGTTGTGTTAAATATGATCCCGAAAACCGCGTTGGCTGCCATTCTTATCTTTACAGGATACAAACTGGCCAAACCCGCGCTGTTCCGCTCGTTTTATAAGAAAGGGTGGGATCAGTTTATTCCCTTCGTAGTTACCATTAGCGCCATCCTGGCGACTGATTTGCTAAAGGGTGTTTTGATTGGAATTGGCGTAGGACTGTTCTTTGTTATACGAAGTAATTTCCGTTCTGCGGTGCTGGTGGTAAACGACTTCAACAGGTATTTATTCCGATTGCGTAAAGATGTATCTTTCCTCAATAAACCGATCATCAAAAACAAACTGGAGCAGGTGCCTGAAGATGCGTTTGTGATCATTGATGCATCAAGGGCTGATTTTATCGACCGTGATGTAGTGGAAACCATTGAAGATTTTATGTTGCATGCGCCGCTGAAAAATATCAGGGTGGAACTAAAGCTGAATGCCCAGGTAGACCAGGGTTTTTCAAAAAAAATCCTGGCGGATGGCAACCATGCGGCAGACCTGCAACGTACCTATGAAAAAGAGATTAAACCCGTAACTGTTCATTAATACTTTTAATTTTATTAATTATGTTCTCATACGAAAAATTATTGCTGGAAAATAAAGCGTGGGCTGCAGAAAAAACATCTGCCGACCCCAGGTATTTTGATCGTCTTTCTCACCTGCAAACACCGGAATTTCTCTGGATTGGCTGTAGTGACAGCCGTGTGCCTGCCAATGAAATTACGGGAACACAGCCCGGGGAAATATTTGTGCACCGCAACGTGGCCAACCTGGTGATCAATACAGACGTGAACCTGCTGAGTGTGCTGGATTACGCGGTAAATCACCTGAAGGTAAGGCACGTAATTGTGTGTGGACACTATGGCTGCGGTGGTGTAAAGGCAGCCACTACCAAGAATGATTTCAAGGCCGTGCTGAATATGTGGCTCCGGAATATCAAAGACGTATACCGTCTTCACCGCGAGGAACTGGATGCCATTGACAGTGAAGAACAACGCTGTGACAGGCTGGTGGAATTGAATGTGAAAGAGCAAATCTTCAACCTGGCAAAAACATCGATTATCCAGCGGGCCTGGAAAAATGAACAGCGTCCACACCTGCATGGATGGGTATATGGATTGAAGGACGGAATTATCAAACCCGTATACGAGATGACGGCGGGCACTTCTATTGATCCGTTGTATGAATATGACGACCTGTAAGCTGTTTTAGAACGCTTTTGAAAGAGGATTGCTGGCCGGCGCAAGCTTGGCCGAAATCAATTAGTTTTGTGTTATGTCAATTGAAGTCAGGAACCTGCTCAAGGAGTATAACGGCCAGAAGGCTGTAAACGATATTTCGTTCAAGGTTGGCAAGGGCGAGATTGTCGGGTTCCTGGGTCCGAATGGTGCTGGTAAGTCTACCACGATGAAGATTATTACCGGCTACCTGGAGGCTACGGCCGGAGAAGCAATTGTATGTGACATTAACGTGGCCAGCGATCCTCTTTCTTCCAAGAAAAAAATCGGTTACCTGCCGGAGTTGAACTCCCTGTATTACGATATGTACGTTCGTGAATATCTCCTTTTTGTAGCGGAAGTGCATGGGATAAAAAAAATGCGTGACCGGGTGGAAGAAATGATCCATCTCACCGGGCTTTCTGTGGAGAGCCGGAAAAAGATCGGTCAGCTTTCAAAGGGTTATAAGCAGCGGGTAGGCCTTGCGGCAGCGTTGATCCATGATCCCGAAGTGTTGATCCTGGATGAACCAACTACCGGGCTGGATCCCAACCAGATCATCGAGATCCGCGAAGTGATCCGGAAACAAGGTGCTAATAAAACAGTATTATTTTCATCTCATATCCTGCAGGAAGTAGAAGCGATCTGTGATCGTGTTATCATTATCAATAAAGGAAGTCTTGTAGCAAATGATTCGCTTGCTGCACTTCGCAAAGGACCATCTGCAAACGTAGTGCGGGTAGAATTTTTGCAGGATTTGCAGGAAGATGTGCTGAAGCAACTGCCGGCCGCAGCAGGGGTAACGAAAAACAGCAGCAAAAGCTGGCAGATCACAACGGATGCACCCGAACAGCTTCGCAAGCAATTGCTGGAAGCTGCCTTGCAGCACAATCTGGATATTGTATCCCTGCAAAACGACAGCCAGCGGCTGGAAGATATCTTTCGCAGTCTTACCGGCGCAAACGGGAATGCATCCTGATGAGTTAACGAATTACCGTAACGGTTCCTTTTTCAAGCAATGCTTTATCGTCTGTATCGATGTATTCCACCATCCATACATATACACCGTTATCGACGGCTTTTCCACGATAGGTTCCATCCCATGCTTCTTCCGGCTTTGTGGTCATAAATACCAGGTTGCCGCTCCTGTTGAAGATTGAAAAGCGCTTCAGGGATTTCATCCGGACAACATAGGGCCGTACAACATCATTACGTCCATCACCATTTGGTGTAAATGCCGTGGGCATATACACTCCTTTTTTCTTCAATACCAGTACCTGGAGGGTATCCACGGTAATACAGGAAAACTGGTCGGAGATGGTGATGGTGTATTGCTGATCATTTACCGCAGTAAAAAGCGGGGTTGAGATGGAAGTTGCATTCAACTGGGTGGCCGGCGCCCACAGGTAGGTAGTTCCAATGGTATCGCGGGCACGGATATAATTACTGTATCCTTCTGCAATGGTGATATCCGGGTAGCGGATGCCGGGTTCCATGCTGTGGGCAATAAATGCCTTTGTTAGAGTGAGTGATTCATTTTCGCAGCCAAGTGCAGTCACCACTAGTGTGGCATTAAACAAGCCTGGCTGGTCATAAATTACCGGTGGCGGAGTTTTTGCATCGCTGCTGGTGGAATTACCAAAATCCCAATGATAAGTCACCGCGGGTGATCCATTCTCATCAGTTATATTACGAAATTGCATTGCACGGCTGGTGCACACGGTGTCCATTTCAAAATCCGCAATAGCATTGGGCAGTACATATACTGCAGCGCTTGTATTGTCCTTGCATTGGTTGCCGGATGTAACTTCAAGCGATACGGTATACACACCCGGTGTTGCAAAATCTTTTGTGGGCGAGGCCGCCGTTTCGCTGGTATTGTCTCCAAAATCCCATTGATACGAAAGAGATTCAACAGGCAAAATGGACGACTGGTTGGTGAATACAAAATTGCTTTTTACACATTGTGTATCGTTATTTGGAATGAACGACGCTGTTGGCAGCGGGTTTATTTGAAAGTGGACCTGTCTTGTTACATCGCTACAACCATATTGTGAAATCTGTGCCTGTATATCTCCTGACGCGGAAGGGGCAAAAACCGGATTAACGGCCCCGCCGACCGGGTTGGAACCAACAAACCATTGTACAGAGGTAAGCGCCGGGTTTAGCTGCAATTGAGTAGTGATCGGTTCATTATCGCAATAATTCAGTTTGCCGTTTACCTGCATTGTTGTATCCACCACTTTGGTGATGATCTGCATGGTATCTTTTGAAAAACACCCGGTGAGCAGATCCGTTGTTTTTACAATAAAATTAACCGGGTCATTGGTGGGGTTACTACCCATCGGCCCTGAAATCCCGGGATTGTCTATAACTCCCCCTTCGGAGGTCCATTCATAGAGAAAGCCTGTGGCGGATGGAGTAAATCCGAGTTGGACCGGCACTCCTTTACATACACTTTGATCCGGACCGGCGATGGACGTAGGTCTTGCTGACGTAGTAATTTTTGCAAATAATGTATCCCTGCAGCCAAAACCTGCATACGGCACTACGATTACCGGATAGATTGTTCCCACGGCGGGTGCAGGATCGAGGTTAAGTGAGATATCGCTGCTAAGTTCATTGGTGTATGTTTCATCTGAATACCAATGGTATTCTGCAAATCCAAATGGCGCCTTTAATGTTGCCGTGGTCTCGCCTTCGCAGATGGTGCTGCCGATGATGGCACCATTGCAAAATGCAGACACATCAATATAGGCATATCCAAAATGCCCGCCTTTTGTACAGTCGTTGGTAATAAATTCAAGGCGCACGGTATGACCGGCATAAGGCGTTAGATCCAGTGTAATAGGCGTCCAGTCTTTATACAGCACCTGGGGATTTACCCTTGAAGGGCTGAAGCCTGGAAGCGAAGAAGAGGCCGTGAAATCAAAATTTACACAGTCGAGACTTGCTCCTGTTGCTTCGTCCACAACATTTGCGCGAAAGCGGGGCTGTTCTTCCGGAAGGTGATTGGGATCTTGCAGCACCACGGCATAATAGTAGATGATTGAAAACTGCGAAACTCCCGAAGGAATGCTGAACGAATAGGCCGCAGATTCTGCTTCGGCGCCGCTGCTGGAATTGCCAAGGCGAAGGCTGTAATTGCCACCATTGGGGCATACCTGCGGAAAGCCACCATAATAATCAGTCAGGTTTGCAGATTTGGGAACAAGTGTATGCCGGTCATTTACCTGTCCGGTACCAAACCAGTTGAGCGAGGTAGTGGTAACACCACCAATCTGGAAGGTCCACCCGCTGTAATCCCCATTTTCAAAATCAAGGTTTGGCGGACACAGCACCGTTTGCGAACGTGCGTTTATAAATAGCAGCAGCATAGCCCAACTAAAGATGAGCTTTGGCAGGTGGAGTGCAAGGTTCTTACTTTTCATTCCGGGTGAATCGAAATCAAATGTAATTAAAAAAAAGAGCGTCTGCGCTATCATTGGCAAATCTGGATCATTAGGGGCGTAATTTCTTGGGTAAACGTGGTAAAGGTTGTTTCTTTGCAAGCGCATTTCAGCCTGTAGCCAACTGGCAGGAAAATGCTTTCAACATCTAATTACCAACATTTAATACATCAGACATGAGCTACATTTCAGAAATTTTTGCCCGGCAAATCCTCGACAGTCGTGGTAACCCCACCGTGGAAGTGGATGTAATTACGGATGAAGGCGCACTCGGCCGCGCAGCTGTACCCAGCGGAGCAAGTACCGGCGTGCATGAGGCCGTGGAACTGCGTGACGGGAACAAAAAATTGTACGGCGGCAAAGGCGTATTGAAAGCAGTAAATAACGTGAATGATGTTATTGCACCCGTTTTATTGGGAGCAGATGTGGCTGATCAAACTGGTATTGATGCCATGATGATCCAGCTGGATGGTACAGAAAATAAAGGAAAGCTTGGCGCCAATGCCATCCTGGCCGTAAGTATGGCCGTGGCGAAGGCTGCTGCTGAAGAAGCCGCATTGCCCCTGTTCCGCTATATCGGTGGTACCAATGCCAAAACCCTTCCCATCCCGATGATGAATATCCTGAATGGCGGCGCACATGCCGATAATAAAATCGACTTCCAGGAATTTATGGTGATGCCGGTAGGCGCCACCAATTTCAGCGAAGGATTACGCTGGGGTGTTGAAATTTTCCACGCACTAAAAACAGTGTTAAAGAAAAAAGGATACAGTACCAATGTAGGAGACGAGGGCGGATTTGCACCTAATATTCAAAGCAATGAAGAAGCAATTGAAACGGTGCTGACGGCCATTGAAGCGGCAGGATACAAAGCCGGCTCACAGATAGCGATTGCCATGGACGCGGCGAATAGCGAGCTTTGGGATAAAAAGAAAAAGAAGTATGTTTTTCATAAGAGCAGCGGCAAGGAAATGTCGAGCGAACAACTGGCGAAATACTGGGAAAAATGGGTAAAGCAATACCCGATCATTTCTGTTGAAGACGGCATGGCCGAAGACGACTGGGCCGGATGGGCAATGCTGACTGAACTGATTGGCGATAAATGCCAGCTTGTTGGTGATGATCTTTTTGTAACCAACGTAACACGATTGCAACAGGGGATCGACAAAAGCATTGGTAATGCCCTGCTGGTGAAAGTAAACCAGATTGGCACCGTTACAGAAACCATCAATGCCGTTACATTGGCGCAGCACAACGGATATAACACGATTATGAGCCACCGCAGCGGTGAAACCGAGGATACAACGATCGCCGACCTGGCAGTAGCACTGAATTGCGGCCAGATCAAGACCGGCTCCGCCTCCCGCACCGACCGTATGGCGAAGTACAACCAGCTGATCCGAATTGAGGAACTTTTAGGCGCTTCCGCTGTTTATCCAAAAGGAAAGATTAAATTTGGTAAGTAAACGCAATCGCCTTTTTAATTCTGTAATGAATACAACTCCAGATACAACGGCTCCGGAAACGGTTCAACAACCGGCCCGGGGCCGTTTTCGCATCCCGCGATGGCTTAAAAACAAGTATTTTATTGCCACGGCAGCCTTTGCTGTCATCATGCTTTTCCTGGACAAAAACGACCTTTTCAATACCCTGGAGCGGCGGCATGAGCTGCAAACGCTTCGACAAAGCAAAGCCTATTTCACTGGCGCTACCAACGACTTAAATAAAGTAAAACAGGCACTTACGAACGATCCCGCCACCGTGCAGAAATACGCGCGCGAAACCCTCCTGATGAAAAAAGACAACGAGGACCTGTTTGTGATACCGGAAAACTACGATCGGGCAAAAAATTAGGACTGAGCGCACAATATCCCGCAACACCCCCCGTTTATAACCCGGACGTATTTACGGCTTCACTAATCGGACAACAATTTTTTAGGACATTAATGGTTTGCCAATGACAAACTTTACTCCTGAGGATCTTCTATTGTATTTGTACAAAGAATGCTCTCCAGACACAGCGGCCTCCATCGAGACTGCCCTTCAAAAAGACTGGACACTCCGCGAAAAGTTAAATGTACTTAGCGCTTCCATGCAACGCCTGGATAAGATAACTGTGGCGCCAAGAACTGAAGTGATCCTGGATGT
Source organism: Bacteroidota bacterium (assembly GCA_048498035.1). Classification (GTDB taxonomy): domain Bacteria; phylum Bacteroidota; class Bacteroidia; order Chitinophagales; family Chitinophagaceae; genus CADEDV01. Next base: position 96,311 of record JBEHYT010000001.1, on the reverse strand, counting down.
ACTGAACTATGCGCGGGAAAAATCAATTGAAACCATTCCATGACAATGGAATGAAAAAAATCAACCCCGCAATTGCGGGGTTTTTTTATACCCCACCATCTACTCATTGCCAGGCGTCCCAAACTATTTTTGCTATAGTAGCTATCAATTTTTCACGCTCCTGCTGGCTGGCAAAACTATCCGTAATAAAAACAGTGAGCGCAATATGATTGCCATTTGGCAGTGTAATAATGCCGGCATCATTGGTGGCAGGCGTCATACCGTTTTTAAGCGTTGCAGATGTACCGGTTTTGTGTGCAACTGTTGTCCCGGCAGGTAATTGTCCTTTTATCCGGTGTACACCGGGCCCGGAATTAATCATCAGATCCATCAACAATTTTCGGCTGGAAGCCGATAGTAACTTGTCTGTGAAAAAATGCCGGAATAAACCCGTCATTGCCACTGGCGTGGCAAAATTGCGATACTGGCTCGTATCGTCGGTTTGCTGCACCTCTTCGGTTGTTGCAATAGCAATATCCCGGAAGCCCTTTTGTTGGAGATAACGCTGCGCTGCATCAGTGCCTCCCAACAGGCGAAGCAGTACGTCACAGGCAGTTCCATCACTTTCTACAATATTATCATCGAGTAATTGTGCTACCGTGCGTGTAACGCCACCCGGATGTTGATCCCGGATTGGACTATGTCCAACAGTAAGATATTCCGACGGTGAAATAGGCACCGGTTGTGAAAGTTTTAATTTGCCATGATCTACTTTGTCCAGCACGGCCATTGCAATGGGAAACTTGTACACGCTTTGCATGGGAAAATGGTCAGTGCCGTTAATGGCGATGGAGTCGCCCGTTTCAAGAACGATGGCACAAACGCCTACTTTACCATTGAAATTTCGAATGGCTTTATCGAGTAGGGCAGACTGGGAACGGGCATGGGCAGTTAGTAACAACAGCAAAAAACAGGTAAAAATGCGGGTAGTCATAATTTAAAAATGTGCAACAAGTTACGGTGAACCATGATTTTGCTTCGTGAAAGATTTGTTAGCATTTCGGAGCTGCAACCATTTATTTTTGTAAATATCATTTGCCATGACGCTGAAAGAACGATATCATTTTGTGATTGATTATTTCCAGGAACATAGTCCGGAAGCAGAAACCGAACTGTTGTATGATAACCCGTACCAGTTACTGGTGGCCGTAATTCTTTCCGCGCAATGCACGGATAAAAGAGTAAACCTTACAACGCCTGCAATTTTTGAAAAATACCCGGACACGGCGGCGTTAAGCACGGCAACCTTTGATACACTGTTTCCACTGATCCGCAGCATTTCTTATCCCAACAACAAAACGAAACACCTGATTGGAATGGCGAGGATGGTGGAGGAAGAATTTGATGGTCATATCCCGATGACCGTGGAAGAACTGGTAAAACTGCCTGGTGTGGGTCGAAAAACGGCTAATGTTATTACGTCAGTTGTTGATCATCAACCCAATATGGCGGTGGATACCCATGTCTTTCGCGTAAGCAAGCGGATCGGGCTGGTATCGGCGCGAGCCAATACGCCGCTGGCGGTTGAAAAAGAATTGGTTCAAAACATACCTAAAGAGCTGATTCACAAGGCCCATCATTGGCTTATCCTGCACGGGCGCTATGTTTGCATTGCCCGGGGGCCAAAGTGCGAGAATTGCGGATTACGTCCTGCCTGCAAATATTACAAAACACTTCTACGGGGATCTTAACGGGCGGAAGATGTAAATTTTTGATTTTCAAATTTTTACAAACCAAATCAATTACCGGCCGTTTCCACCGTTTACCGGCGCTCTTCCCCCACCCACCGCCTTGTGGTAGGTGGCAGCCCAACCTATTTAGTAGCTTCGTGTTAATCAAGTAACTTTCTGATAAAAGCGAACTGGTGCGCGATGAAACCAGGCATATATAATGGGACAGATTGAAAAAAATGAGCTGGTAATTAATAGTCATCTTTCGTTTCGGCCGCTGGTGGAGGCGCTGAAGCGCAATATCGCCAGCGGTAACCCGGGTATGAAGAAGTTGTATGGCAATGTGGTGGCAGAGATTGAGGCACACCCGGAATTGCTGGAACCGATACATGATCTCAAGTTGCTGGAGCCGCATTCTGAGCTCATTGAAGAACTGCTATCGGCCGTATTCCCTCCTACAACGGCAAACCAACTTTACGCGGTATCTGTACCGTTTAAATTTGAAACCGTATTTTCTTCCCCGCTTTTTCATCAAATATTACTTCGGCCGGGCAGCAATTTGATCAATGTTCCGGATGATAATGTAGGCGTTACGCTGAGTGAAGAAAAATTGCAGTTTGCGTATGGACTGATCCTGAAAAAGTACCTGGATTATCCATTACCCGCGACCACCCGTACCATCCATCCATTTAAAGATGTTCAAACCGGTATTACCAAATACATGGAATTGCGGCTGGACGCAAGGTTTATGGAAGTAAAACCTGCGGGAGATACGATGCCGGCGCTTCCGTTAAGCCTGGTGTCGCAGGCGGATAACCGGTTGAAGACAATCCGTGAATTGATGGCTGAAGTGCCCATCGGCGAATTTATTTTTGAAGGCGTTTCCGTTGTGCGCGTAAATGATGTAACCGAACAGGAAGTGATTTCCCTGATCAAAAACAAATTGCTGGACCAGGATGCCATTCTAAATAAATCCACGTACCTGCAGTTGGAGCAGTATATGCAAAGCCTGCTGGGATTGAAAGATATCAGTGTTGGCATTACGCCATTCCTGAAAGTGAATGGACATTATGTGTACTCCGACATTCACAATAGTAACAGCTTGCTGTTTCGCCAGTTTGTGTCTAATTCAGATAAAGACGAGGTAAGTGATTGCTGCAAGCTTCTGTTTCGGAATTCTGACCAGCCAATTTTGTATGAAACCCTCACTCCCGAGGTAATTAACGAGGTGGAATACCTGGAATTTTATTATAACCAGGGTGGGAGGAGTATGATTATTTGTCCGTTGAAAAAAGGTGACGACCTGTTGGGCATCCTGGAAATTGTATCTGACAAGCCTGGAATGCTGAAGTATGGTCATGTGATGCGTCTTGAAAATGCCATTCCGCTTTTCACGCTTGCGATGGAGAAAGGTGCCGAAAGCCTGAACAACACGATTGACAAAGTGATCAAGGAAAAATTTACGGCGGTTCAGCCTTCAGTGGAGTGGAAATTTACGGAGGCGGCATTGAACTATATCGTTACCCGGCAACATCTGGAAGATGCGCGCATTGAGCGTATTGCATTCCCCGATGTGTACCCGCTTTTTGGAGCGATCGACATCCGGAACTCTTCCACGGAGCGGGCCAATTCGATCCAGTTGGACCTTGTAGAGCAGTTGGAGATGGTACGATCGATCATCAAAAAGGCGCAGAATGATATGCCCTTCCCGCTGTTACATGAGATTGAATTCAAGCTTGATAAATATATCTCTTCGGCTTCGGATGTGCTGCAGTCGGAAGAAGAGATCACGATCTATGAGTTTTTGCAAACACAGGTGGTAGCTATGTTGAATCATCTTCGCAGTACGCAACCGGTATTGAAGAGTGAAATTGATCATTATTTTAACAGCCTTGATCCTGCTTTGCATGTGCTTTACCGGCACAGGAAGGAATATGAGCAAAGCATTTCAAAGATCAATGATACGCTGGCGCGAATGATAGACCGTGAGCAGATAGCGGCTCAAAAAGTGTACCCGCATTATTTTGAGCGCTATGTAACCGATGGTGTAGAGTTTAATATTTACATGGGGCAATCTATTGCGCCGCGAAAGAAATTTGACGAACTATACCTGCGCAACATGAAGATGTGGCAATTGACGATACTTGCAAAGGCCGCCCGTGCCACCCATAAACTGGAAGCCGAATTGCCGCACCCGCTAAAAACAACACAACTGATACTGGCGCACAGCGTGCCGCTTTCTATCAGCTTCCGCACGGAAGAACGAAAATTTGATGTGGACGGCGCTTATAATATCCGCTATGAGATCATCAAAAAACGGATTGACAAGGTGCGGGTAAAAGATACCAACGAGCGGTTGACACAACCCGGAAAAATTGCAATTGTTTATTCCCAGGCGAAGGATGCCGGAGAATACATGGAATACATTGAATTTCTGCAAAACCTGAAACTCATTAAACCGGGTGTTGAAAAATTTGACCTGGAAGAATTGCAGGGTGTTATTGGACTGAAGGCTTTACGCGTGGAGGTCAATTTTGATATGGAGACTCCGCGCAGCGATCAGCGGCCGGAATTATCCACCACTACCTCCAGTCAATTGATCGGCAAATAATATTATTCATATTTCCTGCCTTTGCTAAACAGGAAATCTCCGTAAGAAATCGAAAACACGAGTTGAAAATAGTTTTCGCGGATGAGGTTGACCTGCCGGGTACCCCGCACGCCTGCTTCGGCGGAGAATGAATACAGCATTGTTTTGCCAAGTTTCCCGCCCATCCCGGCTGTAAAACCATAGCTATTAATGGTTCGGCTATCAACCTCCAGCGGGGAATTATCGTAAAATGCGCCTACCTGGTAGAACCGCCTGGCACTGGTACGATCCCGCAGGTTAACTGATTTTGCAAACTCTACTCCGCCTGCTATCCGTTGGCTGTTCTTATACCTCCACCCCTGTCCTTTAAGACCAAGATCATTCCACTGTTCAGCATTGTAGTCAAGTGCAAACGTGGTTTTATCGTTATGCACCAGCGACAGTCCTGCTCCGTAACTGGCAGGCAACCCATATTGCTGGTATTTCACAAAGCGGTCGTTGACGATTACAGTTCCGTCCTGTGAAACCGTAAGCGACCGGTCTGCCTTGAATGGCGCTTTCGCGGCATAGCGTCCACCGAGGGAAATATCCCATTTTTTGGAAATGGAATGGTTGAAAAGCGCGCCATAGTCGAACCTGAACTTTCTTACATAATCCTGCTGCAGCGAAACGATGGCCGTTTCGAGACTGGGATCGTAGAGTGTTTCTGTTTGGTTAACAGAACCGGTAACAAAGGTGGTTTTAACACCTACGGAAAAATGTTTCCCGATGGCGAACGAATTATTCCAGTAATAATTATTCAAACCTCCATCTCCTTCATACAACGTGGCGTATAGTTGACTGGATCCTTCTACCGTCTTTGTGCCGGTATATTTATAGTTTACATTGGTAAGAGATGAAATGCCAATATTGCTGGCCCACCAGCCGTTTATTTTGATACCAACACCGATCTTTTTGATCCAAAAATCCTGGTTGGTACTGTTATCTGCATTGATTGCGGCTCCGTGATAGCCGGAGAACCGGGCGGCGGTAGACACATTTACAACAAGTACACTGCGGTTAAGACCGATGGCGGAAGCCGGGTTATCATCTACCAGGTAGTTAGATGACTTTAGTGAAAGCGTTGCTCCGCTGATCCCGGCGTATTTGTTATATGCATGTTGGTCGATGGTTCCCATGCCGTAAACGGAATAGGGATCATTCATATTTTGCGCATTAACCCCAGCGCAGGCGGCGAGCGCGGCCAGCGGCAGTAAGAAATATTTTAATCCTGACATTTGCATTTATTTGTCGATAACAACAAACGACAGCAGCAGCTGCGTTTTATATCCTGATTGATTCCCGTCATTAATAACGGCACGGTTGATTTGCATAGCAGAAAGATCCAGTTCCTGGAACATAAAAACGCCATAGTCTTCGGCGCCTGCTGTTGTCAGCAGTTGCTGGATATAACTGGTGATATCAAACCGGTAATGTGTACCCTCACCATACAATGCGTCGATGCTGGGAGAAATGACCTGGCTGACGCCGGACGAATCGGTCACGGTTTGCCCAACTATGTTTGATCCGTTGGTGAGCGCCAGCTCCAGGTCAGGAAGTTTATAGATAGCTGCATCAAAGCTTTGGGGCGCCGGGCGCACAATCAGTTCTGCCTTTAATAATTTTACAAGATTATCATTCCGGATCACATCGCGAAGTGATGGAAAGGTCATTTTTGCCATTAGCCCGGCACCGCTCTGGGTAAAGGACACGTTGCCCGTTTGTGTGGATGGGATAATATGAAACCCGGGTGTTACTGCCGGCAGCAAGGTGCCACTGTGATCGGGAATGATCTGGTTAAATGCAAAATCGTTCACACTCATCGGGAAGTCGACGTATTTTTTTTCCTCCAATGGAACGGTGGTATGATATAATACCCGCATCACCATATCTGCGGAACCTGTAAGACCAAATACAGCGGCGCTATCCTGACTGGGCACACTAAGCTTTATTCCTTTAAAATAATTTTGAAACGCGTCGGCATCTGTAAGATCTGTCGATTTATCCACCAGTTTTTGAAATATCTCCTGGCCTTTTGCCGGATCGAGTTTGACCAGGATCGAATCACCTGATTGCGGACTGATGCGCAAGGTGCGGGCACCCAGGGCGGGCTGTACCGTTGCAACGTCAGTTGTATTATACAGTTTGCTGTTATAAGAATAATTGATAGGAACAGCCAGTTCGCTTACGGTAAAGGTTTGAGCTTTGGTAGTATCTCCATACCAGTATTTGTTAGGATGCAGTATTAATACCATCGAGTCAAAGACGGCGGTAACCGGAATGTCGACGCTGGCAGCGAGGTTGGACAATTGAAAGAAGGGGCTACAGGTAACGGAACCGAGATAAGGGTCTTTATACCTGCCCACTAAAAAGCTGGTGGCGCCGCCGGTAGCAAATGAATCTGACATGGCTGTTGCCAGCTGAACGCCCACGGTATCTGTAAAAACAAGGCGTGAATAGCTGTTGGCAGGATCACCCGAAAACTCGATTTCCTTCTTGTAACAACCCGACAGGATAAGCACCGACAACAGTCCGCCAAGTATGTAAAGGGGTAAATAACGCGACATATTCATCATTTGTTGGCACAAGATATTCGCGCTGCGCGCCGAAGAATTGTTATAGTATATCAATCGCAATTGAAAATCGGCCATCTCGCATTCTAAACCGACCAATTCAAAATTTCATCAGGGACCAACAAAAACAGGTGTTGGTGGCGCTGTTAGATTTAACCGCGGGATTAGTCGGTGCCAGCAGCCTGCTGGTCTATTTTAAGAACGTGTTAGGCCGGGTGGAACCTACTTTTAACAAAAATTCATTTATGAAGAAGAAATACCCGTACATCATCGGGGCTTTGATGATCTCCTCGGCATTGGTATTTACAGAGGGGTGCAGTACGTCTGGCGACAGTTCATCAGATCTGATCGGCAACTGGAAAAAGAGCTCTGATTTTGACGGAAATGCGCGGAGCGAAGCCGTAACCTTCACAATCGGCGATTCGGTTTATCTGTCCACCGGAACCACTGACCGCGATCGGTTCAAGGACCTTTGGGTATACAGCCTGGCGCGGCAGTATTGGTCCCAGCGGGCTGATTTGCCGGGCGCTGCCCGAAATTCTGCAGTTGCCTTTGCCATTAGTGGAAAGGGGTATGTAGGAACCGGTTATGATGGCAGTGTGCGTTTGAATGATTTCTGGGAGTATGACCCGTCGTCTAACAGTTGGACGCAAAAAGCCAGTTTTACCGGAACTGCGCGTTATGACGCGGTTGGCTTTGCGCTCGGCAGCAAAGGTTATATCTCCTGTGGTTTTGACGGCAACTACCTCAAAGATCTGTATGAATATGATCCGTCATCAGACAGTTGGACGCAGCGTGCCAGCCTGGGCGGCAGCAAACGATCAGCTGCCATGGTGTTTACCATGAATGGTAAAGCGTATGTGTGTTCCGGAAACAATAATGGCTCTGCCCTGAATGACCTGTGGATGTATAATCCTTCTGACGACAGCTGGACTGAAAAAAGGAAAATTTCCAATGTGAGTGATGAGAGCTATGATGACAACTACGGAACTATTGCAAGGTACAATGGCGTTGCTTTTACGATGGGAAATTATGCCTATATCGCCACGGGCGAAAATGGCTCGCTGGTGGCTAATACCTGGCAATATGACCCGGACAATGATTTGTGGACAGAGAAAACCGGCTTTGAAGGCTCAGCCCGTACCGGGGCAGTTGCGTTTACATTATCAGATCGGGGATTCCTGGTTACCGGAAGAAGCGGCACCCTTTCTTTCGACAATATGTACGAGTTTCAACCGGCATTGGATAAAGTGGATACAGACAACTGATGAGGCCTGCATTGCATACCACCATTGTTCTTTCATCTGCTGCGCTGATTGCGGCTGCAATCGTATTATTTCGTACCCATAGGCGCGAGCACGTGTTTGAAAGCAGAACATTTCACCAGGCTTCAGGTTGGGGATATGATATCCTGGTGGATGGAAAAATCTTCATCCACCAGGAGTCTGTTCCGGCTACCACGGGCGCTATGGGCTTTCCCTCCAAACAAATGGCAGCAAACACTTCTGAGCTGTTAATTAACAAAATGAAAACGGGTAAAGCGCCGGTTGTAAATAGTTTTGACCTGGAAGCAATTGGATTTAATGACACAACGCTACATGAGCAACAAAGCCGGCGCCCATAATTTTCTATTCACTCTATTCGGATTTAAACGTCCCCGCAGTACGGGTTATCTCCTGCTGTTGATCCTGATTCACCTGGCGGGCTGGTGTCTTTTCTTCTTTTTGCCGGCGTTGCTTTACCCGGTACGTATCAATGACAACCGGTTTATTCATCGTGAGTTGCTGGACAAATCCATTCTCGTCGTCTTCTTCTACGTTAATTACTATTGGCTGATCCCACGTTTTTTTGAACGAAAAAGATACTGGGTATATGGCGCGCTAACATTTGGTCTTTTCCTGGCTTACCTCACATGTCATGTTGCCATTCGGTCGGATTTCTTTCAGCCCTTTACTGCACAAAACAAGGTGTTCCGGCGTCCGCCTTCCGACAGTGGTGCAATGATCTCCCATTTTGTAACACGGGAAGGTCCGCGGGAGATTGTGCATGATGTGATGATTGTAAATGATTCCGCGCAACATCGCCCCGGCAGGGGCACTGGCTTTATTATGGGCTTCCGGAACGGCATGGGATTTCCACCAGAAGATATAGGATGGTTTGGCATCCCAAAGGGAATTTGGGCTGTTTCGTTTAATAATTCGATCAGTTCGTTTATACTATTGTTGCTGATGGGTGGTTTTATCCGGCTTGCGTTTTCATTTATCAGGAACCAGGACGAAAAACGCGCCCTGGAAAATGCCAATCTGAATGCGGAAGTGAATTTTTTGAAATCGCAGATCAACCCGCATTTTCTTTTTAATACGCTGAATGGCATTTATTCACAGGCGCATGCCCGTTCTGAACATACGGAACATTCGATCCTTAAATTGTCTGACCTGTTGCGCTATGTGTTGTATGATTCGGGTGACGACCGGGTGCCGCTTTCGAAAGATATCCAGTACCTGTCTAATTATATTGATCTGCAAAAAATTCGTCTTTCCAAAAAAATAAGCGTGGATTATGTGGTGGAAGGCCGGGTGGAAGGGCAGGAAATTGCGCCGTTGCTGCTGATCACTTTTGTAGAAAACGCTTTTAAACATGGAATTAGCTATACGCGTCCGTCTGTTATCAAAATTCATGTATCCATTTTTGAAAAAACATTAACACTGCTGGTCAGTAACCCGGTAAATGAAACCAATAGTTTTGCCGGCGGCGGATTGGGACTAAAGAATGTGATGCGAAGACTGGATTTACTCTATCCCGGAGCTTACTGGCTGGATGTTGTACATAACGATCACTTGCATATCGTTAACCTAAAAATCAATCTAACTCGTGATTAACTGCTTATTGATCGATGATGAGCCGCTGGCACTTCAGCTGTTGGAAGATTATATCCAGAAAACGCCTTACCTGAAGCTGGCAGGAAAGTTTGAAGAGCCGCTGCAGGCGCTTCCGCTGCTGGAATCCCAACAGGTGGATTTGTTGTTTTTGGATATCAAAATGCCAGATATTTCGGGAATCGATTTTTTCCGGTCGCTACCCCAGAAACCGGAAGTGATTTTCACAACAGCCTATAGTGAATTTGCAATTGATGGTTTTGAATTGAAGGCGATCGACTATCTTCTGAAACCTATTTCATTTGAAAAATTTATTACAGCCTGCAATCGTGTAAAGGAGTACACGGATCTTAAAAATAAAGGCGGACGGGCGCGTGACTATTTTTTTATCAATGTTGCCCACAAGCTCCATAAGATATTTTATGATGATATTCTCTACCTGGAAGGTTTGAAAGATTATACTAAACTTTACCTGGCCAGCTCTCCCACCCCGCTGCTCATCCTGCACAACCTGAAATATTTTGAAGACCTTTTTGAGGAAACGGAGTTTACCCGGATCCACCGGTCTTATATTGTGGCAATCCGGAAGCTGAATACCGTTTCCCGGAAATCAGTTACCATTCAAAATCAAACGCTGCCAGTTAGCGATAACTACCGCGAAAAGTTATTTGCGGTGGTAGACCAGTGTACAACCTGAACTTTGACCAGTTCAAACATGATTTTCAACAATCGGTAGCAGGCCTGCTTCTCCCCAGGTGCTTTCCTTTTCATCTTTGGCGCTCATTAAACCTGGAATATGAAAAGGAATTTGACACTTTATATGATGTGGCTGGCAGTGGCCTGCATCTTTTCGGCAGCTGCACGGGCCGCTGCTCCCACTACTGCAGCCACCAACCTGAGTTTCTCTTCCATTGAAGGAAATAGTATGGGACTCAGTTGGTCGTCGGGAAACGGCGCAAGACGTATTATCATAGCACGCCAGGGCGCGCCGGTAACGGCGATTCCCGCGAATGGAATTGACTACATCGCGAACAGTACATTTGGCCTGGGGAATGAACTTGGCACCGGCGAGTTTGTAATTTATAATGGATCCGGATCTATCGGCAGCCTGAATGGACTTAATCCCGGCACCACTTATTACATCAGTATTTTTGAATACAATGGGTCAGGCTTCTCCACCGAATATCTTACAAGCAGCACCCTTTCCGGGAGTAAAACCACAGTGATTGCGCCTACGCTTCCTTCCAGTGGAATAAGTTTCAGTAATGTAACAGGTAATTCCATGAAAATTTCCTGGACGCCGGGTAATGGCGCCGGGCGAATTGTGATCATGCACGCGGGCGGACCGGTAAATGTCAACCCCGACAATCTTGTTGCATATTCTGCCAGTTCAGCCTTTGGAGTGGGAAGTGTAATTGGCAGTGGAAATTATGTTGTGTTGCGCAGCAATACCAATAATGTGACAGTAATTGGCTTGCAGCCAAATACTTCCTATTCTGTTTCAATTTTTGAATATAATGGGAATAACGGGCCGATGTACCTGACTGAAAATCCAGCAGCCGGAACGCAATCAACGGCGGATCGACCATCGGTACCGGCATCCAATATGAATTTCACAGGTATTGAAGGAAATGGCATGTCGGTGGGATGGACATCTGGAAACGGCTCCCGTACATTGGTTGTGGCTAAAGCGGGTAGTGCAGTAACGGCGGTGCCAACTGATGGAAACAGTTATACAGCTAACGCATCATTTGGTACCGGCCAGGAAATTGCGCCAGGAGAATTTGTGGTGTATGATGGCACCAACAGTACTGTTTCGGTTAAGAACCTTTTGCACAGCACCACTTATTATTTTTCTGTGTTTGAATATGATGGAAGCGGGAGCGGAACCGCTTATCTTGTTGGCAGCTACCTCTCGGGCAACGGAACTACGCAACCGGTGCCTTCCTTGCCTGCCGCCAACCTGCTCATCAATTCCGTGACCAGTAATACGATCAGCCTGGGCTGGACAAATGGAAGTGGCAGCTCAAGAATTGTACTGGCAAAAGCCGGTGCACCTGTGGACGCTATGCCGGTAAATTACACGCAATATTCGGGATCAACTTCCTTTGGAAATGGCTCCCAGGTTGGCACAGGCAATTTTGTGGTGTATAAAGGAACCGGGAGTGCAACTACAACAGTAAATTTGAATCCAAATATCACTTATCATTTCGCTGTTTTTGAACTTAACGGATCAACGGCGCCGGTATATCTTCAAACTTCACCGGCGGTAAACAGCGCTACAACCAACAGCACTCCCACCACTGCGGCCTCTAATTTTACAGCCGGAACGGCGGAAGGCAATGCGGTTAGTTTTAGCTGGACACCAGGAAATGGCTCCCGGAGAATGGCCATTGTCCGGAAAGACCTGGCAGTAACGGCAATGCCTGTAAACGGACAGGGTTATACTGCCAATTCCATATTCGGGAATGGTACAGAAATAAGCAGCGGCCAGTTTGTTGCTTATGATGGAACAGGCAGCTCTTTTTCACTCACCAACCTGCAACCGGGAAGTACTTATCATATCGCCTTGTTTGAATATAATGGATCAGGCAATACCAGCGCATACCTTACCAGCACATTTTTAGCCGGAAGCAATAACACCCTGATGGCGCCAACTGTACCCGCAACTGATCTTGTGATCAGCGCCGTAAACGGTAATTCGGTTCAACTAAACTGGACGAATGGAAATGGCAGTCGCAGGTTGGTATTGGCTACGAAAGGAACAACGCTCAATGCACAACCGACGGATCTCGTAAATTATCCGCCTTCCAGTTCTTTTGGACTGGGAACAGTTGTTGCGCCGGGTGTATACGCGGTATATAATACGAATGGATCTTCAGTAAAAGTGATTAACCTTGATCCTAATTCCACGTACACGTTTGCCGTGTATGAGTGCAATGGACAAAGCGGACCGGTATATACGCCGGTAACCGCCACGGCTTCTGTTACCACCGCTGCCCGTCCCTCCATTGCCGCTACGGGAATGTCTTTTAGTAATATAGAAGGGAACGGTCTTACAGCGACCTGGACTTCTGGCAATGGGAGCAAGCGCCTGGTGGTGGTGAAAGCAGGAAGTCCTGTTAGCGGTGTGCCGGCGGATGGGATTTATTATTCGGATAATAATAATTTTGGCAGCGGAGCTACTATTGCTCCGGGTGAATATGTGGTAATGAATGGAACCAATTCCAATCTTTCCGTCAAGGGTCTCCAGCCTGGTGTAACATATTATTTTGCGGTATTTGAATATGATGGTGCAGGAGCCAACACGGCTTATCTCACCAGCAGCTTTGCTACCGGCATACAGGCTACGGTTAGCGCACCTACAGTAGCTGCTTCCAGCCTTTTCTTTACCAATGTGACCAATACTTCTATGACGCTGAACTGGACACATGGCAACGGCAGCCAGCGGATTGTGATTGCCAGGAAAGATTTCCCGGTAAATGTTACGCCGGCCAACCTTTCAGCCTACCAGCAATCATCGTCTTTTGGAAGCGGCTCACAAATTGGTGTTGGCAATTATGTTGTATTTCGCGGCAATGTAAATTCAGTTACGGTGAATAACCTGTTGCCCGGCACTACTTATTACTATGCGGTATTTGAATACAACGGCGGTACTGCGCCAATGTACCTGGTAGAGAGCCCGGCACTGGGTGATCGAACCACCATTGGGGCGCCACAAACACAGGCTTCCAATATGCTGTTGGCGGCTCCTGCAAGTACAAGCATCCAATTGAGCTGGACAAATGGAAGTGGACAGAAGCGAATTGTACTCGCCAAAAAAGGCGCACCGGTGGATGCTGCCCCGCAAGATGATATGGGTTATAATGCCAACAGCTTTTTTGGATCTGGAGATCAGTTGGGTGCAGGCAACTACGTGGTGTATAATGGCACCGCGAATATTGTAAACGTTACCAATCTTGAACCGCTGAGCCTGTACTATTTTGCCGTTTTTGAATACAATGATTTTGGCGCGTCAAAGATGTACCTGGTCCCTAACCCGGCCCGTGGTAATTCTGTAACTGCGGCGCTCCCGGTAACTTTTACCAGTATTGCGGCAACTGCGTCAGCAGGCGCGATCACAATTAAATGGAGCACTGCTACAGAAATAAATGCGGATTACTTCGATATTCAACGTAGCAATGATGGACAGCAGTTTTCATCCATCGGCCGGGTGGCCGCATCTGGCAACAGCAGTAGTCCGCGAACGTATAGCTATCGCGATGAGAATGCAACTGCAGGCACCTGGTATTATCGTGTTGCGGAAACAGACCTGGATGGTCGCATCCAGTATTCGAAAGTGGTAAAAGCATCCGGGATGGAAATTTCGCAAACAAAGATTTTGGGAAATCCTGTCATCGACCAACTTCGCCTGGCATTTTCACAAACAGGACGACCCGTTTCAGTTCGTGTTTTCAGCAGCACCGGGCAGTTGCTCTATACGCAAACCGGTATCCGGGAAAATACATTATTCATCAACTGCAAGGCATATACTGCAGGTATGTATATCGTAGAAATAGTGAGGGAAGGAAAAAAAGAAACACTCCGTTTCACAAAACAGTAATTATCTCTTTTTAGAGAAGCCCGTTACCGAATGTAACGGGCTTTTTTATTTAAAACCGCCACCCCAATGAGAGGAGGATCATACGATCTTCTTTAGACGCGGCATAACTTACAGTAAGGAGGATGCGGTTTAATGGCGAAATCCATACACCACCACCGTATCCGCTGGCCCAACTATTCACGGCATCATCTTTTACCCAAACCCTGCCGGTATCAAAGAATCCCAGGATTCCGAGTGAGCCCGGGAAAAGATAAGTTTGAAATTTTGCCAGTGCAAGTCTTGCCTCAATGTTGTTGTAGAATTTTGTTCTGCCCGCAAACCGGTATTTTCGGAACCCGCGCAGGTCTGCATCGTTACCAAGATATTGCGCCTGGTAAAATTCAAAAGAACCAAAGTTATGACCACCACCAAACCGTTCGGCTATCGACAATTTTTTAGGCACCAGTTGAACTGAAAATGAAAAATCAGTATTAAGCTGTGTCAGGTGTTTATAAGCCGCGTCTGTCATGCCCTCCAGGTGCCGCACCTGTGTTGTCCAATGCACACCTTTCATAGTTAGCATCGGATTGTCTCTTGTATCTACCTCCACAGCCAGCTTACCTCCAAGGTAGTCCTGGTGACTGAAAAGGGTGGCCGGATCCAGTCCATTTACACCGGTTTGGGAAATATACCGCGACTGATTCAATTCATCATCCGTATCAAAACGATAAAACTCATAAGTGGGGCCTACGGTAAGTGTAACAGCCTTCGAAAATCGCTTTCGCAATAGGATGGAAATATCACCCAGGCTGTAGCGGGCGCGGTAATAGCGGAATTTACCGGGATTACTTTTGATATACTGGGTTCCCATGCCATAGCCAAAGAAATTGGTGGTGTTGTTGGGGGCGTTAATGTCTACATCCGTGAGCAGGTCACCGGTTGATCCAAAAACACCGATATGTTCAGCATACCAACGGAAGTCGAACGCCTTTGTAGATAACGCGTGGCTTACCGCGAAGCTGTTCATGCTTTTGTAGGGAGATTTGCGAAAACCCTGTTTTACAAAGCGCAGTGAGGCACCGATAAACACGCCATCATCCTGGTTGTATCCCAGCGTAAGCAGCGGAATTACCTGGTCGTATTTATAATAAATGCGTTGAAATGAATTGACCAGCGAATCGTTGCTGCGCTTATCCCTGAAATGACCCGTGAGCGTATTATCCTTGCCGCGGTTGTCATATACGATGCCGCCGCGTGACGACCCGGTATTCTCAAATTTATCCTTTCCATCACCTCCAATCATCCGGATGCGGATCTTATCATTGGAACCGGTTACCTCAAACTGATCATCGCCGTCAAAACCGTAGAGTCGTATTTCTTTCGTAACCGAAGGATTAAATTTACGGTTGTACATCAACGTTGATTGCTCTCCTTCCTTGTTGATTTTATATACATGAACTGTTACGCTGCCATCGTCATCACGGCTTACCTGGAATAATTCTTTCTTATCGCTTCCGGTTATACTAACGATTTCTGAAAGAAAACGATAATAATCGTCTGTTTCCGCCGCCAGGTAATTCCGGCGTTCTTTCAGTGCAGTTTTGATCTTTTCCCCGGAGAAGCCGCGTATTTCAGGAGGTTGCTGGTCAATGGCCGCCTCAATAACAGAGTCTGTCATGGTGGCGAGAAAATCAGCAGTTACTTTTTTCCAGTCGTCTTCATTTAGTTCATTCAGGAAAAAGCGATCCAGGTTACGGGCTGCATAATTAAACCGCCGGATGTTTCTTGCTTTCGCCCTGAAGCCCTGGAGCTGCGGCACCAGCCACGGCCATTTTACAATTCCGGGCAACAGCCCCTGGTTGGTATAAAAAGCCTGGTCGCGGTCTTTAGCGATGGGAAAAAAAGTTTTCCCCTTACCATTATCATAGGCGCCCCAGGTCCATTGATCTTCATGCCGGTCCAGGTCCATCACAAACATATCCAGGACTCGGATTTTCAACAGCGCTTGCTGATCCACCCGGTTATCATTGTCGTCTTTCAGTTTGTCTGCCACTTCATCTGTATCCCAATCTTTATTCACTGAGTCCGGAAGACGTTCTTCGTAGAGCGCCAGCATATTGGCAAAGTCGCCGCGAAACTCACCCAGCAGGGGATCATCAGGAATATAAACCAGTTTTACATCGCCATGGGGAATGGAGGCTGCTTCATTCAATGTTTTTACAGACAGTGCAGAATATGGATAGGATGCTGAAATACCGTCAGACACAAGGTCTGCCGCAGCTTCACTTTGCAGATCACCGGGGAGTGTTTTGCTGGTCACAAATTTTTGTATGGAGCGAAGTGAATATCCTCTTCCTGCGGGATCTTCCAGTTTCAGGGATTTTGTTTGCTTACCGCCGCCTTTTTTTACAGGCTTCAGGCCGCCATGTTCTGCAGCAAGTGAAATAACCGGTGCTTTTAGAGCAGTATTCCATTCAGCCCTGTAGTTAGCGCCCATCCAGAAATTTCGGCTGCTGCCGGTTTTAAAAGGTTTTGAGCCCGCGGCTGCGGATGAGTCAGGCACCTGCTGGCCGTAGCCTGCCAGGCTGATAAAAAGCAGCGCGACCGCAAGAATGCGAAACGGCTTCATCGATGATGGTTTTGGTTTATATGGATTCGCCCCTGTAGTAAGGTACACATTTTTAGAACAAAGGTAAATGCCCTTTTGTTGGAAAATTCAGGAGGGATGGCAAACTGGACCTGGTTGGAGCCGGGCCGCTTTGGATCAACTTTTGCGTAACTTCCACCAACTGTGGTATTGCCACCATTTTTAACGACGAAATAATTGCAACCCGAGATGAAGCCAACCCTGCTGATCCTCCTGTTACTGACCGCCTCATGCTGCCTAAAAGCCCAGGAAGACACTATAGTACGAAGGATCGTTCTGATTGGTGATGCCGGTAGCCTGACCAATGGACGACATCCTGTGAAAGACGCAGTGAGGAAATTAATCCCCATTAATAAGAACACAACCATCCTCTACCTGGGTGATAATGTATACCCGGCGGGGCTTCAGGATGAGGAACTTTATAATTATAATGACGGCAAGGCAGCCCTTGATTCACAACTATCTATAGCTGACGGTACTGACGCCAACGTGTATGTAATCCCGGGAAATCACGACTGGGATGATGGCAAACCAGACGGCATACAGGGAGTGCAGCGGGAACAGTTGTATGTTGACTACTTCTCGGGTAAGAAAAATGTAAAATTCCTGCCGGAAGAAGGATGCCCCGGACCTGTCGAAGTGAATGTGGACGATAATGTGACGATGATCCTTTTTGACAGCCAGTGGTGGATTCATGAATATGACAAGCCGGGTATCGAATCTGATTGTCCCTGCAAATCAAAAGAAGAAGTGCTAAGCCAGATCGAAGATATCCTGAGTCGCAATTCCAAAAAGCTGGTTGTATTTGCCTGCCATCATCCATTTAAAAGCAACGGTATACATGGCGGGTATTTTACATTGAAGCAGCATATTTTTCCATTTACCGATATTAATAAGAACGCCTATATCCCCCTACCGCTTTTAGGATCCATTTATCCTATTGCGCGTAGCGTGTTTGGCACCCCCCAGGATTTGAAACACCCGAACTACCAGAATATGGTGAACCAGATTTCGGGGGTAGCCAAATCTCATCCCAATATTGTATTTGTTGCAGGGCATGAGCATACGCTGCAATTGATCCAGGATAGCAGCTTTAGTTATATCATCAGTGGAGGTGGTTGCAAGACGAATCGCGTATCAAAAAGTAAAAAAAGTCCGTTTGTAGCACAGGAAACTGGGTTTGTTGTATTGGAAATTTCCAAAAACAAAACCTTGCGTTCCACCTTTTACACGGTGGAGCCCGGTAGTACGCCGGATGCAGATTCTATCCGGAATGCATTTAGTACGGTGCTACTGAATTTCTCCAAAATTCCAGAACCAACCGGCGATTCTTCCAAACGACAACTGGCCGATTCAAATATCACCGCGTTCAAAGATACAATCAGTATATCCGCCAGTGAGAAATACAAACCTGTAAAAGGACTGAAGAAATTTATCCTCGGTCAAAATTACCGGCCGGAATGGTCTACCGCGGTAAATATGAAAGTCTTCAATGTACGCCGGGAAATGGGTGGATTTAAAATTATGAGCCTGGGAGGCGGTAAACAAACAAAATCATTGCGCTTACAGGATAAAAACGGAAAAGAATGGGTGTTGAGGGCTGTAGATAAAAATCCGACAAAAGCACTCCCGGATAATTTCCAGGGAACATTTGCGCAGGATGTGGTACAGGAATTTAATTCAGCCGCGCATCCCTATGCGCCATTGGTAATACCGGTACTGGCAAAAGCCACCAATGTGGTGGCGCCGGATCCCAAGTTATTTTTTGTTCCCGATGACCCCGCACTTGGTTTTTACCAGCCGCTGTTTGCCAACACGGTTTGCCTGCTGGAAGAAAGAGACGCGTCGCTGGATGGAAGTGATACAAAAAGCACGGCAAAGGTCTTTAATAAACTGATCGAGGAAAATGATCACCGGGCCGATCAGCTGGCAGCGCTTCGCGCAAGATTGCTGGATATCATTGTAGGTGATTTTGATCGGCATTTTGATCAATGGAAATGGGCAACCGATGATACGGGTAAAGGAAAATTGTATTATCCCATTCCACGAGACAGGGACCAGGCTTTCTTTTATTCAGACGGCGCCCTGTTAAAATCAGTGAGCAAACACCTGATGCCATTCCTGAAAGGATTTAAAAAAGATATACCCAGTGTAGACTGGCTGGGTTATTCTGCAAAGGATTTTGACCGGCTGTTCCTTACCGACCTGGACGCAGACGAATGGAGGAAAACGATAGACCAGGTACAATATGACCTTACAGACTCTGTAATAACAGCAGCGGTAAAAAAACTGCCGCGAGAGATATTCCCGATCAATGGAGAACAAATCATCAGCAAACTAAAAAGCCGGCGTGATGTGCTGGACAAAGCCGGGATGAAATATTACAAATTCATTTCGCGACAGGTGAATGTGATCGGTAGCAACCAGAAAGAATATTTTCTTGTTACCAATGGCAAAGACGGATTGCACGTTCGTGTGTATGCCCGTGA
This sequence comes from Bacteroidota bacterium, assembly GCA_048498035.1. Classification (GTDB taxonomy): domain Bacteria; phylum Bacteroidota; class Bacteroidia; order Chitinophagales; family Chitinophagaceae; genus CADEDV01. Next base: position 76,806 of record JBEHYT010000001.1, on the reverse strand, counting down.
AAATGGTGTGGATACAAGTTTTGTGATGTATGATCGCACGTTTAACCCATCTACAACCTATGAAATACGCTTGTATGGACTAAACGGTGATGATCTCTTTGATGTGGATGAATCTGCAAAATCCAGGATCAAACTGAGGATCATTGGCGGAAAAGGGAATGACACATTTGACATCCGCGGGCATGTTAAAAACCTGCTTTATGATATAGATGCAGAAGGAAATTATATCAAACACCGTAGTGAAACCAAGAAGCGGTTTTCAAAATTACCGCCGGTAAACTCTTATAATATTCTTGGTTTTGAATATAATAAAACGCGGTTCCCTCAACTGGCATTTGATGTAAATTCAGATGATGGTTTCCGCATAGGCGCTGCTGTTTCCAGGCGCACGCATGGATTCCGTAATGACCCTTATGCAACCGATCAAAAATTACGTGTTCTTTACTCGCTGAGTCGCGGCTCCTGGTTTGGGATTTATGATGGAGAATTCAATCATATCACGAGGGATATAGATCTCGTTTTACATGGCGATATCGGATTCCCGACGGTGCGCAATTTCTTTGGATTGGGCAATACAACCAACTTAAATGCGAATCCCAATTATGGATATTACCGGATCCGCTATCGCACGCTGGAAATGCAGGCGCTGCTGCGAAGAAGGTATTTTGGAAAGCTGCAACTGATGGCCGGCCCGTATTTTTTCCATTACTGGAATAATTACAGTGACAATGATGGAAAATTACTGGGTGGTCCTGGTTTTGGCGGTCTGGACTCCGCCGATGTGTACAGCAATAAATCCTACCTGGGCGCGCGGGTAGTAGCCAGGTTCGACAACCGGAATAACCTCGTATTTCCTACGCGCGGTGTTTTATGGAATAATGTATTGACAAATGCCTACGGAATTTCAGGCGCCAGCAGCAACTATACGAAGTTTCATTCAGACATGACGGTGTATGCAAGCTTTAGTGATCCGGCAAAATTGGTAGCAGTGGTAGGATTGGGTGGTGGAAAGATTTTTAACCGCAACTTTGAATATTTCCAGGCAGAAACGCTTGGTGGCGGACCCAATATCCACGGTTTCCGGGAAAACCGTTACAGCGGCCAATCATCCATGTATGCCAGTATGGAACTTCGCCTTAAACTGTTCGATGTAAAATCGTACCTGCTACCGGGCGCATTTGGCGTTACTGGCTTTTATGACGTTGGCCGGGTATGGTTGCATGGCGAGCGTTCCAATATCTGGCATTCCGCTTACGGCGGTGGCATTTACTTTATACCGTTCAACCTTTTTATGGTAACAGGCTCTGTAGGTTTTTCGGCGCAGGAACATGTGTTTAACTTCAGCCTGGGCAGTAAAATTAACCTGAGCTTTTAAACGCCGGAGATTCCGGCTAAATAAATGAAAGGATCGAAACTTATTTTGCCAAGCGGCTCCATGGTCAGGAAACGGGAACTCCGGGTTATCCTGGTTATAGCATTCTGCTGGACACTCACCGACTTTCTCCTGTTCATTGCCCGAAAATATTCGAACCTGTTGCCGGGAAAATATTATGACCCCACTGCCAACACCAGTAAAGCAGTCTTGCTTCGGGAGGTAAATGTGTTGCTGGTAAGTCTTGTACTGGGCTTTATGCTGGTTTCTGTATTGCGAAAATTCTTACGGAATGCGTCGCTGGTTACCAACCTGGTAGTTAAAACGTTGATCCTGGTGAGCGTTGCGATGCTGATGAATTTTTTTATTTATGTCAGCTTCGAAATGGTGATCCGAAAATTACCATTGGTTTATTCCATGCAGCACTTCCTCGAAAATACATTTCGGTCGGAATGGATCATCCCAAAAATGACAGAATGGTTTATCCTCTTTGTACTAACGTTGCTGGCGGTAGAGATCAACGAAAAATATTCTCCCGGTGTATTTTTTGACATCATGCTGGGCCGTTATCTCCAGCCCCGGGAGGAAAATCGTATCCTGATGTTCCTGGATCTTCGCAACTCCACGCCGATTGCTGAAAAACTGGGGCACCGTGAATATTTCCAGTTTATCCGGGATTTTATCTTCTGCATGTCTGCAGGTATTATGGAGCATGATGGGCGCGTATATCAATATGTGGGAGATGAAATTGTGGCGTGGTGGCCGGCCAGCCCTGAAAATGCAAAAAAAGCGATCCAATCGCTGATTGAATCACGGAAAGTGCTCAACACGAACACAGAAGTATTTAAAAGAAATTATGGCATTTTGCCGGAGTACAAGGCCGGAATTCATACGGGTAGCGTAATGGTAGGACAGGTAGGCATTTCAAAAAAAGAACTCGTGATGAGTGGCGACACTATTAATACCGCGTCCAGGATCCGCAGTGCCTGCAACGACCTGAACCAAAAATTCCTGATCTCGAAAGATATGAATGACCTGCTGGGTTTGAAAAACTGGCAGAGTGAAAGCCAGGGACTGGTGGATCTGAAAGGAAAAAATACTGATTTGGAACTGTTCGCATTGAAAATTTAGTTTATTGGCAGCAATACAACCAGGGAACGACAGAAAGAAGCCCGGATGGCTGGCTCACCTAACGATTGATTTTGTGATCAGCTTTGCACTGCTACTATTGGCAGTGGCTGTTTTTGCACTTGCAGTGAATATCGTTTTCATTCACAAAAACAGTTCACTCGACGAGGCTGCGTTTGCATTTGCGTCAAAACTGGTTTCCCCTGGATTTACTCAGTTTATGGTGATTATTTCCTTCCTGGGTAAACACACTTTCCTGATTCCCGCCAACCTGCTCCTTCTCGCCTACTGTGTTTTCAAAAAAGACAGTTATACTACCACGCGGATTGCTGCATTGTCGCTAAGCAGTCTGGCAATAAAACTGGTGGTGAAGGGATTATTTCACCGGCCGCGGCCTGAAATCCCGTTATTACACCAGGTGCCTGGCTTTAGTTTTCCAAGCGGGCATGCACTTTTTGGTATTACTTTCTATGGATTGCTGATTGTGCTGGCCTATCGCAAAATGAAAAATAAAGCGGGTAAGATCGCCGTGATCAGTGTGCTGGCGGTGCTTATTGTGCTGATTTGTTTTAGCCGTATTTACCTGCGTGTACACTACATCAGTGATGTAATGGCAGGTGTTGCGCTGGGATTTATCTGGCTTACGGTGTCACTATGGTATCTTGACCGGCGAGACAGGCGCAAGGGCATTGTTGAACCTTCATAATCTATTGGATACCTTTCGGACCCAGGTATTGAAATTTGAGCAGCGTGGCTCTCGGTTCGTTGGCAATTTCATTGGAAATATACATATCGCCGTTGGCGGCAAATGTAATTCCCTCCGGTTGGGCAAACATAGTTCCTGAAATACCAAATGCCTGTTCAACCTTTCCCGTGCGTGAAATAACTGCCATCATTTTGCCGATAGACGACAGGATATAGACTTTACCGTCTTTCGGGTTGATACAGGCGGCAGAAGGTCTGAATTCTGCCCGGTCATCATCCATTTTTTTGCGAATCTGGTCCATGTCTATCTGGTAATAAGGGGTATCTATCAACGTATTAGTAACCAGGTCAAACCGGAAAGCGGAGCGAATCTTGTTTTTTTCCTTGTGGCAGTTTTTACAAAGCATGATGAGGGAATTGACATCGCTATCGTAGTAGAGGGATTCAAATTCATTGTCTTTTCCTTCCATTTTGGCAACGGTTTCAGAGGCTACTTTCTCCGGGGTATTGTAATTGGTTACTTTTACAATCCGGCCGTCGCTGATCAGCATATAAATGGCCGAGTCTACCTTCACAATGTCTTCATAATCACCCTTGCTGCCAAATTTCACATTCCGGTACTCAAACTGGTCCATATTGTGCAGGTCAATGGCGAATATTTTCCCCGCTTCATCGTTTTCTGCCAGCATCAGGGAGTCATTGATCCAGCAAATACCGGAAATTTCATTCAGCTTGGAACCTAATTCGTAGATTTTGGGCTTGGTAATATCGTAGCCGGTAGGCGTATAAATCACATGTCTGGACTCACAGGCAGCTACCAGGGCTACGGAGCCCACCATCGCAATCAGGAACCTTTTAATCTTGGCTTTTCCTTTGTTCATGTTTTTATCTAAATTTATCCTGTTCAATTTATGAATATGACTGAGTCTCAAACAGACCTTGTCGCCGCCACACGCGATTTTGTCACCGATCTCTTCCAGAATAAAGTTAATAAAAGCTTCAGGTATCACAACCTGGAACATACACTTGCTGTTGTGCGGGCATCTGAAGAGATGGCTGATTATTACCAGTTGGCGCCGGAAGACCGGGAGCCGTTGATTTTGGCGGCCTGGTTTCATGATACCGGCTTTTCCAGCGGCGAATCGCGCGGTCATGAAAATGTAAGTATACAACACGCCACCAATTTTCTCAATGAGCATCATGTAGACCCGGCCATCATAGAACGGGTAGTGAAATGTATTGAAGCAACCAGGATGCCACAATCGCCCGGGCCGCTGATTGAACAAATTTTGTGTGATGCAGACCTGTTTCACCTGGGAACTGATGAATTTGACGAAAAAAATGATGAATTAAGGCAGGAGCTCGCAGAAGTATCCGGGGAAGAAATTTCCAGGAAAAAGTGGAGAAAAACGAACATTTCCTTCATGGAAAACCATGCCTACTTTACGGATTATGGTAGAAGGAAACTGCAACCCGTAAAGGAGCGGCATATCCAGGAATTAAAAAACCGCGAGGATAAAAAAGCAGGAAAAAAATCTGGTAAAAAATCAAAAAAGGATCCATTAGCAACTCTTTTTCCGGGTGAAACACTGGAAACAACCGAGGAGAAAAAGGAAAAAGACAAATATTCCAAGACTGAACGCGGCATTTCCACCGTTTTTCGCATTATGGCGAATAACCATGCAAGCCTGAGCCAAATGGCAGACAGCAAGGCGAATATTATGATATCGGTCAATTCGATCATCCTGTCGGTAGTAATCTCTGTCCTCATTCGCCACCTGGATGAAAACCGTAATCTTATTCTCCCCACCGTTACCCTGATCCTGGTATGCGTAGGAACGATAGTATTTGCAGTTCGCGCTACGCGCCCTAATATCTCAGAGGGAACATTTACCAAGGAAGATATCCAGAACAAGAAAACGAATTTGCTGTTTTTCGGCAATTTTCACAATATGACCCTTTCCGACTACGACTGGGCCATGAAAGAAATGTTGCGCAGCAAAGATTACCTGTATGAGAGCATGGTAAAAGACATTTATTTCCTGGGTATTGTGCTGGCGAAAAAATACAGGCTGTTACGTATCTCCTACAACATCTTTATGTATGGACTGATCCTTTCCATGATCCTTTATGCAGTCATGATCGGCTATGAAGCTGCGTTTGTACCCACTGTGGTTGAAAACGCCCCCATTACGCCGTAGTTAAACGCCATTAAACACACACATTCATATGAAACGGTACCTGGTTTCCCTGGTATGCCTGGCAGGATTGATGACTGCCTGCAGCAACAATGCCAATGAATCATCAAAAAACAGCGACAGTAATTCCATTTCTTCTTCGGCCAGTACAAAGGAACCTGCTCAACAGGAGCAGACCAATGCCTCATCCGCCATCATTCATTATACAGTAAATGGCAAGGATAAAAGTATGGGCGCATCCATACTGGTTCAACAGGAAAAAACAACTGTCTCGCCCGGTAATAATCTTTTCGGGATGATCTCTGCCTCTGAGCGTGATGCAGACGCCATGTTTGTCAATTTCATGTTCTCACTAAAACCCGGCACTTACCCGGTTGTTGGCCTTGCGTTTACACAAAAAGGTGAAGACGGCAAAGGTGAGGTATATGGACCGCTGATGGGCGGCGAACCAAAAATGACAGCTTATACCGTAACGCTTACCCAGTGTGAGGATATGGGTAGCAACGGAATGGGCGGACATAAATGGAAAATCAGTGGCGCCGTTGATCAGCCTGAGATGTCAATTGATGCTCCCGCATTAATTAAACTTGATAAGACACGCCCCGGATCAATTACGCTCAGCAAATTAAGCTTTGCTAATCTTACGTTTGACGACAACTGGACGCAAATAATGGAGGAAGGCGTGAAGAAAATGAAAAATTAAAAATGAAGAATTAAAAATCGCCGACGCAGCATTCGATGAAAAATGAAACGAGAACAGGTAAAATAGATGAATAAAGACCAATGGTCTTCTTGAAATTTCGATCAATATTTTTGCTGCCGTCGTCAGTTGAGTGACAACGGCAGTTTTATATTTTAAGGAGGTATCGGTTAGCCCAGCAGTTCCTCGAGCTTTGTGACCAATTCCGTTTTTGTAATGGGCACTCCCATGATCTTGTTATACGGCTTTGCATCCACCAAATATTGGTCACGGATGATCTTGATCAGTTGGCCGTTGTTAATTTCAGGAATCAGTATTGTTTCAAAATTATTCAGGATCATTCCCAGGTTTTTGGGAAACGGGCGGACATAGCGGAGGTGTGCATGACTTACTGCGTGTCCTTTGGATTGCAACTCCATCACCGCAGATTTGATAGCACCGTAGGTGGAGCCCCAGCCCAGTACAAGTATTTTTCCTTTTTCCGGGCCACTATCCAGTTTTTGTTCGGGAATATAGTCGGCGATCTTGTCCACCTTTTCCTGGCGGATCTTGACCATCAGCTGGTGATTTTCGGGTTCATAGTTTACATTCCCGGTAATATTTTGTTTTTCGAGTCCGCCAATGCGGTGTTCAAGTCCGGCGGTGCCGGGTACTGCCCATGGCCGCGCCAGTTTTTCATCCCGGAGGTAGGGTTGTAATTTTTCCTCGCCGTGACCCAACTCGGTTTTAAATTTCACCGGTATGGGTTGCAGGTGTTCGCGTGTAGGAAATTTCCAGGGTTCGGCGCCGTTGGCGATGTATCCATCGCTCAGGAGGATAACGGGGGTCATATGTTGCACGGCAATGCGTACTGCTTCGTAGGCCACTTCAAAACAGTCGGCCGGTGAGCTGGCAGAGATGACGGGCATTGGACATTCACCATTGCGACCGTAATATGCCTGCAGCAGGTCTGATTGTTCGGTTTTTGTAGGCAGACCGGTGGAGGGGCCTCCGCGTTGTACATCTACAATGATCAAAGGAATCTCCAGCATGGTAGCAAGCCCCATGGCTTCGCCTTTTAACGCCATACCTGGACCTGATGTGGTGGTAACGCCAAGTGCGCCTCCATAGGCTGCGCCAATGGCACTGGAGATGGCTGCAATTTCGTCTTCAGCCTGGAACGTGCGTACGCCAAAATTCTTATGCTTACTTAGTTCGTGCAGGATATCGGATGCCGGGGTAATAGGATAAGTGCCCAGGAAGAGGGGAAGTCCGCTTACCTGTGATGCCGCTACAAGACCATAGCTTAACGCCTGGTTCCCCATTATGGAGCGGTAAGTGCCTGGATCCATCCGGGCTTTTTCAACTTTGTAAGTAGTGCTGAAGGTTTCTGTAGTTTCTCCAAAATTGTAACCGGCCTGTAACACTTTCACGTTAGAGTCAAAGATGTCTGGCTTTTTTCCAAACTTCTCGCGCAGGAAACTGATAGTGCTTTCCATATCCCGACCATACATCCAGTACAGGAAGCCGAGCACAAACATATTCTTTGCACGATCTTTTTCCTTCATCCCCATGGTAAATTCCTTCAGCGCCTCCCGGGTCATCTTTGTTACGTCCATCCGGATCACATCATAGTTTTCCAGGCTTCCGTTCTCCAATGGATTTTCACCTTCGGGATAATTGGCGAGGCGAAGATTTTTACCATCAAAGCCGTCAGTATTGGCAATGATCTTTCCACCTTTTTTAAGCGCGCCCAGGTTGGTCTTTAAGGCTGCGGCATTCATCGCTACCAGTACATCACAGGCATCTCCTGGCGTAAACACCCGGTCTGATGAAAAACGTAATTGATAACCGCTCACGCCGGGTAATGTTCCTTGCGGGGCGCGGATCTCTGCGGGGAAATCGGGAAAGGTAGAAAGGTCTATACCGAGCAACGCTGTATTATTGGTAAACTGTGTTCCGGTCAGTTGCATTCCATCTCCACTATCGCCGGCGAATTTGATCACCACATCCTGCAAAACTTCTTGCTTGCGAACCATAAAGGTTAATTTTTGCGAATTTACATGAAAACAGGGGTTTTAATAACAGTCTTTCCTCCGGGAACGTTTGCATTCTTTCACCTTTTTTTAACCGTGGGAAATTGGCTTTGCCGTTAGCTAGGTTCTAATTTCATAAGGCGATTTTAACCCCGCACACCATGGCTACCCAGGTCCCTTCGGACAATCCACGCTTTTCGAACCTGAATCCTGTTTATTACTTACCGGTTTTTCTCCTGGCAACTTTATTCGCATGTCATGATGAGCCGCGTCATGAGCGGAAGCTGGCGTCGGTTCCCCACCGCGCCGATACTGCAACGCGGCCACCTGTAAAGAAACCGTTGAAAAAGACCGTTGCAGCGGTAAAAAAGGTAAAAGTTGCTCCGCCGAAAACTGAACCGGCTGCTGAACCAGCATGGACGGGAAAAAAAAGGATCTATCTCACCTTCGACGATGGTCCCAACCAGGGTACGCAGAATGTGCTGGATATTGTGAGAGCCGAAGCGATTCCGGCTACGTTCTTCATTGTAGGAGAACATGTTTTTGCCAGTCATCACCAAACCGCCGTTTGGGACAGCCTGAAGGCTACTCCTTCCATCGAACTTTGTAACCACAGTTTTACCCATGCGCACAACCGGTATGCCCATTTTTATGAAACGCCGGCTGCGGTGGTAGAGGATATTGAAATGACGAAGAACAGGCTGCTCCCGGAAAATAATATTGTACGGGCGCCAGGCAGGAATAGCTGGCGGATCGACAGCCTTCGGGTTACTGATATTCGTAAAAGCGCTCCCGCGATCGATTCCTTACAAAAAGCCGGGTTTATGGTGTTGGGCTGGGACCTGGAGTGGCATTATGATCCGAAAACCTTCCAGGTTGAAAACACTGCGGAAAGTCTGCTGGGCCAGATAGACAGTGTGTTTAAAAAGGGACGAACACGTTATCCCGGCAACCTGGTATTGCTGGCGCACGACCAGGTATATAAGAGCGCGGCTGATTCCACGCAGTTGCGGGAATTGATCCGGCTGCTTAAATCGCGACCTGATTATGAGTTGGCGCTGGTTTCCTCCTATCCGCCTATTGATAAAAAACTGGTTACGATGCCAAAGCCGGTTACAGATACGGCGGCCAACAGGCCAGGCCCAACAGATTCAGCCCGGCTTAAACCGCATCATGCTGACAGCCTGGCAGGGCATCTAACCCATTAAATGAGCTCGGATTATTTGTTTTTTGCATCTATCAGACAAAAATAGCCGGATAGTGATAAGTGGTGAAAGTCGAACGTTAGTTTTTACTAACTTGACGCCCTCTTAAAACAATTTTTATCGGTATGAAACAACGGCTATTCCTGTTTGCCGCGCTGCTATTGACCCTGGCGGCCGGTGCGCAGACGAAACTCGTCGAGAAAGTGACGCGTAAGGGATCTGAAATCGTGATCCCATACGAAAAATATGTATTGCCCAATGGGCTTACCCTGTTGATCCATGAAGATCATAGTGATCCCGTGGTGCACGTAGATGTAACCTACCATGTGGGTTCTGCGCGTGAAGAAATCGGGAAATCAGGTTTTGCGCATTTCTTTGAACACATGATGTTCCAGGGAAGCGACCACGTTGCCGATGAGCAGCATTTTAAAATTGTGTCTGATGCGGGTGGAACACTGAACGGTTCTACCAATCGTGATCGCACCAATTATTTTGAAACCGTTCCCAGCAACCAGCTTGAGAAAATGCTGTGGCTGGAAGCTGATCGTATGGGTTTTTTGCTGGATGCAGTAACGCAGCAAAAATTCGAGATCCAGCGCTCTACTGTGAAGAATGAGCGTGGACAGAATTACGATAACCGTGCGTACGGTCTTGCCAGTGAAGTGGCTGCCCGTAACCTTTATCCGTACGGTCACCCCTATTCCTGGCTTACAATCGGGTATGTAGAAGATCTGAATCGCGTGGATGTAAACGACCTGAAGAATTTCTTCCTCCGCTGGTATGGTCCTAATAATGCCACGCTTACCATTGGTGGTGATGTTAATCCCGCGCAGGTAGTAAAGCTGGTGGAGAAATATTTTGGTCCCATTCCCCGCGGACCCGAAGTTTCACCGGTAGTGGTACCGGCTGCGCACCTGGATGCCGATCGGTATGCGTCATACACGGATAACTATGCAAAGCTTCCGTTGTTGCTTGCAGTATATCCAACGGTTCCTAACTACAACAAAGACATGGCTTCACTGGCTTGTCTGGCGCAGGTACTTGGCCAGGGTAAAAACTCTGTTCTTTACCAGCAGTTGGTAAAAAAACAACTCGCATTGCAGGCATCTGCCAGCAGCCAGTTGTCTGAACTGGCGGGTGAGTTTAATTTCTTCCTGATCCCGATGCCGGGCCAGTCGCTTGCTAAAATGGACACCTTGTTGCGCGAGGCGCTGGATAGCTTTGAAGCGCGCGGTGTAACCGATGATGATATCGCCAAATTTAAGGGTGGAATTGAATCGCAGTTGATCAATGGCTTGCAAAGTGTATCCGGTAAAGTATCACAGCTGGCAGCTTTTGAAACTTTTACAGGTAATCCAAATAAAATTGCTGACCTGATAAAGATGTACAACTCCGTAACGAAGGAAGATGTGATGCGTGCTTACGAAACGTATATCAAAGGAAAATATGGTGTATTCCTGAGCGTATTGCCGAAAGGACAGGATGCGATGATTGCACATGAAGACAATTACAAGATCGACTCCAGTCATTACCAGGCGCCGGATTACGGGTACAACAGCCTGAAATATGTAAAGGCGAAAGATAATTTTGACCGCGCTAAAATTCCGGGCAATGGCGCCAATCCTGTGGTACAGGTTCCAAAATTCTGGAGAAAGGATACACCGAATGGTATCAAAATGATCGGAACGGAATCAAATGAAATTCCAACCGTAACGCTCACGATCACTATTCCCGGTGGACATCTGTTGCAGGCGAAAGACACTTCCAAACTGGGATTGTCTGACATGTTTGCCGACATGATGAATGAGGATACGAAAAATTATACCGCCGAGCAGATGACGGTGGCGTTGCAGAAATTGGGTAGTTCAGTTTCAGTGAATAGCGGACTTGATGGCATTACGTTCCGTGTGCAGAGCCTGAAGAAAAACCTGGATGCAACGTTGGCGTTGCTACAGGAGCGCATGTTCAACCCGAAATTCACGCAAATGGCGTTCAACAGGATCCAAAAACAGGATCTCGAAGGATTTAAGCAGATCAAATCGAATCCTGCGGCAGTTGCAGACGAAGTATTTGCAAAGTTGAACTATGGTGCCAATAATATTCTTGGCATGCCAGAATATGGTACAGAGCATACAATCGCCAATATGAAGCTGGAGGATATTCAGCATTACTTTGATAACTATATGACTTCCCAGGGAACCAAAGTGGTGGTAGTGGGTGATGTTACAGAAAACGAGGTATTACCGAAGCTGGCGTTCCTGGGTAAGTTGCCGAATAAAAAGATCGATCTTCCGAAGCCGCCTGCGGTAGCTTCAGAGATTGATAAAACGAAAGTGTACCTGGTGGATATTCCAAAAGCGGCGCAATCACAGTTCCGCGTGGGTTATGCCACTGGCCTGAAGTATGATGCGACGGGCGATTATTACAAGGCAAGGCTGATGAACTATGCATTGGGCGGTGATTTTAACAGCCGGCTGAACCTGAACCTGCGTGAAGATAAAGGTTGGACCTATGGTGCGCGTAGTTCGTTTGATGGTGATGAATACAGCGGAACGTTTGAGTTCAGTTCAGGTATTCGTACGGATGCAACGGACAGTGCGCTGGTGGAAGTAATGAAAGAGATTCGTAATTACCAAACTAATGGAATTACGGATGCCGAGTTGAAATTTATGAAGAATTCATTGGGTCAGCGTGATGCATTGAGTTATGAAACAGGTTTCCAGAAAGCCGGTTTTATTGGTCGCATCCTGGATTATAATCTGCCGGCCAACTTTGTAGATCAGCAAAACAAAATTCTTGCTAAGCTTACAAAGGCGGAGGTAGATGCAGTTGCGAAGAAGCAATTGAATGCAGACAAGATGAATATTTTGTTGGTTGGCGACAAGGCAACAATCGAGGAAGGCGTGAAGAAGTTGGGATATGATGTGGTGGAGTTGGATACGGATGGGAAGCCGGTTACCAAGAAAGCATTCTAATTTTATCACCTTCTGAATAATAAAAAGAGCGCCCTCCGGGGCGCTTTTTTTATTAACGACTTTCTTCCATTGTCGAATCAGCAAATCGCCGAATTATTGAATTACTATTTTGCGCCTTTGCGCAACCTTCGCGTTCATTGTGTTACAAAAATAGTCCTTCATAAAAAGCGGTATCGCAACGGACGCGAGGAACCTCAAAAGAAGGTGAAAAATGAAAGGATAAAAATTAAGGGTGCGAAAAACGATGAAAGATTCTGAGGGTTTTCATTTTCACATGAACGACTTTCTTCCATCGCCGAATCACCGAATCGCCAAATTATTGAATTACTACAAACAAGGAGGCCTATAAGACGTTGAAATCTTATAGGCCTACGCTATTTCACTAAAACCACTATGGGGATTTGGTTGCAGTAATAAAGACAAAATTCAAAACCATTTCGCTGCCTGGTTTGTAGAAAAATATTTAACCATTGATTATCAGCGTAATATCTTTCCTTTTCTATTATGTATCGTAGACATAATACTACAGCCGATCCGATACAAAAATGACTTTTCTTTACGATGATGTTCTATTTTTTTCGGGCGCCTGGGATCGTTTCTTTGTACTGTCAAAACGATCAAATCTCAACAGTATATCGCTTGAGACCTGTGAAATAAACCATTCCGATCCTGTTGAAAAACCAAGTCCGAATCCATGAAATGGGGAAAACGAACAGCCCCTTTTACAGCTACCAGTTCTTAAACACCCCAATATCCATTCCGAATCCGTCCATTCCTTTTACAAGCTATTGCCCACAGGGCGAAAGATGAGCAGTTAGTGGTTAATGTTAATCCGTCCAGAAAGTGAACCTGATTAGTGGGAAAAGATCACACCCCTCCTGGTGCAAACCAGGGGGTTTTTTATTTTAAAAGAAATCCCCGCCAGTGGCGGGGATTTGTCATATACATTTCATCGTTTTACAAACGTGGAGGTGCATTTTTCAATTTTCCTGTCCACACTTTCTTACCCTGCACCCATCTCACTATGTACATCAGGCCTACGAAAATAAAGAACAGCGGGCCCAAAAATCCAAAGATCGCTATCCATTTACCTCCATAGAACTTTTCCATGGGTCTTCGCAAACGTTCTGATATCAGGTACATACTTGGTACCATCACCAGCGTAAGGAAGAAGGAGAAGATCAAGCCGAAAATGATCGTCCAGCTCAACGGACCCCAGAAAACAACGCTATCTCCACCAAAGAAGATCTCGGGGTTCAGGCGTTGGAAAAGGCCAACAAAATCAATGTTGAAGCCAACGGCCAGCGGTAACAGTCCAAGGATGGTAGCCACCGCGGTCAGCAATACCGGTACAATCCGGATCTTACCTGCCTGGATGGCGGCTTCACGGGTACGTACACCCCGTCCGCGAAGTTCATCCGTAAATTCAATCAGCAAGATCCCGTTTTTAATTACGATACCTGCCAGTCCAACGATACCCACACCCAACATGATGGTTGCAATGGTCATTCCGGTAAGTGCGTAGCCAAGCAGTACCCCAATCACCGAGAAGAAGATTTCCGTGATCACGATGAACGGTTTACTTAGACTGTTAAACTGTAACACCAGGATCATAAAGATCAAACAGATCGCGATTGCAAATGCCTTTCCGAGGAACGACTGTGTTTCTTTCTCCTGCTCACTCTGTCCGCTCAGTTTTATCGTTACGTCTGGCGGAATCTTCGACTTCGCTTTGAAATCATCGATCTTCAGTTGCAATTGTTTATTGATACCAGCAACGAGAGACGGGTCCTGAACATTGCTCTGCAATTGAATCGTACGCTTTACGTTTTTACGGTTAATGGCACCTGCAGTAGTCGTATTCTCAATGGTCGCAACTGAACTCAATGGAATGGATTTTACCTGCATAGTATTCATATCCATAAAGGTGATGCGCATATTCATCAGGTCAGTGATATTGTTGCGTACCATATCCTTATAGCGCACCTGGATTTTGTATTCATCCTCGTTATCCTTCAATTTACTTACTTCACGTCCAAACACGGCAGTCCGCAATTCCATACCGATCTGAGCTGTGCTTATCCCTTCAAACATCGCTTTCTCCCGATCAACCATCACTGTTATTTCAGGGTTTTTCAGATCCACATCCGGCTGAAGGTTTTCAATACCCTCGATACGGTTTGTATCCAGGTAGTTGAAAAGATTGGTAGCCACTTCAGAAATGCTTTCGAAATTATCACCTGCTACTTCAATATTTACCGGGGGATCGGTTGGAGGACCGGCATCTTCCTGTGCCACTTCAATACTCGTTCCTGGAATACCCTGCACAGCCGAACGGATGCTGTCTTTGATTGGCGCAGTGCTGATGCCGTGTCGTTTTTCATATTCAACAAACGACACCTGGATACGACCCAGGTTGGCCTGTACACTTCGGTTATTGTCGCGCGGGTTATTCGCACTTACTGCCACATTGGTGATCACACTTTCTACGATGCTGTCTTTCTTGAATGGTTCCAGTACTTTCAATACGCGTTTTTCCAATACACCGGTGATGCTGTCAGTGTAATCCACAGCTGTACCGGCGGGCATCTTCAGGTATACGTATACAAAATTCGGATCTCCACTGGGAAAGAATGTCGACTTATTTCCCCGTACCATTAAGCCAGCCAGCGCAACGGCAAACAATACAAACAGCGATACAAACGCCCATGCAGGCCTTGTACCCACCAGTATCCATCGCAGCAGCTTTTCATAGCGGGCCATAAGACCTGGCAATAATCGCTCCTGGAAGCTATGGATTACGTTGCGCAGCACATAAGCGTGGAAGACCATCAATAGTCCCATCAGCAACAGGAAGTTTCCGGTGCCGTGCATACCAAGCACGTGCATTGCAAGCCCGCCAGCAATGGCAGCAATAAACCAGCGATTCCGGAACACGGCTTTTTTGGGTTTTTCATATTCCCTTCCTTCCGGTTTCATGAAACTAACCGCGAATACGGGGTTAAAGAAAAACGCAACGATCAGCGATGCCGCCAGCGTGAGGATCAGGATGGTTGGCAGATAGATCATAAACTTGCCGATCAATCCTTTCCAGAAAAGTAATGGGAAGAATGGCGCTAGTGTAGTGGCGGTTCCGGCCATTACCGGAATGAATACCTCCCCGGCAGCTTCTTTGGCACTTCGCTCAATGGGAACCTTCCCATTTGCATAGATCCGGTGTGTATTTTCAATTACCACAATTGCATCATCCACGATAATACCCAGCCCGAAAAGTAGTGCAAAGAGCACGATAAAATTCAGGGTTACACTCGTTCCCACAATAGCATCCGCAATGGGTAGGAACAGGAAGGCAACAAAGACGCTCAAGGGCACACTTAGGGCTACAAAGAAGGCATTCGTTACACCCATGAAGAACATCAGGATCACCAATACCAGTACAAATCCAATGATGATGGTATTGATAAGATCGTTGAACGAAGTCTTGGTTTGCTTGCTCTGGTCTCCGGTGATTGAAACTTTTAAGTCTTTCGGAATCTCTTCATTCTTCTGCATATCTTTCACCACCTGCTTGATCTTATCGGCTGCATCAATCAGGTTTTCGCCCGAACGTTTTACGATATTCAGCGTAACAACGTTCTGGCCGTCGAGACGTGCGTAGCTGTCGCGCTCCTTAATAGTGTCTTTCAGTTCGGCAATATCCCGCAGGTAAACCGATGCACCCTGTGCACTGCTGCGCACCACGATATTATTCATATCGGCTACGCTGTTAAACTGGCCCTTCACTTTCAGGGTACGTTTCATATTCCCGACAGTAATAAGACCGCCGGTAATATCTCCGTTCTCCCGTGAAATCGCATTTTGAATGTCTGTAAAACTTACGCGGGCTGCAGTCATCTTGTAGGGATCAACATTAACCTGTATCTCCCGCTCAGGTGCACCAACAATATCAGCGCGCGTGATCTCGGTCAGTTCTTCAAACCGGTCCTGCATCTTGTCCGCATAATCTTTCAGTTTGATCCCATCATAATCGCCACTGATATTCACGTACATGATCGGCATTTCGCTAAAGTCGAATTCCTGTACGTTGGGCTGCGAGGTAAGATCCGTTGGCAGATCGGTGGTAGCCTTATCAAGCGCGTCTTTTACTTTCTGCCGGGCCACTTCCGTCTTTACATCGGTGTCAAATTCAATAATGATAAGACTATAGTCGGCCTGTGAAATACTGTTGATCTTGTTAACCTTGGCACCGCTGATCCCTTTTAATTGCTTTTCAATCGGACGCGTTACCAGGTTCTCGATATCTTTTGGTGAATTACCCGCATACACAGTTGTTACCGATATGGTCGGCACAACGATGTCCGGGAATTGTTCTTTTGGCAGCGTATTGAACTGGTACAGTCCCATGACCGATACGATCACTGCAATAATGTACGTTGCAGTTTTATTATTGATCGCCCAGCTTGTAACAGGAAACTGTTTAAAATGCTTCGATACGCCTTCAATAATTTTTTTCATGCTAATTGGTTTGAATAGTGCGCGTCATCGGATTAGTTAGTAGACAGGTTTTGTCCGTCGTAGACCGACTGATAGCCTTCTGTAATTATTACGTCACCTGCACTAAGTCCGCTTTTTATTTCGGTTATATTGCCAAATGATTCACCAATCTGAACCGTTTTACGACGTGCGAGCAATTTGGTTCCTGATTTTTCCGCTACATATACATATTTACCTTTTTCGTCAGACTGTACCACATTCGTGGGGACTGTAACGGCTGCTTTTGCCTGGTAGTCCAGCACGCGTAAGGTTGCAGTCTGGTTAGCTCTGAAAAGCGGGTTCGCTGGCAATTTCGCTTCCACATTAAAGGATCGGGTGGAAGGATCAATAAAGGTTCCTGCCACGCTGATGGAAGAATTAACTGAATCCACACCAGGCACTACAACCTGCACGCGGTCGCCTTTCTTGATTTTACCTACATACACATCGGGAACGTTGGCTACCAGTTTCAGAGAACCGTTATTTACGATGCGGATACCGACTGTTTTTGCAGCGGGGTTTGGACCCTGGAAAAATTCGCCCACTTTAATATCTACGGCGTCTACTACTCCATTGATCTCAGCGTAAATATTGGAGAGGTTGGCTGTTTGACTGGCCAGGGCTACCTGCGCCTGTGCCGCATTCAGCTGGCTTTGCAACGCGTCAACATCTGCCTTTGCATTCAGCACCTGTTGCTGCGAACCAATATTTTCTTTCCATAAATTTTGCTGGCGCTCATAAATACTTTGCGCCTGTGCCAGCCGGGCTTTTACGCCACTGATCTGTTGGCGGGCTGCCACCACCTGTTGTTGCTGAACGGCATCGTCCAACTTCAACAACAACTGGCCTTTTGATACATGGTCGCCAGCCTTAACATACACCGCTTTCACCATGCCTCCCTGGCCGCGTGGGGATACATATACAACATTCTCAGCGTCAATTTTTCCCTGCAATTCTACAAAGTGGCTAAAATCACTTTTCCCTACCGTATCCACGCCAACAAGCTTGGTTACAAGAACTGCATTGGGGTCTGCTTTGGAGATATCATCCTCCAGTTTGTGAATATCAGCATCCAGGTCGCCTTTTTGCTTTTTCAATTTTTCCAGTTTGGCCTTCATATCATTCAGCTTGGCCTTGTCATCTTTCGCGCCGCCACAAGCTGCCAGGGCAACTACCAGGGCCGACACGTAAGCGATCCGTACTATCTTATTCATACATTATTTTTTAAATCATGAATGGTTTTGGTTATCAAAGTTTGCCGGTTGCAGACAGGTAATCAACTTTTGCAACCATGGCGTCATACAATGCGGAAATGTAGTTTGTTTGTGCAGCCTGCAGCTGTACACGCGCTGTTTCCAGTGATGACTGGTCAGTAAGCCCTTCTTCCAGCTTCTTCTTGGTTTGCGCGTAAACTGTCTGCGCCAGCGTCATATTTCGTTGTTGTGCATCTACCGTTGCAACTGCAGAGCGATAGTTGTTACGTGCCACTTCTACCTGTTGGTCAATATTCAGTTTCAGGTTATCGATCTCATTTTGGCTTTGCTGCAACTGGTATTTTGCGCGCTGGATGCGTGCGTTATTGGCAAACCCACTGAAAATCGGGATGTTCAGGTTCAATGAGAATGCAGAGATATCAAACCAGCGACCTCCTTTGAAGAAATCAAAATCATTGCGCTGTGCATTCTTATTGTAATAGCCTGTTAGATTTAATGTAGGCAACTTTGCCAGCTTATATCGGCGGATATCGTATTCGCGGAGTCTGATTCCGAGCTGTGCATATTGAAACTCCTTTCGATCTTCATACTTATAGCCGTCCATTTCCAGCGCCCCTTCGCGGATCATCTCCGGACTTACTTCATCGGTAAGTACCAGCTCGTCCTTTACAGGCATCCCCATCAGGATCTTGAGGCCGAGATAACCGTTGGCCACCTGGTTTAAAACTTTCTGCCGATCCGTTTTCAGGTTGGCGAGGGTTACATTGGTTTGATCAACGCTAAGTTTGTCGGTAAACCCATTGTCGTAGATCACTTTCGTGTCGTGCGACAGCTTTTCCGCCAGGCGGATGTTTGAATCCAATAACTGGATCTGTTGTTTTGCGACAGCCAGTTGATAGTAGATCTTGTAAATGTTGGATTTGATCATCTCCTCGGTTACCTCTACGCTTTTGCGACTAAAGTCTAAGACCGTGTTACGGGCCTGGAGGCCAACAAATACCTGTCCGTCAAACAGGACCTGGTTAATAGAGAGGCCGCCCATTGCGTTCCATTTGGTACCAAATGCAAGCTCCTGGTAGGTACCTGGCGTTCCGCCCAGGAATTCTGCCGGGATCAGGCTTACCGGCAGTTTGGCATTATAGGTAAGTGTACCTGATGCCGAAAGATGCGGGTATGCTGCTGCCGTTACTTCGCGGTTGGTTTCGCTTTGGATCTGAACGTCGAGTAAGGCATTTTTTACCTGTACATTGTTTTTGTGGGCATAATCTACTGCCTGCTGCACGGAAAATTCATGGCGTGTTACCCTGGTTGTATCCTGAGCCATCAGGAACCCGGGTAACAGGAGTGCTGCAAGCAAGCCGATCCTGCTGTACTTACTTCCTCGTTTCTTCATACTGTTGTTGTGTTTTATTTCGTTGTTCGTTGTATTTCTGAATCAGTTTATGTCCTTTCACAGTTACCAGTCCATACACAAAATGTTCGATGATATCCTTGCTCACCATGGCCAGGTTGTATTTTCCGGGAGGGAATACAGCCAGGTTAAAGGGCAGCATCATGGATTCGATCCTGAATTTCACCAGTACATCTACATTGATGTCAGGGCGGTACAGTTCGTCCGCAATACCCCATTCCAGGTTTCGGCGAACGGTTTCCGCCAAAAACTGGTCTTTATGTTTTCGAAACCGGCTGTACGCATTAAAATGAAATTTTTCGAGGTCGTGCAGGAGCATGGGGTTCATGTTCACAAATTCCTCCAGTATCTTATCTACCATCAGGAAAAACTCATGGATGGCGTCTTTGGCATCAGCCACACAACCGGCACAATCGTGTTCAATTCCGCTTACATGACTGTCTACCACGGCATTTACCAGCTCATCTTTGTCTACATAATACTGGTAAAGAGTCTTTTTAGACATTCCCAGGTGGTTGGAAATATCGTCCATTGAGACGGAACGAATCCCATACTGCATAAACAGTTCTTCCGCTTTCACTAATATTCTTTCCTTGATCTCCATAGTTGTTAAAAGTGGCGGCAAAACTATGGAAACTTTAATCGTAACCAAAGTTTCCCAGTATGAAAGCCCCAAAAAACCCGGTGAAAGCCCGTTTTTTCCGGTTAAAATACTGGCCGTTAATCGTAGAAAACCCCTTTGTTGCCACTTCTTAATGCCTACTTTTGACTTATGGATAACGAAAAGCCAATCTGGCCACAAGACCGGTTTCGATGGAAGAAGCTGTTTCAGTATTTCTTACAAGGTGTATTAATCATTGGTCCACTGGCAATTACGGCCTATACGATTTATTGGATTGTGTCCACGGTGGATAGTTGGGTGCCAATTTTCCGGGAGCCGATATACGATCTCAATCACCAGGTAATTGATTACCGGGTAAAAAATTATGGGTTGGGGTTCGTGATCATCCTGGCTTTTATTGTAACGGTAGGCTATTTCAGTACATTTTTTATTCGGACGCGCATCTTTAGCCTGTTTGATTATTGGCTGGAGAAAACTCCCGGAGTAAAGTTTATCTATTCTTCCGTCCGTGATTTTTTTAGCGCCTTTGCAGGCGACAAAAAGAAATTCAACCGCGCGGTATTAGCAAGTGTTTTTGCGGAGGATGTGTGGATTGTCGGCTTTTTGACGGATGAAGAAATGGCAAAATTTGAAATGGGTTCGGATAAAGTGGCGGTTTATGTACCACAGGCCTACAATTTTGCAGGGCAACTTTATATTCTGCCGCGCAATCGAATCCGCAAGATAGACCAGATCAGCTCCGGCGATGCGATGAAATATGCGGTTACCGGTGGTGTTGTTGATCTTACTACCGAAAGCAAAACCGGGGATAGTTAGTTGCTCAATTCTGCCTTCTACCTGTTGTTACTCCTCCATCACCAGGAGTATGAAAAAAATAATTTGTTGTCTTTTGCTGGCTACCTTGGCACAGCCTTGTTTTGCATGGGGTTTCTTTGCCCATCGGAAGATTAATCAGTTGGCGGTTTTTCTATTACCACCTGAAATGATGGTGATGTATAAGCCCAATATCGATTTTATATTTGAGCACGCTGCAGATCCTGACAAGAGGCGTTACGTGGTAGAAGCTGAGGGTGCGCGTCATTACATTGATATTGACCGCTACGGCTATTATCCTTTTGATGAACTTCCGCGAAAATGGAACGAGGCTGTTGAAAAATTTTCGGCGGATACACTCCGGGCGCATGGTATTGTACCCTGGTGGATACAAACGATGCTGCGCCGCCTCACCGATGCTTTTATTGCAAAAGATGAAAAAGCGATTCTACGTAACTCAACCGAACTGGGCCATTATATTGCTGATATGCATGTTCCGTTACATACCAGCCGGAATCATAATGGCCAACTCACAAACCAGGTAGGAATTCATGGATTTTGGGAAAGTCGGGTGCCCGAGTTGCTCGCGGAATCAGAATGGGATTTTTTGATTGGCAAGGCAGTATATATTTCAGACCCCGGCGCTTTTATTTGGGCGCGAGTGCTGGAAAGTGCAGCTGCTGTGGATAGTGTACTTCGCATAGAACGAAACCTGGCGGCGGCTTTTCCGTCGGATGCGAAGTACAGTTTTGAAGAGCGGAATGGTTTAATTGTAAGGCAATATGCGGCAGCATATACCCGCCGCTACGACGAATTATTGAATGGCATGGTTGAACGAAGAATGCGGCAGGCTATTTTTGCAGTTGCATCGTTCTGGTATACTGCCTGGGTTAATGCCGGCCAGCCGGAGCTCCGGCATTTGTCGCACCGCGAATTTTCTGCGCAGGAGCTTTCAGAATTCGTTCAATTGAATGCTGCGTCTGAAAACCGGGAGCACGATTAAAAATAAGGGTGCACCGTGGGTGATCTTTTTTCAGCATACGCCTACGTTTTTTTTCTCTTTCCAATCTATTTTTTTCGCAGAAATACGGTTCTTTTTCCCAAGGTTTCTTCTTGTTGCGGTTGTAGATTTGAGTTGTCTGAGGCCAATGACAAATTCTTCCGGTGCTTGTTTAGTGCTGTAACAGCAATCAATTTTGTTACAGTATGGTAATTTTTTAAAGATGGTAGTAATTGCAACCATTCGGAAAAACATTGACCAGGATACAAAACGGTGGCGGCAGGAGGGGGAGGGAGGGCCCCGCCAGGGGTGGCGTTGTTAAAATGGCGATGAGAGTACACAACCGCAGTGCCTGGACCACCAAAAATGACGCTCTTTTGTGTCCGTTCACAAAAAGTCGTCTCTTCTCCCCCATACCACCCAAGCACGTGCTTTTCCGCGCCACATTATAGCCATCCTCCTGCCGAAGCACCCGGGCATACCGCCAACAATAAGCTTTATTGCCATCACAATACAGCCCAATACAAAACAACGATCGTTCGATGAGCGTGGTATTCCACGCCTTTCTCCCAACTACCCTGAATTCGTTACCTTTGATCTCCTTTATTTGCATACAAATTAATCAGCGATACGTTGAAACCAACACTTCACAATTTTAACGCCGGCCCATCTGTATTACCCCGCGAAGTATTTGAACAAGCCAGCGAAGCCGTTCTCAATTTTAACCATACAGGACTCTCTATCCTGGAAATTGGTCACCGGACACCACTCTTTGAATCAGTAATGGAAGAAGCGCGTTCCCTCGTCCGGGAACTCATGAACCTCGACAGTAACCACGAAGTGCTTTTTCTGCACGGCGGCGCCACTACCCAGTTTATGCAGGTACCCATGAACCTGCTTAACCAAAATGACGTGGCCGCCTACACCGAAACAGGTACCTGGGCAAATAAAGCCATTAAAGAAGCAAAACTTTTTGGGCATGTAGAAATCAGCGGATCCTCACGCGATACCAATTTTACAAGCATCCCGAAAGATATCACCGTAACCGCTACTTCGGCCTACCTGCATCTTACTACGAACGAAACAATTGCCGGTACACAATGGCACCAGTTTCCCTTTGATTGTGGCGTGCCCATTGTTGCTGACATGAGCAGCGATATTCTAAGCCGTGAAATGGATTTCAATCGCTTCGACCTGATCTATGCCGGCGCCCAAAAAAATATGGGCGCGGCCGGCGTAAACCTGGTAGTTGTAAACAAAAATATTCTTGGCAAAGTAACCCGTCCCATTCCCAGCATCCTGGATTATCGTAACCATATTAAAGAGCAAAGCATGCTAAATACCCCGCCGGTATTTGCCGTATATGTTGCTATGCTTACGCTTCGCTGGTTGAAAGCTCAGGGCGGCGTAAAAGAAATTGCGAAACAAAATACCGCAAAGGCAAACCTCCTCTACTCTACCCTCGACAGCCTGCCGCTTTTTACCACTCCTGTTGCCAAAGAAGATCGCAGCCAGATGAACGTGGTGTTCCTGCTGCCCGATCCGGTGCTTGAAAAAGAATTCCTGGATCGCTGTAAAGAAGCGGGCATCGTAGGAATTAAGGGTCATAGAAGTGTTGGCGGCTTCCGCGCATCCTTATACAACGCACTTACACTGGAAAACGTAAATGCATTGACCACGCTGATGATCGCCTTTGCACAGGAAAAAGGCTAACCAAAAAATTATTTAAAATACGTTCATGGCAACTATTAAACCCTTCCGGGCACTTCGCCCACAACCTTCGCTGGCAGCAAAAGTAGCATCACGTCCTTATGATGTATTAAACAGCGAAGAGGCCCGTGAAGAAGCTTCAGGTGACCCCTATTCATTTTTACACGTCACCAAGTCTGAAATTGATCTTCCACCCGGGACCGATATCCATAGCACTGCCGTGTATGAACAAGCGAAGAAAAACCTCGACCGCTTCATCAGCGAAGGCATATTACTGCAGGAAGAAAAACCGTGCTATTATATCTATCGGTTAATCATGAACGGCCGGTCACAAACCGGGCTTGTTGCAGCTTCTTCTGTTGCCGATTATTTCAATGATGTAATCAAAAAACACGAGTTTACACGCCCAGAAAAAGAAAAAGACAGGATTGATCACATGCAGGCCATTGAAGCCCAAACCGGGAACGTATTCCTGGCGTATCGCGATGTGGCTGCAATCAATTCCATTGTAGACGGCTGGCAGGATGCACATCAACCGGTATACGACTTTACCGCCGAAGACGGCATCCAGCACAGTATTTGGATCATCAATGAAGAACGGGAAATCAATGAAATTACCAGGCTTTTTACTGAACAGGTACCGGCAACTTATATCGCCGACGGTCACCACCGCGCCGCATCAGCTGCCCGCATCAGCAAGGTTTTCCCGGAACGGGAATCAGCCCAATATTTCCTGACTACCATCTTCCCCGCCAGCCAGCTTGCGATTCTCGACTACAACCGTGTTGTAAAAGATCTTGCCGATCATTCCATCGAAGAATTTATGAGCCTGTTGCAGGACGATTTTATGATAGCCCTGAGCGCCGAACCCGTAAAACCCGCCCAATTGCATGAATTTGGTATGTACCTCAACCATCAATGGTACATCCTTACATCACGCCCGGGCAGTTTTACAGAAGATCCGATTGGTATACTGGACGTTTCCGTTCTCTCTAACAATATACTAGATAAACTGCTGAACATCAAAGATCAACGAACCGACAAACGCATTGATTTTGTAGGCGGGATCCGGGGATTAAAAGAACTGGAAAAACGCGTTGACAGCGGTGAGATGAGAGTGGCATTTAGTTTGCACCCCGTAACGCTCAACCAACTTTTTGATATTGCTGATAGCGGAAATGTGATGCCGCCAAAAAGCACCTGGTTTGAGCCGAAACTGCGGGACGGGTTACTGACACATGTTTTACGTTGATTATCAATTGATAATAATTACCGTCTTTGTTAATATTTTGCCAACCGCTGTTGGTTTCGGAGCGGTTTAGCTTACTTTGCGCAATAGTCCCCGTAATAGGGGATCAATGTTTAATGACCATGATGAAAAAACTCATTTCAACAACAATCCTGGCACTTACCGGATTGGTTTGCTTTGCCCAACCGGGCCAGTCGGTGGAATCTATTCAGTCAACCGCTCGCAACTTCCTGATGGCCAATGATTTTAATAACGCCACCCTGGTGCTCAATAAGGGTCTTGAGCAGTACAAAGACAACCTGGAACTGCAAAAGGACCTGATGCAGGCCTACTTTTTTAGCAAAGATTACGACAAAGCCATGGATATTGTAAAAAAAGTGGTTGATCGTGACGATGCGGATGTAATGACCTACCAGATTGCCGGCAATGTTTATAAAGCACTGCAGGAAGTAAAGGATTGTACTAAAATGTACAAAAAGGCGCTGAAGAAATACCCAAAAAGCGGTCCCCTATATAGTGAATATGGAGAATTGCTTTTCTCCAACAACGATTATTCGGCTATCCACCTTTGGGAAAAAGGAATTGAAGTAGATCCTTCCTACTCCGGCAACTACTACAATGCAGCGATGTATTATTTCTACACAAAAGATAAAGTATGGAGTCTTATTTACGGCGAAATCTTTATCAATATGGAACACCTGGGTGAGCGTGGCGCCGCAATGAAAGAACTGTTGTTGAAAGCCTACAAAGAAAAGTTGTACGCAGACGCAGATATGAGCAAAGACCAGACGGATAAAAGCGAATTCGGGAAAGCCGTATTGGCAACATTTGGAAAAGAAGCCGGGCTCGCCAGCCGTGGCATCACCACCGAAACCCTCACCATGATCCGCGCCCGGTTTATCCTGGATTGGTACAGCACCTACGCCGCAAAATTCCCCTACCGCCTGTTTGATTACCAGCAACAATTGATGCGGGAAGGAATGTTTGAAGCGTATAACCAATGGCTGTTTGGACCGGTGGACAACCTGTCTGCCTACGAAAACTGGACAAAAACGCACAACGAGGAATATACCTCATTCAACAATTTTCAAAGTGGACGGGTTTTTAAAATGCCGCCCGGTCAACACTACGAAACCGATAACTAATTCGTTCACCCCGCCACTGGCGGGGTTTTTTATTGAAGGCCTGTTCAGATCAATCAAAAATCCCTAAATTGATTGGTATAAATCACGATTGCACTATGGCTGAACCCCGTCGCCTTTTTGATTGTATCCAGCTTCACCTGGATGGAAGTCCACTGAATGATATGCTGGCAGCCAAAGAAACTGGCCAGTGGAAAACCTACAGCACCCAGCAGGTTCGAGACACTGTGAATGACCTGAGCGCAGGGCTGCTGGCGCTCGGCATCAGCGCCAATGATGGCACAGTAGAAGGGCGCGACAAAGTAGCCATTATTTGTAAAAACAGGCCCGAGTGGCTGATGCTTGATATGGCGGTGCAACAGGCAGGAGCCCTGCTTACACCAATTTATCCAACCATCAATGTAAATGAACTTGAATTTATCCTGAACGATGCCAAAGTAAAACTCGCGTTTGTAAACGATGAAGAGCTTTACCTGAAGGTGATGAGCCTTAAAGCCAAAGTTCCAAGTCTCACCGAAATTTTCACGTTTGAACACGTAACCAATGCCCGTCATTGGAAAGAAGTGACAACACTCGCAACTCCCGCGCTTCACGCACAGGTAAAAGAAGTGGCGGCGACTATTGACTACAAAGACCTCGCAACGATTATTTATACTTCCGGAACAACGGGTACACCAAAAGGTGTGATGCTATCTCACGAGAATATTTTGTCGAATGTGATTGACTCTATGCCTTGCTTTCCTCCGGGAGAAAATATGCGTGCACTCAGCTTTCTGCCATTGAACCATATTTTTGAGCGGATGGTTGCCTATCTATATTTGTTTCGCGGCATACCGATTTATTTTGCAGAAAGCCTGGATACCATTGCCGACAACCTGAAAGAAGTAAAACCAAGCATGTTTACCACCGTGCCGCGACTGCTTGAAAAGGTGTACGATCGCATTATGCAAAAAGGCAACGAACTGACGGGAATAAAAAGAAAACTCTTCTTCTGGGCGCATAGCCTTGCCGAAAAATTTGAAATAAACAAGAACCAGGGCTTCTGGTATAACACGCAGTTAGCGATAGCTAATAAACTCATATTTAGCAAATGGAGAGAAGGCCTGGGCAATCAAATCAAATGTATTGTAACCGGGGGCGCCGCCTGCCAGGTCCGACTGATACGCATTTTCACCGCGGCGAAGATCGTGATCATGGAAGGATATGGCCTTACAGAAACATCCCCGGTAATTGCTGTGAACCGCTTCCAGGAAAAAGACAGGATGTTTGGTACGGTTGGACCATTAATTGACCATGTGGAAGTAAAAATTGCGGAAGATGGAGAAATCCTTTGCAAGGGTCCCAACATCATGGTGGGCTATTACAAACGCCCTGATCTTACCAACGAAGTAATTACCGATGGCTGGTTCCATACAGGCGATATTGGTATGCTGGTTGAAAATAAGTACCTGAAAATTACCGATCGCAAAAAAGAGCTATTTAAAACAAGTGGTGGTAAGTATGTTGCGCCGCTGGCGATTGAAAACAAATTGAAGGAATCTCCTTTTATAGAACAGGTGATGATTGTGGGCCCGGAGCGAAAATTTGTGGGAGCACTGATTGTACCTGCTATTCCTTATTTAAGAGATTGGGCACGCGCACAGGGTATAACTGCAGGCACTGACACAGAACTGATCAGGGATCCAAAAGTATTGGTCCTTTATCGTGATCTTGTAGAAAGTTTCAACAAATACTTCAACCACGTAGAGCAGGTTAAAAAATTTGAATTGCTGCCGGTAGAATGGAGCGTGGATACGGGCGAATTGACCCCGAAACTATCAATGAAACGAAAAGTAATTACCGAAAAATACCGGGAAGCGATAGAACGGATTTATACTGCTTAAAAAAAAATCCCAGCGCAATCGCCTGGGATTTTTTTATCTATTTTGTTGTAGTAGTAATCGGCTTCATTTTCGGAACAAGAAAATGCATAATGACCCAACCGACAAGATAACTTAACGCACAAACTGCAAACATGATATAGTACGCTGTTTCAATTTGATTAATACTACGATAGTATACAAACATATTTTTCTGCACGAATAGAGACAAAGCTATCCCTCCCAATCCGCCAAACATGCCGCCTATACCTGTTACAGATGCGGTTGCTGTTTTAGGGAACATATCACTTACCGTAGTGAAAATATTCGCACTCCAGGCTTGGTGCGCTGCTGCTGCAATACCAATTACTGCCACGGCCAGCCACATATCGATCTTTCCAAGCACCAATGCAAAAACAATAGGAATTACGCAAAAAGCGTACAATAACATCGATAGTTTTCGCGCCTTGAATACTGGCATACCGCGTTTAATCAGGTACAACGGCAGCCATCCGCCGCCAACGCTTCCTACTGTTGATATAATATAAACAACGGCTACCGGCCAGCTTGCTGCTTCTAATTTTACATGATAGGTGCTTTCAAAGAAATCAGGTAACCAGAACAGGTAAAACCACCAGATAGGGTCGGTTAAGAATTTGCCGATAGCAAACGCCCAGGTTTGACGATAACCAAGCAATTGCTTCCAGCTCAGTTTTGGCTCGTTAGACTCTTGTTTGATCTCATCCTGGTCGCTTTGGATATATTCGAGCTCTTCCTGTGAAAGGCGTTTTTGTCTGGATGGAATCTCATAAAAAATCATCCAAAAGATCAGCCATACAACGCCTAAAAGACCTGTTATCACAAATGCCCACTGCCAGCCCCAATGGGTAACAATATAGGGAACTGCAATAGGTGTAACGATAGCGCCAATATTCGCACCCGAATTGAAGATACCCGTTGCGTAGGCGCGTTCTCTCTTTGGAAACCATTCCGCCACGCTACGAATAGCTGCGGGAAAATTTCCTGATTCCGTAATACCCAGCGCTCCGCGAACAACAGCAAAACCTGTTACAGAACTTACAAAAGCGGTCATGATGCCGGCCACGCTCCATAACATCGTAAACAGGCCGTACCCGATTCGGGTGCCCAATTTATCAATGATGCGCCCTGCGCCAAGCATACCAAGCGCGTAACAAAATTTAAATACGATTTCCACATCAGAGTAATCTCCATCCGTCCACCCTTTCTCGGTGGTAAATGTAGATTTCAAGAAACTGATAACGCTCCTGTCGATGTAGTTGATTGTAGTTGCAAAGAAGATAAGTCCACAAATCGTCCACCGGTACTTTCCTATGGTTTTCTGCATAATCGTTTTTTATTGCAATCCCCGTCAGAGCAGGAGGGACCGTGAGAAAATCGAATTTACTTCGAAGCTTTTACATCGCGGATCGTTTCCAGCACCGCTTTTGTATCTTTTTCAATGGTGGCATAGTCCTTTGCCTCCATCAATTTTTTGCTAACCAGCTTACTTCCCATACCCACGGCACACACACCCGCCTTAAACCAGCCCTGGATATTTTCTTTCGTGGTATCAACACCGCCCGTAGGCATAAATAGCAATTTGGGAAAGATATCTTTAATACCACTTAAAAATTCCGGTCCCAGCATATTACCTGGAAATAGTTTAATAAACCCGATGCCTGCATTTTCGGCAGCAATGATTTCCGTGGGTGTCATACAACCCGGCGCGTAAAAAATATCCCTGGACGCAGCGAAGGTAGCTACTTCCGGTACAAAACCCGGACTCACCAGGAAGTCGGCCCCGGCAGCAACATAATCTTCTGCATGCTTCAGATTTTTGATTGTGCCCACACCCATCAACAGGCCACTCATTTCTGCATCCCGCACCGTTACCATTTTTTTAAAATTAGCCAGGGCTGCATCACCTCTGTTGGTATATTCAATTGCTTTTACACCAGCACGATACAATGCCCGCAGCACTTCAATACTTACGGTTTCATCCGCATTAAAATAAAGGGGTAAAATGCCCTGTTCTACAATCACGGCAGTTGCCTGTTTGCTAGCGCTCATTCTTTACAGTTTTACTTTGATCACTAATTTTTTAATCGGATTTTCATCCACGCCAATCATCGGAGCATGCACATCTTCGGGGTAGAAGATCACAAACTGCCCTTCGGTCAATTGAAAATACATATCCGGCTGGTCACTATATAACTGAAGATCTTTTTCTTCATTGTAACTACCGTTTTCAGTCTTACATTTTGCACGCGGCTTCCAACCCACCCGCTCATTACCGCGGATGCAAACCTGGATATCAATATACTTGTTATGACATTCAAATTTGGCAACTGATTCAGCTTCTGTTACACCTTTCTTGTCAGACACAGATGCTTTCAGGCTGTCGCCTTCAATTTCATATTTGCCGGGAGCAATTCCAGCCATATCCAGCGACTGAATATACGCAAACGCTTTTCCAAACAGCGGATGTACGGAGTTGTAACGGGAGGAATTGTCCAATGTATCAATAATCATGAACTTATTTTTAGCTGGCTCACCGCAACGCTGATGCGCCTTTTTTGTTGCAACGATGGCAGCGATTCGCCTGCGCGCTCCACTACCACCGTTGTAAAATTTTATCCGCGCAGTTAACGTTGTACCCGTCCGCTGCCATCACCTTTTACCAGGTCTTTCACTTCGGAAAGTGTGGCATGGTTAAGATCACCGGGGATTGTATGTTTGAGCGCACTTGCCGCCACGCCAAATTCAGCAGCATCTTTCATTGCCATACCGGTAACCAGGCCATAGATCAGACCGCTGGCAAATGAATCACCACTTCCCACGCGGTCTACAATACGCACATTGTATTGTTTAGTGTGATAGAATTCACTACCATCGTACACCAGGGCGCTCCAGCCATTATCACTGGCGCTGTGGCTTTCCCTGAGCGACGAAGCAATATATTTAAACCCGAATTTCTCTTTCATCTGGCGGAATACATCCTTAAACCCATCCAGGTTTAATTCTCCCTTTGTAACATCTGTATCTTTTGCCTTGAAACCAAGGGTAGTATCCGCATCTTCTTCATTACCGATACATACATCCACGTACTGGCAAAGTTTTGTCATTACCTCGCGGGCTTTTTCTTTGCTCCACAATTTTTTGCGATAGTTAAGGTCAATGCTGGTGGTAATACCTTTAGCACGGGCAGCTTTCAGTGCTGCTTCAGTGAGAGCAGCCGCTTTATCGCTCAATGCCGGCGTAATACCGGTAGTATGAAACCAGGAAGCGCCTTCCAGGATTTTATCAAAATCAAATTCACTCACATCCACTTCTGCAATGGAAGCATGTGCACGATCGTACACCACCTGCGAAGCGCGCATGGAAGCGCCTGTTTCAAGGAAATAAATGCCAAGTCGTTCGCCGCCACGGGCTACAAATTGCGTATCCACACCATAACGACGGAGATGATTGATGGCAGCCTGCCCGATTGGATTGCTGGGCACCTTACTAACGAAAGTACCATTCAGGCCATAATTACAAAGAGCGGCAGCCACATTGGCCTCGCCACCACCATAGGTTACATCAAAACTATCCGCCTGAACAAAACGTTTGAAATCGGGAGTGGACAACCTCAACATGATCTCTCCCAGTGTTACGACTTTCTTAGACATATTCGTATTATTTATTTTTTGGTGGTGAAAGATACGCCATGCAGTCGCCAATTAGCGTTGAAAGGGATGGCTTTTTGCAGCAATCTTCCACCGGAATCGATGCCGGAAGCAAAAAAAACAGACCGGGCGCCGAATTTAAACGTATTTGCCCGATCCGGATATTTATAACGTTGTAAGTCGGGCTTCACTGGGCTGCGTATCCGCCTGCCAATTAAAGTACTGACGTGCGTTATTATAACAAATGTCCTGCACCACCTGTCCAATCCAGTTCATATCTGCGGGCAGTTCACCGTTTTCAATATCATCCCCAAACAGGTCACAAAGAATTCTGCGGAAATACTCGTGCCGCGGGTAGGAAAGAAAACTCCTGGAATCCGTAAGCATACCAACAAAACGGCTTAGCAGGCCCATATTACTCAACGCATTCATCTGTTTGATCATCCCGTCTTTCTGGTCCAGGAACCACCACGCAGAACCCCACTGTACCTTGCCAACTGCAGATCCATCATTAAAGTTGCCGATCATCGTAGCCATCAGCTCATTGTCGGCCGGGTTCAGGTTGTACACAATCGTCCGCGCCAGCTTATTATTGGTATCAAGTTTATCCAGGAACCGCGCAAGTGCACGTCCCTGTGAAAAATCGCCAATAGAGTCCCAACCTGTATCAGGTCCCAGCGTTTGCATCATCCGGGAATTATTATTACGCAGGGCGCCCAGGTGAAACTGTTGCACCCAACCCTTTTCCCAATCCCATTCTGCAAAATGGATCAACATGGCCGATCTGAATTTACGCTGCTCAGAATCATTCAATTCCTTTCCACCATGAATCTTATTGAAAATGGCATCTATTTCCATACCAGTAAAATCCTCGGCATAGATCTCTTCAAGCCCATGATCCGATACAGAACATCCCATGGACGCAAAAAAATCGTGGCGATTTTGCAGTGCATACAGGAAGTCATCAAACGACGATATCGCGATATTCGTAACAGCTTCCAGTTTTTTCACATACGCATTAAAACGTGCTGCGCTGCTTACATTCATGGCATTATCCGGCCGAAAGGCCGGCAGTATTGGTTTTTCAAAACCATCTGCCTTAATTTTCTGATGATATTCCAGGGAATCCACCGGGTCATCTGTGGTACATACGAGGTCTACATTCATTTTACGCAACAAGTTGCGAACAGAAAATTCGGGCGTTCTTAATTTTTCGGTGCAACTCTCATAAATCTTGCGTGCCGTATGTGGATTTAAAATATCCTCCACGTCAAAATACCGCTGCAGCTCCAGGTGCGTCCAATGATAAAGCGGGTTGCGCAGCGTATACGGAACAGTAGCCGCCCATTTTTCAAATTTTTCCCAATCGGTTTTATCACCCGTACAATAACTTTCGTCCACGCCATTGGTACGCATGGCCCGCCACTTATAATGATCTCCATACAACCAAACCTGGGTCAGGTTGTCAAACTGTGTATCTTCTGCAATCTGCTGTGGCGGCAGGTGACAATGGTAGTCGATGATCGGCATTTCCTTTGCATACTCATGGTACAGGCGTTGCGCCGTTTTGGTCTTCAGCAGAAAATTTTCGTCTAAAAACTGTTTCATACTCGCTGTTTATATCAGTTAGCACCGTTATAATGAAACCCCTCTTTTCCAGGGGATAAAATCATCCTGGTTCAACAATACCGCTTTCGGTATTACCTCACCGCTTGCAGCTTTGATACAATATTCCAGTATCTCTTCACCCATCTCCTCAATGCTCTTCTCTCCTTCCACAATCGGCCCGCAATCAATATCAATGATATCATTCATCCGTTTGGTCAGCTTACTGTTGGTAGACACCTTGATAGTCGGACAAACAGGGTTACCAGTAGGTGTACCCAGCCCGGTAGTGAACAGGATCAGCGTAGCGCCACTGGCTGCTTTACCCGTAGTCGCTTCCACATCGTTTCCCGGCGTACAAACAAGATTCAGTCCGGGCTTTTTTGCCTCTTCGGTATAGTCCAGTACATCTACAACTGGTGATGAACCACCTTTTCGCGCAGCGCCATTACTTTTAATGGCATCGGTGATCAATCCATCTTTAATATTACCCGGAGAGGGATTCATATCAAAGCCCGATCCCACGCGCTCCGCCTGCTCTGCATAGGTTGTCATCAAATGAATAAATTTCTTTGCAGCCGCTTCATCCGGTGTGCGATCGATCAGGTTTTGTTCCGCTCCGCACAACTCCGGGAATTCCGCCAGCAATATTTTTCCTCCCAGCGCAACTACAAGATCACTGCAATAACCAACAGCAGGATTAGCAGAAATACCACTAAAGCCATCACTTCCCCCACATTTTACGCCGATACAAAGTTTATCCAGCGTAGCGGGTTCGCGTTTCAGTTTATTCGCTTCAATCAATCCCTCAAATGTTTTCCGGATCGCTTCACCTACAAGCTGTTCCTCACTAAGTGATTGCTGCTGTTCAAAAATGTACATCGGCTTATCAAAGGAAGGATTGAGTTCTTTCAAATAAGCCAGAAAATCGCGCGTTTGCAAATTTTGGCATCCCAGGCTCAACACGGTTACACCCGATACATTAGGATGATTGGCGTAGGCCGCGAGCAATTTTCCAAGTATGCCGGCATCCTGCCGCGTACCGCCGCAACCACCCTGGTGATTGAGAAATTTAATTCCATCTACATTGGGAAATGGCCGGTTGGCCGGCTGCACAGCAGCAGGAGAAAGGTCAATATCCGTAAGGGCTTCTCCCTTTTCATATTCGGCCAATAGTGTTTTTGTGTAGGATTTATATTTATCCGCAACGGCATATCCCAGTTCATTGTGCAACGCTTCCCGGATCACATCCAGGTTTCGGTTCTCACAAAAAACCATCGGGATAAACAGCCAGTAATTGGCCGTTCCTACACGGCCATCACTGCGATGATAACCCATAAAAGTACGATCGCGGAACTTCGACACATCCGGGGCCGTCCAATGGAAATCAGTCTTCCGATAGGCGTACGGTTCGGCAGCGTGCTTTGTATTTGCCGTAGACATCAATCCGCCCTTAGGAATGGCCACCTGCGCCTTTCCCACCAATACGCCGTACATGATGATCTCATCACCCGGCTTCATATCCTGCGTAAAAAATTTATGCTTGGCATGAATATCTTCCGCCAGGATATATATTTCCCCCTGGTAACTCACCTGTTCACCTTTCTTTAAATCGGCAAGCGCTACCAGCACATTGTCTTTGGGGTGTACTTTAACTACAACTTCTTTCATTTATTCTCCTTTCAACGGTCAGGCCGTTGTTTTTGCAAACTCATTTCTACGCAACGTGGGCAT
The DNA here is from genome assembly GCA_048498035.1 of Bacteroidota bacterium. GTDB lineage: Bacteria > Bacteroidota > Bacteroidia > Chitinophagales > Chitinophagaceae > CADEDV01. Next base: position 41,927 of record JBEHYT010000001.1, on the reverse strand, counting down.
TGCACCATTTTTGATCAACGCCTGCAGGTTGGCTTTTACCGCTTCGGCAAAACCAGGCAAACCGGAAATATCCGCTCCCCACAACGCTTCATCGGCCAATACAGCATCTACCACTTTATCCGCGTCCTTTAATTGCCAATGGCGATGCATCACTTCCGCGCTGTCATCCTGTATCACATACGTAGTGCCATTGCTTTGTCCAACCCATTGCCCCTTCTCATCTTTGGCACATTTCAAAAACAGCAGGTAGGCCGCAAACCCAAGTGCAATTGCCTCCGGCACTTCAGCGCTGCGGCGATAATGTTCAAGTAATACGGGGATATTCCGCATCTTCATTTTGGAAGAATATTGCACCGTAATGCTCAACCACTGATGATCCAGTGATGGATTTCTAAACCGGTCCAGCACACTACCGGCAAATTCACAAGCTTCCCCGTAGGAGATTTTTTCCCCGGCTACGGCCCTTGCAATTTCTTCTTTGGAAAGCTGGTTGATGAAAGCTGTCATAAATTCGTTACCCATCGCTTCGCGAACAGTGGTAAAACCCGCCAGGTAGGCCAGGCCGCAACTTAATGTATGCGTACCGTTTAGCAGGCGCAATTTCAGTTCCCTGAATTTTTCGATATCAGGTGCAATCACAACGCCATCATCTGCTTTTGCAAACGACAATACCTGCCGCGCACGATCATCATCGGCCTCAATAGCCCAAAGCCGGAAGCTTTCAGAAAGTATCATCAGCTCATCACTATACCCAAGCTTTTTTTCAGTTGCAATTCGATCTGCATCAGGCAATTTACCGGGCACAATCCGGTCTACCAGCGAATTACAAAACAGGTTGGCCGTTTCAAGCCAGCTGATAAATGCCGCCGGCAATTGATTCCAGGCCGCCAGTTCCAACACAATACCGCGCAACTTATCTCCATTTCCGGGAATGAGCTCCGTAGGCACAATCACCATTCCACCGGTTGCAGACCCGCTGGATCGTTTGTAGCGTTCCAGCAAAAATGCCAGCAATTTTCCAGGAAAAGACTGGGGAACATCTTTCTGTACATCTTCCTGCACCAGCGCGATCCCCACTTCCGTGGTATTGGAAATGATCAATTGCAAATCGGGATTGGCCGCACATTCCAATATCGCGTTCCAGTCAGACTGTGCAGCCAGTACGCGACTGATAGATGAATTAATAATCGTTTCTTCCACCAGTTCGCCATTCTCAATACCCTTGATCACCTGCGTATACAAACCGTCTTGTTTTGAGAATGCATCCGCGCCTCCCGAGGAGGTTGATTTTACTACTACAACACGTCCATTAAAAATTCCCTGGCGGTTTGCTTTGTCGATAAAATAATCAGGAAGTCCGCGCAACAGCACACCGGTGCCAAATTGTAATACCCGTTCCGGCAGGTCAAACAGCGTCTTATCCGGGACGGTTAATCCAGGCGCAGCCTTTATCTTTTCCAGGTTCTCTTTCGATAATTGCATATTATTCCTTTTCGGGTTCCCACCTGCTTCCAAAAACCCATTTCGTTGTTATGTCACTTACCTGGATGCCTGCAGGAAGATGATTGGCATACCAGGAAAAATCGTTTCCACCATCGCGGTGACAGTTATAATAATAGATCCGCTGTCCCCACTGTATTACATTGTCGGTTGGCACACGATAAATTGCCGAGTCGCGCATGTTGGCAGCAAACTGGCAGTTCACCAGGAAAAATTGTGCATCACGGTGATAGCGTCCCAACAGGAAACCGTCATAACCGGAAAACCGGCAATTGACAAGAACTGTTTTTGAATCTTCATGTTGCGATCCATCATGCCAGATGGCTGCCGGGCCGGTATGCGCAATAAATTCGCAGTTTTCAGCCCATGCCCAGCCACGTGGACAATAAAAATCAACACCACCTTCCATCACACAGTCGTTAAAATACCACATCCCGTCATTGGTTTCCCAGGGACTCACAGTATCGCCGCCCCAGGCGGCAAACCGGCAATGAACAGCCTTCAACCGGGTGCAATATTGGGTGCGGAGCGCCATCTGGTGACCGTCATTACGAACGTTGATGGTCGTCAACATCGAATCTTTCCGGCATTGCATGATTACCGGCCCGGAATGATCAAAGCCGAAACTATTGATCACCGAAAGATTTTCCAGGCTGATATCATTGGCCCGAATATTCAGTGTGGCAACACCCCAATCATCCGGGTGTGAGCACCGCCATTCGTCCCGGGCTATTGCCGCGGTAATAATTGTGCTATCGCGGCTTTCACCCACCAGTTCAATATTTCCTTTTTCTATAAAGAGCTTTTCACGGTAAACCCCGTTCCGGATATGAATGATCCTTTTCTTGCCTGCCGTGGCCGGTAAATGATCTATTGCCGCCTGTATGGTACTGAATTGTCCTTTTCCACCAGCATCAACAACAATCTCCTGTGCACGGCACGATGTCATCATCGCCAGGAGGCCGATCAAGTACCAGGTCGACTTCATTTTTTTACCGCGTTCTTCAACAGCCATTTGGCAATATCTTCAGCTGCACCGTAATTATCAAAATTGGCAGGCAGTTTTCGCCCGTCCAGGTATTCATTGTACACCCAGGGATCTCCAACTGCCAGCACTGCTCCCTTACCCACTTTTGCAATAGCTATGATCACATCATTTTCCTTTGTTACAATAGCGGTGGCGGGCTTTTGCGTTTTCAAAACGCTGATCTCCTTCAGGTACATTTCCCGCGGCTGAAAAACGGGATTTTTACCGGTAACGTCCACGGTACCTGTAGGCCACTCGTCGTTTTTCACCATATTCCTGCTTGTATTGGTAAACGTAATGCCCATTTTGTTTGCCAGCAGGTTAAAATGTTCAAGATCACAGTTAGCACTGTCGTTTGCCATCAGCAGCAATACGCCTCCACCCTGCACCCATTTGTAAATAGCAGCAGCAGCAGTAGCATCCATATAATTGGGCTGGGGATTGTCTTTTACATGATCCGGATCCACAATAATATAAACGGAAGCATTTTTCAAATTGGTAGCATCCGGTTTTACATCGAGCGATGCCAGCCGCGCGCCGTATTTTTTGAATACATTTCCAAACGTAGAAAATCCGCCGTTGGAGCGTTCTTCCCAGGTATAATGCCAGTAGATTGAGGTACCGGTAGCATCTTTTTTCTTTTCTGCATTAAAGTAACGATCCAGCAATACCGTTTTGCCTTTACCCAGTGCAAGGCCCGGCTGCATTTCCATTTCCACGGCACAAAGTATAAATGCCCCAATGCCCTTGGGATCATTCACCACCACTTTCTCACTCATGTAATAATCAAAACTTCCATCACGATAGGGCTTGCCACCAAGCCCCGAAACGCTCACGGTGCCATAGAGATTCAACTGGCCATTCTCTGTTTTTACAAATTCTTTCAGAATTCCTGCATAACCCTTCTTTGCATTAGCCGCAAAAGAGGAAGGGATATATCCATTACGCACTGCTTTTGCCAGTGTATACACCAGCATACAGGACGCCGAAGCTTCGTGGTAATTTTTTGTTGCACCGGGCATGTCCACAATATCAAACCATAATCCGGATTGAGCATCCTGTACTTTCGCCACCGCGATGGCAAAACGGTTCAAAATGGCGATCAATTCCTTACGTTGTGGATGATCTGCAGGGAAATAATCCAGGGCATCTACCAGCGCCATTCCGTACCAGCCGAGCGCGCGGCCCCAGAAATGCGGGGACGTACCCGTTTTTGGATCGGCCCATTTCTGTTCACGGCTTTCGTCCCACCCGTGATACAACAACCCGGTTTTGGGATCGCGGGTATGTTTTTCTACCAGGATAAATTGCCGGGCAATATCATTAAATGCAGAATCCTCATGAAATAGTTGTGCATATTCTGCATAAAAAGGTTCCGCCATATAAAGCCCATCGAGCCACATCTGGTTGGGATAAACTTTTTTATGCCAAAACCCGCCTTCGCTGTTGCGGGGATGTTTTTTTAACTGCTCGCGGAGCAGGTTGGCAGCTTTCCGGTATTTGTCTTTCCCGGTTACGCGGTACAACAACAGCAACAGCTTACCGTTATTTACATAATCAATATTGTATTCATCGCCACGATAATCATAAATGGATCCATCATCTTTTACGTAATAGTCCATCATCTTCTGGATATAATTAAACCATTTCGCATCGCCTGAATTATTCCAGATTCCTTCTATTCCTTTTAGCACTACGCCGTGATCATAGCTCCAGCGTGGACTTTTTCCCGGCGTGCTGGAAAAAGAATCAGGCCAGATCTTCATTACGGTTTCAGCCATCCTTACAGAATACGGTTGCTGCTCCTGGCTTTGTGCGCCAAAGGCAAACAATACTGTCAAAGCAAAAAGAAGAAGTGTTTTTTTCATCATCGTAGGTTATTTGAACGAAACGCTTTTGTTGGAAGCGCCGAGTTCATAGCTGATCTTTTCGTTGGCGTTGGATGCATCTGTACCGCTTACCACAATGTTTTTACTCCGGTCTCCGTTGATCCGGAACAGCAGTGATGCACCGGCACGATAGCTGATCTTGTCAAATACCAGGTTATCGCTTTGCGTTACATCCACTACCGGATTCGTATCTTCTGTGACGATATTTATCCTGCGAAATGTAATGCCCGAAGCCTCCTGTACATCAATTCCCTTGTGGGCTTGCAGCACCATATCTTCCAGCACTACATCCTTTACATGCATTTCCGGAAGACCGCGAACGAAAATTCCTTTCTCGGCACCACTGCAATATACGTGGCTGATGTAGAAATTCCGGAATTGTGGCGTACTCTCATCCACCGGTTTAAATTCAACCTGTGGCAATTCCCGTTTCTCGCCGGACTGTGCAACAGGATCTTTTGCCATATAATACATGTCGAACAAAATAGCTTCCGCCGGAATATCTTTCATTGTAATATCCCGTATAAAAATATTTTCTACTATACCGCCGCGGCCCCTTGTTGTTTTAAACCGCAACCCGATATCCGTTCCGATAAACGTACAGTTGTTCACGAAGATGTTCCGCGCACCACCGCTCATTTCGCTACCGATTACAAAACCACCATGAGCGGCGTAAACAGTACATCCGCGAACGATTACATTTTCAATCGGTTTCGCACGCTTGCGCCCTTCTTCATCCCGGCCACTTTTCATACAGATGGCATCATCTCCCACATCAAACACGGAATTTTCAATCAATACATTCTTGCAACTTTCCGCATCAATACCATCGCCATTTTGCGCAAACCATGGATTCTTTATAAAAACGTTTCGAACGGTCAGGTGTTCACTCATCAGCGGGTGCAGGCACCATGCCGGTGAATTCTGAAAGGTTACGCCTTCCAGCAAAATGTATTTGCAATTGGCAATCAGTACCAGGTTGGGACGTAAGAAATCTTTTACACTGGCATAAAAAGCTGAATCTTTCTCCGGGCTGATCACACCCGGGTTTTTCATGTGTGCGCCCTTGAATGTTTTTTCAGTGGGATACCATGTTTTTTTATCATCACTTACCAATCCACCGGAAGCTACCAGGTTATCCCATTGCGATGCTGTCAATTTATAGCGATTTACCATGCGCCATGCGCCGCCATTTCCATCAATAATGCCGCTGCCCGTAATTCCGATATTGGTAGCGCCGTTGGCGGAAATCGGCGATTGATTTCGCATTTGTGGAAGTCCTTCGTAGTTGCCCTCAACCAGCGGATACTGGTTAAAATCTTTCGTAAAAAGAAGCGTAGCGCCTTTGGCGAGATGCAGATTGACGTTGCTTTTTAATACCACAGGCCCTGTAAGCCACAAACCCGAAGGTACCAGCACCACGCCACCGCCCTTTTTATTGACAGCAGTAATGGCATTGTTGATCGCCGCGGTATTCAATTCAATTCCGCCCGGCGTTGCGCCCCATTTTACAATGCTAACCGTATCTTTTTTGAATTTCGGAACCTGGATCACGGGCAGTTTGCCCATTGGTTGTGCCGAAGCATACATAATTAATAAGACGAAGGAAAGACCGAAGAAAGTACGCTTCATGATGACAAATTAATCGTTAAAAACTTTGATCCCTGATGATTACAATTTTACCCTAAAGCCCATCATTTTCAATGCTTTCTGAAGGTTTTATTTACGCAATCGTTGCCGGTATCGTTATCAGTCGGCCACCTGCGGAACCGGCTCCACGCGAAACCAGTCGAAACGCGCCACGCCCGCATCATTCTTTTTTGTAATACCACTGCAAAAAAGACCCATTTTAGCGCCCACCCATCTGCCGGGTTTCGCGGTAAACGGTTCTCCGATTTTTATAAATTTATGACCGTCAATGCTATATGAAAAATCAATAACTGCCCCTGCCCTCACGATAGCCCGCAGGAACACTTCATTTTTTGAAAGTGCGATTTGCTGGTCCAGTTGTTCCGGCCGACCCTTATCAGCATCGCCACAGGATGCCGCCACCAGCGTAAGACTTTCCTTTTCATTTACAACTGAAAGACTGGCGTAATCTGTTCCAAAGATGATCAGCCCGGCCCGCTCTCCGGGCCATCTTGACTCAAAACGGAGTTTGGTCGTAACCATAAACTCGGGCGCCGGAAATTTTTGCAATAATAAATTGGGCATATTCCAGGCATTCACCGCGGAATCGGGCACGGGCTGACTAAAAAGTGCCAGTTCACCCGTGGATGCATCCGGGAAGGCCCACGCAATACCGGGGTTCGCCTGCCATTGCCATTGCAAGCCTATTGTGTTTGCATCAAATTCATCGCTGTCAGCAATAGTTTGCTGCGCATACTTTTTTCCGACGGAAGGCTTTTTGTAACGTAGCACCGGCTCACCTTTTCCGTCTCCATCGCTATCAACTCCAATCACCGGCCAGTTGTTCACCCATTTCATCGGTTGCAAATGCACCACACGCCCATACGCTCCATGGTCCTGGAAATGCAGAAACCAGTCTTCACCTGTGCTGGTCGTTACCCATGCGCCCTGGTGTGGACCATTTACAGAAGTCTTCCCCTGGTCCATCACTACCCTCCGTTCATACGGGCCATAAATATTTTTGCTTCGCAAAACGGTTTGCCAGCCGGTAGGTACGCCGCCTGCCGGCGCGAAAATATAATACCAGCCTTTTCGCTTGTAGAGTTTAGGTCCTTCAATTGTCGGATCCTGCTGATGACCATCGTAAACGAGTGTACCATTCCCATCTATCACTTTTGTTCCATCTGCAGTTAATTGCTGGATAACGAGGATGCTTTTGATACCGGCACGACTGCCGGCAAATGCATGTACCAGGTAGGCTTTACCGTCATCATCCCAGAATGGGCAAGGGTCAATCAATCCTTTACCGGCCTGCACCAACACCGGAACCGACCATGGTCCGTTGATATTTTTTGCGCGGGTAACATAAATTCCAAAATCCGGATCGGGATAATAGATCAGAAATTCTCCGTTGTGATAGCGAATAGCAGGCGCCCAAACACCGTTGCCATGCTGTACCCTGGTAAAATGGTCCTCGGGCCGCAACTGTTGTAATACATGACCGATAAGTTCCCAGTTTACCAAATCGCGCGAATGCAGGATTGGTATTCCGGGCGTGTGGTTAAAGCTGGAAGAGATCATATAAAAATCATCACCAACACGTATGGCATCGGGATCGGAATAGTCGGCATAGATCACCGGGTTTTTATAGGTACCGTCTCCCCGGTCGGCCACCCATACGGCCGACAATTGTTGTTGTGCCATTAATGAACCAGTCATTAGCAGCGCTACTATTTTAACAAGGAGTTTTTGATACCGCATCCGTTTATCTTAAAGTTCAACCATCGCTTTGATCACTTTGTTGGCAGGCTTCAGCCATTCGGCAAACACATTGCCCACTTCATCAAAATGAGCGCGATGGGTAATGAAGACGGCCGGATCCAACTTTTTGTTGCGCATGTTTTCAATCACCCATTCAAAATCTGCTGTGGTTGCATTGCGGCTGCTGAGTAATGTTGCTTCGCGCTTATGAAATTCCGGGTGACTAAACGAGATATTTTCTTTTTGTAATCCCACCAGCACATAGCGACCACCATGCGCCAGATATTGAAAGGCAGTATTAATAGCGCTGAGATTGCCGGTGGCATCTATTACAACGGTTGGCATATCACCGTTGGTAAGTTGTTCAACCTGCTGAAGAACATCTTTACCGGCAAGGATCGTAGCTGCTACGCCAAGTTGCTCCCTGCAAAACCGCAGGCGATCTTCGTTTACATCCAACACAATAATATGTGCACCGCTGAGCTTTGCCAATGCGATGATGCCCAACCCGATTGGTCCGGCTCCTACCACCAATATCGTTTCGCCAGGTTGCAGCCCCGCCCTCCGGATGCCGTGAGCGCCGATCGCCAGTGGCTCTACGAGCGCAAGCTCATCAAGGCTTAAGCCCTGTCCGTGCAAAACTTTATCGGCCGGAACGGCCACCACTTCTTTCATCCCGCCATCAATATGCACACCAAATACCTGCATGCGTACACAACAATTCGGCTTACCATTCTTGCAGGCAATACAGGTACCACAATTGAAATAGGGAATAATAGTTACCGGTTCACCCGGTGTAAAACCGGGAGCCTCCAGCACTTCCAGCGCCATCTCATGTCCCAACACGCGGGGATAATTGAAAAAAGGTTGTGTGCCTTCATAGGCATGAAGATCCGTACCGCAAATCCCGATTCTCCTGACGCGCAGAAGCGCCTGGCCTTCCGCTGCTGTTGTTGCCGGTATATCCTGGTAGGCAAACTGACCTGGTTCCATACAAAAAAGCGACTTCATCATTTATCTTTTTTAAGCATTCGCCAGCGCGCGATCAAGGTGCACATAACCGCCGTCTACATGAATCAATTGCCCAGTGGTATGTCCAGACCGGTTGCTGAGCAGGAAGCAGACCATGTCTGCAATTTCCTTTGCTGTTGTCATCCTGTTGCCGAGCGGTATTTTCGATTCGATCTCTTTTAATTTTTCCTGCGGATTGGGGAGGGTTTCAATCCACCTGGCATATAATGGTGTAAAGCATTCTGCCACTATAACTGCATTTACACGAATACCGTATTTCAATAGTTCCACCGCCCATTCTCTTGTAAGAGCATTTCGTCCGCCATTGGCGGCTGCATAGGCCGATGTATTTCCCTGGCCTGTTTCCGCAGTTTTGGAACTGATATTGACGATGGCTCCTTTTGACTTTTTTAATTCCGCCAGTGCATAATGCGCCAGCAGGTAATAATGCACCAGGTTTTTATGCAGCGATGCAATAAACGCATCATAACCGCCATTCTCCAGACCAACGCCGTCATTCACGCCGGCATTGTTAACAAGCCCGTCAATTTTACCAAATTGGGAAATGGCAGTTTCTACTGCTTGTGCACACGCATTGGGATCTGTTAGTTCTGCAGTTACCTGCGCAGCGTGTTGTCCGCCGGCCTTTAGTTTTTCAACAAGCAGGTTATTATCCGCAGCATTTCTCCCAATGATAACAGGAATAGCGCCTTCCGCCGCCAGTGATTCCACAATTCCTTCACCAATACCTTTGGCGCCACCAGATACCAGGATTATTTTTCCTTGCAGGTCAAGATTCATATTGTTTAGTATTTAAAAGGGGCGCACGGCGCCATAAAAGCGTTCCGCATTTTCGCCCATTACTTTTGCTTTTTCTTCCAACGGAAGATTTTCCATGTATTTCTCCAACAAACTTTTCCATTGCACGTAAATGCCGGAGGCCAGCATCACCGGCCAGTCGCTGCCAAACAGCAGGCGGTCGGTGCCAAATGCATCGAATACAATATCCAGGTACGGATAAAATTCTGCCGCACTCCATTGTTTCCATTTGGCTTCAGTAAAAAGTCCCGACAGTTTGCAGTACACATTTTCCTGTGTAGCCATTTCGCGGATCAGTTTGCCCCATTCGTTGATCTTTTTTTCTGCAATATTGGGTTTGGCGCAGTGATCAATAATAAATGGTTGTTCCGGCACCTGTGCCACCAGCTCAAGCGCGGCCCGCAACTGGTGATGATAGATCAGGATATCATAGGTGTAACCAAATGGCTGTAGTGCTTTAATACCACGGAGAAATTCCGACTCAAGCATAAAATTGTCTGGTTCTCCCTGTAATACATGACGCCACCCCTTGATCACCGGGTATTGAGAAAAATAATCCAGGCGCTCATTGATTTTTTCATCCCGCAGATCTACCCAGCCAACTACTCCTTTTATAAAAGAATGTGTTTTTGAAAGTTCAACCAGGAAATGCGTTTCCAACTCAGCCTGGCTGGCCTGCACGGCAATAACGCCGTCTACATCATTTCGCTTTAGCGTAGGCTGCAGTGTTTGCGGCAGGTAGTCCTGCTGCAATATCTTCATGTCGTCCATCCAGGTATCGCGCTTGCGATCATATTCCCAGAAATGAACGTGGGCGTCAACTACCATAAGCAATACATTTTTGTTTAGACACACCCATTCCGTCAATACCCAATTCCATCACATCCCCGGGTTTGAGATATACAGGCGGATTAAAGCCAAGACCCACACCGGCAGGCGTTCCGGTAGATATAATATCACCGGGCAACAATGTCATAAAGCGGCTGGTATAGGCAATGAGAAATGGGATTTTAAAAATCAGGTTGGATGTATTGCCATCCTGCATCATCTTATCATTCACTTTGAGCCAGCAACGCAGGTTGTTTACGTCCGCTACTTCGTCGGGCGTTATCATCCAGGGACCCAGCGGCGCAAATGTATCGCAGCCTTTTCCCTTGTCCCAGGTACCGCCGCGTTCCAACTGAAACTCGCGTTCGCTAATGTCATTATGAAGACAATAACCTGCTACATATTCCATCGCATCCTTCTCCTCCACATAACTCGCACGCTTACCAATAACAACAGCAAGTTCAACCTCCCAGTCGGTTTTCCGGGAATCTTTCGGAATTACCACGTCATCAAATGGTCCGGCCATGGCGGTAGTGGCTTTCATAAAAATAACGGGCTCTGCAGGTGGTATTGCGTTGGTTTCCCGCGCATGATCAGCATAGTTGAGCCCGATGCAAATAATTTTTGATGGACGTGCTACAGGGGCGCCAAGTCGGCTACCGGCGGGCACTTTAGGCAACATGCCTTCGTGTTGCTTTATCATCCAGCCCAGGTGTGGTACACCGCCGTTGGCGAAAAAATTTTCATCATAATCTTTGATAAAACCGGATACATCAAAAAACTGGTCGTTGATACAAACACCGGGCTTTTCCTTTCCATTTTCTCCAAAACGAATGAGTTTCATGTATTGCTGATTAACTTGTTTAATTATTGAGTTTTATAAAACCACCGTCTATCGGGTAATCACAGCCTGTGATAAAACCTGCCTCATCACTACACAGGTAAAGTGCAAGCGTTGCCACTTCTTCAGGTGTTCCCATGCGACCGATTGGCTGTCCCTTGGACAATGCTTCAAATTTTTCTTTTTCCTGGCCCGGGTAATTTTTAGCCAAAAATCCATCCACAAAAGGCGTATGCACCCTGGCGGGTGAAATGCAGTTACATCGCACGTTGTGCGAAATAAAATCGCGGGCGGTGGAAAGGGTCATGCCTACTACAGCGCCTTTGGACATGGAATAGGCAAACCTGTCGGTAATACCAACCGATGATGCGATGGATGCCATGTTGAGAATCACGCCGCCCTTCTTTTTGAGATGTGGCAATGCTGCTTTCAGGCAATTGTACACACCTTTTACATTTACATTCAATACCCGTTCAAAATCAGCTTCGCCGGTTGTTTCAGCCGTTCCGATATGAGCAATACCGGCATTGTTGATGAGTATCTGCACACCGCTCTCTGAAGCAATTGTGTCAATGATTTGCTGTACAGACTGCTGGTTGCTAACATCGCAGGTATGCGCGTATCCTGTTCCGTTGCTTGTTTTACTTCCCTTATTGTTTGTTCAGCGCCGTTGCTGTCAAAATCTAAAACATGCACTGTTGCGCCCTGCCGGGCGAAAAGCAATGCAATCGCTTTCCCGATGCCGCTGCCGCCACCGGTTACCACTGCCGTTTTATTGCTCAGATCAAACATGACCAGGTTTATTTTTTATCTCAAAAATTTTATCCATCAGCATCCACTTCTCACCGGGATTTGCCCAAGGCAATGCCTGCTGGTATTGCCACATCAACTGTTCCCATTCCTGCACCTTCGGATTTTGATCATCTGCGTCCCGTTTTGCAGCAAAGCTGAAATCGTCACTCGTTTCCATAATCATCATCAGGCGATTACCTACCCGGTAAATTTCCATTTGTTCAATGCCTGCTTCAAAAATACTTTCCTTCACCTCCGGCCAAATTTTCCGATGCCATGCTTCGTATTCGGCAATCAGCCGTTCATCGTCTTTCAGGTCAAGCGCCAAACAATATTTTTTCATATCAATGGGTTGACGGGGTTAATGCAGTTGCCTTCTTTCTAAACGTAATACCGAACAACGCGATTATGGCAAAACACAACAGCGGCACGATGTAGGCTGTTTGAATATTTTGCGTATTATCTGATATTTTCCCAAGTAATGGCGGAATGATGGCGCCACCCACAATGGACATAACGAGAAATGATGATGCAATTTTTGTTTCCTCGCCAAGTCCGGCAATACCCAATGAGAAGATGGTAGGAAACATAATCGACATAAAAAACGGCACGCCGATAAAAGCATACACCGCAATTTTGCCGCTGGCCATTACACCGGTAGCCACCAATGCTACGCAAATAAGAGCATACAGCGCCAGGAGCCTTGCGGGTTTAATATACCGCATCAGGAATGTGCCCGAAAAGCGTCCAACCATAAAACCAACCATGGCAACGGATCCCCATAGGTAGGTAGCATCTTTGTCTGATATACCGGCCGTAAAACCCGAAAAGCGCGCAAAAAAACTTCCCATACAGGTTTGCGCGCCTACATAAAAAAATTGTGCAATCACCGCCCATGTAAAATGCCGGTGGCGAAAAACACGGAAGGAAAATCGCGCCTGTTGTTGTTCATCTTGTTCATGAATATTGGGAAGTTTGGTAAACAGGAAAAAAATGAATACCAGCAATACTACCAGCCCCAGTACCAGGTAGGGCATTTTTACCGTGTCTGCTTCGGATTGCAGATAGGCGGCCCGTACGGCCGGCGCCATGGCATCCAGTTGCTGTTTACTATAATCAATTCCTGAAAGAATGAATTTGCTGCCAATCAGCGGCGCAATGAATGCGCCCATACCATTGAATGATTGTGCAAAGTTGAGCCGTTGTGTTCCATTGGCTTCGTCTCCCAGTTTGGTGATGTATGGATTGGCTGCCGTTTCAAGAAAAGTGGCGCCTGCGCCGCCAATGAACAATGCGGCCAGGAAAAACCAGTATTCACGACTGGAAGCTGCCGGTATAAAAAGAAAGAATCCGGCGCCAAACAGGAACAGCCCGATAAGAATCGCCTTTTTGTAACCAAGACGATGCATAAACCAGCCTGCCGGCAGAGCGATTGAAAAATATGCCAGGTAAATGGATGTATCTACAAATGCCGACTGTGTATCACTTAACTCACAGGCTTTTTTCAGGTGGGGAATCAACGCGGGATTGATATTATGGAGAAATGCCCACAGGAAAAACAGCGAGGTTACCAGGATAAACGGCAGCAGGTATTTTTTTGATGTTATCATGTTAGCTTACCAGAATTTAGCATATAAAGCAACCAGGATCAGGAGTGTTACAACGATCATTGCCATGATAGATGGCTTTACCCTGAACATTTGTTTATCAAGTGCAAAGGCCTTTGGATTTACTTTCGGTCCGGCAAGACTAACAGCAATCATCACTACCATGGTAAAGAAGAACGACCAGCCCATATTAATCAGGAAAGGTATTTGCCATACTGTTTTCCCTTTTTCAATAACAGGATACGCCGTGTAAAGAATATTTTCATGGCCCAGTATATCAACAGCGAAATTGTTGAAGAAAATTGCCATCGCAAGACCGGTAATAAGACCAGCTACGGCCGCCTGGCCCGTTGTTCTTTTCCAGAACATGCCGAGGATAAACATAGCGAATACGCCGGGGCTGATAAAGCCGGTATATTTCTGGATGAAAGTAAAACCACCCTCACCGCCAATGCCCAATGCGTCACCCCAGGTAAGAAACAGGGAAAGCACAATTGCCGCTACCGCAACATACCGGCCTACCCACACCTGTTTACGTTCAGATTCCTGGTGAGCAGCACCGCCGGGCTCATTATCAAGCACACCGTCTGCAGCCACCGGCTTCTTTTGAAAATAGCGCTTATGAATATCCAGTGTATAGATCGTTGAAATGCTATTGAGCTTGCCCGCCAGTGACGCCACGATGGCTGCCGTTAGCGCCGCTATAGACAGGCCTTTTAGGCCGGCTGGCAAAAAGCCGAGAATGGAAGAATAGGCATCGTCCATTTTGTTGAGATGGATATGACCATTTTTGCTGAGCACAAAAGCGGCAATGCCAGGGAGCATAACGATTACCGGCATCAGTAATTTCAAAAATCCTGCAAAAAGAATTCCTTTTCGCGCGGTTTGCAAATCGGCACCCAACGCACGTTGCGTTATATATTGGTTACATCCCCAATAGTTCAGGTTTACGATCCATTGCCCGGCAAAATACATGGCAATACCTGGCAGTAGCATATACTTATTAATATACTCCTGCGAAGAATTGGCATCCGGTTTGGCAAGGATCATGTGAAAGTGATCAGGTGCCTCCTTGAGTAAGGTGTTGAAACCTGCGAGTGCATCACGGCCCAGTCCAAATTTCTCGCTCACAACCGTCAGGGCAAAATAGATAGTAGCCAGTCCGCCAATGATCAACACCGCTACCTGGATCACATCGGTATATCCAATCACCTTCATACCGCCGAGCGTGATGATCAGTGAGAAAATAGCCAGTGCGATCATGATAGGATGGAGATACTCTGGTCCAACCAGTCCACTAATGGCCACGGCGCCCAGGAAAAGGATTGATGTCAGGTTAACAAAAACATAGAGAAACAACCAAAATACCGCCATGATTACCGATACCGTTTCATTATAACGTGTCTTCAGAAACTGCGGCATGGTGTAAATCCTGTTTTTCAGGTACACCGGGATAAACCACACGGCAATAATGATCAGCGCTACCGCGGCTATCCATTCATAGGCAGCAACGGCGATACCAACAAAATAACCGTTCCCGCTCATTCCGATAAACTGTTCAGCAGAAATATTAGACGCGATCAGCGAAGCGCCGATTGCCCACCAGGTGAGTGAGCCCTCTGCGAGAAAGAAAGATTTGGAATCATGCTCGCGACTTTTTCTTCTATTATACACCCAATAACCATAAAAGGCGATAAGCACAAAATAGAGCCCGAATACAATGATGTCTTTGGTTGCGAGATTATTCATACGGCAGTGTTAGGTTTTAGTATTAGGGATGAAGTTGATAATAGAGGTCATTCCATTTTAGTTCACGTTTGATCCCGGACAGCGTGGAGTCTTTCCCAATCAGCAGATATTCCATACCCGCGATCTCGGCAATGTCTTCCAGGTGCTCTGCCGTAAGATTTTGGCTATAGCAGGTATGGTGCGCGCCACCCGCAAGTATCCATGCCGCACACCCGGTTTGCATATCCGGATAAGGCTTCCAGAGTACACGCGCTACCGGTAACTTGGGAAGTGCATGCATCGGCTTCACCGCCACCACTTCATTTACCAGCAACCGGAACCGGTTACCCATATCTACAATGGAGGCATTTAATGCCGGACCACCCGTAACATTAAACACAGATCGCACCGGGTCTGCCTTGCCACCAATTCCCAATGGATGAATTTCGCAGGATGGCTTTCCATCAGCAATGCTTTCACAAATTTCCAGCATGTGGGCACCAAGTACCATTTCATTTCCTGGTTCAAAATGATAGGTATAATCTTCCATAAAAGAATTGCCGCCCTTCAGTCCGGTAGCCATAAACTTCATCAACCGCACCAGCGCCGCCGTCTTCCAGTCGCCTTCACCGCCAAAACCATAACCAGCAGCCATTAATCGCTGCACCGCCAGCCCCGGCAATTGTGGCATTCCATGGAGATCTTCAAACGTATCTGTAAAGCCTTTATAATTCCCATCTTCCAGGAACTGCAGCATTCCCAATTCAATTTTTGCCGCTTCGCGAAGCGAGCCATGCTGTTCACCTCCCTTGTGAAGACTTTTGGCCAATTCATACTCATCTGCATAGCGCGCCACCTGTTTGTCAATTGCCGCGTCTCCCACGCTGTTAATAACCGCCACCAGGTCACCAATGCCGTGCGTATTAAATGAATAGCCAAATTTTAATTCTGCCTCTACCTTATCTCCATCCGTTACGGCTACATAACGCATATTGTCTCCAAAACGAACAAACCTGGCGCCCTGCCAGTCACTCCAACCAGCTGCAGCCCTGCACCAGGCTTCTATTTTTGCAATTACTTTTTCATCTTTCCAGTATCCCACTACTATTTTACGCGGTGCGCGCATCCTGCTCATGATAAAACCAAATTCACGATCGCCATGTGCGGATTGATTGAGATTCATAAAATCCATATCAATCGTATTCCATGGGATGTCGCGGTTAAATTGCGTATGCAGGTGCAACAACGGCTTCTGAAGAATTTTCAATCCATTGATCCACATTTTTGCAGGTGAAAATGTATGCATCCAGGCAATCAGACCAATGCAATTCCGGTCATTGTTTGCGGCCTGGCAAATGGAAAAAATCTCCTCTGTCGATTTTACCACTGGTTTAAAAACAACCTTCACGGGGATATTCTCCGTATGATCCAGGAATTGTGCAATCTCCGTTGAATGCTCCGCCACCTGCCTTAACGTTTCCTCACCATATAAATCCTGGCTACCCGTAATAAACCAAACTTCCAGTTGATCAAAATGTTTCATGTTGTATTATATGCTTCTTTTTAGCGGTGAGAAAATTTATAAACGGTTAGCTGGTGATATTCCTTCCCTGGCTCCAGTATCGTTGATGGAAATGAAGGCTCATTCGGACTATCAGGATAGTGCTGCGCTTCCAGGCACAAAGCACCATGTTGTATATATTTCCGGTTGTCTTTTGTAAATTGAAGTGTGCCATCTAAGAAATTACCGGAATAGAATTGCAAACCGGGCTCGGTAGTCCACACTTCCATCGTTCGCCCGCTTGCGGGCTCAGCCAGAACAGCCACTTTTTCAAGACCGTTTCCACTCCGGGTCAATATCCAGTTGTGATCATATCCGCCTTTTACACTTGCTATATCCTGTCCCACCGGTTTGGCTGTGTTGAAATCCATCGGCGTACCTTTTACATCCAATAATTTACCCGTTGGAATCAGCAGGCTATCCACTTCATTGTATTGCGTAGCATTTATCTGCAACGTATGCGCAAGCACAGTTGAGTCAGCACCTGCAGAAAGATTGAAGTACGCATGGCTCGTCAGGTTTACCGGCGTCGCCTTATCGGTGGTGGCAGAATAGTCAATCGACAGGGCATTATCGGAGGAAAGTGTATACACAACCGTAATTGCCAAATTCCCGGGATAGCCTTCTTCCCCATCTTTGCTGGTATAGGTCAATTTAAGGCTGCTGTCGCCCGGTAGTTTTTCAATATTCCAGTACACTTTATCATATCCTTTATTGCCACCGTGCAGGCTGTTGCCATGATCATTAGCAGCAAGCGTGTACGTTTTACCATCAAGAGAGAATTTTGCATGCGCAATCCGGTTACCATATCGCCCGACCAGGGCGCCAAAATAAGGATTGGCCTTTTGCAGGTAGCCGTCCAGCGACGTATATCCCAGGATAACATCACCCGGTTGGCCCTTACTATCGGGTGTGATAATTTTTGTGAGCGTGCCTCCGTAATTGATAATGCTCACTTTCATTCCGGCCGCATTGGCAAGCGTATATTCTGTTACTTTCTTCCCCTCGTATTCTCCAAAAGGATTTTCAGTGATCGATCTTCCAGCAGTGGCTTCACCGGTCTTTGCATTTGATCCGGCGTCATTGTTACAGGCAGAAAAAATTCCCGCCAGGATAATGGATGTAATTATTAATTGTTTCATAAATGCTGTTTATTGTCCGTAATAGGAATCGGGTCCGTGTTTGCGTTCAAAATGCTTCCGCAGCAGCGCCTCCTTAAGCCGCGGCGCTTTTGGATTGATTTGCTCAGTGAGCAGCGCCATCTTTGCAACCGTTTCCAGTACCGCGCTGTTATGAACTGCTTTTGCCGCATCTTTTCCCCATGTAAAAGGAGCATGATTACCTACCAGCACCATTTCCACTTCCCGATAATTGATATGCCGCTGGTTAAAACAGTCAATGATCTGGAAACCGGTTTGGTATTCATAATCGCCTTTGATCATTTCGTCGCTCATGGGTGCTGCGCAGGGAATGTCTACGGTGTTATAGTCGGCATGCGTAGTTCCAAACAACGGTATATCCCTCAACGCCTGGGCCCATGCTGTGGCATAAGTAGAATGTGTATGGGAAATACCACCGATATGCTCCCAGTGACGATAGAGCACCGCGTGGGTTTTTGTATCTGAAGATGGTCGAAGCGCGCCTTCTACTGTTTTGCCATCAAAATCCACGATCACCATTTGATCGGGATGCAATGCTGCATAGGGAACGCCGCTTGGTTTAATCGCAAACACACCAAGATCACGATCGGCAGCGCTTACATTTCCAAATGTAAACAACACCAGCTCCAGCGCTGGCAATTGCATATTGGCTGCATACGCCGCTTCGCGGATGGCATCATATTTACTCATGCGCATCTTTTTGTTGTTGTATAAATTGTCCCCAGGTCTCGTATTGCTGATAGCGCTTTGCGTAATACGCTACGCGATCTGCCTGCGGCGAATAGGTGTTTTCAAACCCCTGCCCCATCGCATCCATGGCCGCTTCCACTTTCTCATACAGTCCGGCCGCTGTTGCGGCAAACATCGCGGCGCCGGCGGCACAGGTTTGATCGCTCTTATGAATGCGAATGGGCATATTGATCACATTGGCCATCACCTGCATTACATAGGGCGACTTTTTCGCCACTCCTCCCAGTCCAATCAATCCCTTTACCGGTACGCCTTCTTTATTAAAGCGGTCAACAATGGCGCGGGCGCCAAAACAGGTAGCTTCCACCAATGCTTTATAGATTCGCGGTGCATCGCTGCCCAGGTCAAGATGTGCCAGCATACCTTTTACAAGTTGATCCGCATCGGGTGTTCTACGACCATTGAGCCAGTCAACAGCCAGTTCATCATCATCCGCAAGCGATAACTTTTCGGCGGCAGCCGACAATTTCTCCAGGATTGTATCACTGATTTGCTGGCGCAATTTTTCATCCTGGATTTCCTGCAGCGGCCAACTTAACAGGTTTTTAAACCAGGCATATACATCGCCAAAAGCGCTTTGTCCTGCTTCCATGCCAATCATACCGGGTATTACAGAACCCGGCACCTGTCCACAGATACCATGCACCAGTTTTCCTTTCACTTCATTTTCCGGTGCCACCAGCATATCACAGGTAGAAGTGCCCATCACTTTGCTCAGGTGATATGGCTCCACTTGTCCTCCCACAGCACCCATATGTGCGTCAAACGCACCAATGCCAACGATCACATCGGTAGACAGTCCAAGCTTTTTCGCCCATTCGCCGGAAAGTTTGCCAGCCGGTTTATCGGCCGTATAGACTGTTGTAAATAGACGGTCGGTAAAACCATCCAGCAGCGGATCAAGACTTTTGAAAAAATCATTAGGCGGAAGTCCGCCAAATGTATCGGCCCAGAGGGCTTTGTGGCCGGCAGCGCAAACGCTTCTTTTCATTTCGGCTACGTTGGAGCCGCCAGTCAGTAAGAAAGGGATCCAGTCGCAATGTTCTGCAAACGAGTAGCAGGCCTTCCGCACCTGCTCATCTTCACGCAGGAGGTGCAACAGTTTTGCCCAAAACCACTCAGATGAATAAATGCCACCTACAAACTGGAGGTAGTTGACGGGGAATTTTGTGGCGTGGTCGTTGATGGCTGCTGCTTCTGCAATGGAAGTATGATCTTTCCATAGCACAAACATGGCGTTTGGATTATCTGAAAACTCGTTGCGCAATGCAAGCGGCATTCCGCTTTCATCAATTGCCACCGGAGTAGAACCGGTTGTATCTACAGAAATAGCCTTTACACGTGTTGCGATGTCTTTGCCCGCCTTTTTTACACACTCTGATACGGTAGCTTGCAGACCTTCGATATAATCCAGCGGATGCTGGCGAAACTGGTTTTGCGCGGGATCACAATACAGCCCTTTCTTCCAGCGTGGATAATAAAAAACCGATGCGGTTATTTCAGTTCCGTTGCCGGCATCTACCAGCACGGACCGTACCGAATCGGTTCCGTAATCAACACCTATTACATAATTTTTATCCATAGTCTTTTATAAATCCCACTACATTGGGATATTGTTCAAATTCCGGGGGTTCGTGCATGGTGGTGATCACCAGCGCATCCATATTGGCGCGTTGTGCAGCTTCCACTCCTTTAGGAGCATCTTCCAGCACCAGGCAGTTTTGTTTATTGATACCCAACTGTTCTGCACACAGCAACCATGTTTCCGGGTCAGGCTTACTGATCTCTACGTCATCCGCGCTAACAATGGCATCAAAATAATTCCGGATACCAAGTCCGTCCAGCACAAAATCAATATTGAAGCGGATAGCTGCCGAACCAATCGCCATTCGTATCCCTTTTTGCTTCGCGGTTTCCAGCACTTCCGGAAGTCCGTTGATCAACCGGAGGTGTGGCCTGAATTCCTGCTGGTATTGTTGTTCTTTTTCAATACTCAGCCTGTTCATTTCCTCCAACGAAAACCGGCCGGGAAATACGCGCTCCAGCAGTTCATGGTTTTTACCATAACATTCCTGCTTTGTACGTTCGATACTGATATTAGCGCCCAGTTCATTCAGGATACGATGCCAAGCGCGAACATGGTATGCCATGTCGTCTACCATCGTTCCGTTCAGGTCAAATAAAAGAGCTTGATAGCTGCTAAGGATAGTGTTGTTCATTGCATTAAAGATACCCAATCGGCGCCAACAGGTTTTGAAGATGAAAGCCGATTGAAAGAAACGGTTGTAAGTTTCAGATCCTGCCTATTGGCGGTTCTCTTTCATTTGGCAAATAATCCACAAAAAACTGCATCGGCACCCGAAATACCTGTATAATGCAACTATTTGAACGGTAGCGGTACCACAAAACCCATTTCTTTCAACCACCGCTCAAGAAGTTCCATCCAGAGATCCGTAGAGCCAGGGTTATCATCCGGCCGTATGCTATGCCCTCCCTGTGGGAAGGTGTGCAGGCTGGCATTGATCCCGGACGCAATTAAAGCATTATAGAACATTAAACTGTTCTGTACCTTCACGGTACGGTCGTTTACCGCATGTACCATGAAAGTGGGCGGCGTATAGGCAGAAACCTGCAACTCATTGGAATATTTTGTAATCATTGCCTGCGTGGTATCAGGCCCAAGGAAATTTTTTCGACTGCCGGCATGCGTCAGTGGTCCCATAGTAATAACCGGCGATAAAAGGATCATAAAATCCGGCCGAAATGGCAGTTGGTCAAGTGAATCATGTACACTGGCCACATCTTCCGGGTGCGTACCCAGTGTAGAGGCTACATGCCCACCGGCTGAAGTGCCCATTATACCAACTTTTGAAGAATCGATTCCCCAGGCAGCCGCATTGGCGCGGATGATGCGCATGGCCCGTTGTGCATCCTGCAGCGGCGCTAGTTCCCGGTTGATGAGATCCTGCTGATGCGGCAATCGATAGATCAATACAAATGCATTGATGCCATTGGCATTAAACCAATGTGCAAGATTGAATCCGTTATAAAGGTGCGACAACCGTTCATATCCCCCACCTGGGCAAATTAACACGGCCGTGCCCTTATTTTCCTGCTTTGGCACCAGGAAAGAATACATGCCCGGCGTGCCCACGCGCCAGATACGGTCGTTGTATAAGGTATCCGTAACCGCATGACCATTGAAATTGGGCTTTTTTCCATCAGGCCACAACGAAATAAAGGATTGTGCGCCCGCTACCAGGCCCAGGAAAATAAAAGACAAAAACATCAAACCTCTACGCATACAATTATTTTATCGGCCATTGAAAAGGCATGGAACGGATTTGTTGAAACCAACTGTTATCCATTTTACCACAGGTATTGAAAATCACTTCAGGCGTGTAGGCTTTTGCTTCTACATCGGACAAATGATGCGCCCAGGACACACGCACACCTTTTGATCCCTGCCCGATATTATTGTATTCAGCATAAAAAGCCGTTTTTTCATTGGCAGGATTGCCCCAATTTTCCCAGCCCGCACCAGCAATGGCTGCCGGAAGTTCACACCGCAGAAAAGCTGTTTTTGCAAATGCACGCCATGGCCGGCCAAGAAAAACGCGGCTTACGGCAGAATCTGCAGTTATCCTGCAGTCAAGAAAAACAAAACCAAATGCCTTACCCTCCGTGGTACTTGCCGCAGTAATAAATGAATTGCTTTTACAATGGATCGTGCAATTTTCAAACACTGCGGTAGCAGGACCAAAAATAAAATCAGTAGTTCCTTCAATATAGCATCCTGTAAAAAACTGGCGGGATTGCTCGCCGGCGCTGAAAATCGTGTCCTGGTTCCCGATAAACCGGCAATTTTTAAAAACGGCCTGATCGGCATCAACGTATAAGGCAAGCGCCTGGCCTACAGGGCCGGCAGCATTCACAAATGTGATATTTTCAGCCACAAAACGATTCCCGGAGATTTTTGCGGTGTAGGAGGTAAATGTGTTGGTATGACCTCTCCCGGAATAATCATCAAAAGTGATGATTGTTTTATCTACGCTTTCACCAATAAACGTAACATCGGTATTGTTTGCCGGCAATTCAATCTTTTCATTGTAAACGCCATTTTTGATAAAAAGAGTAATGGGCGCCAGTGGGTAAACGCGCATGGCATCAATAGCGTCCTGGATAAATTTGTAATCGCCCGAGCCGTCTTTTGCAACTGTAAATACATATTTGTACTGTTGCGGATTCGAAGTTTGGCTACGCGCAGCAAACGCAGCAAAAAATAATAGTGCAACAGGCAACAAACGTTTCATAATCTTTTTTGCAGTTGATCAACGCAAGATTATTGCGTTTCTAAATTAAGTGTAGTTTGAGCATCTTTTTCACCTTATCCAACTACAACGGTTGAAGTGACAGAATTTGCACTACGCCGCCAGTCGCGTAGTTAATCTACTTCGATTTCTGCTTTACAATCCGCGTAGCCAGCGCTGGCACCTGCTTACGGATAGCAGCCAGGACAAGTTCGGCCATTTTTCGCGCACCCAATTCATTAAAATGGGTATCATCGGTTTTCCCATCGGGATAGTTTGGATGCTCACCGGGCACCAGGTGATTGAACAACAAAGTAGATTGAACCGGGCCCAATTGTTGCAAGAGTTGCTGGCTCAATGAATCGAGATCGATCAATGTTACCTGCTCGCGGATCGCCACCGTTCTTACAAGCGTTGCATATTCCTGGTGCGTTTCCACGATATTTCCCAGGTTGTCAAACTTGCGTCGTGCTACCGGCGTCAGCAGAATGGGAATTGCCTTCCTGGCTTTTGTTTCAGTAATATATTTTGAAAGATTGGTCATGAAATCTGCCGGCGGTGTGTATTGCACTTTTGTAGGCACTTCGTCATTATGACCGAATTGGATAAGCGCATAATCACCCTCTTGCAGGTTTGCCACCACAGGCGCCCAGCGGTTTTCTTCCAGGAAGGTCCTGGTGCTGCGTCCATTCATCGCACGGTTGTCGACTTTTACTGTTGAATCCCAAAAATTCACAAATGGCATTCCCCACCCGGTTTCAGGATAGGCCTTTGGATCTTTTACAGACATGGTAGAATCACCAATCAGCCAAATCGTAATTTTTTCCCCCGGCGCAAGCGCCGATATCGTTACAGCAGCTGAAAATAGAATCAGTGTTCCTTTAAGCAGGCTAATCATTCTTTCCTATTTTACAATTGAGTTGATATATCGTTCCACATTTGTATATTTTTCGCCGGGTTTGATGGCTGATGCATCGCTGGCGTCGTTGGGATTCAACCCATTCTTTTTTTCCCAATCATCCGGCATGCCATCCGCATCGCTATCCAGCGGCGCCGGTTTTGATTGCAAACTGGGCCAGGCATTAACCGTTTGTGCATAATTTGTTCCATGCGGATATCCGCCCTGTACATCAATATACCGGCCAGTTCTGTTTTTCACTTCACGAATAATGCGCTGATCCAGCGTATCCCTTGAAAAACTGGCGCCCACCTGCTCCAGCACCTGCTGGTAAGCTTTTGCCGCACTCTGTTCTGGCAAATCGATGGTGGCAAACGCATGGTCTACCACCGCATTTCTTTTATCTGCTTCACTGGCATCATTTCCCATGTGTATCCCTTCCCAGTTATTCCGCGTTACCTCCGGTGATTCATCTACATAATTACCACTCACGTAATATTTGCCAAAACCAGGTCCGGGCGGATCTGTCTTTGACGGATTTACAATCCGGAACCGCACTTTCGGGCTTGTATTGGGTCCGTACCGAAAGTAGTTATTAACGATATTATAAACGCCGCCTTCACCGCCATAGATATTATTATGACCCCAATCATAAATTACATTGTTCCGAAAATCCACAAATTCATCCTTTGCACCCAATCGTGCACCATTAAAACGCGGATTCCGGCTTGCGCAATGCGCGAAAAGATTGTGATGAGCACTGAGATGGCTGCCGCCCCAGATGCCACCAAACCCGTGATGCTCGTAATCCTTATCGCCTGTTTCATAGTGATAGGAATAGTTAAGCGGCTCGGTGATCAGGTTCCATTGTAACGTAGTGCTATCTCCGCCGTAAACGGAAAAAGCTTCATCGGTGCTCCAGCTCATCGTGCAATGATCCACAATGATATTTTTGCGGCGTACGCCGCCGAACGCATCATCTCCTCCATTTCCATCCACCATACCGCCGCGTTGATCTTTATCACCCATCCTGAAGCGCAGGTAACGTACAACAATATTATCACCGGCAAGGGATACGGATTCATCTGCGAGGCAAATGCCGTCGCCTGGGGCCGTTTGCCCAGCGATAGTTGCATTTTTTTGAATACCCAGTTTCTTCTCCAGGTGAATGGTGCCGGAAACGGCAAACACGATAATCCGGGGATGTTTGGCCTCGGCTGCCTCCCGAAAACTTCCTGGTCCATGATCTTCAAGATTGGTTACCACGTACACTTTTCCTCCCCTGCCACCTGTAGTATATTTTCCAAATCCTTCCGCACCGGGAAAGGAGATCGTCCGGTCGTCTTCCGGTGTTGGTGAGGCGGCAGGACGCTGTGCGGCACAGGCCGTCAACAATATGCCAGGAATTAAAATTGCGATGAACGATTTAAATGAGATCATAAAATATAATATAGCATTGATTATTATGATAACAGGGCTGTCTTCCCTTGAAGAGCAGCCCTGTTGGTATTTTGGTTCAATAATAGGTTCGCGATTGCCGAAAGGCAAATTTCATCAATAATTCGGATTCTGGCTCAGGTTCGGATTAGCATCCCGCGCCGGTTGCGGTATGGGGAGCAATTCCGATCTGTTTGGCGTAAAGCCGGTTGCAAAACGTGCATTGGCCGTTGTATTTACCTCAACACGCACCCAGTTCACTTTTGTTGTTCCGGATGGTGTGCTGGTAGGCGCGGGGAAATACAACGAATTTTTCCAAAGTCCACCCATATTATTATCATCTGATGTCGTATTGGTAATATAATACATCAATGATGGCAACCCGGCGCTGATCGAATAGGTTGGATATGGCGCCATATAAGTTGGATTCACCATTGCCGTATTGGTCGACATCCGCACCAGGTTGGCTTTGGTTTCAGTGATCACCGTACCCAGCAGGTTCCAACGCAGCAAATCGTATTTGCGTACGCCCTCACCACCAAACTCAAGAGCACGTTCGCGAACAATTGCTTTAAAGAATCCTGTTTTATCAAGACCAGAAAGATCAACAGTTGCATCTGCCGTCGTCAGCGATTTTCCATAACCGCGTCTACGTACCTGGTTAATGGCAGTGTAGGCTGCTGCCGTCGGGCCATTGTTGATCTCATTTTCTGCCTCGGCAAACATCAGCAGGATGTCTGAATAACGCAGGATCTGCCATTTCAAACCGAAATACTGGATTTTATCATTCGGATCAATAGAGGGATTCGTGATCCAGTCGCGACGGTATTTGCCATCACAGATAGCTGTAATAGCCTGACCTGTTTTAGTAGTTCCATTTGCCGCCACATTATAAGGGGCGCAGGTTACATCGCGGCGTGTATCTGTTGAATCAAACAAATAAAAATAAGAAGGCAGTACGTTGATACTTTTATTGCCAAGGCCGTTTACGGTTGGTCCATCATAGTAGCCCAGCTTTGTATCTTCTGCACCTGTACCACCAATACCCGTGGCCTGGAACATAAGCTCGCCGTTTGGATCCGCTACAGCATGCGCACAAACCTGGTCTTTCCAGAGCGAACGATAGCTCGGGTTCAGCGAATGCTGACCTGAAGTCATAATGTCATTACATTCATCCCGCGCAATAGTATAATAGGTGAGATAATCGCTACCTCTTTTTACTGTTTTATCCTGGCGAAGCGCATAGCCACCGCGGAACAGGGCAATGCGCGCACGAAGTCCTTTTACAGCGCCTTTGGTGATGCGTTCGTCAACCGGATCGCCTATTCCTGTTACCTCATTGCGCCAGGGCACCAGGTCTTCCGCTGTCTTGAGATCATCCAGCAGGTGGGCATACAGTGAATCGCGGTCTACGCGCGAAGGAAATGGATTACTGGCCGCCAGCGCATACGCCGGTAAAAAATGTTCCGGCAAATCGCCCCAGTTGCGGATGGCTTCAAAATAAAATTGCGCACGCAAGGTGAGCGCCTCACCATACAGTCTGCGAAGTTGCTTCTTCTCCTGATCAGAACCGCCATTATACAAGGCCATTTTAGGAATATTATCGATGCAGATATTCGCATATTCAATTCCCTGGAATAGCTGGTTGAACGGCTTTTCCAATTGTGCATTAGTAGGAGTAGCCGCGTACCGCGCAATATCCCGGCGGTCATTGTCAGAGTTCCCGGTAGGCCCCTGCATTTCATCATTATCCACCTGGTAGTACAAGCTGATGCGGATACCATACACCTGGTCGCCGGAAAGGCGGCTGTACACACCGGCTACAGCTTTATATGCGTTGGGAACATCACTAAATACAGCCTCAGGTCCCAATTCCGTAATTGGCTGCTGGTCAAGATATTTTTTACAGCTGCTTGTTGCAAACAACACCGTTGCACACAGGCCGGCTGAAACGATATGAATGAATTTATTTTTCATTGTTATCAATTTTGTGGTCAGTTAGAACGATGCGTTTACACCAAAAATAAAACTCCGGCTACGAGGATAGGCGGAATAATCCAGCCCCGGCGTAAGCGGATTGCTACGCACACTGGTTTCCGGGTCAAATCCTGTATAGCTCGTGATCAATGCAAAATTGTTGAGCGTTACATAAAAGCGCAGTTTATCAAGACCTGCTTTACCTAATGCTTTGGCAGGAATGGTATATCCAACAGTGAGGTTATTAAACCGCAGGAAAGACGCATCTTCAATTGCCCAGGAATGCAGGCTGAAAGCACCCGTAGAGCGAAGCGGCTGCCAGATCGTTGCATTTGCATTCAATGCGTCCAACTGATCCGGCGCAATTCCGTAAACGGTAGAACCGCTAACCCATAATGCGGTCTGACCATCCGGCGTTACCGTCTTGTAACGACCAGACATCAGCGCCAGCATATTGGAATTGGCCGTGTACCCGTTCGTTAGCTCGATCTTGTTGGCATTGTAAGTTTTTGCACCTACAGAAAAATTCACAAACAGGCTGGCATCCCAACGCTTGTAGGTAAATGTTTGAGTTAAACCACCGGTATATTTAGGATTTGGACTACCCAAAATGGTACGGTCATTTGTCGGATCAACAATATTATCTGTTCCAAGATCTTTCAACTTGAGTGAGCCGGGTTGTACCGTTCCAATCACCAAATGATCATCCACTACACCGGGTTTCAACGTATAAATCCCTGTTGAGGCATCATAGTTAAAATCAGCAGTTGTGTAGAAACCATCAGTTACATAGCCATAATAGGCTCCCACCGGCTGACCGATCTGGGCTACGAAATCCGCAATCTGGCCGGAAACACCCCAGGAATATCCCGGGTATAACGGGCTACCACTTGATCCCAATTGCTCAATCCTGTTCTTATTAAAGGAGATATTGAAATTGGCATTCCAGGTAAATTCAGGTCGGCGAACAATGGAAGCATTCAATTGGATTTCCACACCTTTATTCGATGTTTTTCCGATATTCTGAAGCTGCGTGGAATAGCCATAGGTAGATGCAACGGGCACATCCAGCAACAAGTGGTTTGAACTATTTCGGTAAACATCTACAGACAGGTCAAACCGCCTGTCCAGAAAGGTTACGTCCAACCCAATATTCCGGTTCACTGTTGATTCCCAACGCAAGTCCGCATTTACCAGGGAGGCTGAATAATAACCCAGCACCGGCGTATTATCAAGTCCATAATAATAGGATCCCGCATTACTGAATGTAGTCAGGTAGAGGTAATCCTTGATACGGTTATTACCAGCCTGGCCATATCCCACGCGTAATTTCAGATCATTGATGAATTTAACACGCTCCATGAATTTCTCATTAGTTATACGCCACGCAAAAGATCCTGCCGGGAAATAACCCCATTTATTACCAGGGCCGAATTTCGAAGCGCCATCCGCGCGAAGATTCGCAGAAAACAGGTATTTATCTCTATAAGCATAATTGATTCGCCCGAAGAAAGAGACGCTGGTGTATCTTGACTTGTACAATTTCGGATAACCGGCGAAACTTACACCAAGATCGGTTTCTTCAAAAGCAGTACTATGATCCGTATTCAGCGGATAGTTTTTAAACAAACTGTTTCGAACAGTATTGCGGAGATCATACGTCTCTTCACCTAAAACAACAGAAAAGTCATGACGGTTTTTCCAGTCTTGTACTGAATACGTGAACGTGTTGGAATTGGTGATTGTTGTGCGAATGCTGGTATCCAATCCTACTACAGGTTGTTTCCCTCCATTAATCACTGCATAGGGCGCAATTGAATCGTAAAACTGACGATCAATCAGGCTATTCCATTCGTATCCAAACGTGGAACGAAATACTATATTTTTTGTAATGTTATAAGACAGGTAAGCATTAACATTGGCGTTCTCCGTTGTTTTACGACGGTATTCAGCACTTGCAAGCTGCAGCGGATTTACTAGAGTAAGCCCGTTCCCGGCATTGGGATCGGCCAGCGGATCTGCATCAGAAAAATCGTCCTGCCCTTTAGAAAGGAAGGGTTTGTACTTGATCGCGTTGCGAAGGCGATTGTACTGAGACCCCTTTTGATCAGATATACCAGCACCGTATACATTCTGTAACGTGTAACGAACTCCACCTCCAACTTTCAGCTTCTTGGATATCTTATAATCTGCCTTGGCATTTAACAGGTGACGATTGTATTTTGAATTGATCACAATCGCTTTTTCATCATTAAACGTATATCCGAAATTATAGGTCAGCTTCTTCGTTCCTCCACTGGCTGAAATATTATGCGTGGTGGTAACGCCCGTTTGACCAAATATCTTTTCCTGCCAATCAATTGGCGCTATACTTTTATAAACATCCAACGTATCCCAGGTATGTCCAAAGTCATCCAGGAATTTGAGACTATCCTGGCTGCTTCCGCGGGAGCGCTCCGACTGGTAAAAAACATAATCGTAAGGATCCATTACATCCAGCTTTTTTGTCAGTGTTTTAACACCCACAAAACCGTTGTAATTCACTTTAAGCTTTCCTACCCGCCCTGCCTTGGTAGTGATCACAATCACACCATTGGCGCCACGCGCACCATAAATGGCAGTGGCGGAAGCGTCTTTCAATACGTCAATAGATTGAATGTCTTGCGGGGAAATATAATTGAGTGCATTTTCCATCTGCACGCCGTCAATTACATACAATGGTGAGTTGTCCTGTGTGATAGACATTCCAC
Organism: Bacteroidota bacterium; assembly: GCA_048498035.1. Classification (GTDB taxonomy): domain Bacteria; phylum Bacteroidota; class Bacteroidia; order Chitinophagales; family Chitinophagaceae; genus CADEDV01. Next base: position 11,652 of record JBEHYT010000001.1, on the reverse strand, counting down.
CGCGGATCCTGATCCGAACATCAGCATCCGGTGAACCTTCCGAAGTAGACGCCGTAACGCCCGCCAGGCGGCCATTCAACGCCTCTGCGGCTGAATTGATAGGCACATCTTTCAGATCCTTGGCGCCGATAGATGATACCGAAGCCAGCAGATCTTTTCGTTTTACGGTCTGGTAGCCAATTACCACCACATCGTCAATGGCTTTTACATCAGGCATCATAATTACCTGCACCGCTGTTTTATTTGCTACAGAAATCTCCTGCTCCGTGTAACCAGCATAACTGATTACAAGCGTTGTTGTGGCAGACGGAACGGTAACCCTGAAATTACCATCCTTATCACTGGTTACCCGCGTTTTGGTTCCCTTTGCCGTAATAGTGACCCCGGAAAGCGCCTGCTGATTTTCGGAAGAAACAACGTTCCCGGTTACGGTTTTGCTCTGCGCAAAAACAGCAACGGCGAGAAACATCGATAGTCCGGCAAGCAGTAGCCCTCGTCCACATGTTGCGACGATTTGTCTCATAATTATCCTTTTAGAGTTAGTGTTCCAACATCCGGAAATACCATTCCCTGGCAGCCCTCAGGCCGCCGGAAACTTAACATCATACCTTTTGGAAAACTGAATAAAAGATGGAAGAAAAGAAACATGGAACACGGGCGCCAGAGCAGGCCCGCAAAGAGCATTTTTAATGACAAACAATCTTTTCATTCCGGCAAGCAGTTTTCGTTCGGCAACCCAACATCGCGGATTAATTCCGCATTTCACATACAGCACAACAAGTCTACACGAAACTTTCCGCCGATCGTGCGTTTTTATGCACTTTATTTACGCAATCGTTCCCGGCAACGATGTCATTTTGAATGAATTGCAGATTCACAATCAGTAGCTTATCGTATTCCCCGCCGCCGCAACAAAATTCAATGTGTATCCACACCATTAGTTTTTTTGACAGCAGTTGCATTACTGCGTTACAATCATGCTCAATTGCGGAAAACTATGTCATTACGGCCCTGAATTACAAGGAGAAAACGCTGAAAATCATTAACTTTACCAACAGCTATTCACTTCATGAAGTTTGAAGCCGTTACCATAAAAGATATCGCAAAAGCCCTGGGACTTTCCACCTCCACAGTGTCTCGCGCGTTGCGCGATAGTTATGAGATCAGCCCCGAAACCAAGAAACTGGTACTGGAATACGCCCAAAAGATCAACTACCACCCCAACCCGATCGCGCTGAGCCTGAAAGAACGACGCAGCCGCTCCATAGGTGTCATCGTTGCCGAAATTGCCAACAGCTTTTTTTCCCAGGCCATCAATGGCATCGAATCAATCGCCAATATCAACGGCTACAATGTCATCATCTCACAAAGCCGTGAATCATTTGAGCGTGAACTCAGCAATCTCCAATACCTCACCTCCCGGTCTATCGACGGACTTATTATCTCTGTATCCACCGAAACAAAGAACTTTTCCTTCCTGCAGGACCTGCACGAAAAAGGAATGCCGATCGTTTTCTTCGATCGCATTGCCGCGGAAATAGATACCCATAAAGTAATTGTAGATAATTATAAAGGCGCCTATGACGCCACCCGCCACCTGATCAATAACGGCTTCCGGACCATTGCCGCGATTTCCAACCCTGAAAATCTCTCTATCACCCGGGAACGACTGGCTGGCTACCGCGCCGCCATGGCAGATCACCAGGTGCCTGTGCACGAAGACCTGATAAAATATTGTCAACACGGTGGCATGCTGCTGCCCGAAGTCGAAACTGCCGTGCAGGAACTGCTCTCCGGTACCCGCAAACCCGATGCTATTCTGGCAACCTCCGACAAGCTAACCACCGGCTGCCTCCGCTCACTGAATAAAAAGGGAATCGCAGTGCCCGAAGAAATAGCACTGGTCGGCTTTTCCAATAACGATCTTACGGAATTACTTCAACCCCCACTGACCATTATCAAACAACCCGCGTTTGAAATGGGAGAAAAAGCGACCGACCTGCTACTTCAACTTATTGAAAGTAAAAAGCCTGTTACCGAATTTGAAACCATCACACTCGCCACAGAACTAATTGTTCGCGGTTCCTCCATTGCAAAAAAAGCGGTCAGTTACTGACCGCCTTGAAGATTTTTTAGCTATGTAGCTTACATTTCCTCCATCCATTGCTGCGCAAAACTCCGCGCCATATCAATCACCTCTTTACCCGCACGATAAATTTGCTTCCAGTCGGACGGCTTTGCTTCATATTCCGGCTTCACAAATTTCTTCTTTGTTCCCACCTGTTTCAACTCAGCCTTAAAATCCACGGTGGCCGAAATATCCAGGAAACGCTGCAACCGCATCCTGATCAATTCTTTCACATCTTCCGGGTAATTCTTTTTCCAGCGCGCCAGGTCTTCCTCGTAACGCTTTTTTTCACGCTCAGCATTGCTCAGCTCGCCCTGGTAATAAAGGTCAATTGTTTCACTCTTCGGATTTTTATAATCCTCGATATTTTTCTTATACATATCAATCGAGGGCTGCATCGCCTTTGCCATATCCGGTCCCAGCTTTTTTGCACTCTCCTGCGTTTCCTTTAGCGATTTTTCCGATTCCGCAATTTTCGCTGCCCGCAACTCCTCTTTAGTCCTAACCACTACCTGCGGATCATGCGGCATAGCGTTTTTGCGTTCCAGCGCATATTCCTTTCGGAAACCGTCACTGCCCAGGTATTGCTTTGAATACGTCAGCAAATCTTTTGCCACGGCAACCCGGTCGCCGGCAGCTAAATTCCTCGCGTTACGCGCACCATAGTAATAGAGGTAATTGTTTAAGAAACTTTGTTTGATATTATCAGTGCCCTGCGCCCGCGTTATTCCCAGCAGTTGCCAGAAATCCCCGGCTATCTTACGGCTACTCGTAAATGAAGAAGAAAGCAGCGCCAGCAGCACCAGCACCGCGGCCACAATCGTGATCTTTAATTTGATCAGGAGAACGTTCAGCAGTTTTGTCGACATAAAAAAGGTTTAACAAATTAACATTGCAGTACTCCTGCAATAGTTTGTCAAAATTGCCGACTCAATAAACATAAAAAAAGAACAGCTGGTATGAACTGCCTGAAATGAAGTATGAATTCGATCACCCGGCGTATAAAACATGAGCCATGCGCCGCCCAATAGTTGTAAGAGCATAACAAACCGGGTAAATACACTCCAATCACCAACGCTTCAGTTTAACCTTCACTTTTTCCCCGTCAGAACGGATACTTACCACTTTATCAAAATTGGCATTACCCTGTTGGGTATGACCAATAACACTGGTGTACACCTCGGAGCCCACGTACTGTCCATTTGCATATACATCTCCATACCCGGTAACCTCGCGTTGTGAATAATAATCGCGGTAGTTGAAGGATATATAGACATAGTATTCTCCCGGACCAAGATTTACAAACTCAAAACTTCCTTTATCATCATATACATCCGTAACCAGGATACATTCTTTCGCATCGTCCGACAACGGAACCGGTTTACCGCCTTTTTTCGACTGCCTTTTTACCAGTTCAAGCCACTCTTTAAAATACGGCGTGTAGGGAATAAGAATAACTTTTGTGCCGCGTGGCGGGAATTGCTTTTTGTTTACATTCAAAACATCAATCCGCAGTTTGCGATCATCACGACCGGAACGGTCATCACGGGCAAACGCCTCGCCCTGGATAACCGACTTTCCGTTTCGTAACATCTTCAGCGTAGCATCTTTATCTAATTTGCTTTTTATCTCCGTAAAATCATCCTCTTTATTGATCAGCACAAGCGTATTGCCCTTGGAAAAAACAGTGATCTTGTAAATTCGTCTTGACTGCTTGTCAATGTCGTAGAAATAGGTATTGCCCGTACTCTCTTCTGTTACCGCCACTCTCCATACGGGATGCTGGCCCGTATAATCTGAAGTAAAAACATTGCTTCTTACATCGTTAATAGTTACATTATACACTTTTTGCCGGTCTGCCGCGTCCGGATCAACAACAGGGATGGTGGCTTTATAACCGCTTTCCAAAGGCAGCGCACAAATAACCATTGAATAGGTGGAAATATCGAAGTATGGCTTTGTCACGGCTATATCAAGCACACTCTTTTGCTTTGTTGCTGTGGTAAGATAGTCGCCTTTTATCCTGTCAGCATATTGCAGGTTAAACACCCGGTTGTTACGCTCAGAATGCCGACTTATTGTTTTCAATGTATTAGCGTCAAGCACCACGCTTTCTTTCCATTCCATATCGGAGTCCAGAAATTTCAGTGTGGAGGCTAACGTAACAACGCCGGCATTCCTGCTTATCTCCGTGGTATACTTTGCCACCTCATACGGGTTAGCATCTTTTACGATAAAATAACCCATGGTTTCCGTTCCTTCCTTTACAAGCTTTGTGTTAATCGCTTTGTCACCCGGTTTGATGCTGACCTGTGCCAGGGAAAAAATGCCAGGCAATATTAGAATAACGATGGCTAAACTCTTTTTCATGATTGATCGCTTTAAAACTGTGCTTTTACCGGCCCTGTTTTTTAACCCTGAGCCATACCACTGCAAGATTTAATAAATAGCCAGACGAACAATTGCACCGTCATCAAACAGCCTGTATCCGTAAACAGACAGCAAAAAAGTGAAAAGTGAATCGATAAAAAATTAAAGCCGAAAAAGATTCAGATTTCCACATTTCTCTATTTCTCATCATTTTCACATTAATCACATTAGCATATTTGTATTTCCCTCCATTATCGAATCACCGAATCACCGAATTACTGAATTAATTAGCACATTAATCACATTTCCACATTAATCATTTTCTTCCTCTGCCGAATTATGCGGGTCTTCCCGTCATGCCTTGAATTACGTATCTTAACAGCCGAACGCAGAAAAAAACAATTCATCGTCGAAAAACAACAGTTCATTCTCCTCTTTACCCCAATTGTAACCTACCGGTTCTATTTTGTAAAGGAGGCAGATGATCGGCTTTTTATACAATATCAAAATGCTGAATTACAGCAGTAAGGAAAAATGGATCGGCATTATCATCATGCCATTCATCGCCATCGCCCTCAACCTCGCCATCTTTGGCTCTGCCTATTTTTCAGGATGGCGGCAGTTTCTTTTTCCCACACTCATCACCTTTATCGTATTCTTTATTGTGTACATACTCTGTGGCATGGTGGCCAGTATTCTCATCAACCGCTTTCCCAATTATGGAGACACTTTTAAACGGGTGGGATTGGGCCTGCTGGCTTATATGCTGATCACAATCATCGCCATTACAACAGTATTTTACGGGTATGATTATCTGAATGTTGCCGCACTGGATGTAAAAATGACAAACTACCCCTGGGTACTTGCCGTTGGCGTTGCCAGCAACCTGGTGGCCACCAGCTTTAATGAAGGCGCCCTGTTTTTTGAAAAATGGCGAAAAATGGTGGATGAAGCAGAACAGTTGAAAAAAGTAAACCTTCAAAGCCAGTTGGAAGGACTTAAAGGCCAGGTAAACCCGCATTTTCTGTTTAACAGCCTCAACTCCCTTTCTTCCCTGATCAGCGAAGACCCCGACCAGGCAGAAAAATTCCTGGATGAAATGAGCAAGGTGTACCGTTACCTCCTGCGCAACAATGAAGATGGTCTCACCACCCTGGAGCGGGAAATGCAATTTATCCAGTCCTACTTTCACCTGCTGAAAACCCGCTATGGTGACGGGCTGGACCTGGAAACGATCATCGACGAACGCTATTACGAATACCAGCTGCCACCGCTGACCCTGCAAATGCTGGTGGAAAATGCCGTGAAACATAACATGATCCTCCGTGACAGCCCGCTTAAGATATTGATAATGACCACGAACAGTGGCAGATTGGTAGTCAGCAACAACCTGCAGCGAAAAGACCGTATGGTATCGTCCAATAAAGTTGGACTAACCAATATCGTGAATAAATACAGGCTGATGCGCCAGGAAGAAATAACGGTTCGCGACGACTCCCGCGAATTTTCCGTAGTGGTGCCCCTCATCCCCCCACCGCTTTCTGCAACCCATACCGAAAATTGACAATTCATGCATACCGATCCCCAGGCAGTACCCACACTGTTTTGTAACGTTGGGAATGGTTGTAATTTGGTGTTTCCATAACCAAAACCACCAACATGAAAGTGCTGATCATAGAAGATGAGGAACTGGCAGTTAAGAAACTGCGTAAAACCTTACAAACCGTTGATCCTGATGCGGAAATCGTCGGTACTACCGACAGTATCCGCGCTTCGGTAGACTGGCTGCAGGCCAATCCCGCGCCGGACCTGATCCTAATGGACATTGAACTGGCCGATGGACAAAGCTTTGAGATCTTCGACAAAACGGAGGTAAAAAGTACCGTGATCTTCACCACTTCATACGACGAGTATGCACTGAAAGCATTCAAAGTGAATAGCATTGACTACCTGCTGAAGCCCGTTCAAAAAGAAGACCTGCAGGTGGCCATTGATAAATTCCGGAATCTCAAAAGTATGTTTGGCAGCACCAGCAATACCAACGCCATGAGCGTTGATAACCTGGTAAAGGAATTGCAGGAAAAATTACAACCACGCGAATTCAGGAAACGTTTCCTGGTAAAACACGCCCAAAAACTGGTGAGCGTCGAAGTAAATGATATCGCCTATTTCTACAGCGACGGACGGTTGAATTTTTTCAAAACAACCGATAACAAAAAATTTGTCGTTGACTACACCATGGATGAACTGGAGGAAATGCTGGATCCCGACCGCTATTTTCGCATCAGCCGTTCGTTTTATGTTTCCGTCAACAGCATCGACCAGATCCATGATTATTTTGGCAACCGGCTCTTGTTAAATCTAAAGCCTGCCGTTGATAAAGAATCAATCGTAAGCCGGGAAAAGGTAACTGATTTCAAAAGATGGATGGGAAAATAAACCACGCTACACCGGCATATCCAGTTTAACTACGGTTCCGGTATTAATTTCCGATTCCACATATAGAATAGCCTGCACTGCACCGGCGCGCCTCCGCATATCGCTGATGCCGCGACCGAGCATTGCCGCTTCCGTCATTACAAAACCTTTTCCGTCATCTACCACCATCATCACCAGGCGGTGATTGCTGTAGCGAATATTGATCTTGATATACCGGCAGGAAGAATGCCTGCAGGCATTGTCCATCGCTTCCTTGTAGATACTCAGCAACTCATACCGTTTTTCCATGTCAAGACGCAATTGCTGCACTTTAATGTCTACATCAAAATCAATGTTGATTGGATAATTGTTTTCCGTTTCAGCTGCAAAGGTTTTCATACGGTCCAGCGTATCCGCCATTGTATCATTTGACGGGTCGATACTCCACACCATATCATACATAGCCTGTACCATCCTGTTGCTGGTATCACTGATCTGGCCGATGTATTCCTTCGCACGCTGTACATCCGCATCAATTTTAGCGCGTGCCAGCTCACTTGAAATATTAATATTTGCCAGTGAATTACTCATGTCTTCAGTAAGACTGGTAGCAATCCGGGTACGGATACTTTCTGTGTCTTTGAGGCGCCGCAGGCGCAACTTATCCAACCAGAACAACCCGGCCGTAAGCGCAAACACAACAAGTCCGAGGAACCACCATGTTTTCCAAAATGGCGGAAGAATATGAAACGTAAATTCCGTTGTTTCCGACGGGCGCCCTTCCGCATCTTCACTTCGCACTTTAAATGTATAAGTGCCCGGGGGCAGATAGGAATAAATTGCGCTATTGGACCCGTCAGCACGCTTCCAGTCTTTATCCAATCCTTCCAGCATATATTTTACAATGTAAATGCCATTGTAGACCAGTCCCGAAAATTCAAAACTTACCGAATTTTCATCGGGAGAAAACTCCACCTTTTTGCGCTTATTCAACGAATCCAATAGCAACCGGTCGTTCATCAGCAGCAAGCCGGTAATTTCCATTTTCGGCGCAGCCATATCAATACGCACACGATTTGGATCAAAGATCAGGAACTGGTTATCTACACCAAAGACCATACGGCCATCGGCCATCTTGTACGATGCAGCCTGTGTAAAATAATCATTGGCAATTCCATCCAGCCGGTCAAAATGAATAAAAATCTCCGTTTTTAAACTTACCCGGTAAATACCCGCAGTGGTTCCCATCCAGATATAACCGTTGCTATCCCGCTCAATGGCAGCTATCGAGCTTACTACAGACTGCGGCAACCTGATCTCCCGCGTAATCCGTTTTGTGCGCCGGTCAACCAGGAACAACCCATCCACGGCAATCACCATGGTTGAATCATCATATTCCATTACCTCCGGAACGTTGTTCGACGGAAGTTTGTGACCACCGGTTTCAGTAAGTCCAAAATGGGCGAGGGTACGGTTGGTGGCAGGATCAATCATATACACGCCCTTGCCCATAGTAGTTACCCATACATATCCTTTACTGTCTACACGGATACGGTGTATTAACGTTGAGTCAACATCCCGGATAGGTTCCAGGCCGGCATTGAAATCAGATTTCCCTTTTGACGCAGTCCATTTCCACAACCCCAGGCTCTGTGTTCCCACCCAAAGATTACCAAATCGGTCTTCCCGCAACTGGCGTACCGTTCTTCCACCAAGGGCCGGCGGATTATAAAAAGTAGCCTGCCGTTTTTTTTCATCCAGCCGATAGATCCCGGGCTGCGAGCCCATCCAGATCGTATTACTATCGCGGGAGCGACAGATATCCCACATGGAGGGTGAGTACACCTCCCCAATTCCACGGATATTAAGTGGGATCATATTCAGGTTCCTGTCAAAATGATACAGTCCCGTGCCCCAGGACCCCGCCAGCAATGTACCATCTTTCATCTCTGTAAAAGACATCATTCCGCCATCAGAAAAAAGGGTGGGCGTGCCACGATTCCGTGGCCGCACATTAGTAAAAAACTGGGAAGAAGGATTAAACCGGTACACGCCATTGTTATTGGTACAAACCCACAAATTACCTTCGCGGTCCTCCATCAGGTCCTGCACATTGGAGTAATAAATGCTCTGCTCATTTTCATACACATTGTATACAGGCTGAAATCGCTTCTCATTTTCGCGGTAGCGGGCAAACACATTCAGCCCACGCAGCCAGATCGTACCATCTTTCTGCTCAATCAACTCGTTAAACTCATGATAGCTTTTTAAAACGCCGAAAAAGTTGTACCCGTCGAGCACGGGCTTTTTGTTGCGGATATCCCAGCAATAAACCTGCGGGATGGAAAGCTTCCAATTATAAAACCAGAGACGATCCTGGTGATCCAGCAGGAAACTACGTGCCCAGGTTTCGGTGCCCCAGGCTTCCAGCATAGGATCTTTCGCCAGGTTGTGCCCCGCATAGCTCATCATGCCTGAACTTCTGTCAAATAAAACAAGACCCTGGTTGGTTCCTATCCAATATTTCTTTGTCCCGGGAATCTGGACCAGGTCCGAAATCAACCACCCGGCCGGCTCATTCAGGAAATTATTCTTATAAGAAAAACGTTGTGTGTTTTCATCCAGCGTTACATACTCGCCCTGGATATAAATGAGGATGATATTGCCATCATTGTCTTCCACCAGGTAGCGCTGGTGATTGATGTACCCCTTATGCTCCTTTGTTTCAATCGGCACATCATGATACTCCAGCGTCCGGGTGTCCATGTACCCCACCTGCGTTTCACCTACACACATCCACAGGCGATGTTTTTTATCTACAAGCAGTTGTTGTACATATTTCCCCGGAATGGATTTTGAATTGCCTTCTTCATGCCTGAAGTTGAGAAACCGGAATCCGTCAAACCGCTGTAACCCGCTGATGCCGCCAATCCAGATATAGCCGTCATGATCCTGTACGGCCGAAGTAACCTCGTTGGAGCCAAGCCCGGCTGAAGGACCGTAGTGTGTAAATGAATAGCGCACAAATTCCTGGGCATCCAGCCGGAAACAGGCGCAAAACAGGAAGAAAATATAAAAAACGTAGCGCTTCAACAATGATTGCTTGTAGTTCAAATATACCTCTCTGCGCGGCAAATTGTGCTTTCCGGGGTACAGGAAGGGCATCCCAGGTATGAATTGGTTAAAACGGTGAATGAACTGGAACCGGAAAAGGGGCTCCCGGCAGGTTCATCGTCGGGTTTTGGCAATTCATACAGACTCCTATTGCCACCCGCATTGCCGCAGCAGATATTTGATCTTAAATCATTGATCATTAAATCTTATCAAGATGCGTTACAACATTTTTAATCAGATTCACAAAGCGCTCCGCGCCCTCCTTTATGATTCAGCCCTGTTGATCCAGCAAACCAATTTTGCCAATCCCGAAGAAGCAGAACTGGCCATTGCACGCGTAAAATTCGTGATGGACTATTTTGACGGCCATGCAGAACATGAAGACCGCTTTGTATTACCCGCAATTGTCCAATATGAACCCTCACTGGTTGACGCATTCGAACAGGAACACGTAGAAGATCACGAGCTGGCCGAACGTCTTCGCCAACTGGTAACAGAATTTGAGGCTGCTGCAACGGCTGAAGCCAAATTGGAGTCAGGTTTAGCAATTCACTATGCTTTCATCGCCTTTATGGCATTTAATTTGGAGCATATGAACAAGGAAGAAACCGTCCTGAACGAACGACTGTGGCGTTTTTACACAGACCAGGAGATCATCGGGATCAATCAGCAGATCGTGGCATCCATTCCTCCGGCAGAAGCTTCGGGAGCATTTGAATGGATGATGAAGGGAATGAATAATGTAGAGATCACCGGATGGCTGAAAGTAGTACAGAAAAACGCGCCCCAGCCTGTTTTTAACCTGTTGCTGGACGTAGCCGAGAAAGAACTGAGCAGCGATCGATTCCGCATTATCCAGGAAAACCTGACAGAAGGCGCAATGTTGGCTTAACAAATTAAACCCTGCGCTGAATTACCAATCAAAACTGGCACAATGAAAAACATAAAACTAATCTGGGAAATTACAGTTTTCAGCGTCGGAATGTCTGTAAACAGCACCTTTGCCCAACGCCTGTTCTTTTCCCGGATGCAATCCATTCTGTAAATACATTAAAAGAAGCGCCTGGAAAATGTCTCCAGGCGCTTCTTATTTCTGTATCTATTTTTATCGGGCAGTTAAAATTATCGTTCTTGCGAATAATGAGAATGAATTACAAAGCCCAAGAGAAGATGAAAAGTGAATAGATAAAAATTAAAAACGGGAAACGAAGCAAAGTATTTCTCATTTTCAAATTAGCACATTTGCTTTCTCATTTTCACATTAGCACATTTTCACATTTCCACATTAGCACATCAGCCGTTTGTCTTCCATTATCGAATCATCGAATCGCCGAATTAATGAATTAATTAGCACATTTCCACATCAGCCGTTTGTCTTCCATTATCGAATCATCGAATCGCCGAATTAATGAATTAATTAGCACATATTCAAATTAATAGTGAATAGATAAAAATTAAAAACGGGAAAACAAAACAAAGTATTTCTCATTTTCCCTATCTCTAATTTACATCTCCTCATTTCCATTAGCACATTTTCACATCACTGTTGTCCGGTAAAAGTCAGGTTTGATTTTACTGGGGTTGACAATGATTAAGTTAGGGGTTTTAGAGGCGCTATTTTA